>WGNJ01000021.1 GCA_016124635.1 Alphaproteobacteria bacterium | reverse complement strand
TCCCTCTACGCCTCGCCACGGTATCTGGCGCGAGTGGGCATCCCCGAGCGACGCAAGGGACTGGCCGGCTTCGACCTGATCACCTTCACTGGCACGCCAGCCGCGACGAGCCCGTTTTTTATGGGAGAAGAGCTTGAGGGTTCGCGCATTGCGCTCCGCTGCGACAATCCGCTGATCCAGCTCAAGGCCGCGGCCGATGAGGTGGGTATCGTGGAGCTAACCTGCTTTCTCGGCGACTCGTCCCCTGATCTGGTGCGCGTTTGGCCCCATGAGCCGCCGGCACGCCGTACCGCGTGGCTTATCGTCCATCAGGACATGCGCCGCGCGGCGCGCATCAGGGCCGTGTCAGCCGCTATTGGAGACTCCTTCCGCCGTCAGCGAAACCTCTTGGAGGACGGAAGGCCTGTTCGGAAGAGTGTCAATGCCTAGAAGTTTCGAGCTCATCGAGGATCGGGCACTCCGGCCGCTGATCCCCGTGACAACGTTCCGCGAGATTGGCAACGGTGTCCCGGATCGCCTTCATCTCGGCGATCTTGCGGTCAAGCTCGGCAACGTGGGCGAGCGCGAGCCGCTTGACGTCCCTGCTGGCACGCCGGCGGTCACGATAGAGCAAAAGCAGCGAGGCCACGTCCTTGTGTGCGCAGTCCCGACCTCACCATGCTCCACCTACAACAGGGACGAATTCCCTGATAGGGGCTGAAATACAGGGAAGTTTCGCAGGTTTGGCGCTCCGAGCGCGCCTTGGATGCCTAATTTCGCCAAAGATTCAACGCGTTGCAGGTGCATTCCCTTCAAACTCGAACAGGGAAATTCTTAGTCGTAACAGGGAACTGTACCCCGGTATCAAGGAGCGGATTCGCGCGAGCTAGGAACGTGAAAATAAAGGGCTCGTTTTTCTGGCTCGGATCAAAGTCGCGATTGGCGGCGACCTTCGATTGTCCGAGTCGTATCTACACGGCGCAATCCTAGCTAGCGCTCAAAGTTCCATGTCGAGAGGTCGATAGGCTTGCCCTGCGCAAGCGCCTCAAAATCGCGTGCAGCCGCCAGCAGAGCCCTTTTGATTTCGCCGTCTTGCGAATCCTCGGCGATCTCGCGTAACCGCTCCGCGTGGCTAATCAGCTTCTCTCGTTCCACCTCGCCCATGCGCGATTTCCAATATGTTTCACTGGCATCTTACGAAAAAGCAATGCCATCCGCTACTGGACCCTTTTTGGTCGTGAATTCCCTAAACTGAGCGTTGCTTCAACATCTGGAGGCGGCTCGGTCGCATTTAGGCGTCACCGCCGAGCAGGTCACAATCGCGTAGGCCTCGGCGGATTGCTTCCAGCCGAAATCCGCGCTCATCGCATTTGACTGAATCTTACACCAAGCAAGAGGAAGCCGAAAGGACGCCACCGCTCGTCGAGCCGCCGTCGTGAGCGCGTCGCACGAGATATCGTTGAAGCTGAATCCGGTCGCGCGATCTATGCGCCCATCATTCGCGGCGTCGACGACGGTATCCGCGGCACCGCCAGTGTACCGAACGATGGGAAGCGTCCCGTAGCGCATCGCGTATCTGCGCTGAGGCAATACGTGTCATCCGCAACTTTTACGCGTAGCGACGGCACCTCACATTCTCCCAAAGTCGTCATCCCACGCGCTTGGCGCGCCATCTTGGCCGGCGGTTGTGAATTTCGCGCCGCAATGTGGGAGACTTTTTTGGAACCGAATGCAGGCGAAACATCCGCATCTGCCCTAAACCTTGGGCCAGTCCGCGAGTTGTCGGCCGCAATGCATGCAGAACGGCTTGGCGGCGCCCTCAGGGTGCTTGGGATGGTCCGGACGGCACTCTTCGCAGGCCAACACGTCGCGAGACTCCTCACTCCCGAGCTTTGCGAGATCATGTTCGAGTAGCGCAGAGACATCGATCTGGCAGACGTTCGGCTCGCGTAATAGGCGGCGGAACAAGCCATGCGGTGTCCATACCCAGTAGCGCCTGCCAAGCATGTAGGCGGCGAGAGCTGCGCAATTCATCCATCCGCGAAACTGCCCACCGGCTCCGGGGATAGCCTCGCGCGCAAGGAGCACATCACCCTCTGCACCCCAGCGCAGAAATTTCTTCGCCTGTTCGCTCGTGATCGTGGCCGTCAGAAGGCGAGTCCACCATGGTTCAAATAGCGTCCATTTCCCATCCCCGACCGGCCGGATGGCAAAGACATGCTTATGGCGCTCGTTGACGAAGCGATGCCACCATTGCCTGTTAATCCCTGGAACGAAGCAGACGAACCAGTCGCCCGGCGAGAGCTGAACGAGCGAGCCGTCGGGGTTAAGTTGAAGCTTTGCGACGGCGCGGTGAGCCACAGCGATGGCATCGCTCACAGTTGGAGAGGGATGACGGCTTAGGAATTCCATCGGCGTAGGCCATTCACTTCGGTCCGAATGCTCGACTGCTCGTTCGGCCGCTGGGCTTAACGCCTTTGAGAGATCGTCCTGCGGCTTGAGACGATACATCTAGGCGCTCGGCAGCTGAGCAAAATCGACAATCAACTCGTCGACCCCGCAGGCGCAGGAGCACAGCCGGACGTCGACGCCGGCCGCTCTAAGCCGCAAAAGTTCGTCGTCCGGAATGAAACCGCAAATCAAGCGCTTGACACCTGTCTGCAGAATTAAACTTGAGAGGTATCCGACATTGTGAGGCGCGTTTGACGCAAACGACACCACGCCCCCCTGCGCATCCATCACCAGCAGGCCGTCGCACCTGCCGTAGAAGGGACAAGGAAGGAACTCGGCGCCGGCGCGCACGACCGTCACCGCAATCGAGCCGCGCCCAGCATCGTTGTTGTACCCATTCATGAGGCCAGCTCCGCTATTAGTTTGAAAAATCTAAGGAGCTTGACCCTGTTGCGCATTAAGCTGGATCAAACATTTTTCGCGCTGCAGCGTGCTGTTGGCTGGGAACGAGCGCGGGTAGTTTGACCTAAATCAACGTCATGCCGCCCGCGATGATATTGTGTCTTATTATGCTGCAAGGAACAGGTATCGTTGACGACCGATGTCACGTCTGCCCGGCGCGACGCGATGGGCTCTGTCGAGTGCTCGACGCTGCGGACGTCGTCAAAATGCGGAGGTTTCGATCCGGGGATCATCGCATCAAGGCTGGGCAGGACATCTTTTCGCCCGGTGCTCGGTGCGAGGCAATCTACAGCCTAACGGGGGGATGGGCCTTCCGCTACGCATTGCTCGAGGATGGTCGGCGCCAGATTTTGGACTTTGTGCTCCCCGGAGCGGTCCTCGGATTTCATCCGACCGATGGTGCCCGTGCCACATATGGCGTTCAGGCTCTTACCGACGCGTCGGTTTGCGTCATTAGACGCTCTGATCTTGTGGCGCTGTCTCGCGAATTGCCCGAAATCGGCTTCAGGTTGGCGTGGCTCGTTTCGCGGGACAGAAGCTTGGCCTTCGATCATTTGGCCAGCCTCGGCCGCCAGTCCGCGCATCAGCGGGTGGCGCACTTGATCCTTGAGCTCTTCATCCGCTATCGCGCGCAATGGCCCGGTCAACGGTTCGAAGAAATGCATCTGCCGCTCACTCAGGAGCATATCGGCGACGCTCTCGGCCTCACGAGCGTGCATGTCAATCGCGTCTTGCGAGATCTGCGCAAAAAGGGAGTACTCGAGTTCCATTACAAGCGTCTCTGCATTCACGATCCGGACAAGCTAATCGGCATTGCGGAGATCGATCAAAATCTCTTGCAAAGCTGGATGGGTCAACCTGCATTGAACGGCGATGTCGGTTTCGACCTGACAGGCCAGAAGACGAGCGGGGAAACGGCCACGAGCTCAAAGAGACGAACCAGCCGAACTGAGACGCGCAATGCGTTATGAGCATTGGTGGTAGACACCGCACTTTACCCGCCGAATGCAGATCAAGACATCCGACTTTCGCCTCGATCGAGCGCGCACCGGCACCACACACATTGGCAATCGACGTGCTGGCAGCTCGGGTCGCGAAGGATTGCACGATAACGCAGGCGAGCGATCGGAAACAGAGCATCACTAAACAGAGATGGCCGATAGAACCGCATCAGGATCCTGCGGGCGTCACCGCGCGAGAGCGTTCGAAGTGCATGGCGCTTGCCGGCTTCGCCGAGCCAGTTGAATAGAAAGCGGTTGACCGTCCCTGTCTTCAACAGCGGCCAAAGGGCCTGCCGCCACAGCGCGGTATAATCCTCACCCGTCAGGACGCTCTTCGCAGCCAGGATGCCCGAGCGCAGCGCGTAGCGCATTCCGAACCCGGCCAGCGCATCTTGAAAGCCTGCTTGCTCGCCAACGACGATTCGCTCTCCTTGCCGCGCGGTCCGCGGGAGCCGAAAGTTGGCATATCCGCCGAAGGGGCGCGGGTTCTTCATGACAAGGTCGGTGTGCTCGCGAAAGAAGCGCACGGTTCGGGCGACGTATTCCGCTTCTTCGCGAAAGCCTTTGAAGATGCAGGTCGCGACCGTTCCTTTGCCGCCATATACCAGAAGGTAGGAATAACCGAGTGGCGCCAAGCGGTCGTCAAGCGCCAACCAACTGCCGTCTGCCATGGTGGTATCGAAGACGTAACCGACCGCGATCGCATCCGCTGTTCGTGGCCCGATTGCCAGAACGGTCGCATCGTCGGCGGTTCGGGCACGATCGCCAAAGCGAACGTCAACACCTAAAGCAAGCGCTTGGTTGAGCAATGCGTCGTCGAGGCAACCTTGGTTGGAGCCTCGCCGCACAAGGTAGTAGAGCGGCTCCGCACTACTCAGGCGATAGCTGTTCGCCCGGCCATCGAATGCCGTGCCGACCGACACGGGTATGTTCTCGAAGTCGGTGTTGATACCTGCGCTCCGAAGCTCGGCAAGCACATCACCTTCGTCGGTCCAATTCTCGAGACCTTGAAAGTCGCCATGAAAGCGCGCGCCGACGCGCTCGTGCCATTCGCGGACCAAGACTGGCGCCCCGGCGCGCGCGAGTACGATGGCACAGGCAAGCCCCGCGGGCCCCGCACCAACGATCGTGAACCTCTCCCTCATATCCGCTTGGTCCGGCAGTTCGGCTTCGGTTCCGATCGCAGCAGCTTTGGTTTCTACCTTGCGGTCGAACGTTCAGCGCCAGAGCGTCGCAAAGAAGTTGTATAGCGGCGCAAAGATCAGGGCGACGAACCAGCCGTAGCCCAGGCTTTCGATCAACCCAAGAAAGAAGCTCGGCCAAGTCAGAAGGCGAAAGCCAGGCAGAAAGAGCACCAGCATCTGGTGATTTTCCACCATCGTTGGCGACCAGAAATAAAGTGCGATGCAAAGCAAATAGGAGATCGCGAACAACAGCGAAAGTGCCATGCCCAACGCCAGGACAGGGACCGTGCGAGTTAGAGCCGGGATAGACCCAGCAGCGATAACTGTCTTAGTGTTCATGGGCGTCCTCCTTTACGGCGCGTGCTGCAAACTGTGCGGGATTCGTCTCGAACTTCTTGCGGCATTCTTCGCCGCAGAAGTAATAGGCATTGCCTTCGTACACGCTTGATCGTGCGCGCGCCGTCTCGACCGTCATCCCGCACACGACATCGGTGACCTGGCCCGTCGCGGCCCGTACCGAAGAGACACTGCGAAGGTCACCGGCTGATCCGGCTTGCTTGTCATGCCCGTGTCCGTGACTGTGTCCCGTCACATGGGCACCGCAACCGAAACGCATCGCGACAAAGAACAGGGCGGCAAAGGCCAGGAAATACAGAAGCGAGTCCATTTGTGTTCCCTTCTCCTGCGATCACGGAGTCGCGGACGCAACCAACTTGCGAGCGCGCTCCAACAATTGAGCGTTGATGGCCACTATGATTGTGCTTACCGACATCAAGGCGGCACCGACGGCCGGTCCGACGACAATGCCCCAAGGAAGAGCCACGCCAGCTGCCAGTGGAATTGCAAAACTGTTATAGCCGGTCGCCCAGATCAGATTCTGAATCATCTTGCTGTAAGTCGCGCGCGAAAGCGCCAAGATGGCGAAGACGTCGCGCGGGTCGCTGCGCACCAACACGATGTCAGCGGACTCCACGGCAACGTCCGTACCGGCGCCGATGGCAATGCCCAGATCGGATTCGACGAGCGCCGGCGCATCGTTCACGCCGTCACCGATCATGGCGACGGTAAGGCCGCGCGCCTTCACTTCGCGTACCTTTTCGAGCTTTTGCTGAGGCAGAACTTCAGCGAAGTAGTCGTCCAACCCCAGTTTCTTTGCCACTGATTTGGCAACGGCCGCAGCATCGCCCGTCACCATCATGCACTTGATGCCCATCGCCTTAAGGCGTGAGACCGCTTCAAACGACTCCTTGCGGATCACGTCGCCCAGCGCAATGGCGCCGACAAGTACATCATCCAAGAGCAGGTAGACGAGCGTATTCCCTTCTTCACCGAGCGCATCAACTCGCGCGTTGTCGACTGCAAGATCATGCGCACGGAGATAACCGGGGCTTACGACGCGCACCGAACGCTTCTCGATCGTCGCCTCGGCGCCTTGTCCGGTCAGGCTTCGGAACTCGTCCACCGCCTTGAGTTTGATGCCTCGTTCTTCCGCACCGCGAACAACACCCTTGGCGATGGGATGTTCCGACTGGCTTTCCAGCGTTGCGGCCCAGCCGAGGATTTCCTCCGCCGATATATCCGCCAAAGGAACGACCTCGGTGACGCCGAATTTGCCTTCCGTCAGCGTCCCGGTTTTGTCGAACAGCACGGCGTTCAGGTTGCGCGCTCGTTCAAAGGCCGCGCGGTCTCGGATAAGGAGGCCGTTTTGCGCAGTCAGTCGCGTGCTCACTGCCACGACCAACGGAACTGCCAGACCGAGCGCATGCGGGCATGCAATCACCATCACCGTGACCATACGTTCGATCGCGAATTCGAAGCCGTAGCCGAGCGCAAGCCACGCGGCAAAGGTTGTTCCGCCAACGGATAGCGCAATGTAAGTCAGCCAAAGCGCGGCGCGGTTGGCGAGATCCTGCGTGCGCGAACGAGTCTCCTGGGCTTGTTTGACCAACGCGATAACTTGGCTGAGATAGGTTTTGTCGCCGGTTTTTTCTATTTCGAGTGTGACCGCACCTTCCCCGTTTACGGCGCCGCCAACGGCCTCTTGGCCTTCGCCCTTTTCCACTGGCCTTGACTCGCCAGTCAGCATGGATTCGTTGAAGCTGGACCTGCCCTTTAGAATCGTTCCGTCAGTTGGTACCCGCTCGCCCGGTTTGACTAAGACGCGGTTCCCCGGCCTGAGGTCCGAAATCGGCACGTCTTCGGATTCGCCGTTGGGCTTCAATCGATGCGCCATTGATGGGAGCAGTTGTACGAGCGCCTCCAGCGCGCGCGAGGCACCCATAACGGATTTCATCTCGAGCCAATGGCCGAGCAGCATGATGTCGATGAGCGTCGTCAATTCCCAGAAGAACACCTTGCCGGTAAGGCCGAAGACGACGGCACTCGAATAGATGAAGGCGGCTGAGATCGCGACTGCGATCAGGGTCATCATGCCGGGTTTGCGAGACAGGACTTCGTTGTAGATGCCCTTCAGAAACGGCCAGCCCCCATAGAAGTAGACGATCGCGGAAAGGCCGAAGAGAACATAGCGGTCGCCGGAAAAGGCGAGGGCGGTTTGCAAGCCGAGTACGCTTTGCACCAGTGGTGACAAGGCAAGTACCGGAATCGTAATGGCCAGCGATATCCAGAAGCGTCGACGGAAATCGGCCACCATGGCGCCGTGATTGTGGCCGTGATGGCCCGTATGGCTTTGGTTCACATCTGCAGCGCGGCCGTGCGACGTCGTGTGCATGTGGGCTTGTGCATGTGCGTGGTGGGTATGCTCTCGCCCGCTCGTCGCCGGGTCGTCGTTTGTTTGCCGATTTGGCATGGGAACTCTCATCCAATCCGAGACAGATTGATATCAACCGCCGTCTCCGGCCTTGATTGAAGTTAAAGATGCCAGCCTTGTCAGTTAAATAGATCTGACAAGGGGAGCGGCAGCGCTTGCTTCAATTGGTCTGTTGCCATTGCTCGCGCCTAAGAACGAGGCGAAGCCAGGCCAGGCAGGTTCTCACTCGCCCTCCGGAGATTGGGGTCGCATGACTCAGAAGAGACGCGCAAGAGCGAAGAACGAGGGCTTTGAGACCGACGATGATGCGAACTACAGACACCGTTTGCGCCAGCTTCAAATCGAGCTCGTCAAGTTCCAGCGGCACTTGATCAAGTTCGATCACAAGGTCCTAGTTCTTTTCGAGGGTCGAGACGCCGCCGGCAAGGACGGCGTCATCAAGCGCATCGTTCGGCATCTGAGCCCGCGGGAGACGCGCGTTGTCGCGTTGGGCAAGCCCTCGGACCGGGACTCAGCAACTTGGTACTTCCAACGCTACGTACCTCACTTGCCCGCTGCGCAAGAAATGGTCCTGATGAATCGAAGTTGGTACAACCGCGCTGGCGTCGAGCGTGTAATGGGCTTTTGCACTGAGGCGCAATATGAACAGTTCATGGAGTCGGTCTTGGATTTCGAAGGGCTGCTGGAACGCTCGGGCATTCAACTCTTCAAATATTACCTCGATATCTCGAAGGGTGAGCAAAGGAAGCGCCTGAAAGACCGCAAGACCGACCCTCTAAAGCAGTGGAAGGTGAGCCCGGTTGATGAGGTGGCGCTGAAACATTGGGATGCATACAGCCTCGCTCGAAACGAGATGCTCGATAGGACGCACACCGAGGCTGTTCCTTGGTATGTGGTGCGCGCGGATGACAAGAAGCGCGCAAGGCTCAATGTCATACGTCATTTGATGGCGCGCGTTGAGTGTCCGGACAAAGATCAGCACCAAGCCAGGCCTGATCCAGAGATTGTGTTTCCATATACTCGTCAACTCGTCAAAGACGGAGTCATCGCACCTTAATTTGGCTCCGCTATCGATTGACGGCAAAACGATTGAAACAGCCAAGTCGCTGCTCAACTTAATCGAGATCAAAGACCGAACCACAGATATTGCGATTAAATTGCCAGACCGCCTCTTAAGAAGAAGCGACATATGTCTGACTACATCGCGCATTCTGGTGTTTGGGGTTTGGCGATCATCATGATCGTCGTCGCCTCGTGGCTGTTTTATCGCTACCTGGCTCCGAAAGGCTGGCGCGAATGGGCCGGCGCCGGCCTCGTGCAAGCATTCATCATTGCTCTCTATGCGGAGATGTACGGCTTTCCGCTGACGATTTACCTCCTGGTTCGCTTCTTCGGATTGGATCGAACCAACCTGAACGCCAACCTGTGGTCGACGCTCGTCGGTTTTGGCGAGACCGGCATGTTCATTTCTATGCTACTCGGATACGCACTGCTCTTCACCGGGATCGGCCTATTCGTCCAAGGGTGGCGCGAACTCTACTACGCTCATCGCGCGCGTAGGCTCGCGACAGACGGTCTCTACAGACTCGTGCGGCATCCCCAATACACTGGGCTTTTTGTCGGCCTCTTTGGTGAGGGCGTAGTGCATTGGCCGACAATATTTTCGGTAATCCTGTTTCCCATCATCGTACTCGTCTACACGCTGCTTGCGTATCGCGAGGAGCGGCAGATGATGAAACAATTCGGCGACGAATACCGTGCATATCGAGAGCGGACACCAATGTTTCTTCCTGGATTGCGTCAATGGCGGCAATTCCTGGCGCAGGCCGGGTCATGAGCTTCAGATGAGTTTCGTTGGGTTTCGCAGGTCAAATGGATGGTGGAAGACTTCGCTACGGGTGATGTGCCATGTCGGTGCTTTTCAACGTCATTAGGAAGCTCATTCGAGTAGGTCGTCTCGACGTTGTCGATGTCGGCGCGCGCAGATATTCGTTTGGCGATGCCACGGCCAAGCCGGTCGTCGTGCGCCTTCATGACAGCGGCGTGGCGCGTGCTTTGCTTGCCGATCCTTATCTTGCGCTCGGTGAGGCTTATATGAATGGCCGGCTCACATTGGAGAGCGGCAGCATCGCCGATCTGCTGGAACTCATTGCCCGCAACTTCGGGACGGGATTTGGAAATGACTATTGGGAGGTGCTTGCGCGGGTACGGTACTGGATGCGAAGGCTCACGCAGCGCAATCATCGTAGCCGCGCCGAGCGCAACGCCGCACACCACTACGACCTGTCCGGTCAGCTCTACGATCTGTTTCTAGATGCCGACAAGCAATACTCATGCGCATTCTATGAGTCGCCCAACGACACGCTTGAGACAGCGCAGCTGAACAAAAAGCGGCGGATCGCAGCTAAACTCGTGCTCAAGCCAGGACAACGCGTACTCGACATAGGCTCCGGGTGGGGCGGGCTCGGCTTGCATCTCGCTGCCGCACATAACGTTGATGTCACGGGCGTCACGCTCTCTCGGGAGCAGTTGAGGGTTGCCGACGCGAGAGCTGAGGAGTCTGAGCACTGCGATCGACTACACTTCAGATTGCAGGACTATCGCGATGTATCGGAGAAATTCGACCGTATCGTCTCAGCCGGGATGTTCGAGCACGTCGGGGTCGGGCATTTTCAAGAGTTCTTTCGCAAGGTGTCGGACTTGCTGACCGACGACGGCATCGCCCTCGTTCATTCGATTGGACGCAGCGACGGACCCGGGGCAACGAATCCGTGGATTGCAAAGTACATCTTTCCCGGCGGATACACGCCGGCCCTCAGCGAAGTCTTGCCGGCCGCCGAACGCGCCGGCCTCATCGTTACCGACGTCGAGATTTTGCGCCTGCACTATGCATACACGCTGGCCGAGTGGCGGCGCAGGTTCGTGGCCAACTGGGAAAGAGCAAGAGAACTCTATGATGAGCGCTTCTGCCGAATGTGGGAGTTCTATCTTGCGGGCTGCGAAATGGGTTTCCGTCATCAGGGATTGATGGCCTTCCAGCTTCAGCTGGCCAAGCGTGTGGATGCCGCGCCGCTCACGCGCGACTACATGATGCCGGGGACGAATAGCGACGTTCGGCTGCGTTTAGCGCCGCGATTGCGCGCGCCGACAGCGGCTTGACGGGACTCCGTCATGCAGGAGGACACAAATGACAGCCTTTGGTCGTTTCGGACGGAAGAATGCCGACGGCCGCACGTCCGCCTTCATTCTTGGCTCCACCACTGCCTCCCGCGGGCAATGCACGCGGCTTTGGAAAAGGGCGGTGAACGTCGGCCTTGTTGTTGCAGCAGCCTTTTTCGCTTCGTCGACTGACGCCATTGCGGCTCCACGAATGATCCGGACTGGCGCCGATCTTGTGAGCGCGTGCGAGGCCTTTTCCAAATTGGATGACAAGGCTATGCATGAACAAATGGCAAATGCTACGCACCCGCACCATTGTCATCAGTTCCTCATGAGCTTTTTCTCCGCATTTGCAGTTGGAGATCAAGCTGGGCGCGACGCGCGATCTAGCTCGCTGCAAGGCGGAGTATCAGGCGTCTGTGTGCATTTGCCGGATTTCCTCTCCTATCGGGACATGGCGACGCGCGTAGTCGCACAAGCCAAGCGCGATCCGTCGTTGCTGCAAGCGCCTGCAGCCGACCTCGCGCGCAAAACAATCGAACACGACTTTCCTTGCGCACCAGACCGCCACGCTGCGCCTTAGATTTCAGCGACATCGAGGGCACGAAGTGAGTAGAAGCCGCCCGAGGCGGCCGCTTGGCCGCCGCTAGTATGTCAAGCTTCGCGATCGGACCGGTGCCAGGTCAACCTGCGCGGCAGGGAGTTCTTCTGCGTCGCTTCACTTGGTCGCGGGATAGTTTGCACGAATCGAGGCCAATTGCTTTTCAAGCTTGTCGGTGTTGGCGAGCGTACCGGCCTTGTCGTTTGCGTCTCCGGTTTTGTCGAGACGCTCAGCCAGCGTATCGACGAACTTGACGCCTGTTGAGACCTTTGCCAACGCATCTGCCGACAGGCCAGGCGAGTGCGTGGGAAGCGCACGTACCAAGTCTCGGATTGCAAAGGCATGCGCGTGCACGTTGTTGAGCGCTCCCTTGTCGATGTCGGCGTGCAGCTCTTTGAGGTGAGTGTCGATCGCTTGCCAAATTTCAGTGGCTGTCGCAGGGATCGTGACGGCCGTCTCAGCAGCCGAAGCTAGGCCACGAACGTGTGGCGGCAGGGCTATCACCAAACCAAGTGCTACAACGGTGACGGCTAAGAGTGAGTACCTCATCTTGCTGTTCTCCTTTCTATGCGTTTGCGGGTGCCAGGCGCACAGAGCGCCGTTCTCGTCTAAGCTCGATTTGTCGATAAAGCGTGGGGATCACGACCATGTTCAAGAGCGTGGAAGTCACGAGACCGCCCAACACGACCTGTGCCAATGGCCGCTCGAGCTCCTTGCCGACCGGCGATCCCAATAGCAGCGGGATGAGTCCGAGCGCCGCGGTCGCGGCTGTCATCAGCACCGGTACGAGGCGGTCCAAGGTGCCGTCTCTGACGACCTCGTCGATTGTTTTGCCTTCGGCTCGTAGTTGGTTGTAGTGCGTGACCAAGATGATGCCATTTCGCGCGGCAATCCCGAACAGCGTGATGAAACCTATGATCGCAGCCACGGAAAGATCAGCGCCGAACACAAAGAGTCCGACGACGCCGCCGATCATCGCAAGTGGCAGATTGAGCAGAACCAACAGGGCCTCGCGAAGATTGCCGAAGGCCTGATAAAGCAGGATAAGGGCGACGAACACGGCGAGGGCGCCGAAGCCGGCCAAGACGCGGTTTGCCTCCTGCTGGCTCTGAAATTGACCGCCGTATTCGATGTAGTATCCGGGCGGCAGCTTTATTTGGCTGGCGATCGCCTTTTGGGTATCAGCGATGACGCTGCCTAGGTCCCGGTCTTCGACATTGAAACCGACGACGATGCGGCGCGTGGCCGCCTCGCGGTTGATGACGTAAGGCTTGTCCTCGACGGTCACGCTTGCGACTGAACGCAAAGGTAACTTCCCACCTTCACCCAGAGACGGTGCATCGATCAGCATGTCGCGAACATCTGCAACTCCGATATGGGCGGCATCGCCGAGGCGGACAAGCAAGTCGAAAGTACGTTGACCCTCGAGCACCTTTGAAACCGTCTCGCCGTTCAAATACATCTGGACGTCTCTGAGCACATCTCCCGCGCCGATGCCGTAACGTGCTGCGCGTTCGCGATCGACGCTGATGCTGACTTGGGGAACCTTGATTTGTTGCTCGAGGTTGACGTCGACAGCTCCTGAAATCTTGCCGATGATTCTTTGGATCTGCTGCCCGATCCGATAGAGCTGACCTAGATCCGTACCGAAAAGCTTGATGGCGACTTGGGCTCGCACGCCTGATTGCACTTCGTCCATGCGGTGCGCGATGAACTGCCCGACGTTGAACACGGCACCGGGAATCTGGTTGAGATCGGCGCGAACGTGCCGCAAAAGGTCATCGGCGCTCATCGACGGGTCCCGCTCGAAGTCGAGCCGGACATCAAACTCGCTGAAATTCGGCGGTTGCGCATCTTCATCGAGCTCAGAGCGACCGGCGCGTTGATCGATCGATACCACCTGCTTGTACCCGAGCATGATCTTGCGCACTTGGGCACCAAGCCGCATCGACTCGTCGAGATTGGTGCCCGGAAGCGTCGTCATAGCGATGATGTAGTTACCTTCGTGAAATTCCGGGAGGAAGGAACGACCGAAGAACGGCAGAAGGGCCAGGGCAGAGGCGAGCAGCAGCAGAGCGAAACCGACGACCACGACGGGATGCGATAGCGACGCGCCTAGGATGCGGCGAAATCTGCGCTTAAGCGCAGTCACAAATGCGGTCTCGTGTTCGTGCTCCTCGGCTTGGCTAAGGTTCTGGTCAAGTTCTGTCGCCGACATCGGATGAAGCGTCGGCTCTTCGCGGTCTTGCTGTTCTTTGCCGCGCACAAGCATCAGATAACAAAGCGCGGGGATTACAGTGATCGCTACGATCAGTGAGGCCAACACCGAGGCGATGTAGGCTATGCCGAGGGGGGTAAATATGCGGCCCGCCAGTCCGGGTAACAAAAAGATCGGCACGAAGATCATGCTGACAATAAGGGTGGCGTAGACAACCGAGTTCTGAATTTCTTGCACCGCGTCGAAGACGATCTCCATCGCTGGCGCGGGCCGCTCCGAGTTACGATTGAGTCGCAGCCGGCGTACGACGTTTTCGACCGTAATGATGCCGTTGTCGACCACCTCGCCGATTGCGATGGCAAGGCCTCCCAGCGTCATGGCGTTGATGCCGACGCCGAACTGATACATGACAATGAGGCCACCGATGAACGACAGCGGCATCGACAGGAAAGTGATGAACGAGGCACGCCAATTCATCAGAAAGACGAAGAGAACCGCGATGACGATCAACGCGCCTTCGACGAGCGCCACGTTCAAATTGTAGATCGCCGCTTCGATAAAATTAGCCTGGCGAAATACTTCCGTGTCGAGCGTTATTCCGGCGGGCAAGTCCTTCCGGATATCGGCTAGTACCTGTTCGACCCTTGCTGTCGTTGCGACGGTATCGGCTCCGTACATCTTCGAGATTGTGCCGATGACGGCGTGATCCATTGCAAAAGCGCCGTCGCCGCGCTTGACCTCCGCGCCGAGGCCGACATCTGCGACGTTGGCGAGGGTGATCGGAACGTCCTTGCGTACTGCGATCACCGTGCCGCGTAGATCGGCCAGCGATCGTACGCGGCCTTGACCGCTGACGATCAGCTCCTCGCCGCCCCGCTGCACGAACGAGCCAGGTACGTTGAGATTGGCGCCCTCGAGCGCTCGCCGGACATCTTCGGCGCTGACCTTGTAGGCAAGCATCCGCATCTGATCGAGGCGCACTTGATATTGCTTGACGTCGCCGCCGATCGAAACGACGGAGGCGACGCCTCCGGCAGCAAGCAACCGCGGGCGTATCTCCCAATCCGAGATCGTGCGCAGGTCCATCGGCGAGAATGTCTTGCTGGTCAGCGAGTACTTGACGAGCCAGCCCACCGCGGACGTCACAGGCAACATGACCGGCGCCTTAGCGCCTGCAGGAAGGTCTGCGGCCGCGCTCTGAATTCGCTCGTTCACGAGCTGGCGGTCAAGATAGATGTCCGTGCCGGCGCCGAAGACGACGACGATGGTCGACAGGCCGACTGAACTCGAGGAGCGTACAACGTTGACCGACGGCGTGCCATTGATCGCACTCTCAAGCGGGTAAGTGATCAGCGACTCCACGTCCTCGGGGGCGAGACCAGGCGCTTCTGTCTGGATGACAACCTGAGGCGGCGCGAATTCAGGGAATACATCGACCGGCATTTCGCGCAGGATGAATGCTCCTGCGATGGTCAGCGCGAGTGCCACGGCGAGTACCAAGATTCGGTTGCGCAACGACCAGGCGATGAGGGCGTTGAACAAGATCTACTCCTCCGCCTTCATCGCGCCACCCGTGAGCCATTGTGTGTAAACCTCTCGCGCACCGACGGTGACAACCTCATCGCCGGGTACGATGCCTGAAGTCACCTCGGTGTATTGATCATCGGACGCGCCGACCTCTATGTCGCTGCGAGTAAATGTGCCTCCGTCACGAACGAACACGAACTTCTCACCGCCGGCTTCCAAGATCGCGTTATTGGGAATCGTCAATGCCGCGTCTGTCTTACCGATCACGAGATCGATGCGCGTGAACAGGTTGGGCTTGAGAAGTCCCTTGCCGTTGTCGAGAGAAACAGCAATTTCGGCCGTGCGCGTGTCGGGGTCGAGTGCCGGACCAACATAGATTAGCGTCCCCGAGAACGGCTCGGCTGGAAAGGCAAGTACGTTGACGTGCGCCGCCTGACCGACGTGAACTTTGCCGAGGTCCTCCTCGTACACGCGCCCGACTGCGCGCAACTTGGCGAGATCGCTCAAATGAAAGAGCACGGAATCCGGCTCGACGCTTTGTCCGACAATGATGTTTCGCGCGTCGATCGTTCCGGCCATCGGCGCAGTGACCACGATAGTTGGCGGCGGATCACCGACCACGCGCGACTCGACGAGCGCGAGTCGATCGCCCTTGTGCACAACGTCCCCGAGTTTTGCGTAAATCGCCTTGACGATGCCGCTGAAGCGCAGCGTCACGTTCGACTGAGCCTCGGGCAGCGGCGAGACCTCGCCGTGGACGCGCAAGAGACTCTCCATCGGCCGAAAATCAGCTTGAGCTGTTTGCAATCCCAGCGCCTTGATCTGCGCTGTTGTGAGCGTGACCGGACCTTTGGGCCCTTCTCCAGTCTCGATCGCCCCGCCATGCGATAACGCTTCACGCGGCATTGCGAATAGCAGGGCAACGGCCAGGCAAACCGCATAAAACTTCAAGACCCGGGCAATTGGAGTTCGATTCACGTCACTGTTCCCTTGCTTCGTCGACTTCCACTGGCCGAGTCATTAGGTCGAGGTGGGCGACAGTCGCCGTCTCGAGCGACACTCTCGCCCTCAGGTATCTTCCCAGAGCGTCGGCATAATTGGTGGCGACCTCCTTTTCTTGCCGCTCTGCCTGCACAACATCACCGATCGCAATTTGTCCTTTGCGATATGCATTGTGAGCGAGCGCGGTGTTCTTGCGCGCGAGCGGCAGCGCCTCGCGTTCATAGCCGTCGACGGCGGCGGCAAGTTGCGCCAGTTGCTCAGCCCCGCCGGTCACTTCGTTCTCGATGCGTTGACGCAGAGCTTCCTCTTGCTCCCGGGCGGCGAGCGAGTCGGAGGCGGCCGCGCGTTGAATCCCCTCGTTCTGATTGAGAACCGGGAATGGAATGGTCAGCGTCATTGCCAGCGCATCTTCGGCCGGTTGACGCGGCGCGCCTTCGATAGAAAGGCGGTCGCGCTTGACGCCAAGCGAGACGCCCCAATCTTCCCACGCCGACGCTGACGCGAGCGCCCTCTCAGCCTCGGCTCGATTGGCTGCCAAATCCAACAATCGAAGGTCGGGCCGCCGCTCCAGCGCGCGGCGAACCAATTCGGCCGACGTGGCGAGCGGCGAACGAGATTGCTGCTTGCTATCAAGTGCCAGCGGTTCGTCGCCGTTTAGGCCGATTAGGCCTGCCAGGGTGCGAACCGCCGCTGCTCGCTCGCCGGCAAGAATAGTGCGGTCCTGTTTGAGACGCATGAGCTCGAGGCTTGCGGCATTCACGTCCAACTCCGAAACTTCGCCAGCGCTGAAGCGATTTTGACTAACGGCGGCGAGTTCCGCGATCGATGTGATCAATTCCCCACGGAGCTTGAGGTTTTGGTCGATTGCAACGATTTGGTAGTAGGCGGAAGCGACGTCGCCGATTAGCTGGCGCTCGGCGTCGTTGACCTCTGCAAGGGCGCGCGCGACGTCAACTCGCGCCACGTCCTGCGCTCGGCCCAAGCGCCCAGAAATCGGCAGATCCAGCGACAGACCCACCGAGGACGAGTACTCGCCCTCATTCGCGAAGGGCCGGTCCGTCTCGTGGCCGAGTTCAATGCGTGGGTTCGGCCACATTCCCGCTTGGCGCAGCCGACCAACGGCCGCCTGCACTTGGGCGCGCGCCGCTTGCAGATCGTGATTGCGCGACAACGCCAACCGCACCGCGCCGTCGGCATCGAGCTTAGGTGCGCCGGATACAGGGCAGGCAAGTGCTGTTGCCATCACGAGCACCGCGACTGCCTTGCAGCCCACACTGCAAAGCGAAATCCAACGGCGATGCATTGGCTTACCTTTCAACTCACGCGCAACAAGGCGGCAAGACGCTTTTGCGTCTCAAGTTGACGTTCTTCGCGAACGTCAGGCGCGCGGAGATGGAGGTGCGAGCGAATTGTAAGAGAGCAACCGAACATTTTGTATTCGAGGTGGTCCCGTTGCCGCCGCTATCGCAGTCGAGTTCGAGAGTCTTGTCGACGCCGCGATCTCACGCTGCGATCCGAGCCCGCTCACAACGATGGCTTTCACAGCCGGAAATGCCGCGGGTGCCACGGTGAGGACTTTCACGTCGGCAAGGGAACGGCAACACGAGACCGGCTCCTTATGTGTTGTGGCGCCAGCGTGATCATGCAGAACAGTTCGAGCGTGGGCGTGTGCTACCTCAAAGAGTCCGCCACAGAAAGCCGGCACAAGCGCCCATCCCAACACGATAGCGATCGCCACGAAGCGGCCGACCGTGTTCGAGCCAGATGGGGTGCTCAAAATCCTCATGCTGTGGAAATCTCAAGCGCAGCCGTAACAAAGTCAACGCATTCAATCAGTGTCGCGCAATACATCAGCATTGGCCGATCAAACGTCGCAAAATTGCATCAGCAATCGCCGAAGATCTGGTAACCTTTTGTTAAGGGAAATCTGACGGTTGCTTCGTGTTTCATCGGACACGTCGTGCGCGGCAGCAACCGCCGAAGGATTTAGCGGATGGTGATTGTTCCGGCCATTCCCGCCTCTGCATGACCGGGAATATTGCAGGCGAATTCGAACGCGCCGGCGTTCGTGAATTGCCATACGAGTTCCTTCGTCTCGCCGGGTTTCACGGTGATTGTGCTGCCATCATTGTGATGATGCGCGGCCATGCCATTCATCGACGCATCCGTCGCTTCCGCCATTTCGGCCATTTCCTTGCGGTGATTGAGCTGATAGGCGGCATCGCCGATCGTAAGTTCGTGATCTTGCTCGCCCTCATTGACGAGTACAAATTTTACGATCTCGCCTTTCTTGAACGACAGCTTTTTGGCGTCGAATCTGATCTCGCTTGCCACAAGATGGACAGTGCGGACAACCTTCGTCCGGTCTCCAGGACGGCCAGCCAAATTTTGCTCGCCAGCAGAATGGTCATCGTGCGCCAGCGCGGTAGTTCCGGCTATGGCGAGGCCGGCCAAAATGAGGAGAGATTTGATCTTCATGATTCACTCCGAGTTGCCGCGGTTGCTTTCAGGACCCGCATCGTTCGCATTTGATGATATCGAAAATCACTTTCCTGACACCTGGCCTTGATCTCGATCAAACACCCATTGGCGCATTAGGTCCTCTACTGCTCGCTGGAGGCTGATGCGGCTCGACATCGCAGTTTAAGCCCATCGACTCGCATATACCCCCTGGGGGTATTATATGGTAAGTCACGATCAAGGAGCAATCTCCGGGATCACTTCCACAACAGGGAATAAATGCGAAGGAGAAGCACAATGAACACGCGATACTCTCATGCGCTGGCCATCGTCGCGCTGCTGGCGCTTGGTGGCGCGACGCTTGCGTATGCGGCCGACGACAAGCCGACGGCGCCGTCCTCCGCGACCGAGCAGACGGAACAGCGCTTCGAGCACATGGATCAAATGATGGGCCAGGCCCGCGGCGCGCACGGCGCCAAATACATGAAGCTCATGCGCGAGCACATGCAGCTGATGCACGAACAGATGCAGGCTATGCATTCGATGATGGGCGGCGGCATGATGGGTGGTCAGGGCGGCCGAGGCGGCATGATGGGTGGCCAGGGCGGTATGATGGGCGGCCAAGGTGGAATGATGGGTGGCCAGGGCGGTATGATGGGAGGCCAAGGCGGAATGATGGGCCGCCGCGGCGAGCAAGGTGCGAGCGGTGACAACGCCGACCAGTATCAGCACATGCAGGAGCGCGTGGACATGATGCAGCTCATGATGGAACAGATGCTCAAGCACCAGGAAATGGTGCTGCAGCATCAACAGAAGTGACGCGCGGACGGCGGTTCATAGCCGCTGCCACATCGCGCTTGCGATGGCCCTCGTAGGAGACCTGCCATGGGCGATCCGACGGCGATCCGACAGTCACCGGCGACCCAAGGAAAGGTCCGACTGACCATTATGGGCAAACCGTTGGCTATGCCAAAGGCGAATTCCCGCGTGACCAGTGCAAGCGAGCGAAGAGCAAATTGAGTAGATGATGCGAATTGGCCCAACCGCCGTTGTGATTGTACTAGTGGCTGCCGCGCTCGTCGTTTCGCTCGTTTTGTGGCTGGCGCAGCGCCATGCTGCAGAGAAGGGCGCAACGCTCGCGCAGGAGCGATGTGCGGCCTGTCACGGCGCCGACGGCAATAGTCCCACGCCAACGGTTCCAAAATTAGCAGGGCAGGATCCGGATTATCTCTATCAGCAGCTTCGCGCGTTCGCAGACGGCGCACGGGCGTCCGACATCATGGCGCCTGTCGCCCGACCGCTTTCCGACAGTGAAAGAACGCTGTTTGCCGACTTCTACAGCGGGAAGACGATCAAACCCGACGAGGACGGAAGTCGGGCAAATTGGGCGCGGGGGGAGCAAATCTTCATGGAGGGCTCTGGCGACGCGCCCGCCTGCAACATGTGCCATGACACCAGAGGCGGCGGCATGATGGGCGGGCGCGGTGGTATGATGGGAGGCCATGGCGGCATGATGGGAGGCCGGCACATGATGGGGCCAGGCGGCATGAGGATGGGCACGAGCGGACCGGTGCCGAAGCTAATGGGCCAACACGCCGACTACATCGCTGACCAGCTTGATCGATTCGCAAGGGGCGAGCGGAGCTCTCAGCCGATGGGAAACATAGCTGCGGTACTGAGCACAGATGATCGGAAAGCGGTGGCGGCCTATGTCGCAAGCCGCAATTGATGCCATCTCGCACATCTCAGAAATAGCGCCGCAAGCGAATCTCCAGCGTGTGATCGCGCTCGAAATTGGTTTCGATCGCATGGTTATCGACGTAGAGGAAAAAACGCCCGTCGATCTCGAGCTTCCAGCCATCGGCGACGCGAGTCGCAAACTCGATTTTCGAAAGCGTGGTGTGGTTGTCGAGATCGACAATCATGGTACTGAGGAAGCTTGTGTCCTCAACGTCGTTCAGCGCCAGACGCGCGCCGAGCACGATGTCGTTGTTGAAGAGCGTGTACGGGGCATTCGCATCGCGACCGTCATAATCGTACTCGGCGAGCGCGCCCAGATCGGCTTGCGACCCGAAGACTTGATAGAAGGTGTATTCGAATCCCGTGACACTGGCGAAGAAGGTATCGCCTTGTCCTGAGCGGACGATAGCCTCGAGTTTGAGCAGCCACGAATCCAACGTTGCCTGAACGTCGAGGCCTGCTTGATCGATCAGATCGTAATGCGGAACGAGGACAGGGCCGCCCGGCGCTAGCGTCGGCACCAAGCGCGGTTCACGGCCCGTGCCGTCGAAGTATGACAAGCCAATGTCGAAGGCGCCGACGCGCTCCTGCCAGCGAAGCGCATAGTCGACATGGCGCTCCCCGCTGCCGGATTCGAAGACAGCGAGATCCGTGGCCACAGGGAGGGGTAACCCAGGTCTTCCGGAAGAACTCGGGAAGGTGCGCTCGCGAAAATAAGGCAGAACAAATGCGTTCCAAGTGCCGAAATCGGTGATGAGATTCAAGTTCACCATCGGCTGCCCGAGCTTGTCCTCCTCCTCGACCGATTCGACAAGGTCGGTTTGGTTGATGATGTCGACGAGATGGCGCGACTCCGCAACTCCCCAGAATACTTTGCCGAGCCCGACGCGCAGGTCCCAGTCGCCGGCATTGTAGAGCCAGTTCGCTTCGCGGACGTCCCAATGAGTGCGCCTTTTGTCGTCGGCGTCGATACGGCCGAACGGGATGAATGTGAACGTATCATGGTTGTCGGACTTCCAACGCAGCTCGGGTTGAAACGCGAGCGATGGACTCAATGCGTCGTCGTGCTGCGCAGGAAACTTTGGCGCCGCTGGGAAGATACGGACTTCACCCTCAACAAAGCCGGATATGTCGACAGGTTCGGCGTGCGCGGCCACCGTGCCGACGATTGTGAAACAACAAAGGGCGAGGCGCCGTATCATTTTCGCTTGGGCGTCAGCGCAGCCGCGATAGCGCGTCCGGATCAAACTCCGACTGATCGACCGTCGCGTTCAGCTGAAAGTCTCCGAACTGAAGCGTCGTCTTCTTGCCAGTCAAATGATTCTCCATGACCAATTTCTGCGCGCGCCAAAACTTGCCGAGATATTGGCGGTAGTTCGTGAACAAGAGGGTCTTCGAATGCTCCGACTTGCGGTCGAAGAACTCGATCTTGCGCAACAGGTAGTCCTTGTTGTCCATCCAGCCGATTTGCCGCGAATAACCTGAGTGTTCATAGGCCGGCTTGCGCTCAACCACAAAGCAGCTCAAGGTCTTGGCCTCGTCCGTCGGGCATGGTTCGTCGCGCAGATATTTGTAGGTGAAGCGCGGGACTTCCTGTGCCAGCAAATCTTCGAACGCGAATTCGCTGCCGACGAAAGAGCCCGATTTGTTTGCCGACGCGATGCGTTTCACGCGCTTTAGCGCCGGCAGATAGAGCCATTGATCGTCGGATGCGGTGAAATGCGTGAATGAAAGCAGCGCGGTGCCCTGCACGTCGGGCGGCGAGAGGAAATAGACCAAGGACTTGTCGCCGTCGACGTCCGACGTAACCTCAAGAGCGCGAATGCGCATGTTGCGCTCGCTCTTCTCGCCCTGCTTGTTCTCAAGGACCATCTTCGCGTCGACCTTCGAGTCGACCCAGCCTTCGTCACGCCGTTGCGCTTCCTTGGCGATCATCAGGCCCTTTTCCTCGGGCGATTCGGCCCTCGCCGCCAATGGTAACGCAGCAACGACCAGGGCAAGAATGAGTTTGCGCATCGCGAACCTCCACTTGGCACCGGCGTCTGGATTTGAGGCCCGACCGCGCGAGCTGTCATTTTCACGCCGCGCCGCGTTGTGTTGAAATATACCCCCGGGGGGTATATATCTCAAGAGGCCGTCGCCAAAGAATTCGGTCGAGCGCAAGCTTGGGTCACCGGCAGCTGCCGGCAACGAGCGTGTGCGAAGGGGATGATCGCGTGCTCCACTGGACGATCCGTCAATGGTGGTCGAAACCGTGGCGAGCCTTGCTGATCGCCGCGGTTTTCGCGGCGGTCATCGCGCTCAGCCTATTGTTTGAGGGGCTTCGCGCGGGAATTCTTGGCGATCTCAACGACTTCTCGGCGTCACTTCCAGCCGACTTGGTCGCGCTCGAGAGGAACAGTGACCGCTTCGCCTTGTCCAACTCGCGGCTCGCACAACTTTCACGTGAACGAGCCGAGGCGGTAATTCCAGGGCTTGAGGCGCATCCGATTGTGCTCGTGCCCTTCATCCTCCGACGCCACGGATTTCAATCGCCCGCGACACTTGTGGGCTTCGATACGCTGGGCGGACCAAAGCAACTCGTGGCTGGCCGCCCGCCGACCGCCGCGCCGGAGGTCGTTCTCGACGAGAACTTGGCGCGACTGCAGGGCATCAGCCTGGGCGACCATGTGAAGATCTTCGACGCAGATCTGGAGGTCGTCGGTCTCTCAAGCGGCACGACGTCGCCGTTTTCGCCCTACGCATTCATCACCTATGATCGATTGCTCGATGTTTTGCTCGAGTCCGATTTGTCGGTGGGCGGCGACGACATGTCGCTCGTCTCGGCCCTCTTGATCAAGCTGCCCGCCACGGTCGGCTTGCAAGAGGCGAGACGACAACTCGAGAAGGCGGTGCCAGAAGCGGACTTCTTTACGCCCGGTGAGCTCGGCAAGGGCGATCGCGCGTTCGGTGCGCGCCTCTTGGGGTCAATGTTCGCACTCATAACCGCGATCACCTGGCTCATCGCGCTTCTGACGATGGCCATGTTGCGCTTTTCCGACGTTCACGCGGCACTGCGTCAGTATGGCGTGCAGAAGGCGCTGGGCGCCGCGCCCAAGGCGCTGGCGCTGTCGCTCGTCGTCGGCGGAGTTCTCGTCGCGTTGAGCGCTCTGCCGTTTGCGCTCATTCTCGCCAAACTCTTCGCGTGGCTCACGGCAGCGTGGAATCCGCTCTACAACGCTCGAGTCTGGCAAGCCGACGTGGTCATACGTGGGGTAGCCGTTGCATTGGTTGCTTCCACAGCAGGCAGCCTAATTCCGTTGCGCCGACTGACGCGGCTCGATCCCGTCCTCGTTTTCCAGCGGTGATTCATGCTGTATTGGACGCTGAAGTCGCTCACCACCGATAAATTGGGTCTCGCCGCCGCCGGGATCGGAATCGCGCTCGCACTAATCCTCGCTCTCTATCTGGACGCCGTTTTTCGCGGCGAGGCACGCCAGATCGTCGTCTTCATCGAACGGACGCCGGCTGAAGTCTGGGTGCTTCAGGACGGCGTCGAAAATCTTCACATGGCGCGTTCGCGCCTGAGCGACAATACGATCGCGGAAGTCGCGCGTGTTCCCGGCGTCGCGTCGATGACGCCGGTCGTCTATCGCGAGCTCAACATCGGGGATCCGCCCAACGAACGCCTCGCCTATGTCGTCGGCGTTCCTGCCGACGAGAGGCTGCGGGCTCGCTGGCACGAACGAACAGGCTGGCCAATGCCGACGGGTGGCGGGATTGTCATCCCCACGTCGATGGCAAAGGAACTGGGGCTGAAGATTGGCGACACCATCCGAACCGGGGAAGGCCGCCATCGCATCTCTGGCCTCTCCGAGGGCACGTTTTCAATGGCGAACCCGTTGGTTCTCATGGACGAGCCTTTGGCCCGTCGTGAACTAAACATTGCAAGCGGTGCCAGCCTGCTGCTGGTCAGGCCCAATCCAGACCTTTCGGCGGCGCAGCTCGCGTCTCGCATCGAGGGAGAAGTCGGCGACGTCCACGCCCTTCCTCGCGAGAGGCTACTCAGAAACGACTATGGCCTTGCCCTGCAGATGGGCGGCGCGCTGATCGGAATGCTCAGCGCCATGGCAACAATCGTCTCCGCGTTGATCATCGTTTTCACGGCCTATTCGTTCGTTTCCGCCCGCACTGCGGAGCTCGCTGTCGCCAAGGCGCTTGGTGCACCGCAACGCCAGCTTCTGCTCTCAGCAGTCTTGCAGACCTGTGCAGTTGCGCTGATCGGTTGCGTCCTCGCAATCGCGGCTATCGGCCCGTTGGAAGCCGGTCTCTCCACTTGGGTACCGGATGTCGCCGTCGACTTTTCATATCGAACGGCGGGCACTCTCTCGTTGACGACGATCGTCGTTGCGGCGGTGGCGGCCGTCGCGCCCGCTTTCTACGTGATCAAAGTCGATCCCGCTTTGGTCTTCAAAGGATGAACGCCATGAGCACAACGGCTCCCGTTCTCAAAGCCACCGGCCTCGCGAAAACGTTCGGTGCTGGAGAAAGCGCCGTCAGGGCGGTCGATGACGTGTCTCTCGACGTGCGGCCTGGCGAACTCGTGCTTGTAAAGGGCCCGTCTGGTTCCGGCAAGACGACGTTGCTGTCGATCCTCGGCGGGTTGATGCGTCCGTCTGCGGGCACGGTGGAACTTAAGGACAGCACGCTTACCTCGCTTGGCGAGACGGCGCTCGCGTCGGTTCGCGCACGGGAGATCGGTTTTGTTTTTCAGGCTTACAATCTCTTGGAAGCGCTTGATGTCGAAGACAATGTGCTATTTCCGGCGCGGCTTGTTCGGGGAGATTTCGATCAAGCGCGCGCGCGGGCATCGGCGCTCATCGAGCGACTTGATCTCCATCGCCGAAGGCATGCCAGGCCCAATGCCCTATCGGGTGGCGAGAAGCAACGCGTCGCCGTCGCCCGCGCGTTGATCAACGATCCGCCGCTGATTCTTGCCGACGAACCGACCGGAAATCTCGACTCGCAGCGCGGTCTGGAAGTCGCAATGATTCTCCACGACATCGCGCGCGACGACCGCCGCGCAATTGTCATCGTAACGCACGATGAACGGATCGAAGACATCGCCGACCGCATCCTCTGGCTGGAGGATGGGAGGTTGCGCGATCGCAAGGCCGAGCCTCATGAATGGATCAAGGATCCGGTCTGCGGCATGCGTGTCGACCGTTGGACCGCGAAGCTGTTCGCCTCGCACGAAGGCAAAGATTACGCATTTTGCACGCGGCGGTGCCTGGAACGATTTGAGGCCAATCCCAAGGGCTTTTTGAACGCGCCGTCTCAGAAGACCGAAGCCGACTAATCGATTGCCGGCTTTCGTCCACTTGAATTGAGCGAGGGAATTTGGGCCGAACCAGCTCTGGTTGAGCGGCGCCGGACAGTGATGCAAAGGCGATTCACCGCCTCCGAAAATCAAAGCGGCGGGAATGCTGGAGTCCGACCAATCCACGCCAATGCCGCGAAGTCGAACACCCAATCCCGGGGAAATTGTATGGTTTTGTTAACGTATATGGCTAAACTTTTAGGCGTTTATTGAACCCAGAATGCTGACGTCCCCCCGTCAGGAAAGTGAAGGCATCCATGCGCTCCCTCGCGCACTACACGATCAACCTGTTTTCGTTCTTTGTCGGTCTGAGCTTCTGCATACTCGTCATCACGCCCGCCGGCGCAGTCCCAGCGTTCTCCCGGCAGACAGGTGTTCAATGTGCAGGATGCCACGTCGGCGGATATGGTCCGCAACTGACGGCATTCGGCCGTGATTTCAAGCTGCACGGATATGCGATCGGCGATTCACCTGACTTCTTTCCGATCAGCGCGACAGTCATCGCAGCCTACGTGCATACGGCATCGGACGTTCCAGGCGGCCAAGGCGAGGGCTTCGACGAGAACGACAATACGAAGATCCATGAAGCTTCGCTCTATTATGCCGGCCGTATCCTTGACGGGTTAGGTGCGTTCGTGGAGGTGAACTACGACGGGCTCGAGCATCACATCGCCCTCCATCATACGGATCTGAGATTCGCCCGTGACTTCACTTTGGACGACCATCAGATCGTGGGCGGTGTCAGTTTGAACAACCATCCGGGGGTCCAGGATGTCTGGAATTCGACGCCGACGTGGAGCTATCCGTATTTCGCTTCCGAGCTGATGCCGTCGCCGGCGGCGGGCGTCATCTTGGACGACGCACTGGGCGGTCAAGTCTACGGCCTAAGCGGCTATGCGATGATCGACGACCTCGTGTACGTCGAGATCGGGGGCTATCACGCCTTTTCAAAATCCGCGCTTGACGCGCTAGGTCACGGATTCCGTAATGAGGTCGACGGTATCACGCCCTATTGGCGTGTCGCCGTCCAAAAATCCTTCGGCGACAACTACGTGTCTGCGGGATTCTTCGGCATACACGCCGCGATCTATCCCGGGTTCGACCACACGTTCGGCACCAACAAATTTACCGACTGGGGCTTTGACGCAACGTACCAGCGGCCGATCGGGAACGATCAGGTGACCGCGAATGCCACGTTCATCCATGAACATCAGGATTTAGATTCGAGCTTTGCGAGTGGGGACGCCGGCCGCATGAAGAGCTCGCTTTCGACGATCAGACTGAACGGGTCCTATTACGTCGACGACACCTATGGCTTCACCGCCGCGTTTTTCGATACCTGGGGCTCGACGGACATGCTGCGTTTCGCACCCGATCCTGTCGAAGGTAGCGCCAACGGCTCGCCGAATTCGCGTGGCTACATTCTCCAGTTCGATTGGACGCCGTGGGGCAAGGACGACTCGAACATGGGCACGCTCGCCAATCTCCGTTTGGGCATCCAATACACCGGGTACACCCGCTTCAACGGTCGCTCGTCGAATTATGACGGTTTCGGCCGCGACGCATCCGACAACAACACGGTATCGATCTTCGCCTTGTTCGCATTGTGATCTTTTTGGGGAGAGAAACATGCGCGTTCGACGACTTTTCGGAGTTCTCGTCTTTGCCGTTCCGCTTGTCGCCGCTCAGGCGGCGCAAGCCGACGATGCCGAAGCGCTTCTGCGCAAGAATGCCTGCACAACCTGCCACAAGCCCGACCACAAGGTTATCGGCCCGTCCTACAAGGACATCGCGGCCAAGTACAAAGGTGATCCGGACGCCTTGGCCAAGTTGATGAAGAAGATCAAGGAAGGCGGCGGTGGTGTGTGGGGTGCCGCAAGGATGCCGCCGCATCCCAATATCTCGGATGACGACCTGAAAGCGATGTCCGAGTGGATTTTGGCGCAATAGGCGTTCCTTTGGTTAGCGCTGGAGAGAGCGCCGCGAAAGAAATTCGCGCACAATATGTTCAACGAGCGCAATGCGCGCGGCGAGATTTAATGCGAGCATAAAAGACGCGACATTGCTGCTTGATCGTGAGTCGCCTCGCGCCAGAGGATTTGCGCGATCATTTGGCCAGTCTACGACGACGTTTAACCGGCTTTTTGCGCTTGACGGATTGCCGAACGCGGCTGAGCGACGTGCTCAGGAGATGGGCGACCGTCTGTTCGAATGTTGCCCAAACTCCATCCGAGTTGACGCTACCAGCCGATGGCGTTTTCGACGTTGATTCCCGACGATCCGAAGGTTGTTTGTGGGCGAGGCGTGATGCGCCGCTCAATCGATTGGCAACAAACCGAGCTGCCCTCGGTTCGAGTGCAAGAGTGCGGGAGAGCTCTCGACCAAGATGCTCGCGTGGCACCGTGCTTGAAATACCTATGGCCTGCAGCCACTTGTGCAACGGTACGTGAGAGCCCTCAAGAAGCGTTGCCGTTCGGACAGTGAATTGTCTTCGGCAACGCCCGCACTTCTTAAGTCCGCGACGGATGTGCGCCAAGACGTAGATGCGGTTCGATTCGCCGCAACGTGGGCAAACCGCGCCCCGGGGCCACCTTAGCGCCTCAAGTTTTGCGCGCGCCGCCTCGTCATCAATGAAGTAGTCTTCGGCGTTTTTGATCATGCCTGACCCCAGCTTTCGGCTGAGTGAGTTCGCCGCAGCCGAACGTCCTTGATCAAGGCATAAAGCGCTGGAATCACAACCAGCGTCAGCGCAGTGGAAGAGACCATGCCGCCGATCATCGGCACGGCGATGCGCTGCATGATTTCTGAGCCCGCACCGGTGCTCCACATGATGGGCAGAAGGCCCGCCATGATCGCGGCGACCGTCATCAGCTTCGGCCTCACGCGTTCGGCTGCGCCCTCGATCACCGCAACGCGCACGTCGTCTGGCGACAGAGTGCGGTCTTCCGCTTCCGCGCGGGCGAGGCGGGCGCGATAGGCCGTATCGAGATAGATCAGCATGACGACGCCGGTCTCCGCCGCGACGCCGGCGAGAGCGATGAAACCGACGGCGACGGCGACCGAAAAGTTGAACCCGAGCCAGTACATCAGCCAAAGGCCGCCGACCAGCGCAAACGGCACCGACGACATCACGATCAAGGCGTCGCTCAATCGGCGAAAGTTGAGATAGAGCAGGATGAAGATGATCGCGAGCGTCAGCGGCACGACGACCATGAGCTTCGCCTGCGCGCGTTTCAGATATTCGAATTGTCCGCTCCAGATCGGATAGGAACCCGACGGAAACCTTACTTCGCGCGCGACAGCGGCGCGCGCGTCCGCCACATAGCCGCCGAGATCGCGGTCGCGCACGTCGACGTACACATAAGCCGCAAGCTGCGCGTCCTCGGTGCGAATCATGGCGGGGCCTTGCTCCAGCTTGATCTTGGCCACCTGACCAAGCGGTACGCCGCCGCCGGACGGCATGGGCACGATCACCTGGCGGGCGATCGTCTGCGGATCGCTTCGATAGTCGCGCGGATAGCGGATGTTCACGCCGTAACGCTCGCGTCCCTCGACGGTTGTCGTGACCACTTCGCCACCCAAGGCCATCGCGATGACGTCCTGGACCTGCTCGACGTTGAGCCCGTAGCGGGCGAGCGCGCGCCGGTCCGGTTCGATCGTCAGGTAATAGCCGCCGTCGATGCGCTCGGAATAAGCGCTGGCCGTGCCGGGGACGCGGCGTAGGACGCTCTCGACTTGGCGGGCGGCGGTTTCGATGTCGGCGAGCGAGCGGCCGATGATTTTGACGCCGACGGGCGTTCGGATGCCGGTCGAAAGCATGTCGATGCGCGCCTTGATCGGCATCGTCCAGGCGTTCGACACGCCGGGAAACTGAAGTGCGGCGTCCATGTCGGCGACGAGCTTGTCGAGAGTCATGTCCGGCCGCCACTCGGACTCCGGCTTCAGGTTGATCACCGTTTCGAACATTTCCATTGGCGCGGGGTCGGTGGCGGTCGACGCGCGCCCGGCCTTGCCGAAGACCGATGCGACTTCGGGGAAGGATTTGATGATTTTGTTCTGAATCTGCAGAAGCTCGCTCGCTTTGGTGACGGACAAGCCCGGCAGCGTCGTCGGCATGTAGAAAAGCGTGCCTTCGTTCAGGGTCGGCATGAACTCCGAACCGATGCGCAAGATCGGCCAGGCTGAAAGTGCCAACACCGCTATCGCTCCGCCGACGACGGCGACACGCGCATTCAGGACCGCGGCGATGATCGGCCTATAAATCCCGATGAGAGCGCGGTTGATCGGATTCTCCGACTCTTTGCGAATGTGTCCGCGGATGAACAACACCATCAGAGCCGGCACCAGCGTGACAGAGAGCAGTGCCGCCGCCGCCATCGCAAACGTCTTTGTGAACGCGAGCGGATGGAAGAGCCGCCCTTCCTGCGCCTCAAGCGCGAACAGCGGTAGGAACGACACCGTAATGATGAGCAAGCTGAAGAAGAGCGATGGGCCGACTTCGATCGCCGCGTCGACAACAGCCTTGACGCGACTGGTGCCGGGCGCCGCCCGTTCCAAATGCTTATGCGCGTTCTCAATCATCACGATCGCCGCGTCGACCATCGCGCCGATGGCAATGGCGATACCCCCCAAGCTCATGATGTTTGAAGAAAGCCCCAAAGTCTTCATTCCAGCGAAAGCCAGAAGCACGCCTACAGGCAGCATGATGATGGCGACGAGCGCGCTGCGGACGTGCAGGAGAAAGACGATGCAGACGAGCGCGACGATGATGCTCTCTTCCGACAGCGTGCGCTTCAGCGTGGCGATGGCGCGATCGATGAGCTGCGAGCGATCGTAAACCGGTACGATGCGCGTGCCGCTCGGCAGGCTGGGCAGAATGCGATCGAGTTCCGCCTTTGCGGCGGCGATCACATCGACCGTGTTCGCGCCCTGGCGCTGGGTGACGATGCCTGCGGCCACTTCTCCGGTGCCGTTGAGTTCGGCGATACCGCGCCGCTCGTCCGGCCCGATTTGGACTCGCGCTACATCGCGTATGGTCAGCGGCACGCCATTCGCCGTCTTGAGCGTAATGTTTTCGATGTCGGCCGCGCTTTTCAGGTATCCCCGGCCGCGAACGGCATGCTCGGTCTCCGATAGTTCGACCACGCGTCCACCAACGTCGCGATTGGAGTCGGTGATCGCGCGGCGAACGTCGTCGAGCGACAGGCCCACGGCAAGCAGGCGATTGGGATCGACGACGACGTTGTACTGTTTGACGAGCCCACCGACGCTCGACACCTCCGCCACGCCTTCTGCCTTGGCACCGGCAAAGCGCAGATACCAGTCTTGCAAGGTCCGGGTCTCGGCGAGATTTAGTGTCGGATGCTCGATTGCGTACTCATAGACCCAGCCGACGCCCGTGGCATCTGGGCCCAGAGTCGGCGTAATACCGTTCGGCAGCCGGCGCGAGGCGTCGCTCAAATATTCGAGGACACGGCTGCGTGCCCAATAAAGGTCGACGCCGTCCTCGAACACGATGTAGACGAAGCTGACCCCAAAATACGAAAAGCCGCGCACCGCGCGTGCCCGCGGTACACTGAGCATCGCCGTGGTCAGCGGGTAGGTTACCTGGTCCTCGACAACCTGCGGCGCTTGGCCGGGATACTCCGTGTAGACGATGACTTGCGTGTCCGATAAGTCCGGTATCGCGTCGACCGGCGTGCTGACGAGCGCGTACACGCCTGCGACGAGCGCAAGTAGCGTCCCAGCGACGACGAGGACGATGTTGCGCGCCGACCAGCGGATCAGGGAGCCGATCATGGTGCCGCCTCATTCGCTCGCACCTCGCCAGCAGTGAAGCTCTGCAGGGCGGCGCGAAGGTTGCTTTCGGCGTCGATCAGAAACGTCGCCGAAGTGACGACGTCCTCGCCGCTTTCGAGGCCCTTGCGGATTTCAACCAAGTTTGCGGCTCGCCGACCAATCTCGACCGCGCGCGGTTCGAATAATCCTTCGCCGCGCGCCACGATCACGACCTGACGTTCGCCACTGTCGATCAAGGCGCTATCAGGCACCGCCAGCACCGGCTTGCTCGCGCGTGCCACCACCTTGACGGAGGCGAACATGCCCGGCATCAACGAGCCATCCTCGTTTGCGAGCTCGATGCGCACGCGCGCCGTTCTCGTTGCCATCGCAATCTCGGGGTAAACGAACGTGACCTTTCCGTCGAAGGTTCGGCCGGGAATCGCGCTCAGCGTGATCCGCGCCGTTGCGCCGGGTTCGACGATCGGCAAGGTCATTTCCGGCGCGTCGGCTATTAGCCAAATGGTTGTGAGATCGGCGATGCGATAGAGCACCTGGCCGTCCTCGGCCCGCATGCCAGCCACGATGGGCTTTTCGAGCACCGTTCCATCCTGTGGTGCGGGCCAGACGACACGCCCGGTCGCTGTCTGCGTACGGATTAGGCGATCAATTTCGCGCCGCGGTACTTCGTAGAGTTCGAGCCGTTCGCGTGTGAGCTGAAGACTGTTGTCGCTTGCCCGCGCGAATGCGCCGCCCGCGCCTTTCCATATCGCGCGATTGCGCAACGCGAGCGCCAGGTCCAACTCTTCCTTTAACAAGAACGGACTCTGGATTTCGAACAGAGGCTCGCCCGCACGGACCCTTTCGCCGGTGGCCGCCACATGCAGCTTTGTGATGTTGGCCGGAAATTTGAGCGCGACGACAGCAAGCTTGCGCTCGTCGGCTGTCAACGTGCCGGCGAGAACGACGGACTCATTCAGCACGCGCGGTTCGGCTTTTTGCGTCCGCACGCCCAACCGCTGCACTCTGTCGAGGCTCACGCGCACCGAGCCTGGCGCCTCACTTGCCTCGTCGGCATAGACGGCAATGTAGTCCATTCCCATGGAATCCTTCTTCGGCACTGGAGAGGTGTCGGGCAGGCCCATCGGATTGCGGTAGTAGAGGATGCGCCGCTCGCCGGCTTCACGCTGCGGCTTCCCAGGCGCCCCGGGCGCGCGCACGGCGATGTAGTCGCGGCCGTGCTCGTCTTTCTTAGGCGTCGCCGAATAGGCTGGCGCGCCCGACGCGTCTTGATAGTAGAGAATCGCTCCCGTGTTGGTCGGTGCCTCGCGAGGCCGCTCGGGCGTGGTGATGGAGGGCGCGAGCCACCATAAGGCGGCCGCACCCGCGACGGCGAGCCCAGCGCCCGCCGCCAAAATCGAGCGACGCATGATCAACGCGCCATCACGATGACGGAGCCGCGCACCGTATCGGCTTCGCCCTGGATCTTTGCGCCGAGACTAAGCCTCCACCGGCCGGCCATCGTCGGTTTGACCGCGAAGCGATAAGTGCCGGGATCGGGCGAGCCTTGTGCGGTAACGGTCGCGGTCATGGCCTCCATCCCTTCGGGTTCCATGTCGAACCGAGTTTCGAAGATGACGGCATCGGCGATCTGTACCCCGTCGCGCATGATCCGCACGTCAACGTTGGGCGCACCATCCATCGAAATGTCGGGCGTCGAAGTCGAGAAGATATAGGCGGATTGATCGGGTGAACTTGGGCCACAGGCAGATAGTGCGCCGAGCGAAAACGCGGCGACGAACGCGACCGCCACGTGGCGGATCGTGGAGAACAAATGCATTGCAAATCTCCTTGCGTGAACGAGCAATCCCGCCGGCGCACCGCGCCGACAAGATGGTCAGGTCATTTCAAGCAAGTGACGACTTGGGGGGAGGTGTGTCGGGTTGGCGATGCCGGCCACGCAAGCTCGCCGGCGTCATGCTCGCGGTGCGAGAACTCGCAAGCGGCGGCGTCAGAACCACCGGGACCGCCGGCATGCTTGTTACGACGCCCATGCAATCGGCGGCGCAGAACACGCTCATTTCCTTCTCCATGCAGCCCTTGCATGGGGAAGGACAAGGAGCCTTGTCGCCTGAATGCATCATCGCGGGCGCCCCATGGGTTGCCATCGGCATGGCAAACGTCGCGCTGGGCGCAAAAAATAGCGCCGCGCAAAGCAGCGCGATCAAGGTCTGAAAAGCCGTACTCGTCGACCGGTGCCGCATGTCACCAGCCTAGTATGTCCGAGGTGACCAGGCGACTAATAAAGCTGTTACCAATCTGCCGGTTTGCCGCACTTGTCGTCTAGGCAAATGCATGCTTCCAGCGGTTGGGGCCTCCCCGCACACGTTGCCACAAGACCGACCACAAGGTGGGTAAATCATCCTACGAGGACATCGCCGCCAGATATGAGGCGGCCCGAGGCACGGGTCGCCAAGCTGATGAATAAGGTCTGGGGAGGTGCCTGTGGGCTGCTGCAAGGATGCGGCCGCCTTCCGACGAAGACATGAAAACCACGACCGAGTGGATATTGGCGCAATGATCTGACGCCGAGCTGCGGTCAGAGCCGTCTGGAGACAAACTTCAGGTCGAGCCGCACAAACGTCCACGGCCAGCGTATCGACAACGTCGTAGCCTTGGCCGAGGGCCAAGCGAGAGCGACGGCGAAATTGCAAAATTCGGTTCGTCGCCGGCGGCGCCCAAACGAGGCGCATTTGTAGCGTGGTCATTCTAGAGCGGAGGACTGCCAGACAAGCCGCGATTCTGGGCCCTTCAGATCCAGCCTTCTGAATCGCAATCTAGGTAAGGGCAATTCTCTCTAATGTATCCGCCCCGGCGGAAAGGGCATCGAAGATGGGGCATGAAACCTGATCGCCTGGATTGCATGCGTCACTCATTGTTTTGAGTGCGCGTTCCAGCCGTCTCAGGCTTGCGATCTTGCCGCGAATGTCCGCAAGGTGACGCGTGGTCATGTCCTTCATCGCGCAGCAGTCGATCCTCTCCTTGTCCGCAAGCTCGAGAAGCAGTCTTACATCGGCCAGCGAAAAGCCGAGTTCGCGGCTTCGTCGAATGAACGTCAGTCTGCGCACATGGGTGCCATCGTAAACTCGGCGACGACCTGGAGTGCGCGCTGGCTCAGGCATGAGGTGCCGTCGTTCGTAATAACGAATGGTCTCGATGTTCACGGATGTTTGTTGTGCGAGGTCCCCAATCTGAAGGCCAAGGCGGTCGTTTTTCTTGCGCATCGCACGGCTCCGGACTTGTATCTGTAGCTGCTACAGATTGTATGCTGATCGTGAACCTGACATCAAAAGGTCAGGAAGCGCTACAGAGGAGAAAGTTCAATGATTGCTAAGTTGACAATCGTGGCAGCCATGGTGATGGCGCTCGCGGGCACGGCCTACGCGCTCTGCCCCCTCTGTCAGTGACGGGTTCGACCCGTCGACACTGATGCTTGACCGTGTACTCGCGGGCACAGGCGTGCTCGCGTCCTTCGCAGCTTCCACGTGCTGCGTCCTTCCAATCGGGGTGAGTGCTCTTGGTCTGAGCACCGCCTCGTTGTCGGGATTCATGTTTCTCGCACCCTATCGGTTGGTGTTTGAGGTCGTCGCAATTTTTGCGCTCGGGGTTGGATTTTGGATGACCTACGGTCGAGGCAGGCCATCCGGCCGGGTGACCAAAGTGATGCTATGGCTCGGCACCATAATCCTGGCGTTGGTGCTCACGTCCGGTCTGTGGCACGGGCTCCTCGCATAAGAAGCAACAACCTTAGGATCGATCCGTCCATAGGCCGCAACAAGAGATTACAAAATCGCAATGAACCAATCGGTTGCACAAGAGGTTGCCGACCTGTCGACAATCACATGCCCCTCATGCGGCCATCGCAAGACTGAAACGATGCCCACAGACGCCTGTCTGTTCTTCTATGAATGTACCGGCTGCGGTGTGCGCCTAAGGCCCAAGCCGGGCGACTGCTGCGTGTTCTGCTCCTATGGCTCAGACCACTGCCCGCCGAAAAAAGCCAGGTGCTGTTCTTAGTTCGCACCCGTTCGTGCACCCGAGCTTGGCCCAAACCAATCTTTTGATCGACCAGGAAACTAATAAAGCAGTTGCCGGCCCAGCCGTTTGCCGCACTTGTCGTCTAGGCAAATGCATGCTTCCCAGCGGTTTGGGCCTCCCCGCACACGTTGCCACAAGACCGACCACAAGGTGGGTGAATCATCATACGAGGACATCGCCGCCAGATGTTAGGCGGCCCGAGGCACGGGTCGCCAAGCTGATGAATAAGGTCAGGGGAGGTGCCTGTGGGCTGCTGCAAGGATGCGGCCGCCTTCCGACGAAGACATGAAAACGATGTCCAAGTGGATATTGGCGCAATGATCTGACGCCGAGCTGGGTCAGAGCCGTCTGAAGACAAACTTCAGGTCGAGCCGCACAAACGCCCACGGCCAGCGTATCAACAACGTCGTAGCCTTGGGCGAGGGCCAAGCGAGAGCGCCCTGAAGCAGTTTCCTGCCTATTGCCTCCGACAGCCGAAAAAAACGATTCGACGGCGGTCATTGAAAAAAGCCATCCGATTTGCTGCAGTCAACGCACAGGTCGGAGCCCTCAATGTGTTTTTCTGCGACAGCTAGTTTCATCGCCGGTTCAGTACTGACGGTAACCGGAATAGCAACGCTTCGGATGACGTCGCAGAAGTCCGAGATTCCATTTGCGATGGTCCCATTGCTTTTCGGCGTTCAGCAATTTGTTGAGGGACTGATTTGGCTTTCGCTTCAAAATGATTTGACCGCGAACGCAACGCTAACGTTCTTGTATTCGCTCTTTTCGCATGTGCTCTGGCCGGTCTACATACCGTTCGCCGTCCGATTGTTGGAACCGGTCGCCTGGCGCAGAAGCGCGATCGCGGCATGCCTAGCTATCGGCGTCGCCGTTGCGCTTTACCTGCTTTACTTCATCGTCCAGTTCCCTGTTACGGCTCGGGTTGCCGGGAGTCACATTGCCTACGAATCGCCCCACTTCTATGCCGCGCCGACCATGGTTTTGTACTTGATTGCCACATGTGCGGGCAGCCTGTTTTCGAGCGATCGAATCATCCAGCTGTTCGGCGCGCTTTCGTTCGCAACGTTCATTGCCGCCTATGCAATACACGTCGCGACGTTCTTTTCGGTTTGGTGCTTCTTCGCAGCTTTGCTGAGCCTCATCATTTTCTTCTACCTCCGAAAACGGCGTTCGGGCGCCCTCGCGTGAGCAGTGTGCTTGTGACGACACCGTCGCGGGCGGCGTCACGTTCTCTTGGAGGTGGTGGATAGCCTCAAACACGCCGATCTGCGCGCACTTCGCGCCAAGGTCCAATGCAGATCTTTGGCGCAACGGGTCAGGGATCGCTAAATTGATATGAGACTGACCTCCGGATACAGGCGCATAACGTCGGCGGCTTGGCAAAGCTCAGTCCCGGGAGACAGCAACGCCGCAGCGCCGGCCGCCATGCCATACCGAAACGCATCGATAGGGTCGTGCCCTTGCGAGAGCGCCCAAACAGATGCTCCCAGGAAGCTATCGCCCGCTCCGACAGCGCTGGACGTTTCGATCTTGAGTGCGGGCGCGTAGAGCGCCTCATTCCGTGTTGCGAGAAGCCCGCCGTCTGCACCCAAAGTCAATGCCACCACTTCCGTCGCGCCACTCTCGATCAATGCCCGGCTCGCCTTGAGTTGAGATGTACGATCGGCAGCGGCGAGCCGACAAACTGCTCGAGTTCTCGTAGACTCGGCTTTACTAGGAACACGCCCTCTTCAAGGCAGGCCCTTAACGCCGCGCCCGAGGTATCTACTACCGTCTTCACCGCGTGCGATTTCGCGATGCTCAGCGCGCGAGCCAAGAGATCATCGGGAACGCCAATCGGAAGGCTTCCACTTGCCACGAAGTACTGGGGCTGGGCGCCAGACCTTTCAACTAGCGAAAGGCAGGCTTGCCACTCCTGTTTGCTGAGTTTCGGCCCTGGCAAAATGAAGCGGTACTGCAGGCCGGTCTCACGTTCGTCCACCGTGAAGTCTTCTCGCGTCGACTCGGTTGTCGGCACGGTGTCGCTTGCGACTCCTTCGATCGCGACGAGCTGTTCAAGAAGTGCGCCTATGGGACCGCCTATCGGATAGATGGCGCGCACTGTTCCGCCGAGGCGCGCGACTACGCGCGCCGCATTGATACCGCCGCCACCCGCGTCGCGGCGCACTGCACTGCAGCGCAGTTTGTGCCCGGCCACGACATGCGGCACGTCGGCATAGAGATCGATGGCCGGATTCATCGTGAGGGTAACGATCTTCATGAGACGTCCTATTTGCGCACGTGTCCACGCGCGGGCTCAAAGGCTCTATCGTTTCAACTTCGCCGTAAGGGGCTAAACCGGCACCGTGCCGATACCCAAAGAGCTGTTCGTCTTATGGATCGATGAGACAGCGTCTTGTTCTTGCCCCACGAGTGCGCGGATCGCATCGATGGTCTCCGGGATGACGATCGCTTGATTGTCGACCATGTAGGCATAGAACGCCTCGTCATCCTTTACCGTGACAAGGTCCTCCCAGAGGGCGACCTCGTAGAGATCATCACGAGGTCGACCGATGTCGGCCATCAGCTCCTTAAGACTGTTGATCGCAGTCAGCCCATCGCGCATTCGAACGAACGCGATGCGGGACCCCGCGCGAAACGCATCGACGACTTCTGCCTGGCTCGCGGGTCGTGCCAGTTGCACTGACCAGAAATGCAAGTGCGCGATGGTCTCCGGGACCTTGACCGCCATCGTCACTACGTCCAGTTCCGGATCTACCGACCGCGCGTCCGGACCCTGATGGCTCGGAATCTCGTCCTCGGGCACAAGCGTATTCATGATCCCTCCCTTGTGACTTTCCCAGGGATCAGTTGCCCGGCGCAAAAGCGTGCCCCGGGCTCGCTTCAACAGCCCGACACGCTTCAGAGCGGTCAGCGTCCGGACGATCGACGTCGTGTTGCACGACACGACCCGCGTCGCCGAACGGCCCAAGGCGCTCGCGTAGCTTGTCTCGGCGACGAAAGAATGGCCCGCGACCGCATGCTTCTCGCCGCCTTGGACGATGAACCTTACGTCGTGAAGTCGGTAGCGCTCGGCATTTTTCGCGCCGTTGGGCTTAGGCGTGCAGTCGACGACGACATCTGCTTCACCAAGAAGGTCGTCAAGATTGCCGGCGATTGAGAGCCCGGCTTCGCGCATTGGCGCCGCGCTATCGTCCGTTGCCGAGAAAAGCCTGTAACCCTTTCGCGCAGCCGTTCTAAGGCGCCAGTCGGCTGCAATATCGGCGACACCCACGAGAGCCATGTCTTCTTGCCTTACCACGGCATCGGCGACGCGCTTGCCGATCACACCGTAGCCATTCACGGCAACGCGGATCTTTGTTCGTTGCTGCATCATCGTGTTCTCTCCTTTAAGTCGGGGACGCACTTTTCCCGACGACATGCTGAGGCTTACCCTCCATGAAGGCCTCGATGTTGGTCACGGTCGTGTCGACGATTCGGCTTACGGCCTCGCGGGTGTTGAAGGCGCTATGCGGCGTCACGATCACGTTGGGCATCCTGAGCAGGACGTGGTCAGCGACAAGGTCGCGTAGATCGTGTTTATTGCAAAAGATCGAACAAATGAGTTCGGCCTCCTCGCGGATGAGCGGCTCGTCGGGCAAGACATCAAGGCCCGCAGCAGCGACCTTGCCGGAACGCAGGGCTTGGATAAGGGCGCGAGAGTCAATCAAGCTTCCGCGCGCTGTATTGATGATCACGACGCCATCCTTCATACGCGCAATCGTATCTGCGGAAAGCAGATGACGTGTTCTTGGCGAGGCTGGCGCATGCAGCGTGACGACGTCAGATCGCGATATGAGCTCGTCGAAGCTCACATAGCGAAAGCCGCCCTGGTCAGCGAGCCCCGCATCGACGGTGACGTCATAGGCGAGAACCTCCATTCCGAAGCCCTTAGCGACGCGGATCACGTGACGTCCGATCGCACCGACCCCGATCACGCCGAGCGTCTTGCTCGCCAGGTCGAAGCCTTGAAGACCGTCGGGTGAAAAATGGCCTGAGCGTGCGCGCTCGATAGCTTCGATCAGACGATGGCTCAGCGCCAGCAACAGCGCAAAAACATGCTCGGCCACTGTATTTTCGCCGTAGCTTGGCACGTTGCTGATCGTGATACTCCGCTCAGCGCAGTAGGTAATGTCAATGTGATCGTAGCCGGTCGAACGGGTCGCGATAAACTTCAGCAATGGGAGTTTCTCGAGAACGGATCGGTCGAGCTTCGAGTAAATGAAGGTCGATATAAGTTCAGCGTCTTGGAAATTTCGAGCGTTGTCCGCATTCAGGGGCTCAGCGACAAGACGTATACTGGCGCCCGGCTTGAGATGCTCAAACGCCTGCTGTTCGCGCGGCTCAGCTTCGAAGACCACGACCCTCATGTTGCGTTCTCCTTTGCTGGCGCGTGAAGCGCACAGGCATCCGGGTGCCCGACCGTCTCACCAAGCGAGGCGTTTTCGCCGCCAACACAGTGCACATCGCCACGGCTTACCCTCTCGAACCAGATAATCGCCGCTTTGGTCATGTCATGCTTTGTGGCGATGCTCTGCCTTTCAGCAGGAAGTGTGCCTCAAACGAACCTATGAGATCGAGCCAGTCCTCCATCAGCCGTGTCATCAGAAAACGCTTGCGAACAGTCTCCTTGGCGTTTTGTCCAAGTTTCCTCCGAAGGTCGGAGTCCTTGAGAAGCTGAACCGTTCTTGCGGCCGTCTCTTCCACGCCCTCGACGAGGAAACCGTTCGTACCGTCTTCGATCTGATGGCGAATCCCGCCGACGTTGCCACCCACCACCGGCGTCCCCTTCCACATGGCTTCGGTTACCGTGAGCCCAAATCCCTCTCGAATGGACTTCTGCAAGACGACAGCAGCGCTACGCTGCAGCGCGTTGACGAGAGCAGAGTCCTGCACGGAAAGGATGCGGATCCGCTCATCTGCGCACTTGCACAGCGAAGAGAATATCTCTTGGCCCTCCGGATCGTCCGTTGCCACATTGCCTGCAAGGACGAGTGTTGCGTCGACCTCCTTCCGTGCAATCCGGAAGGCATCGATCACGCCCTGGGGATCCTTCCACTTGTCGAATCGCGAAATCTGGACGACCAGAGGCAAATCGGTCGGGATGTCATAATGGGCTAATCGTTCTTGGATATCGGCTTCCGACAACTCCTTGTTGGTGGTCGAGAAGGGATCGATCGCCGGCATGATGAAGCGCTGCGGCGGCCCTACCCGTTGGGCGTACTCCGGAAGAGAAAGGACAAGCGCGTCGTAATGCTCGATGAACGAGGCGAGGTATGACCAGAGCTCAGCGCTGGGATCCGACAAATCGACATGACACCGCCAAATCCATGGCGCCTTCTTGCGGAAGTGGCGGATCAGCGGCAGCGGCTGTGGATCGTGGACGATCACCAGGTCGTGGTCGAGGTGCATCCGAGCGGCGTTTTCAAAAACGACTTCCTCGTAGATTTCGCGTTTGAGGTTCGTCAGATTGATGGGGCCGCTCTGCAGCGCGTTGTGCATTTTCTTGGTGATGCTGAAGAACTCGGGACGACCTTGGATCACGCGCCAGCCCGTCCGGATGCCGACGTCATTCATCAACAGTGTGAGTGAAGACAGCAGTTGCGCCACACCGCCGCCGTAATACGTCGAATTCACGTGAACGACATGTAGGTCACACAACTTAGCCGCCTTCTTCAAAAGGCGCTCGACGACTTGCGCACCCACGAGAGGCTCGTAATCGTGGATGGATGGCAGGTGCAGATCAGTCGGTGCGGTCTGACTCGCGTTCAAGAGAAGCCTCCTCGCAAGTTCGGTTAGCGGAACAAAGCTCTGGCTCTTTGTAACGAAGTACAATCACCCTGCTGCAGCGCCCTGTTTGTTCAATGTAGTTCAGATGCGGGAGCGCATCCTTGATTCAAGTTAGACGGGGAGGGCTGGTCAAAAGAACCGCGGGCCGCATAGGAATAACCACCCACATCGTGCTATTGCGATCTTGACCAAACGGCACAACAAGGGTGAGCGGCAGCTTTGGAGCGCCTAAGCCATGCGCCGAAATAGGCGCTTCGCCGCAGGGCGGTCACTTCGCGCGCGAGGTGGAAGTCGAACCGGCCCAAGCTGGCTTGGCCGCGAAGAGAGCAAGAAAATTGCTGCGATTTCGCTCGCCATTGGCGGGCGGAAGAGCGTTGCTGACTTTGTGCACTGGCGAGGAATGTCGGCTCCTTCGCCTACCGCCCCGCAGCGCCGCTGGCCTCCCGGGGTCTGTCTTGGTGACGGCGTTGATGCCGTCTTGACCAAGAAGGACGGGCTTCCATGAACAAAACATTTCCGAAGAAAACCGCCGCGCGAGCGCAACGACCAAGCCAACCATCATCACTGCCGCCAGCAAACGATAGCAATCGTAAGCAACAGCCCGTGCGTTCGCACAAACGAACCAAATCCCCAGCGCCTAGCGGTCAGCCGGCAGTCGCCACACGGCCCATCGTTGGAAGGAAGGGCGGTTCAAAGCTCGATACGCTCCTTCAGATGATCCAGTCGAAAGGCGGCGCCTCGATCGAACAACTAATGAAGGCGACGAGCTGGCAGGCTCACAGTGTACGCGGTGCCATCTCAGGGACGCTCAAGAAGAAGCTCGGGCTCAAGATCGTGAGTGAACGGGTCAACAAGGCTCGCGTTTACCGGGTCGCGAAGTGACGCGATGGCCCGATCACATCAAAGCAGAGCGCCCGGTGCAACCGGGCGCTCGACCTGTCACGAGGCGACCGTCGAGCGTGAATTGGAGCATTTGGACCGGCTGAACATTGTCGCTCTCCGCGATTTTTGGCGTCGGCGATACAGGTCCGAACCACCTCCAATCCAGTCGGGAGAGGTATTGCGGCGCCTAATCGCGTGGAGACTGCAGGCCGATGTGCTCGGCGATCTCGACGAAGGAACTCAGACGAAGATCAAGCAGTTGGCACGAAGCAGTAGAGGCGGGACGCAGGCCAGTTTCATGAACCTCAAGGCGGGATCGATCCTGGTGCGGGAATGGCGAGGCGTCGAGCAACGCGTCCTCGTGCTCGACCAGGGCTTCGAGCACAAGGACAAGCGCTACAAGAGCCTCTCCGAGGTCGCCCGTGCCATCACCGGCACGCACTGGTCGGGACCCCGGTTCTTCGGCCTTGAACCGAAGCACGAACAGCGCGGAGGCAGGCCATGACGGGCCGAGCGATCCGCTGCGCGATCTATACCCGCAAGTCGAGCGAGGAGGGCCTCAACCAAAGCTTCAACTCCCTCGACGCGCAGCGCGAAGCATGTGCGGCCTACATCAAGAGCCAGGCCAGCGAAGGTTGGTTGCTCGTCCACGGCCGATATGACGACGGCGGATATTCGGGTGGCAATATGGACCGGCCCGGATTGCATCGTCTTCTGACCGACATCGATAACGGTCGGATCGATTGTGTGGTCGTCTACAAGATCGATCGATTGACTCGATCACTCGGCGACTTCGCCAAGATCGTCGAATGTTTCGATCAGCGAAAGGTCACCTTCGTCTCGGTTACCCAGTCGTTCAACACGACAACCTCCATGGGTCGGCTAACGTTGAACGTGCTCCTGAGCTTTGCCCAGTTCGAGCGTGAGGTCACGGCGGAGCGCATCCGTGACAAGTTCGCAGCCTCCAGAGCCAAAGGCATCTTCATGGGCGGCAATCCTCCCTTGGGCTATGACGCCAGAGATCGAAAGCTCATCGTCAACGAGAGCGAGGCCAAGACGGTCCGGATGATCTTTCGGCGCTACCTTGAGCTTGGCTCGGTGGCCAAGCTCCGCGAAGAGCTGGACGCCGAGAGGATCAAGACAAAGGTCTTTGTCTCAACGCGCGGCAATGCCATCGGTGGGGGACGCTGGTATGTGGGGCCGCTCCGGCATCTGTTGCGGAATCCGGTTTATGTCGGGCTCGCGCGCCACAAGGGAAACACCTATGCGGGCGAGCACGAGGCCATCATCGACAAGAGCCTCTTCGATCAGGTCCAAGCTCGCCTCAGTACGAGTGCACTCGCATGGGCGCGCAAGCGCACAATCGAAGCCTCCGCGCTCCTGACCGGTCTCATCTTCGACGACAAAGGCAACCGGATGAGCCCGCAGTGGTCCATCGGTCGCAACGGGACCAAGCATGGGTACTATGTCAGTCAAGCGCTGCTTCAGCGACGCAAGGGGTGTGAAGGCTCGCTGCCTCGCGTTGCCGCTCGATTGGTGGACGATCTCGTCGTGCGCTGCGTCAGTGGTGTTCTGTCTTCGACGGCGGATGAAGGGGATACGGATAACGGAAGCAGTCCAGCAGTATTCGACGCGGCAAAGGTCCGTGCTGCCGTGGAACGCGTGACACTTGGCGTTTCCGAGGTCACGCTCAACCTGAAATTGGACCGGAGGACAGTTAAAGAGATGCGCAAGAAGGGAAGAGACCCTTCGCTGACGCACTGCTTGCCGCCGAGCGCTGTCGTCACAGAGCAAGAGCACGGGATTCAGATAACAGTTCCCGGGCGCCTACAAAGACGAGGCGGCGCCAAGCGCGTCGAGGGGTGGAGCAAGAGCGATTGGTCCGTGGCCAAACCCAACTTCGACAAAACGCTCGTCGCTGCTTTGGTTCGTGCCCGGCGATGGTGCGCGATGATCGAGCGCGGTGAGATCTCAAGCATCGAGGCGCTTGCGGATCGGGAAGGAATGAACCGGCGCAGAGTCTTGCCGCTTCTTCGCATTGCCTTTCTCGCTCCAGACATCCAAGCCGCCATCGTCGAGGGGCGGCAGCCTGTAACGTTCAATCTGAAGCGGCTCACCGAGCTTGGGTTGCCTGGCAGTTGGCAGAAGCAGCGACGACTGCTCGGACTTTCGGTCTCAACGCTTTGGGAGCCATTATCCTAAAGTGGGACACCATCAGCGACCGGCAGAGCAGAGGCCCCAAAACGCGACGGTCAGAGGCTCAAAGAGCGGCGCGACAGTCCCACTCTCGACGCAAGAAGGCCGCCAAACGCGGCGCTTTTGCGAGAAGACAACCGGCGGGAGCGGGGTGCGTACGGATGGGTGGCTGAGCGAGAAGCCGAGGTTACGAGCACGCTGAATGAAGCGGAGCGTTTGGACATCATTATTGTCATAGGCGCGATAGCGGTTTTCCAGCCGCTCCGCCGGCGCAATCGGGCCGATCTCCTCGTAGTAGCGGATGGTTTTAGGTGGCACGCCCGACTGAGATGCCGCTTCCCCAATCGACATGACGCCGTTGCCCATCGTCTTAAGCCCTCCCGGGCGCTGCTGGCCGCCAGCGCCGAAGCAACAATGCGTTGGTCACGACGCTGACTGAAGACAGCGCCATCGCGGCGCCGGCGATCACCGGGCTCAGCAGGCC
>WGNJ01000020.1 GCA_016124635.1 Alphaproteobacteria bacterium | reverse complement strand
GTCGCCGCTCGCCGGCAAAGGACCGAACGTGAAGTGGTGGACGTCGAGATTGTCGTGATCGGTGATGAGATACGCCGCATCGAACGTCCATGAGAAATCGTCGGTCAGATGGCCGTCACCGGTGACGCCCAAGCGGATCGAGCGATACTTGTTGTCCTCCGAGATCACGTTGGCAGTCGCGGGAAGCGGAACGAAGCCGCAGATGGCCGGGTTCGAGCCAATCTGGCGGCAGCCGTAAGCCTCGAAGTGCTCATGCCAGTAGCCGAGACCGGCAAAGATACCGAGGCGCAAGCTGTCTTCATCGACGACATTGTAGCCGAGGTCGATCGAAGCGAAGTCGATCGTGCCGTCCGGAATCTCTGAGGTCGTCTTGGAATACGGCGAGACCGCGGGTGGGAAATCTTCGTCGATCAGCGTGCCGTCTTGGACGCCGCCATAACCGGCGACCGCTTTGATGAAGAAGCCTTGCGTCGCGTCGAGCCTGGTGAAGGCCTCGCCCGAGATCGCCGACGTATCGTTGTAGTGCAGCGCAGACACGCGAACGCCGGGTGCACCGTAGAGATTGAATTCGCTCGTGCCTGTCGAATACCAAACGCGCGTGCCGAAGGTCCATTTTACGGTCGGCGCAGCGGCCGGCGGCGCGCCGTCCGCAGCCTCGCCATCCGCCCAGGCCATGCTCCCCGACAGACAAACGACAAACGCAGCTGCCACCGCAGCCTTGCCGAAATTGCTCATGAATATTCCCCCCAAAACTAAGGGGTAAGGTGCGGCTCAAAGGTGATTTGAACAAGGTTCAAACAATCGATCGTTGCTACTTTGCGCCCGCAGGTTGCGCGCGAACAACACCGCTTTCCACGGCGAATCTGCCAGCTTCGACAGTCACTTAACGACGTAGCAGCGCCCGGTTTTGGCGTCCCACCAATAGCCGCGCGGACAGCGGCAGAGGCCGTCGATCAAGACGAGCGGTGGTTTGCAATCTGCCGAGGTTTGCGGGGGTGCCGGAGGCTGCGGCGGCAACGGCTGCGTGGGGGTCGCCGGCGGCACAGGTCCGGCCAGGGCCTGCGGAGCCATCCCTATGACGAGCGCGATGAGAGCTATCGGTCGCATGCGGCCAGCTTAGCAAAACGCCTTCGCTCTCAGCTCAAAATAATTGCAGCAAAAGAACAACAACACGGTCCGCCTGCAGCCCTTAGGCTTTGCACTCCTGAAACTCATAGGGTTGGCGCGCGGTTGGCCGATGAGGCTTGGTGCTTGCTCAAAGACCTTTGGAGTAGCCGATGTCGAAGGTCCTCGTACGTTTTGCGATTGCAGTGGTTGTTCTCGGTTTGGCGGCCCTGGCCGTGCTCGTCGCGGCCTCGGAGCATCCGTCCGCGCACGATCACTCGCGGACGTCCGTCGCCATTGCCGATCCGAACTTTGCGGATGCGATCGAGCGCGCGCGGACGATCATCGACCGGCATGCGTCCGCTTTTCCAAGCATATCGGTTGCCGTCGCCGTTCAAGGGCATATCGTTTGGTCGGAGACGCGCGGGCTCGCAGATATCGGCACCTCGCGCCTGGCGACAGCGCGCACGCGCTACAGCATATACAGCGCGTCCAAAGCGATCACCGGCGCCATCGCCGCTCGACTGGTCGAACAAGGCAAGCTCAAGCTCGACGCCGATCTTCGCGCGTATTTGCCGACGCTCAAGGGGCCCTTGGCGCAAGCGAAGGTTTGGCAACTCGTCAGCCACACAGCCGGCATCCGCGATTATTATCCGTTCGAATGGTTCTGGGTGTCGAGCAAACACTGCGCCACCACGCAAGCAGCACTTCGCCCGTTCGTCGACGACGAACTCGAATCGGCGCCGGGCACACGGTACGACTACTCGAGCTACGAGTACGTGCTGCTGAGCGCGGTTCTCGAACATGCGTCCGGCGAAACCTACGATCAGCTGCTGGGTGAGATCGCCGATCTCGCCGGGATGACGACGACAAGCCGCCTACCGGCCGACGAATCCGATCTCGCCGTGCGGTATGGCGAAGGCATCCCGAGCGGCTTCATCGCGCACCGTTGGATCGACAACAGCTGCAAATACGGAGCTGGCGGATTGTGGTCCACGCCGGAGGACATGGCGCGCTTCGGCGCCGCGCTGATCGGCGGCAAAATCGTCGGGCCGGCGGGTTTGGCGCGCATCTTCACGCCGTTCAAGACCTCGGACGGCAAGCCCACGATCTACGGAATGGGATGGGGATTGGGAAAGGCCGTCGACGGTCATCGCTACGCGGCGCACAGCGGCGGCGGGCTCGGCGGCCGCTCGGCGATCGCGGTTCTGCCGGACGACGGCGTCTCGGTCGCCATTGCCGCGAACTTCGAGGGGCCGCGCGTGGTCGACGACGCGGCAAAGATCGGCGCAATCTTTGCGGCCAAGTAACGCCGGGCTCAGGTCAGTCGCGCTCGCAGAAGGCGGCGGCAAAAAGAAGAGGGCGCGGGAGACGCATCCCACGCCCTCACTCGGGCCATCCCCCAAAGAACTCTTAAGGATGCTGTCCGCCGTACATCGCGTTCAGCTTCTGTCTTTGTTCCTGGACGCTGTTGAAGAGATTGTACAATGCGGTGTCCGGATCCTGCTTGCGTTGGCGGTCCTTCAAGCTCGCGGGTGAGCCGAAGTAGAAAGTGATGCCGCCCATGACGCTGTCGAAATCGTTTTCGCCGATCACGCCCTTGACGTTGAAGGCGAGGCCCGGCAGCGCCGAGAAGCCCGGCATGAACTCGGCCATCAAGTGGCCTTGGTTCTGATCTTGCGCGAAGCTGCCGCCGGCGGTGATCGCGAAGTTGTCGGTCGCATACCAACGCAGATCGAGCGAGCCGAAGGCGGTGTCGCCGCCGACGCCGGCGAAGCCGTCGGAGAACTGATAACCGGCCTGCGCCAGGATCGAGATCTGGTTCATGTAGATCTCGGCCTCGGCGCCGATGCGCGTGGCGTCGAGATTGAAGTCGTCTTCCTTGGCGTAGCTGGCGAAGAGGCCGAGCAGATACTTGTCGGGATCGCGGGTGAAGAGATGGACGCCTGCGCCCCAGATGGTGTCGTCGTCGACGCCGGCCGCGCCGCCTTCGAGCTGAACGCCGGTGTACTGGCCGAGGGGCGCCGTGAGCGCGGCGCCGGCCGTCCAGGCGCTTTCGTCGTCGGCCACGCCGCCCGAGCCCGAGAGCTTCAGGTTCGTTTCGGAGACCGCGGGCTCGCGCGCTTGAGCGCCGGCCGCAAGACCTGCGCCGAAGAGCGCGGCCAAGGTCACCGGTTTCCACAGTCGGCGGATGCTGCGCGCAAGGCGCGTGCTCCAGCGCTGCACCGAACGCACATCGACGGCGACGAGGCCCGCCGCCGGCAAACCGAAGCCGACGCGGATGGCCGGGCATTCGTCGAGCGCCGGCGTGAAAGCCGCCGTCATCGCGGCGGCGACGCTGCGTTCGATCTCGGCGAGCGCGCCGACCTTGAGCTTCTCACCCTTGGCGAGGCTCGCCGCCTTCAGCGCGACATAAAAGGTGCGCAGGCGCGGCGCGTAATAAAGGCCCGTGAGCTTCGCGCCCAGCGCGGCGCGAACCTCGCGCCCCGCCGTAACAAGCGAACGCGAGCGGGCGACGGCGCCCGTCGGGTCGTAGACGATCTCATCGCCCGCAAAGCGCGCGACGAGCCGCTCGAGGCTCTTGGGTGCCGAAAGCTGCACGCCCTCATGGAAGCGGATGCGCACGCGTGAAACGCCGGCTTCATTCAGGGCCGCCGTAATGCGTGTGCGCAAAGCCCGGCGTTGCGGCGCCGCGGCCAAATGCACGAAGAGTGTCTCGCCTGTCCACGCCGCTGCGAAAATCGGCGCCGGAATGTCAAGAAGTATCGCTGAAACTGCTGCGGCGCTTGCACGCCCGGAACTCGCAATCATGCCTCTCTCGCCCTGAATAGAGATTCGCTCGTTTTGTTGTTGTGCAGCAAACGTCTCACGAGAATTACAACAAAGTAAGAACAACCCCCGGCGTGCACGCGACTACGGGCCAGTCGACAGTGAATTGTGGCTGAGCGACAACAGCTTGGTTTAACGCAATCGTCATACGTCACCAAAAATCAGCAAAGATGTTCAGCTTTGGAAACAAAAACTTTCGTTTGTGTGAATGAGCATTTGCCCCATCTGATTCGTTTTTGATTCGCGAGGCCGATTCGCATGCGCGGAGCCTTGCGAATCGCATCGCCGGCGCTATGGACCAGCGCCAAGTGGATTGCGGCGCGCCATGCGAGCCTGAGTTGTGAGAGGGGCGTCCCGCACATGCCGGCGCGCGATTTGCGCGCGGCGCCTACCGCGGCGAAGCGAGCACGCGAGCCGTCGGCGCAACGGGCGCAAGGGGCGTCGCGCTCCTAGTCCTGTCTGAGAGTTTGCCTGAACGTAAGCGCCCATCGTATGGTGCGCGCCCGAGTTTCCCCCTCCTCATTCAGCGGACCTCATGGCATGAGAGCGACGTACCTGATTGCCGGCGCAGTCGTCTTGGCGCTGGTCGCAGCCGGCGTGTTGTTCGGCACCGACTTCTTTAAGAAGAACCCGTTTTCTGATGACAGCGCTTCGGAGGCGCAGCTTTTGACGCAGCTAACGGATCTATCAACGAGCGGCGGTTACGTAGCTACGTTTACAGATGGAGACGCTCGCAAGTGGCGGCTTGCAAGCGGTCATCGTCTTGAGCGTTTCAGCCTAGGTGATCAGAACGCAGTGTTCGCGCGCCTAACGAGCAGCACCCCGATGGACGGGCAGTCCGTTGATTGGGCGAAGCAAGGTCTGAGTTGGATGCTGCCGCTTGAATTTAACAACAAGGCGAACGGCCTGAAGGTCGAGATCGGGATCGTCGCGCGGCAGTCGCAGTCAAACGGTGCCGATTCTATGTCTGTTGTCTATGCAACCCGGCAAGCAGGAAATAGCGGTTGGCGAAGCATTCCCCTTGGACCAAAATTCGCCTTGAAGACATTTACCTACACGGTCCCGAAGATCACGCCCGGTACGTATTCGTTCGAGCCGATGTTGGCAATAAACGCCGATCCGAGCGGTAGCGGCAAATCAATAGAACTCCTTGGCGCCTATGTGAAGATTGTGCCTCAAGGGGGCTAGCTTGAGAGGAACCTCGCTTGAATGACTTCGGCGATCCGCTGCGCCGCGTACCCATCGCCATATGGTGATGCACCTCGCGACATAGACTGATACGCCGAAAAATCGTTCAGTAGCGAGGATGTCTCTCTGACTATGATTTCCTCCTCGCAACCGATCAATTTGGCAACGCCGGCAGTGACCGCTTCAGGCCGCTCTGTAACTTCTCGAAGAACAAGGACCGGTTTCCCCAAGGCAGGCGCCTCTTCCTGAAGGCCGCCACTATCCGTGAGTACAATGTGGCTCCGCTTCATCAGAGCCACCAAATTTTCGTAGTCAACCGGTGGCAGCAAATGCATCCGGTCTAACCCACCTAATTCGCGATGCACGACATCGTGGACATTTGGATTTGGATGGACTGGGTAAACCATCTCCACATCGGAGTAGTTAGCCAGGAGTCGACGAGCCGCAGAAATGATGGCGAGTAGCGGGGCGCCGAAGTTCTCACGCCTGTGACTCGTCAATAGAATCAATCTTCTTTCGCTCTCAATCTCGATAGGTAGCTCGATCGGACGACGCGCAACGTCAAACAATGCGTCAATCACCGTATTCCCGGTTAGATAAATCGTTTCGGGGTCTGCCCCCTCCCTTATCAAATTTTGCCTGGCCGCTTCTGTAGGTGCGAAGTGGAGCGAAGCCAGTTTGCTAGCGACTACCCGATTGAACTCCTCAGGGAATGGACTTCTCAAATCTCCTGTTCGCAAGCCCGCCTCTACATGACCAAACGGGACGCCGCGATAGAACGCGACCAGAGCCGCTACAAACACCGATGTGGTGTCGCCTTGGGCAAGCACGAGATCAGGCGACAACTCTTCAATGACTGGATCTAGCGCACGCATGACATTCGACGTTAGCCGCGCAAGCGTCTGATTCTCCTCCATCACCGCCAGTTCGTGGTCGGCTACAATGTTGAAGCTTGCCAATGCCTTCAGCAAGATTTCCTGATGCTGGCCGGTTGTTACTACAGTAGTTCGAAGCTGAGGGTTCTGGCGCAACGCATGAATGACTGGCGCCATTTTTATCGCTTCAGGTCTTGTGCCCACCAAGCACACTATATGTGCGGTCGCCCCCATCGCTAGACGGAGCTGGCCCATAAGATGGCTGCCATCCGAGCCGCATCTTCGAACGTCAACGGCTTCTCATCAGGAGCCTTCACTGGATACATCGAGAAATCGTCCGAAAAAAGGGCCGTGCGCGACGGAAAATATTCGGCGCGCACTCGCTCGTTAGTTTCGGCAAACGCCTGGAAATAGGCTTCCGCTTCCGAGCGAAGCACTGTCGGACCTCCCCCGGAATAATGTTGCTCTATGGCTCTGATGAGTCTTGCGCGAGCGGGGTTCGCACCCCCGCGGTGAAGAACCGGGAGACGCTTGTTGACCTCCGCGAGGAAGCGGAGCGCGATTGGGCGCAGTGAAGCATTTGCGACGCTCGGCATTTCAAGCCAAGCAAAATCTCCTAAACCGATGGCCCCTGCGAAATCCAAGACAGCATTTCCGCTTGTTAGGAGTTCGGGTTCGAAAACCCGCACTTCCATCTGTTCGCGACCGAAAACGGACGCATAGTTCTCGAGCACTAACGCGTAGTCGTAGTAATAGTCGATGGCATCTGCTCGAGGAAATCCAAGAACTCGGGGGAGATGGTCCATCCCTGATTTTAAGGCGGTCGAATATTGACTGATTGCCGTTCGATCCTGCCGGCGCAGATAAGCGACGACTACGATTTTCTTGCAGTATGGTTCGATCAGCCGCTTCAGTCTTTCGATGCCCGCATGTGATCTGACTTCGCTGTGCAGATGCTCGTTTGACAACACGAGAGTGCCTGAGCGCCCCGACAGCTCCATTTCGAGGTCGCGTTCGACTTTCGCACGAAATTCCTCTGGCGAAAGTCCCTGCCTGACGGCGCGGTGCACCTCATTAATGCGCTCTTCTTCGGCCGCATATACGTAAAGGTAGGTGTTGTTCGGTACGTCCAGCGAAAGCGGGTGATAATAGCCACGTTGCGCAAGCTGGTTGCGATTGCGATGCAGAAATTGCTGGATCGAACTCGTTCCTGTTTTCTCGAACCCTATGTGCAGAAAGCAGACATCGAACATCGCGAATCTCGGTGTTGGGGGTAGACCCATCTTCGGATGGGAGACGATACCGCAGCCAGAGAACTTGCAATACCAGGCGCAACTAAAACTTGATTCACGATTGCCCCTTTAGCAATCTGCAATCCAGCGTCCCCGTCGGACCAGGGATCAGGGCTCTCAAATGTGGAAAAAGACGCCTGCAGCCAGGCCAGTCGCGCATTTTGTTCGGGGCTATCTCGATGGCGTCGTGGGTCGCCGCGCAATCGGGTGGATGACTGACCACAGCGTTCCCCTCGAAGTCCCAACGGTTGAAATCTTGTGTGATGGCGAATTGGTTGCGACGGGACAGGCAAACCTTTTTCGGCAGGACCTTCTTGACGCTGGCATTGGCGTCGGCAATCACGGTTTCGATATTACCCTGCCGGAGAACATCTTTGATGGCGCCGTGCGCCAGATTACAGCGCGTTCAAAGCGTCATGGTTCAATTCTGCAAGGGAGTCCCAAGAGAATAAACGTGCGGCTTGTGTCCACAGACGCACTTGCTCAGTCGACCTTTCAAAAGGCTATTGAGGGACTCGAGTATCGGCTGTCAAAGTTAGAGACTGCGTTGCAGGAGCAGAATACACTGCTGCGTGCCGTTCACTCGGCTCTCAGCGGAACTCCAGCATCACAATCGGAAACGCCGCAGCGTGGTGATTTCTTCGATGCTTGTCGAAGTGCGATTGGTGAGCGCGGTGACCTTCTAGTCTTCTCCATCATCGACTGGACTTTCAGAAATCAACGACCGCAACATCTGAGCCGGGGACTAGGTAGTTTGGGCTATCGCGTTCTCTACCTCAGCGTTCAATTCGACTCTGACACGAGTCCTGGGTACTCGGTCATCTCAAACCTTGCCGAGAACGTCTTTGAAGTGAGACTCAAAATTCCCGGAGAACGACCAAGTATCTACTCCGGCTTTAGTGATGCTAGTCAGCTGAAAGATGTGATACTGGCCGTCGAGCACCTGATCAAAGATACGAACGTTCGCCGTCCATATGCGTTGATACAATTTCCGACGTGGCTTCCAGTAGCTCAGTCAATTCAAGGAGCGACAATTGTTCACGATTGCCTCGATCACGTGGCGGGGTTTTCGAACGTTAGCAAAGAAGTAGCGGAACTAGAGCTGGAACTGGTGAAGGAGGCCGATATCGTCGCGACGACTTCGGCCTATCTGCACGACTATGTCGCCAAGTTTCGACCATCGACAATCATCCGAAACGGATGTGAATTTGACTACTTCAGCAAGAAGCCGACCGAACTTGCAGTTATCGAAGATCGTCCAGTGATCGGGTATTTCGGCGCTATCGCCGAGTGGTTTGATGTGGAACTGGTCTCCAACATCGCGCGGCGACACGCTGACTGGGATTTCGTCTTCATCGGTTCCACAGCTGGATGTGACATCAGCGAAATCAGCAAAATGCGCAATGTGCGCTTCTTGGGAGAAAAGCCGTACAGCGATTTGACAAAATACCTTTACGGATTCTCGGTGTGCACAATTCCGTTCAAAATCGTCGAACTTATAAAGGCGACGAACCCAGTGAAGCTCTACGAGTACATGGCGTCGGGAAAACCTGTGGTCTGTACGGATATTCCAGAAGCCCATTTGGCGCCCGCCGATCTTGTTCGAATCGCGAAAGACGAAGAGGAGTTCGAGTCGGCGTTGGTGGACGCAATCGCCGAAGGCGACGACCACGAGCTAGCATCCCGCCGCCGCCACTGGGCATCTGAGAACTCTTGGCACTCCCGAGCGTCGCAGTACGCTGAACTGCTGCAGACATACCACCCGAAGGTGAGTGTTGTTGTCCTAACGTACAACGGCATAGGTTTCACGAAAGCCTGTTTGCACAGCCTTGAGCAATTTTCCGACTATCCGAACCTTGAGATCATTTGCGTGGACAATATGTCGACGGATGGCTCACGAGATTTCTTACGCGAATGGGGAGAGAGCGGATCCAATCGTAAGGTGATACTAAATGAACAGAATTTAGGCTTTGCAGCGGGCAACAACGTTGGAATCGATGCCGCCACAGGCGAGATAATTATTCTTCTCAACAACGACACCTATGTAACCACGGGGTGGATTCAAGATCTGATACGGCCGCTCGTTCACGATCATTCGATAGGACTAGCCGGACCCGTGACGAATATGATTGGCGGCATCCAAAAGATCTCAATCCACTACGCGGACATGACAGAGATGGCGTATCGGTCTCGCGAATTCACAAGGTCGCGTCGCGGGTCATTGTACGAGGCCGATACCGTCGCTTTCTTCTGCGTAGCGACTAGACGAGACGTGATTGAGAAAATCGGCGGACTTGACGCTAGCTATGGCGTCGGCTTCTTCGAGGATGATGATTATTGCCAACGCGTCCGTCAGGCGGGGTACCGAATTGTCTGTGTTGATGGTGTATTTGTCCACCACCACCTTTCGGCCGCGTTTAATATGCTGGAATATGGCGTCAAGGGAGAATTGTTCCGTAAGAACCGCGCCATCTACGAGGCAAGATGGGGCAAATGGGTTCCGCATAAGTACCGCGAAGCGCCGGGCTTCGGCGAGTAGCCGCAGTCGCTCGGTGAGCGGTCGGACCTAATTTCCTATTCCCTCACGCTGCGTAAATTCTTCAACTGCAACAAGCCTAAGCAACTGCCGTCGGTTGCCGTCGAAGTATTTGTAACACGCTCGATCACTCTGTTGAGCCAGCAGCCAGCCGCGAGCCAAATGGGCATCTCTTTCGGCTTGCGCGTGATCTTCCGAGGCGATCCGTTGCCGCTTGAAGATCACGCCGCATCCGTAATCTGCGTCCACCGTGCAATAGTCGAGATCCGATCGTCCCAACACAAAATTTATGAAAGCTTGATAGGTAACCCCGCACCAATCACCGGCCTTAAACTCAGGGGCTGCAATTTCTTCGTCCGCCGGGTTGCAGTCGTGGACCACCATTATTCCCATTGGCCGCAACAGATTCCATGCACCAGACAAATCCGTAGCGGACGCGTGTAGCGTGTGAAACGGGTCGATGAAGATCAAGTCATAGCCACCGCGCGGTTTTGTACGCTCAATTGCTTTGACAAGGTCTGAGGAATCCAGTTGCGACGTGCGGTAAGAATATTCCATTCCGTCGTCGTTCGTGTCGGGGCAGTTGTAGACTAGCCTTTCCTTCTGGAACCACACTCCGTCAACGCGTGCATAAGTATGACCCGTAGTCGGTGTGCAAATCTCAAGATAGCGTCGCAGATTATGTCTGCGCCCAAGCGCGTTGATGATGTCGTATTTTTTCACCGCCAACCTCGGCCCCGTCGCCGATAATCTGACGCTTTCACATAGCCGCTTGCCGGGTGTGTGACCAGTGCAGGCAGCTCGAGAATGAGCCTGTCGACCGCGCGAATGTGCCGCTGAATGACGGGCACTTTCACAACGGCGCGCTAGATTTCTAGTTGCGGGCTCATTTTGGACGGAAAAAATGCGGCGCGGCCGCAGGGGCCGCGCCGTCCAAAGAGACAATATATTAGAAGCGGTAGTTCACGCCGAAGCGGACGAGGCTGTTCATCGTCTGCGTCTCGTCGGAGGTCGCGGTGCCCAGAACCGGGACCGTGCCGGTGTAGCTCGCCTTGTCGAAATCGGCGTAGAGATATTCGACCTTGGCCGACCAGCTCGCCGCCATCATGTATTCGACGCCGCCGCCGACCGTCCAACCGGTGTGCGTCTCCGTCGAGCGCACGTTGAACGGACCGGTGATCGCGCAGACGCCGAAGGCCGCGCCGGCCGGACAGATGATGCCGCCCTCAACCTCGTCCCAAATGAAACCGCCGCTGACGAAGGGCAGCCACGAACCGCTCGCCAGGCCCAAGCGCGCGCGCAGCGTGCCCAGCGAGTTGATCGTCGAATCCTCGGTCAGATAGTTGCCGTCGCGGACCATCGTGAAGATGTTGGCCGCCGACCAGTCCGCCTCGATCCCGAACACGAGATTGTTCGACTGGAAATTGAAGCCGGCGGTCGCGCCCAAAAGGCCGCCTTCAAGCGATTGATCGGGCGTCGTCGGATTGGCGACGTCGAGATCGAAATCGCCGTAGCCGCCGACGGCGCCGACGTAGAACCCTTGCCACGGTCCGGCCGCGAAGGCGGTCGCCGGCGAAACAAGACACAAGGCTGCTGCGCAGGCGAGCGCGCTCGCCCTGCTTCCCATGATCGACATTGAAAGTCCCCCAAGAAACCCATCGGCGGGCGATTGCGCCCGGCCAATCCCCGACCCCTGTTTTCGGGGCCTTCTTGACGGCAATTACATGCACTCCGGCGCCAAGCGCACAAGAGCCCTGAGCAAGTGCAGCACTACCGCGACGTAGTATGCCTTGGCGGAAATCCGCCGCTCTAATTCAGTGCACGCCCTGCAACTCGACGATGACTCATGTGTAGTTGCGTCTAGGCATCACTCGACTTTGGTGAACTTGAGCAACCAGCACCCCCTCCGCCGCCTTCGGCGGCACCTCCCCCGCATGCAGGGGAGGAAAAAGAGGGAGGCGCGGCGGGGGCAAAGCCCCACCAATGCATCACCCAGTTTCGCCCCCTCCACCGCGTTCCGCGGTCCCCCTCCCCCGCTAAAGCGGTGGAGGATGAAACCGTCGAACGCTCAGATCCGGCGGTCACATGACCCGATTTTGACAATCCTCCACCGCTTTAGCGGGGGAGGTGCCGAGCCGGCGCAGTTGTGCGCCAGTTGCGTTGAGCGATGGTGGCGAGGCGGAGGGGGGGTGATGGAAACGAAATGCATCACCCGGTTTCGCCCCCTCCACCAGCCTACGCCAAAATGGCTTCGGCCGGTCCCCCTCCCCCGCTAAAGCGGTGGAGGATATTCAGAGCGGCGGATGATCATTGCGATTTTCGCAATGATGTGCTAGCAAATCACACTCGAATTCGTGCGATTTGGAATGAGGGAGTGCGGGCGATTTGGCGGTACGAGCATGACAGGCGGGCGGAGGCGCGCAGCCTCCTACAAACGGCCTCTGTGCATACACGTGTAGGAGGATATGTAGCGGATAAAACGGCGGAAATCCGCCAATGTAGCGGATTTCCGGGGGGTACGATGAGTCCGCGCCTAGTTGACCGCGGGCTTGGGCAGCGCGCGCATCTCGGTCAGCTTCGCGTTCTGCCCCGAAGCTTTGCGAAAGGCGGCGCCGATCAGCCCCGACCAGGTCGCCAGGCGGCGCTCCAAGGCCATCACGCGAAGACGCTCAAAGCGCAATTGGTCCTCGAGCCGGCCGAGGCGCGCTTGGGCCTCGGAGCCGCGGACGATGTCCTCGGAGGTCCTGAGCGCCGAGGTCTGAACGTCGTCGATCAGGCGCTGCAGCTCGGTCGAGCGCGCGACCGCGGCGGTGGCGTCGCCGAGCTTGGCCTCGAGATCGGCGATGCGCTTGTGGGCGAGCGCCAGATCGTCGGCGTGCTTCCTGGCGTCGGCCGCAGCGGTCAGCGCCGCCGATTGGTGCGTGACGATCGCCTCGCGCGCCTCGATCAGCTCGTCGTGGAGCTGGGAGGCGCTCACCAGGTTCGATTGGATCGTGGCGAGCAGCGTGCCGCGGCTCTCGACCGCGCCGTCGACGATGGCGTTCGCCTCGGCGCCGCGCGCGACGTGCGACTGCAGCTCCTTCTCGACGCGCTCGATGCGGGCGATGAGATCGTGCGCGAGCTCGCGCAGCTCGGCCGACTCCTGCGTCGCGAGGCCCAGCATCTCCTCGCTCTGCGCGCCGCGCTGCTCGAGGTCGGAGACCATGTTGAGCAGCTCGGCGATGTGGGCTTCGGCCGCTTCGGCGCGCTTCTCGAGCTCGTCGGCGGCCTCGGAGGCGACCTGATGATCGTTGCGCAGCTGGGCGATCGTCGCCTCGTGCGTCTCGATCTCGCCGCGCGCCGCCGTGTGCTCGCGCTCAAGATCGCTGTGGCGCTCGGCGTGAGCGACGAGGTCCGCATCGCGGGCGGCGATGTCGGCATGCGCCTGCTCGAGCTCGGCGGCGAGGCGATCGGCCGTCTCGGCTCTGGCGTTGGCCGCATGCATCTCGGCCTCGCAATGCTTGGCCATCTGACGGTCGGCGAAGGCGACGGTGCCGAAGAGCTTGCAGCTGTCGCCGAAGGCCGCGCGGATCTTGTCGAGCTCGCGCTTGGCATAGCCGCTCTTCGGCTCGTCGCAAAGACGGGTCAGCGCCTCGTAGGCTTCCTTCACCCAGGACGGCATGTCGGCCGCGGCGTGGAGCTCGGCCTTGGTGGCGCGCTGATGATGGAGGTCGTGGTCCAGGAAGGCGCGGACGTCGGCGCTCACTTCGGCCGGCGTGCGCGGCCAGTTGAGACCGAGGCGGCCGGCCGACTGGACCATGATCGAGCGCCAGTCGTCGAGCAGCGCCTCGTAGGTCACGATGTTGCGCGGCAGATGGCGCGTCTCGACTTCGGCATCGAGATAATGACGCAGCCACATGAGGCTCGCGAGCTCGCGGCCGATGCCGAGGCTCGCCTGGAGCGAGGCCGCAACCTCGAGCGGATTGCGCACGATGATCAGCGGGCAGGAGCGGATGTTCGCGGCCTCGAGCGCCGACATCCAAAACGGCAGCATGCGGCAGAGGCGCGGGTCCTTCAGGACGAAGGTCTGGGCCTGGCCGAACTCTTCCTCGACGCCGACGCGGATGCGCTCGGCAAACATCGCGCCCTGGTCGGGGTCGCGCCAGCTAAGGTTCAGCGGGCGCCAATCGTCGGCGGCGGAATCGACGGCGGCGAGGATCTCCTCGCTCAATTCCGACAGCTTGGCGGAGGACCATGCTTCATGGGCGCCCTCGGGCGCCCCGCCGACGACCAGCGGGGGCACGGCGGCGCCCATCAGATTTGCGACACGCGTTAAGGCAGAGGCACCGCTCGCGAACATGCCGAGAACGAGCACGGCCTCGCGCGGCGCGACTTTCGACTTCGCGGACGGCTTTGCCATGAGACGAGATCCAATTCATTAACCCGAATCGATTCTCGTATCATGACGCAAGGCGCGCGCGGATGGCACCCGCTCTTCAGCTTCACGCGCCTCGCGATTTGGACTGTCGCGGTCGGGCCACTCTTTTTGCTCTGTCGCCTTTGCTCAATCGTCGGCGAGCGTGCGGCGCGTTTCGCTCATCGCCGCGCGCGCATGGCCGACGGCGCGCTCCGTCGCACCGCTCGTCATGCGCGACAAGCGCACCCATTCGTCCGTATACGCACGCGTCGTGGCGTTCAGCCAGCGATGCTGCACGGCAAGAAGATCGAATATCGAGCGCGACTTGCCGAGCTCCTCGAACGCCTGCGTGTCGTGCTCGAGCCGCTCGGTGACGAAACGCACCGTCTCGTCTTGGTACATGCGCAGGTTCTCGCCCATCGCGGCGGCACCGCGTTCGAAGGCTGTAACGAACGCGTCGTTCAACGCCGAGACGTGACGGGTGTCCGGCATCTCGGCGCGCGCATTGTCTTGCGCGAGGTCGCGCTCGTCGCGGCGCGGGTTCCGGTCGCTCAAGCGGCGCGCTGGTTCCTGTGCGTAGTCGCGTGCCGCAAAGGGCTGTTGGCGCGCGCGCTCTGCGTGCCCGCGTTCGTCCATACGGCCGGCCATGGCAACAACTCCATCTCGTCGGGGGCTTCGAACCCGGAACGCCCCGTGCGGATCGTTGTTCCTATGTCGGAAAAATTTGTTCGCGGCCGCGCGTCGCAAACTGCCGCCGAGATCGCGCGGCCCTTCGCCATTCGTCGCCAGCGGGGGTTGGTGGAGCCAGGCGGAGTCGAACCGCCGACCTCTTGAATGCCATTCAAGCGCTCTCCCAACTGAGCTATGGCCCCTTGCCGTTGGCGCCGCGTTTGGGTCGCGGCGCCTCAGTCTATTCTCTCTATTCTTTCTCGATCTCGTCGGGATCGATGATGTCCGAGACGTCCGCGCTCTCATCGTCGTCCTCGATGAGGGAGTCGTCCTCGTCTTCGTCGTCGTCGGATTCCTCTTCGTCGACATCGACGTCGACATCCTCATCGGCCGCCGGCTTGTCTTCTTTATCGTCGGTGTCCTCATCCTGAAGAAGATCGGGATCGGCAGCCGTCTCGTCGTCGAGCGCGACTTCCTTGATCTCCTCCTCCTCTTCTTCTTCCTCCTCGTCGTCGCTGGCCTCGGCCTCCGTCTCCTCCATCTCCTCGGAGTCGTCGGTATCTTCGTCCTCGTCTCCCGGTCTCACCTTCGGCTTCGACTTGCTTTTGGCGGTGACGACCTCTTCCGTCGCTTCTTCGCGCGCGGCGGTCGCCGCCGCGCCCGTGCGCGGACGGCGCACACGCAACAGCGCGTCAGGCTGGAAACTCGCGGCACATTTCGGGCACACGATCGGGCGCTTGTTCAAATCATAGAACCGCGCCGCGCAGCTCGGGCAAATGCGCTTTTCACCTAGATCAGGGCTGGCCAAACGAAATCGTTCCTAAAATGTCGGGGGCGAATTTAAGGGCGGTCCCATTGCCACGAAGCGCGGCGCCTGTCAAAGAGAAGTTGTACCGCCAAAAACAAGGCCTTCTGGACCCCTCGGCGCCTTCCATTGAGTACCGCAACCGCCCCTTCGCCATTGACCGCGACCCAGAGCGGGCCGCTCAAAGGTAGTGTCCGCGTTCCCGGCGACAAGTCCATCTCCCACCGCGCTCTTATCCTGGGCTCTTTGGCAGTTGGCGAGACGGTGATTGACGGTCTGCTGGAGGGCGACGACGTGCTCTCGACAGCCGCAGTTCTGCGCGCCCTCGGCGCTACGATCGAGCGCGACAAAGCCGGCGGCTGGCATGTTCACGGCTTCGGCGTCGGCGGATTTGGCGAGCCGGCGCAGGTGCTCGATCACGGCAATTCGGGGACCGGCGTCCGCCTTATGATGGGTGCCGCCGCCACCACTCCTATTACCGCGACTTTCACCGGGGATACGTCGCTTTGCCGGCGGCCGATGCGGCGCGTGATCGAACCGCTCGAGATGTTCGGCGCCGAGATCCATGCGCGCGAGGGCGGCCGCCTGCCGCTCACGCTGAAGGGCGCTCGCATGGCGATCCCGGTCACATTCCGGTTGCCGGTCGCCTCGGCGCAGGTGAAGTCGGCCGTACTGCTTGCCGGGCTCAATGCGCCGGGACGCACGACCGTGCTCGAGGCGCAGGCAACACGCGATCACACCGAGCGGATGCTGCAGCACTTCGGCGCGACAGTCTCGCGCGAAGCCGCCGACGGCGGGCTGACCGCGATCCATGTCGAAGGGCAACCCGAACTTCGGCCGCAGAATGTGCGTGTGCCGGCCGATCCCTCATCGGCTGCGTTTCCGCTGGTCGCGGCATTGCTCGTGCCGGGCTCCAACATCCGGCTCGACGGCGTGATGCTGAATCCGACGCGCGCGGGATTAATCGACGTGCTGAGGCGCATGGGTGCAAACATCGCGGTCGAGAACCGCCGCAACGAGAGCGGCGAAGACATCGCGGATCTCGTCGTGCAGACCAGCGCCTTGAAGGGCGTCGAGGTCGAACCCGAGATCGCGCCGTCGATGATCGACGAGTATCCAATCTTGGCGGTCGCCGCTGCGTTTGCTCAGGGGCGCACGATGATGCGCGGCCTCGCGGAACTTCGCGTCAAGGAAAGCGACAGGCTTGCGGCGGTCGCCGAAGGCCTCAAGAAGTGCGGCGCCAAATTTGAAATCGGCGAGGATTGGCTTGCGGTGGATGGCGCGGGGCCGCTTGCCGGCGGCGCGACGGTCGCAACGAACATGGACCACCGCATCGCCATGTCGTTTCTGATTGCCGGTCTAGCCAGCAAGGCACCGATCAAGGTGGACGACACCCGTTTCGTTGCGACAAGTTTTCCAACGTTCGTGCCGTTGATGAAGCAGCTCGGCGCTCAGTTTCGGATCGACAATCGATGAGCAAGTTGCCGGTCATCGCCATCGACGGACCTGCAGCATCCGGCAAGGGAACGATTGCGCGCCGTGTCGCCGCGGCTTTCGGGTTCGCGCATCTCGACACAGGTACGCTCTACCGCGCGGTCGCTCTGGCAGTGCTCCGTAAGGGCGGCGATCCAAGCAATCCGGCGGACGCAGACGCCGCTGTCCGAGCGCTCGATCTATCGTTGCTCGAAGATCCGGCGCTGCGCGCGCAAACAACAAGCGTGGCGGCATCAAAAGTTGCCGCAATTCAAAGTGTCCGCGACGAACTGCTTGCATTTCAGCGCGGGTTTGCGGCCCATCCGCCAGGCGGCCGGGGCGCCGTCCTCGACGGACGCGATATCGGAACCGTCATCTGCCCAAATGCGGACGCGAAGTTGTTCGTGACGGCCACGCCGGAAGTGCGCGCACATCGGCGATTTTTGGAACACAAGGCTAATGGCACTTTAATCACGGAAGCAGAGGTTTTGGCCGACATTCGCTCGCGCGACGCTAGGGATAGCGGACGAGAGGCCGCACCCCTCAAGCAGGCGACCGACGCTCACTTGCTGGACACTACCCATTTGGATATAGAGGCGGCCACCGAGCGGGCGCTTTCGATCGTCCGCGCGGCTCTTCGCACTTGAGTTTATGTGTGAAGCACGCGCTTTGGGTTTGGGGCCCCAGAGACGCGCGTCAGTTGTCGCCCCTTGAACGCTGGGCTTGTCGAAACACGTCGATACGCCAAGACCGCCGGATCCAACCGGCTGGCCGGAAAAATTGAACTGATTGGAGACTCTATACGCATGGCTCGTGCTGCCCGCGCGGTGAAAGAACAAGAAACCGCGCTTCCGGCGATGGAAGATTTCGCCGCCCTTCTTGAAGAAAGCTTCAAGACGCATGCCCCTCAAGAGGGCAATGTTATCAAAGGAAAAGTCGTCGCGATCGAGAACGACTTCGCCGTCATCGATGTGGGCCTGAAAACCGAAGGCCGCATCGCACTCAAAGAATTCGGATTGGCCGGTCAACCGCCCACGATCAAGGTCGGCGACACGGTCGATGTGTTCCTGGACCGCGTCGAGAACGCTCTCGGCGAAGCGGTGCTGTCGCGCGACAAGGCGCGGCGCGAGGAATCTTGGACGCGCCTCGAGCGTGCCTTCGAAGACAAGAGCCGCGTCGTCGGCGTGATCTTCGGACGCGTCAAAGGCGGTTTCACCGTCGATCTCGACGGCGCGGTCGCGTTTTTGCCGGGCAGCCAAGTCGACATCCGCCCCGTGCGCGATGCCGGCCCGCTGATGAACAAGCCCGAGCCGTTCCACATCCTGAAAATGGACAAGCGCCGCGGCAACATCGTCGTGTCGCGCCGCGCGGTGCTCGAAGAGTCGCGTGCGGAGCAGCGCAATGAAATCGTCGCCAACCTCAAGGAAGGCCAGATCATCGAAGGCGTGGTGAAGAACATCACCGACTACGGCGCATTCGTCGATCTGGGCGGCGTCGACGGTTTGCTGCACGTCACCGATATCGCCTGGCGCCGCGTCAATCATCCGAGCGAAGTGCTGTCGATCGGACAGACCGTGAAGGTCCAGGTGATCAAGGTGAACCCGGACACGCAGCGCATCTCGCTCGGCATGAAGCAGCTTGAGGCCGATCCGTGGGAAGGCGTCGCCGCCAAATACCCGCTCGGCGCGAAGTACAAAGGCCGCGTCACCAACATCACCGACTACGGCGCCTTCGTGGAGCTGGAGCCGGGCGTCGAAGGTCTGGTGCACGTCTCGGAAATGTCGTGGGTGAAGAAGAACGTTCACCCCGGCAAGATCATTTCGACGAGCCAAGAAGTCGAAGTGATGGTGCTCGAGGTCGACGCCGCCAAGCGCCGTATCTCGCTTGGTCTGAAGCAGACCATGGACAATCCGTGGCAGGCGTTTTCGGACAAGCACCCGGTCGGCTCGATCATCGAGGGCGAGATCAAGAACATCACCGAGTTCGGTCTGTTCATCGGCCTCGACGGCGAGATCGACGGCATGGCCCATCTCTCCGATCTCGACTGGAACGAGCCGGGCGAAGAGGCGATCAAGAAGTACAAGAAGGGCGACATGGTGAAAGCGGTCGTTCTCGATATCGACGTCGAGAAGGAGCGCATCTCGCTCGGCGTCAAGCAGGTCTCGGGCGATCCGATGGAAAGCCTCGGACCGGTGAAGAAGGGCGACGTCGTCACCACGACCGTCACCGAGGTCACCGACGGCGGCATCGAAGTTGCGGTCGGCGAACTCAAGGCCTTCATCCGCAAGAACGAGCTGTCGCGCGACCGCGCGGAGCAACGTCCGGAGCGCTTTGCGGTGGGCGACAAGGTCGATGCCAAAGTCACCAACGTCGACAAGGCGGCGCGCAAGCTGACGCTGTCGGTCAAAGCGCGCGAGATCGCGGAAGAGAAGGAAGCCGTCGCTCAGTACGGCTCGTCCGACTCGGGCGCCTCGCTCGGCGACATCCTCGGCGCGGCTCTTCGCAAGGGCAAAGGCGAGTAGGCCAAGACGATTTTGTTCGTCTGGAATCGATCAGAAGGGCGGCTTCAAGCCGCCCTTCTTCGTTTTCCGGGCCCGCGCGAAGCCGGGAAAACCCTGGTATTTGAATGAGTTGCCCGTCGAACAAGCTTGACGCATATCAGGGCTCTTGGCAGCCTCATGGGCAATGCTTCCGACGCTGAGTCCCGAAGAAGACGCGGAAGCAGCCTCGAGGAACGCCATGATCAAATCCGAGTTGGTGCAGCGGTTGGCGGAGCAAAATCCGCACCTCTATCAACGCGACATAGAGCGCATCGTTGCGACCATCTTCGGTGAGATCGCCAAGGCGCTTGCCAATGGCAACCGGGTCGAGCTGCGCGGTTTCGGCGCCTTCTCCGTCAAGTCACGGCCGGCACGGACCGGGCGCAATCCACGCACCGGCGAGGCCGTTCACGTGGCCGCCAAGCATGTTCCCTTCTTCAAAACCGGTAAGGAATTGCGCGACCGCCTGAACAGCGGCAGCAAATAGCGTTCATGAACCTGATCAACCGATTCTTCGGGGCGCTGGTGTTCTGGCCCCTCGCCATCATCGTCATTGGGCTTGCGGTCGCGAACCGAAAGGATGTGATCCTCAGCTTCGATCCGTTCAACGCGGCCGAGCCGGCGGTCGCATTCAACGTGCCGCTTTGGGGCGTGATGCTGGGCGCGGCGCTCATCGGTCTCGTGCTCGGCGGCTGGTCGAGCTATCTTGCGCAAGCCCCCGCCCGGCGCGCGGCACGCATGACCGAGCAAAAGGTCAAGAAACTCGAGCGCGAGATCGAGGTGCAGCAGGCGATCATCGTGCGACCGCCCGAGTCCCGCGAACTAACGCACGTCTAACCCGACCTAAGCGCACTTGCCGGCTGAGGTTTTCAGTCTCTTCAGGCGCAGCTCCCGGTCTTTTGCCATGCCCGCCACCGTCGGCGCAGGCAGAAAGTCGTTCTTCCAGCCCCATTCGAGTTGGCCGACGACGTTACAGCGTTGTGCCGCGGGGACTGCTTCGATTGTGCTCTGAAGCGCATCCGGGCGAGCACGAAAGATACGCGCCATGGTCAGACCAGGTGCACGGTTCGACGAACAACCGCTCGATGCCACGAAATCGACGAGCGCTCCCATCAAATCAGCGTCGTCGCCTTTGCTCAGGATATCGGAGGTGACGATGAGTGCGCGCCCGATGCGCACTTCGACCCCCGCCGGAAGGACTGTCGCGCCAGGCTGCGGTGAGGCTGCACATACTTGCTGATAAATCTTCTTGGCGTTCGTCAGAACCGCAATTGCCGCTTCGCGCGGCGTCTTGGGCTGCTGGCCTTGCGTCGCCGCCTCGCCCACTCCGGAAGCAACGATCGTGACGGCGAGAACCAACCCGACTACCTGACGCACCAGCGACCTCCTGCTTCGTGTCGAAGACACGAGAGCATGCGGAACGCCTACAAACCAGACTTGAAACTTGGGCCTTTGCGCGTCTGCTTCGCGCTCCTAGCTTCACTCACCTCACCGACACCAGGAGCGACACCATGACCGTCAGCAAAGCCAAGGCCGAGTGGAAGGGGAACTTGAGGGAAGGCGCGGGGCGGATCGCCTTCGGCACGGGGCTTTATGAAGGGCCGTACGGATTCAAGACGCGGACGGAAGGCGGGCGGAACGAAACAACCCCTGAAGAATTGATCGCCGCGGCCCACGCCGCGTGCTTCAGCATGGCACTGTCGGGACAGTTGACGCGCAACAACACGCCCCCGGCCGTCATCAATACGGAGGCGTCGGTGCGGTTGAAGGTCGACGCCGCCGGGCTTGCGATCGATCGGATCAATCTGGTGACCCGGGCCAAGGTGCCCGGCATCGACGCGGCTAAATTTCTGGAGTTGGCCGAGACGGCCAAAAAGGGGTGCCCAGTGTCCAAGGCCCTCGCCGCAGTCGATATTCACCTTGATGCGGCGTTGGAGACCTGACGCCACCGTTGCCAGGGGGGCCGGGGCTCAATATAAGCGCCGCAGCATGAGTCAGGCGGCGCCCCAGAATCCGGTCTTTTGTGCTCTCGATACCGTCGATGTTCGCCAGGCCCTCGAATGGGCGCGGGCGGTAAAGCCCTTTGTCGGCGGGCTGAAACTCGGCATGGAGTTCTTCAACGCCAATGGGCCTGAGGGCGTAAAGGCGATTGTCGCGCTCGGGCTGCCGGTCTTCCTCGATCTCAAGCTGCACGACATTCCAAACACGGTCGCCGGCGGCATTCGCGGGCTCGCGCCACTCGGCGTCGCCATGACGAACATCCACGCCTCCGGCGGCTTCGCGATGATGCGCGCGGCGGCCGAGGAGGCGCGCAAGGCGGCCGGCGCGCGCATGAAGATTCTGGGTGTCACGATCCTGACCAGCCTCGACCAACAAGATCTGCGCGCCGTCGGCATGGTAGGTACGCCGGAAGAGCAAGTGCTGCGTCTGGCACAACTCGCCAAGGACGCCGGACTCGACGGCGTGGTGTGCGGCTCCCGTGAGATCGCCCCGCTTCGTGCGGCCCTCGGTCGCGAATTCATGCTCGTCGTCCCCGGCATTCGCCCAGCCGGCGCCATGCTCAGAGATCAGAAGCGGGTCATGACGCCGTTCGAAGCGCGTGCGCTCGGCGCTGATGTGTTGGTGATCGGGCGGCCAATAACTGCCGCGGCCGATCCCGCCGCTGCAGCCCGCGCCATCCACGACGAGTTGTTCCCAAGGGCGGCATGAGCGCATTCGCAATTAAAATTTGTGGTTTGAAAGACGCCGAAGCTTTGATCGCGACGGCCAATGCCGGCGCGACACATGCCGGCTTCAATTTCGTCCGCTCAAGTCCGCGCTTCATAACACCGCAAAAGGCCAAGGGCGTTGCCGGGCTCGCGCCGGCTTCTCTACTTCGCGTCGCCGTGTTTGCGGACGCCCTGGATCACGAATTCGAGGATGTGGTCCGCGCGATCCGGCCGCAGTTCTTTCAACTGCACGGCAACGAAAATCCGCAGCGCGTCGCCTACATCAAGAAGCGCTTCAACGTGCCCGTGATTAAGGCCGTGGCGATCGCAACGGCCGACGACTTGCGGAACGGATTGCAGACATACGGCGAGATCGCCGACGAGCTGCTCTTCGACGCAAAGACACCGTCTGGAAAGAGCGGTGGGCAGGGACGTGCGTTCGACTGGTCTTTGCTGACTGGCCTGGAATTCGCGAAGCCGTGGATGCTGTCGGGCGGGCTGACGGCTAAGAACGTCGCGGACGCCGTTCGCATCTCCGGCGCGCGCGGCGTCGACGTGTCTTCGGGCGTCGAAGTCGAGCGCGGCATCAAAGATACCAACCTGATCAACGCGTTCATCAAAGCGGCGAAGGCGGCGCTCGGTCAAAGCGAGGCGGCATGAGCGCGCCGCGCCTGAACTCCTATCGGGCCGGTCCCGATGCGCAGGGCCATTTCGGTATCTTCGGCGGGCGCTATGTCGCCGAAACGTTGATGCCGCTGATCCTCGATCTGGAAAAAGCGTACGACGCGGCAAAGAAAGACCCGAGCTTTCAAGCCGAGCTCGACCGGTTCCTCGAGCACTATGTGGGCCGCCCTTCGCCGCTCTACTTCGCGGAGCGGCTGACGGACTATTTCGGGGGCGCCAAGATCTATTTCAAACGCGACGAGCTCAATCATACGGGCGCGCACAAGATCAACAATTGCATGGGCCAGATCTTGCTCGCCAAGCGCATGGGCAAGACGCGCATCATCGCGGAGACGGGCGCGGGTCAGCACGGCGTCGCGACGGCGACCGTTGCGGCGCGCTTCGGTCTGCCATGCGTCGTCTATATGGGCGAGATCGATATCGAGCGTCAGAAGCCGAACGCGTTCCGGATGAAGCTGCTCGGCGCGGAAGTTCGCGCCGTATCGTCCGGCTCGCGGACGCTCAAGGACGCGATGAACGAGGCGCTGCGCGACTGGGTCGCGAATGTCGACAATACGTTCTACATCATCGGCACCGTTGCGGGCCCGCATCCCTACCCTGCACTGGTGCGCGATTTCCAATCGGTCATCGGGCGCGAAGCAAAAGCGCAGATGATGAAGGCCGAGGGCCGGCTCCCCGACGCGCTTGTCGCCTGTATCGGCGGCGGCTCCAATGCGATGGGACTCTTCCATCCCTTTCTCGACGATCCGTCGGTCGAGATGTACGGCGTCGAGGCGGCAGGTCTCGGTATCGAGACGGGACAGCACGCGGCCTCGCTCGCCGGCGGTCGGCCAGGCGTCTTGCACGGCAATCGCACCTATCTTCTGCAGGACGACGACGGGCAGATTATCGAGGCACATTCGATTTCGGCTGGGCTCGACTATCCGGGCATCGGGCCAGAGCATTCCTGGCTGCACGATGTGAAGCGCGTGAATTACGTCTCAGCGACCGATCAAGAAGCGCTCGACGCGTTCCAGCTCTGCGCGCGGCAGGAAGGCATCATCCCGGCGCTCGAACCGGCGCACGCCCTCGCCTACACCGCAAAGCTCGCGAAGAAGATGGGGCGCGACAAGATCATCCTCATGAACATGTGCGGACGCGGCGACAAGGACATCTTCGCCGTCGCGGAGCGGTTGGGCGCGAAACTGTGAGCCGCATCGCCACCCGCTTCGCCGAATTGAAGGCGCAACGGCGCGCCGGTTTCGTCGCGTTCATCAGCGCGGGCGATCCGGATTACGAGACCTCGCTGCACATTCTCAAAGGACTGCCGAAGGCCGGCGCGGACATCATCGAACTCGGTATGCCGTTCACCGATCCGATGGCCGAAGGGCCCGCGATCCAGGCGTCCTATCTGCGCGCGCTTAAGAGTGGCCAGACGATGGCCAAGACCTTGGCGATGGTGCGCGCGGTTCGCGAAGGCGATCAGACGACGCCGATCGTGCTCATGGGCTACTACAATCCGATCTATTCCTACGGCGCAGCGAAATTCGTGCGCGAAGCCCAGGCGTGCGGCGTCGACGGCTTGATCATCGTCGACCTGACGCCCGAGGAAGACCAGGAACTGCGCGAGCCGGCTGTTGCCGCGGGGCTCGACCTCATTCGGCTCGCGGCGCCGACGAGCGACGAGCATCGGCTCAAGACCATTGTCTCCGGGGCTTCGGGCTTTATCTATTACGTCTCGATCACCGGGCCGACCGGCACGAAGCAGGTGAACCCGGCCGATGCGGCAGTAGCCGTCAAGCGCGTTAAGGCGGCAACTTCGCTGCCTGTTGCCGTCGGTTTCGGCATCCGCAACGAAGGTGACGCGGGCGCCATCGCGAAATTCGCGGATGCAGCCGTCGTTGGATCCGCGCTGGTGGCTGAAATCAGCCGTTTTGTGGACGCGACGGGCAGAATTTCTCCGGGATCAACCGAAGCTGTGCTAGGCTTGGTTGCTCGACTCGCGAATGCGGCGCATCAAACGCCCAAGTGAGCAAGTTCTTGGTTAACGAGCGGTAAACGGTACCGAGTCCTCATGAATTGGATCACCAATTTCGTCAGGCCGAAGATCAAGAGCTTCTGGGGCACGAAATCCGACACCCCCGATAATCTCTGGCGCAAATGTCCCGCGTGCGGCGGCATGATTTTCCATCGCGACCTCGAGGCTGCGAACTACGTCTGCATGCACTGCGACCATCACATGAAGATCGGCGCCAAGGAGCGGATGGCGACGCTGTTCGATGATGGCGCCTATCAGCTCCTAGTGCTGCCGGACGTGCCGTTCGATCCGCTCAAGTTCCGAGACGAGAAGCGCTACATTGATCGTATCAAGGACGCGCGCGCCAAGACCGGCGATCAGGACGCGCTGAAGGCCGCCGTCGGCCAGATCGGCGGCATTCGAACGACGGTCGCCGTGCAGTCGTTCAACTTCATGGGCGGCTCGCTCGGCATGGCGGTCGGGGAAGGCCTCGTATCGGCGATGCGTCAGGCGGCGGAGGAGCGCACACCGTTCGTGCTGTTCTCGGCGTCGGGCGGGGCGCGCATGCAGGAAGGCATCCTGTCGTTGATGCAAATGCCGCGCACGACGATCGCCATTCAGATGCTGAAGGAAGCGGGTGTGCCCTACATCGTCGTGCACACCGATCCGACGACCGGCGGCGTCACCGCGTCTTACGCGATGCTCGGCGACGTCCACATGGCCGAGCCAGGTGCGCTCATCGGCTTCGCGGGTCCTCGCGTGATCGAGAACACGATCCGCGAGAAGCTGCCCGAAGGTTTCCAGCGCGCCGAATATCTCGTCGATCACGGGATGGTCGACATGGTCGTCCATCGCAACAAGATGCGCGAGACGCTGGCGCGCATACTGAAGCTGTTGACGCACAGTGCGTCACGCGCAGCTTCGTACCGGACGCCTCAGGACGTCAGCATCTACGGCGTGCCGATGCTGCAAGCCGCGCAATCGCAACCGGGCGACGACGATCGCCTCAGCCCGCCACAAGAGATGGCATGAGCGCTGCCTCCGGCGGCGCACTGGCGAGTGACCAAATACTCGCGCGGCTGACCGCACTTCACCCCAAGATTATCGATCTCTCGCTCGGCCGCGTCGAAACGCTGCTCGCAAAGCTCGGCAACCCCGAGCGCAAGCTGCCCCCGGTGTTCCACATCGCGGGCACCAACGGCAAAGGATCGACCGGCGCCTTCCTGCGCGCGATCCTCGAAGCCGGCGGCAAACGGGTGCATGTCTACTCCTCGCCGCATCTGGTGCGATTCCACGAGCGCATCCGGCTCAACGGCAAGCTGATCGACGAGGACGAGCTTTCCGCCCTTCTCGACGAATGCGAACGCGTCAACGGCGGCGATCCGATCACCTTCTTCGAGATCACGACGGCGGCCGCTTTCCTCGCGTTCACGCGGCACTCGTCGGACGCCGTCATTTTGGAGACCGGGCTCGGCGGACGCCTCGACGCAACGAACGTGATCGCAAAACCTGCGGCGACGATCATCACGCCCATCGACTACGATCATCAGCAATATTTGGGCTCCGACATCAAATCGATCGCGGCGGAGAAAGCCGGAATATTGAAAGAGGGCGTGATCGGGGTGATCGGCCCACAGGGCGACGAGGTGCGCGCCGTGCTCGAAGAACGAGCCGAAGAGATTGGCGCACCGCTCGTTGTTTGGGGTCAGGACTACATGGCTCATGAGGAGCACCGCCGGCTCGTCTATCAAGACGACCGTGGATTGCTCGATCTGCCGCTGCCGCGCCTGACCGGCGCGCATCAGATGGTGAACGCGGCCGTTTCGATCGCAGCCCTCCGGCAAATGAGTTGGCTGGCGCTCAACGACATCGATTTCGAGCGCGGTCTGATGACGGTCGAGTGGCCGGCGCGGCTGCAACGCCTGACGCGCGGTCCGCTTGTCACCGCGGCGCCCAAAGGTTCGGAGGTGTGGGTCGACGGCGGCCACAATCCGCATGGCGCACGCGCCATCGCGCATGCGATTGCGGATATGGAGGAGCGCAGCCCGCGCCCGCTCTATTTGATTTGCGGCATGCTGAACACGAAGGATCTGCGCGGCTTCTTTGCGGCGTTCCGCGGGCTTGCCAAGCACGTCACGACGATCGCGATCCCAGGTGAGGCGGCGACATCGGGACCCGGACAGCTCTATGACGCGGCGCGGGCCGAAGGCCTTGAAGCCGATCCCGCGTCTTCTCTCGAAGACGCGATCCTTCAAGTCACGGCGCGCGCCGCTTTGGCGAAGGCGAAGGCCGCGCCGCGCATTTTGATCTGCGGATCGCTGTATCTCGCCGGCACCGTGCTGCGCGAGAACGGCTGAACAAAAGGCGCCTGCCGCGAGGGAAGGCGCTCCGTCTCCGTTACGATTTCAGATCGACTGTTCGATCCATTCTTTGATCTTTTGCTTCGGGATCGTGCCGTTGCGCGAGGCCGCGACCCCGCCGTCCTTGAAGATCATCATCGTCGGGAAGCCGCGCACGCCGTATTTGTGCGCGACATCGGGATTTTCTTCGGCGTTGATTTTGGCAATGACGATCTTGCCGCCAAGCTCCTGGGCCAGCTCGTCGAGCGAGACCGCAAGCGGTTTGCAGGGCGCACACCACTCCGTCCAGAAGTCCACGAGAACAGGCGTTTTCGAAGCCAGCACGTCGCGCTGGAACGTCGCGTCGCTAACGGTGACCGTCATTCACTCCCCCGATTTGAGAATCATTGAACCGAAGGTCGATTCAACAAAACTCAGATCGTGGAGTCGATCCACTCTTTGATTTTTTGCTTCGGCATGGCGCCGATTTTCGTGGCGGCGACCTGCCCGTCCTTGAAAATCATCAGCGTCGGAATTCCCTTGACACCGTACTTCACGGGCGTCGTCGGATTCTCGTCGACGTTCAGCTTCGCGACGGTGATCTTGGCACCCAATTCCTGAGCCAGCTCTTCGAGCGCGGGCCCGATCTGACGGCAGGGCCCGCACCATTCAGCCCAAAAGTCCACAAGGACCGGCTTCGATGAGTTGAGTACGTCCTTCTCGAAGCTCGAGTCGGTGATCTTGTCGGCCATATTGCTGTCCTTTACCGGCGCCGAAAGGCGCCCATTAGCGAGGTTCGATTCAATCTAGGAAGCACCCCATAGGGGGTCAAGCTCACCCTCGGCGGCCTCAAGCTTCCTTGAGGGGACCGTGTCCAGGCGCGGCGCTGCCGTCCACAAAACGGCGCATTCCACGTCCCGATTTGGGAATAGCGCAGCTGCAGCACGCGCATAGAGTGCGAGCTGCGTCACATAGCCTTGCGAAATCTCGTCGGCGGTCGCAGGCACAGTGCGATCGGTCTTGAACTCAGTGATGAGAACACGCTTGGGCTCAACGACGATGCGATCGATCCGCGCGATGATTTCGACCTCGCGGCCGTGCCACTCGATCCGGCCCCGGAGCGGTACCTCGCCTTGAGATCCGGTGGCGAACAAGCCCGCAAACGCCGGGTCGGTGCGAACGCGCAATGCCTCGGCGGCGGCTTCCGCCGCCATGTCGCCGTCCTCCATCAACACTTTCGCAAAAGTGCGCGCACGCGTTTCCCAGGCGGACGGCTCAAGCGGCGCAAGCACTTCGAGCAGCCGGTGGATCACGCGGCCTCGCTCCAAAGCCGGTCCGAGGTCGATCTTGCGCGACGCGCTCGGAGCTGTGGGCCGCTTTGAGCCAACGGCGTCGGATGGATTGATCGGCGGCATGACGCGTTCCGGCAGCGCGGGCATGCGCACCCAAGCGGGTAATGCCTGCTCGTGGCCGCGAACTTCGGCCTTATCTGCAATCGTCAGCGGCACAGTGCCGAGCCGACAGAGGGTCGTTTCTCCTTCAGTGGCGTGAGCCGCGTTGAGCGATTTCATTGCCGCTTCGACGAGGTCGTACCAGCAACCGTCTTCGCGGCCGCGCCCCACTTTGGTCTCGAAGCCGCAGACATAGAGCCGGTCGCGCGGGCGCGTGAGCGCAACGTAAAGCAGACGCCGGTATTCCTTCATGCGCTCGATCTTGGCCGCTTCGCGGGCGGCACGACGCGGCGGGACTTCGCGCCTCGGTTCGATCTTCCAGAGTGGCACGCCTTCGGCGTCGAGGAATTCGAGATCATGGCGGCCGTTCTCCGGCGTCGTGCAGGTGTCGGGCAGGATGACGACGGGTGCTTCGAGGCCCTTGGCTGCGTGCACCGTCATCACGCGAACCGCGCCGGCGGTGCGATCCTGGTCGCGCTTGATCTCGGTGTCCGTGGTTTCGATCCAATGCAGAAAGCCTTCGAGCGAGGGCGTGTGATCGGTTTCATATTCGAGCGCGGCGTTCATGAACTCGTCGATCGGATCGGCGGCATCGAGGCCAAGGCGCTCGAGTACGTGAAGCCAACCGCCCTGGGCGCTGAGGATGTGCGCGTAGAATTCGAACGGCTGTTTGTGGTCCGCTTCGTCGCGAACCGACTTGAGGAAATCCGTCGCCGACTGAAACACCATGTCGGTGCGGCGCGCGCGCAGACGATCCCAGAGCGATGCCTTGCCGCGATCGTAAGCGAGCTCGAATAGCGCTTGTTCACTGACACCGCAGAACGGGCTCTTTAACAGCGCCGCGAGATTGAGATCGTCGCGCGGCATCAAAGCGAAACGGCCGAGTGCGATCAGGTCCTTGATGGCGATGTGCGAGACGAGCTGCAAGCGGTCGGCACCAGCGACGGGGATCGCGCGCTTCTTGAGCTGGCGGATCATTTCTTCGGCAAAGAAGCCGCGGCGGCGCACCAGGATCATGATGTCCCCGGCGTTCATCGGGCGCAGCAGTTTGGATTGATGGTCGAAGACGGCTTCGCCGTTCTTGATCCACGCGCCGATGCGATCGGCGATGGTTTGCGCCAAGATCACAGGCGGATGTTTATCGGTCGGTCGATCGCGCGGCGCGTCCCAAGCGATTTGCTCGGGCGTGTTCTCCGCTTTGATCGCGGGCCACAGCTCGACGAGGCCGTCGATGTCTTCGCGGATCGCGATGTGATCGACGGGCTGCTCCTCGAAGGTGACACCTTCCTTCGCTTCCTTGGTGGCGAAGACGGCGTCGACCAGCTCCAGAATTTTTGGCGCCGAACGGAAGGAGCGATCGAGCGTAACGTTTTCGAAGCCGAGTCGTGCACCGCGCGCGGCTTCTTCGGCGAGCTTGTGTGTGCCGACGAAAGCCTCGGGATCGGCGCCTTGGAACGACATGATCGACTGCTTGACGTCGCCGACCGCGAAGAGCGTGCGGTTGGCTGCCTGTCCTTTGCGTTCCGCGCCCGCGCCGGCGAAGAATTCCTGCGCGATCGGCGTGATCACTTCCCACTGGATGGGGCTCGTGTCCTGCGCTTCGTCAACGAGAATGTGATCGATGCCACCGTCGAGCTTGTAGAGAATCCAATCTGCGCCAGGCTGTACGAAAAGCTGGCGAACGCGAACGATGAGATCGTCGTAGTCCAACGCGGCGCGGCGGCGCTTGGCGATCGCGAAATTCGTGAGCATGCGGCTGGCGACGCGGACGAGACGCGCGGTGCGGTCGGCAACGAACAGGCCGTTGCTCTTGATCGTCGCATCGTAACCAGCCGTCGCGATTTCCTGCAGGCGCGCCATGGCTTCCGGATCGGCGGCCTGCGCTTTCTTGGTCGCCAGGTTCTTATTCATTTCGCCTTGGTCGGTCAGGAAGCACTCGACCACATCGCGAAATTTCTCGGTTGTCGGGGACGCTGCGAAGGCGCGAAAGGCGGGTTCGCGCTCCAGATCCTTCTTGCTGCCCTTGGCGTAGGCATCGGCGATTCGGCTGGCGAGATCGGCGGACAGACAGCGTGCGGCTTGGTCGAAGATCTCGTCCTCTGTCGTGCCAGGCGTCGCACCGGCGCGCTTGAAGATCGCTTGAACGGCGCGGTCGATCGGCAGCTCGGCAAGAAATTTCGTCAGGACGCCGCGATCGCGCGCGACGGCGCGCATGATCGTGTCGAAGCGCTCCTCGCCCGAGTGCGCCGTCAGCTGGTAGATATCGTCCGCGAGCTGCTTGTCATTTTGGGCGAGGCGCAGCAACTCGTCGCGCGCGTCGCTGAGCAGCTCGTTGCTCACCACATCGTCGAGCACCGCGAATTGCGGCGCCACACCGGCTTCGAGCGGAAAGCGTTTCAGCAGGCGTTCGCAGAAGGCGTGGATCGTCTGAATGCGCAGGCCGCCCGGCGATTCCAACGACTCGGCGAAGAGACGGCGCGCTCGCTGCAAGAGTTTCGGGGTCGGTTGCTCGCCGGTCAGCGACTCGAGGCTCTTGGCCAGATTCTCGTCGGTCTGCAGCGTCCAGTCACCGAGGCGCTTGAACAAGCGCGCCAACATTTCCGAAGCGGCGGCGCGCGTGAAGGTGAGGCAGAGCAAGCGATCCGGCGGCGTGCCCTCGAGCAAGAGCCGCGCGATGCGGTCGACGAGAACGTGCGTTTTGCCAGAACCAGCGTTGGCTTCGACCCAGGCCGAATGCGCGGGGTCCGTGGCGAGGCGCTGGATGCGGATCGCGGCCTCAAGCATCGTCGTCTCCCGAGGACCATTCTTTGATCCGCGCGAGGTGATCGTAATCGCCCTCGATGCGCGCGAATTGCAGCAGCACACGAAGACGGGCGAGGTACGGCATCGTCGGGTCGTCGTAAGATTTGATCAGGCGGCTGAGACCGGAGATCGCTTTGGTCGCGACCTCATCGAGCGTCTCATTGTCCGGCTTGATCGGAATCGCTTTGCCGCCGGCCGTGTCGCCCTTGAGCTGGATGATCAGCATCTCGCGGATCGACGCCGGACGGCGATCGGGGAAACCTCCGGCGAGCGCGATTGCCGCTTCAAGAGGAATCTGCGGCGCAAGGTTGGTGACGACTTGTTTCGAGGTCGGTGCCTGGCCAGTCTTGTAGTCGATGATCGAGGCCGTGCCGTCGGGCCACAGGTCGATGCGGTCGGCGCGCGCGCGCAGCTTGAAGTTCTGGCTGGCGAGATCGTACTCGCCTTGCAATTCGCTGGCGACAGTTGCGCCTTCCGACCGCCGCTCACGCTCGAAAGCGATCAGCCAACGCGCCATGCGCTCGAAGCGCGGCCACCAGAACGCGGCGACACCGGGACGCGAGAGCATCTTGCCGAACGCTTTGCGCCCTTCTTCGAGAAGCACGTTGTAGGGAATATCGCCTTCGGGGAGCTCGCCCGGGAACAGCTTGGTGAAATCGTCGAGCGCGTCGTGGATGACCATGCCACGCTCCGCCGCCGCCGGGGTGTCGTCGAGCGGATCAAGCTTTTTGAGCTTCAGAATCGAGCGTGCGTAGAGCGCATAGGGATCGCGAATCCAGCGCTCGATGTCCGTCACCCAGAGATCGCGCGGACGCGCAGCAAGCGGTGGTGTGGGACGCGGCGGCGCGATGGGCCGTTCTTGCGCCGGACGATCGATGCGGCGCGCGATACCGACAAGCTCCTCGTCGCCCAGCTTCTCACGGAGTCCCGCACCGTCAGCCACGATCGCAAGACGCGTCAACCAACGGGACGCCGTCGTGGGTGAGCCGCTGTCCTTTTCACTTCGCGTCAGAAGCGTTTGTTTGGCGCAGGCGGCCTGTGCGAAGTCGTGCGCCGACAAACCGACACGGCGCTCCGGCTGACTTAGCTCTAGCGTCTTGCGCATCGGGCGATTGAGCCACGGCCCGGGATCAGCGAGAGGCGGCCAGGCGCCTTCGTTGAGACCACCGAGAATCGTCAGATCGGATTGCTGCAAGCGCGCCTCGAGCGGCCCCCAGATGTGCAACCTTGGATGACGGCCGAAGCGTGGGCGAACGGAGGCTTGATCCATGATGGCGCGGATGAAGTCGACATAGTCCCGCCGCGATATTTCGATGCCGCATCCGGGCGCCGCCGTCGCAAGCGATGAAAAAAGGTCCGCCGCGACGCGGCCGGCATCATGATCCCAGATCGAATCCTCGCCACGCGTTGCCACTGCAATGCGCTCCGCCGCTCCGCGATGGCGCTCGATCAGCGTTTCGAGCGACAACTCTTCGTGCGCATCGTCGGACGCAAAGTCTCCGAGGCCCGTTTCCAACTCGTCGACGAGCTCTCCGAACGCGCGCCTGTCGAAATCGTCGAACGCGTCCCGAAGACCGGAGAAACCCGGCGACGGGCGAGGCCCGCGGAGAACCTTTTTCTCGAACTTCTCGGCGAGCGATCTGAGATCGCCGCGCTCACTATAACCGAGCGTCGTGAGCGGATGCTTGAGCAGTGCGAGTAGCGGCACCGGCGCGAGACGTTCGGCCGCGACTTCGGCAATGAGCGAGAGAAAGCGGCCGGGCACGCTTTTCGACAACGGCATGCCGGCCGAGTCGTCGATGTCGATATCCCAGCGCTTCAACTCGGCTGCGACGCGCCGCGCGAGCACTCGATTTGGCGTCACCAACGCGGCGGTCATCTTCGGCGTGTCGGCAACGCGGCGTAGGGCGAGTGCAATGACTTGCGCTTCTTCCGCCGGCGTTCGCGTGCTGACGGTCTTCAGGCCCTCAAGGCCCGCCGTCAGCGTGGCTTTGTGCTCGGCAATTACGGCACGCCATTCTGCCGTTGCTTCGGCAGGCCGAAGCGCTTCGCGCAAGAGTGCCGCGCGCGGCGCGTTTCCAGGTGCATCCGTCCATGCTTGCACGTCGCGCCGCGTCGCGCCGAACTTGGTGATGAGGTCGCGCATACCGTGTTGGGGGTGACCGGGCGGGAGCGTTTCCCATTCCGCGTCCGGCGTGGCGAGATCGATGCCAGGCAACACGACCGCACCTTGCTGAAGTCCTGCTATCGCCTTCAGCAACGTCGCCGTCGCGGGCACGCTACCGGTCGAACCTGCAGCGATCACGGGATGAGGCGGTGGCTTCGTGGACCAAAGCGCGGCCGCTTTGCGCAAGGCTGCGTCGCGGTGAATTACGGGATCGCTCTTGCCCTCGCCTTCCAAGAGCAACGGCCAGTTCTCCGTAACGATCTTGAGAAAATTGAGTGTCAGGTCCCAATGCTTGGAATAATCGTCAGGCACGAGATCGCTGAGGCGCTGCCAATCGAGGCCTTCGGCGGCGGCCTGATCGAGCAGGCGCGCGAGGTCGCGCGCGAGCACCAACGCAAGCGCCGGCGGCGTGCCATAGGAACGTTGCCCTTCGGTTGCTTCCGTGCGTTGCGACCAACGATGGATCAGCTTGGCAAGAAGCAGTTCACGGCGTAGCGGCGAAATCGGCGGCGGCAGATCGGGCGTTTCACCCGGGAAATCTTCGCTCTCGCCGACGAGATCCGGATCGTCGTCCCAATCGCCGAGGGCGCGTACGCGAGGCAGCACCGTGACTCCGGCGCGGCTGACGCGGGCAAAGGCTTCGCTGACGGCGCCGATGGCGCGCCGCGTCGGCACGAGAACGAGCAGACGGGAGAGCGCGAGCGGGTCGCTTTCGTCGGCGAAGCGCGCGATCGCACCGCGCGCGAGTTCGTCCGCAAACGCGGCGCCGGGTGGGATCGTGAAGAGATTCAGCTGGCGCGCCATGGCGCCAGATTAGGCGACAGCGTGCAGGCCGCGCAAAAATTCTTCCGCCTCGGTGCGGGCCGCCGGCGTGCCGATGTGCATCCAAGTGCCCTCCATCCGCACGCCGAAAAGCCTGCCTTCCTCGATCGCCATGTCCCAGAGGCGATTCGTGGAGAAAACTTCGCCGGGGCCCTTGGCGATGAGGCGCGGATGGATGATCTGTACGCCGGGCCACGCGAACGGCGCGACACGCTGCTGTTCGCGCCGCGCCAGGCGGCCGTTGGCGTCCATCGTGAAGTCGCCGCGATCCTCGTAGCCGATCGAATTGAACGTCGGCGCGAGGAGCATCAGGCAATCCATCTCGGCATCGTTCCAGCGGCGGATCATGCGCCCAAGGTTGGAGCCCATGCCTTCAAGCCAGATCGAGTCGCTGTTGTAGGTCAGGAACGGCTCGTTGCTGAAATTGGGCAGCGCCTTCTTCAACGCGCCGCCGGTATCGAGAAGCTTGTCCCTTTCGTCTTGGATGCGGATGTCCACGTCCTTGCGTTTCTTCAAGTGCGCAATGACCATCTCGCCTTTGTAGTGCACATTGACGACGATCATCTTGACGCCCGCGTCCTTGAAGCGGTCGATGGCATGATCGAGCAGCGTCTTGCCGCCGACTTCGATCAACGGCTTCGGGCGATCGTCGGTCAGCGGGCGCATGCGCACCCCAAGACCCGCCGCCATGATCATTCCGCGGGTGAATTTCGTCATGATCTCAAGCCTCACCCGTCAGTGCGCCGCGCCAGTCGCGCGGTACGCTGCGATCGAACCAACTTTTTAGCGCGCTCAACTCGGGATGCTGCAAATCGCGATCCAGGTAGCGCCACATGCGCGGCAGGTAGCTCGTGTAGCGCGGCTTGCCATCGCGCTTCCAGAGCCTGGAGAAGATACCAACGATCTTGGTGTTGCGTTGCGCGGCAAGCAGTGCCGCGGCGAGCTTGAATTGATCAACATCGAATGATGCATCGCGCGTCTTGCGGCCGGCGACGTAACGCGCCGCCATCTGGCTCGCGAGCTCGGGCGATACTTCGCGGCGCGCGTCCTCGATCAAGGAAACGACGTCGTAGGCAGGCGAGCCTGCGAGCGCGTCCTGAAAATCGAGAAGGCCAGACCGCGCGACGCCGGCGCGGTCGTCGAGCCACATCAGGTTCTCAGCGTGATAGTCGCGCAGGACCAGCACCGGCTTCGACAGGTCGAGCTTCGCAAACGCGGTGCGCCAAAGCGCCAGATACTCCGCGCGCTGATCGGTGCTCATCTTACGCCCGCTGGCGGCGGGATAGAACCAGTCGGCCAATAGATCGACTTCGATCTCCATCGCCATCGCGTCATACGCGAGCAACGGAAGCGCGTTGGCGCCCGGCACCTCAAGCGCCGCCGGCGCCGCCGATTGATGAAGGTGGATCAACGCATCGATGGCGTTTTCATAAAACGGCTGCTCCGCATATCCGCCGGCCATGAGATCGGCGAAGCGGCCGTCGCCGAAATCTTCGATCAGGAGGAAGCCTTCGTCGTAGTCGTGGGCGATGATTTCGGGTGCGCTCAGGCCCTGCCGTTTCAGATGCGTGGCGAGGCCCGCGAAGCGGCGGGTATCGGGGCCGGCCAATCTTGCAACGGCGTTGTAGCCGAGAACGCGGCGTTCCTGCTCGCTCGCGTCCGGTGGACAGGCGGCGGTCTCCGCGCCTTGCGGCTGGTCCATCAGCATCGCGGTGCGGTCGCGGTCGACGATGCGGATGTAGCGGCGGGTCGAAGCGTCGCCGGGCAGCGGATGACGCTCGGCGTTGCCCCAGCCGCTCTTGTGCAGGAAGGCGTCGATCGCGGCTTTGCGCTCGCTCATCTCAGCGCGTCCAGGCGCGGGACCCAATTGCCATAGGCCGTGATCTCAGCGCGGCGCACGCTGGCCCCGGCACCGATGGAGAGAGCGATGTCGAGGCGGTCGCCGGGCAGCCACGCTCCCGCGCGCTCGGGCCATTCGATCAGCAGCACGCCACCTTCGTCGATGGCTTCGTCGAGGCCCAGCTCCTGCACTTCGCGGGCGGCGTTGAGCCGATAGAGATCGACGTGCCAGATTTGGAATCGTGGCGCGGCGTAGGTCTGCACCAACGTGAAGGTCGGGCTCGGCACCTCTTCGTCCGGCTGAAACGTGCGCACGACGGCGCGCGCGAGCGCGGTCTTGCCGCTGCCGAGGCCGCCGCTCAAGGCGACGACGTCGCCGGGGCGCAAAACCGCCGCCAACTTCGCGCCGAAGCGCGCAGTCGCGGCCTCGTCATCGAAGACGAGCGACAGTGGCTTCGATGCGCGTGAATCAGCCATGCGAGCTAACATCGGGCGCCCTTGTACCCGCGCGCGGCACCCCTCGCAACGGGCCCGCCCCCGTGCTAACCCCACGGGCCTTGATCCAACGAACGGGCGCCAAGACATGAGCCAATCCGTTGTCATCGTGGGTGCCGGGCAGGCGGCGGCGCAGATGGTGCAGAGCCTGCGAAGCGAGGGCTTCGAGGGCACGCTCACCGTCATCGGCGAGGAACCCTATCTGCCCTATCAGCGGCCGCCGCTATCGAAGGCCTATCTGGCCGGCGAGCTTGCCTATGAGCGGCTCTATATCCGCCCCGCCGAGTTCTACACGGAGGCAAAGGCCGCCTTGATGCTCGGCGTGCGCGCCACGCGTATCGACCGCGGCGCCAAGGTCGTGCACACGACGAAGGGCGAGGTGCCGTACGACACGCTGGTGATGGCGACCGGCTCGCGCGTGCGCCACCTGACCGCCGACGGCAAGGACGTGCCCGGCATCAAATATCTGCGCGGCATCGACGACGTCAAACAGCTGCAACCCTTCCTCAAAGAAGGCGCCAGGTTCGTCATCATCGGCGCCGGCTATATCGGGCTCGAGGTCGCGGCCGTCGCCAAGAAGCGCGGCGCGAGCGTCACGGTGCTCGAGGCGATGCCGCGGGTGATGATGCGCACCGCGGCGCCGCAGATCTCCGAGTTCTACGAAGCCGAGCACAAGAAGCACGGCGTCGTCATCCACACCGGCGCCAAGGTCGACGGCATCGAGACGCGCGGCCAGGCGCTCGTGGTCCACTCCTCGGCCGGCGACATCGAGGCGGACGTCGTGATCGCCGGCGTCGGCATCCTGCCCAACGTCGAGCTCGCCAAGGAGGCCGGCCTCAAGGTCGAGAACGGCATCGTCGTCGACGAGTTCGGCCACACGAGCGACCCCGCGATCTATGCCGTCGGCGACTGCGCCGACCTGCCCTGCATGCACTCGCCGACCAACCGCGCGAGGCTCGAGTCGGTGCAGAACGCGATCGACCAATCCAAGCACGCGGCGATGGCGATTTGCGGTAAATCAAAGCCATACACCGACGTTCCGTGGTTCTGGTCGGATCAATACGACCTCAAGCTCCAGATCGCGGGGCTTGCGAGCGCGCAGGATCAGCTCGTCCTGCGCGGCGATCCGGCCGCGCGTTCGTTTGCCGTTTTCCGCCTCAGGGACGGGGCCATCGTGGGCGTCGAGGCCGTCAACGCGGCGCCCGAATACATGATGGGCCGCAGGCTGATCGCGGCGCGCGCGAAGGTCGCGCCCGAGCGTCTTGCGGACCGCGCCATTCCTATGAAAGAGATGGGGGCTTGAACCCTGTCGCCGCCGCCTGTAACTCGCCCGTAGCTGCCTCGCTTTAAGGACCTCTTGATGGCCAAAATCACCTACATCGAGTTCAACGGCAAAGAACATGTCGTCGACGTGAAGAACGGCATGTCGGTGATGGAAGGCGCGGTGAAGAACCTGATCCCGGGGATCGACGCCGACTGCGGCGGGGCTTGCGCGTGCGCCACCTGCCACGTCTATGTCGACAACGCCTGGCTCGACAAACTCGAGCCGATGCAGGAAATGGAAAAGACGATGCTCGACTTCGCCGAAGGCGTCGAAGCGAACTCGCGGCTCTCCTGCCAGATCAAGGTCAGCGACGCGCTCGACGGACTCGTCGTGCGCACGCCCAAGAGCCAGCACTGATCCAGTCACCAGTGATCAGTCGTCAGTGACCAGAGATCAGTGATCAGACTCCCTCCTTTGTGGGGAGGTATAGCGCCGCAGCGAGCTTGCTCGCTTCGGGTTCAGTCACCAGCGAACAGCAGTCAGCGATCAGAGGTTAGACTCCCTCCCCCTTGTGGGGAGGGATAGCGCCGCAGCGAGCTTGCTCGCTTTGGCGGCGCTTGGGCGGGGGTCCGCTGAAGCGCCGTCCGCTCAAACAGAAGCAAGCACCTGCATCGACGTTTTGTACCCCCACCCTTGATCCCTCCCCACAAGGGGGAGGGAGAAGCCGGAGTCTGCGTACCCCCCGTCTATCCGCTACATTGGCGGAGATCCGCGATTTTATCCGCTACACATCCTCACACATGTGTATGCACAGCGGGCGCGGGGCTTCAAGGCTCGCGATGATGTTTGTGAAGCTCGCACATTCGCACAACGGCTGAACGCCGCGGAAAAATGCGTCACGCAAGCCCGACGTTTCACTTGGCGACCCCAGGCCATAGATGTATGACCTGGACCACATCGGGATTGCTGATTTGGCGAGCGTCGTGCATCGCCTGGCGGACCCGTGGAAAGCATTCGCCTTGTTCAGGGTCTTCCTCGACGAAAGCGGCACACATAGCGCCTCGCCTATCACGGCGATTGGCGGGTTCATCGGTTCATTGGCTGCGTGGCAATCTTTGGAGGTACGGTGGTCGAACGCGCTGGCTGACTGCGGCGGTGCTGCAGCCTTCCGCTCATACGATTGCCAAACTGGCGAGGGTCACTTTGAAAGCATCCCGCAGCCCATCCGTCTTGCGCTTGTTAAGCGGTTGGCTCACGTAATCGCAGACACGGAGGAGCTTTTACCCGTGTGGTCTGCCGTGGTGAACGAGGATTGGGATCAGACCGTATCCCCAAAATTCCGCGAGTCGTTCCCTGAGCCCATCTACTTGGCGTTCTCAGAAGTTGCGATGCGGATAGCCTCTTGGTCACAAACGCATGGCAGCGGCGCTCCCGTCGCGCTAGTCTACTCAGAGCAAGAAGAATTTAAGGAGCATATCCGAGAGATTTGGGATGCATACAAGCGCGAAGCGCCGGGCGCGAATTTGAACTCCTTCACGACTGCGTCATACCTCAAACTCATCCCACTCCAAGCAGCGGACCTGTTTGCATACGAGATGAACCAAGAGTGGCAGCATCGTGAGTACGGAAAATTTGGCGAACCGCCACCACTCACCATTTACGAGCGGCACCCCATGCACATCATCCGACAAAAGATGAGCGTCCATTGGGGTGGTACATTCGACGCGGAAGCCATACGCGTGGCGATGGCTCGCATTGCCGCCTAACGCTTGGGCGGTTTCACCACGCGCTTGAATGCCTTCTCGAACGCCCCTGGCGTCTCGTCAACGCCGATCTGCTTGGCCGTCTCGATGAAACGCCGCGATTGTTCTGGATCGTGGCGCTTGCGCTTCGTGGGCTTCTTCGTGGGTGCTTTGCGTGGCATGACGCGAGCCATACCACGCTACGGCTTAGAAGGGAATTTCGTCATAATTGGGAGCGCGGTCAGTCGTTCGGTATGTGAGCCGCTTGCCCTTCGCGCCCTTGAGTGCGATCACGGCCCGCTCCTTGTCGTTCACACCCAGCTTCTCGCGGGTGTTCTGGCGGAAGTCGAACTCGGCAACGTAACGGTGCAGGTGCTTGCCCTTCACGTTCTGATAGACGCCAACCATGCCGCGCTTCATCACCGAGAAGAAGCCTTCCAGCGTGTTCGTATGCACATCGCCGCGCACCCATTCTTCAGCGCTGTGATCGACGCTTGCGTGATCGACAAGCGCGCCCTTGTAGTACTGCGCGCCGTCAGTAACGAGACGCGACTTCGGATCAACCGTATCGTTCAGCCTGATCTTGATATCGTAGGCATTGGGCGACTTCGGCAGCACGAACGACTTGGTACGACCGCCACGCTCAACGACGCTAAACACCGCAACCTTGTGCTGATAGCCGGGGCGCTTCTTGGTCTTGGGCGAGTTGGTCAGGAAGGTTTCGTCAGCTTCCACAACCCTTCCAGCCCCGCCAATCGGCGGCATCCCGTCGCCGGGGTCCATCATGTGGCGGATGCGGTGTGAGAGGTGCCACGCGGTTTTCATTCCGCAACCAAGCGTGCGCTGAAGCTGGCGGGTCGAAATGCCCTTCTTGCTGGAGCACATCAGGTATATCGCCTGAAGCCACATATGCAGCGGCAAGTGGCTCGACTCGAAAATGGTCCCGATCTTGACCGTGAAAGCCTTCCGGCAGCCGTAGCACTTGCGCATGCCTGCGCGGCTCGACTTGCCCTCAAGGCGGCCTACGCGATCCCCAGCCTCTCCACAGTGCGGGCACACCGGGCCGTTCGGCCACAGGTGGCTTTCCACAAACTCATAGGCGGCTTCTTCGTTATGGAAACGAGGCGACGAAAGTTCGGACGACATGGCAAAAGCCCCTTGTCCTACCTATCTAGGTATGGGGGTTGGGGTTGTCAAGTGAAGCGTCGCCCACGCAAGTTCACACGCGTGACGGATGAAACTCGCACGTGAAGCCCGTCACCGCGGTTGGATGAGATGATGGCACGGCTCCGCGTTCCCGTGAGCGAGGAGCAATGCTCCAGGCGGGCGACCGGTCGACCTATTCACGATCGTCAATGAGCGCACGCCGGTTCTGCGCCGGCGCGAATTGCGATAATATTGCGTTATTCGCAACATCTTGTCAAGGCGACCGACCAAAGCTTTCGCGCGTCAGCGCAACGGAAACGCAGCTTCACCACGAAGACACGAAGTTCACGAAGATACACAAAGCCTCGTGCACCTTAGTGCCCTTGGTGCCTTCGTGTTGAAACTGCGGTCCCACTCGCGCTGACGCGCGAAGGGTTTTCTTTCCTCAACTGGTTCGACGGAAGCGGAAAGAACGCAGCGCTCCGGCACAACCTTTTCCTCCCCTGCTTCAGCGGGGGAGGTGCCGAGCCTGCTCGATGCCATTCGGTTTGAGCGAGCGACGGCGGCGAGGCGGAGGGGGTGCGCAGTGCGCGTTCTTTTGCGTGGGCCTCTCACCCCCTCCACCACTTCGTGGTCCCCCTCCCCCGCTAAAGCAGGGGAGGAAAAGCAAAGGCGTGGTCCCTGCCGCTGGAGCGGCTAAGGCAGCCGAGGAAAAGAATGCGCGGGCCGACACCGCTAAAGTGGAAAAGGAAGAGCCTGTCGATCCATCTGGTAGCGGAAAAAGCGTGATCGCGATCCGGCTCTTTCTGTCCTCCCCTGCTTAGCGGGGGAGGTGGCACAAGCGAAGCGAGTGACGGAGGGGGTGCGCAGTGCGCGTTCTTTTGCGTGGGCCTCACCCCCTCCACCACTTCGTGGTCCCCCTCCCCCGCTAAAGCAGGGGAGGAAAAGGAAAGCGTGGTTCTCTTCCCCCGCTAAGGCAGGAAGGAAAGAGAGGAGCGGGTCCCCCTCCCAGAAGATGCGTCGATGCATGGACAAGAGAAAAAGCGTGATCGCGGTCAACAAGCGCGCGGAGTGACGAAGAAGACAGGCACGGGGCGATATAGAGTGCTGGCGCAGCAACGAGGCTTTCGATGCCGACGGATTTTGGGCCGCAATATTGCGAGACGCCGGGCATGGCCGAGGGCTTTCCGGTCGAGCCGTGGAATACGTGGTCGAGCGGCGTCATCGTGCTCTGGGGTCTTGCGGCGCTGCTGCTGGTGATGCGGCGCTCGCCGCGCGACCTGACGCTCTATGCGCTGTGCGCGCTCCTCATCGTCAACGGTGTCGGGAGCATGTTGTGGCACGGATTGCGCACGCGCTGGGCGCTGTCGCTCGATGCGCTGCCAGCCGTCGTCTTCGTGATCATCGTCGCGGTGGTGTGGGCGCGGAAGGTGGCGCCACTCTGGCAAGCGGCCATGGTCGGCGTGTTGTTGGTGGCGCTGCCGGTCGCGCTCTTCCGCTTCGACATCTATGTGCCCGGACTCAATCGATTGCTCACGGCCGCGATCGTGGTGGCGGCGGCGGGCGTTTGGCTCGTGGCGCGCACCTATTTCGTGTCGCCCGGCGCCTATCTCATCGGCGGCTTCGCGCTCGCGTCGGCGTCGGCCGCGCTCACCTTCCGCATGGTCGATCCGCTCACCTGCGACCAGCTCTCGTTCGGCACGCATTTTCTGTGGCACATCTTTCTCTCGACGGCCGCGTTCCTGTGCATGGTGACGCTGGTGCGATTGCGAGCCTCCAACGCTCATCCTCCACCGCTTTAGCGGGGGAGGTGGATCGGCGCGAAGCGGCGAGACGGAGGGGGCTCTGGCGCGCGGACACTTCCGGCGAGTCAGCAGCCCCCTCCGCCGCGTGCCTTTGGCGCGCGGCACCTCCCCCGCTAAAGCGGTGGAGGATGAGTTACGCTTGACGTAACACGTAGTTTGGACCAATGGCGGATCTGCTTCGTTTGGACGGAGCGTGCGGCAGGGCCAAGCCAGGTCGAGATTGTCGACTATCATTGAGGTTCACATGACGAGAACACCGATCCATCCCGGCGAAATTCTTGGCGAAGAGCTCGCGGCGCTCAACATCTCCGCCGCCGAGCTGGCGCGCCAACTGAAAGTGCCCACCAACCGCATCACCGGGATCTTGAACGGCGAGCGTGCGGTGAGCGCGGATACGGCGCTCAGACTCGGTCACTGGTTCGGCACCAGCGCAGAGTTTTGGCTCAATCTCCAGAAGTCGTATGAGTTGAGGCTCGCGGAACGGGATAAGGGCCGAGAGATCAAGCGGCTTCCACGGCGTGCGGCTTAGAAGCCGGACAGCACACGCAGATCGCTGATTTCAATTCGCAGCGGGTCCGTCCTGTCGACGGCCGCGTTCCTGTGCATGATGACGCTGGTGCGATTGCGAGCGATGGGGCAGCCTGTGCCGGGTGCTGCATAGTTCATCCTCCACCGCTTTAGCGGGGGAGGTGTCACGAGCGTAGCGAGTGACGGAGGGGGACGCCGCAGTCGCCGGACCTGCCGCAGCTCGCCTCGCCCCCACCACCGCGTTCCGCGGTCCCCCTCCCCCGCTAAAGCGGTGGAGGATGAGGTATGCTCGACCCGATATTCAAACAGAGGATCCGAGCCATGCAGCTGAAAGACAAAATCATCGTCGTGACCGGGGCGGCGTCGGGGATCGGGCGCGCGATGGCGGTCAGGTTCGCGCGCGAAGGGGCGAAGCTCGTCGTGTGCGCCGACTTGAATGGACCGGGCGCGCGCGAGGTCGCGAGCCTGGTGCGCGGCATCGCGTTCGAAACCAACGTCGCGCGCGAGAGCGACATACAGCATCTGATCGAACAGGTCGAGACGAAGCACGGGCCGATCGATCTCTTCTGCTCGAACGCCGGCATCGGCATTCGCGGCGGCGCGGAGGCGCCGAACGAGGGCTGGCAGCGCATCTGGGACATCAACGTGATGGCGCATGTGTGGGCGGCGCGCCATCTGGTGCCGCGCATGGCGGCGCGCGGCGGCGGCTATCTCGTCAACACGGCGTCGGCGGCGGGGCTGCTGTCGCAGATCGGCTCGGCGCCCTATGCGGTGACGAAGCACGCGGCGGTGGGGCTCGCCGAATGGCTCGCGATCACGCACGGCGATCAGGGCATCCGCGTCAGCGTGCTCTGCCCGCAAGCGGTGCGCACGGCGATGACCGCCGGCAACGAGGATGGCGTCGCCTCGATCAACGGCATGATGGAGCCCGACGCGGTGGCCGAGGCCGTGGTGCGCGCGATCGAGGCCGAGGATTTTTTGATCCTGCCGCATGGTGAGGTGCTCGAATACATGCGGCGCAAGACCGGCGACTACGGCCGCTGGATCAAGGGAATGCAGAAGCTCAATCGGCGGTATCGGGGTTGAGTCCGGTGACCGAAAGAGGAAATAGACGACGTTTGGCCCCTGAGTGAACTCATACTCGAAATACTTGGGTGGAGCAGTACCGCTTACACTGACAATCCGTTTGGCGTTGCACCAGCGGTTCTCACAAAATTTGTCAAACTTCGCGGACCTATTAAGACGCGGACTGCGAGATTGGTCGCTGAGGGGCGGCTAAGGGGCGGATGAACTCGATGTCAAATTGGTTGTCGGAGTCTGAATTTGGGTTTGCCGTCACCCCCTCCGTCACGCGCCCTTCGGCGCGCGACACCTCCCCCGCTAAAGCGGTGGAGGATCAACAGGGAGAGTGGTGGAGGATGAATGACCGCAGATGAAGGATGAGCGAAGAGGGTAGAGGAATTTACTAAGCGGATTTGGTGATAGCGCGTTTGGGTTGGCGGGCGGCCTTTGACGTGGCGGACGCCGGTTGCTTGGCGCGTTGCTCGCGCGGCAGGTGGCAGATGACGCGGGTGCCTTTGCCGACCGCCGAATCCAACTCCACCCAACCGCCGTGCATCTCGACGAAGGAGCGCACGAGGGCCAAGCCCAAACCGGCGCGGCGCGAGTCCTTGGACTTGGTCGTCGATTCGAAGCGCTCGAAGGCGACGGGCTGATATTCGGGCGGGATGCCGACGCCGGTGTCGTTGACGTAGAGACGCATCTCGCCGCCGATGGCGTCGGCGCCGTATGTGACGGTGCCGTTGGGCGGCGTGTGCTCGATCGCGTTGATGAGCAGGTTGTAGCAGATCTGAAGCAAGCGCTTCTGGTCGGCGTAGAGGTGGCCGGCGCTCGGGTGATTGTCGCAGACGATGAAGACCTTGGCCTTGTGCGCGCGCTCCTCGACCAGCGAGCGCACTTGCGTCAGCACGTCGCCGATCTGCACGTCGGAGAGATCGAGCTCCATGCGGCCGGCCTCGATGAGGGCGAGATCGAGGATGTCGTTGATCAGCGTCTCGAGCGTCTTCGAGGCGTTCATGATGTCGGCGAGGTAGCCCTTCTGCTTGTCCGAGATCTTGCCGGCGATGCCCTGCTGCATCAGATCGGCGAAGCCCATGATCGAATTCAACGGCGTCCTGAGCTGATAGGAGACGTTCGAGATGAAGTCGGACTTGAGCTTGTCGGCGGCGAGAAGGGCGGCGTTGCGTTCCTCGAGCGCCTTTTCCTTCAGCGCGGCGTCGGTGACGTCGCGATAGGTCAAGAGCAGCGAGCCGTCGGGCAGCGGGGCGGCGTTGTAGGAGAAGACCTTGTCGTTGGTGCAGTTGAGGTTGCCCTTGCCGGTGCGGTTGCCGGTGCCGGTGATGAGCGTCGTCACCGTCGACCAGTGCGCTTCGTCCGGCAGCAGACGATGGCAGAGCGTGAAGATGTCGGCGAAGCGCGGGCGGTCGACCAGCACTTGGGCCTCGATCTCCCACATCTCGGCGTAGGCCTCGTTGAACAATTTGAGGCGGCCGTCGGTGCCGAAGACGGCGACGCCCTCGGCGAGGTGGTCGAGCGTCGTGCGCTGGACGTTGGCGAGCTGATTGAGCGAGCGCTCGAGCAGGAGCTGATCGGTGACGTCGGCGAAGACGAAGATCAGGCCGCCGAAGGGATGCGGCTGACAGTTGACGCGCAGCGTGATGCCGCGCGGCAAATGCCAAAGCTCTTCATGGCTGTCGACGATCGAGGTGTAGAGCGCGAGGCGCTCGCGCTTCCAGGAGGCGAAGTCGCGCTGCTCGGGCAGGCGCGCGTGCTCGCGCAGCTTCTCGAGGATGTCGCCTTCGCTCGGATGGGTGTCGAGCCAGCGCTCCTCAAGATCCCAGAGCCTGGCGTAGGCCTTGTTCGAGAATTGCAGGCGCTGATCGGGGCCGAAGATGGCGACCGCGGCGGGCAAGCGGTCGAGCGTTTCCTCGTGCGCGTCGATGTGCTGCTGCAGCAGGCGCTTGGCGTCGTCGATCTCCGTCACGTCGATCGCATAGCTCGCGACGCCGTCGCCGAGCGGCACGGCGTGCACGTCGAAGGCGCGGCGATGGCCGCCGACGACGACGTAGTGCTTCTCGTGCTGCGGCTCCTCCTTCTCGAGCGCGAGCTCGGCGAGATCGCGGGAGTGACGGTCGAGCTCGATCTGCTCGGTGACCGCATCGGTCGCGGTTTGCGCTTCGACGGCTGCGGTGTAGGCGCGGTTGACCCAGATGAGATCGAGATCGGGACCGCGGCGCCAAACGGGCATCGGGCTCGCGTCCAATATCTCACCCAGATGTTCGCGCTCCTCTTCCGAGCCCGAAAGGCGGACGGAAAGCGAATAGGCGGCCTCGGTGTCGGGTGTGACGTCGCGCAGCCAAACGGCGGCTTGGCCGGCGGCCGGCTTGCCGTAGGCCTGGAAGACGCGGCCGTCGGCGCCGGGCAGCGTGAGCGAGAAGAGCGAACCTTGGGCGCTAAGAGCGGAGATCGCGTCCTTGAGGCTTTCGCCCTCTTCGGCTTCGAGGCAGCCGCTCAGCATGTTGGCGGCGCCTGAGCGGGTGAGCGGCTGGCCGCTCGTGTCGTTCGGCCGCCAGACATAGAGCGCGCCGGGCTCGGAGGAGACGATCGCTTCCTCGCGCTGATACTGCGCCTCGGTCAGGCGCATCTTCTCGTCGGCGCGGCGGAGCAGAGCGTCGGTGTGACGGCGCATGAAGAGGACGACGCAGGCGAGGCCCGCGGCAAGCGCGATTGCCCCGACGGTCACGCCGAAGGGCAGCCACGTCGCTATATCGCCCGGCAACTCCACTCGTCACCCCTACCCACGCGCAAAAAGGACCGGCGACGTAACGCCGACGCGATGGGAGACGGGAGGCCTGCTCGCGAATCGATCCCTCGAGTGTCGGCGCGCGATTCAAGGCACGCGCCTTCGCCCTCAAGTGCTTGTCCGCAAACCCCCGCTACCTCGCGCTTGATTCCCTTCCCGCGAGAATCACTGTTCGCTCGCAAGAATCTTAGGGGCGGCAAGCGCGAAGTCCTATACGCGTGGTAAACGCCGCTCATCCCAGTCAGCGCCCGAGAACATCGTCCGTCAACGGATGAAGTTTACTATTGTTGGCCGCGCATTAACGCTTTGGTAACGATTGCTTGCTCACGGCACTTCAGATTTCGGATGAAGTGATGACGCGAAGTGTTCTCGCCGTCCACGTGCTTTGCCGTTGGCCGAACGTGTGACTCGATTGATACGGTCGCGAGACGAAGTGAATCGAGACGCTGCGTCGAGCGCTTCGGTTAAGCGGCGGCGCGCGTTTTTAGGCCGCGTGAATCGCGAAGCCTTCGGGGCGGCGCTCGACAATCTCGGCCGCATCGCCGACCGCGATCTCGCCCAGGACGCGGGGCAGCGAATTCCAGCCGAAGAGCACGCCCTTGATGCGCGGGTCGGCCGACATGCGCAGCGTTCGAAGCGCGCCGAGCGGCTCGTCGCCGGTGGTGGCGCCGGTCAGCTGATCCTTGGTGGTGACGATGCAGCGGTCGCACGGCTTGATGAGCTCTAACTCGGACGTGCCGATCTTGAGGCGCTTCCAAAAATCCTCGGCCCAGGGGTCGGGGCAATCGAGCACGATGTTCGGGCGGAAGCGGCGCATGGTGACGGGCGCCCCGCCCTTGCGCGCGATCTCGGCGTTGACCGCGGCGAGCGAGCCCGTCGTCGCGATGAGCACCGGATAGCCGTCGGCGAAGCTGACCGGCAGCGGCGGCGCCCAGATGCCCTGCTTCAACCGCTCGGCCTTCGCGTCCATGTAGACGAGGCGCATGTCCTCGCCGAAGAACTGCGTCAGCCAGGCGTGAGCGGCGTCGTCGGCGAGGGCCGCATCGACTTGGGCGTCCCAGATCGTGACGTCGCCGCGCTTGCTACCGTCCGGAATTGAAACCTCGAGATCGGGCATGCCGCCGGCCTTGAGATGCAGGCCTCGCGCGCTTGGCGTCGCTTGGATGGCGGCGAGAACGGCATGCGAACGCTGCGTCGCGAAGATGCCGGCGCTATCGACGACAAGCCAGCGGCGATCTCCTTCGAAGCCGCGCTCGGCGAGTTGCGCGCGCTCGACGTCGAAGGCGCGCGTGCCTTTGACCGGATAGAGATGGAGCGAAACAACCTTCATTGGCACCGCCTCCACCGCGTTCCGCGGTCCCCCTCCCCCGCTCGCGGGGGGAGGAAATGCTTTTGCTAGTAGCGGTAGTGGTCGGCCTTGAACGGGCCGTCGATCGGCGTGCCGAGATAGTCCGACTGCTTGGACGAAAGCTTGGTCAGCTTGGCGCCGAGCTTGGCGAGATGGAGGCTCGCCACCTTTTCGTCGAGCTTCTTCGGCAGCACGAAGACCTTGTGCTCGTACTTGGTGTGATGGTTCCAGAGCTCCATCTGCGCCAGCACCTGGTTCGAGAACGAGGCGCTCATGACGAAGCTCGGATGGCCGGTGGCGTTGCCGAGATTCACGAGGCGACCCTCGGAGAGCAGGATGATGCGCTTGCCGTCGGGGAACTCGATTTCGTCGACCTGCGGCTTGACGTTGTGCCATTTGTAATTGCGCAGCGCGGCAACTTGGATCTCGCTGTCGAAGTGGCCGATGTTGCAGACGATCGCGCGATCCTTCATGCGGCGCATGTGGTCGAGCGTGATGACGTCGACGTTGCCGGTCGCGGTGACGAAGATGTCGGCGCGCGGCGCCGCGTCTTCCATGGTGACGACCTCATAGCCCTCCATCGAGGCCTGCAGCGCGCAGATCGGATCGATCTCGGAGACGATGACGCGGCAGCCGGCGTTGCGCAGCGACGAGGCCGAACCCTTGCCGACGTCGCCATAGCCCGCGACCATCGCAACCTTGCCCGCCATCATAACGTCGGTACCGCGCTTGATGCCGTCGACCAGCGACTCGCGACAGCCGTAGAGATTGTCGAACTTCGATTTGGTCACGCTGTCGTTGACGTTGATCGCGGGGAACGGAAGCTCCTTGCGCTCGGCCATCTGATAAAGACGGTGGACGCCGGTCGTCGTCTCTTCGGTCACGCCGCGAATGGCGGCCGCCTGCTTCGAGTACCAGCCCGGATGCTTGTCGAGGCGCTTCTTCATCACGGCGAAGAGTGCTTCCTCCTCTTCGTTCTTGGGATCGGAGATGACTGCAATGTCCTTCTCTGCTTTCGGACCCAACACGCAAAGCAAGGTCGCGTCGCCGCCGTCGTCGAGGATCATGTTCGGCGTGCCGCCGTCGGCCCACTCGAAGATGCGGTGGACGTATTCCCAATATTCGACGAGCGTCTCGCCCTTCACGGCGAAGACCGGAACGCCGCTTGCCGCGATCGCCGCCGCCGCGTGGTCCTGAGTCGAGAAGATGTTGCACGAGGCCCAGCGTACATCGGCACCAAGCGCCTTGACGGTTTCGATGAGCACCGCCGTTTGAATCGTCATGTGTAGGCAGCCGGCGATACGCGCGCCCTTCAAGGGCTTCTGCTTGCCGAACTCGTCGCGCAACGCCATCAGGCCCGGCATCTCGGTCTCGGCAATGGCAATCTCGCGGCGGCCCCATTCGGCGAGCGAGATGTCCTTCACCTTGTAATCGGCGGCCATGGGCTGAGACTCCTGTTGCGGTGGTTTTACGCTTCCGGGGCGGGGTTTTACACCCCGCAACGCCGCTCAGCAAGCCAGATATAAAGAAATGTTTATGTCTTTAAGTCTTATGGGCTTTCCGGTCGTTGCCGGCGCCAAGCGCATTACCCGTGGCCATGTTGATGATGCAAATCAGGGAAATGCGGATGCCGGTGCACGAGGCGCGCATGCTTGTGGCGATGCGTGTGCGGCTCGCCAATTGGATCGTTCGGCCCATGCTCGTGTTGATGGTGTTCATCGTGAACATGAGCGTGCTCATGTACCATCGGCTCGTGCACATGTTCGTGTTCATGTCGCTCGGTAACATGGAGAAATACGCCGCCAGCCATTAGGGCGCCCGCAATCAGAAGCGTCCAGCCAACCGTGTCGCCGAGTAGCGCCACACCCAAGGCAGCGCCAACGAAAGGCGCCACCGAGAAATAGGCTCCTGTGCGCGCTGCTCCGACGTGGCGCAATGCCAACACGAACAGAACGAGACTCACCCCGTAGCCGAAGAAGCCAAGCAGGCCCGCCGCCGCCACGACCGGCACGGACGGTAGGGGCGCGCCAAGCGCAAGCGCCAACACAAGATTGGTCGCACCTGCGGTCAATCCTTTCAGCATGGCGATCTGCGCTGGATCGGCGCCTGAGACTTTGCGCGTCAGGTTGTTGTCGATGCCCCACGCCAAGCACGCGCCTGCAATAGCAACCGCCCCGAATCCAATGTCGCTGCCATGCCCCTGCCACGATAGGAGCGCCGCGCCAGCAAGGATTGCGCTTGCGCCAAGCAAAATGCGACGGTCGAAATTCTCGCGAAACACGACCCATGCAATCGCCATCGTGGCCATGCCTTCGAGATTGAGAAGCAGCGCAGCCGACGATGCCGTCGTGGTCGCGAGGCCAATCATCAGTAGAACCGGGCCTACGACGCCTCCAGCAATGATGGCAGCCGCCAGCCAAGACAGATCGGCTCGGCGCAAAGGGGCCTGTGCATGCGTGCGCGCGGCGACACGATAGCTTAGCAGGCCAATGCCTGATCCCAGGTAAAGCAAACCCGCCAACAACCATGGATCAACCGCACCAAGCAGCAGTTTGGCCAGCGGCGTACTCGCGCCGAACAGCGCAGCTGAAGTCAGACCATAGAGCGCGCCAGTCCGAGCGGTATCAGTCACTCGAGCAGTCTAGCACGCGGAGAGCTGTGCGTCTTTTGGGAAGCCTGCGCCGGCTTTGGCCGTCACATCACGGTCGCCGCTAAGCACAACGTCACTGCACAACGATCTTGCCTTCCATGCCCAGCATCGCGTGTCCCGGAAAATTGCAGCCGTACTCGAAGGTGCCCGGGTGCGTGAACGTCCAGACCAAGGTCTTGGTCTCGCCCGGCCTCACGTGAACGGAATTCGTGGCCATCGAGTCCATGTCGTCGTCGTGCGCCATGTGGCCGTCCTTGTCCGACATCCCGGCCATCATCTTCTGATGTTCCGCTTGCTCCTCGGGCGTGCCGATCGTGAACTCGTGCATGAGCGTCCCCTTGTTCGTCACGACGAACTTCACGGTCTCGCCCGTCTTGAACGTCATGTCAGAGCCGTGCATGTCGAACTCGTATTCGTCGGCGCCGACATTCACCGTTCGCGTGACCTTCTTCGCATCGCCGGGCTCGCCCGCAGCCGAGTCATGGTCCCTGTGGCCGCCGTGCGCCCACGAAGCCGCCGTCGTCAGCGACATCATTCCCAGCGCGATCACGATCTTATGCGAATTCCTCATCGCGGCTCTCCCCATTTGTTTGACCTCAAAAACGCAGCCGCAAGCCAAAGCGCAGCGTCGTCTCTTCGACGCTCTCGCCGGCAGATCGCGCGATAATCGACGTTTCGCCCAGCGCGCGCTGATAAACCAAATCCACGTATGGCGCGACCTCGCGGGTAATTTCGTAACGCAGCTGAAGTCCCAGTTCGGCGGAGGCAAGGCCGGCACCGACACCAAGCTCCGGCACATCCTGCGCATAAGCGTTGATCTCGATGTGCGGCTCGAGGAAAACGTCTTGCGTCACCGCAAGGTCGATCGACTGTTCGATGCGCAGCGCCGCGTCGCCGTTTTCGCTCAAGAACACGTGCGCGTCCGTTTCGAAAAAGTAGGGCGCAAGCCCCTGCACTCCCACCGCCGCCCACGTCAAATGATCGCGCACGAAATCGTGCCGGACGCCGGCCTGCAGGTCCCAAAAGTCCGCGACGTTCCAGCTGAGATATCCGCGAAGCTCCGACTCGTCCGCTTTCCCGTCGACCGCTTCGCCCTCCGCTTCGAGGCGCAGCTTCAGGTCATCGCCGCCGTACCAGGCGAAGGTGTCCCAGGTCACGAGCGTGCCGCTCTCATCGTCGAGCCAGTCGAGATTGGTGGCGTCGATCTCCGCGCCCGCCGCCCAAAAGAGCGAGGGTTTGCCGAATTCATCACCGCCACCGTGCGCCGCCGCCATCATCGCGCCCGCGAAGCATCCGGCGAGGCCCAAGCCGATCGACAGATAGTGCAGCCTCACCTCGACGCCTCGCTGCTCATGCGCGCGACCACGACCTTCGTCATCATGCCGGCTGCCATGTGATAGAGCAGGTGACAGTGAAACGCCCATTCGCCCGGCTCGTTCGCGGTCAGCAGGACTGAGTAGGTAGCGCCCGGCGCGACATTGACGACGTGTTTGTTGGGCAAGCGCTCCGCGGGCTGGCCGTTCACGAGTTGAACGAACATGCCGTGCAAATGCATCGGGTGCGCCATCATCGTCTCATTGACGAATGTGAGCTTCACCCGCTCGCCGTATTTGAGCTCGATCGGTTTGGCGTCTTCGACCTTCGCGCCGTTGAGCGTCCAGATGAAGCGCTCCATGTTCCCGCCCAGCCGCACGACGATCTCGCGGTCAGGCGGCCTCGTGTCCGTTTGCGGTTTGTAGGAGCGCAGATCCGAATATTGGAGCGCCTTCATTCCGGCAGGCGTCGATGCGTTCGCCCAGCCGCGCGGCGGGCCGCCGCTCTCCGTCGACGCGGCCGCCGGCATGTCGTGGTCCATCCCGTGGCGGTGATCCATGCCTTCCATTCCGGGCATGTGGTGATCCATGCCCGCCTTCGGATCGGACATTCCGTGATCCATGCCACCGGGTCCCGTTGCGCCATGGCTCATGCCGTCGTGTCCCGTATCCATGTGGTCCATCCCGGCGTGGTTCATTCCCATGTCGGCCATCGTCAGCACGGCACGCGGCCGCCGTTTCGGGATCGGCCCTTCGAGGCCCTGCCGCGGCGCCAGCGTCGCCCGCGCGTAGCCCGCACGGCTGATCGGTTCAGCAAAGATGGTGTAGGCCTTGTCCTCCTTCGGCATCACGATCACGTCGTAGGTCTCGGCGACCGCGATGCGAAATTCGTCCACGGGAACAGGTTCGACATCTTGGCCGTCGGCCTGCACGACGATCATTTTCAAGCCAGGAATACGAAGGTCGAAATAGCTCATCGACGACGCGTTGATGAAGCGCAGGCGTACGCGTTCTCCCGGTTTGAACAGAGCCGTCCAATTTTGCTGCGGCGATCGTCCGTTCACCAGATAGGTGTAGTTCGACACGTCGGCGATGTCCGTCGGGTCCATCCGCATTTCGCCCCAGTCGAGGCGGTCGCGCAGAGTGGCGCCAAGACCGTCGCGAGCAACATCGTCAAAGAAGTCGCCGACCGTTCTGCGTCCGCGGTTGTAGTAACCCGGCATCGCTTTCAACTTCCGCAGGATCTCGTCGCTGTTCTCTTCCTTGAAATCTGAGAGTACGACGACGTAATCGCGATCGGCCTTGACCGGCCCGGGTTCGCGCGGATCGATCACAAGGGCGCCGTAGAGCCCGGCCTGCTCCTGTGTTCCGGTGTGCGAGTGGTACCAATAGGTCCCCGCTTGGCGGATTTTGAACCGGTAGGTGTAGGTCTCGCCCGGCTTGATGCCCGGATAGCCGTTGAGGCCGGGCACGCCGTCCATCTGCGCCGGCACCAGCATCCCGTGCCAATGCACCGACGCATCCTCCTTCAAGCGGTTCGTAACGTGGATCGTCACGTCCTCGCCCTCGTGAAAGCGGAGCGTCGGCCCCGGAATTTGGCCGTTCACAGTGATCGAAGAGACGGGATGTCCGGTGACGTTCACGTCCCGGCGATCGATCGCGAGGTTGTATTCGCCTGCCCACGCTGGGGCGGTCGTCAATGCGGCGACGAGGGCTAAGCAAAAGCGGAGCACGTCGCGCCTTATACCCCGCGGGGGTATCGACGCGCAAGACGATCGGCAGGTCGACCGGTCCGGCTCGCGCGGGTTTGATCTAGAACAAGGCCGACGCGCGCTCTTGTCGTAGCATACCCCCTAGGGGTATTACTCCTGGAAAAAGGATCTCGAAAGGGAGGACTGCCATGAGAATGCATTTCATATTGCCCGTCGTCGCTCTCCTTACGCTCGGTAGCGGTCTGCTCGCCCAGGCGGCCGACGATAAGCCGACGGCGCCGTCCGCCGCGACCGAACAGACCGAACAGCGTTTTGAGCACATGGATCAAGTGATGGGGCAGGCCCGCGGCGCGCATGGCGCCAAATATATGGAGCTCATGCGCGAGCATATGCAGCTGATGCATGAGCAGATGCAGGCCATGCACTCGATGATGGGCGGCGGCATGATGGGTGGCCAAGGCGGCATGATGGGCGGCGGCCAAGGCGGTATGATGGGCGGCCAGGGCGGTATGATGGGCGGCCAGGGCGGTATGATGGGCGGCCAGGGCGGAATGATGGGCCACCGCGGCGAGCAGGGTGCGAACGGCGACAATGCCGATCAGTATCAGCGCATGCAGGAGCGCATGGATATGATGCAGCTCATGATGGAACAGATGCTCAAGCACCAGGAAATGATGCTGCAGCATCAACAGAAGTAACGCGCGGACGGCGGTTCACAGCCGCCACCGTGCCGTGCTTGCGATGGCGCTCGTAGGAGACCTGCCATGGGCGATCCGACAATCACCGGCGACCTGATCGACCGTATCGGACATGCGCTTCTTCTGTCGGCCGGGATGTTCTGGGAAGTCGGTTGGAGCCTCGTCCTCGGATTTCTAATATCGGCCGTGCTGCAGGTTGCAGTCTCCAAGGAGCGCATGAGCGCGCTGCTCGGCGCCGACGGCGCGCGCGAGATTGCCCTTGCGACGCTGTTCGGCGCCGCAAGTTCTTCCTGTTCCTACGCCTCGGTCGCCATCACGAAGACGCTGATGCAAAAGGGGGCAGGTTTCATTGCGTCGCTCGCCTTCCTGTTCGCCTCGACCAACCTCGTCATCGAACTCGGCATCATTCTCTATCTGCTGATGGGTTGGCAGTTCATGGCGGCCGAATGGATCGGCGGCGTGCTCCTGATCTTGATCATGAGCATTCTCGTCCGCCGCACCTATCCGAAGCGTCTGGTGGAAGAAGCGCGGTGCATCGCCGGCGCCGCAACCACGGATCACGAACACCATCACGGCGGCCATGCCGAAGCTCGCGGCTTCTTCGGCCGGCTAGCCGCAACTCAAACCGCCATCGCGCAGAGCTTCGCCGCCGACTGGTCGATGCTGTGGAAAGACTTGTTCGCCGGCTTCTTCATCGCGGGTTTCCTCGCCGAGTTCGTGCCCGACAGCGCTTGGCGGCAGCTGTTCGTCGCGAATGCGGATTCCGGCACGCAGCTCGTGCTCAACGCGCTTATCGCTCCATTGATCGCGGTGGTCAGTTTCGTCTGTTCGATCGGCAACGTGCCGATGGCGGCGATCTTGTGGGGCGGCGGCATCAGCTTCGGCGGCGTGCTCGCGTTCCTCTATGCGGATCTGATCGTGCTGCCGCTGCTCGACGCTTATCGCCGCGCCTTCAGATGGAAGATGGCGGCCTATATCGGTGTCGTCTTCTACATCACCATGGTGCTGGCCGGCATCGTCATGGACCTCGCCTTCACGGCTCTCGGATACGTGCCCAAGCCCGACCCGAATATCCGCGCCGAGCTCACGCATTTTGCGGTGAACTATACATTCTGGCTGAATCTCGCCTTCGGCGCCGCGGCGCTCTACGTCGCTTGGGTCGCCGCGCGCGCAAGACGGAGCCATGGTTGACCGGTCAACAGGCGAACCGATCGCCGGACGACGGCGAGCAGATGAAAAAGTGATCGAGGCATATGATGCGAAATAACTTTACAGTCGGCATGATCGGCATCGTGGCCGCAGCTGCACTCGTCGGTTCGTTCGCGCTGTGGCACATGCAAACCCGTGCCGCAGAACGCGGCGCGACGCTTGCACAGGAGCGGTG
>WGNJ01000022.1 GCA_016124635.1 Alphaproteobacteria bacterium | reverse complement strand
TTTGTCGCCCCAGATGATCAGCGTCGGCACCGTGATCTCCGACACGTGGTCGGCCACGAAGGTATCTGGCGTCGATTGGAAGCGCTTCAGCGTCGCCGCCCGGTTGCCCACGCGCCGGTTCAATTCCCAGTAACGGTCGACCATCTCCGGCGTCACGAGCGCTTTGTTGTAGAACGCTTTGCGCAATCCGTCCTCGAAGAGGGCACGCGGCGTCACATAGAGCATGATGTTGCGCACGATCGGAATGCGCGCCAGGCGAAAGCCGAGGCCCGGATCCGTCGGCGTCTTCGATTGAATGCCGCCGCCCGCGTCGATCAGAATCAACTTGGTCACGCGCGCCGGAAACATCAGCGTAAAGCGCGCCGCAACTCCTCCGCCCATCGAATTGCCGCCGATGGCAAATTTGGGCACATGCAAAGCCGTCGTGAACTCATCGACGAAATTCGCCATGCCCGCTTGACTGTAGTCGTTGCCAGGCACTGCGCCCGTCAGCCCGTGGCTCGGCAAATCGACGGTGATGATGCGAAATTCGTTCCCGAGCACCTGGACCCAAGGCTCCCAGGTATGCAGCGACGCATTCGAGCCGTGCAGCAGCACCAGAACCGGCGCGTTGGCGACGCCTTGATCGCGAAAGTGCACATGCGCGCCGGACGGAAGGTTGATGAACTGCGACGGCGGCGACGGCGCATATTTGGTGATCAGCACGCTGTCGGGCACATCCGGATCGCCGTAGAAATTGACGACCAAAAGTCCTGCAACGACGAGCAGTACGACAAAAATGAAAAGTCCGCGCAGAAATCTCACCATGACCCCATTCTCCTCTGGCGACTGTCATCCCCATCAAATGCGAATTCATCGTAGTCCGGTCCCGGATCATCCGGCGCACGCGGCGCGAAGATGGCGGGTTCGTCTTCGCGCGGCGTTGGCGGCGTGGCCGGCCGCTCCGGCACGGGCGTCGGCGATGTCCCTGCCGCCGGCGGCTGCTGCGGCACGATCGCGCGCGAAGGTTCTTCGGCCGCTTTGACCGCGTCGCGGTAGAGTGTGGTGTCGACAGGTACCAATTCCCCTGTCTCGTCCGCCGGCGTCATTGCTTCGACCACTGCCCGTGCGCCGCTCTGCCAGGAGAGCGCGTCGAAGGCGTGGCAATGCGGGCAAGTCGCGGACCATTCGTTGGTCGTCCGCGCGCACGCCGAACACACCCATTGTGCGTCGCGCGGCGCGCGAAGCGCTCTGTTTGCCCACTCGCGCGCCACCAAGCTGTCGCCGCCGAAACCGCGTTCGATATCCGCCATCAACAAGCAAACGCGCGCGACTGGAAATCTGTCGGTCAAGGGCCTCAGAGCCTCGCTTGCATCTTCGAGCCGTCCCGCGGAGATCGCGACAGCGGCGTTCAAGAATCGGCTCTCGGGATGATCCGGGTTCATGCCCGCAAGCGCGGACAGGCGCCGCGCGCGCGACTGCGCGGTCTCTTCGGGCTTCAGCGCTGCATAGGCCCGCGCCAGATCAGGATGCGGTTCCTGAGCCCACGCAGTCTCAATGAGGCTCGCCGCTTTCCACTGCCGTCCCTGCGCCGAGAGATGCTTCGCCGCGATCAAGGCCGCCGGCGCGAATCCAGGCGCCAGGTTCAGCGCTTCTTGAGCGCGCGCCAATGCTGCTGCGCTGTCGCCGCGCGCGTCGGCATCTTTCGCGGCGGCGGTGGCGAGCACGGCGCGCCGCCGCTTCGTGATGCTTGAGTCGATAAGCTTCGCGCGCGATGCGGCGTCGAGCGCGGCATTCGCCGACTCCCATGCGCGTTTACCCGATTGCAGATCGAAGAGCGCGTTGATCGCCCACGGCGTCTTCGGCCGCAGCGTCAGCGCCCGTTCGGCGATCGAGATCGCCTGCTCATTATCGCCGCGCCGCGCCGCCGCCATATAAAGACCGCGCAGGCCGAGGAACTCCATGTCCTTGGACTGCAGCATTTGCGTGTAGTAGCGCTGCGCTTGCTCATCGTCGCCGTCGAGTGCTGCCGCTTGCGCCGCAAGCAGAAGGGCGAGCGGCGGCTCGCCCACCAGCGCCAAGGCCTTCTTCGTTTGCCGTCGTGCATCTTCGGCGTCGCCGGCCGCGACGGCGACGAGCCCCCGCGTCAGCGCAACGAATCCTTTGTGCCGCCGCCGCGTCTGCGTCCAGCGCGTGAACTCGCCCGGCATCGCGACGAACATCGAGATGAAGCGATAGAGAAGCATCAACACGATGGCGAGCGCGAACGTAAAGACGACGGCGCCGCCGATACCGGTGTGCAACTCGCGGCCGGGCAGCGCGATCGTGATGTCGCCCGGCAAGCTGAACAGCGTAACCGCGCCAAACGCCATGACGGCAATGAGAAGGAAGAGCCAGAGGGCGCGGATCATGGGTTATGGCACCGGCAGTTGCGGCACGGGTTCGCTCGACGCAGGCGGCTGCGCCAGCGCCTCGACGGAGTGCGTGTTGAGATCGGCCAGCGCCTTTTCCAGTTTCACGCGCGCTTCAGCTTGCGTGTACCAGGAATCGAGGGCCGTGCGAGCCGCGCCAGTTATCGGCTGCAGCTCGGCAACCGCCGCCGGCAGATCGCCCGCTTTGAGTCTGAGTTCGGCGCGCGCGATCCGGCTGTCAGTCGAGTCGCCCGGCACTTCCCCGACCGGGCGCACCGTGACGAGCGCCGTCATGTTCGCCCAAAGCCGTGTCAGCCAATCGGCACCGCTGGCGGAGCGTTCCGCATCGAGCGCCGCGTTTGCCGACTTCTCAAAGGTCAGGGCCAACATGCCGACCGTCGGCAGGCCGCTCGCCGCATACTTCTTCGCATCGACAAGCGCGGGATCGTCGCCCGGCATCATCGCCGCAACCGCTTCGTATTCCGCTGTGAATGGTCCGGAGCCCTGCGTCGCACGCATCAGATTGGCGATCGCCGCGGACAATGCGGCGCGGCGCGCCATCGTCATCAAATCCGATTGCTCGATATGCGACAGCCGCGTGTCGAGCGCATCCAGGTTCGTCTTCAAGGTCGCGAGTGCCGTCAGCTGATCGCCTTGGGTTTGCACCTTGGTCGATACGTCGTCGACGCGAGTGCCGAGAGTCTTCAACGCATCCTTGTCGCCCTCGAGTGCTGCGAGCCGTACGTTGATTTGTTCGATGGTTTTTGTCGTCTCGGCGATTTGGGTGCTCGAGGCGCCCGCGGTTCCGGCGACGACATCCGTCGGCGACGCTGGTGACGTCGACGCGCCATTCGTTGCCGCCGTACCGACCGTCGTGCCGAGCGCGGCTTCCGCCGCCTTCAGGCGCGTCTCGAGCGCCGCCACGCGCGACTTGAGCGATGTGATGTCGGGCTCGGTCGCCGACGTCACGGCGGAGAAGCGGGTCTCGAGCGCGGCGAGCCGTTCGGTCAGATCGGTCACCGGCTGCGAGGTGTCGGGTTCGGGCCAAAACCGCGCGATCAACGCTCCGGAAACCGCAGCGATGAACAGCATCAGCAGAATGCCGAGGGCGTCGCGCCAGTCTTCGATCATGCCGTGGCGAACACGGCGTTCGGACTTGGCTGGGGCTTTGTCGCCCGCATCGGTCATGACGGTTTCCTGGATCGTTTCTTGAAGGGGAAGCTAATGATCCCGAACCCCGGCCACAAGCGCCGGTGGGACCACACTAACGCGCGCTGATGACAGCCAACATGGCGTCTTGACTGGGTTTTTCGGCAATTTTGATCGCGGCGAACCGCGCGGGCGCGAGCGCGCTGGCGACGGCTTGGCTGAGGCATATTGCCGTCACGCTTGCCAGGGCCGACTCTAGGTTCTCCTCGTCGATCAACTCAACGAAGAGCGCAGCGGTTCGCGGCGAGAAGAAAGTCGCCGCATCGATGAGGCCGGATGACAATTCTGCGACGACGGCGCCCGACAAATGATAGACGGCCCGCGCGTCGTAGATCACCTCACGCCGCACCTTGAAGCCACGAACGCCAAGCGCAGCAGCGAGATCGCCGGCAGCGACACTGCCCGTCGGATGAATGAGGGCTCCATCTTCCGGACGTAGTTTCGCTCGAACGAGGTCGGCGAGGGCATCGACACCCTCGCCGGTGCTCTCGATCACATTCACGAAGCCAGCCGAGCGCGCGGCGTCACCGGTCGCGCGTCCCACAGCGACGATCTTGATGTCGCGCGTTTGCGTGCGTCTGGCCAGCGCACGCGCACCGTTCGCGCTTGTCAGCAGGATCGCTTGCACACCCGTCAGGTTGATTTGTGGTCCTTCCAAGAACACTACGTCGAGCAGGGGCTCGATGACCGTCTCATGCCCGAGCGAGACCAGCGCTCGCGCGAAGGGTTCGGCATCTTCACGTGGGCGCGTAACAAGGATCCGCATTGCTATTGTGTGAAGAAGGCGCGGCCGGCGCGCTTGAGAAGCTCTTCGCCCGCATCGCGTCCCATAGCTTCGGCCTCTTCCGCCGTCCGCGTTGTGGCTTCGCGCTTAGTGTCGTAGCGCTTCGTTCCGTCGAGCGAAAGCGCGGCGCCACGAAAGTGAAGGCTGTCGCCGCGCCGCTCTGCTAACCCCGCCAGCGGCGTTTTGCAGCTTCCATCGAGCACTTGAAGGAAAGCGCGTTCGCAGATTGCGGCAAGCGCGGTTTCACGATGATCGAGCGCGCCGACGCGGTCGCGCGTTTTGATGTCGCCGGTTCGCACCTCGATCGCGATGACACCCTGCGCGACGCTGGGCAGCATCTCGTCCGCCGAAAAGATGTGCCGCACGTGTGTCTCCGCGCCAAGTCGCTTCAAGCCGGCGAGGGCCAAGACGGTCGCATCGGCTTGTCCTTCAGCGAGCTTGCGCAGCCGTGTGTCGACATTGCCGCGAAAGTCGATGACCCGCAGATCCGGGCGCAGATTCAAAAGAATCGCCCGCCGCCGCACCGAGCTCGAGCCGACGACGGCGCCGTTTACCAGGGCAAGAACCGACGCTGCTTTTTGCGACACGAACGCGTCGCGTGGATCCTCGCGCTCAAGATGACACACGATTGCGAGCTCCGGAGGCAAGAAGGACGGCATGTCCTTCAACGAGTGCACCGCGCAGTCGATCCGGCCGGATAACAGCGCCTCCTCGATCTCCTTCGCGAACAGCCCCTTGCCGCCGATATCAGCAAGCGAACGGTCCTGCACCGTGTCGCCCGTCGTCTTGATCACGACGATCTCGGCATGGGCCTCGGCATCGTTAACGTCCCAGCCTTCATTGGCTGCCAAGCGCACGATGAACTCGCGCGTCTGCTTGAGCGCGAGGGCTGAGCCGCGGGTGCCTATGCGAAGGCGCGTTTGCAAGCGTCGAACACCTGATGCTAGGGGGGTGAAAGGCCGCGCAACCTAACGATCTTCGCCTGCCAACGCCACATGACGAAGTCGCTCACAATTCTTGGCATCGAGACGAGCTGCGATGAAACAGCTGCGGCGGTTGTGCGCGGCCGTCCGCCGGGTCCTGGCGAGATCGTGTCCAACATCGTCGCCAGCCAAATCGCAGAACATCGCCCGTATGGCGGCGTTGTGCCCGAGATAGCCGCGCGCGCCCATGTGGAGATCCTCGATCAAATCGTCTCGCGTGCGCTCGGCGACGCGAACGTCGCGCTCGCCGACTTGGACGCCATAGCCGTGACCGCTGGCCCTGGTCTCATCGGCGGTGTCGCGGTCGGCTTGTCGCTGGCGAAAGGCCTTGCGCTGGCGGCGGGCAAACCACTCGTCGCGCTGAACCACTTGGAAGGCCATGCTCTGACTGTGCGGCTGACGCACGGCGTTGCGTTTCCATACCTGCTGCTGCTGGTCTCCGGCGGTCATTGCCAGTTGCTGATCGCCGAGGGCGTTGGCCGCTTCACAAGAATGGGCACGACGATCGACGACGCTGCGGGTGAAGCTTTCGACAAGACCGCGAAGCTTTTGAAGTTGGGCTTCCCCGGCGGACCGGCGATCGAGCGCGCGGCTGCGCACGGCAACCCAAAGCGCCATCGCTTTCCGCGTCCTCTCTCGGATTCTGAGGGTTTCGACTTCTCGTTTTCGGGTTTGAAGACGGCCGTTCGGCGCACCGTGGAAACTGCGCCCGAACTCACGCCCGGTAAGGTTTTCGATATTGCCGCATCGTTTCAGGCAGCGGCTGTTGATGTCCTGGTCTCGCGCACAACGAAAGCCATGGAGTATTTCGCGAGAAATCGTCCGGGCTCACATCGTCTGGTTGTCGCCGGCGGCGTCGCAGCGAATGAATCTCTCAGGATTTCTCTCGCAAGTGCAGCAATGCAAAGTGGTTTCGATCTTTTCGTTCCATCGCCAGCACTCTGCACGGATAACGCCGCGATGATTGCGTGGGCGGGTCTCGAACGCTTCGTCGCTGGAAAAATCGATGGGCTTGAGGTCGCTCCGCGGGCGCGATGGCCGCTGGATGCCTCGCGGCGTGATATTGCAGGCGCGAAGGCCTAAGTTGCTTGCGTCGAAACGCCTTGATTTACAAAACAAAACGGGCGGCTGAGATCGCTCTCGCCGCCCGTTTGTTGGGTCGGATCATTGTTAGATGACGCCGGCCAGGTGCACCACATAAAGAACGCCGTAGAGGCCGAGAACGAGGCCCGCAACCATCGTGGAAACCTGGGTCAGTGTGTTGGTCTTTGTCATAGTAGTCTCTCCTTGGAATTCGTTTGGCGGGGTCTCGCCTCGCCACGACGCACATATACGTCGGTCCCAAGAGTAATTCAATGAACGAAATGATTTTTATTCACTCATACAGCAAAGTGCGACGTACTGCCGCATCTAGCGCCTCGGAGAGGCCAGCTAGATCGAGACCAAAGTCTCGGATTTCTGGGCTTCTTGTGCTTTACGGCCGACTTCCACGCCGGCGCCGCCGTCGTCCAACCCGTTGAGCAGGAGGTGAACGACGCCATCGAGCTCGCGCTCGAGGCGGTCGTAGGACAGTTTCGACCAAAGTTGCGGATAGACGAACTTCATGGTCGCCGACTGGATCATCTCAGCCGTGAAGACGACGTCCTCAACGACAAACTCGCTCGTCGAATTCCCCGCCGCCAGAATCTCGGTGAGCAAGGCCCGCTGCAGTGCAAGTTGGCGGTTCGCGTATTGCGGCCGCTCCGCCGAAATCACGCGCGCCATCTCATAAATCTGCTTGTCGTATTCGAGCTGGTCGTACGTGATCTTCATGTGCGTGAAGAGAAAATCACGCAGCTTTTCGCGGGCTGTTTTGCCCGGCTGCTTCACGACATCCCGAAGCATGGCGAGGGTTTTTTCGCCCGCTTCCTGCGAGATGGCTTCGGCGATGTCGAGCTTTCCCGGGAAGTACCGGTAGAGGTTGCCGGGCGACATGTTGCAGTCACCGGCGATCTCCGCCATCGTCGTCTTCGCGTAGCCGTAGTGCAGGAACCGCTTCTTAGCAGCCTCTAGGATGTTTCCCCGAACCGTGTTTTTGCACAACATTTATGCGTAGATATGACACCATCTGAGTAAATATTCAACAAAACATTCACACCCATCGCGCGATGGTGAAGCCGCTGTGTCCGATTCAGTGGGAATCACGAAAATTGGCGTCGTCGGCGCAGGCGCCTGGGGCACCGCACTGGCCCAAACCGCGGCTCGAGCCGGGCGCGAAGTAATCCTTTGGGCTCGCGAGCCCGAAGTCGTCGACATGGTTAACAAAGGCCATGAAAACAAGGCCTTTCTCGCTGGCATCCCCTTGGCGCCGGAGCTGCGAGCGACGGGCTCCCTCGACGAGCTTGCAGCCAGCGACGCCATCCTGCTGGTCTGCCCGGCGCAGCACTTGAGATCCTCCGCCAAAGCGCTGGCCGGCTACGCGCGGTCTCACACGCCTGTCCTCATCTGCGCGAAGGGCATTGAGCGCGAAACAGGCAAGCTCATGACGGAGGTGGCGCTTGAGGCGGCACCGGCCCTCGATTTCGGCATGCTTTCGGGCCCGAGCTTTGCGGCAGAAGTCGCCCGAGGCCTGCCGGTCGCCGTCACGCTCGCTCTGAAGGACGCCGATCGCGCTGCGCAATTGGCTTATGCGCTCAGCGGTCCGTCGCTGCGTCCCTATGTTTCGAGTGACCTTATTGGAGTGGCCGTTGGCGGAGCGGTGAAGAACGTGCTCGCGATCGCCAGCGGTATTGTCGAGGGCCGCGGCTTCGGCGAGAGCGCGCGGGCGGCAATCACCACGCGAGGCTTTGCTGAGATGATGCGTTTCGGCGTCGCTCTGGGCGCCAAGCCGGAAACATTGTCGGGCCTGAGCGGTCTCGGTGACTTGATCCTGACGGCCTCGAGCCGCCAATCGCGAAATTTTTCCTTGGGCATTCGCTTGGCGCATGGTGGAAAGCGCGAAGCCAACATGCCGCTCGCAGAGGGTGCGGATACGGCCGATGCGCTTCTCATTCGAGCGCGCGCTGCAAAGGTGGAAATGCCGATCGCGGAAGCGGTGGCGGCTATCTTGCGCGGCGCGACAGATGTCGATGCCGCGATCAGCGGATTGCTCGCGCGCCCGCTGAAAGCAGAGAGTTGAGGGAGCGAAGCGATGGCCTACTGGCTATTGAAGACCGAAGCCGAAACCTTCGGCTGGAAGGATCAAGTTGCCCGCGGAAAGAAAGGCGAGCCATGGACCGGCGTTCGCAACTTCCAGGCACGCAGCAATCTGAAGGAAATGAAAAAGGGTGATCTCGCGTTCTTCTATCACACCGGCGACGAGAAGCAGATTGTCGGCATCGTCAAGGTGATCAAAGACCACTACCCCGATCCGACCGCCGATGGCGGTCCGTGGGTCGTTGTCGATGTCGAAGCGGTCGAGCCCTTCAAGCGTCCGGTGACACTCGCCGAGATCAAGGCAGAGCCCAAGCTCAAGGACATGATCCTGGTGAAGTACTCGCGCCTTTCGGTACAGCCCGTGAAAGAGAGCGAGTGGAATCAGATCATGAAGATGGGCGGTATGAAAACGAAATGAAGCACGCCTGTCCCGCTGCCCTCGACAATCTCGAAGATCTGTTGGTCGAAATGCGCAAGTGCGAGAACCTGCGCGAGCGTAACCGCGGCAGCTTCTATCGTGCCGGACGCGGCTTTCTGCACTTTCACGAAGATCCCGAAGGCCTTTTTGCTGACCTGAAGCTTTCCCAGGACGGGGACTTCACGCGCTTCCGCGTTTCGACGGCGACTGAGCGCAAACGCTTCTTGAGCGCTGCGCGCAAAGCGGCCGCATCATGAATGTGTTTCTGTGCCGCGCCGACGAGATATCCGAAGGCGAGGCGAAGAGTTTCATCATCGGTGAGGGTAAGGGGCGTCGCGATGTCGTTGTCGTCCGCCGCAACGGAAATTACCACGCCTACGTGAACTCCTGCCCGCATCAGCTGATGCCGCTCGAGACCTTCCCCGATAAGTTTCTCAACGAAGACGGCTCACTCTTTGTGTGCTCGACACACGGCGCCAGATTTCGCGTCGAAGACGGCTTCTGCATTTCGGGCCCGTGCGAAGGCAAGTCACTGCACGCGCTCACAGTAGCACTCGATGAAGGCCGCTTATTGGTCCCGCTTAGCTCGCCTGCATGAAGGCTTCGAAATCCCGTACCAGTGCTTTCTTCGCGGCCTTGACGATGCGTTCGCCTTTTTCCGGCGTCGCTTGGCTCGGGTCGGAGCCTATGCGTCCGTCGGGAAACTGGCGGCGGTAGTCGTCGGCATCGCGGATTGAGCCGGTCGGTGCGATCTTCGGCGTCATCTCGACGTTCTTCACCGCGTCCGGATACGCATAGTAGGTGACCGATACTTCCGACGCGGTCGCGTGGCTGCCTTCGCCGACAGGGAATATTTCGCGGCAGAGGTCGCCGACACCCGGAAGCTCCCACCAATTGCGCAAAAAGAGTTTCACTGGCCGCCGGTTCGAGCCGGCACGCTGGAAGCTGTATTCCGAATAGATCTCGGCGAACGCCGAGTTGATCGGGGCGATGTTGCCGCCGTGCCCGTTGAACCAATAGATGCGCTCGAAACCATGGCGTATGAGCGACGACGCCCAGTCGTACATGGCGGCGATCATCGTGGACGGCCGCAGCGTGATCGTTCCGGAGAAGCCAAGATGATGCTGGGCTGACCCGACATTGAACGTCGGCCCGATCAAAATGCCGCTGTCGTCTCCCGCTTGCTTGGCGATCACCTCGGGGCAGATGGCGTCGGTACCGAGGAGGCCATTCGGCCCGTGCTGCTCTGTCGAGCCGATCGGCACGATGATGCCGTTCGATCGTTTCAGATATCCTTCGATTTCGGGCCAAGACGACTGGTGAAGCTGCATGGAAAGCCTTCGTTCTTTGCTTGCCGTTAGCGGCGTTTGACGCCACGGTGATAAGACCAAGCTATCGCGACAAGGACGGGAACGCCATGCATCAGGGCAAAGGGCCGCTTTACGGCATCCGCATCATCGATCTGACCCAGTTCATCCTCGGGCCCTATGCGACGCAGAACTTGGGCGATCTTGGTGCCGACGTCATAAAGGTCGAGGAGCCTTCGGGCGACCGTCAGCGGCGTCAGGGCAAGGCGCCGAAGTCCGTTGAGAAGATGGGCCCCGTCTTCGTCGGCCTCAACCGTAACAAGCGCTCCGTCGTGATCGATCTGAAGACAGAACCGGGCAAGCGCGCGCTCGCCAAGTTGATCAAAACCGGGACGGTCTTCATTCACAACATGAGGCCCGAATCGATCAAGCGCCTGGGCTTTTCCTATACCGATGTCGTGAAGATCAAACCCGACATCGTCTACGTCGAAGCGGTCGGCTATGCCTCGAACGGCCCTTACGCTGGCCTCCAGTCGTTCGACGATCTTGTGCAAGCGGCGAGCGGCACGGGCTCCCTCATTCCGATGGTCGAAAAGGCGAACGATCTTCAGCTCATCCCGAGCTATATCGCCGACAAGACCGTCGGCCTCTTCGCGACGATCGCGACGCTTGCCGCGCTCACGCATCACGCACGCACGGGCGAAGGCCAATTCGTGGAAGTGCCGATGCTCGAGACATTCACGGGCTTCATGCTCGCCGAGCATCTTTGGGGCCACACATGGGATCCGCCGACAGGCAAGATCGGCTCGACCACGGCGCTCACCCCACACCGCAAGCCGTATCGAACGAAGGACGGCTTCATCGCCATACTCCCGGCAGCTCGCGATCAGTCGACCAAATTCTTGGAGCTTGGCGGCATTCCCGATGCATACAACAGCCCGCGCTTTATCGCGGCACCTCCGGGGTCGCGTGTCGAGGTCTACTACGAGATGATGCGTGAAGCCGCGGCCACCAAGACGACGGAGGAGTGGATGCGCATTTGCGCCGAAAACTCGATTCCGGCGATGCGCGCCAACGAGCTGTCGACCGTCTTCGAAGACCCGCATCTGAAAGCGACCGGTTTCTTCGAAATGCGCGAGATCGAGGGCGAGGGGCGCTATCGCGCGATGCGCCCGGGTCTACGCTTTGCCAAAACGCCAAGCTCGATCCGCTTCGACCCGCCCAAGATCGGCGAGCACTCGGAAGAAATCATGCGTGAGGTTGGCGGCGACTAGGTTGGGTGCGATCGTCGCGATTATGTCAGAAGTGCCGTTAGCCGCTCGATCGCTTTCTTCCACTCGTCGCGCATCGTTTCCATGGCCTTCTCGCTCTTGAAGCGAGACTGCTGGATCGTGATCTGCGATTTTCCTTTACCCTTGGCATAGGTGTTGATCTCGAGGCGCGTGTCGCCCTGCGATCGAGCGCGGAAATATTTGAGGTCGGTTGTGCTCGTGATTTCGCACGGCTCCTTCGGGAACCAGCGTGCGCGCTGCTTGGCATCGCTGACGGTGCGATAGAGCGTCGTCAGATCGACCGACAGCGTCTTGGACACGTTGAGTGTGAAGCCGCCGGCCTGTTGGAACCGAACGCGCAAGCCGCGTGACCGCTCATATTCGACCGTCACCATCTGCGACCACCAATCGGGCACTTTGTATTTGTTGTGCAGGAGGGCCGCGATGTCCTTGTGCGTCAGCTTGTTGGCGCCGACCTTGTCCATCAGCGCAAACCAGGCTCGCCAGTCCTTGCCGGTCTTCGCCTTGACAGCATTGTCACTGATCGAGGGTGTGTAATCGGTCGCCATATGGCAAAGCTCCCTTGCCGCGGGTACGGCCGCCAACACATACTCCTACAAAACAGAACCGAAGAGGAGACGCCGATGTCCGACACGCTGATCCCCGTTTCGGCCGAGTGGGCCAAGCGCGCTTATGTCGACGAGGGAAAATATCGCGACCTCTACAAGGCCTCGGTTGCGGACCCAGTCGCCTTCTGGCGCGAGCAGGGCAAGCGCATCCAATGGATGAAGCCATACACCAAGGTCAAAGACGTCTCTTATGACGCCAAGAACCTGCATGTCCGTTGGTATGAGGACGGTACGCTCAACGTCAGTGCCAACTGCATCGATCGGCACCTGGCGACGCGCGGCAATCAGACGGCCATCATTTGGGAAGGCGATGACCCGAACGTCTCCAAGCACATCACCTATCGCCAGCTCCACGAAGAGGTCTGCCGCTTCGCCAACGTCCTGAAGGCGCAAGGGGTCAAGAAGGGCGACCGCGTCACGATCTACATGCCGATGATTGTCGAGACGGCATATGCCATGCTCGCTTGCACGCGCATCGGCGCTATCCACTCCGTGGTCTTCGGCGGCTTCTCACCGGACAGCCTCGCCGGCCGCATCCTCGATTGCAAATCGACTTGCGTCATCACGGCTGACGAAGGCCTGCGCGGCGGTAAAAAGATTCCGCTGAAAGCTAACGCCGATGAAGCACTGAAACATTGTCCCGACGTGAACTCGGTCCTCGTCGTCCAGCACACCGGCGGCGTTGTCGGCATGCGGACGGGCCGCGACCACTGGTATCACGAGCTCGCATCGACGGCGTCGGCCGCTTGTCCGCCGGAAGAAATGAACGCCGAGGATCCGCTTTTCATCCTCTACACGTCGGGCTCGACCGGTAAGCCGAAGGGCGTGTTGCACACGACGGGCGGTTACCTCGTTTATGCCGCTCTGACCCACCACTACGTGTTCGACTATCACCAGGGCGACATCTACTGGTGTACGGCCGACGTCGGCTGGGTCACCGGCCACAGCTACATTGTCTACGGTCCTCTCGCCAACGGCGCTACGACGCTAATGTTCGAAGGCGTGCCGAACTATCCGACGGTGTCGCGCTTCTGGGAGGTGATCGACAAGCACAAGGTCGACATCTTCTACACGGCGCCGACGGCGATCCGCGCCCTGATGCGCGACGGCGAGGAGCCGGTAAAGCGCACCAGCCGCAAATCGTTGCGGCTTCTCGGCACCGTGGGCGAGCCGATCAATCCGGAAGCCTGGCTTTGGTATCACCGCGTCGTCGGCGACAACCGCTGCCCGATCGTCGACACGTGGTGGCAAACGGAAACCGGCGGCATCCTGATCACGCCGCTGCCCGGCGCGACGAACCTGAAGCCGGGCTCTGCAACGCGCCCGTTCTTCGGCGTTGTTCCCCAAGTTGTTGACGCCAACGGCCAAGTGCTTGAAGGCGAAGCGACTGGCAACTTGGTGATCGCAGACTCCTGGCCCGGCCAGATGCGCACGGTCTACGGCGATCATCAGCGCTTCATCGACACCTACTTCAAGACCTATCCCGGCAAGTACTTCACCGGCGACGGCTGCCGCCGCGACGCCGACGGCTATTATTGGATCACCGGCCGCGTCGACGACGTGATCAACGTGTCGGGTCATCGTCTCGGCACCGCCGAGGTCGAATCCGCTCTCGTCGCGCATACCAAGGTCGCGGAAGCGGCGGTCGTCGGCTACCCGCACGACATCAAGGGCCAAGGCATCTATGCCTATGTCACGCTCAAAGCCGGCGTGCAGCCGACCGAGGAGTTGCGCAAGGAATTGGCGGCGTGGGTGAGCAAAGAGATCAGCGCCATCGCGCGCCCCGATGTGATCCAATGGGCGCCGGGCCTGCCGAAGACCCGCTCCGGCAAGATCATGCGCCGCATTCTGCGCAAGATCGCTGAGAACGACACGTCCAACCTCGGCGACACGACGACGCTCGCCGATCCTGGCGTCGTTCAAGATCTGGTGGCCAACAGAGCCGCGAAGTGAGACGCGATTGGCAGCCGATGCCCGCGGGTGAGGTCGAGGACGGCCTCATCCTCTTCGACGGCGTGTGCGTCCTGTGTTCGGGCTGGGTCGATTTCGTCATCAAGCGCGACCCTTCGGCTCGCTTCCGGTTTTTGCCGATACAGACGCCGCGCGGCCGCTCCATAGCGCGGCAGTTCGGCGTCGATGCCGATGCCCCGGAAACCAACGTCGTCGTGAAGAACGGCGAGGCGCTGTTCAAGTTCGACACCGTACTGGCCGTGATCGACGATTTGCCGGGCTGGCGCTGGCTGGCCCTCTTACGCCATCTGCCGCGCAGCATGCGCAACTGGCTCTACGATCGGATCGCCAACAACCGCTACGCACTGTTCGGCAAGCGCGCCACATGTCGCGTTCCGACCGCGGCCGAGTTGCGCCATATGGCGGCCGGCATCGAGCACTGAAGCAGGCCATGGGCTTTCGCGTCCTCGTCGTCGGCGGCAGCGGAGCCTTCGGAAGTCGGCTCGTCGAACGGCTTGCCGCGACGACGGATTGCGAGATCGTGATTGCGGGCCGAACCGCAGCGAAGCTCGACGCCCACATCGCGAAGCTCAGGTCGGCCTATCCGGCGCGCGCCATCGAAGGCGCCGTTCTCGACAAGAACACGGTGCCGCCAGATCGGCTGCGCGCTCTGAATCTCAACGTCGTCGTTGACGCCGCTGGGCCGTATCAGCGTGCGGAGCCTGCGCTCGCCCGCACGGCAATTGCGGCCGGCATCAACTACGTCGACCTCGCCGACGCGCGCGACTTCGTGAGCGAATTTTCCAAGCTCGACGCCGACGCGAAGGCAGCCGGTGTCGTCGCCGTCACCGGCGCGAGTTCGACGCCCGCACTGTCGAACGCCGTGCTTGATCGCCTGACCGCGGAGTGGCAGCGCGTCGACGACGTCGCCATCGCCATCTCGCCGGGCAATCGCGCACAGCCCGGCCTGTCCGTCGTCGAGGCGATCCTAAGTTACGCCGGCCAGCCGGTGAGCGTGTGGGACGACGGCCGCTGGATGGCGCACGAAGGATGGGGCGATCTCGTTCGCGAAGACATGCCCAACGTCGGCAGGCGTTGGCTGTCGCTTTGCGAGACGCCCGATCTCGACATCGTACCCAAGCGGTTTCCGACTGTGCGTAGGGCGATCTTCCGCGCAGGCGTCGAACTCGACGTCTTCCACCTCGGCCTTTGGTTTCTCAGTTTCGCGGTTCGCTGGCGGATCGTCCGCTCGCTGAAACCCTTCGCTCGCCTGTTCCACGACGTCTACGATGCGTTCAGCGCCTTTGGTAGCGAGCGCGGCGGCATGACCGTCAAGGTGGAAGGCGTCGACGCACACGGCACTCCCATGCGCGCACGTTGGTCGTTGAGCGCACAAACCGACGGCCCGAATGTTCCGATCGTTCCGGCGCTCGCGCTGATCCGCCATTGGCGGGAGCGCGGCTTCGGTGAGCCCGGCGCCATGGCGTGCGCCGGATTGTTGGACCTGGCTACTCTCGAACGCGAACTAGCGCGCCTGCGCATCAGAACCCGTACCGACCAATGGCCCGCAGTCGACGCGCCGGTCTTGGCGCAGGCGATGGGCGTTGGGTTCGATACAGTCCCCTCGCTTGTCCGTCATATCCATTCTCCGGCACCCAAGGTTCGGCTCGACGGACGCGTCGACATCGATGGCAACGAAACCTGGCTCGGCGGCTGGATCGCCTGGCTCGCAGGCTTCCCGCCGAGCGCCAAGAATCTGCCCGCGACCGTCACCATCGAGCGAACGGGTCAGGAAGAGATCTGGACGCGCCGCTTCGGCGACACTGCATTCGCAAGCCGAATGAGCGCGGCAGTTTATGGCGGTCTCACGGAGACATTCGGTTTGATCTCGATGCTGCTCGAGCCGCTGCCGACGCAACGCGGCTTCACCCTTGCCGTGAAGGGCTGGCGCTTGGGGCTCATTCCGTTGCCGGCCTTCCTGATGCCGTCCACGCGCGCGAACGCGGGGATGGACGATGAAGGCCGCTACACCTTCGACGTTTGGATCGGTATGCCCCTGATCGGCCGCCTCGTGCACTATCGCGGCTGGCTCACGGAGACTGTGGTGCAACCGAGCGCCGCGGACGCGATGACAAACAATCTACCTCACGAGCCACGCGCCAAGTCCGAGGCACCCGTCTAACGGCCACACAGTTGCCGCGGTACGGCGGCGTAAACCAAGGTCCGACCATGTGCCGCTCCAGAACGGCCTTGACCGGAGCCGGTGCGCGCGTACGGTCCGGTCTCGGATAGTGGGGGCGATGGTTATGTGGCAAATGCTAGCCACGGTGTTGGTTGCGGCGGCTGCCGCGACTGCGGCACAGCCAGACACTGCTCCAGCGGCGGCCGGAGCATCACCGAATAGGGCGACGCAAGAAGCTGAGTTTCAGTCGCACAGGCCGCCGCATTGGCGCTGCTTTGTGCGCGACGCGATGGTCTTCTACGATCGCGTTCACGTTCGCTGCTACAACAAGACGGCTGAGGGCGTGACCTTCTTTGCCGTCGATACGTCGCAGCCGATTGCCGTGTCGCTGGTGACGAAGGCTCTCTCAGCGATGCAGCAAGGGCGTCCTGTAAAGATCGCCTATGCGCCGGACACGGATCTGAACCCGCCGGGCTGTCGCAAGGCTGATTGCCGACGCTTGCTCGATATCAGGTTCTAAAGCGCCGGCCAGTGCGAACATCCACATCAAGTTCGCACATTCGCACAATCGCGGATCTCCGCGGAAAAATGCGTCACGAAACTTCACACGCGTGACGGATGAAGGTCGCACATCGTCGGATGGTTGTCAGTCCAAGCGCGCTCGCTCCCGTAAGCATCGCACGGCGCGAAGCGGGTGACCGGCAGACATTCACATGTCAATGAGCGCGCGCCCGATCGCTCGGGCGCCAAGTTACGGTATATTGCGATATACGCAATGTCGTGTCAATCGAAATCAATTGCTGAAGAGCGCTGGTCTCTGCGCGTCTGCTTCAAAAATCGCACGCGATGCCGTCGATCTCCCAATCGCCGAAGCGTGTCGGGTCGAGGCCGCCGCGCCCGCCAATCTCTTTCGGCGGAGCCCGCTCGGCCTCCGCTTTTTTGCGCCGCTCCGCCGCTTCGGCCGCCGCGCGCTTGCCCGCCTCTTCGATACGCTTTGCGATCGCTTCTTCGTCGTCCATCGTGACCAAATCGCCGCAGTCGGCCGTCAATTCCGCGTGAGAAGTCATATTAGCCATTGGCGGCGCGCGACGAAAGCGCAGTGGTTTTCGTAAGCTGGCCTGGGTTCTTGGGGGACTTTCCATGCGTGTTCGTCTATCGGCGGTGTTGGCTCTCGCTGCAGCCGCGTTGCTTCTGCCCGCTCTGGCGCATGCCGCAAATTTCGACGTGAACGCCGCGACCGACGCTTACCTCGCCACCGTGACGGGCGAAGCCAAAGCGAAATCCGACGCCTATTTCGAGGGCGGCTACTGGCTGATCCTTTGGGATGCTCTCGTCGCGATCGCCGCTTGCCTTGTGCTCCTCTTCTTCCGCGTCTCCAGTGGAATGCGCAGTTTGGCGGAAAGGTGGGCACGCTGGCGTTGGCTTCAGACCGCGCTCTACGGTGCGTTTTTCACGATCACGTTCGCCATCCTCTCCTTTCCGATGACGATCTACGAGGGCTTCTACAGAGAGCACGCCTACGGCCTCTCGAATTTGAGCTTGCCGGATTGGCTCGCCGAGCATGCCAAAGGGCTCCTCATTTCGACAATCGCGACCTTTATCCTTTTGCCCCTCATTTATGGTGCGATCCGAAAGTTTCCGCGCAGCTGGCCGTTCTTCGCGACGACCATCGTGGCGTTCTTCATTTTGCTGCAGGTGTCGATTGCGCCCGTCTTCATCGAGCCGCTGTTCAACACCTACAAGCCGATGGACGACGGTCCGCTGAAGGAGTCGATCCTGTCGCTGGCGCGCGCCAACGGCGTGCCTGCGGGGCAGGTCTTCCAAGTTGATGCATCGCGCCAATCCGATCGGATCAGCGCGAACGTCTCAGGTTTCCTCGGCACGACCCGCATCGCCCTCAACGACAATCTGCTGCGTCGTGGTACGCCCGCGGAAATAAAGGCCGTCATGGGGCACGAAATGGGTCACTTCGTGCTCAATCACATCGTCAAGATCGTGATTTACATGTCTCTCGTATTCGGGGTCGGTTTCCTGTTCGCCCAATGGGGATTTGGCGTGCTGCACGGCGCGTTTGGAGGCATGTGGGGCGTGCGCGATATCGGCGATCAGGCTGGTCTACCGATCATCATAATCCTCTTCACGATCTTCAGCGTGCTGGCGACACCCGTACAGAACTCGATCATTCGTGAGAACGAGTCCCAAGCCGATATTTTCGGTTTGAATGCGGTGCGCGAGCCCGATGCGTTCGCCACCGCGATCCTGAAGCTCGCGCAGTACCGCAAGCTTGATCCGACGCCGCTTGAGGAGATCATCTTTTACGATCACCCCTCGGGTCGAACCCGCGTGCACATGGCGATGCAATGGAAGGCGGAGCATTTGAACGATCTTGCGCCCGACGACCCTGCCGGCGGCCCGGCAGCGGTCACCCCGCCGGAATCGGACGAGCCGGTACCGCAAGGACCGGATCCGGACGCCGCGCCCGTTCCTTGATGCGAGGCGATTGCAAACCTACATGACCGGCAGGCCACCTGGCCTGTTGGTGTGTAGGAAATGAATTGGTTCAAAACCGGGCTTTTGCTCGCCGTTCTAACCGGCCTCTTCGTCGCCATCGGCGGCTTGATCGGCGGTGGGACAGGCATGCTCATCGCGTTCCTGGTCGCGGCGGGCATGAACGTGTTCGCGTACTGGAACTCGGATGCGATGGTGCTGCGCATGTACGGTGCGCAGCAAGTCGACCAATCGTCGGCGCCTCAGCTGGTGTCGCTCGTTCGTGAACTCGCCGGTCGTGCCGGCATTCCGATGCCGAAGGTCTACATCGTCGACAACCCGCAGCCGAACGCGTTCGCGACCGGACGTGACCCCGAACATGGCGCGGTCGCCGTGACCAGCGGCCTATTGCACATTCTCAATCGTCAAGAAATGGCGGGTGTGCTCGCCCACGAGCTCAGTCACATCAAACATCGCGACACGCTCACGATGACGGTGACCGCGACGATCGCGGGCGCGATCTCGATGCTCGCCAATTTCGCGTTGTTCTTCGGCGGCAACCGCAACAACCCGCTCGGCTTTGTGGGGTCGCTGGCGCTGATGATCTTGGCGCCTCTTGCCGCGGGCCTTGTTCAAATGGCCATCAGCCGTTCGCGCGAATACGACGCCGACGACCTGGGCGCCGAAATTGCCGGGGAGCCCATGTGGCTTGCATCCGCGCTCGAGCGCATCCACAACAAGGCCGAGCGTGTGATCAACGTGGACGCCGAGCGCAATCCCGCGACGGCCCACATGTTCATCGTCAATCCGCTCAGCGGCCACAATATGGACAGCCTGTTTTCGACCCATCCGAGCGTTGAAAACCGCATCGCGCGCCTGAGGGAAAAGGCGCGCGGCATGCAAGCTGAGCCGGCGCCGCGCAGCGGACCCTGGGGTTGAAGCGAAGACCACGGCCTCAAACCCACGGCAAAGGATTGGCAGCGCGCCGCGTGGCCTTGGCGACGCTCCAACCCGTGTTCTTCAACGAACGCCCGCTCGGCGAAGCGCTCGACGCGGCATCGCGAGCAGACATCGCATCGCGCGATGCCGGCTTCGCCCGCGCCATCGTGATGACCGTGCTGCGCCACCTCGGGCAGATCGACGCCGTGCTTGCCGCCTTCCTGCGCGAGCCGCTGCCGGTGCGCTCAGGGCCGTCGGAGATCATTCTGCGAATGGCTGCGGCTGAGATGTTGTTCTTGAACGTCGCGCCCCACGCCGCCGTTAGCTCGTCGGTTGATCTCGCGAGCGCGGATCCGCGCGCGCGTCACTTCAAAGGATTGATCAATGCTGTCGCGCGCCGCATCGCCAGCGAAGGCGCAAACGCAATCGGCGCGCTCGATGCCGAGCGGCTCAACATGCCGCCTTGGGCATGGGATGCGCTCGTCGCGTCGTTCGGGGAAGAAACGACCCGGGCGATAGCTCGCGCACATCAGACCGAGCCGCCGCTCGACATCACGCCGAAATCGGATCCGGTCGAATGGGCGAAACGGCTTGAAGCCGAACATCTTCCGACCGGTACGCTGCGTCGTGCGGCCGGCGGGCGGATCGAGGACTTGCATGGCTACGCCGAGGGCGCTTGGTGGATCCAAGACGCGGGCTCGGCGCTGCCCGCCAAGCTGCTTGGTGATGTCCACGGAAAGACGGTCATCGACCTGTGCGCCGCTCCCGGCGGCAAGACGGCGCAGCTAGCCGCCGGTGGCGCGAACGTCGTTGCCGTCGATCACGCGGCCGAGCGCCTGGCGCGCCTGCGGGAAAATCTGCGACGCCTCAATCTCAGTGCCGACGCTGTCACCGCCGATGCCGCCGAGTGGCGTCCGCCTCAACTCGCCGACGCCGTTCTGCTTGATGCGCCCTGCAGCGCGACCGGCACCGCACGGCGCCATCCCGACGTGCTCTGGCGCAAAGACGCGTCCGACGTCCTTGCGCAAAAGCAAATCCAGCATCGCTTGCTCGATGCGGCCGCCTCTATGGTCAAGCCGGGCGGGACGCTCGTCTACTGTGTTTGCTCGTTGATGATCGAGGAGGGCGAGGGCGTGATCGAGCCCTTCATCGAGACCCATGCGCACTTCGAGCGGCAGCCAATCGTTGCCGACGAGGTCGGCGGCGAGGCCAACTTCGTTACCGCCAAGGGCGACCTCCGCACATTGCCGAGCCATTGGGCAGATCGTGGCGGCATTGATGGTTTCTACGCCGCCCGGTTGCGGCGAAAAGACTGAATCTGTAAAGCGGCGACATGAAGACCCCCAAGATTGCGCCTTCGATCCTTGCCTCCGACTTCGCCAAGATCGGCGAGGAAGTCCGCGCCATGACGGACGCGGGCGCGGACTACATTCATGTCGATGTCATGGACGGGCATTTCGTCCCGAACATCACGATCGGGCCTCAAGTGGTGAAGGCGATCCGCCCCCACACGAAGCTGCCGCTCGACGTGCATCTTATGATTGCACCCGTCGACCCGTTTATTGCCGAATTTGCCCAAGCCGGGGCCGATATCATCACCGTTCACCCCGAGGCCGGGCCTCACGTCCACCGAACGGTCCAACTGATCAAGGGCTTGGGAAAGAAAGCTGGCCTGGCACTCAATCCAGCTTCGCCCGTTTCGTTGATCGAGACTATGTTGGAAGAAGTCGATCTGATTCTCGTTATGACCGTAAATCCGGGCTTCGGCGGGCAGAGCTTCATCGACTCACAGCGTGCAAAGATCGCCGCCGTTCGCGCGCTGATTGATCGGTTGGGCCGGCCCATCGAGCTTGAAGTCGATGGAGGGATCAATGCGCAAACCGCGTCTCTTGCGGTCAGTGCCGGCGCAGACGTCCTCGTCGCTGGAACCGCAGCGTTCCACGGCGGATCCGCAAGCTACGCCGACAACATCCGACGCCTTCGGGGCGGTTGAGATCGATCATCACCCCAAGGGGCTGGAACCGAGGCGGGCGGCGCTGTTGCCGCTGTCGGATGTGTTGGCCCTTGCGTTCGTAGATCGCGTGCGCACGCCGATTGAAGCAGCGCTCTATCCCAGCTTCGTCTGGCGTCGCGTGCTCTCCGGTCCCGCACCGGACCGCTTGCTGGCCCAGCCGCGGTGCTTCTTCCCGAAGAGCCTCGTCGAAGGCGAACTGCTAATGGCCGGGCGTTATCGGCTGCGCGGTGGCCAAGCGGATGCCAGCGACGGCTCGCCCTTCCTAACCACCGCACCGAGCGTTCAGTGGCTCGAGAGCTTGCATGGCTTTGCCTGGCTTCGGCACCTCGAGGCCATTGGCGGCGAGCAAGTGCAGGACCACACGCGGCAGCTAATTGCGCACTGGATCAGGGTTTACGGACAGAATTGGTCTGACATCGCTTGGCGTCCGCACGTCATCGCGCGCCGCTTGATGACCTGGGCAAGCTTCGGGCGCTTCATCTTGTCGAACGCGGACATTCTTTTCCGGTCGCGCGTGCTTTGGACGATGGCGCGTCAGGCGCGTCATCTCGCTGCGACCGTGAAGCGGGCGCCGCCCGGCCTGCCGCGCCTCACAGCGATCATCGGGCTTGTCCATTCCGGGGTGACGTTGCCCGACGCCGAGCAGCGACTGGCCAAAGGGCTGCACCTTCTCTCGGAGGAATTGACCGCGCAGATATTGGCCGACGGCGGTCACATCAGCCGGAATCCCGAAACGGTGCTGGTCGTCATGAGCGATTTGCTGTCGCTGATCGACGCCATGCGCCATCGCAATTTGGCCGTACCGGCCACCGTTCGCCGCGCCATCGATCGCATGACGCCGATGGTTCGCTTCACGACATTGGGTGACGGCAAGCTGGTCAATTTCAACGGTGGCAGCGAAGGACCGGACGGTTGGTCCGCGTCGCTTCTGATGCACGAGGAGAAGGCGCACCGGGCGATTACGCATGCTCCGCACACCGGTTATGAGGGCCTCAACCTCGGCCCCGCCGTGGTGGTCGCCGATGTTGGTCGCGTGCCGCCGCCCGAGGCCAGTACGGAGGCGCACGCCGGAACGCTGGCGTTCGAGATGAGTGTCGGCGGCGAGCGTCTGATCGTGAACTGCGGGGCGCCGCTCACCAAGGGCGCCGAGTGGATACGGGCGACGCGCGCGACCGCGGCCCATTCGACGCTGACCATCGACGACACATCGTCGGCGCCGATGGTGGCGCAAGACTTTGCGCTGAATCTCCTCGGTCCCCGGCTGACAGCTGGTCCGACGCATTGCGAAGCGAAGCGAGAGGAAGGCGCCGAAGGTCAGTGGCTTCGCATGAGCCACGACGGCTACGTCAAGCTGTTCGGCCTAGTGCACGAGCGCGATATGTTTTTGTCTACCGACGGCGGAAAACTGACGGGCACTGATCGCGCGGTGCCACGCGGCCGCCGGCCGGATGCGCCTCCCGCGCCGCTGGCGTTGCGCTTTCATCTGCACCCGGCCGTCCGTGCAACGCTCGACGCCGAAAAGAAGACGGCAATGCTCGCACTGGCCAGTGGGGCCTCGTGGCGGTTCGAGACCTCGGGAGACCTTGATCTGGCCGAGAGCGTTTATTGCGAGGCCGGTGACACGATCCGCAGAACCTCACAGCTTGTCGTCACGGCCACCGCGACGAGCGATCCGGTCGAACTGACATGGTCCCTTGCGCGCGTTCGCGATGCCGTCCCAACTCCGGTGCCATCGTTGCCGGAAATCAACTAACGGAACGTCCTTCCTGGGAGCGCCGGCATCCTGCCGGCTCTTCCTTCTTTCTTTTTCTGAACATCCGTTTGTGCGGCAAATTCAGAAAGAGCCGGCAGGATGCCGGCGCTCCCAGGAATGCCCCAGCGCTTGCGCTTATCCCCAGCGCCGATTTCCAGCACACGCGCCCATGCGCTGATATGCGCGCCGCCATTGCTTTGCCGCGTGCGGCCTCTACGTGCTATTTCGCCGCTCCATTCCGCCAGTTGAGGATTTCCGATGTCGGCCAGCGATAAGCGTCCCGTCCGCCGTGCTCTATTGTCGGTATCGGACAAGAGCGGTGTCGTCGAATTCGCAAAGGCGCTCGCCAAGCACGGCGTGCAGCTGATTTCGACCGGAGGGACTTCGAAAGCGCTGAGCGACGCGGGCCTCAAAGTCACCGACGTCTCCGCCATAACGGGCTTCCCTGAGATGATGGACGGGCGCGTGAAGACGCTGCATCCGCGCATCCACGGCGGCCTGCTGGCGCTGCGCGACGAGCCCTCGCACGCGGCGGCGATGAAACAGCACGACATCGAAGGCATCGATCTTCTGGTTTCGAATCTTTATCCGTTCGAAGAAACGGTGGCGCGCGGCGCCTCCTTTGACGACACGGTCGAGAACATCGACATCGGCGGCCCCGCTATGATCCGTGCCGCGGCCAAGAACCACGAATATGTCGCGGTGGTGGTCGACGCAGCCGACTACGCGCCGCTGCTGGCCGAGCTTGATGCAAACAACGGCTCGCTGTCGCTTGCGACGCGGCGCGCGCTCGCCGGCAAAGCCTATGCCCGCACGGCGACCTACGACGCCGCGATCTCGAATTGGTTTCTCGCGCAGCAGCCGCACGGCGCATCGCCCGAAGAGGTCAAGCCCCCCGAGTTTTTCGCCCTCGGCGGCAAGCTCAAGCAAAGGCTGCGCTACGGCGAGAACCCGCATCAATGGGCCGCCTTCTATGCCACCGGCGGCAAGCGCGCCGGCGTCGCCACTGCGCAGCAGATCGGCGGCAAGGAGCTCTCGTACAACAACATCAACGACACCGATGCCGCGTATGAGGCGGTCGCCGAGTTCGACGCGAAGGATCACGCCGCCGTCGCCATCATCAAGCACGCGAATCCTTGCGGTGTCGCGACGGCAAAGACGCTGGCCGAAGCCTATGCGCTGGCCCTGCGCTGCGATCCCGTCAGCGCCTACGGCGGCATCGTCGCTTGCAATCGCAATCTGGACGGCGCGACGGCCGAGCAACTCGCCAAGATCTTCACTGAGGTGATCATCGCGCCGGATGCCGACGAAGATGCGCGCCGTATCCTGAGCGCGCGGAAGAACTTGCGCCTGCTGCTGGCCGGTGGCCTCCCTGATCCGGCAAAGCCCGGCATCTCGCTGAAGAAGGTCTCCGGCGGCTTCCTTCTACAGTCGCGCGACAACGGCCGCGTCACGGTCGAGACATTGCGCGTCGTCACCAAGCGCAAGCCGACCGCGCATGAGCTCAACGATTTGATCTTCGCCTTCAAAGTCGCAAAGCACGTCAAGTCGAACACGATCGTCTACGCGAAGGACGGAGCGACGGTCGGCGTCGGCGCCGGTCAGATGAGCCGTGTCGACTCGGCTCGCATCGCGGCGTGGAAGGCGCAAGAGGCCGCGAAGACTGCCGGCCTCAGCGAGAGCCTTGCCAAGGGCTCGGTCGTTGCGTCCGACGCGTATTTCCCGTTTGCGGATGGCTTGATCGCAACCGCCGAGGCCGGCGCCACCGCCGTCATTCAGCCGGGCGGCTCGATCCGAGACAACGAAGTCATCGCCGCCGCCGACGAGCGCAATCTGGCGATGGTGTTCACCGGCATGCGTCACTTCCGGCACTAACGTCTGAGCGTCGCGCGGTCGTCGCGAGAGCGCACGTGCTCCGGTTGCACGCCAAGACCGACAAAGCGCGCCGGGAAACGGCGCAGGTATGGAATCGCGCGCAGCACCTTCAGCGGGAACGGCACCGGAACGCGTCGCTTGGCCTTCAAGATCGCCCGAATAAGACGCCGCTGAATGAAGAGTTGGACGTCTTGCGTCACCCGCGCCGGACGCTCGCGCCGCTTCTGCACGGCAGCGAGGTCCTGATCCCGCAACCGCCCTTTGCGCAAGCTGCTCGCCAAGATGTTTGCCGTCGCGACCGCATCTTGAATTGCGAGATTGATGCCGATCCCGCCGACCGGCGACATCGCATGCGCGGCATCGCCGATGCACAAGAGGCCCGGCAGATGCCATTGCTTCAAGCGGTCGACGGCGACGGTCAAGAGCTTCGCATCGTCCCAGCTTTTGATTTCGCCGATCCGGTCGCTGAGCCCCGGTATCGCCCGCGCAAGCTCGGCGTGAAGTTCGCCGATGTCGCGTTTGCGCATCTCGTCGAACGTGCCCTTTGCGATGACGAAGGCGCACTGCCAATAGTCGCCGCGATCGATCAGAATGATGAGCCGCCCCGGGATCGCGCGGCCGAAGCTCTCGCTCTTCTCTCCGGGCCTCTTCGAGAGGCGCAGCCAAAGCACATCCATCGGCGCGCCGAAATCCATGACCTGAAGCCCCGACGCCGCGCGGATCGTCGAGTGACGCCCGTCGGCGGCGACAGTCAGCGGCGCCTTGATCTCGACCTCGCCGTCGGGGCCGCGCGCGCGAACGCCGGTGACGCGCTCGCCGTCGCGCAGAAGATCGAGCCCTTCCGTCTCCATCAGCAAGCGGAAGGTCTTGCGCTTCCGCGCCTGCTCGGCGACGAAGTCCAGAAAGTCCCATTGCGGCATGAAGGCGACGAACTTGCAGCGCGTCGGCAAATGCGTGAAGTCGGCGGCCGGAAACGTTTCGTCGCCGATCTGCGCCTCGATGTGCGTGAGCTCCTGGTGCGGCAGCTTCAGGAACTCGTCGAGCAGCCCAAGCTCGTGAAAATTCTCGAGCGTCGAGGGGTGGATCGTGTCGCCGCGAAAATCGCGGAAGAAATCGGCGTGCTTTTCGAGCACGACGATGTCGACGCCCGCGCGCGCCAGCAGATAGCCGAGCATCATGCCGGCCGGCCCGCCGCCGACGATGCAGCATGTCGTGTCGAGCGACCTCATGAATCCGGATTGACGGCGCCCGCCCGCTCTGTCTTGACGAACAGGAGCCCGGCACAGCCGATGGACAGCAGGATCAGTATCGAAGCGAGACCTGCGGCGTTGCTATGGAAGAACTCCGTGAACCGCGCCACGACGAACGGCGCCAAGAATGCGGTCGCCGTTCCGGACAAGGCGTAGAGCCCGAAGAACTCCGCCATTTTCTCGGCCGGCGCGATCCTCGCCATCATCGTTCGGCTGTTCGCGTAGGACGCCGTGATGAAGATCGCGATGATGATCACGATGATTACATAGATGATCTCCGGCCAGGTCTTGAAGAACGGCAGGCTGTGCACCGGCGGCAGCGACGTATCGTACGGGATGAAGAAGAGAATGCTGTCCGGCCGCATCGACAGCGAAAGCACCAGCCCGATCATCGTGCCACCGACGGCGATCAGAAGGCCGTTCCGCGAACCAAACTTGTGATCGATCCAGCCACCGAACACGCCGCCATACGTCGCGAATATGCTGAGGATCACGCCGTAAGCGAGTAGATCCAGCGTGCCCCAATGGAATGTGGTGGCTGCGTACCCGCCGCCGAAGATGAGAACGGCGTTGCAGCCGTCGTTGTAGATCATGCGTATGATCAGGAAGATGGCGACGTTGCGGTAATTGCGCAGGCTGAGAACCGTCTTCAGCAAAGACGTGAAGCCTTGCTTCACCGCCACCACGGGTCCGAGTGAGATGCCTGGCTGATCCGGCGTGAAGAGAAAGATCGGCAGGCCGAAGATGATGAACCAGGCAGCAAACAGCGGACCCACCATGCGCTCCGGTTGGAAGGTCGCCTTGTCGACCCCGAAGAGCGGCTGCGACGGAATGAACGGCCAATCGACGACGCCGGGCAGCACGAAACATATCAGCATGAAGAGAAGCAGGATCACGCCCGACAGATTGCCGAGCGCGAGCGCCAGGCCCGAAAGTCTGCCGACACGATTGTCCGGCACGAGCGTCGGCAGCATCGCGTTGTGAAAGACGGCGGTGAAGTCGAACGAGCAGAATGTCGCGACGAGAAGGGCGGAGATCGCAAACAGCGACAGCCCAGCTTCTTGGGGCAACGCGTACCACAGCGCGGCGGCGGTCGCGGCCAGAGAGGCGGACCAGAAGAAAAGCCACGGCTTGCGCCGTCCGCCGGCGTCGGCGATCGCGCCGAGCACCGGCGCCACGAGAGCGATGATCAGCCCGGCGAGCGAGTTGAGGTCGCCCCACAGCGACTGTCCCTTCACCGCGTCGCCGACGAGGTGCAGATAGAAATACGGCGCGAAGATGTAGATCGTTATGAGTAGCACGTGCGGATTGCGCGCGCCCTCGAACATGGCCCACGACCACTGTCCGAGACGGGTGGCAACCTGACCGCCGCTAGCGGAGACGCCGGGCTGCGGCATCGTCCACCCCTTCGGCGCCGAGGGGGCGATGTCACTTCCGATATCACTCATGCTGACCCTGTGCGTTTCCTGATTTTGTCGTTGCGTAAACTTAGGCATGGAATGCGCGTTAATGCGAGCGCCTTGACGCCGTTGTGAGCCTCGCGCCAGATGCGCTTCCCGCCGCAACGCAGTTCCGCTCATGATCCCTTGGCAAGCCGTCGTGGCAGCCCTTGCCGCCGCGATGATGCACGCGGCTTGGAATGCGGGCCTCAAGGCCGGCAAAGACCGGCTGTTGGACGCGGCATTACTCTTCGGTGTCGCTGGAATTATCGGCCTTGCTGTTGCTTTGATGCGACCGGCGATGCATCCGCAGGCGTGGTTGTGGATCGGCCTGACGACGGTCCTGCATCTGCCGTATGTCTATTTGCTTGCGCGCGCCTATGAGCTCGGCGAGCTCAGCCACGTGTACACGATCGCGCGTGGTCTGCCGCCTGTGCTGATCACCGTGCTCGCCGCCGCAACCATTCAGGAAATCCCGAACCTAACGGCGGCGATTGGCATTGCGACGATCAGCTTTGGCATTTTGATCGTGGGCTTGAGCCCGGGCGCTCATCTGCAGGGCACACTGATCGCGGTCGCCGTCGCCGTGTGCATCGCCCTCTACAGCCTGTCGGACGGCATCGGCGTGCGCGCATCGGGCGATGCGATCGCCTACAACGGTTGGATCTTTCTGACGATCGGCATCGCCACCTCCGTGATGGCGTTGATGCTGCGTCGCGAGGCAATGTTCGAGGGCTACGTGCGCGAGCACTGGCGCCGCGGCGTGATCGGCGGCGCGCTCAGTTTTGTCGCCTACGGCCTCGTGCTCTGGGCGATGACATTCGCCCCGATCGCCGCCGTCAGCGCGTTTCGCGAGACGGCGGTGGTTTTTGCCGCGCTCTACGGCATCTTGTTCTTCGGCGAGGCTGCAGGTTCCCGCCGTCTGATCGGCGCCTTGATCGTCGCGGTTGGCGCGGTCATGCTGAAGCTCGCCTGACGGAGATCCCGCGATGACCACATCCACCGACTTTGTCGTCAACCGCAACAACCTGCGCGAGGGCAAGTTCGTCGACACCGCGCTGCCTGCGTTGAAGCCGGGGCAAGTCTTGCTGCAGGTCGACAAGTTCGCGCTGACGTCCAACAACATCACCTACGGCGCTGCGGGCGATACCATCGGCTATTGGAAGTTCTTCCCGGCAATGGAGGGATGGGGGCGCATTCCGGTCTGGGGCTATGGCGTCGTCATGGAATCGAAGTGCGATCAGTTGCCGGTCGGAGAGCGGGTCTACGGTTATTTCCCGATCTCGACCTACCTCGTCGTCGATCCCGCGAAAGTCACACCGATGGCCTTCGTGGACGGCGCTGCTCATCGCGCGGGCCTACCGCCGGTCTACAACCAATATCAGCGCGTCGCGGGCGACAGCGCTTATTACGCCGGCCGCGAGAATGAAATCGCGCTTTTCCGGCCGCTCTTTTCGACTTCGTTTCTGATCGACGATTTTCTCGCCGAAAACGACTTCTTCGGCGGCCGCAACGTCGTGCTTGCCAGCGCCTCGAGCAAGACGGCATTGGGTTTGGCTCAGCTCCTTTACGATCATCGCAAGGGGCAGGTCAAAGTCGTCGGCCTGACATCCAAGGCGAACATGCCGTTCGTCGAGCGCACAGGCTATTACGATGAGGCTTTTGGTTACGACGACGTCGCAAAGCTCGACGCACGGGTTCCAACTGTGCTCGTAGACTTCGCCGGCAATCGCAAGATTGTTGCCGCGATCCATACCCATTTCGGCGATCAGCTGCGATACAGCTGCATTGTCGGCGCGACCCATTGGGAAAATCTCGCCCATGGCGGATCGCTGGCGGAAGCCGAGCGCGTCCACTTGCCGGGCGCCAGGCCGACGCTGTTCTTTGCCCCCGACCGCATCGTCAAGCGCACGGCCGATTGGGGTTATCCCACCCTCCACAAGCGCATCGGCGACGCGCTGACCGCATTCGCGGCGTCATCGAAATCATGGATGCGCATTGTCGAAGGCCGCGGCCAAAACGCGATCGTGAAAGTGTATGGCGACTTCATAGCCGGGAAAACCAACCCGGCCGAAGGCCACATTCTCGTCCTTTGGCTTGCGACGCTAGGAAGCCCATAGCTCTTGAACGTCGCCGTAATCTTGGAATCAAGCCGCTCGGCCGCGGCGATGTCATCGTTGCCGCCAGCCTCATCGCCTTTGTGCCGCTTGAGCAAGCCGCGCAGATAGAGTCCTTCCGGAAGATCATCGTCGATCTTGATGGCCGCATCGCAGTCCGCCATTGCTTTGTTGGTCTCGCCCAGCCGCAGATAGACGAAGCATCGACTCTCGAGCGCCAGTGAACTGTCCGCTTGTCGCCGCAGCGCTTCATTGCAATCGGCGATCGCGATAGACAAATCGCGGTTCACCGCGGCACGCGCCCAGCATCGCCTCATGTATGAATCGGAGCTTGGATCCCGCTTCACGACCTCGTCGTAGTCGGCCATTGCGAGCTGGTAGTCGCCAGCGTTGCGGTATGCGAGTGCGCGGTCGCCGTAAGCCCGTAAAGAGTTGGGGTCGAGCTTCAGCGCCATGTCGTAGTCCGCGAACGCTTGCTTGGTTTCACCGATTTCGATCAAAGCTTCGCCACGGCCGGCGTAGGCCGGTGCATACCGCGGCATCAACGCAATCGCCTGATCGTAGTCGGCGATTGCACGATAGTATTCGCTCTGCCCGTGATAGACGACTGCGCGATTGTAATACGCGGCGCCAAATTTCGGGTCGATCTGGAGGGCTTTTTCGAAATCCGCCAAAGCGCGGTCAGGTTCGCCTTGATCCTGCAGCGCGTTGCCACGGCCGTTGAAGGCATCCGCTCGTTTGGGATCTCGCGCGATCACGCTGTCGAACGCCAGGTAAGCGAGATCCGGTTGATTTGAGTTCTGATATGCGTAGCCGCGCTCAGTGATTGCATTCAGGTCGTCCGGTTCTAGATCGATCGCGCGAGTCAAACTGCCAATGGCGCGGGCATAATCGTTGCTTTCGCTGTAGATCTTGCCGCGATAGTAAAATGCGGCTGCAAAATCCGGGTTCAGTTTGGCGGCTCGGTTGAAATCGCCCAGCGCTTCCATGTTCTGGCCGAGTCTGTAGTAGGAAAGTCCACGATCGTAGTGCGTGGCGGCACTCTCTTCGGTTCCGAGGGCCGCAGTGAAATCCTTGATCGCGCGATCATCCTCGCCTTTCGCCGCATAAGCTTCGCCGCGCCCACTGTGCGCGCGCGCATACGTTCCGTCGACCTTGAGGGCGACATCGAAATCGGCGATCGCGTCGTCGTATTTGCCAAGATCGTTGTAGAGCGAACCGCGGTTGCCGCGGGCGGTTGCATCGTAGCCGTTGAGCTTTATGGATCGGGAGAAGTCGGCTAGCGCCTCTTTCTGCCTCCCCATACCCTGAAGGGTAACCGCGCGATCATTGTACGCGATGGACAATGGCATGCTCGCACTGCCACCGATCGTGACCATGATATTGCAACCGCGCAATTGCCAGTCGAGGCTATACCCGTCGGCCTCGGAGGACCGGCACGCTTTTTCCGCGTAGATCGGAGCTCCGATTACGATGCCAATTGCGACAGACACACTTCCGCCAAGCGCGATCCTGACGCGTCGCCAAAGCTTTGATTGCATCAACCCAGCCCCTAGCGCAACTGAGCATGCTTTGAACTATGTTGGCACGCACTTGTTGAAGCTGGGGGAGCAACACAGTCGTCACTGTGGCTCCACTGCTACGCAATAGCGCCGGAGGGCCGTCTGACATTAGGCGTCGAGCAAGTCACGGATCTGGCTCGCGGCAAGCGTCAAACGCGCAACGGTGAAGGCCCCCGAGCGCTCCAGCTCGCTGATGAGCGTGTCGACGCGATCGACTTGAGTGCGATGTGCGTCCGCCCAGGTTTCGACTGCGACATTGCCCGCCGCCCGGTCGACGCCCCGCGTACCGTTGCCGAGCGCGCGCGCGGCCAGCGTCCGTTGATGCACGAAAAGATCGTTGATCAACCGGCGCACCGCGAGTCGGTCCCAATGTTCCGGAAGGCTCATGCGCTCGGCCGCAAGCCGCAAGCGATCGACGCCGATGGCTCTGGCGGCCGCAAAGTAGGCGCCCGCCACCATGTCGAGCGGCTTGTTGGTTTCGAGCGCCAGCCGCACGATATCGGGCGTCGCGCCCATCGCCGGGAGAGCAGCGATTTCGTCGGCGAGATCGTCGGGTACGCCGGCCGTACGCAGCTCGGACATCGAATCGTCGATCGATTGAGCCTCGGCCTTGGACACCAGCGTCGAGAACGTGCCGCGCAATTGCTTGAGCCCGTTCGCGAACGTTGCAATCGTCTCGCCGATGGGCGCGGTCGGTGGCACATGTCGGGCGAACCACAACGTTTGCCGCGTCATGTAACCGATCAGCCGCGCATGCATCGCTATCTGCATCGATGCCGCGATCTTATTGTCGAGCGCGTCGATGCTGCGCGTCAGTCGAGCGATCTCGAACGTGCCGATCGCAATCGTATAGGCGCGCACCAGCGCTGGCGTCTGCAGTCCGCTTGCTTCTTTCAGGCGATGAATGAAGAGCGGACCGCCGCGATTGACGATATCGTTGTCGAGCATGGTGCCGATGATTTCGCGGCGCAGACGATGCCCGGCAAGGCCCTTCGGGCAGCGCTCGGCGGCGGCGTGTGGAAAGTAGCTCTTGAGCGTCGCCGCATAATAAGGATCGTCCGGCAACTCCGAATGATTGATCTCGTCGAACAGCTGCAGCTTGGCGTAGGCGAGCAGCACGGCCAGCTCGGGTCGCGTTAGCCCTTGGTTGCGGTTGCCGCGCTCGCGCAGCGTTTCATTGGACGGCAAACCTTCGACCGCGCGATTTAGGCGGCCGTCGCGCTCGAGCGCCGTCATGAAGCGCGCATGCGCATCGCGATCGCCGAGCGCCAGACTCTGCGCCACGCTGAGAGCGCTTGTTTGGTTGTAGTTGTCCGCCAGCACCAGTGCGCCCACTTCGTCGGTCAACTTGGCAAGGAAGGAATCGCGTGCATCCGCCTTGAACTCGCCAAGACCGATCGCGGTATTGAGCAAGATCTTGAGGTTGACCTCATGGTCCGAGGTGTCGACGCCGGCCGAGTTGTCGATCGCATCGGTGTTAATGCGCCCGCCCGCGAACGCGTACTCGATACGGCCCGCTTGAGTCACGCCGAGATTGGCGCCCTCGCCGATGACCCTTGCTCTAATCTCGCGGCCGTCGACGCGCAGCGCGTCGTTCGCCTTGTCGCCGGCGTCGAGGTTGCTTTGCGTCGACGCTTTCACAAACGTGCCGATGCCGCCGAACCAGAGCAAATCGACCGGCGCCGTCAACAGCGCGCGGATCAATTCCGCCGGCTCCGCGTCCTTTTTCGTCAGGCCGGTCAGCGCCTTCACCTGAGGCGACAAGGGGATGCGCTTCATCGAACGCGAATAGACGCCGCCGCCTTTCGAGATCTTCGCTTGGTCGTAGTCCGCCCAAGACGACCGCGGAAGATTGAAGATCCGCTCCCGCTCGGCAAAGCTGACGTCGATGTCCGGATCGGGATCGAGGAAGATGTCGCGATGATCGAAAGCGGCAACGAGCTTGGTGAACTTCGACAGCAACATGCCGTTGCCGAACACGTCGCCTGACATATCGCCGACACCGACGACGGTGAATGGCGCCGATTGGATGTCGGTCCCGATCTCGCGAAAGTGGCGCTTCACGGCCTCCCATGCGCCGCGGGCGGTAATGCCCATTTTCTTGTGGTCGTAACCGACAGAGCCGCCGCTCGCGAATGCATCGCCCAGCCAAAAGCCGTAGTCGAGCGAGATGCTGTTGGCGATGTCTGAGAATGTCGCCGTACCTTTGTCGGCGGCCACGACGAGATACGGATCGTCGCCGTCGAGGCGCACCACGTTTTTTGGCGGAAGGATCTTGCCGCCGGGCGCGATGTTGTCGGTGAGATCGAGTAGCGAGCTGATGAAGACCTTGTAGGCCGCGACCCCACCCGCGAGCCACGCTTCGCGGTTGGAAGGCGCCGGCAATTTCTTCGGATAGAAACCGCCTTTGGAGCCGACCGGCACGATGACGGCGTTCTTTACTTGCTGTGCCTTGACGAGCCCCAGAATCTCCGTGCGGAAATCTTCGCGCCGGTCTGACCAGCGAATGCCGCCGCGCGCCACCTTCCCGAAGCGCAGATGGACGCCTTCAACCTCCGGCGAGTAGACGAAAATTTCGACCATGGGCCGCGGCAGCGGCAGGTCCTCGACCTTGTGACTGTCGACCTTGATGGAAAGGGCCGCCTTCGGAGTACCGTCATCGGCGGTCTGCCAGAAGTTGGTGCGCAGCACGGATTCGATCACATTGCGGAATCGGCGAATGATGCGATCGTCGTCGAGGCTCGGCACTTTAGCGAGCGCATCATCTATCTCGGTACTGATGCGCGCCTGTAATTCCTCGCCGTTCTGAACGCCGGGCTCGAGTCGGGCCTTGAACAAGCGTACGAGCGCGGAGGCAATGCGCGGGTTGCGGCTCAGCGCCTCTTCGATCAGTGCTTGGCTGAATGGAAAGCCGGCTTGGCGCAGGTATTTCGCAATCGTCCGCAGAATGCTGACTTCGCGCCAAGGCAACTCGGCGTAGAGCGTCAGGCGATTGAACCCATCGCTTTCGGCCTGGCCATACCAGACTGCAAGAAACGCCTCCTCGAAAAGCCGCATCGCGGTCTCGCGCTCGGGGCTCAATTCGCCATGCAGCTTCAAGTCGTGGATGGTGAGAGCTTGCGTCGAAAGCTTCACCGGATAGTTGATCTCTTCGATGACGCGCACGCCGAAGTGCTCGAGCACGGGCAGAAGATCGGAAAGTTCGATCAGGCTGCCGGCATGGTAGATTTTGAACGTCACGTCGCCGTCGTGGACGTTCCCACCGCGCAGCGACCGCAATGTCAAAGCGCCGGGCCCTACCTCTTTGATCTCTTCGAGTTTCGCGATGTCTCCAAGCGCCTCGGTGGCGCTGAACGTTTCGCGATACCCTTCCGAGAAGGCGCGGCCGTACTTTGCGAAGAGAGCTTCGGCACGCGCGGTGGGCATTGCCGCGTGCAGCGCTTCCGAAAAGTCGTCGCTCCACAAGCGCACCGCCTTTTCCAGTCGGGTTTGAAGTGCTGCTTCGTCGAACGCTTTCCTTCCGCCGTCGAGGTCGATGATGTAGTGGATGCGCGTGAGCTGACCCTCTTCGGTATGCGGATAGGCCGCCGACAATCTGCCGCCGAGAGTTTCGACCAAAATGCTCGCGAGTGTACGAACGAGCCCGCCGCGGAATTTGTCGGCGGGAAAATATACGAGCACCGAAGCGAAGCGATGGAAGGTATCGAACCGCAAAAACGCCTTTGTGCGCGGCCGGTCGCTGAGATAGGCGATACCCGGGGCGATGCGCAGCAGGTCGTCTTCTGAGATCTGAAAGAGCTCGTCGCGCGGGAAGGTCTCGAGCACCTGCGCCAGTGCCTTGGCGCGATGTCCCGATCGAGGCAGCGCGGAGCGGCGGACGACGTTTTCCACCTTCCGGCGCAGGAACGGAATTTGCCGCGGACTTTCATTGTAGGCGCCGGACGTGAACAGTCCGATGAAGCGCCGCTCACCGACGACTTGACCGGCGTTGTCGAACCGCTTGATGCCGATATAGTCCTCTTGCACGCGGCGGTGCACGTTCGATCGTTCGATCGACTTGGTGATGATCAGCGGCGAGGGCTGCATCAGGAAGCCGCGCACCTCCGGCGTGAGCATGGCGCGGTCCTGACCGCGGCGAATGATCCGCCGCTCTCCGCTTCGCAGCACGCCGAGTCCGGTGTCCTCGAGCGGCGTCAGCTGCTCGCTGCCGTTCATCTTCTGCAAGGCGTAGTCGCGCGCGCCCAAGAACGTGAAGTGATTGTCCTTCAGCCAATCCAGGAACGCGAGGGACTCGTCGATCTCGTCTTGCGCCGCCGGCGGCCGATTGCTTCTGAGCTCCGCAATCGAAGCGTCGAGACGCTGAAGCATGGCTTCCCAGTCGGCGACGGCGGCGTTGACGTTGGAGAGCACACGTTCAACGGCGGCCTCGATGTCCGGGAGATTGTCGACTACCCCGGCGCGCGAGAACGCGACGCAGATCATGCTTTCGGCGTTGCCTTCCTCTCCGCTGGCGGCGATCCCGCGAAAGCTACCCGCGGCATCGCGTTTCACACGCATGATTGGGTGGAAGATCGCCTTCACCGCCAGTCCGCGATCGGCGAGTTCAGCCAGGACCGAGTCGACCAGGAACGGCATGTCGTCGTTGACCGTAGCCACGAAGCTGCAAGAAGCGGTGAAACCGTCCGCCTCTATCGTCGGATCGAACACGCGCGCGAAGCTCTGTCCCGGGCGACGCTCTCTCAGCCGGCGCCAAAACAGTCGCGCGATGCCCGCCAGTGCGTCTTGCGAGAAACGCTTCAAATCGTCGGGCGCTGAACCCGCATAGAACGTCTGCGCGAATTGCGAAAAACCTTGCGGGTCTTTTTCAAGGGGGGCGGCGACCATGATGTCTCGTCGGAGCAAATGATGCGGGCGGCCAAACTGGGGGCCCGAAGCGGGCCGGCATACTATGCGCAAAATCATTTTCAGTACCGTTTAATGCCTGTTCATTTTGCGGAAGACTCTTGCGCGGGAACCTGGCCCATGCGAACGAAATAATCATTCGCAGCTGCGAAAGCACCTTGGCCGCATGCCAGCCGAAGCAATCATCTTTGATACCGAGTTTACCGCTTGGAAGGGGTCGATGGAGCGCCTCTGGTCAGGGCCGGGCGAGCACCGGGAGATCGTCCAGATCGGTGCGATATCGATCGACGTCGAAACCCTGAAAGAGACCGCCTCGTTTGCGGTACTGATCAAGCCGGTCCACAACCCGGTCCTATCCGACTATCTGGTGAAACTGACCGGTATCACGAACGCGCGCCTCGAGCGCGAAGGCACGGACTTTCATTCCGGTGTCGCCCGCTTCGTCGAGTTCATCGCTGGTCGGTCGATGTTCTGCTATGGCCGGGACGACAAAATTCTTGCTGGAAACGCGAGGCTGCTGGGTGAGCGCACGGTCTGGCCGCGCACGCCGGCCTTCAACTTGCGCGACTGGTTGGTTGAGATCGGCATCCCATTGTCAGGCATTCACTCCGGCATGCTCGCGGCCCACGTCGGCGCCGTCTCGCAAGGTGTCGCGCACGATGCCGTCGTGGATTCCCGCTCGCTCGCGGAAGCGATCCGTTACCTAGTTGCGAGGGGCGCGCCGAACCCTCTGAGGTCCTGATCGCTAACCGCGCTGCGGTCCCTGGTAGCGATAGTGCCCGGTGATTTTCAGCTCGAAGAGCATATCCTCGATATGCGGTCCCCAGCCGATGTTGTGCATGACGAGTGGTCGCGTGCCGTCGCCGGTGCGCTCCTCGGTGACGATGCCGATATGCGGCCGACCGTCCGGCATCGCCCAAGCGACGACGTCGCCGGGTTTGTAGTCGGCCGCGTCGTCCGTCACTGGCAGCGATCGTCCGTGTCGCGAAAAAAAGGTCGCGAGATTCGGCACGCGCCGGTGATCGATGTTGGTGTCGGGCGCATCCATCCCCCACCGCCGCGGATAGGATCGAAATGCGTGTCTCATGTCCTCGTGAACCAGCCGCTGCAGATCAATCCCGAGGAGGCGATAGGCGCGAATCACTTCGTCCGAACAGACGCCTTGGTCCGCAGGCACATCGCCCATCGGATAGGGAATGCGCACGTAAGCTGCATCGTAGCGAACCGAGTGCGTCGTTCGCTCTTCCGCCGCCGCCGATAAGCGGACGCCGAACGGCAGACTGCGGTCGGTCCAGTCCGTGTGGATGACCTCGTTGTCCACGACGCGAGCGGGCGTTGCGATCTTCGGCTTCTGCCGAGGCATCGGCGGTGCGCTTGCATCGCAAGCGCCGATGCCGATTGCGTAGATGATGAAGATAAATGGCAAAGACAGATACTTGGCTCTCATGAGGCCGCAATGCAGGCGATGAATGCGGCGCCATTGCGGCGCGATCGCTCGATCGGTCGCATTTGAATAAAAGTTAAGGATTGGTTCTCACGTCTCGTTAGGGCGCAAAGCGCGAAAATCCGCGCCATGACGATCAGCGCCTTCGCCTACGGGATAGCCGGCTTGCGCGCCGCGGATATGCGCGTGATGGCGCGCGCGCAGAACATCGTCAATTGGCAGTCGCAGGACTATCAGCCCGTCGTTCCCGATCAGACCACCGGCATCAATGACGAGCCGATCGTCAAGATCACGCGCGCCGAGCTCACCGGCGACTTCCCGCCCGTCGATCTCGCGGCCGAGATTGTCGACATGAAGATGGCGCAGCGCGCCTATCAGGCATCGGCCCAAGTGATCCGCACCGCCGACGAGATGTCGAAGACGTTGCTCGACGCGATCGCCTGAAACGCTACTTCTCGGCCAGCAGCTGTTCCATGTCGTCCATGATCTTGTTCATGCGCGCCTCGAGTGCGCGATGGACCGCGGGCGTCGCGAAGTCGATCCCGGCCTTCTTGAACAGATTGTAGGGGTAGTCGGAGGCGCCGGCGCTGAGCAGGTCGATGAACCGCTTCTGCGCGGCCGCGCCGTTGCGCGTGATGTCGTCGGCGAGATAGGTCGCGCCTGCTTGCGACGTCGCGTAATTGTAGACGTAGAAGCCGCGATAGAAGTGCGGAATGAAGGCCCATTCGATGCAGTATTTCGGGTCGATCTTCATCACGCCTTTGGCATCGCCGTAATAGCGCTTCAACAGGTCGCAATACATCGCCGTCAGCTTCTCGCCGGTCACCGGCTCGCCCTTCTCGACCATGCTGTGCGCGGTGATCAGAAACTCGGTGAAGAGCGTCTGGCGGAAATAAGTCGTGCGAATACCGTCGAGCACCTCGTTGTCGAAGGCGAGCTTCTCCTCCTTCGTCTTCGCGTGCGAGATCACATAGTTCTGCAGGAGCACCTCGTTGCCGATCGAAGCGGTTTCGGCCACGAACGTCGCGTAGTTCGACAGCTCGAAGGGCTGGTTCTTCTTCGTCAGCATCGTGTGGACGGCGTGGCCCCACTCATGTGCGAACGTCGACAGCGAGTAGTAGTCGTTGTTGTGATTGAGCAGGAGGTAGGGATGAACATCGTAAGCGCCGCCGTTCATATAGGCGCCGGAGCGCTTTCCATCGTGCGGATAGACGTTCATCCAATGCGCCGCGAAGCCCTGTCGCAGGATACCGAGATACTCCTCGCCGAGCGGCGCCAACGCCGCAAGCGTGATGCGCTTCGCGTCGTCGACCGAATAGGTGTTCGAAACTGAGGTGAGCGGCGCGTAGACGTCGTAGTAGGCCTGATCCTTCAATCCGAGCATCCGCGCCCGCAACTTCAGATAGCGCTGGAACGTCGGTAGCTCGCGATTGACCTCCGAGATCAGAGTGCGCACCACGCCTTCCGGCATGTTGTCCGCGAAGAGTTCCGCGTCGAGATCCGATTTGTAGTGCCGGGATTTGGCGTTGAACGCTTGTCCCATCAGCTGCGCCTGCAGGTTCGCGCCGAACGTTCCCTCATAGGTCTTGTAGGTCGACCAGAACGCATCGAAGACCTTCTTGCGGTCGTCGCGATTGCGCGATTGGCGGTAGAGCGAGTAAACCGAATCGGAGAGCTTCACGGTCTTGCCGTCGGAGAGCGTCACGCTCGGAAACGGCATCTCGCCGTTCGCCAGAATCGTGTAGACGTTTTGCGGCTGGCCGAGCGGATTGGCCGCCGCCGCCATCAATTGCTCGCCCTCTTCGCCAAGCGCATGAGGCGCGCCGCGGAGCATATCGCGCAGACCGAACGCATGCGGCTTCAGTCCTGGATCGGCGGCAATGAAGCTTTCGATCTTCTGCGCACCGACGGACAGAACCTCCGGCCTTACCCAGGCCGTCGCCTCGGTGAACTGCGCATAGAGATTGTCAGCAGACGTGTTTCGCGCCTGGTTGACAGAAATGCGCACGTCTTCGTCCGCCTTGAGCGAGGCATAGACGGCGAGCCGCGCGATTCGTTTATTGAGCAGCGAAATCGCGTCGAATGCCTTGCGGAGAGAAGCGGCGTCACGACCCAGTGTGCCTTTGAACCGCGAAACCCCGGCGATGTCTTTGGAGACCGAGACCTTCTCGGCCTCCCATGCGGCGGCTGTGGGATAGAGATCGGTGAGGTCCCACATCCCCTCGCTTGCGCCCGACGGTGCCGCGGTGGCGGGGGCATAGACGAGCAGGGCGGCCAGGCAAATCGCGATTGCGGTTCGCATAAACGACAAAAACCACATTGATCTCGCCCCTTCGAAATATTCGTTCACGATATCGCCGATTTCTTCCAATGATGCGAGCCTACGCCTTCAATTTGGCGTCATCTCGCGAACTGAAATGCGCACGCCGCTGAAGCGAGTGCGCACACGCAAAGCGCGAAAAATGCCTTCCTCTTCCAAGGCTTGTTATCTGAACACGTCGAGGATTCGAGTTCGGAATCGAACGAATGATCACTCGCCGAAGCAATTAAATTATTGCGCTGCACAACCAGGCATTCGTTTGCTCAAAACCGTGGCGTTTGTGCAATACCGCGCCGCTCTCTGTGACGGAATTGCCAATCTTCGTTGACTTGGGCGCCGCGAACGTGTGCTCTGATTTCGAGGGATGCTAAAGGGCGGGGCATGTGGCTACACATGCGTGCGATTCCCCGTTCCCTAGGCAAAAAAACTGAGTGACGGGTAGGAGGAAATTGCGTCATGCCGAAGTCACATTGCATGCGGTTGGGGATGCTGGGATCGGTCGCGCTGATCGCCCTTACTGGGGCGGTTACGAGCGCGGGGGCGACGGAGATTCAATTCGGCGACATCAACATGTCGCTCGACACGACGGTCTCAATGGGCATGTCGATGCGCACCCAGAGCACCGACTCCCACTTCTTGAACGAATCGAACGGTGGTCCCGTCGATCCGCGAGAGAATGGCCCGATCTACGGTATCGGCACGGCGGTGTACACGACGTTCGGCCTGTCTAGCGCCACGGTCCACTACAGCTTCAACCGCGATAATTTCGACGGCAGCATCAACGCCGACGACGGTAAGCTGAACTTCGACAAAGGGGACTTGACCGGCGCGACGTTGAAGGCGACGCACGATTTCTCGGCGACCTGGCGCAACTACAAAGTCTTTGCCCGCGCTACGGGTTTCTATGACTTCATCCTTTCCGATCCGAACGCCGGCGCGCGTTCAACCTACAATGACAAGGCGATCGGGCGTATCGGCCGCAACTACCAACTGCTCGATGCCTTCGTGTCGGCCGACTACAGCTTCGCCGACATGCCTTTGAACATCCGCGTCGGTAAGCAGGTGATCAACTGGGGTGAAAGCACGTTCCTGCTCAACGGCAACAACGTGTTCTCGCCGATCGACGTCGCGGCCTTCCGCCGCCCAGGCTCCGAAATCAAGGAAGCGCTGCTCCCGGTTGCTGCGATCGAAGGATCGATCTCGTTGCCGTACGGCGTATCCCTTGCGGGCTACTACGCGCTCGATTGGGAACCGTTCAAGCTTGATCCCGCCGGCTCTCCGTTCTCCTCGGCGGACGTGATCCGCGGCACGGGGTTCGGCGGCAATGACGCGGGAATCGCGTTTGTGACGGGCTCGCCCTTTTCCGGCAACCGCCGCAATTGCGACGCGCAGTCGAACGCTGGCATGGGTGGCACGGCGTTCGTCCAGACAAGCGGTTTGGTGAACGACCCGCTGTCCGGTGCGTCGGCGGTTGGCAACAACCTGCTCGAGTGTAGCGATCTGGACGGCACCTACATTGCCGGCAAGCTGAACTACGCGGCACCCTATGATCAGTTCCTCGCCGAGCAAGAGCGAGTTGATAAGGTGCTCTTCCTCTCGGGCGACGGGGTCACTGGTGCGACGGAAGGTATCCTCTCCCGCGGTGGCTCCAGCAATCCGGATCACAACGGCGATCACGGGTTGAAGCTGAGCTACTACTCTGAGGAATTGGGCGGCACCGAATTCGGAGCCTATTATCAAAACTATAGCAGCCGCTTGCCATATGCCGGCTTGCGCTCGGCGGCGAACGCACAGTCGACCCTCGGCTTCTTCACCAACACCAACAACATCAACTTCCCCGGAGCGTCGCCGATTCCCGGCTACGCGAACGGCTTGACGGGTCGTCAGCTCAATCCACTTGGATGCGGTCTTGCGAATCCGGGCGACTTCGGCACGATCGGCGTGTTCGACGGCAATCCGGCCAACCACACGGCGGGCAACGACATCTTCTTCGCGACCAACTTCGGCTTCAGCCCGGCGACGATCGCGTACATGAAGAGCCAGCCGGTGAACGATCCGGGTGGAGTCCTGACGACCGCCGCAGCTTCGGCCGCGCTCGGAAGCGTCGTGCTCTACAACGACCCGACCCTCGGCTACGCCAATATGTTCACGATGATGCAGCTCAACTGCGTCCTCTCGTACTATCAGAGCGGCTTCGTCTCGCCTGACACGGGTGCTGCTTTGTCGGCGTCGACGACGATCCAATCGGGCAACGGGGCCGAGTTCCTGATCCCCGCCACCGACGGTACGGTCTACTTCGACTACCCGACGGGCATCGACATCTGGGGCGGCAGCTTCGCCACGACGTTGTTCGGCTGGGGCGTGCAGGGTGAGTTCTCCTATCGTCCGAACGCACCGTTCCAGGTCGACACCGACTCGCTCACCATCGCGTCCTTGGTCAGCTCGTGCTTGTTCGACGTGCTGTACGGAGCGGCCGGTCCGATCGTTGATGGTCTCGCGACCCCTGACGGAAGCGGCGTGAAGCCGTTCTGCGGCAACGGTCAGACTGCCACGCAGAACTACCTGCTGAACGACATGTGGACGGCCCAAATTGGCACGACGGCGACGTTTACCAATTCGGAGTGGTTCATCGACGCCATTGGTGCCGATCTCGGTATTTTCGTCACAGAAGTCGGAACTGTCTATGTGCCTGGCGTGGAAGACACCTGGGTTGACAAGATCGAAGCCGCCGGCGGCGATCCGACGGTCGTGACTCAGTACCAGAACATCGGCTGCCAAGGTACCGACTTGCCGGGTGGCGGCATTCTGGGCCTCGACGTCAAGAGCAGCAGCTCGTGCCGTCCTACCGACTGGTCGGCGGGTCTGGTGCTCCTCTTCCGGGCTGACTATAGTAACGCCTTCAACTCTGGCTTTGTCGTAAGTCCGTTGGTTGCCTTCACGTGGGACTTCACCGGTACGACGCCGGCGCCGTATGGCAACTATATGGAAGACCGCAAGGCCCTGAACCTGGGTGTGTCCGGCACGCTGAACAACAACTTCACACTCGGCGTGAACTACGTGAACTACTTCGGTGGTCACATCCAAAACCGCTCGCGCGATCTGGACTACGTGTCTGGCTCGATGAGCTACTCATTCTAAGGGCGGGGGCAACCGCACGGACCTTGTATTAGGTGGAGGAAATGCACGTGACGAAGACAAGACTTCTCTTGACTGCCTCCGCTGTTGCGGTCGCGTTTGCCGCAACCAGCGCGTGGGCGAAGGTTCCTGCCGATCAAGCCGCAAGGCTCGGCAAGGACCTCACCCCGATGGGTGGCGAGATGGGCGGGACGGCCGATGGTTCGGTACCCGCCTGGACCGGAGGGCTGACTGCGCCGCCTGCGGGCGTCAAATTCGACGCCAAGAAGCAGAACCCACCCAACCCCTTCCCGAACGACAAGCCGCTGTTCACGGTCAATGCCGGGAACATGGCGCAGTACGACGCGAAGCTGGTGGATGGGTACAAGGCGCTGATGAAGCTCTACCCGACCTACCACATGAACGTCTATCAGTCGCGCCGTACCTGCTCGCTGCCGCAATACGTCTATGCAGCGATCAAGAACAACGCGACGGTCGGCGATCTGACGCCGGACGGCGACGGTGTTCTTGGCGCCATCATGGGCGTTCCGTTCCCCATCCCGTCGAACGGCATGGAGATCGTCTGGAACAAGAAGCTCGGCTTCCGCAACTTCAAGGTCACGCGTCAGTTCGCTGCCGCGCCTGTCCAGCGCAACGGTTCGTTCAACCTCATCACGGTGCAGGACGAAGCGATCTTGCGTTGGTCCGACCCGTCGAAGAAGCGTGCTGAGGATCTCAACAACGTCTCGATTCTCTACATCGCCAACACGATCGCGCCGGCCCGTCTCGCGGGTAACGTGATCTTGGTGCACGAGTCGCTGAACGCCGCTGTCGATCCTCGCAAGGCCTGGTCGTACAACCCGGGTACGCGGCGCGTGCGTCGTGCGCCTGACATCGCCTACGACAATCCGGGCACGAACACGGACGCCATGTCGACGTCGGACTCGTTCGACGGCTACAACGGCGCCATGGATCGCTACAACTGGACCGTCAAGGATCGCAGCGTAAAGTTCATCTCGTACAACAACTACGATGCGACCAACGCGAAATATGCCGACTTCGTGAAGCCGAGCCACGTGAACCAAGACTTGGTGCGTTATGAGCCGCATCGCGTTTGGACCGTGGAAGCGACGTTGAAGCCCGGTGCGCGCCACATCTACGCGCGTCGCGTCATGCACCTCGACGAGGACGCAGAGATCATCGATGCCGCCGAGAACTACGACGGCCGCGGTCAGCTCTGGCGCTTCCAGGAAGTGCAGTCGGAGAACTTCTATCACGTCCCGACCTGCGGTGGCGCAGCCGAGCTCGTCTACGACCTGCTCGATGGCCGCTACCTGGCGCTGTCCATGCGGAACGAGGAGCCGCCGGTTAACTACTTTGCCGACGAACTCCAGGAGAGCCGCTACACGCCGGAAGCCATCCGTACGCTCGGCGTCCGCTGAGGCAAGTATGGTGTAAGAATTCGGCCGGCCTCCGTTTATGCGGAGGCCGGCCGTTATCGTTTTGACAGCAAAGTCACGCTAAAGGTTGGCCCCATGATCTCGCTTAGGTCACTGATCTCTCGTGTGTCGCTCTCGGCGGCGCTACTTGTTGCTCCGTGCGTTGTCGGACAGGCGGGAGCCACTGAGACGACGCTCGGCGATCGGCCTGCGGTAATCTCGGCTCACGCCACCGAAGCGCTGCTGCTCGGCGTCGCAAGGGCTGGCTCGCGCCTTGTGGCGGTCGGGGAGTACGGCGACGTCGTCCTCTCGGACGACGACGGAAAGACCTGGCGTCAGGCGAAATCGGTTCCGACCCAGGTAACGCTCACGGCCGTTACTTTTGTCGACGATAAGAACGGTTGGGCGGTTGGCCACGACACGGTCATCCTTCACACCGCCGACGGGGGCGAGACCTGGGACAAGGAGTTTGGTGGCGGCCAGAGCGACAACGCGCTCCTGACCGTTGCCTTTTGGAACCCGAACCATGGGATCGCCATGGGCGCCTTCAATTTCACGGCGGAGACGAAGGACGGTGGCAAGACCTGGATTGAGCGCAAGACGCTCAACCCGATCCAGAAGAAGCCGGAAGAAGCGGCGGCGCTTTCGCCTGGAGCTGGCGGCCCTGGCAAGCCGGCCGCTGGCACGCCCGCCGATGATGGCGCGGGTGCCGAGTCGAAGGATCCCTACGCTGCGGCGACCGGCGACGAGAACCATTTGAATGCAGCATTTATGGGACCGGACGGCGCGATGTACGTCGCCGCCGAGGCAGGTGCTGTGTTCCGTTCGTTTGACGAAGGCGCAACCTGGGACAAGATCCTAACGGGCTACGGTGGTTCGTTTTGGGGCGGACTCGTGGCCAATGACGGCACGCTCTACATCACTGGTATGCGCGGCAACGTTTGGCACTCGACGGACAAGGGTGCGACCTGGACGAAGCTCGACACCGACGGTGCCGACCAGTCCATAGCGATGGGCCTTCAGCTCAAGGACGGGAAGTTCGTCTTCGTCGGCCTCGGCGGCCAAGTGCTTTATTCGGATGACGGCCAGAAATTTGTTCTGACCTATCGCGAAGATCGCAAGGGCCTGAACGCGGTGATCCAGGACGGTGCTCAGGAGCTGTTGGTGTTTGGTGAGACAGGCGTGAAGATGCAGCCCACGACGCCGCCGGCCGATCAAATCGCGCAGCCCTTGCCGCAGGGCTAGCATCCGAATTGATCCATTAGAGTTTTCGAGAAGCCGCCATTTTTGGCGGCTTCGTCGTTTTCAGACGATTGGAACCCATCACAATCCTGACGTTAGCGTCACTTTCACCTTGTCAGCGACGCTCATCGTCGTACCATCCTCTTCAATCCAACAAACAATCACGCCGTGCGGAGGATGAGATGAGCGGACTGACCAACATCACCAAGGATCCGGCCTACAACGCTGTCGACCCGGACGATTTTCGCTCGATGATGGACGTCGAACGCTACGGCCAGCGGACCAGTGCATTCGACAAGATCATCTCGGCGACGCACGACCATTTTTGGGATCCGCTCGACAAGAAATACATCGACTTCTCCGAACCCTTCGATCTCGAAAAAGACTACATCGTCGATCCCGATTTGATGACGGAACTCAAGACCGCCGTCGGCGACAAGCTTGATGAGCGCGGCAAGATCAAGCTCACCAACCTGAATACGCTTTGGTCGTTCTCGAGCATCCTCCACGGCGAGCAGGGCGCGTTGTCGTTGTCCGCTTCGCTCTGCCACATCCTGCGCGACCCGGGCGCACAAGAATACGCCGCCAACCAAACGCGTGAAGAAGCGCGTCACGTCACCGGCTTCTCGCGCTACATCCACGCGCGCTGGGGCAAGCCGGTTCAAGTCGGCCCGGCGCTGGGCGATCTCCTCAACGAGCTCGTGCTTTCGCCGCTCGTCTGGAAAAAGCTCGTCGGCATGCAGATGCTGGTCGAAGGTCTTGCGATGGGCGCCTTCGCGACCTTCTACCAAAAGGGCCGCGATCCCTTGATGGTGAAGCTCTGTCAGCTCGTCATGACGGACGAAGCGTTCCACCACAAATTCGGAAAGATCTGGGCCGACCGCACCATCCCGAAGCTTGCAAAGGGCGAGGCGGAAAAGATCGAAGATTGGGCCTGGGAGGTCTTCCAAGTCCTTCTCTTCAATCTCGCGAGCCCCGACCAGAAGCAATGGATCTATCGCGAGCTGGGCTTGGATCCGGCCTGGGTGCAAGCAGCCTTCATGGAGGCGCTGACCGACGCCAACATCCGCGAGGAAATGCAGGACACCACGAACATCTTCCGTGTCCTGATCAAGACGCTGCTCAAGGCCGGAATCATCACCGATCGCACGCGCGGTAACTACGCGGCTTACATCGACATGGCCGAGTTGCATGCCGAAGGCGATCGCATGATCGGCGACGAGATCGCCGAGGAAGGCATCAAGTACCTCATGAAGCTCAACGGTGGCCAGATGTTGCGCACGCCGTCGAGCATTGCGGCGGAATAGGCGCTGGAGGATCGGCGATGACGGAATTGACAAACATCACCAAGGACCCGGCCTACGACGCCGCCGATCCGTCTGATTTCCGCACGATGATGGATGTCGAGCGCTACGGTGCGCGCTCGACCGCCTTTGATAAGATCATCTCCGCGACGCACGACCACTTCTGGGATCCGCTCGACAAGAAATACATCGACTTCGCCGAGCCCTTCGATCTCGAGAACGAATACATCATGCCGCCGTTCCTGAATTTGGATCTTCAGACGGCGATCGGCGAGCGCTTGAACGAGAAGCAGAGGATCGCGCTCGTCAATGCCTCGGCGCATTGGGGCATGTCGTCGATCCTTCACGGCGAGCAGGGCGCGCTCTCGCTCTCGGCCTCGCTCTGCCACATCCTGCGCGATCCTGGCGCGCAGGAATACGCCGCCAATCAGACGCGCGAAGAAGCGCGCCACGTCACCGGCTTCACGAAGTACGTCCAAGCCCGGTGGGGCAAGCCGCTCCCCGTCGGCCCGGCGCTCGGCAACCTCTTGAACGAAATGGTGCTTTCGCCGTTCGTTTGGAAAAAGCTCGTCGGCATGCAGATGTTGGTCGAAGGTCTCGCGATGGGCGCCTTCGCCACCAACTATCAGTACACGAACGATCCGCTTCTGAAGCGCTTGTGCCAGCTCGTCATGACCGACGAAGCGTTCCACCACAAGTTCGGCAAGATTTGGGCCGACCGCACGATCCCGAAGCTGTCGGAACATGAGCGCAACCTGATCGAAGATTGGGCCGCGCAGGTTTTCCAGGGGCTGCTCTTCAATCTCGGCAGCCCCGAGCAGAAGCAGCCGATCTATGCACAGTTCGGCATCGAGTGGGAGTGGGCGCAGAGCGCGTTCAAGGAGGCCTTTACCGACGCCCGCGTGCGCGAGCGAATGAAGGACTCGACCAACATCTTCCGCGTCCTCATCAAGACGCTGCTCAAGGCGGGCATCATCACGGACCGCACGCGCGGCGTATATGCCGCCTTCGTGGACATGGCCGAGCTCCACAAAGAGGGCGACCGCATGGTCGGCGACGACATCGCCGAGGAGGGCATCAAATACCTGATGCAGCTCAACGGCGGCCAGGGCCGCACGCCGATCGGCATCGCTGCCGAGTAGCGCAAGCGAGACTCGTATCGCCTTCTGCGGGGAAGTGCGGAACGCACGATGGCGTAAGGGCATGACGCTATTCGACGATCCACCCGATGTGCTGCCGGAAGGCGTGGCGCTGTTTCGCCAACGCCTTTCTCCCGACGCGCAGCGCCGGGCTCTCGATACCATCGCCGAAGTCATTGCGCAGGCGCCGCTCTTCCGCCCGCAGATGCCGACCGGTCCCTACATGATCAACACGCTGACGAATTGCGGTGAGCGCGGCTGGGTCTCCGACAAGCGCGGCTATCGCTATCAGGAAACGCACCCTGAGACGCTGCAACCCTGGCCCGCAATTCCGCCTGAAGTCCGCGAGTGCACATGCGACGCCGTGCGCGAAGCCGGCTTCGGCGATTTCGAGCCCGATGCGTGCCTCGTCAATGTATATGCGGCCGACGGCCGGCTGAGCTTGCATCGCGACTACGACGAGGCCGATTTCAAATGGCCGATCGCTTCGCTCTCCTTCGGCAACGACGCCGATTTCGTAATCGGCGGTTTGAAGCGCGCGGGCAAGACGCAGACAGTCCGCCTGAGGTCCGGTGACGTCCTCGTCTTCGGCGGTCCGAGCCGCCTTCGCTATCATGGCGTACGCAAGATCGTCCCGGGGACATCGCCTCTCGATCATCCGATCTTGCCGCCGGACGGCCGCATCAATCTGACGCTTCGCCGCGCCGCCTGATTGCAGCTAGGGGTGCGCTCTCCTAACATGCCTTATGGCTGATCTATTGGCCGCCGCCCGCGGCTTCCAAAACGAGCTGCGCACGCGCGCCGCCGAGATTGAATCCGGCCGCCAGCTTCCGGCCGACATCGCGCGGCGCTTCGCGGAAGCCGGCTTCTATCGTGCCTGCGTTCCGGATACATACGGCGGCCTCGAAGTCGATGCGCTGGCGCTTTCGACGCTCATCGAGACGCTGGCGCAGGCCGACGGGTCGGCTGCCTGGTGTGTCATGATCGGCGCCACGACGGGACTTCTCGGCGCGTATATGCCTCCCGCAACCGCCCGCGATCTATTCGCCGATCACAATCTCATCCTCGCCGGCGTCTATGCGCCGCGCGGCAAGGCGGTCGAGGAGGGTGATCACTATCTGGTCAACGGTCGCTGGCAATGGGGCTCCGGCTCGCCGAATGCGACCTTCATCGCGGGCGGTTGCATGGTCATGCGCGACGGCAAGCCGCAAACGACACCGTCCGGCGTCCCGATCTCGCGCATGATGCTCGTGCCGGTCAAAGACGCTGAGCTTGCCGGCAATTGGGACGTCTCAGGCCTTTGCGGCACCGGCAGTCAGGATTTCGCCTTCAAGAATCTGCGCGTGCCCAAGGCCATGGGTGTCGACCTCATCACCGACAAACCGCTTCCACGGCCGCTCTATGCGTTTCCGGCGTTCGGCATCCTCGCGATGGGGATTTCCTCGGTGATGCTCGGCCTCGCCCGCGCTTCGATCGACGCGCTCATTGCTTTGGCGGGTGGCAAGACGCCGGAAGGCCATCGCAAGCCCCTGGCCGCGCGCGCGAAGACCCAGGAAGACGTGGCCGAAGCCGACGCGCTCGTGCGCTCGGCGCGCGCCTACTTCCGTGAAAGCATTGCAGCCGCCTGGGATGAGGCTCAGCGGGGCGGCAAGCTGTCGGTCGACGCGCGGCGCAATCTTCGCCTAGCCGCGACACACGCCGCTCGCGCCAGCGTCAGCGCGGTCGATCTGATGTACAACCTCGGCGGCGGGACGTCCGTGTACAAGACCTCGCCGCTGCAGCGTATCTTTCGCGACGTGCATGTTGCCAGTCAGCACATGATGGTGGCGCCGCCGACGATGGAGCTCGCGGGCAAATTGCTATTGGGACAAGAGGCGGAGATTTCGCAGCTATGACCGACATCCGCCTCGTGGTTGCCGGCGCCGGAGGGCGCATGGGCGAAGCCGTCATCCGTAACGCGCTGCGCACACCCGGCATCAAGCTTGTGGCGGGCATCGAGAAGGCCGGGTCAAAGATGCTCGGCGTCGATCTCGGCAAGATCGCCGGCGGCGAGCCGATTGGCGCCGTGGTCACGGCGGATCCGTTGCCGGTCATCGCCGCCGCGGATGCGCTGATCGATTTCTCGACGCCCGAATCCAGCGTCGAACTCGCCGATCTCACTGCGCAGGCGCGCATCGTTCACGTCATGGGAACGACCGGCATCGATGAAGCGGGCGCCAAGCGCATCGCTGCCGCGGCCCGCCACGCCACGATCATCAAGTCGGGCAACTTCAGCCTCGGCGTCAACTTGTTGGCCGGGCTCGTCGAGATGGCGACGCAGCGGCTCGGTCCGGAGTTCGATGTCGAAATTCTCGAAATGCATCACAAGCTCAAGAGAGACGCGCCGTCCGGCACGGCATTGTTGCTCGGCGAGGCTGCGGCCGCCGGCCGCAATCGAAACCTCGCCGATCTGCGCACGAAGCCTCACGACGGCATCGAAGACCCGCGCGCTGGCGGCACCATCGGGTTCGCAAGCCTGCGCGGCGGTACCGTTGTGGGCGAGCACACCGTAATCCTCGCGAGCGAAGGCGAACGCATCGAACTCAGCCATAAGGCGGAGGATCGCGCCATCTTCGCCAAGGGTGCATTGCGCGCGGCGATCTGGGGCAAGGGCAAGGGGCCCGGCCTGTTCGACATGAAAGACGTCTTGGATCTGCGCTAGGTCGGCGCAGAGTAGCTGCGCGACCGCAGCAGCGCGTCACGCAATTGCCGCGCCAGCTGCTCGCGCTCCTTGCGATGAAGGAAGCGCCCGACTTCGATGCGCTTGCCGTGGCTACCGACGGTGAGTATCCCGCGCTCGTCGTCGTGTTCGTCGTAGCCGACGCTCGCCCAATACGAAGGATAGCGCCATTCGCGCGAACGTCCGCGCTCATCGACCCTCGTGATGACGAGCGAACTGTCGGCGATGGTTATGCGCTCGAAAGCCCGCGTTTGGGCGTAGCTCAGCCGGAACGCGATGTAGACGCCGAGCACGTCGAGCCCCAAGAAGCCGACGACCGGCCATGCGCCGTGCAAGATCATCGCAACGGCGAACACGCCGTTCGAGATGATGAGCACGGTCATGAGCAAGCGGAACCCGAACAACGTCAGTGACCGGTGCGGCCGCACGACGGTTTCAAAGATGGGTTGCGCTTGCTCCATGAGGACGAAGCTAAGAGCTGCAGGCCCTCATGTCACGCCGCGCTATTGCGGGATATTGACCATGGCTTGCGACATCAAAACCTTCGCGCCTGG
>WGNJ01000026.1 GCA_016124635.1 Alphaproteobacteria bacterium | reverse complement strand
CGGTAAGGGCGAGACCGAGCTCATGGTTCAGACGGGTGACGGCGTGAAAGAGCCGCAGAACCGTCGCGCCACGATCGATCTGAACTAATCAGACGATCTCGAAGGGGAATGACAAAGGGCGGGCCCAAAAGGCCCGCCCTTCTCTGTTGGTCGAGTTACGATCTCTTAGGATTCTTCTGACGCGACGACATGCAAAAGAGTCTTTTTGGACTCACATTGTTGCACCCAGAGCACTAAATCTAGGTCTCGGGGCCACAAGATATAGGCGGTTTTAACCATTCGTTAACCATTTCCGGCCACTCCTGGTCTGTCCACGCGACGGAGGGAGTCTCATGGCATTGAAACAAGTATTACTGGGCACGGCCGTTGCGCTGGCCGCGTCCGCTGGTGGCGCGCAAGCGGCCATCGAAACGCCGACAGGTTGGTACCTAAGCATGGCGGCTGGCGCCAACTGGATACCCGACGACAAAATGACATGGACGTCGATCGGCTTGGGCTATCACACGGATTCGTACGACTGGAGAACTGGCTACGCCCTGGCGGCGGCGGTCGGTTATGATTTTGGCGATCATTGGCGCGCGGAATTTGAGGTCGCCTATCGCCATAACAAGGTCAAGAGCTTCTGCTATTCGACCGGCAGTTGTTCGACCTCGGCCGGAGCTCACGTTTGGGAGCTCTCGCAGATGGTCAACGTCTTCTACGACTTCAGGCTGGGCGGGAATTGGTCCGCAGCGCTCGGGGCTGGCATCGGTGGCAATCTCGTCGTCTTTGAACCGGGATTCAATTCTCAGGAATACGACGACTACGTATTTGCTGGACAGTTGATTGCTCAACTTGCCTATCAGCTATCTGATCGCTGGCAGCTTTATGCCGACTACCGCTACGTGATGATGGAAGATTCGAATCTGAGCGGTGCGGCTGTCTGCTGTGCCTTCCCATTGGGAATGGAAAAGCAAGATCACACACTGATGCTAGGCATCCGTTTCGATCTGCAGCGTGACGAAATGGCGCCACCTCCGCGGCACGAAGAACCGCCTCCGCCCGAACGTCCGCGCGAGTTCATCGTCTTCTTCGGCTTCAACAAGTCGAATTTGACGGCCGAAGCACAACGTGTCGTCCACGAAGCTGCGGAAGCTGCACGTGAATACGGAAGCGCGACAATCGTGGTCGTCGGCCATACCGACACCTCGGGCTCGCGGTCCTACAACCTTCGTCTGTCGTTGCGCCGCGCCGGCGCGGTCAAAGCTGGGCTCGTCGATGACGGCATTACGCCGGATATGATCCAAACGTCCGGCAAAGGTGAGACCGAGTTGATGGTGCAAACCGGCGACGGCGTCAAAGAACCGCAAAACCGCAGAGCGACGATCTCGTTGCACTAGGTAAGACCTTCCTCCGCGCGTTAGGAGAGGCGGCCTGATGGGCCGCCTCTCTTCTTGTTGCAGCGTGCAAGGCACACTGCCCGCGGCCATTGTGCGGCCCTCTCGGAAATTAACGCTCGATTAACCGTCTTCGCGCAGACCTAGCATCTGAGCGAGGAGGGAGTTTTCCGCAATGCATTTCAAGAAGGTGTTGCTGGGCCCGGCAGTTGCGTTGGCCGCGTCCGCTGGTGTTGCACAAGCCGGCACCGTCATGCCGGACGGCTGGTACGTCAGTCTCGCCGCTGGCGCGAATTGGATCCAAGACGGCGACATGACCTGGCAATGGCCGTCGACCCGTGCCTTCGAAACCTACAGCTGGGACACCGGCTACACCATCGCGGCAGCGGTTGGGTACGACTTCGGCAAGCATTGGCGCGCCGAACTCGAAGTCGCCTATCGCCACAACGACGTCAAAAACTATTGTGTCAATCGACCGGTCTCCAGTGCGGGCTGCGGTCTCAATTCGGGTCCCGCCGACGTTTGGGAACTGTCGCAGATGGTCAACGTCTATTACGACATGGCGCTTGGCGGTCGCTGGACGGCGTCTCTTGGAGCCGGAATCGGTGGCAACCTGATCACCTTCAATCCGGGATTCAATTCGCTTTCGTACGATGACTACGTCTTTGCCGGCCAGTTGATCGGTGAGGTCGGCTATCGCCTCTCCAATCGGTGGCAACTTTTCGCCGACTATCACTTCATCCTGAATGACAAAGCTGATCTCTCCGGCCCGGCGGTATCGAGCTACCCGTTGCATCTCGACAAGGTGGAGCACTCCCTGACGATCGGTCTCCGCTTCGACCTTCAGTCGGACAACGAGCCGGCACCGCAGCCGGAACGTCCACGTCCGGCCGAACCGATGCCGCCGAAGCAGTTCATCGTCTTCTTCGGCTTCAACAAATCTAACTTGTCATCTGAAGCGCGCCGCGTTGTATCGGAAGCCGCCATGGCGGCCAAAGACTATGGCGCAGCCGACATCATCGTCATTGGCCACACCGATACGGTCGGCTCGCAACGTTACAACATGCGTCTGTCGATACGGCGTGCGGGCGCGGTCAAGGCCGAGCTCGTCCACAACGGTATCAAGCCCGACATGATCGAGACCTCGGGCCGAGGCGAGACGGAGCTTATGGTTCAAACCGGCGATGGCGTGAAGGAACCGCAAAACCGCAGAGCTACGATCGATCTGGAATAGGCCGATTGGCGCTCGGGAATTTGGAGGCGGCTTTCGAGCCGCCTCTTTTGTTTTTGTGCACGATCTTCATGCCTTGATCGATAAGACCTCCGCCGTCGGATCATCGCGAGGCACGAAAGTCACGCCGCCAATATTGCTTGTAAGTGTCCGAATCCCTTTAACCCGGCATTAATCCCAACGGCGTCAGGTTGCCCGTGAAGGCTCGGCATCCACCCGCGATGGGGTTGGAGAGCCTAGGAGGGGAATGATGACCTTGAGAACGATCCTGCTCGGCTCGGCCGCAGCATTCGCGCTCGCCGGCACGGCGCAGGCGGGCCACCACGATACCGAACTGCACGGCACCTACTTTGCGATCGAAGGCGGTGCGAATTGGGTTCAAGACAACCGTTTCAGCGACCGGCACTTCTTTGCCACGTCAAGCTCCACGACATTCATGTTCCATTCGCCGAGCTTCGATACGGGCTGGGCGATCTTGGGCTCGGTCGGTTACGCGTTCGAAAACAATTGGCGCGTCGAACTGGAAGGTGGCTACCGCCACAACGGCGTCGACAAGATCGTGTGCCGCGGCTTCACGCCGAGTTCGTTCACCGTCACCTACTTCGGCAATGGCGAATTGAACGAATGGACCATCATGGCCAACGTTCTCTACGACATTCATCTTGCGAAGCGCTGGACACTTTCGGTCGGCGCGGGTGCCGGCGCCGACTACGATCGCTTCAAGGCTGGCAATCTCGGCATCAACGACACGGATTGGCGCTTTGCATGGCAGGGCTTGCTCGGCCTCAACTACGCGGTCGGAGATCAGACGCAGCTCTTCTTGAACTATCGCTACCTGAACGTCGACGCTCCGTCCTACCGCAGCGGCACGCCGCAAGGCTGGAAGGCTGAGAAGTTCACCGACGATCTGCAGAAGCACACGGTGTCCGTCGGTCTGCGCTTCTTCCTCTTTGGCGAGGAGCCGCCGCCGCCGCCGCCGCCACCGCCTCCCCCACCACCGCCGCCGCCCCCGCCACCGCCGGCGCATCCGAAGCAGTTCATCGTCTTCTTCGGCTTCAACAAGTTCAATTTGACGTCTGAAGCGCAACGCGTGATCGAAGAGGCGGCTGCAGCGGCGAAGGAATTCGGCGCGGCGTCGGTTGAAGTCGTCGGTCACACCGACTCGTCCGGCTCGAGCGGCTACAATCAGAAGCTCTCCGAGCGTCGCGCCGATGCTGTTCGCAACGCGCTCGAAGCGCTCGGCATTCCGGACGACAACATTCACACCTCCGCCAGAGGCGAGAGCGAACTCATGATCGAAACCGGCGACGGCGTGAGAGAGCCGCAGAACCGGCGCGCCACCATCGACATCGAGGAGTGAGTCTCGTATCACGCGAGGAACCGGACAACCTAGACGCGAAGGGCGGGCTCAGACCCGCCCTTTTCGTTGGTGGAAACCGTGCCTGGCACGTACCGGAGCCGCGCAAAATGCCTCTAACCCTTAAGAATAATTGACACCTTCAATACCGCGTGCGACGCACTGGCCAACTCTGGGTGCAGTGCCGCAACACCCTCTCGCGGCCCTGCAAATAAAATGGAAAGGGGCTCGAGTATGAAGTTCAAAGCAATTTTGCTTGGTACGGTGCTGACCGCAGCTGGCGCCGTATCAGCAGAAGCGGCCGCCAACAATCACGGTTGGTATGTCGGCGCCGAAGCGGGCGCGAATTGGCTGCAAGACACCGACGATCTGGTAACGGTCCTCGGCAGCAATTTCACCAGCGTGAATGTTGATCTCGACACGGGTTGGGCGGCGATCGCGACGGTTGGCTACGCGTTTTGGGAGAGCAACTGGCGCGTCGAGCTTGAGGGCGCTTATCGCCAAAACGACATCAACAAAGGTGTTGCGAAAGGCTTCGGCCCAATTCCCGCGGGCACGACCGTCTTCACCAACGGCAAGATCGACGAAGCAAGCTTGATGGTGAACGCGCTCTACGACATCCATCTCACCGATCGCTTGACCTTCTCGATCGGCGCCGGTGCGGGCGTTGCCAACGTGCATTACGAGCTCAATACAGTCACCGTTCCAATCGACGACCATGCGTGGGCGTTTGCTTGGCAGGGCATCGCCGGTTTGTCCTATGCGCTGACCGATCGTCTCGATCTGACGCTGAACTATCGTTACCACCGCGTCGAAGACAATCTCGACTTCAGCACGCTCGGCTTCATCGGCAACAAGCTCGACAAGCTTGAGAACCACACCGTGACCGTCGGTCTGCGTTGGGATCTCTATCCGGATGAGGAGCCGGCTCCGCCGCCAGCGCCAGAACCACCGCCGCCGCCACCTGCTGCGCCGCATGAGTTCATCATCTTCTTCGCCTTCAACAAGTCGAACTTGACGCCGGAAGCGCATCGCGTCGTTCAAGAAGCCGCGGCCGCCGCGAGGCAGTACGGCACGGCGCACATCATGATCACCGGCCACACCGATACGTCGGGCTCGAGCCGGTACAACATGCGTCTGTCGATCCGTCGTGCGAACGCGGCCAAAGCGGGCCTCGTTGGCGAAGGCATCTCGCCGAGCATGATCACCACGATCGGCAAGGGCGAGACCGAGCTGCTCGTGCAGACCGCCGACGGCGTGAAGGAACCGCAGAACCGCCGCGCGGCGATTGATCTCGAGTAATATCGCGCGACAAGCGAGTTAACTGTCGAAGGGGCGGGTTCTCAGGAACCCGCCCTTTGCTTTTGCGCCACAACCCACGGTCAAACCAACCTTAAGGCGGTCTTTCTTTTGACTGTGCACGCTGCATTTGGTGATTCCTCAGTCAAAAGGTTAATCGGTTGCGCGGCTCCGTCGACCGTGACCAAGGGTTGTGAGTGAGGGGTTAGTTCGGTGTTGAAGAACCTGCTTCTGGCGTCCGCGCTGGGGCTTTCGGCCTACGCCGTTGGGATGGCTGACGCGAGGACGGATTACGGCCAGGCCAAGGGCTGGTACTTGGGCGTAGAGGGCGGCGTGAACTGGATGCAGGACGCTGACGGCGCCCTCGACACACCCGGCCCCGGAAGCCTCCCCTTCGAAGCGCAGTTCGACACCGGCTGGGCCGTCTTGGCCGAGGTCGGCTATCGCTGGGAATCGAACTGGCGGCTCGAGTTCGAACTCGGCTATCGCGCCAACGACGTCGACTGCGTCAGCTTCAATGGCGGTCCCTGCGGCCCCTTCAACGCCGACGTCTCGCAATTCACGCAGATGTTCAACCTCGTCTACGACATCCCGCTCGACGATCGTCTGACCTTGTCATTGGGTGCCGGCCTCGGCGCCGATGCGGTCACCGTTGACGCGCCGTTCTTCAAGGACACGACCTGGGTCGCCGCTGGACAGCTGATCGCCGGTCTCAACTTCGCGCTCACCGACGACATCGATCTGTTCATCAACTATCGCTACTTCATCGCCGACGATCCGCACATCAATGTGGCGCCGTTCGTTCAAGCCGGCTTCGACGACGCGAAGCACACCGTGACGATCGGCCTGCGCTTCGATCTGAGCCCCGACGACGAGCCCGAATATCGCGAGCCGCGTGGTCCTGAGCCGACGATGGGCCCGCCACCGCCGCCGTCCGGCCCCGCCAAGCATTACGTCGTCTTCTTCGGCTTCAACAAGACGAACCTGACCGTGAGGGCTCAGGAGGTCGTCGCCGAAGCGGCGGCAACGGCAAAGGAAGGCGGCGCTGCGCAGATCCTCGTCACCGGTCACACCGACACCGTGGGCTCGCGCCGCTACAACCAAGGTCTGTCGGAGCGCCGCGCGCGCGTCGTGAAGCATGAACTCGTGCGCCTCGGCGTGCCGGCGAACAGCATCCGCGCGATCGGCAAGGGCGAAACGATGCTCCTGGTGCAGACGCCGGATCGCACCTGGGAAGACCGCAATCGCCGCGCCACGATCGATCTGAATTAGCGCGGGCACACGCGGACGCAAACAAAAAGGGCAGGCCCACGGCCTGCCCTTTCGTCACAGGAATTCAGTTGAACCTAAGGCGTGCCGGTCGGCGCGGCGGCAGCGGCTGCTGGTGCTGCTTCGCTCGCGGCAGGCGGTACGTAGGCCGCATTCGGGTCAGCCTTGTGATGCTTGCCGTGGCGCGTCGGCGCCGCCATCGCGGCAACGTCAGGCTTGAAGCGCGGCATCGGCACCTCTTTTCCGCCGTTCGCCGCAGTCACGACCGAAGCCGGCTGACCGCAAACCTCGAAGCCGTGCCGCGAGGCGGACGGTTCGGTCGCCACGAACGACGCCAGCTGAACCTTCTCCGGCGCCAACAGCTTGTCGTAGAGCGCCGACGTGTAGCTGCAGAATTCGTTGATGTTGGCCAAGCTGCGCTGTGAGACCTCGTTCGCGGTCTTGGATTTGTAGTCTTCCATCTTCGACTCGCGCCGGAAGAAGTGCAGCAGCGTCCGGTGCGCCGTCATCAAATCCTTTTTGTACGCGGTGACGAAGTCGTTGTAGCGCGGCGTCATCTGGCACGAGAGCGCGCCGACCACGAGCTCGGTCTGAAGCATCCGCATTTCCAGCGACTCCAGCACCTTGCCCTTCACGCAGTCCGGGACCGCCGGCTTCGCCGGTTTGTGCTTCCTGGCCAGCGCGGGCGTCGCCGCGAGCCCGATCGCCAATACGCCGACGAGCACCGCTTTGGTCGTCATGGCCCTCACACTCCTTTGAATCGAGTTTAGTCGTTTACCTTACAGGCCCCTGCCCCGCGCACGAAAGAAACTTGTTGGCTCGAATCGAAAAACGGCTGCCGCAGCCTGCTAAACTGCCACATCCGCAAGGGGTATCTCATGCCGACCACCGAGATCGAATTGGCGTGCGCCGAGGGCGCAGAGGCGCGTACCGTACGGTTGCAACTCCAGGCTGACGGCGCCATCCGCCTCCACGCCTATGACAAAGGCGCCACGGCGCGCCTGACCTTCGACCGCGACGAATACGAGTTCTGGGTCACGGTTCCGCCGGAGGCCGTGGCGCGGCTCGCCTTCGAGCTCCTGAGCGAGAAATACGCGGGCCGCCTTCAGGCCGTCACCGAATTTCGCGACTTCTGCAAGTCGCGCGAGATCATGAACAAGTTCGACACGTGGAGTTGATGCGGCTACGTATCGCTCTGCGACATCATTTCTGAGACCAACTGCGAAACATGTCAGGCGCTCCCCGCCCCACCCGCTTGCCGACTTCGGCACTCCGCCGCCATTGCGATCCCAACGCGCTCGGCTTCCGCACGACCGACGAGCTCGAGCCGTTCGAAGGCCTGATCGGGCAAGAGCGGGCCATCGAAGCGATCGATCTCGGCGCCCGCATGGAAAAGCCGGGTTTCAATCTCTTCGTGCTCGGCAGCCGCGGTTCGGCGCGCCACTACACGGTAGGCGCCCTTGTCGAGCGTTATGCCGACGCGCTGCCCAAGCCCGCCGATTGGATCTACGTGCACAACTTCGCCAAGGCGAACCAGCCGCACGCGATCGCCTTGCCGAGCGGCCGCGCCGCCGAGCTGAAGTCGGCGATGGATCACGTCATCGACGAGTTGATCACCTCGATCCCGGCGGTCTTCGACAGCGACGAATATCAAACCCGCCGCCACGCGCTCGAAGAGGACGCGCGCGAGCGTCAGGAGAAATCCTTCGAGACGCTAAACGAGCACGCGCGCGCGCAGCACATCGCCTTCTTGCGCACGCCGGTCGGCTTCACCTTCGCGCCGATGGCCGACGGCCAAGTGCTGAAGCCCGAAGCCTTCAATGCGCTTTCCGAAGACGAGCGCAACGCAATCTCGGCACGCATCGAAGGCCTGCAAAAAGAGTTGGCCACGGTGCTCGAGAGCGTGCCGCGCTGGGAGCGCGAGCGCCGCGCCAAGGTGCGCGAGCTCGACGCGAGCTTTGCAAGCGTCGCGGTCAAAGCGGCCATGCACGACGTCGGCGAGAGCTTTGCAGACTTGCCGGAAGTCGCGGCGCATCTGAAGGCCGTCACCGACGACATGATCCGCCGCGCGAGCATGTTTCGCGTCATCGCGGCACAGCGCGGCGAAGAGCCCGCGCCCGGTTCGCCGCCCGTGCCCGATATCGTGGCCGACGACGATCCGCGCTTTCGCCGTTATCGCATCAACCCGCTCGTCTCGAACGGCGCAGCCAAACGCGCGCCGATCGTGATCGAAGACAATCCCTCCGTCGGCAACCTCATCGGCCGCATCGAGAGCCAGGCGATCTTCGGCGCCTTGACAACCGACTTCACTCTCATCCGCCCCGGCAGCCTGCATCGCGCCAACGGCGGCTTCTTGATGCTGGACGCGCGCCGTTTGCTGATGGAGCCCCTCGCTTGGGAGGCGCTCAAGCGCGCGCTGCGGGCCCGTAAGATCGCGATTGAGGCGCCGTTCGAGCGTTCGGGCGGCGTCGGCGGCGCCGTTTCGCTCGAGCCCGATCCGATCCCGCTCTCGGTCAAGATCGTCCTGGTCGGCGACCGGACGCTCTACTATCTCCTGGCCGATGCCGATCCCGACTTCGGAGACTTGTTCAAGATCGCCGCGGATTTCGAAGACGCGGCCGATTGGACCGACGACACCGCGCACAAATTCGCCCGTCTCATCGCCTCCATCGCCAGGCACGAGCAATTGCGGCCGCTGTCGGCCAGTGCGGTCGCGCGCATGATCGAAGAGCAGTCGCGCAATATTGAAGACACCAAGCGGCTCTCGCTGCACGTCAGCCCGCTCGCCGATCTCTTGCGCGAATCCGACTTCTGGGCGCGCCAAGCCGATCATCCGGTCATCGACGCCATCGATGTCGACAAGGCGATCGTCGCGCGCGAGCGCCGCCAAGATCGCGTGCCGACACTGATGCAGGAATCCATCGATCGCGGCATCGTTCTCGTCGACACCTCCGGCGAAAAGGTCGGTCAGATCAACGGTCTTAGCGTGCTGACGCTCGGCGGCCATTTGTTCGGCAAGCCGAGCCGCATCACCGCGCGCGTGCGCGTCGGCGGTGGTCAAGTGATCGACGTCGAGCGCGAGGTCTTGCTCGGCGGCCCGCTGCATTCGAAAGGCGTTCTGATCCTCTCCGCGTTCCTCTCCGCGCGTTACGCCCTCGATCGCCCGCCCTCGCTGCACGCCAGCATTGTCTTCGAACAGTCCTATGGCGGCGTCGACGGCGACAGCGCATCGTCGGCGGAGCTCTACACGCTTCTCTCGGCCCTGGCCGACGTGCCGATCCGCCAGTGCTTCGCCGTCACCGGATCCGTCAATCAGCGCGGTGAGGTGCAAGCCATCGGCGGCGTCAACCACAAGATCGAGGGCTTCTTCGACGTCTGCCGCTCGCGCGAACTCGACGGCAAGCAAGGCGTGCTCATCCCGGCCTCCAACGTGCAGCACTTGATGCTGCGCCGTGACGTCATCGAGGCCGTCTCCGCGGGCCGCTTCAACATCTATCCGGTTTCGACGATCGATCAGGGCATCGAGATCTTGACGGGCATACCGGCAGGCGAACGTGGTGCGGACGGCCGCTTTCCGGAAAACAGCATCAATCGGCGCGTCGAGGATCGCCTCATCGCGTTTTCGGAAGCCCGCCGGCGCTTCGGTCAGCCGCTCGACGTGTTGAAAGACGCGACATGAGCGCGAGGGTAAAGACGGCGCGCGTCGTCCTGCGGCTCGATCCGATGGGAGCGTCCGCGCCGGCATTGCGCTCGATCGCCCGTCTCGCACAGATCATGCAAGCGGAGCTCGCCGCGCGCTTCGTCGAAGATCGCCGCTTGATGGACGCCTTCGCTCTCGCCGCCGCCACGCCCGCCGGCGCCGACGACCCGAAAGCCGCGCTTCGCTATATCGAGCGCGATCTGCGCCGCCAGATTGCAGCGATCGCCGGCGAAGCAAAGGCCGCTTGGACCTTCGACATCACGCAGTGCTCCGGAATTTTCGCCGCCGAGTGTGTGCTCCATCCCGACGATCTGCTCGCCATCGCGTTGCCCGATGTGGAGCAGATGATGAGCATTCTGCGCGAAGAGATCGTGGAGGGCCTTGCACGCACCTCCGGCGTCTTGCTCATGCCGCGCGCGCAATTTTTGCCGAACCGCCCGATCGTCGGCATGGTCATGCGCGATGTGGCGATCGCGCCCGTCGTCGACGCCAGCATCGAGATCGCGGCAGCCATGCGCCAGCCGTTGGCCTTCGTGGTCGCCGATGCGGGTGACCTTGTCTCCGACGTTCGCAAAGCCGTCGCCGCGCAGTGGACGGGCCCGGGCGCCGTCTCGCTTCACGCCATGCCGACGAACGATGTCGAATATCTGGCGGCCCAAGTGCGCAGCCTCCGCCCGAGCCTCGTCGTGTCGGCCCCGCCCAAAGCCGCGATCAAAGAAATCCTCGCCCGCCCCCGCCTGCTGCGCGAGGTCGGCGCCCCCATCCTGCTTCTGCCGACCGAGGCTTCGGCCTAGGCCCGAGACCCGGGCTCGTTCTGTTCACGCTAGCGCATCACGCAGCCCTACTTCGCGAACCAAACGCAAGCAAACGCCTACCGGCTGGTCGGCTTGTATAGCGTCGCTCCAATCGGCGATGATTGACATGTGGGGTATATGCACTTCGCAAACAGCGACTGGCTGTGTAGGTAGGTTTCGGCGCAATCTGACTGCGTGAACGACGGAACCGCCGTGCTTAAGGACGTGCAGAAATACGGGGCCGATCTCTGGCAACACACCTTCAATTTTCTGGACAAAAGCCAGTCGATCTTGTCGAGGTTGGCGGTCCTTGGCGGTGCCGTCGCATTCGGCGCCGGTGTGTCATGGATCGTCCCAATGATTTCCGGGATCGAGATTCCGGCCTGGTACGGCCCGGCAACCTTTTTCATCGCCCTGCTCATCATTGCCCCGTTCCTCGCATGGCGCGAGCAGAAGACGGAGGCTGAAAAGCTAAAGGCAGAAGCGGCACCAAAGTTAGAAATACTTTGGAATGTCCTGGTTAGAGACGAACGCTACGGCGGTTGGCATGAGATGTACTTAGTCGGAGTCAGCAACAAAAGCTCTGTTTCGTCGCTCTCTGACGTGACACTACGTGTTCAAGATGGTTGGTTTGCGCGGGTGGCAATCCAGCCATGGGTAATCTGTCCCGAGGATACCTTACCGAGCGAGCGAAGACGCTTTCCGCTGATGCGCTTTGATGAGTTGCATCCGAAAGCGACCGAAACACGTCAGTTGTTCGGCCTGAGCCCGCCAGGACACATGGTTTCAAACGAGGCCGACTTGTTCTCGCAAAGGCGGCGGTTTGTGTTGGAGGCGCGCGCCAGGGATACGGTCACGGTAACGGCAGAATTTGAGTATAACCCGGAGACGCGACCAATGATTAGTCGCGTCGCTTAGATCGCCAACTTCAGCGGCTTCCGTCTCTTCTTCTTGTTCACTTTTGGCTGAGGTGGAGCGCGCCCGATTTTGCCGAGCGCTTTGTCGACTGCGGCCCTGGATTCATCACGATGAAGATCCATGGCAAGTCGTCTGGTTTCGCTCACCTCACGTCGCCACACGGATGATTACCGTTCCGCGTGCGTTTCCTTGGGATACGTCAGCCGTGAATTGGTATGAACCCCAGCGCGGCGCCGAGTAAGATCGCAGATAGTGCAATCATCGCCGGCACAACAACTGTCAGCGACGAGATAACGTAAAGCCAATACGCAATCGGTTGACGGGCTTTGATCACGGCGGGGAGGCTGCGGTTGGGTCGGCACTCGCCCGTCTTGATGGCTCTCACAGCGCTCACCGCAACCCGAAAAATCGGATACCACACAGCGACGCCAAGAACAGCAGAGCCAATCTTTGCTGCGAACAGGTCTACCATTGGAGCCCGATCCTAAGCGGCTTCAGTCTCTGCATCTCCCCTGGCTAAAACTAGCATCTCAAAGACATTTCTGCCGGCCAGCCGCCAGATGCATGACATTGAAGTACATGTGCTTGACAAATGGACCCCAGATATTGTGTGCCAACGCTCGCGCGCCGGTCAGTCGTCTTGATCCTGGAAGAAGACGCGCGTTCCAAATAACGCCGCGACGGTTGTCGCTCCGAAGAGCATCAAACCAATGCAAATGGCCATCTCAATCGCAAAGTAGGTCATTGGCGCGGCATCGGTTCCGGCCAGATGGACAATTACCGGCATCACGCCGTCACGTAACCTATCGCTGTGCGTAAAGACTAGAAGCGGCGCCCCGATAACGACGCAGAACTGGAGAAGGTCGCGCATTATCCGCTCGGCACTTCCGATCGGCAACTTCCTGTACTGCCTGCGCGCGCGCTTGCTCATCTGCAGCGCAATCTTGAGCGGCTTTCGTTTCTTCTTCTTCGGCTCGGGTTGAGGGGATACCACGCAGCGACTCCCAGAACGGCAAAGCCGATTTTTGGTGTGACTAGGTCTACCATCGGAACCCGATCCGAGGTGGCTTCAGTCTCTGCATCCCCCTTGGTTGGGCGCAACTTGCAACGCAAAGACATTTCTCCCGGCCCACCGTCCTCAGATGATTGACATTTGATGATTTAATGATGATATAGCCAAAGCGACAAATCATGAGGAGGTCGCTTTGAGCAAACTGAATGTCGGCGTCGGCGCGGACTTCCCCGTCGATTCAGCCGAGCCCGGCGACGACGATCGCTATGAGGGCTGCGACTACGCCCGCTTCCGCCGCCACCGCCATCGCTTTGGCCGGCATCGTGGACGTTTCTTCTTCTTCGGACCGCTCGCGCTCATCGTTTTCATTGCGATGATTTCGATGGCCATCAGCTACCCGATGGTGATCTTGGGCCTTGTGGCGATCGCGGCCGTCGCCTTCGCGGCCCGCCACCATCATCACGATTGGTACGATCACGACGACTATGACCTACGCGACCGTGACGGCTACGGACGGCGCGACCGCGGTTACGATCCGCGCGACCGTACCGATGTCGGCCCTCAGCCCGACGCGCCCGACAACGCCGCACCAGGACGGAGCTAGCCCCATGCACGGAGGACGTCATCACCGCCGTCACGGCTTTGGCCCCCGCGCACGCGGCGAGAACGGCGAGCGCAACACGACGCGCGTACAGCTCGAGCTGCCGCCCCAGGCGATGGAGCGCTTGCAGAGATTGCGCGAGAAGACCGAAGCCGCCTCATACGCCGAGGTCATTCGCAACGCGCTACGCGTCTTCGAAGCGCTCGTCGACGAGCACACGGCGGGCGCGGAGTTCTCGCTCAAGCGCCCCAACGGCGAAACGGTCGCCTACAAGATCTTCGTCTGATCCCGAGATCGTCGTGACCGGCCCGCAAGCCGGTCATGACGGAACCTGATCGGGCGTTTTCATACTCTGAGAAATGCTGCTGCTGGTACTATCTGAAAACAGCGTTCGCATGGGCCATGGAAAACCGTCCAGGACATCTGCGGCGCCATGACCGCGTGCAGCCTCATCCTATCGTTGCAACTTTGGATAAGGCATCGGATTTGGTCGACTCTTCCAGGATCTTGCCACTGAACACGCATCCGGAGGCAACCGGTGAATTCGTGCGAGACCTTGCTTCAAAGTCAAGCGCGGTTTCGGCACAAGAGTTGGCAACGTCAGCAGAAGAATCTTCTGCAGACGCTCAAAATTACGGGCAGCGCGCTTAAGGTCAGCGGTGCCCAGCACTCTATTTTGAAGAAATCCATCTGTTCGTTTGGCAAGAGCCATTCGCTTTTCGGGGGCGACATAAATCGTTTGATGGTGCGCCATGAAATTGCGAGTTCCGTAGTAGCTCATGACGCGCTTCATGGCTTCCTTGAAGAATGCCACTAACTCCGGCGAGCGACGAGCGGCGTAGAATGCAGCTTCGAGCATGTCCTTATTGCCATTGAAACTTCGGGGAGATGCGAACACCTCGTTCGCCATATTGAGGGTAGTTGTGGTGCCGCAAAGATATGCAAACCAAAACGCCAACGCGTGCTCGATATCGACCCAGCGGGCTATGGCGTAGCCGTATTGTCGGTAGTATTCGTCTTCAATGCGTTTGCGAGATTTAGCCACGGCTGACAAATCCGAAGATGAAAGGAAAAGACGAAAACGTGCGGCGGATGCTGAAGACGTCGCCGAAGCCTCACAAGCGGCAAAACCTAAGAATAAAAGTCAAAGTGAAAAGCTAGAAAGAAATGCGGAGCGAGATGCCTACGGATCTTGCCAATGCATGCTAAGACAAAACAGCGCGCCGCCGACAATGGCGAACAAAACAATTCCATAGAACAAAAGCACGCCGCGGAAATGACGAACATCCTCATGCATCAGGGGCTTGCTGAATTCCCCCTCAATTAACGTGCTCATGTTGATTCCCGACTTGAAACTTGTCGGTTGTCTCGACTCTTGCTCAATTTGAGCTAACGCGGAGACTGCGCCCCTCAGCAATCGGTTGTAATAGAGGAAATCAAGGCACCATATTGCCACCCAAAATAATGCCATCGCGACAAAGATCATCGCGGCGACAAACCAGCTTACCCTCATACTCGCGACGTCACCTTTGGCGAGAACGCCAACTATGGTTGATAGCGCGGCTATTCCTGCTAGGCTTTGTGATCGCAGGCGCATCAGCAAATCGTTGAAATGCATTGCAATATCTTCGTATTTGGCCCACAGTTTTTGTACGTCAATTTTTGTGTCGTCAGAGCTTGCAGGTGCAGCGCTCATAGCCTTATTTCCTCTGCGAAATACGGGGAACCACAATATGACACAGGATGCATCTGGTGGGACGATTCGCGCGGAACCTGAAGCGGGTCGGCAAAGTCTTTGGGGCGATGCTTATATGAAGATTACTTACCTCATGCTCGGCATAGCAATATCGCCGGTATTAATTAGCGTCGCACGGACGCTGCTGTTCGCCGCGACGCAAACGCCTTAGCCCGCTGTTTGAGCGTCTTGGGCTTCATCAGCCCGCCGATACGTCAAACGCTTGAACTGGCGGAATTAGCCGTCGTGACCGTAATTCTTAGAGTCATTCATCTGAGTTACAGTCATCGCCATAGGTCGCGCCCGCTCGGCACGCTGCTTTTGACGCGAGGCCCCGTCCTCCGCCATGCTCGGCACATGACAGTCGAGCTCTACGCGGTCACCTGCGGACACCTCACGATCCCGTCCGCCTTTCTGCTCTCCAAGACCAAAGGCTGGATCACGGTGCCGGTCCCGGCCTACGTGATGATCCATCCGAAGGGTCGCGTCGTCTTCGACAGCGGGATGCATTTGCGCACCCAGACCGACGCGCTCGGCTATTTCGGCGAAGAGGGTCTCAAATACAACCAACCGATCTTCGAACCCGGCGAGGAGATCGCGGCGCGCCTCAAGGCCTTGTCGATCGCGCCGGAACAGATAACGCATCTCGTCAACTCGCACCTCCATTACGACCACGCGGGCGGCAACGCGCAGCTGCCGAATGCCGAGATCGTTTTGCAGCAGCGCGAGTGGGATCACGCGATGGCGTTGCCCGACAACGACATCGCCTATCACAAGGCCGATTTCGACACCGGCCAGTCCTTGCGCAAGCTTTCGGGCGAGCACGATCTCTTCGGCGACGGCACGGTCGTTTGCATCCCGACCTATGGCCACACGCCGGGCCACCAGTCGCTGCGCGTGCAGACCGCTCACGGCGAATTCGTTCTGTGCGGCGACGCCTGCTACCTCAAGCAGTCGCTCGACAATTTGCATTTGCCGGGCGTCGTCGCGGACAAGGAAGCGGCCCTCGCTGTCTTTCATCGCTTCCGAGAGATGCAAGCGCGCGGTTCGCGCATCATGTTCGGCCACGATCCGGATTTTTGGCGCACCATCCCGCAAGCGCCGACACGATTGGCGTAGCTCAAGTCATGGAGAGCCTCGGGCTTTGATCGAGCTGAATGGCTGATCTGGTACCGCCCCCACTGCGGGGCGGTCGAACCGCATTGAGCGCAAATGCGCGAAATCGGTTCGGGTGGGGGGAACTCAAGGTATCGTGCGGCCCCCCACCCGATCCTTCTCGCCCTTCGGGCTCGAACGATCGACCGCCCCGCAGCGGGGGCGGTACCAACACCGTGCAGCGAGCGCCCCGACTTACAACGAGTGCGCTCTAGCTGCGGTGCTCCAGCTGTCGCGGCGTCGAGATCGACAGCGCAAATCCGATGAGCAGCAGCGCGATCACGACCAAAGGCATCGCCGCGCCGGCTCCCCCTGCCCCGTTCAGCTGAGCAGTCTCGGCCAGAAACTGCATGCCGATCTTTTCGATTGCAGCCAGCAGAAAGATCAGCGGAATCATCGACCGGTAGCGAACGAGAGCGATGACGGCGAGCACGGTCAGCATCAAATGACTGAAGCCCCACCAGCCGTATAAGAGGAGTGCCGCCTTCGCACCCGTTGCGCCGAAATTGTCGAGCGGAAAGCCTTCGACGCCCTGCAGCACGTCGCGGCTGCTCCAGTACGGATTGGCGCCGATGGCGTTGACGCTGGCGAGCGTCTTGCCGAGCAAGAACAAAACCAAGATCCAAATGGCGGCCTGATAGCCGCGATAGGTGTTATCGATCCGTTCGGGGAAAAGGCGGGCCAACACGGCGTCTCTCCGGCTACGACGCCGCCGGCATGGCGCGGCTGTACCAATTCGTCATCAACACCCGCACCGACCAAAACAGCATCGCGGACAAGACGATAATCATCGAAGCAAGGAGAACGTCGGAGCGCACGGCGGGAGGCAAGATCTTGCTCCCCTGTGCGGCGAACGAGCCGACCGAGATGAACAGACCCCAGCACATGCGCCAAAGGTGCCGTGCAATGCGCTGCGCGCCGTGAAGGCCATGCCGCAGGATCACGCTGAGGTCGCTGACCGCCGCCAGCACCATGACATCGGTAAAGCCGAACAACACATAAGGAAAAAACGGATTGGGCGGCTTCGTTGCGCCGACGGCGAGTGCATAGGCGCCCATCGCAAAGGCTGCCGAGAGCGCAAGAGAAGCCAACAAGGCGCCGATTTCGAACGCGCCTGTTTCGCCTTCCTTGCGGCGCACCGTCATCCAAGCGGTCGTGATGAAATAGATCGTCGCCAGGCCACCGACGACGCTGCCGGGCACGGGCTTCATGGTCTCGAGGATCGACGCCGTCGCCGCCATGAACAGCATCGCCAAAACGAACACCGTGCCGACCGCGCGGTGTGGGCCACTGCCCTTTCGAAAAAGCAGTGCCGCCGTGCCGGACAGGACGCCGAGCGTCCCCATCGCGATGTGAATGGTCAAAATCGTCGCGTGCATGCGTGTGGCGCCCCTGTGCCGCGGCAAGCCGACGTTGCCGCCGCCCGCCGGGCGAGTTTAGCCTCTGCGCGTGACTGCGCCATGGCGGCAGGTGTCAAAAGCTTGATCCTAGGGTTCAGTGGAATTTGTCCGTGTGCCCTGGGATCCAACCTCGGGCTGTCTGGTGCAGACGCAAACCGTCAACGAGGAGAACACCGTGCCGCGTGAAAACGAACCGCTCGCCCGCCCCTGGATAACGACCGAACCAGGCCGCCTGATCGGACGCGGCCATCCTGCCGGCGATTTCCTGGAAGCGTGGGCATGGGACGTTTTGGAAGAAGGCGACGGGCATTTACGCGTCTCGGCGCACCTGCCCAAACAAGCGAAGAATCCTCGAGGGCAGCTTTTCGGAGGATTCACGCCGACTTACGTCGACCTCGTTGCGTTGTTCACCGCGCGGCCGCGCGCCGAACGAGCCGCATCGACTGAACACCCGTGGTTGGCCACCACGAGCATGAAGGTCGATTATCTCCGCCCGATCGTCGGCCCGAAGTTCATCATCGACAGCCGCCGCGAAGCGCAACGGGGCCGAACCCACTTCGTGTTCACGCGCTTCCTGCAAGACGGCGAACCGGCGGTTCTCGCGGCAACGACCATGCGCGAAGTCGCGCTCGATCGCCCGCTCGGCGACGCCTGATATTGACAAAATCGCAATACAAAGCAATGATGCAAAATCGCCCGCAGTAACGGGCGCGCTCATTGACCGCGTGAATATGTCGAAGGTCGACCCGCTCGAGGCTCAAACCTCCCGCGCACGGGAACGCAAGCCCGTGAGCATTTCTTGAGACCTCAAGCCTCTCACGCTGTGCATACACATGTAGGAGGATATGTAGCGGATGAAATGGCGCAAATCCGCCAATGTAGCGGATAACGGGGGGCATAGTGCGAATTTCGCAACCGGTAGATGTGCGCTGCCGGCGGCGAGCGACGTTGCCCCGCTCGTTAACCGCGATGTGACGTTTGAACCTGCAACACGATCGGCGTTTGTTGGCATTACTTTTCGCGAAAATCCGCCATGTGATGGATGTGACGGATGGAGCGATCATCGCTCTGCCGCTGGTTGTGTCGACTCCGGCAAGCGAAGCCCGCGTTGCCCGCCTTCGCTCGCAATGTCATCCTCATCGAGAATCAAAGGGGGACTGAGGATCGTGAGACCATGGCACTGGCTGTTGGCGCTTGTCGCGCTCTACGGCATGAGCGCGGTCGCACGCGCGGACGGCGATTGGCGCGACGTCGATCCCAACAATCTGATGCTGATCGACGTCAAGTACGGCCGCGTCGCCATCGAGCTCTATCCTGAGTTTGCGCCCAAACATGTCGAGCGCATGCGCGCCCTCGCCCGCGCGCATTTCTACGACGGCCTGAGCTTCTACCGCGTGATCGAGGGCTTTGTGGCGCAAGGCGGGATCGGCGAAGGCGACGACAAGAAGCTGAAGCAGTGGCCGCCGCTGAAGCATGAGTTCGATCACGACATCACGCCCAATCTGGAATTCACGCCGCTGAACTCGCCCGATCTCTACGCGCCGGAGGTGGGCTTCAGCAAAGGCTTCCCCGCGGCGCGCGACGACGAGATCGGCAAGCTCTGGCTCGTCCACTGTCCGGGCGCCGTCGCCATGGCGCGCGACAACGATCCAGACACCGGCGGCACCGAGTTCTACATCGTGATCGGTCAGGCGCCGCGCCGTCTCGACCGCAATCTCTCGGTCTTCGGCCGCGTGCTCGAGGGCATGCAGTATCTGCAGAAACTGAACCGCGGCGACCCGGCCGTCGAAAGCGGGGTCATTCAGGATGCGAGCCGGCGCGACGAAATCCTCAAGGTCCAGATCGCGAGCGACATGCCGCGCCGCGAGCGTCCGCGCTACCAGGTCATGCGCACCGACGGCCCCGACTTCACGACCAAGAAAGAAGAACGCCGCAACGCCGTCTCGGAATTCTGGCTGCATCAGCCGCCGAAGCTGGTCGAGATCTGCTCGATGCCCATTCCGACCCGCCGCACGCCTGAGGAAAACAACGCCAAGCATTGACGCGACGGCGCGGCGCGGTACTTCTTGACCGGAAGCGCGGGCGTTCCGTCCGCCCTTCCCCTCGAAGTGGACGACACGAATGAGCGAACTCACCGTCGCCGCGACGCAAATGGCCTGCAGCTGGGATCGCGACGCCAACATCGCCAACGCCGAGAAGCTGGTGCGCGCGGCGCACGCCAAGGGCGCACGGCTCGTGCTGATCCAAGAGCTCTTCGAGGCGCCCTACTTCTGCAAGGACACCGAGCCCGAATACATGAACCTGGCGACGCCGGTCGACGAGAACCCCGCGGTCAAGCGCATGCGCAAGCTCGCCGCCGAGCTGAGCGTCGTGCTCCCCGTCTCCATCTTCGAGCGCGCCAACAACGCGCAGTACAATTCGCTCCTGATGATCGACGCCGACGGATCCGTGCTCGGGACATATCGCAAGTCGCACATTCCAGACGGCCCCGGCTACCGCGAAAAATACTACTTCAACCCCGGCGACACCGGCTTTCGCGTCTGGCAGACGAAATACGCCACCGTCGGCGCCGCCATCTGCTGGGATCAGTGGTTTCCGGAAGCCGCGCGCGTGCTGGCGCTGAAGGGCGCCGACGTCATCTGCTATCCGACCGCCATCGGCTCCGAGCCGCACGACCCCACGATCAACTCGCGCGACCAATGGCAGCGCGTCATGCAGGGTCACGCGGCGGCGAACATGGTGCCCGTCGTCGCCTCGAACCGCATCGGTCGCGAGGTCGGAAAGAGCTGCGAGATCACCTTCTACGGTTCGTCCTTCATCACCGACGCGACCGGCGCCAAGGTGGCGGAGGCGGACACCAAGAGCGAAGCCGTGATCACCGCGACCTTCGACCTCGAAGAGAACCGCCGGCAGCGCTTGAATTGGGGCGTCTTTCGCGACCGCCGGCCGGATCTCTACGGCGGCATCCTGACGCTCGACGGCGAGCATCCGGCAAAGGCTTAAACCTCGGCGAGGTCGCCCAGCTCCTTGAGCAGCGGTCCGAGGTGCTTTTCGTAGTGCCGCCAGCGCGCGACGGCGGACGAATAGAGCGGCTGGCGCACCTGCGCCGCGCTCGCCGTCTTCACCGGCCGGTCGGTCTTGTGGAAGTCGAGCACCTTCGCATCCCACGCGAGCCCGCAAAACTCGAGCAGCCGCCGCGACTGACCTTCGATATCGCCGACGACGTCCTCGTAGCGCACGTCGAGGAACGATCCGGCCGGCAGCACGCTCCGCCAATGCCCCATCAGTTCGTGATACGCGCGATAATACCGCCCGAGTTCGGCGAGGTCGTAGGTCGCATCCTGCTGGCCGGCGAACAGCTTCGTGAAGCACGAAACGCACGTATCGACCGGACTGCGCATCGCGTGCACGATCTTGGCGTTCGGCAGCGCCAAATGGATCAGCCCGACGGAGAAGAAGTTCTGCGGCATCTTGTCGGTGATATGCGCGGCGCCCGGCGAATGCGCGCCGAGCCTGCGAACGTACTCGCGACCGAGCACCTTCATTTCGTCCGGCGCGACGCCGTTCATGTACTCGGCGAAGGGTAGCGTCCCCTTCGGCGCGAAATGATCGGCAACCGTGCGGCTGAAGTCGCGCAATTCGCCGCCCGGTCGCACCTTTGGGTGGCTCGCGATGATCTGCTCGATCAAGGTCGTGCCCGACCGCGGCATACCGAGCACGAAGATCGGCTGGGCCGACGGATCGCCGGAGCCGCTCAACCGCCGGATCAGACCCGCGTCGAACACCTCGCCTATGCGGCGGAAGAACGACATCATCGCCGCCTCGTCGTAGCTGATCGTCGCGCGCTTCAGCACGTTGGCTTGGGCGAATTGCGCGAACGCGTCGTCGTAGCGCTTGAGATCGTTGTACGCCTTGCCGGTCGCGAAATGCAGGTTGACCTGCCGCATCGGCGCCAATGTCTGAGCCTCTGTTAGATACCGCTCGAGCGTCTTCAAATGCGGATCGTCGTCCGACTCATACGTTTTGACCTCGGCCAAATTGACGTAGGCCGCGAACATGTCCGGCCGGATGGAGATCGCTTTCTCGAACGCCGCCAGCGCCTCGCTCATGCGGCCCAATTCCTTGAGCACGTTGCCGAGATTGTTCCAGGGATCGGCGTAGTCCGGTTTGAGCGCGATCGACCTGCGCAACGCAGCTTCTGCTTTATGCGGCTGCCCCGTCTCCTGATAAGCTTGGCCCAGCATGTTCTGCGCTTCGCCGTCGTTCGGGTTGACGGCGATCGATTGCTCGAGCGCGATAATTGCTTTGTCCGGCTGCCCCTGGTCGAGCGCAACGGCGCCGAGCCGCGAGGCAGCTGACGCATCGCGCGGATGGGCCCGCAATATAGCCTGCAGAATCTGCGTAGCTTCCTCGTATTCCTTCACGTCTTTCAACGCGAGTGCGAGATTGCTGCCGGCATCGACATAGCCGCGCCGCTGGGCGACGGCCCGGCGGTAGAATTCGATCGCTTCGGTCGGCTTGCCCTGATCGCGCAGCACCGTGCCGAGATTGTTCAGCGTCTCCGGATGATTTGGGTTGATTGCCAGCGCGCGCCTGTAAGCGACCTCGGCGTCGCTCAGTCGGCCTTGCTGCCGCAGAACGTTGCCCCGATTAGCGATCGCGCCGACATGATTGGATTGGATCGCGATCGCGCGGTCGCACGCCGCCAGCGCCTTGTCCAGCTGACCGGCCTGCGAATAGGCGACGGCGAGGTTGTTGTGCGCCTGCACCGCGCCCGGCTGCAGCGCGGCCGCCCGCTCGCCATGCTCGATCGCCTTCGCGAGATTTCCGGTGCGCCGATACATCTCGCCGAGATGGCCATGCAGCGGCGCGGCCTGTGGCTGCGCCTTCAGCGCCCGCTGCATCAGTTCGATCGCCTCGGTCTGACGTTCCGTTTCGAACAAAGCGGCCGCGAGCATGTGCATGATCTGCGCATCGCCCGGACGCTGCGCCAGCGCCTGCCGGATGATCGGTTCGGCCTCGCGAAACTTACCTTGCTGCATCAGGCGCGCGGCCTGCTGCATTGGATGAACGCCCTGCATGCCGGTGCTATAGCGCACCGACCCATCCAACGCGAGTGCAAGAAATACTAACCCTATTGACGCAAATACTTGGCTAGAAATTGATCGAGCGCCTCATAGGTCTTCCGCCGGGTATCGGCCTTGAAGAGATGGTGGTCCTCCCCCTCGAGACGCACATACTCATAGGGCTTGCCCGCCCTCTCCATGGCTTTCGCCATCTCGTCGCTTTGACCGATCGGCACTGTTGTGTCGTACGTGCCGTGAATCAAAAGCAAAGGCGCCCGGATCCGATCGGCGTGCAGCGCAGGCGACGTTGCCGCCATTCGCTCTCTATCGCGCGTCACATCGCCGACGGCTCGCGGCCAATACCAATATTCTTCGTCGAACCCGTACCCAGAGTAACCGTTGACAAAGCCGGTCATCGTCAGCAGGTCGGAGATCGGGGCGCCGGCGACGCCGCACTTATAGAGGTCTGGCGTGAATGCAAGCCCCGCCAGTGCGGCATAGCCCCCGTAAGACCACCCGAAAATGCAGATCCGATCTTTGTCGACGAGGCCCTGTCTGATCACGTCCAGGACGCCATCGGTGATGTCGTCCTGCATCTTCAGGCCCCATTGCTTATAACCCGCCTCAATGAAACTGCGCCCAAGTCCTGTCGACCCACGAAACTGCGGCTGCAGCACCGCATAACCACGCCATGTGAGGAACTGCTGCCAGTCGTCGTAAGCGGCCTGGTCGTCGCGAGATTCAGGACCGCCGTGTGGCAACACGACGAGCGGCACCTTGCCCGTCACGTTGCGCGGCATCGTCAGATAGGCGGGAATATCAAGGCCATCGCGAGCCTTGTAATGGATCAACTTCGGCTGGACGTATTCGGCCGGCGTCACGGCAGGATACATGCTGCCGAGCTTTGACACTTCAGGCTTGTTGAGGTTCACGAGATAGTAGGAACCGGCGGGATCATCTGGTCCCCGATGATAAATCGTAAAGATCTTCCGATCATCCGCGAACGAAACAAATTCGAGCGCACCCTCTTCGAACGTCGCGGACAGGTCCGCCCAAAGCTGCGCCCAACTCCTGTCGAGCCACTCGACCCTGTCACCGTCAAAGGTCTCATACTCAACGCCGACGACCCGCTTTGATCCCGGCTCGAGAATGTACCCCACCACATCGGATTTGGGATTCTGATAGACGATCCGTCCCAGCGATTTGGTTCTCAGATCGAATTCGTACGCAGCAAGCCGCTCACCGCCATTGCGCGTCACCACAAAGGCGACGTCTGGATCTGCGGCAAAACCTTCGAAAGATATTTCACGCGCATGCCGGTCGTCCCAAGAATAGCGATAGACTTGCACCCATTCGTCCGAACCATCGAGGCGCGCAAAAATGGCCGTGTCACGACCGACGCGCGAATAGCAGATGCGAGCCTTGCCGGTTGCATCTGCAACGAACCGGCGCGAGAAATCGCACCGGCTCCGTTCTGTACTCGAGATTGCCGTCGCCCTGGCCGTATCAATATCGAGCTTGTAAATCTTTCCGGCTACAACAAGCACGTGGTGATCATCGCCGGGTAACCGGCTAAGCACCCTTCCTCGAAAGCCATAGGCCGATGCGCCTGAGCGGTCAGGGAGAATCATTTTTGGATTCTTGCAGTCCTTGTCGATCAACAGCATCCACGTCCACTCGTGGGGCCTATAGTCGCCATAGAGCGAGAACTTCGTTTGAGGTCGCGTGACCGAAATGAGCAAATGACTCGAATTTACCCAGTAGACCTGCCTGATCTTGACGTCGTTGGGTGCGAACGCGCAGTACCCTCCATCGACGTGATAGATGACGACGCTCCGCCGGGCGGCGACCGGCTGCAGCGTGACGAAGTGCTTCGCGTCGGGCGAAATGGCTGCCGTCTCGACTTCGGGTAGCCGGGCGAAGTCGTCGAACGTCAAGGCGAGGGCGTTTGAAACGCATGCACCGCACGTCAGCACGGCGAACCAAAGGCGAATTATGAGGCGCATTCCAGTCGCGTTCCGATGAGCATCGATCCTAGTGATCAAAGCTCATGAAAGTCACGCAACAGTCAAGGGCAGGAATAGGCGCTCAGTCTCCACTTCACTAGACGCCGCACAGGCATCCAGCACCGATTCTGAGCGCAGGTCGCGCCAATCTGACCGGACGTTACCCGACGACGCGCGTGCCGCCGAGATCTCGACGCGCGGCGGCAATCGTGACGGTGAAGCCCGCGATCACGTCGACGAGTTGCATGAGCGCCAATAGACAGAAGACTGCCGTCGAAAACCCTTTGACCGCCACGAATTCGACCACCGCCACAACCAACGTCAGCGTGGAGATCGAGTGGTTCAGCACGGTGAGGGAATCCGTCCGCGCCGATTTGATGATCTCGAAGAACATCAGCGGCATGCTGCAAAAGAGAATGATGTCGGAGGCGGAAAGATTGAGGACCGAGCCGGAGAACATCGGAAGTGTCACGGCCGGCGCGACCATCCAACTCGCGACTTGATCGGCGCTGCCGGCGATCCCGGTAAAGACGACGACATTGTAGAACATCATCGGGATCGAAAGCAGCGGCAGCACGTCGAAGAAAACACTGCCCGTTGTGACACGAAGTCGACGTCGCACGCGTCTCGACATTCCTGGACCTCAATCTTAACCGGAGCGTTCAGTGAGCCGAGCGTCCCCCGCCCGCAACTGATTCTCCCCCGCGGCAGTATACGCCCACCGCTAAGGACCCAATGCTCCTTCACGGTTTTCGGGACACGCCGCACTGGAATCCCGAGGCCTGACGAAGGCGCGAGCCCGATGGTGAACAAATCGCTAATTCGAAAATCCGTCGACGACGCCTAAGCCGGCCGTTAACGCGTACTTGATAGTGTATAGCCTCACGACAAGCTCTTATCGCCGCCGCCGATGCGTCTCAGCGTACCAGTGTTTGGCCGACCGGGACCCCTCACCCTGGCGCATCTGGAGATCGCAGCTCGCTATCTCTGGACGAACTTGCTGCCGCTGCCGCTTGTGATCGCCGGACTCGGCGTGATGCTCCTGCAATGGTGGGACCTCGACAGAATCGCGCTTTGGGCGGCCGCTTCCGTCATCACCTGGTCGTTGACGCTGACGACACTCCACCGCTTCTTGAACGACCCGAAGCGCAGCGAACGGATCGTTCACTGGACGATTGCCGTATGCGTCACGCTCTTGGTCTCCTCGACTGCCTTTGCCGGCGTGGCGCCCGCGTTTTGGGTCGCGGGCGATCGCCTGAACAATGTTCTTCTGTACGTGGTGTTGGGCGCGGGCATTGCGTCGTCGGGTGCTCAATCCGCCCCCAGTGTCCCCGTCGTTGCCACAAACATCACGCCCTACGCGGTCTTCTTTATCGGCATCACGCTCGTAAACGAGACCTACCCCACCGGCCTGCTTATGGCTTTCCTGCAGCTTTGCTATGTCGGTCTCGTCGCCATGTATGCAAGGGCAGTGTGGCAACTCGCGCGCGACATGCTTGTGCTTCGCGAAGACAAAGAAGAGCTCATCACCAAATTGCGCAACGCGGTCGCAGATGCAAACGCCGCGCGTGAACGCGCCGAGCGCGCTAGCGCCGCCAAATCCGAGTTTCTTGCAAACATGAGCCATGAGCTGCGCACGCCACTGAACGCCGTGCTAGGTTTCTCCGAGGTCATCAAGGACCAAATGTTCGGTCGCGAGGCCGTCGACCGCTATGCCGACTATGCCTCCAACGTGCACGCGAGCGGCAGTCATCTTCTTGGGCTCATCAACGACATTTTGGATTTATCGAAGATCGAAGCCGGCAAATGGAATTTGCGCGAAACGCAGTTCTCGCTCAAAGACGCGTGCCACGAAGCACTCCGCTTTATCGAGCCGCAGGCTGTGCAAAAGAGTCTCAATCTGAGCCTCGATGTTCCACGGGATGTCATTCTCCAGGCCGACGAGCGCGCAATTCGCCAGGTGCTCATCAATTTGCTGTCGAACGCCGTCAAATTCACGCCGCGCAACGGCTCCATTGCCGTGGCACTGCGCACGCTTTCCGACGGCGCAACGCAGATTTCAGTGTCGGACACCGGGATCGGGATCGCCCGCGAAGATCTCACTCGCGTCCTTGAGAGCTTCGGTCAAGGGCAACACGACGTCGCCACGACGGACGAGCGCGGCACCGGCTTGGGCCTGCCGATTGTAAAGGGGTTGGTGCAAGCACACGGCGGTATACTTCGCATTGAGAGCGCGGTCGGCAAAGGGACGACTGTGCTTATCGAGTTTCCGTCGGCGCGCGTCGTTCGCCAGTCGCCAGTCGGTCTAGCTGCGGCCTCATGAAGAATGCCCTCGGCGCAATCCGCCGAGGGCCACAGTCCTAACGCCTCGATTAGCGAGCATGCTCGAGCGTTATCGCCGAAATCCCCGCCGCCAGATTGACGCCGGTTTGGCCTTCGAGACTGATCGGTTGCAACGTTATCGACTTGTCGAAGCCACCGACCAAGACGTTCGCGCCGCCTCCCACGCCGACGGCTATGCTCGCGGACGCCCCGCCATAATCGCCTTCGAGCGACCCCGGACGAATGTCCGAAGTTGGTGCGACGACCGCCCACACGATCGTTGCGCCGTCGACGTAGCCGACATCGACGCCGACCTTCTGCACCTTGCCGACATAGTGCTCACCGCGACCGTGCTTCGGCGCATAGCTGCACTCGAGTGGACGGGTCGAGCCGATGACATAACTCCAGCCGGGTTCGACATTGCATGTCAACACTCCGACCTTCACACCACCGGGCGCCGCCAAAGCGGCCGACCCGATCACGCTGGCACCGGCAACAATTGCGGCACAAGCCATCAAATTGAGTTTGCTCAGCATCTGGTTTCTCCTGTCTTCGCACCCTTAACGCATGGAGACGACGACTCGATTCACCAACCGTGCTCCTCGACGCTTGCAGGCACTTGCGACAGAACGCCCTTAAAGCGCACCTGTTCCTGTTACTTTCCGTAGGTCGGACAATCTGGCGCTTGTTCCCGCATACAAGTCGGCAAGCGACCGTCGCGCGGAACCTTCACCGCAATCGGGCAATTCCAGTCATTTGTCCCAACGAACAAAGCCGACGTGTGTGAGAAGGCTCGTCGCCAAGTGTTGGCAACGTAGCAACCGACCGAGACTTCAAATGTTGAGAACCTGGAAGAGCTCTAGTGTTCGCGCCCTGCGGCAACGAACTTGCGCAACCGCGCCTCTTCGCTCGGCCCGTAATTGGACCAAGTTACCTTGCCGTTCTTGCCGTCCACAATGAACAGTCGATCGGATGCGCCCAGAAATTTGACGAGGTCGTTGCGCAAGATGCCGATCGCCAAATCGGTCCGTAGTATCCATGAAGTCGGCGTAACTGCGATCGTCTCTCCGAATTGCGAGAGCGCACGTTCGAATGTCTCGATAGACCGCGTGCGGAAATATCCAATCACCACCACGTTCGAAGCGGTCAATTCCTTTCGTCGCTCCAGTTGTGCTGCGGGTGGCGGAGGTGCCGGCGCCATGTCGCGGTCGAACAGCCTTCCAAGCCGAGGTTCGACGGCCGCTTGCATCCACTCGCCCGCCTCTCCGCAACGAACGACCGTCGTGCTGCGCAGCCGATCCTGCTCCGCAAACTCGGCCATCTGGTCCATGGAATACGGGCCGAAGATCTTGCCGCCGGAGTTCACGAACCAATTCGGGCGCAGCGTCTCGTTCATTTGCATTGTTCTCACTTGTTCGAGGCGCGTTAGTCTTCGTCGCGTCGGTTGTAGCGCCAACGCGCCACGACCTTCTCGACATCATCCAGGCCCATACCTTGGCTGACCCAGAATTTGGAGAATTGGGCGCTTTGGCTCGCCGGTTGTTTGTCGAGTGGCAGGCGCGTGAATCGAATGCGCATTGGCATGGCGACGCCCTGTCCAACCGCAATCGCCTCTCCGTCGCCAAGCGACGAGAGGAAGTCGAGCAGGCTCACGGCACAATCCGCTGAACGCGACCGAACGACACGCTGGTCCGATTCATTTGACAAACGATGCGCGAAGATGGTGCTGCATTGGGAAAGCAATGTCGCGTCGAGCTCGGCGGGACGCTGAGTGATCACGCCTAGCGAAATGCCGTACTTGCGGCCCTCCTTGGCGATACGCGCAAGCGAGCGGCGCGTCGGCTCAAAACCGGCCGCCTGATCCGTCGGCGCGTAACGATGCGCTTCTTCGCAGATCAGAGTGATCGGCAGCTGCCCCTTACTCCACACGCCCAGGTCGAACGCCATGCGGCAAATGACGGAGATGACGACATTGAGGATCTCAGACGGCACAGCCGACAAATCGATGATCGTAACGGGCTTGCCGGCGGAGGGAATGCGGAAGATGCGAGAGAGAATCTCCGCCATCTTGTCTTGAATCGTGATGCTGCCGAACATGAACGCGTAGCGCACGTCGGTCGTCAGCGTGTCGATGCGGATCTTCATGCGCCGCAGCGACACCAAACTTTGCGTTCGCTCCAGCTGGCCCAGCTGTTCGTCGATGTATCCCGCCACATCCTGCAAACGGAAGGGTGACGGAGCGTCGACGCTGATAGTCGATGTACTGGTACCTTCGGTGGAGCGCTTGAGAATCTGACTCTGCCGCCCCGTTGTCGCATCGACGTAGCGCTTCTTGGCATAGAGCACGGCGTCGTGAAGGATTTCGATATCTTCGGCTTGATGTTCGTCGAACGTCGTAAAGACGCTAGCGAGCTCATCGAAGCTCAAAAGCCAAAACGGGAGTTGCAGATTGGCCGGCGAAATCATCTCCGCCTGACCACGAAAAGCCGCGCTGTATTCGTTGTGAACGTCGAGCACGACGATGCGCGATTCCGGATATTGCCCGATGATGGCATGCAGGATGGCCGCAACGCCGCAGGACTTGCCTGCGCCCGTGCTGCCAACGACCGCGAAATGCTTCCCCAACAGATCGTCGATCATGACTGCTGCAGGAATATCGGCATCTTGGTAGAGGCTACCGATCGTGACCGCCGGTTTACGCCGAGCCGAATAGATCAATTCGAGATCCTGGTGCGAGGCGCGCGCCACGGCATCACCCAGCGCCGGCAACAACGACACGCCGCGCTTGAATGAGCGGTCCGCGATGTTGCCGACGATCTCGCCGACGAGGTCGAGCTCCATCAACCGCGTGGCGTCTTCGCCGACTTCGTACGAGCCCATCGGGACGCTGAGGCCTGTTACCACGCCGATGATATGCGAGGACGGAGTCGTGATCGTGACGATCGATCCGATCTCTATGCGCTCGTCGTCCGAAAGACCCGACAGGCTTCCCCGCGTATCAAACGCTGCGAGCGCTTGGCCGCCTTCGACCGAAACGATGTGCGCGAACGGACGATGGCGCGATGTCACCAACGTCGGCCCGGTAACTGGCAGAGACGCATGATCGGGCGCACCGCCCGCAGTCACAGGTCCGCTCATGTTGCACCTCCCTCCCGCGCGTCTCTCTCGACGAGCGTTGCTGCACTAAAGTGAAGTTCTGCCTGCGTGCCCTCGCCTGGCGTGCTCAGAATCGCGAAGGAGCCGCCTTGCAATTCGACCAGACGCTTGGCGATCGCAAGACCAAGCGCCATTGGCTCGCCAACCGATACGTAAGCGCTTTGTACATGTGCGAACGGCGCAAGGGCCTGACGCAACTGGTCCTCGCTCATTCCGCGGCCATTGTCGGAAATGACGATTGCGACGCCGCCGGTCGGACCACGCTGACACTGCAGCGTGATGCAGCCGCCTTCCTGAGTATACTGGCTTGCATTTGCGAGCAGATTGACCACGGCCTGCTGCAAGCGCCGCTGATCGGCGACGATCTGCGGCAACGCGTTGTCGACCAGTACCGACATCAGTTGGTGCTTGGCGCCAATGCGATCTTTCACACAGGAGAGACTGCGGTCCAAAACGTCCTTCAAATTGCAGGGTGCAGTCTCGACCTCGCACCTGCCACCATCGATCTGCGCCATATCCAGGATGTCGGACAGCATCGTGAGCAAATGGCGTCCGGCGGTGGCAATGTACGCGCCGTACTCGGTCGTCTTCTGAGCATCACCGTTGCCACCGGGAGCGTGCGCCAAGACATCTGCGAAACCGATGATCGCGTTTAGCGGCGTCCGCAATTCGTGGCTCATGTTCGCAAGGAACTCGGTCTTGGCGCGGTTCGCGAGTTCGGCCTCGATGCGAGCGGCACCGAGCGTGCGCTGCGCGCGCCGGCGCGACAGGCTCGTGCCGGCCGTGCGCACGTAGTGCTGCAACAGCCGAGACTGTCCGTTATCTTCGCGCGAAGAGCGCCGCATTCATCCAAGCCCTGGAAACCCGGGCCGAGTTTGCGCAGCACGCCTTTAAGTTGGCGTAAAGTTCAGACAAATCAGCACTTTGTTCACCGAACGTGGCCGCCGTCACACTCGCCACGCGCTCGTTTGGTGAACGCCGACTTAATGCAATGCGTGGCCTTTGGCCGAACCGGTCTGCACGTGACGGTCGGTCTGCGCCGCAACGCCATTGCGGCCGGCCTGCTTCGCCGCCAGCATGCAAGCGTCCGCACGCTCTATGACGTCACCGATCGGCTCACCTGGCTGATAGCGCGCAATGCCGACAGACACGGTAACTGTCCCGAGCGTCTCCCCGGTTGCGCGACGCACCACCTTCTTCGAAGAGACCGCGCGGCAGATATCCTCGGCAACGCCGACCGCGCGCTCGAGTGTCGTGTCCGCCAGGATCACGACGAACTCTTCGCCGCCGATTCGCGCGACCGTGTCGCCGTCTTGCGTATGTGCCTTGAATGCCTGCGCAACCAAACGCAGCACCTGGTCGCCCGTCGAATGACCCCACTTGTCGTTGAATTGCTTGAAGTGATCGACATCGCCCATCAGTACGCAGAACGACCGATTGCTGCCGGCGCGGTTCGACGTTGCCTCCTGTAGCTTGGCCTCCAGGCCGCGGCGGTTGGCAAGTCCCGTCAGCGGATCGATCAAGGCTTCCTTATGAATCTCCTCGATCCGGGCGTTCAGCACGCGCACTTCCATCGCCGACGTTTCGAGCTGCTGCTCGAGCACTTCGTTTCGCGCTTGCATCACCTGCGTCGCCGCGGCGACGCTTTCGACGATCGCGCGCAGATGCGGAATGACGTCATCGCGGCCGAGCTGATCGGCGGCTGTATCGAGCGTTTTGCCGAAGGCCCGCGTCTCTTTGTGCACGCCCTTGAGCAATCCGGAGAGCTGGCTGATCTGCGTCTGCAGCGTGACGGTGAGGTCGTCGACCGCGCCTGCCCGCGCGCCAGCTATGTATTTCGTGTGCAGAGCACAGGCGTGATCCAAGTCGCGGATGCTGCCGCTTTCAACGGCAAGATCGAGGCTGCGCATGAGTTCGCGGTTCTCACCGACGGCGTAGGCGAACCAGAGATCGTAGTTCACCGGTGACGGAGCGAGGCCTCTAGCCTCGAGGAGCGCAAGCGCCTTCCGTCCAAACTCTGCCGCGTGCTCCGGCAAGTCCCAATAGCGCATGGTCAAACTCCCTCCGGCCTCGGGGGCGGGATCGGGAGTATGACCCGAAAGTCTAAAAACTAGGCGAAGCGCGGGCGGTTTAGATGGAGTTAAACCCGCATCAAGCTCACGCCGCCGTCGACGACGATCGTCGCACCGATCACATAGTCGCCGGCCTTTGAAGCGAGAAAGATAGCGGCCCCCGCCATATCCTCGTCTCTTCCGATACGCTGCGCAGGGATACGTTTCTTAACTTCGTCACCATGATCGCGTGCGTCGACGTTCATTTCCGACGCAAAGGCTCCGGGCGCGATCGCCGAGACCGCGATGTTGTCCTCGATCAGCCGTACGGCCATCCGTTTGGTCAGATGAATGAGTCCCGCCTTGCTCGCTTGGTAGGAATAGGTTTCCTGCGGGTTAACGGCGATGCCGTCGATTGAGGCGACGTTAATCACTTTCGCCGGCCGCTCCTTCGTTCCCGCTTTGCCCAACGCACCCGCGAGCGCTTGCGTCAGAAAGAAGGGTGTCTTGACGTTGAGGTCCATCACCTTGTCCCACCCCTTCTCCGGAAACTCGGGGAAAGGTGCGAGCCACGCCGCTCCCGCATTGTTGACGAGAATGTCGAGCTTCGGCTCACGCGCCTCGTAAGCGGCGGCGAGCGCTTTCGCGCCCTCGACCGTCGAAGAATCCATCGGCAGCGGAACGCAGGTCCCGCCGCCCTTCGACAATTCACCCGCCGTCTGTTCGCATGCGGCGGCTTTTCGCGACGAAATGTAGACGCGAGCGCCGTGCGCAATGAATCCGGCCGCGATCATTTTGCCGATGCCCCGCGAGCCGCCGGTGATCAGCGCGGTACGTCCTTCGAGTGAGAACAAGTCCTGCATTATTTCCTCCTGCGATCGGCTAACAAAGCATCGACCTCGCGCGCGCCGCAAGTTGGACGTCGCAGGCCATTGGGGGCGGTCGGCACCTGACCCAGCGTTGGAACGCCACCTGTCGAGCGGCAAGAAAATCAAAGTAAACGGCACAATTCACGCACGCGCGTCGCCTTCACAATCGATAAAATTACCATGGACGGGCGCGTCGTAGCGTCCGCTGGGTGGGGAGAGTGTGATGAAGTTCAAAGTCGTCCTTGCGTCGGTATTTGGTTTGCTTCTCTTGGGCGGTGCGTCGGGCGCGCAAGCGGGCGACAGCGGCCGCGCGTGGTGCCGGCACACAAAGAACCCGGACAGTCCCATGACCTGGAGCGAAGGCTTCGGCGTTTCGAAGTGTAACGATCGCGCGTCGACGCCGTACCGCCCCTGGAAGTCGGCGCAGCCGATCCCGCGCGACCAAAACGATCCGATGACGGCGCGTGACGATTGGCGCGGCGAACTGAGCGCCTACGACAGCCGCTACGACGATCTCTACGACCGCCGTTCGCACCGCTACCGCTGACGGGCAGCCTTTAGGTCCAACATGCCGCAGAACGACCGACGCGCCGTGTCTTGAACTCAGGCCGTTGTTTCTCTAATTTCTGTCTTTGCAGAAATAACAGACACTCAAGATGCCCCCGGCCCCCGCACTCGTCGAACACGACGAAGCTCCCCGCATGTCTCCGGCCATGTCCAAGGTGATGCTGCACTGGGGCGAGATGGGCGCGCGCTGGGGCGTCAATCGCTCGGTCGCCCAGATTCACGCCCTTCTCTGGCTCGTCGGCCGCCCGCTGACGGCGGAGGATATTGCGGAGACCCTGTCGATAGCACGCTCGAACGTTTCCACCAGCCTCGACGAACTTCAGGCGTATCGCCTGGTGTCCTTGATCCACGTCGTCGGGGACCGCCGAAATCGCTACGTCGCCAAGACCGATCCCTGGGATATCGTTCGCACCATCATCGACGAGCGCAAGAAGCGCGAGATCGATCCGTCCCTCGAACTGTTGAAGTCGGTCAGCGCGAATGCCGACCGAGACAACGAGACGCCAGCCGACGTCAAGCGCCGCATCGCCGAAATGGCGTCCTTCATCGAGCGGATGACGGGCTGGTATGAGCAAATGAAGAACGTGCCGCGCCCGATGCTCGAGAGAATGATCAAGCTGGGTACAAGAATCGTGCGCTTGCTGGGGAAAGCCAAATGAGAGGGATGATGCGTCATGAGACCAGCGCTCGAAGCCTTCCTCTGGGCGGGCCCCCGAGCCTTCGACGGAACGCCGCCCGCTGACGCCATCGCCCGCGCCCTCGGCGCCCGGCGCTGGCTCTCGCTGTCCGAGGATGTCCGCCGCCGCTTCACGACACACGATCCCGTCGTCTACCGCGGCACGACGCACACAACATTGAGCCCGGTCGGCCGCGTCTTCGCTTGGTGCCTCGCGCTGATCGGCGCGCCGCTCCCGCCCTTCGCCGGAAAAGCCGAAGCCAGTGTCGAGGTCAGCCCCGTTTCCGGAGGCATGTCTTGGGCGCGCCGCTATCGCGGGCCTTTCGGCATCGCCTTCGCCGTTCGGTCGATCAAGCGGCTCGCCGAAGACGGACGCCTGCTCGAGTGTTGCGGCGGCGGTTGGACGATGCTACTAGATCTCGATGTTGCGGACGGCGTGTTGATCTTCCGCTCTCGCAAGTTCTTCTGGCGTCTGGGCTCGGTCAGCATTCCATTCGCCGCGCCGCTCACGCCCGGCCAAGCCGAAATCCGTCATGAGGATCTTGGCGCGGGCCATTTCCGGTTCACGCTGACCTTCGATCACCCGTGGTTCGGACGCACCGTCGAGCAGGACGGAATCTTCGAGGATCCGAAATAGCGAGGGGCCGGCGCGCATGCGGCCGGCCCCCTCAATTGGCAGGACGCTAGTGCGTGCCGAGCAAGCCGCCACTCGAGCCGATGTCGCGCTTCGCGGCGACGGCGGTCACGGTATAGCCGGCGACCACGTCGACGAGCTGGAGCGCCGTCAACAGGCCGAACACCGAGTTCGAGAAATTGCGCATCGTCAGGAATTCGAACAGGAAGACGATGAAGAGCAACGTGCCGAGCGCGTGATTGATCAACGACACGGAGTCCGTGCGCGTTGACTTCACGATCTCGATGAAGAGCAAGAACACGGCTGTGCCGAGGATCGCATCGCCGGCTGAGACGTGCCACAGATCGCCGGAGAACATGTGGACCGAGAACATCGGTTGCGCCAGCCAGGCCTGTGCATCGGCGACGGGCCCGATCACCGGACCGAAGATCACCAGGTTGTAGATGACGAGGGGAATGACCAACAGCGGCAATAGATCGAGCAGAATGAACATCAATGCCCTCCCAGCGGAGCCCGAGGCGCCGAGGCGCGGCGCGCGCGTGCCGACAGGGTTAGCGACAATTGTGCCCCAATCGTGGCGAAACTTTGCCCCAATCGTGAACGGCGGCAGCGGAGATCGGATCAGGCGATGCGTTTGCGACGCGCCGCACGCATCTCACGAAACGACACCATTCGCTGCTGATATTCGTCCCACAAAGCAAGACGCACCAGGCGAAGGCTCTTCCAAAACGTGACGCGCCCGACCTGCCCTAACTCGGGATGCTCGCGCAGCACCTGACGCAGGCGATAGTACGGGATGCGGCTGTTCAGATGGTGGATGTGATGCAAGCCGATATTCGCTGTGAACCAGCGGAGCACCGACGGCAGATCGTAGAACGAGCTTCCATGTAGTGCCGCCTCATGCACATCCCAGTTGGCGTCGCGTGCCCAGGCGACGTTGTCGAACTGGTGCTGCACATAGAACAGCCACACGCCGATCGTCGCGGCCAAGAGCATGATCGGCACGTGGACGACGAGGAACGGCACGACGCCGACGAACCACATCATGCCGATGACGATGACGGCGATCGCGGCGTTCGTGGCCATGGTGCTGGTCCATGGCAACCAGCCGGCGCGCATCGACCCTAAGGGAAGGCGTTGGCACAGCACGAAGACAAACGTGGGGCCCAGCGCAAACATCACAAAGGGATGGCGGTAGAGCCGATACTGCACGCGTCGCCACCACGGCAGAGCCAAATATTCGTCGACCGTCAACGTTCGTATCTCGCCGCCGCCTCCGCGGCGATCGAGGTTGCCGGTTGTCGCATGATGCATCGCATGGTCGCGCCGCCATACGTCGTAAGGCGTCAACGTAAAGACGCCGATGACACGGCCGACCCAATCATTGAGCCAACGATGTCTGAAAAATGCGCCGTGCCCGCAGTCGTGCTGGATCAGGAACAGGCGCACCAAAAACCCGGCGGCCGGGATCGCCAGCAAGAAGCAAAGCGGCCAATACCCGAGATACACGATGGCCCACATGGCGGCCCAAATCGCGACGAAAGGGATGGCCGTGATCAAGAGTTCGACGACACTGCGCATGCTGCTCGGTCGCCGATATTGCAGCAGGACGCGAGCCCAATTGTGGGCGCCAGCGCGACGCGCGACGGCGGAAAGAACATCGGACTTCGTGGACAACGCGCGACTCAACGATTGGAAACGGAACCTTTCAAAGTATCCGGAACCCTACATTTGCTCGCAAGCTGTCACTCGGCTGAGGAGCCCGCGCCCACCGAAAATCCGCGAAAAGTCTCACAAAAGCCACGCCTTGGCCGATCGTGCTAGTCTCGATGCCAGGGGAGGACAGTGCCATGGGGAGACTGCTATTCGCCTTCGTCGTCGCGCTTGCGGCCGCTTCGCCGGCCTACGCCGTCGACATCATCAACCGCGACAGCATAAATCACCGCGTCTTCATCTGCGGCGACGGATGCAAGCCCGACTACACCTCGCCAAACCGCGGCATCTGGATCACGCTGGCGCCGGGCGAGTTGCGGACAAACGTATGCCAAGCCCAATGCGTGATGATCGTGTCGGATGACGACAACATTGACCCCGGAGATTTCGTACTGAGCACGGAATTCTCAGGCAGCGATGTGGTCGCAATTCGAGACGGCAAGGTCGACCGAGACTGATCGCGATCCCGATGTCGGTCTGAGCGCTCGCGTTACGGCTCGAGCAGCTGCGGTAGGCGGGTGATGATACGGTCAGGCCTGATTTTAGAGTCGGCAGGCAGCCCACCTTCGTATGCATCGTGCCATATTGCGAAGATGCCGAGCCGCTGAGGTGCCGCTACCTCCCATTCGAGGTTGTCGCCGACCATCCATACGTCGCGCGCGCCGAGCCCCAAAGACGATAGAGCGTGCAGATAGGCCTTTTCTTCCGGCTTCCCGAACCCGTGCTCGCCCTCGATCTGGATGTGATCGAAGCGGTGCTCGAGCGCGAAGCGCGTGATCTTGCCCCGCTGCACATCGCCGGAGCCGTTGGTGATCAACGCCAGTCGCACGCCTCGGTCACGCAAGGTGTCCAGCGTCTCGCTGGCGCCTGGAAAGAGCTTCATTTCTTCCTCGCGCAGCCGCGTGAACCGGTCCGCGATCGCGTCGCGCAACTCCTGCGTTTGCGCAATGCGTTCTTCAATGCCTGAAAATGCGCGCGAAACGATGATGCGCCTGGCCTCATCGAGCTTCGTGCGCCATTCCTTGTGGCGCGCCGCGTCGCTCCAAAACTCCAGAGCCTCCGCGCCAATCCTGTTTGCGAGGTCTTCCGGCGTCAGCGGACCGATCTGCTCGGCGAACTCAAGCGCGACTTTGCGCCAGGCGACGTCGGGCCGGCCGTAGGCAGACAAGATCGTGTCGTCGAGATCGAACAGGATACCCTTGGGTAGACGCGGCACGAGCCCCTCCGAATGGAGAAGCTAATGTCCGCCCGCCGCGATTGCCAGCAGCACGAGGGTGTCAAATCAACGCCTCCGCCGCCCGTTGGCCGTTAGTGGAGGAGCCGCCTCGAGGCGCCCATCAGACGCCGCGCATAAAGCGCGCCGGCGCTGATCTGAGCGGGCGGCATGCTGTCGTGCTCCGCCGAGAGGCGCTCGCCGTCGAAGCGAACCTCGTTGCCGTCTTCGATCCGCTGTTCGGCGTCCCCGGCTTCGTTGAGCTCTTGGATCACCTGGTAGAGCGCGTTGCGAGCACGCGCGACACGACTCTTGATGGTGCCGACCGCACAGTCGCAGATCGCCGCAGCTTCCTTGTAGGCGAAGCCGCTCGCGCCGACCAAAATCAGAGCTTCCCGTTGTTCGTCGGACAGTGTGCCCAATGCGTGGGCCAGCTCTTTCAACTCGACTTCATCGGGGAGCTGTTCGTTCTCGATCAACGCGCCGCCGTCGTTTTTCCGAGCAGAAGCACTCCACTCCAATCCGCGACGCGCGTAGTAGTTGTCCCGGAGGATTTTGAAGAGGCCGGCCCTCAGGCCGATGCCGGTCCCAAAGGACGCGCGGCGATCCCACGCTTCGCCCACGGCTTCCTGCGCCAAATCGTTTGCTTGATCGTCGCGTCCGCAAAGAACACGCGCAAAAGCCCGAAGATACGGAACGTTTTGCGTCAATTCGCTTCTGAACTGCTCTTCGTTCGATATCGTGTTCATATCCGATTGGGTCATGAAGATTTGCCCTTATCAATTGCCCGCAATCCGCGGCGCAACCGTTGCGCCTTCAGGGTGCGTAGCCACTCACGAAAGTCGGGTATGAAACCCTCTCACCCGTTGCCAACGCGGGGACGGCAACCTGGTTCCACGAAAGATGGTTCACAAAATTTCGAAGGGCCCGAAGCCACTCGGGTTGGGGCAATACGGCGGAAGACTTCCGCTATCTTTGAGGCAGAGCTGACAATTTGGGCAGACCGCGAAAACCCGGTCTCCCGCCGGGAATGATCGGCGGCGCCGCTGTTAACGAAGACTTAACCAAGATTGGCCATTGATAAATCCACGCCCCCGGCGCCCGCCTCATCATCGAATTGAGAGCCCGAAGTTGAACTCGGGATAGTGCCGAAGGATTTTTGGTTTGCGCGAGCGTTGCGTACTTTTCGCGCAGGACTGTCCGCGATAGCCCGCCGGCCACCGCGGAGACGACGCCGGGGGCGACCAAACCGCCTTGTACCGCATCGAAGTTCGCCGGAATATTCGGCGACATGAGTGCGCCACCAAAGACGGTACTCAAAGCGACGGCCGACGAGGAGCAGGCCATCAGAGCCGCGGTTCGCAATGCCGACCCGGCGACGTTGGGGCCGGGCCGCGCGATCGCAAAGCGCGAACACGCCAGCTCACTCCTTGAGCTACTCGCCGATCCGGCCGTATCAGACGCGATCTACGACCTGCCCCGTCCCCTCAATCTCGAAACGATCGCGGAATGGATTGAAGATTGCGCGGCCCAGCAGCAACGCGGCGAAGGGCTCCTCTTCGTGACCCTCGACCGCGAAGGCAAGGCCGCTGGCTATTCGAAGATCACTGTATGGCCGGACCGTTCGTCGGCCGAGCTCGCAGGCGCGTTGCGAGCTGACCTGCAGAACAGCGGCGCCGGCGGAAGCGGCGCGCTTCACACGTTCAGCTGGATCTTCGAGACGCTCGGCGTCCGCTTGATGTGCTTGACCGCCGCTGTGGACAACATCCGCTCGGCCCGCCTCATTGATCGGGGCGGCTTCGTGCGCATGGGTGAGCGCGAGGCGGTGCGGCCGGACGGAACAACACGGCGCTCGATCTATTGGGAACTGACGCGCGATCACTGGAACGAGCTGTTAGCTCGCGACCGAGGTACATAATTTTCCAGCAAAATCAGGCGCCTAGGCGGCCGCGCTGTTTCTGACCTGGCGCTGCAGCTTCGATGTCAGATGGGCGCGCAGGGCGTCGCTCGGGACGCGTGCGGGATCTTCACGAAAGGCTTGGGTCAAGATCTTGTGCACAAGCAGGTAGGACTCGTTGACGCCGTGGCCGAGCTTCTGAGCCTCGACCCGCAATTCCGGACCTAATGCCACCAATTCTACAAGCCGAGTGCGCATTGGTATCTCCGTTTCGTCGCCTGTCGGCATGTCCCGCGCCGACCGTCCCAACCTCCAGCCTCAAAAAAATCCTCTCACAGAAATTCCCTTCTGTCCCGCACCGTTTTGTTACGAATGCGCAAGCCTCATGAAGGAGATCAGAATTTGCGCTTCGCAATTTGCATCATTCGGCCTGTTCCGCGTGCACTGCAGCAATTGCGACAAGAGCGATCAGATAGCGGATTTCCTATGCCGAGCGCATCGAACCTTCGCGTGCGCACACGCGAGAAATCGAAGAGCAATAGTTCGTTAAGATTTTCCTAAAGTGCGCGCTTACGCCTCACCGAGTTGCGACGGAATTTTGAATCTTATTCGCCCGAATTCGACGAATCACTCGCTGAAAGCCGAATCAAATCCGACCGCCGCGCAAGCGGGTTTGAAGGGCGGCGAGCGCCTCGCGCGCAGACTTATCCTCAAGGCCGAGATCGGCGAACTCCCCCTCGGCCACCGCATCGGCAAGGCGTTCCATCTGCAACAGGATGGTTGCCACCTCGACGCTCGAGGGTTTGGCCGGAGCCACCCAGACTTTGATCTGCTCGATCTGACGTTTCCGGCTCTCCGCGCGCGCTTTACGCACGGCACGGTTCTCCAGCGACAAGGTCCGCAGACTACGCCGGAACACCTTGTAGGCTTTGTGATGCCGAATTGCGGCGTTGACGACTTCGGTGGCGGGGGCCTGGCGCGCTAGGAGCTTGGACAGCATCTCCCGCTCCTGGTCCTCCCAGGCGCGATAGACCGCGAGGAACACGTCCGTCTTGTCCCGAAACCATCGATAGAACGTCTGTGGGGCGAAACCCGCGCGGCGGGCGATCCGATTCGTGTCCGTCCCGTCGAACCCGCGCTGATTGAACTCCTTCGTAGCGGCAGCGATCAGCTTCGCGCTGGTCGGCTTTCCGTCGTGCTTGGGCGGGCGGCCTTTCGGCCGAGGTTTCGCTTTCTTTCGCATCGCTTTTGATAACGCGCGCATGAGCCTTGAGGCAATAGCCGACGCTCCGTCTTGAATCGTCGCATGAAGTGATATAGATATCACTTATGTCGAAGATCGGCCAGGGCCAGAATTTGCGTTTCCTCGTCGGCGTTCCTGAAGGTTCTCCGGAGATCGTCGTGGACGGCGTTAGCCTCGCCGTCGCACGCGCCGGCAAGGGCCCGCCGATCGTTTGCCTGCACGCCATCGGCCACGGCGGGCGTGATTTCGAAGCTTTCACAAACGCGGTGAAAGATCGCTTTGAGGTCGTCCGCATCGATTGGCCGGGCCAAGGCCGGTCGGGGCCCGACAGCCGGCAACCGACGCCAAAACGCTATGCCGAGCTTCTCGACGGCATTCTCACGCAATTGCGCATCGCCAACCCGATCATCATTGGCAATTCGATCGGTGGCGCGACGGCAATCGTCTATGCCTCGACGCATCCGGTCCGAGCGCTCGTGCTTTGCGACAGCGGCGGTATCTTCGAAGTGACGCCGGCCCTAAGACGCCTTTGCGGTCTCTTTGCACGGTTCTTCGATGCGGGTGCCCGCGGCGCCTGGTGGTACCGTCGAGCTTTCGCGTTCTACTACCGCATCGTGCTCCCCTCTCCCGCCGCGGCGCCGCAACGTCGCCGCATCATCGCGGCTGCGTATGAGATTGCCGCCGTCCTTCGCGACGCTTGGGGCGGCTTTGCGTTGCCTGAGGCAGACATGCGTGACCTCGCTGTCGCGCTCGATATGCCGGTCTGGTTCGCGTGGGCAAAAAGCGATCGCGTCATACCCCTGAGCTACGCGAAGCCCGTCATCGCAAAGATGAAGCGCGCACGGCTAACGCGCTTTCGAGGCGGCCACGCGGCGTTCCTCGAGCGGCCGAAGCAATTCAACCGCGAATTCCTGAAATTCGCCGCATCGCTAAATCGCGAACGCGCGTCGCTCGCGCAAACAAAATAAGGAGTGCACAAATGGTCCTAGCCAAAGCCATGGACTTTGCTGGCCGCTTCCTGATCGCCGCGCTCTTTCTCCTCGCGGCTGCCAACAAGTTCGTGAACACGGACGCCATTCTGCACCACATGAACGTCCAGCACGTGCCCGATTATCTCCTACCGCTGGTCGTCGTGCTCGAAGTCTGCGCCGGTCTTGCAATTCTGATCGGGTGGCAATTGCGCTGGGCAGCGCTTGCCCTCGCCGCTTTCTGCGTCGCCACCGCCGTTCTCTTTCATATGGACTTCAGCCAACCGGTCGAACGAACCATGTTCGCCAAGGACCTGGCGATCGCGGGCGGTTTGCTCATTCTGTCGGCAACGGCCTTTACCAACCGCCGTTAAATGCTTGGCATTTTCTAATTTGCCCACCCCCGCGGATCCGTGCCTATAGTCGTCGCGTTGCCGCGGGCGCTTGGGGTGTCTCCGCGAGTTGGGAGACAAAGGCCAGTGACCGCGATGAGGACCGAAATGCCGCCGCCTAGGGCGGCAAGCGCAAGCGCTGCGCCGGTGCACCTCTACCCCGTTTACGACCCGACGGAAGTCCTCGCCGACAGTGTCATTCACGTCCTCGGCGTGACGTTCGGCGTCCTCGGATCTATCGCTGTCGTCGTTCTCGCCGCGCTGAACTCGCAGCCGCTGGGAATCGTCGCGACGTCGCTTTACGCCGCGAGCTTGCTCGCGATGGTAGGCTTCTCCGCTGCGTATAATTTGAGCAGGCCATCGCCGATGCGCGAAGTCCTGCGCAGACTGGATCACGCGACGATCTTCTTCCTGATCGCCGGCACGCACTCCGCAATCACGCTGGGCCGGATCGAGACGCCATGGTCGCAATGGCTTGCGGTGATCGCCTGGAGCATCGCCTTCACCGGTGCCACGATCAAAATCGTCTATCCGCGCCGCTTCGAACGTCTCGCGGTCGTCGCCTATCTTGCACTCGGTTTACTTGTTTTCTTTTCACTCGCGCCGGTCCTCAACTCACTGAGCGTAGCCGTGCTGACCTTGGTTACGATCGGATCGGTCCTTTATGTCAGCGGCGTCGTGTTCCACCTGTGGGACGGCCTGCGCTTCCAGAATGCCATATGGCACGGCCTCGTTTTGTGTGCCGCCGGTTGCCACTACGCCGCCGTGATCCTCAACATGTGACCGTCGCCGCTGGCAATTCGCGCTGGTGAAAGGTTGTATCGGTCGTCCACCGCAGCCATGAATGCGCCCAAGAAAGGGGCACGCCATGTGGCCGGATCGTCGAGCGCTCGACTTATTCAAGATTGACCTTCCTATCATCCAGGCACCAATGGCCGGGTCGTCTGACGCGGAGCTTGCGATCGCCGTGTCCGATGCCGGCGGGCTCGGCTCACTGCCTTGCGCCATGCTCAGCGCCGATCAGACGAGAGCTGCTTACAGCCTCATCCGCCAACGTAGCGCGCGGCCGGTCAATCTCAATTTCTTCTGTCACGTCGCCCCCGCTCCCGATCCGAACCGCGAACGGGCATGGCGCGCGAAGCTGCGCCACTACCACACGGAATTAGGGCTCGACCCAGACGCTGCCGTGGCGATGCCGAACCGCGCGCCGTTCGATGAAGCTGCGTGTGCCCTTGTCGAGGAGTTGCAACCGCCCGTCGTCAGCTTCCACTTCGGTCTGCCGTCGACGCGTCTTCTCGCCAGGGTCAAAGCGACCGGCGCGAAGATTCTCTCCTCCGCGACGACGGTCGAGGAAGCGCGCTGGCTCGAAAACGAAGGCGTCGACGCCGTTATCGCGCAGGGCTCCGAGGCCGGAGGGCACCGAGCAATGTTCTTGACCTCGGACATCTCAACCCAGGTCGGCACGTTCGCGCTTGTGCCGCAGGTCGTCGATGCCGTCAGCGTGCCCGTGATCGCGGCAGGCGGAATTGCGGATGCGCGCGGCATCGTCGCCGCTTTCGCGCTCGGCGCATCGGCCGCGCTGATCGGCACCGCCTATCTCCGCTGTCCGGAAGCGAAAACGTCACCGATTCACCGCGCGGCGCTCGCCTCGGGTTACGAGGACGACACCGTTATCACCAATGTGATCACGGGCAGACCGGCGCGCAGCATCGTCAACCGTTTCATCCGCGAACAAGGCCCCTTGAGCGACACCGTCCCGCCTTTCCCGACTGCGGTCGCCGCGAGCGCGCCCCTTCGCCAAAAGGCAGAGACTCTAAAGTCTGGCGATTTTTCCCCGCTCTGGGCCGGCCAAGCGTCGCGGCTGGCGCGCCCCGTGCCGGCAGGCCAATTGACCAAGGAACTGGCGGAACAAGCGCTTCAAAGGTTCAAGTGACAGATAGGCACACGGAACCCGTTCCAGAGCCCATGCGTTTCAACGGGAATGCTTTCGGTCGTCGGAGAAGGGCCAAGATCTCAAGAAATCCGCTGAGAGCATTTTGCGTCGATCATTCCTTCTCACAATTTGCAAGCAAGAGGACCAAGCACATGAGAACCACTCGTCGATTGTTCATGGCTGCCACGCTAGCGATCGCCGGCACATTTTCGGCGGTTAGTGTCGACCGCGCAGTAGCGGCTTCAACAGCCCAGGAACTAAGCCGTGACGCGGATGATGCGTTGCAGAATCTCTATCGTAGCAACCCCGTAGCCAAGGACATCTCGCGTCACGCCAGAGCCATTCTGGTCTTCCCATCGATCGTCAAGGCGGGCCTCGTCTTCGGCGGCGCATACGGTGAAGGCGTCCTGTTCGAAAAAGGCCACGGCGAGGAGTACTACAACTCGTTCACAGGCTCATGGGGTCTCCAGGCGGGCGCCCAGTCCTACGGCTACGCCGTCTTTCTGATGACAAAGAAGGCAGTTGATTACGTCCACAAGACGGACGGCTGGGAGATCGGCGTCGGTCCGACGGTTGTGATCGTCGATGCGGGTGCCGCGAAGAACCTGTCGACCTCGACGCTCAAGGATGATGCCTATGCCTTCATCTTCGACCAGAAGGGGTTGATGGCGGGCATTGCGCTGGAAGGCACCAAGATCTCGCACATTGATCGCTAGCGATGAGAAAGGGCCCGCGTCAACGCGCGGGCCTGCTCCGCTTCGCAAGCGCCTCAACGCGAAGCCATTCGAATGTGCCAGATGCGAGCTGTCCATGTCGGCACACGGCATCTGCTCGCGGCACGCCGTTCATCTCAGGTTCATCCAGCGAGCATCGATGTAAAACGCGTCATTGGCGAAGACCGCATGGCCTCAAAGCGCACACGCGACCGTTAATTTACTGCCAAACCTGACGCAATCGCTGCACGGGCAGGTAGCTACCCGGAAAATAAAGTAGTCGATGTCTATCATCCTTCGCAGGCTGTGTGGTTATTATCATCGGCTCTTCGTTCGCCACGGGCCGAATCCGAAAGATATGATGCGCGCGCTGACACTCCTTTCACTGCTTGGCCTCATGCTGAGCACGCTGTCGACATCGGCCAGCGAAGAACTTTGCCCTGACGCGATGTCCGCACGCGGCTCGTTGAAGGAGCCGTCAGCGGTCGCCGCGGCCGTTGATCTGTTCTACGCCCAATCCGGCAGGGGATGCGTTTGGACCGCCGAGGACGCCGACGCGCTCCTCAAGACCATTGATGCCTCTGCGGACCATGGTCTCGCTCCCAGCCTTTTCAACGCCGCCCGCCTTGCGTCCGAGTGGAAAAGGTCGGTCGGATCTCCCTCGGCGGAACTCGACTTGCAGCTCACCGCCGCCGCTTTGAAGTACGCCCTGGTGATGACGTCGGGCCTTGCCAATGCTCTGGACGAAGATCGAAGAGGCGAACGCCGCGGCCTTCAGAAAGAGCTTGTGAGCGAGCTCAAGTCCGCGCTCGACCAAGACAACATCTCGGCCTGGGCAAGAACCCTTCCTCCTCAGTCCGCGGGCTACGAGCGGTTGAAGTACGCTCTCGGCGTCTACCGCGACCTGGACGATGCCGGTGGCTGGCAAACGATGCCGGCGAGCCTGAGCCGCAAGTCGGCAAGACGCCTCGCTCGCGACACGCGCCTTGCGCGGCGACTGCGCATCGAGGGTGACCTTTCGGACGACGATCTCAGCGATGACTCGAACCCGATAGTCGACGCCTTGAAACACTTTCAACGTCGCCATGGCATTCGGGCGACCGGCAAGCCGGACAAGGCGACGATAGCGGCCCTAAACGTATCGGCGCATGAGCGCGTGCTGCAGATAGCGGCCAATCTGGAACGCTGGCGCAACTTCAATCGTATCCCGGCCTCGACGCGGGTCGAAGTGAACGCCGCCGCCGCCATAGCGACGCTCTATCGCGACAATGACCCCGTGATGGTCATGAACGCGGTGGTCGGAAAGCCGAAGCACGATACGCCGATCCTTCAGAGCACCATCACGACCGTCGTGATCAATCCACCGTGGATCGTTCCGAAGTCGATTATCGACAACGAAATCCGCCCAGCGATCGCGCGGGACGCCAAGTATCTCGAGCGCAACCGAATGCACTGGTCCGACGATGGGCTGTTGATCCAAGAACCTGGGCCCGGCAATTCCCTGGGCCGCATCAAGTTCGAGTTTCCCAACAACTACGGCGTCTATCTGCACGACACGCCGGCGCACGCGCTCTTCAAGGATATCGACCGTGCGCAAAGCCATGGCTGCGTCCGTTTGGAGCGGCCGCTGGACCTCGCCGAGGATCTGCTCCGGGCGAACGGCGATTGGCCGCGCGACGCGATCAAGGACGCAATCGACGACGGCGACACGGTGCGCGTACCGCTCGCCGAAGAGATGCCGGTCACCATCGCCTACTGGACGGCCTTCGTCGACGACAACGGCACAATCGAATTCCGTCCCGATATTTACGACCGCGACGCCCCGCTCGCCGCGACGTTGATGCCGCAATCCGCCGAGGCCGCCGATCACAGAGGCGCTTGAGACGCTGCGCTGAGCTGGCTACCTTCTCGCCAAAATTTCGGGGACGCGAATGCCTTGGCCTGAGCCGGTTACGTTACGCGGCAACGCCGTAACTTTAGCGCCGCTATCGATCGATCATCACGACGACCTGGTCGCAGCCACGCGCGACGGCGAGCTCTGGAAGCTTTGGTACACGTTCGTGCCAAGTCCGGAGACCATGAAGGATGAAATCGCTCGCCGCCTGCACCTTCAAGAAAAAGGCTCGATGTTGCCCTTTGCGGTGATCGAAGAGAGCACGCGCAAGGCTGTCGGCATGACGACCTATATGAACATCGATGCGAGCAACCGCCGCGTCGAGATCGGCTCGACTTGGTATGCCAAAAGAGTTCAGCGCACGAACCTCAACACCGAATGCAAGCTGATGATGCTCGCGCACGCTTTCGAGACCTTGAAATGCATCGCGGTCGAATTTCGCACCTCGTTCTTCAACCACCAAAGTCGCCGAGCGATAGAACGATTGGGTGCCAAGCTCGACGGCGTGTTGCGCAATCACATGATTCTGCCCGAAGGCGCACGACGCGATACTTGCGTTTATAGTATCATCGAGAACGAATGGCCGTCGGTGCGCACGCACCTGAGGTTTCAGCTCCAGCGATTTGAACGCGGTTGAAGCTCTGCGGCGCCTATCCGAAGGCGTTGTTCACGATCTGCTCGTCGTTGACGTCGTGCTGCCTCAAAAGCGCTTCCCAATCCTTGTCTGCAACCGTGTAATCGAGGATCACGCGCGAGCGGCGTAGGCCGATGACATGCAAAGTCAACACCTCGCGATTGAGTTCGGCGACGCCGCCGCTGACGAAACGGGCTTGGACCCGCGGCGCAGCGTAATCGACGCCCTGCTGCGCGACGATGGCGACGGAGCGCTTGGAGATGTCGATGGTGTCGTGCCAGACGCCATTGATCTCCAAACCCAAATCGCCAAGCACATAGCGTTGCGCCGTCCGTCTATCGAAACCCGGCATATCCCCACGACCTCTATTTTCCGGCAGTTTCCGCCAATCTCGTGAACGGGTGCTTTACCGAAGGGCTGAAAAAGCGGCTGGCAACCGCGTCAGAGTGTTAATTCCGGACCCCATTCCGCCACAAACGCAGCAACAAAACTTTACAAAGCGGAAAAGATCGGGACACGGCGCCGCCCCACATTTCTCAAGCTGAAGGAGCCTTCGACAAAGCTCCTGCATTCATGGAGACGAAAATGACAGACACTTCCAATCCACGCGGCGGTCGCACCGCCTCATATTTGTTGGTGGCGCTCGTGGCCGCGTTGTTCGGCGCGGCGGCGGCGCACTTCGCGCCCTTTGTTGCCGGGCACGGTTGGCATCACCGCGGTGGTCCGTGGGGCGGTCACGGAGGCATCCATCGCGAGTGGAATGCCGGCGACATGCAAGATCATGTCGATCGCATCGTTCGGCATATTGCGCGCCGTGTGGACGCGACAGCCGAGCAGCAGACCAAGCTGACGGCAATCGCCAAGCAAGCCGCGACCGAACTTCAGCCGCTACATCAGCAGCTTTTCGAGGCGCACAAGAAGGCGATCGAGCTCTTCCGTCAGCCGACGATTGATCGCGCTGCGGTCGAAGCCTTGAGAGCCGAACAAGTTGCCCGGATCGACGCAGTGTCGAAGCGCGTGACTCAAGCTATCGAAGAGATGGCCGAGGTTCTGACGCCAGATCAGCGCGCCAAGTTGGCCGACCGCATCAACAGCTTCGGCCCGCCGGGCGATTGATGCGAACTGGCCCCGTCGGGACAAACCCCATACGATGAGATCCTGTGACCGACCGCATCCTCATCATTGAAGACGACCCGCGCCTCGCCGAGATGGTCTCCGACTATCTCAGCGAGGCCGGCTTTCAGGTGATGCGCGCCGCCTCAGGAAGCGCTGGGCTCGCTATGCATGAGACACGCGGCGTCGATGCCCTCGTGCTCGATTTGATGCTGCCCGACATGGACGGCCTCGAAGTTTGCCGCCGCATTCGTGCAAAGGCGGATACGCCGATCCTAATGCTGACGGCGCGCGGCGATGCCATGGATCGCGTTGTCGGACTCGAGATGGGCGCCGACGACTATCTGCCCAAGCCGTTCGAGCCTCGCGAGCTCCTTGCGCGCGTGCGCTCGATCTTGCGGCGCCGCAAGTCGCCAGGCGCGCGCGTTCTACATTTTGGTCGCCTGGAAATCGACCTCGACGCGCGGGAAGTCCGGCTGGACGGCAATCGCTGCGACCTGACGAGCCATCAGTTCGCCTTGCTTCTTGCGCTGGCCGAGCGCGCCGGACGGGTCCTTTCGCGCGAAGCCTTGATGGATTTGATGAAAGGCGAAACGCCGGAAGCCTTCGACCGTTCGATCGACGTGCACATTTCGCGCATCCGCTCCGCCATCGAGGAAGATCCAAAGAAGCCGCGCCGCATCATCACCGTACGCGGGGCCGGCTACGTCTTCGCCAAGGCGCAGGACTGATGTCCCGGCTCTTCGTCAAAATCTATCTGACGATCATCGCAAGCCTCGCTCTGCTCGCTGCGATCGTGGGGACGTTTTGGCACTTCGCCGCCGACGCAAATCGGCATCATCCGGCCGTCGAGCTCGTGGTTCAACTTGCCGCGGCGACGCTTGCACCTCCGACTGCATCTCAAGCCGATCAGCAGACGGCCATCGAGGATCTTTCTCGCCGCCTGCACGCCGACCTCGCGCTTTATGCTTCGAACGGCCAGTTGATGGCGGCCGCCGGCAGACACCCTCCCCCGCCGCCGCGCCGCGATAGCCAAACGGGTGATTGGATTCCGGACAGTCGTGGTCCTGCTTTCATTTTCGACCTGCGGGACGGCCGGCGCCTCGTCGCCCGCTCCCCTCATGGCGCCCGCCCGCCATGGGCAGCCCTGGGCTTCCACCTTCTGTTGGCGGCCCTTGCCGTTGGACTCGCGGCATTGCCGGTCGCTCGAGGACTGACCCGCCGTTTGGAAAAACTGCAGCGCGCCGTGGACACGCTTGGCGCCGGCGATCTCTCCGCCCGTGTCGACATATCCGGCAAGGACGAGGTCGCGAGCCTCGCGGCGAGCTTCAATCGCGCAGCTGCACGCATCGAAGAGCTGGTCGCTGCCAACAAAGCGTTGCTTGCGAACACATCGCACGAGCTGCGCACACCGCTGGCGCGCATCCGTCTAGGCGTCGAACTGCTGAGGAAGGACGCCGACCCGCAGCGCAAGGCGGACCTCGAGCGCGATATCGCGGAGCTTGACCAGTTGATCGACGAAATTCTGACCGCGAGCCGCCTGGACACCGTGAGTGACCTCGGCCCCAAGGAAGAAATCGATCTGCTGGCGCTCGCGGCCGAGGAGGCCGCCCGATACGACAACTGCAACGTCGGCGGCGAATCGGCGGTGGTTACCGGGGACGCGCGTCTGCTGCGCCGTATGATCAGGAATCTGATCGAGAACGCGCGCCGGCATGGCGCCCCGCCCATCGACATCCACGTCGCGCGCACCGGCCGCGAAGCAACACTGTCCGTGGCAGATCACGGACCAGGAATTCCCGATGCCGATCGCGAGCGCGTCTTCGAGCCGTTCTACCGCGTCCCCGGCAGGAGCGCCGCGACCGGCAGCGGCCTGGGTCTCGCTCTTGTGCGCCAGATCGCGCGCCGGCACGGCGGAGACGCCGTCGTCTCGCCCGGCGGCCAGGCTGAAATCAAAGTCTCATTGCCTTTGCAGCCCGGAAGCGCTG
>WGNJ01000011.1 GCA_016124635.1 Alphaproteobacteria bacterium | reverse complement strand
CAGTGGCGTCGGCCTTCATTTCGCCTCCAACCATTCAGGGACCGGTAGACCTTTGGAGCGCAAGAACTCAGGATTGTAGAGCTTCGAGGCATAGCGCGTGCCGTAGTCACAGAGGACCGTGACAACTACGTTGCCTCGTCCTAGTGCGCGGGCGAGATGGTATGCCCCGGCGACATTGATGCCGCTCGACGTGCCGAGGCAGAGCCCTTCTTCTCGCAGCAGCTCGAAGCAAAACGGGATCGCCTCAGAGTCTTGAATCTGGAACGCTTCGTCGGGTGTGAAGCCTTCAAGGTTCGCAGTGATGCGGCCCTGTCCGATACCTTCGGTAATTGATGAGCCTTCGGCCTTTAGTTCGCCGTGCTTGTAGTAATTGAAGAGCGCCGCGCCCATCGGGTCTGCAAGGGCGACCTTGATGTTGGGGTTGCGCGCTTTCAACGCCATTGAAACGCCGGCCAGGGTGCCTCCTGTGCCGACGGCCGAGACGAAGCCGGCGACCTTACCGTCCGTCTGCGTCCAGATCTCAGGGCCGGTCGTGTCGATGTGAACTTGGCGGTTGGCAATATTGTCGAACTGGTTCGCCCAGATCGCGCCGGCCGGCTGCTTCGCGTTGAGTTCTTCAGCCAGTCGTCCCGACCACTTCACGTAGTTGTTGGGATCCTTGTAGGGGACCGCCGGAACTTCGATCAGCTCCGCGCCGAGCTGGCGCAGCGTGTCCTTCTTCTCCTGGCTCTGCGTGTTGGGAATGACAATGACAGCGCGATAGCCGAGAGCACGACCGACCATTGCGAGGCCGATGCCCGTATTGCCGGCTGTGCCCTCCACGATCGTGCCGCCGGGCTTCAGCGCGCCGCGGCGTTCCGCATCGCGGATGATCCCCAGCGCGGCCCGATCCTTCACCGATTGGCCGGGGTTCATGAACTCGGCCTTGCCCAGGATTTCACAGCCCGTCATGTCCGACAGGCGCCGCAGGCGGATCAGCGGCGTGTTGCCAATGGCTTCGATGACGCTCGAACGGATGTCCATATTGCTTCGGGATTGAGCAGGTGAGGGTCCCTGGAAGCTAAGGGCTTCATCGCCGCGCATCAAGCGAGCGCGGTTTCGTTGATCTGTGCGCGTTCTAGGGCAAGGGAATAGGGTCCCAAGGAGGCTATGCGGGCTTGATCAACGCGACCTGAGTCACGTCAATGGACCCCGCGCGGAAGCCTGCTTCGCAATAGCTCAGATAATAATTCCACAAGCGCTTGAAGCGCTCGTCGAAGCCGAGTGTGCGGATGTCGTCCCAGGCGACCATGAAGCGATCGCGCCAACGCGACAGAGTTTGCGCGTAGTCGAGCCCGAACGTGGTCTCGTCGCGCCATGACAATCCGGCGCGGGCAACTTGATCGCGCAATGCCTGCATCGACGGGAGCATCCCTCCCGGGAAGACGTATTTCTGGATGAAATCCACGCTTGTGCGGTATGTGTTGAAGTAGCGTTCGTCGATCGTGATGATTTGCAAGCCCGCCTGTCCCAGCGGTGCTAGGCGTTCCCGGATCTTGTCGAAGTAGGCGGGCCAGTAGTTCTCGCCGACGGCTTCGAACATTTCGATCGAGGCGATGCGGTCGAATGTTCCCCTGGTATCGCGATAGTCTTCCAGGCGTATCTCAGCTTTGTCGCCGAGCCCCTGTTTGAAGAGGCGGGCGCGCGCGAAGTTGAACTGCTCCGGGCTGATCGTGATGCCTGTGATGCGGCAACCGATTTCCTTTGCCGCGAACTCAGCGAAGCCACCCCAACCGCAGCCGATCTCGAGAAGTGAATGCTCGGGTTTCAGTTCGATGCGCCGCGCGAGGCTCAGATACTTGTTGCGCTGCGCCGCGCTCAGGTCATCGCCGGGGCGCTCGAACTTCGCCGATGAGTACGTCATCGTTTTGTCCAGCCAACGCTCATAGAAGGCGTTGCCCAGATCATAATGCGCCATAATGTTCCGGCGCGCGCCGGTGCGCGTATTGCGATTGAAGAAATGTAGCGCGCGATTGGCGAGTTTCGTCCACGATTTGCCTTCATAGAAGTCGCGCATGCGGTCGGCGTTGCGTGCCAAGACTTCGAGCACCGCGGTCACGTCGGGAGAATCCCATTCGTCCGCTAGATAGCCTTCGGCCCAGCCGACATTGGCGGCGCGCACCAAGCGCCAGAGACAACGATAACTCTTGATGTGAACTTCGGCGTGCCTGCCGGGCTCACGACCGCGGATGTTCAGGAGTTCGCCGTCGGGTAGCGTGATCGCGAGAGATCCCCATTCGAGTTTGGAAGCGATGGGAGCGAGGACGCGGAGATGACGAGGCAAATCGCCGAGGTTCGGCCGCTCGTTCGGGCCGAGCATGATCGGGGCAGCGGGGGTCTCACGCTGAACCATGTTTTTATCTTATCACACTTTGCAAAGTTGCCCGAGCGATGACTTCAGGCCTGATAACGATACGCGTGGGGTGCCACTCTGGATCAACGGCGTGATCTCGAAATGCGTGGCGCGGTCTAGGCTTAGCGTGGGTGTAGTCGCGTCAGAAAAGTTTAACGCGAATTTCCATGCACGTCGGAGTTACTGCTTTTCAGCCGCACTCGCATCGGCAAGCCGTTTGGCCATGCCTTCGAGCGTCAGTAGACGGCGCGTGTCCTTGATCGGATCGTTGGCTGTCGCGTTGACCGCCCTCAGGATCCAGCGTTCGACCGCGCCTCCATCCAAGCAGCAATCGGCGTCTATGACGTTGAGGCAGCAGGAGTCCTGCTCGAAAGCGCCGAACGCTCGCAACCCCGCACCGGTGACCTCCGTGAGGATCGCGCGATTGACGCCGCCGTGACAAACCATCAACAGCGTTTCCCAGTTCTGCTCGGCCACGACGGTGTTGAATGCACCGACCACACGGCGCGCAAAGTCGATGAACGCCTCGCCACCGGCAAAGCGAGCATTTGGCTGGCCGGCGCGGAACATCATGTAAGCCAGGTCAGGCGGACTGATATCGGCGCGGGCAACGGCATCGCCGCCGCGAATTTCTTCGAGGGCCGGGATCGTCTCGAGCTGTAGTTTGCGCGGGCCGAGCACGATGTTTGCGGTCTCGACGGTTCTGAGCAGGCCAGAACAAATCGCGCGGTCGAAGGCGACGCTCTTGAGCAAGGCCGCCATGTCTTCGGCTTCGCGCCGGCCTTGGTCCGTCAATTCGACGACGCGGGAGTCTTCGGCACGCTTGCCGTCTGCGCTGATGTAGGCGGCCTCTGCATGGCGCAGCAGATAGATCCGCCGCCGGCGCGTTTGATCGAAGGGCAATTTCATATCAGGGCCTATAACGGATACCCCGAAAATTGACCATGCCGCCGCGGAACGGCAGTCGGAGCGAGTGCGAAAGCACGGCATGCTTGCATGTTGCGCAATCTAGACCGCAGGGTGGGACCATGTTGGGGGGAAGCCTAATGCGTAAGCTATTTGCGGTGATCGCGGCTGCGTTGGTTTGGAGTGTCACGTCGGCAGGCGCGAAAGCTCCGACGTCACTCCAGGAACTTGATCAAACACTCGTCTCCAGTTTCAAGGACGGCAAGGTTCCCGGCGCGACCGTTGCCATCGTCGAGAATGGCCAGGTCGCGATGACGAGGAATTACGGCGTCGCGGATCTCGCGACCAAGGCCCCTGTCACCGACGAGACTGTCTTTCGTGCCGGGTCGATCTCGAAGAGCTTCACCTCCATTGCCGTCATGACGCTTGTCGAACAGGGCAAGCTCGATCTGAACGGCAAACTGGCCGACCTCGCGCCGGAAGTGAAATTCACCAACCCGTGGGAACAAACCGACCCGGTGCGGCTCGCGCATCTGCTCGAACACACGACGGGCTGGCCGGACATCTCGACGCGCATCTTGGGTCTGGACGGCAAGGGGTGGTCGACGCTCAAGGGCGTTCAGGACGCGAGCGGCGATTTCGTGAGCCGTTGGCAGCCGGGTCGCTTCGCCGTCTACAACAACGCAGGTCCTGCGGTCGCCGGTGTGATTATCGAGAAGGCGAGCGGCAAGGCCTTTGAAGACTACATGCGCGATGCCGTGTTGCGACCGATGGGCATGGCAACGGCGGACTTCGATTTGCCGCCCGATCTTGCTGCACGTATCGCAAAGAGTTACGGCGCCGACGGAAGCATCGCACCGTATCAGTACATCACGTTGCGACCCGCCGGGTCGCTCAACACGACCGTGAAAGAACTGTCGCAGCTGGTGCGGTTCTATCTTGGCCGCGGCACGATCGATGGACGCGCCATCCTGAAGCCCGAGTCAGTCGAGCGGATCGAGCGAAGCGAGACCAATCTGGGCGCGCCCCATGGCTTCACGAATGGCTATGGGCTCGGCGTCGCACCGTTTCCCGACGCCGGTGTGACCTTCCGTGGGCACAACGGCGAGATCGACGCTTTCACCGCCGTCTACGGCTACAACGTTCGCTGCAATTGCGGCTACGTGATGATGGCGAATGGGGGCGACGGCGTAAATTTCGGTACGGCCGCATCGGCGGCGATCCAAGGCTATCTCACGCGCGCCATGCAAATGCAGCCACCCGTAGTCGCGCAAGTGCCCGAAAGCGAATTGCAGGGATATGCGGGCCTCTACCGAACGATAACGCCGCCCAACAACCTGCTGCGGCCGATCGTCGAGATGCTGACATTCACGCGCGTCAAAGCGGGCGACGGCAAGCTTGTCATTTCGGGCAATGATTGGTTTCCGACAGGTGGAAACACGTTCCGCCGCGCGGATCGCGAGGAGGCGACGCTGGCCTTCGTCCCCGACGGAGGAAGCGTCTACAAAATCTCCGCCTTCACGACGCAGGTTCAGGAGCCGATCTGGCGGGCTGGGACCTTGGTTGCGGTTGCCGGCATTCTCATGCTCGGCCTGGCGCTGTCACTCATCATGACGCCGGTGTGGCTGGTGTCGGCAGTCCGTGGCCGATTGGCGGAGCGCGGCGGCTTGATCATGCGGCTGCTACCGCTGCTCTCGTTCCTCTCCTTCGTTACGATGATGGGCCTCGTCGCGTATGCCGTGCTGGGGTCCGGGACGTCGGCGTGGACGAACCTGGCATACGGTCCCTATTCGCAGACCATTTTTGTCGCCAGCATCTTGTTTCCGCTGCTGGCACTTGGTGGCTTTGTCGCGGCGTGGCGCGGAAGCAGCGCGAATTGGTTCGTGCGCTCCTATCTCGGCTTGACGTCACTGGCCTTGCTCGCCGTCGCGGCCTACCTCGCGAGCATCGGTTGGGTTGGCGTCGAAACTTGGGCGATGTAGATGCGCGTGTCTTGCTAGCGCTGGTGGAATAGGTACGGCCGCTTGCCGAGTGACGGTGTCACAAGATGGCTCCCCGGGCCGGACTCGAACCAGCGACCCAGCGGTTAACAGCCGCTTGCTCTACCGACTGAGCTACCGGGGAACACGGATCGGGCGGGTCACTCCCGATGCGGTGGAGGCGTGCCTATATCAGAGGCGCCTTAAGGGTCAAAGAAGATTTGGGAGGCGCGAACTCATGGCGCATGCGCGATTCGGCTCGTTCCGCGTGAAATTGCCTAGCTCTGTGACCGGACGTCGGGTTCTCGGCACGGGTCTTGTGGCCGGCGGCGCCTTGTCGTTCCTGCCGGTGCTCGGGATATGGATGCTGCCGCTCGGCCTTGTGGTGCTATCCGCGGACTCGAAACGCGTGCGCAGGCTGCGTCGCCGTTCGGACGTTGCGGTGACGCGTTGGTGGCGGGCAAAGCGCCGCCGTGCGGACGCTGAAAAGAAAGGAGGCCCGGAGTGACCCGGGCCTCAAGTTGGGTAAATGGTGGGGTGTCTTCATGGGAAGACCGTGTCACCATGAGTTGTAAAGGTTAATGAAACGTTAACAAGATGTTGTGCCTGGAAGGACTACTCAACCTTCGCTTTACCAAAGGTTGAGGCGGTCGCTGCGAGTCGGTCCTTAAGCGTTTGGGCAGCCATCGCATATCCGCCGTTTGAGCCGTCGACAAAATGAACGTGCCTGGCGTCATCCGTCGTCTGCACGAAGCAGGTGAGGAGCGCGGCGTCGGCGCGATGGATGCCGAAATCGATGATTCCAGCGTGCTGAGACTCATTCAGAATCGTCTGGATCGCGTCCGGTTGGGCGAGTCGACAAAATTTGGCGAGTGATAGCTTGTCAGCCGCGCGCCGCCGAAGCGGGTGCAATGTGGTGGCGATATCTGACCAGCGCCCAGCCCGCCGCGATGCCGACAACAACTGCGCCGAGACCGATGAGGGGTCGATAGAACAGCCAGGCAAGCCCAATCGTGCCGAGGCTGAGCGGCAGTGCTAGCGCGGCGGCGACCACCGCGATCGCGAAACCTGCTACGTTGGCAAGGAACGGCAGCACGTTCGCCAGCGCGCGCAACGGTCCCATCGCCAAGCAGAATCCCATCCACATGGCAAAAAGGCCGCCGGCGCGTATCAGCCAGGTAAGCACGTGCTCTCTGTCGCGCTGACGTTGGATCATCTCTTCGGATGTGAGGTGCCCGTCCTTGACGAGGAAAATTTGATAGCCATTCGGCATCTCGTAGGACTCGAATCCGGTTCCCATTTGGCGAGCGAGGACCGAAACCGGTGCCGGTGACGATATGACGTGGTAGCGGACGCGGAGATCACCGAGCTTGGGCACGGCGGGGTCGTCCCCCTTGTAGAGACCCTCACTGTCTTGCTTCCAGCCTTCGGGGATCTTGTCCGGCTGCATGGGCGAGCCGCCCTGCAACTGGAGCAGCGCTTCGCGCTGGAGCGTAAAGGCGCCGAGCGTTGTGCCGCTGGCGATCCAACTCTGCGACTGCATGGGCATTGGCGGGTTGGCGTGGCCGGTCGGATGTCGAAAATCCTCCGAATTGTTCCACTCGTCGGACCAGCCCTGCCGATAGTCGTATTTCGTCTCGGTCTGTTGACTGCCGCCGGTTTCATCGACTGTCTTCGAGTTCTTGTGTTCAATCCATTGGTACATTTCAACGGTGCGCGCCACTACGACCACGTCGGTGAAAACGAGGTTCAGATCGCCATCGCGGATCGGCGTGTGCGAGGTCGCGTCGCCGCTCACGTGAACCAGCCTTCCGTTGTTGGCGGCATCCGCGCCGCTCGGCTCGATGTCGACCACCAAGCGCGTCGCTTCATCAAGCGCGCGTTGTGCCTTTACCGCGCGGTCTTCGTTCCACCACAGCAGGGGTATTGCGCCGACGACGAGGACAAAGCCGATGAGAATTCCGACGAAAGAATTGGCGAGGCGCGAGAAATAGCCCTGGCGCGATACTTCGACGAAGCGATCGTTGCTCATGAGCGCCCCCGTTTTTGAATCGGTTTGTAAACTTCGCCGATAATTAAGGAATAAAGGGGGCAGCGCGATAGTGGAGGCCACGCCCGGAATTGAACCGGGGTACACGGTTTTGCAGACCGTTGCGTAACCACTCCGCCACGTGGCCGCCCGACTGACGCGAACCGGACCCTATAGCAGAGGCCTAAACGGCTCACAAACGCAGAACGTGTAGTTCGCCTCATTGTCAGGCCAACGTTGGAGCCGATATAAGGCCGCGCTGCGGAAATCACGAGGAATCGGCCCGAAGATGCTCGATATGGCGAAGGCGCGCGCGCTGATGGTTGAAGCGCAAGTGCGCACAAACGACGTCACCGATCAGCGTATTATAGAGGCGATGTCTCGCCTGCCGCGCGAGCGATTTGTGCCGGAGAGCAAGCGTCATCTGGCATACAGCGATGCTTGTGTTCACGTTGCCGGCGATCGCTCGCTTCTCGATCCTCGCAGCTTCGCAAAGCTGGCGCAGCTTGCCGAGATGCGCGCCGAAGATCGCGTACTGGATGTCGCTTGTGGATACGGCTATTCGACAGCCGTGTTTGCTTCCATGGCAAGCGATGTTGTCGGTCTCGAGGAAGATGCTTCGCTGGCGTCCGAGGCCACCCGCGCGATGCGAGAGTACGGCGCTGGCCGGGCGCGAATCGTCGAAGGCCCACTCGATCAAGGCTGTGCGGCCAGTGCGCCGTACGACGTGATTTTCATCAACGGAGCTGTGCAGCAGATCCCGGCCGCGTTGATCTCCCAGCTTCGCGATGGCGGCAGATTATTGGCTATTTTCCGCGACGGCCCGGTAGGCAAGGCCCACTTCTGCGTGCAGCGGGGAGGGGCTCTTTCCCACAGGGTTGCTTTTGATGCAACAGTTCCGCTGCTTCAGCGATTCGAGCGGTCACGAACCTTTGTTTTCTAAAGGGATTTCATTGTTCAAACGCTTGTTTGACACTAGCTATTAAGCTGACGTTTACTGTTGTGGCCATTAACCTCCCGTGTCTGCGGGGAGGAGTTTCTTCATGCATTCTCGGTTTGCCCAGCTTGGGGGGCGGACGGGATTCCGTGCGTTTAAGGCCGCGTTGCTCGTTTCGGTGCTGGGCTGCATCGGGGTGGCGCACGCCGATACGCTGACGGATGCCTTCGTAAAAGCGTACCAAACAAATCCGCAGTTGGCGGCGCAACGAGCTTCGTTGCGAGCGACGGATGAGGATGTGTCGAAAGCCATTGCGCAATGGCGACCGACCGTCACGCTCAACGCTGATTACAGCAAGGTCAAAACGGACCTGAAGCAAGACCCGAACCCGAAGGTGACCGGCGTCAACTCGGAGCCTTGGGAGGCGCAGGCCACCGTATCGCAGACTTTGTTCTCGAGCGGACGCATTCTCGCGCAACGCCGGGAGGCTGATGCGCGTGTCGAGCAAGGGCGCGCGCTGCTGCATCAAACAGAGCAGGGCGTCTTTATCGACACGGTCACCGCGTTCATGGATGTCGTACGCGACGAGGCGGTGCTGAAGCTCAACGAGCAGAACGTGACGTTGCTCAAGAAGCAACTGGAAGCGTCAAAGGCGCGTTTTGAAGTTGGCGAAATCACCCGGACCGACGTCGCCCAATCTGAGGCCGCGCTTTCGCGTGGTGAAGCTCAGCTGATTGCGGCTCAAGCGAGCCTCAAAGCGAGTCGCTTGGCGTACGAGCATGTGGTCGGCGAAACGCCTGAGACGCTCGTCGCGCCGACCGCCGATCCGACAATGCCGGATACCGAGGACTCGGCGCTGGCGCTTGGTAAGCAGTTGAACCCGGATCTCGTCGCGGCTCGCGCGAACGAAAAGGCCAGCGGCTATGCCATCGACTTTGCGGTCGGTCAGATGCTGCCGACCGTCTCGGTTCAAGCGAGCTACAATCGCAATGGTCAAGACAGCGCACCGCAGGCGATCGGCAATCAGGCCATCGTCTCGGGTGTCGTGACGTGGCCGCTTTATCAGGGCGGCGCCGAATGGGCCAACATTCGCCAAGCCAAGGAGCTGAACAGCCAGGCCCGGCTGACGGTGCTGGATGTCGAACGCGCGGTCGCTCAAGGCGTCTCAAACTCTTGGGAATCGCTTCGCGCGGCAAAGGCCTCAACCGTCGCGAATGACAGTCAGGTTAAAGCGGAGCAGTTGGCTTTCGAGGGCGTGCAGCAAGAGCTCGAAGTTGGTTCCCGCACCACACTCGACGTGCTTAACGAGCAGCAGACGTTGCTTAACGCTCAAGTCGCGTTAGTGCGCAGCCAGCACGACGAAGTTGTTGCCGGGTACCAGTTGCTCGCATCGGTCGGTAAGTTGACGGCGAAAGAGCTTGGCTTGCCGGTCCAGCTTTACGACCCGCAAGATAACTACGATATGCAGACCTGGCGGCCCATCGGGGCGGCGACTTACGACGAGTGACGCCACCGCCGATTTGCAAATTATCAATAGCTTGAAGGGCCTACTGGCAATTGCCGCGGCCTTGGCTTAGCTTTGTTGCTGTTCTACGCGCTTAGATTGAGCAACCAGAAGGTTCTACCCATGGCCACGCCCTCGGCCCAACAAGAACCGTCAATGGAGGAAATTCTCGCCTCCATTCGCCGGATCATCTCTGAGGACAGCGAGCCGGGAAAGCAGCAATCGGCGGCTCAAGCGGCGACCGCCAAGGAGAGCGACGTTCTCGAATTGACGAACATCGTCCATGACGACGGGACGGTTGGGCAAATCGAGACGCCTGCAGAATCTCCTCCGCAGTCGCGGCGTCGCGCGACGCCAGCCGCGCGTGCTCCTGAACCTGAACCAGTACGGGCGCCGGAGCCACGCGTCTCTCGTCGCGCCGCTGCTCCTGAGAGACCCATGAAAAACGATCCGGATCTAGACATGGTAGATAAGGACGACCGCGAGGGCGGCATTCTGTCCACGCAAGCGACATCAGCAATCACCAGTGCTTTTGGCGCGTTGGCGCGCGAGCGCGATGTAAATCTCGGCGCCGGCGTGTCGCTCGAGGATCTGGTCACGCAGATGATGAAGCCGATGCTCGCAGCGTGGCTCGAAGAACACCTGCCGGATATCGTAGAGCGCGTCGTACAACAGGAAGTCGAACGCGCAGCTCGGACCGGCCGCCGGCGTTAAGCCCCAGGCTCATTTCTCCGAGTTAGGCGCAGGCCGTTCTGGCTCTGCGCTTTTCCAGAACTTACGATGGCTCCGCGCTTGGCCGATCGTCAGATCGACCGAGCGTTTTCTTGTTGGACAAATAGATGCTCGAAAAAACTTATAGTCCGCGCGACGTGGAAGAGCGGCTTTACCGCCAATGGGAAGAGAGCGGCGCGTTTCGCGCCGGCAACCGCCCCAACGCGAAACCTTATACGATCGTCATCCCCCCGCCGAACGTAACCGGCTCTCTCCACATCGGGCATGCGCTGAACAATACGTTGCAAGACATTCTCGTGCGCTTCGAGCGTATGCGCGGCCGGGATGTCCTTTGGCAGCCCGGAACAGATCACGCCGGTATCGCGACGCAGCTGGTGGTGGAACGCCAGCTCGCCGAGAGACAAACGTCTCGTCATGCGCTTGGCCGTGAAGAGTTCTTGCGCCGCGTATGGGAGTGGAAGGCGGAGTCGGGCGGCACGATCACGCGCCAGCTGCGACGGCTCGGCGCGTCGTGCGATTGGTCGCGCGAGCGGTTCACAATGGACGAGGGCCTGAGCCGAGCCGTCATTAAGGTGTTCGTCGAGCTGCATCAGCAGGGCTTGATGTACAAGGATACCCGTCTCGTGAACTGGGATCCGCGCCTGCAGACGGCGGTCAGCGATCTCGAGGTCGAGAACATCGAGATCAAGGGCCATCTCTGGCACATCAAATATCCGCTCGCCGACGATCCGTCGCACACGATCACCGTCGCGACGACGCGTCCCGAGACGATGCTGGGCGATACTGCGGTCGCCGTGCATCCCGACGATGCGCGCTACAAATCCCTGGTCGGCAAAATGGTTCGCCAACCGCTCACCGATCGTCTGATTCCGATTGTTGCGGACGACTACGCCGATCCGGAGAAGGGTTCGGGCGCGGTGAAGATCACGCCGGGTCACGACTTCAACGACTACGAGGTCGGACGGCGGCACAATCTCGAAGCGCTGAATGTTTTGACGCTCGACGGGAAGATCAACGAGAAGGCGCCGGAGGTCTATCGCGGCCTCGATCGTTTTGCGGCGCGCAAGAAGATCGTTGCGGATCTGGAGGCGTTGGGTCTGCTCGAAAAGGTTGAGCAAGTCACGCACGCCGTGCCGCACGACGAGAAGACCAAAACCGTCGTGCTCGAGCCGATGCTGACCGAACAGTGGTATCTGAACGTGAAGCCGTTGGCCGAGGTTGCGCTCAAAGCCGTGCGCGACGGGAAGACCAAATTCGTGCCGGAGCGCTTTGCCGACGAGTACTACCGTTGGCTCGAGGACATCCGGCCGTGGTGTGTTTCGCGTCAGCTGTGGTGGGGTCACCAGATCCCCGCCTGGTACGACGATGAAGGCAATATCTTCGTAGCCGAGTCCGAAGACGGTGCGCATGCCCAAGCCAAGGCGAAGCATGGGCGCGAGGTAACGCTGAGGCGCGATCCCGACGTCCTCGATACCTGGTTCTCGTCAGCGCTGTGGCCGTTCTCGACCTTGGGCTGGCCGGAGGAGACGCCAGAGCTCAAGCGCTTCTATCCCACGGATGCGCTCGTCACGATGTTCGACATCATCTTCTTCTGGGTCGCCCGGATGATGATGATGGGGCTGCATTTCACCAAGCAGGTGCCGTTCCACACGGTCTACATCCATGCGCGCGTTGTCGACGAGCGCGGTCAAAAGATGTCGAAGACCCGCGGCAACGTGATCGATCCGCTGACGCTGATCGACGAGTTCGGCGCCGATGCGCTTCGCTTTGCGCTCGCCATCGCCGCGATGGCGGGCCGGGATTTGCGCATGGGACGCAGCCGCGTCGAGATCTACCGAAACTTCTGCACGAAGATTTGGAACGCCGCACGCTTCTGCGAAATGAACGAATGCGTTCGATCGGCGGGCTTCGATCCTTCGAAAGTGAAATCGACCGTCAATCGTTGGGTCATCGGTGAACTGGCGCGCACACGCAATGAAGTCACGGCGGCGATCGAGGCTTATCGCTTCAACGAGGCGGCCGGTGCGCTCTATGAATTTATCTGGAACGTCTATTGCGATTGGTATCTCGAGTTCATCAAGCCTGTTCTGACGGGTGACAACAACGACGAGAAGGGCGAAACCCGCGCGAGCGCTGCTTGGGTGCTGGACGAGACGCTGAGGCTGCTGCATCCGTTTGCGCCGTTCATCAGCGAGGAACTTTGGCGGGTTACCGGTGAGCAGGGACCGAAGCGCCAAGGGTTGCTGATCGCGGAGAGCTGGCCCGACTACGGGGCGCTGCCGCCCGACGACGCGGCGGCGGCCGAGATGAACTGGGTGAAGCGGCTGATTTCGGAGGTACGGTCCGTGCGCGCCGAAATGAACGTGCCGCCCGCAACGAAGCTGGCGCTGCGGCTCAAGGGTGCCAGTGCATCCGAGGGGCAATGGCTGGCTCGTCACAACGATCTCATCTTGCGCATGGCACGTCTCGAGAGCGCGATTGTCGCTAACGACATCCTGAAAGGCTCGGCGCAGATCGTTGTCGGGCAGGGGACCGCGGGGTTGGCGCTCGAAGGCGTGATCGATCTTGCGAAGGAACGTGCCCGTATCGGCAAGGAAATCCAGAAAGTCGAAGGCGAAATTTCTCGGATCGACCAAAAGCTTTCGAACAAGGATTTTGTCGCGCGTGCTCCGGAAGAGGTCATCGAGGAGCAAAAGGAAAAGCGCGCCGAGTATGAGGCGGCGCGCTCGAAGCTTGCGGAAGCGTTGAAGCGTCTGGACTAACGGCCGAGTGCCAGGCGAATACCCAACGATACGGTCTGATTCTGTGCGTCAACGGTGTCGCCGAGCGGGATCCCGGTCGGGAACGTGGTGACGTCCAGGTTGTCGTTGCGCATATATTTGTATTCAACGAAGAATTCGGTGTCGGGCGACATCGAGTACGAGGCACCGGCGATGAGCTGCCAAGCGAACGACCAGTTGCTGCTGCCTGCGTCAACAATGACGGGCACACCGTAACCGTGGATATCGAAGCTCGCATCCGAGGCTCCGAGGCCGGCGCCGAGAGATAGGTTGACGTCGTCCAGCACGTGGAAGTCATAAAGAACGTTTGCCATCAGCGTGTATTGCGTGACGTCGCCATCCGGACTGGAAGCTGGGCCGCCGGGGTTTGCCACCAATGAACTGACGTTGTTGTCGCGATAGGTGAATTCGACCTCGGCGCGCAGGCCAGTGGGCCAGCGATAACCGACATTGGCGGAAAGTGCATAGCCGGTGTCGAAGTCAGTGTTGTAAATCCAAGAAAAGGCCGTAGAGGCGCTTATGTCGTGTAAATCGTTCGCGCCGGCACTCAGGCCGACGTACCAATAATCTCCGTCGCGCATGCTCGTGCCGCCGTCAGCAAAGGCAGGCGTCGTGATCACCGCGACCGCGGCGGCCGAAGCCAGAAGCGTTCTTTTCATTTCAATCCCCAAAGAACCGTGCCTGAACGGCGCGATATGTTCCCCTAACCCGCGCCAACTATGCCTTAAGGGCGCGCCTTTGCCTGTGTCGGCGTCGGCACAACTAGGGGTTTTCATAGGCGGCTTGGTCTGAGAAACGTGCCAATTTCTGCCGGTTTCCCGCCCGAGAAAAGAGGGGGCGCCGCCTTGGTGCGGCGCCCCCTCAGCAATGCGGGTTCGTCGTTGGCTACTGCGCGAGCGCGTAACGGAAGCCGACCGAGACCGTGTTGCTGTTGAGGTCCACGCTCGAGCGCAGTGGGATGCCGTTCGGGTAGGTTACGACGTCGTGAGTGTCGTTGGCGAAGTAGCGATACTCGACAAAGGCGTCGGTGTTGTCCGTCACCGAGTAGGCGAGGCCACCGATCAATTGCCAGGCAAACGTCCAATCGTCTTCAGCATCACGAACGAGGCGGATGCCGGAACCCGAGGAATCGAAGTCGGCTTGGACGATACCGAGACCGCCGCCGACGCTGACTGCCCAGCGTGGCGCAACTTGCCAATCGTAGGCCGCGTTGGCCATCACCGAGAACTGAGTGGCGTCGCCACCGACATGCGTGTGATGGATCGGAGAGCTGCTGTTGGGTGCCTCGTAGATCGAATTCACATCGTTTTTACGATAGGCAAGCTCGAGCTCGCCGCGAAAGCCGCCGAGACAGCGATAGCCGACAGCGGCGGTCATCGCCCAGCCGGTATCAAAGTCGGTGTTCAGATGATCGCTAGAGAAAGTCAGCGGGCTGACATCTTGCAACCAGTTCGCGCCGATGCTGCCGCCGACATACCAGCCGTTGCGAACGCCATCTGCCTGCGCCGGCAAGCTGGCAACGACAAGCAATGCGGCGGACGCCAAAAGAGCGTTTTTCATTCCCAGGTCTCTCCATGTTGATTGCTGCAACTGGCAGCACACCCCGGGCGAGACCCTGCGTGTCGCGCCTTAAGAGCGCGTAAGCGGCGACTGCGGCGCCGTGACCGATTTGGCGCAATCGCTCTAAGCTCTGCCTTTCCGGCAAACGGAACTGTCGCTCGACGTTGCAATACGGACACGCGTTATGAACGGTGCGTTACTGTCGAGGAAACGGTTTTGAAGGCCGGGTTAACGGGATATGTATCGCGGCTGTGAAGCGCATCGCTCGGTGAATGCCATGACCAAGGACAAATGGGGCAACCCGCACTCGCACACATCCAAATCTGCGATCAGCGCGCTGGAGAGCGCGACGGAGCAGCTTGCTGCGTATCGCGGCGATCCAGTGGGCACGATAGACGCAGCCTTGAAGAACGATCCGGACTTCCTGATGGGTTTGGCGTTTCGTGCCGGCGTCTTTGCTACCGCGTCCGACAAGGTGTTCGAGCCGCATTTGCGCAAGGCGATACGTGCTGCCGAGCCGTTGATGGCGAAGGCGAACGATCGCGAACGCGGCCATATTGGTGCCGCCTCAGCGTGGCTCGAAGGCGATTTCGAGCGCGCGACCGAGCTGTGGGGCAAGGTCGCCATCGCATATCCGCGCGATCTTCTAGCCATTCAGCTCGCCCATCTCGGCGACTTCTTTCATGGGCACTCGCTGATGCTGCGCGACCGCGTGGCGCGCGTGTTGCCGCATTGGGACGACACTGTACCGGGCCATGGCTTCTTGCTCGGGATGCATGCCTTCGGTCTTGAAGAATCCGGCGAGTACGCGCTCGCCGAGAAGCAGGGGCGCAAGGCTGTCGCTGCGAATGGGCAAGATGGTTGGGCGGTGCATGCGGTCGCGCATGTCATGGAGATGGAGGGGCGGGCCGGTGCCGGCGCCGATTGGCTGTCGACAACCGCATCAGGCTGGGAGCCCGAAAGCCTCTTTGCCTATCACAATGTTTGGCATTGGACACTCTTTCACTTCGAAGACCAGGACTTCGACGCGGGTCTGAAGCTCTACGACGAAAAGATCGGGAAAAACGGATTCGACCAGGCGCTGGTGCTTGTCGACGGCGCGGCGTTTCTGTGGCGGTTGACGGCACTCGGGAAAGACGTGGGAGATCGCTGGACACCTGTCGTCGACGGCTGGGCTCAACGCGTCGACGACGGCTACTACGCCTTCAACGACATGCATGCGATGATGGCGTTTGCCGCGACCGGACGCGAAGACCTCCAGTCTCGACTTGTCACAGCGTTGAAGGGTGCCGCCGAAGGCGATGGCACCAATGCAATGATGACGCGCGAGATCGGATTGCCGGCTGCGAGGGGCATCCGCGCATTCGGGCGTGGCGCATTCGATGAGGCGGTCGAATACTTGTTGCCGTTGCGTACGAAAGCACAGCTGTTCGGCGGCAGTCACGCGCAACGCGACGTGCTGTCGTGGACTCTGATCGAGGCTGCGATCCGCGCCGGCGACAAGTCGATGGCGGATGCACTCGCTGCCGAGCGGCTTGCAGCGAAGCCGCGCAGTCCGCTCAACCTCGCTTGGCAGAAACGTGCGTCGGGCATTCGCTAGTCTCGCTATCGCACGAAGCGAAACATCCGAATGCCGCGCGCGAACGGCTTTGGCGGTATCGCGAGGCGCGAGACGCCGACACGAAAGCGCGCGTCTTCGGGCGCGTGAAATGCGACTTCGCGGAATCCGGTAGAGCCGAACCATTTGCGGATATCTTGAGATAGATCGCGGTGCTGCTCGCGTCCGCGCGTCCAGATCACCGTCGCGCCTCGCGCGCATAGAGTTGGCAGAGTTTCGATCGTGCGCCGGATGTCGTCGTCGACAATGTTGCCGAAGATGCCGCAGGCCAAAACAATGTCGGCGGGAACCGAACCGGCGTAACTGTCGGTGAGTGCGGCATCGCCTTCCACCACGCGTACGTTCGTCAGGCCGCGTGCCTTGGCGTCGCTTTTGGCGATGTTGGTGTTGCGCTTGTCGAGTTCGACGAGGGTCGCCGTCGTTTGAGAGCGCATGTGGTGAGCTGCCAGCACGGGAACGACGTCGCGGCCTTGACCCGCGCACATGCTGACGAGCCTGAGCGGCTTAGGGCCATGGGCATCGAGTGCGGAGGCAAGTTCCCGCCGCACGATCGCCAAGCGCCGAGATAACGACGAATTGGGATCGTCGTATGGCTTGTGCCATTCGAGCCAATCGCGGCGGTCGCTTTCCATGCAAGCTCCGGTCGTCTAGGTTTTCATGGATCACGCAACTCGAGAACGCAGATGACCACATTCGACAAGTCCCGGCTACCGTCGCGTCACGTCACGGAGGGGCCGGCACGGGCACCGCACCGCTCGTACTACTACGCTATGGGGCTTACGGCGGAGGACATCGCGAAACCTTTCGTCGGCGTGGTGTCGTGCTGGAACGAGGCGGCGCCGTGCAACATCGCACTGATGCGCCAGGCGCAAGCTGTGAAGGCAGGTGTGCGTGAAGCAGGCGGCACGCCGCGCGAGTTCTGTACGATCACGGTGACCGACGGCATCGCGATGGGACATCAGGGCATGAAGTCCTCGCTCGTCAGCCGCGAGGTGATTGCGGATTCGGTCGAGCTTACCGTGCGCGGTCACTGCTACGACGCGATCGTGGGGCTTGCCGGCTGCGATAAGTCGTTGCCTGGAATGATGATGGCGATGCTGCGGCTCAATGTGCCCAGCGTTTTCATGTATGGCGGCTCTATCTTGCCCGGCAAGTTCAAGGGCAAGGACGTGACGGTCGTCGACATCTTCGAGGGCGTCGGCGCGCACGCGGCTGGAGCGATGTCCGACGAAGATTTGCACGACCTCGAGTGCCACGCATGTCCCGGCGCCGGCGCATGCGGCGGCCAGTTCACAGCGAACACGATGGCGTGCGTGTCGGAAGCATTGGGCTTGGCGATGCCCTATTCGGCGGGACCGCCGGCAGTCTACGAGTCGCGCGATGCGTATGGCGAAGCGAGCGGCAAGCAAGTGATGGATTTGATCGCGCGCAATATTCGCCCGCGCGACATCGTCACGCGCAAAGCGCTCGAGAACGCGGCGACCGTGGTCGCGGCGACCGGCGGTTCGACGAACGGTGCGCTGCATCTACCCGCGATTGCGCACGAGGCTGGCATCGACTTCGACCTTTTCGCCGTCGCCGAAATCTTCAAGCGCACACCGTATCTTGCCGATTTGAAGCCGGGCGGCAGGTTCGTGGCGAAGGATATGTACGAGGCGGGCGGTATGCCGATGCTGCTCCGGACCCTGCTCGACGGCGGTCATTTGCATGGCGACTGCATGACGGTCACCGGAAAGACGCTGGCCGAAAATCTTCGCGATGTGAAGTTCAACGCAAATCAGCAGGTGATGCGGCCCTCCTCAAATCCGCTCTCGCCGACGGGCGGCGTCGTCGGGCTGAAAGGTAGCCTCGCGCCGGAAGGTGCGATCGTCAAAGTCGCCGGTCTACAGCACCTGAAACATCGCGGACCCGCGCGGTGTTTCGATTGCGAAGAGGATGCTTTTGCTGCCGTTCAAGATCGTAAGCTCAAGCGCGGCGATGTCATCGTCATCCGCTACGAAGGTCCGAAGGGCGGCCCTGGCATGCGCGAGATGCTGTCCACGACTGCCGCGCTCTACGGCCAAGGTGAGAGCGAACATTATGCGCTGATCACGGACGGCCGATTCTCCGGCGGCACGCGCGGTCTGTGCGTGGGCCATGTCGGACCCGAGGCTGCGGTCGGCGGGCCGATCGGTCTTTTGAAAGACGGCGACATCGTTACGATCGACGCGGAGAAGGGGACGATGGACGTCGAGGTTTCCGCCGAGGAGTTGGCGAAGCGAAAGGCAGCGTGGACGCCGCCGAAGACGATCTATTCGTCGGGCGTGCTCTATCGATATGCGCAGAATGTGGGGCCGGCACGCAACGGCGCGGTGACCCATCCGGGTGCGAAGGCCGAAGGGCACATGTACGCGGATATCTGAGCGCTAATCACGTCAGCCGAAGATTACCTTCTCTTCGCCCCACCAGAGCGGGGAGCGCGGCAGGTCTATGAACTTGCGTTCGTCTTCGACGAGCGCGCGGCCGGCTTCGACCGCTTCCGGACGCGCGAGATGCTCCGACAAATCTTCGAAGTTCTCCCACCAGAGCTGAGCGATGCCGTCATATTGCTCCGGCCCGCCTCGCGCTTGGCGAAGATCAACACTGAGAGCTGGATCGGCGCTGTGAAGTTGGACGTACCGCCGAATGCCGAGCGCCTTTGCATGGCTTTTGACGAGCGGCGCGTGCCTGTTGAACCAGTATGATTGAAATTCGGTGCGGCTCAGAGAAGGATGGCGCACGAGGCAGAATGTCAGCTTGATCATGTTGTGCGTCTCGCCGGCGAATTTTCGCCCGAGCGTGACCTAAATTTCCAGTTCGCACCAGACCGGCACATGGTCTGAGGGCTTCTCCCAAGCTCTGACGTGCTTGTCGACGGCGCAGGTCTTCAGCCGATCGGCGGCTTGCGGCGACAACAGCAGATGGTCGATGCGTATTCCGTTGTTCTTCTGCCAGGCGCCCGCTTGGTAATCCCAAAACGTGTATTGATGCGGCTCGGCGTTGCAGGCGCGGAACGCGTCCGTGAAACCGAGATTGATCAACCGCCGCAACTGCCGGCGCGTCTCGATCCGGAAGAGGGCGTCGTTCGTCCAGAGCGTAGGATCGAACACGTCGTGTGCGGTCGGGATGACGTTGTAGTCGCCGCCGAGCACGAGGGCTTCTTCGTAATCGCGCAACTCCGTTGCGTGCGCGATCAGACGATCCATCCATTTGAGCTTGTAGGTGAACTTGTCTGTGTCCGCCGGATTGCCGTTGGGCAAATAGATCGAAGCTACGCGTACCGCCGCGGTTTCGGTTGAGACGACGCCTTCGATATAGCGGGCGTGATCGTCGACGTCGTCTCCGGGCAAGCCCTCGCGAACATCTTCAATGCGGTTCTTCGCGATGATGGCGACGCCGTTGTAGCTCTTCTGGCCGAGAACGGCGCAATTATAGCCAAGCGCTTCGAATTCCAATCTCGGGAATGCGTTGGCTTCGCACTTGATCTCTTGCAGCAGGGCGACATCGGGCGCCGCCTGTTTGAACCAGGTGAGGATCGTGTCGATCCGCGCCTTGATGGAGTTGACGTTGAACGTCGCGATCTTCATTTGTGAAGGTCTAACGCCGGGCCTGGGCCATGGCAAAGGCCGGCCACTGCGTTGCTGTTGAAGAATGGCAGTAGGCTTGGTTAGACCGAGAAACTCGTTCCGCACCCGCAAGAGGATTTGGCGTTCGGGTTCTTGACCTCAAAGTGCGCGCCCATCAGATCCTCGACGAAGTCGATCTCTGCGCCGCCGAGAAACTCCAGCGAAACGGCGTCGACCAGGACCTGAGCGCCATCTCGCTCTATCAACAGATCGTCCTCGGTCTTCGTGTCGTCGAAGCTGAAGTCATACTGGTAGCCGGAGCAGCCGCCGCCATTGACGGCGATGCGGAACATGACGCCCGAACCTTCCGTGGCGGTCAGGGCGGCGATCCGCTTGGCGGCGTTTGTGCTAATGCCGAAGCTTGGCTTGTCGACAACGGTGTCCAAGGCGACCTCTCTTGAGGCGAAACATTTCAAATGCCGTATGATTATCTAGCCGTGAGTCCAGCGAAATCAAAGGCATATGACCCTGGCACCGCCGTATGAGCTCGCCCCCTTCGCCACGGCCGACAGCCGCGGGCGGCAATGGGCGGAGCAGGAGAGCCCTTCCCGGACCCCTTATATGCGCGACCGCGACCGGATCATCCACTCCGGCGCCTTCCGGCGGATGAAGCACAAGACGCAGGTTTTTGTTTACCACGAGGGAGACTACTACCGGACGCGGCTGACGCATTCGCTGGAGGTGGCGCAAATCGCCCGCTCAATCTCTCGGGTTCTGCGGGTGGACGAAGATTTGGCCGAGGCTCTGGCGCTTGCGCACGACCTCGGCCATCCCCCATTCGGCCATGCCGGCGAGGATGCGCTGGACCAGGCGATGGAGCCGTTCGGCGGCTTCGATCACAACGCGCACTCCCTTCGGCTGGTCACCAAGCTCGAGCAGCGCTACGCGGAATTCGATGGGCTCAACCTGACCTGGGAGACGCTTGAAGGAATCGTAAAGCACAATGGTCCGTTAATCGGACCGCAGTCGAGGGGACAGCAACTTCCCGAGGCAATCGCTGAATTCAACGAGAGCTTTGACCTTGGGCTAAGCACGTTTGCCGGGATCGAGGCTCAGATCGCAGCAGTCGCCGACGACATCGCTTACAACAATCACGATATTGACGACGGATTAAGAGCCGGACTGTTCACAATTCAAGATTTGCTTGGCGTACCCCTGGTCGGACGCATCTTCTCCGATGTCATGGACCGCTATCCGGGTCTTGAGCGATCGCGGCTCATCCATGAGAGCGTGCGGCGGCTGATTACCGTGATGATCGAAGACGTTCTCACGGAGACCGGGCGGCGGCTCGCTGATTCGAATCCGCAATCCGCGGAGGATGTGCGTGATGCGGGCCGGCCGTTGGTGGCCTTCTCCGCGGCCATGAGAGCCAACGACCAGGCTCTTAAGACTTTCTTATTCAAGAACATGTACCGGCATTACAAGGTGAACCGAATGCTAACGAAGGCCAAACGCGTCGTGGCCGAGCTGTTTCAGTTGTTCCTAAACGAGCCAGGGGTGCTACCCACCGCCTGGGGACAACTCTGTGGACAGGGTGGTTCACGTGAGACAGCCAGAGTTGTGTCGGACTACATTGCGGGCATGACGGACCGTTTTGCGCTCGAAGAGCACAAGCGGTTGTTCGCAATTGATATGGAACTCTAGCGCGGTCGGCTCCAAGGGGCCGGATACCGCCTGGGGTGTATGCTTGCGCAGGCGCAGCTGTGATTCGCGGCGCCCTGCGTGTCACGGGGAAGGAGACTGCGCATGGTCAAACCGGATCGCGAGCTGTACGAGCCGCCCTATGACGATGCGCTGATGTACGACACGGTGGAGGAACCCCAAGGACCTCGTGGGCGCCCACTGGTCGTTTTGCTCGGATTCGTCGTGCTTGCTGCCTTCGCGGCCGTGGTTTGGGTTGCCTACCAGCAAGGTGTGAAAGAAGGACAGCGTACTAATCCGCCAATCCTGAGCGCGGAGTCGGGGCCGACCCGGGTTGCGCCCCAAACGCCGCAGACTGCGGACGCGACGCCTACCGAGAAGTCTTTTGAGCGCTTGTCAGGCGAAAGTGGCGTCATGACAGGCGATGAGCAGATCATGCCGGCCCCGGAAGAGCCGCGCCCCCTGCCGTCACCGCAAGACATGGCGCGCGCGCCGGCACCGTCCGCACAGTCGATGATCGCGCCGCCAGCCCCGGCACCGAGCTTTGTCGGGCCGAGCGGCGGACGGCCGGACACGGACCACCCGGGCCTGGATACGACGGTTTCGTCGATCTCTCCCACGGAAACACCAAGCGCTCAGCGGATGATGGGTTCGCAAGCGACGCATTCAGCGAAGCCGGCGACAGCGCCTGAGGATCTGTCTGCGGCCTTGCCGCCAGCTGAAGGCAGCTCACTAGCGGCGACGCCGACGCATACGGCCCCGCCCGCCAAGCCCTCGAAGCCAAAACCTGCGCCGGCGGCTCCGGCCACGACGAGCACGCCTGCCGCCGACCCAGGTGGCGAGGGCGGTCCGCTTGAGACAGCAGAACTGGAACCCGGTACGGCGTCGTCTTTGCCGTCGGTTTCGGCGGATGGGCCGATTGCGATTCAGCTCGGTTCGTTCCCGTCCGACGTCCTGGCCGCTCAATCTTGGGGCAGGATCAAGTCGAAGAATGTTGCGATTTTGGGTGATTATAATCCGAAGTTCCAACGGGCCGTCATTGAGGGCAAGGGGACCTGGTACCGGCTACAGGTCACGGGGTTCGCGGACAGATCCTCGGCTCAGAATGTCTGCAATAAGCTGAAGGCGAACGGACAAGCCTGTATTATCACGACCGCAAAGTGACTCGGCGCGCCCGGCGAGGGCGCGTCTGAGTGGTCGAGGGTAGTAAGGTTGTCCATGCGGGCGGTCATATTCGGCTGCGACAGCGTTGAGCTGAGCGCGGAAGAGCAGGCGTTCTTCCGCGAGGTGCAGCCGTGGGGATTCATACTCTTCAAGCGCAATTGCGAGAGCCCAGAGCAAGTCCGTAGGCTGACGACGGAGATGCGCGCCCTGCTGGGCCGCGCCGACGCGCCCATCCTCATCGATCAGGAAGGTGGACGCGTGCAGCGGCTGCGCGGGGATCATTGGCGAAGTCGGCCGGCTCCGGCGAGTTTTGGGGCGCTCAATCGGCAAGACCCAGCGATGGCACGCGAGATGGCCTACACAAACGCGCGGCTGATGGCGAAGGATTTGGCCGATATCGGGATCAACGTGGACTGTACGCCTGTCGTCGACGTCCCCATCGAAGGTGCGCACGACATCATCGGGGATCGAGCGTTCGGCCGCGATCCCTGGCTGGTCGCGAGCCTCGGCCAGGCGGTGATCGACGGTATGCTCGACGGCGGCGTGTTGCCGGTGATCAAACACATTCCGGGACATGGCCGGGCGCGCGCCGACAGCCACATGGAACTCCCAGTCGTCGACACGCCGCGCGATGAACTCGAACGATCGGATTTCGCTCCGTTTCGCGCGCTGGCGCAGTCGCCGTTCGCAATGACGGCGCATGTCGTCTACACGGCGATCGACCCCACGGCGCCCGCCACGACGAGTAAGCGTGTGATCGATGAAATCGTGCGCGGGTTCATGGGCTATGACGGATGTCTGCTCACCGACGATCTGACGATGCGCGCGCTGAAGGGATCGCTTACCGATCGCGTGAAGGCGTCGCTGGCCGCGGGGTGCGACATCATTCTGCACTGCATGCGTAACATGGATGAGATGCGCGAGGTCGCTGCGGCTACGCCAATCTTGAGCGGCAAAGCGCTGGAACGCGCTCAGCGCGCTTTGAAGGCATTGAAACCGGCGAAGCCGCTTGCGGTCGCAGAAGCTCAGACACGACTTGATGCGGCATTGGGTGTGGCATGACGCTCGAGTTCGAAGACACGACACCGCGGAGCGAGCCTGAACCCGGCGAGGCGTTGATCGTCGACGTCGATGGTTATGAGGGGCCGCTGGACGTTCTGCTCGCGCTGGCGCGTGCGCAGAAGGTAGACCTTCGCAAGATTTCGATATTGGCACTTGTCGAGCAATATCTCGCGTTCATCGCGGCGGCGCGGCGGATGCAGCTCGATCTTGCCGCAGACTACCTCGTGATGGCCTCGTGGCTCGCATATCTGAAGTCGCGACTTTTGCTGCCGGAAGTGGAGACAGACGGCGAGCCAACGCCAGAGGAATTAGCGGAGCGTTTGACTCAGCAGCTGCAGCGGCTTGACGCTATCCGTATCGCGGCCGCGCGGTTGATGGCCCGTGACCGGCTGGGCCTCACCGTGTTTAGTCGCGGTGCACCTGAAGGCATCCGCCTGGTCAAGACGCCGCAATATTCCGACACGTTGCTCGACCTGCTGAAAGCTTATGCGACGCAACGCGTCAGGAAGATCGCAGGCGACGACTATCAGATGCCGAAGTTCGAGATCTTCGCGATCGAAGAGGCGCGCCGACGCCTTGAGAAGATGCTGGGCGTGATCATCGATTGGAATACGATCGATGCGCTTGTGCCGCAGGGCTTCGAGCATGGCCGCAAGCGGCGGTCGGGACTTGCGAGTACGCTATCGGCAAGCCTTGAAATGGCGCGCGACGGGTTGGTAGAGCTTCGGCAAATGGCGCCGTTCGCGCCGCTTTACCTTCGCGCGCGCAAGCCGCAATCAGACGATACGGATGAACAGACCTCATGACCCCTAGACCGGTGCATGCCATGGCGCTCGACGGCGAAGACGACATCGATCCGCAAGTCGACGAGACTCGCGAGGAGGCGGAGGACGAATCCGGCGAGAACGTGACGCGGCTGTTTCCCGAGACGATAGCGCCGCCGCAATCGGCACAGCTGCGTATGCTCGAGGCGGTTCTATTTGCTGCGGCCGAACCGCTCGACGAACCGTCGATCGCCGAGCGGCTCCCGCCCGATTGCGACATACCGGCTTTGCTCGCCGAGCTTCAGGAAATTTATTCGAAGCGCGGCGTGAACGTCGTGCGTGTCGCGGGTCGATGGGCATTTCGAACCGCGCCCGACCTTAGCGGTTTGCTCGAAAGGAATGCCGTCGAACAACGAAGGCTGTCGCGCGCCGCGATGGAGACATTGGCAATCGTCGCCTATCACCAACCGGTAACGCGCGCCGAGATCGAAGAGATCCGTGGCGTCACGGTTAGCAAGGGTTCGCTCGACCTTCTGCTCGAAGTCGGCTGGATCAAGATGCGCGGACGCCGGCGTGTGCCCGGGCGGCCGGTGACCTACGGCACGACCGATGCGTTCCTTACGCATTTCGGCCTCGACAGAGTTTCGGATTTGCCCGGTCTTGAGGAGCTCAAAGCGGCGGGCGTGATCGAGGGGCGCACGCCGGCTACCTTCACGGTGCCCAATCCGAGCGACGATCTTGCGGCTGACGAGGATCCCCTCGAGCCCGGAGATCAAGACGATCTGCCGCTCGGGCCATCCGAATAGCGTTGCAGCCACGACTTGGCCAAATTGGCTGAGGCGGGGCGACATGCGCGAAGAAGGCATGAAATCCGTGATATTTTGGCGCGCTGGTCTTTGCCCAACGCGCGCTTAACTCTTTCGTGAAGGGGCCAAAGTCCTCATTTGCGTCGCGCGCGGCCATTTGGGACAATTGGGTCTCGAAGCATTTGCCGGTCCGCAGAGTTTGCGGATCGATGCAACAAAGGTTGATCGAATGGGCACCTTCTCAATTTGGCATTGGCTCATCGTCGGCGCCATCGTGCTCATCCTCTTCGGGGGCCGCGGAAAGGTTTCCGAGCTGATGGGCGATGTCGCCAAGGGCATCAGAAGCTTCCGCAAAGGCCTGTCGGACGACGAGGCAAAGCCGGTCGACCCGCCGAAGAACGACGGCGCCAAGAGCTAACTTGCGGGCGCCCGTGCATCATCAGCGGCGGGCGGTGAGATAAGGCATGTTCGACATCGGTTGGGATGAGCTGCTGCTGATCGCCCTGGTCGCGCTTGTCGTCATTGGACCTAAGGACCTTCCAGGTGTGTTGCGGACGCTGGGCCAGTGGGTGGCGCGCGCGCGCAGCCTTGCCGGCGAGTTTCGCGCTCACGTCGACGACATGATCCGCGAGGCTGGCGTCGACGACATGAAGAACGAATTCACGTCGATGGCCAATCCCTCTGAGCGCAAAGAGATCGAAGACAATCTGATGATCGGAAATCCGCCGTCGACCGAGCCGAAGAAATCGGACGAAGATGTCGCGCCGGAAGTGCGCGACGTTCCGGAGCAGCCAGCAGACGCCGCACGCAATGACGCTGCCGAGTAACACCGAGGAGAAGGGTGACGACGCTCATATCGAAGCGTCGCGCGCGCCGTTGCTCGATCATCTGATCGAGCTGCGACAACGCCTGATCTGGTCGCTGATCGCCTTCGCTGTGGGTTTTGTCTTCTGCTACTTCTTCGCCGAGCAAATCTACGGCGTGCTGACGCATCCCCTTGCGGTCGCGCTTGAAGGGCAGCCCAATCGCCGCATGATCTACACCGCGTTGACCGAAGCGTTCTTCACCTACGTGAAGGTGGCGGCGTTCGGCGCCATCTGCTTGTCGTTTCCGGTGCTGGCGACGCAGATCTACCTTTTCGTGGCCCCAGGACTCTATCGCAGCGAGCGACGGGCGTTTCTTCCGTTTCTGATCGCCACACCAATCCTGTTCATCCTCGGCGGTATGATGGTCTACTACATCATGATGCCGTTCATCGTGCATTTCTTCCTTGGGTTCGAGACGCCGGGATCGCAGACCCAGCTTCCGATCCAGCTCGAGGCGAAGGTCTCCGATTACCTGAACTTCGTCATGTCGCTGATCATCGCATTCGGGATCAGCTTTCAACTTCCGGTCTTGCTGACGCTGCTCGGACGCGTGGGGCTCGTGTCGTCCAAATATCTACGCAACCATCGTCGCTACGCGATCGTACTTGTGTTTGTCGCGGCGGCGATTCTGACGCCGCCCGACGCGCTCAGCCAGTTGTCGCTGGCGATCCCGCTCCTCGGCCTCTACGAGGTCTCGATTTGGAGTGTCGCTCTGGTCGAAAAGCGGCGCGAAGAGGCGCAGACGGAAGCTCGATCGTCGGTGTGACGGCCTGGGCATTGTGCCACCACGGGTCGCCCGCTATTAACGCGCCATCTTTGAACCTCGACAGCCATGCACGACATCAAATTCATTCGCGATAATCCGCAAGCGTTCGACCAGGGTCTCAAGCGCCGGGGGCTTGCACCGTTGTCGTCAGAGATCCTGACGCTCGACCAAGAGTGGCGGCACGCGACGGCGCGTCTGCAGGAGATGCAGAGTGCGCGCAACGAGTCGTCCAAAAAGATCGGCCAGGCCAAAGCGCAGAAGAACGAGGCCGAGGCGCAACGGCTGATGGCGGAGGTCGCGCGGATCAAGGACGAGATGCCCGCTGCGGAACAGCGCACACGCGATCTCGAACAGTTGCTCAACGATCGTTTGAGCGAGATTCCCAATCTGCCCGCCGCCGATGTGCCCGATGGACCGGACGAAACGGCGAACAAGGAAGTGCGCCGTGAAGGCGAGCCGCGGGCGATGAACTTTGCTGCCAAACAGCACTTCGAGCTCGGCGAGTCCATGAAGCTCATGGACTTCGAGACGGCGGTTCGGATGTCGGGAGCTCGCTTCGTGCTGCTCAAATCGCAGTTGGCGCGGCTCGAGCGTGCGATCGGCAACTTTATGCTGGATCTGCACACGGGCACGTTTGGGTATCAGGAGACTTCGCCGCCGTTGCTGGTCCGCGACCAGGCAATGTTCGGTACCGCCCAGCTGCCGAAATTTCGGGAAGAGCAGTTCGGTACGACGAACGGATATTGGCTGATCCCGACCGCAGAAGTCTCGCTGACCAATCAGGTTCGAGAGTCCATTTTGGACGAGAGCGTGTTGCCGCTGCGTTTCACGGCATGGACGCCGTGCTTTCGCGCGGAAGCCGGCGCCGCCGGCAAGGACACGCGCGGTATGATCCGCATGCATCAATTCGCCAAAGTGGAACTGGTGTCGGTGGCGACACCGGAGCAATCGGACGCCGAGCACGAACGGATGACCTCGTGCGCGGAAGAAGTGCTGAAGCGTCTCGAATTGCCGTTTCGCACAATGGTGCTGTCGACCGGCGACATGGGCTTCGCGGCGCGCAAGACCTACGATATCGAGGTTTGGCTGCCGGGACAGAACATGTACCGCGAGATTTCGAGCTGTTCGAATTGCGGCGACTTCCAAGCGCGGCGTATGGATGCACGCTATCGCTCCGCCGAAAGCAAGGGCACGCGCTTCGTTCATACCTTGAACGGTTCAGGTCTCGCCGTCGGCAGGACGTTGGTTGCAATTTTGGAGAATTATCAGCAAGCCGACGGTTCGGTTGCTATTCCTTCCGCGCTCCGGCCGTATATGGGCGGCGCTGAATCGATCTCAGCTCATGGCGGATAAAGCGGCGAAACTTCCGGTCAGGATTCTGTTGTCGAACGACGACGGCATCCATGCGCCTGGACTCAAGGCGTTGGAAACGATTGCGCACCAACTATCCGACGACGTTTGGGTGGTAGCGCCGGAAACGGAAGAGAGCGGGGCATCGCGCAAGCTCACGCTCACCGTCCCGTTGCGTGTGCGGCAGATCAGCGAGCGCAGGTTCGCGGTTCAGGGCACGCCCACCGACTGCGTACTCATGGGCGCCCACCACATATTGAAGGACAAGCAGCCCCAGCTCGTGCTGTCGGGCGTCAATCGAGGCTCGAACATCGCCGACGACGTAACCTATTCCGGCACCATTGCCGCCGCGATGGAAGGCACGGCGATCGGGGTTCCGTCGATTGCGCTCAGCCAGGCTTTCGGATTCGGGCAAGGCACAGACGTGAAGTGGTCGTGCGCTGAGCGGCATGGCCCCTGGCTGATCCGCAAGCTGCTCGAGGTCGGTTGGGCACAGGACGTGCTGATCAACGTCAACTTCCCCGACGTTGCACCTGAGCAGGTACAGCGCGTCGAGGTCACGCATCAAGGCAAGCGCGACCAGTCCTTGGCGAACATCGAGCAGCGCATCGACGCCAGGGGTAATCCCTACTACTGGCTCGGCTTCAAACGCGTGCTCAGCAACCCGCCGGAGGGGTCCGACCTGCGGGCCATCTACGACGGACGCATTTCGGTGACGCCGCTGCATCTCAATCTTACGGAAGAACGGGCGCGGCATAAGCTATCGGCCGCCCTCGACGGTCCGCCGCTCCTTTGAGTTTCGTTGCTAGCCGCGTGTCAGGCGGCATGGCAGGATCGTAAGGTGACGTCGAATTTTCACGCGCTGCAATTGATCATGGAACTGCGCCGGCAGGGCGTGACGGACGCCGACGTCCTGTCGGCGATCGAGACGACGCCGCGTGAACTTTTCGTACCGAAGATCTTTGAAGATCGCGCCTACGAGAACTGCGCGCTGCCGATCGAGGCGGGGCAGACCATCAGTCAGCCGTACATCGTCGCCTTCATGACCGAGGCTCTGAAGCTGTCGCCGAAGCATCGGGTACTGGAGATCGGCACGGGATCGGGTTATCAGACCGCGATCCTGTCGAAGCTCGCCAAGCGCGTGTTTACGATTGAACGTTACGCTTCCCTCATGCGCCTGGCGGAAGCGCGCTTCCGCGAATTAAGACTTCCTAACGTCGACACCATGGTCGGCGACGGTGCGTTGGGTTGGCCTTCACAAGCGCCGTTCGATCGCATCATCATAACTGCCGCAGTCAGCAAAAATCCGCCGCAAGCTTTGTTAAATCAACTGTCTGTTAAGGGACTCATGGTTATTCCGATTGATCTCGGTGTCGACGGGCAGGTGCTCGTCCGGGTCAAGCGGACGAGCCAAGGCTTTCAGAGTACGAACCTTTTGCCCGTCAGGTTCGTGCCCTTGCTTGAAGGTGTGGCAAGCGAGTGATGGAGCATGAGTCTCCAGATGGGCGTGGGAAGCGGAGATTATTGGAGCAGACAGCACAGACGCTATTAGCTGCATTGCTGCTCGGTACCGCATCCGGTTGCGCTACATACGACTACGACGGCCGCTACGCGCGCCCGCCGGTCGTAAGCGCGCGCCCGGGCCCTCGGCCGGTGATGATCGTACAAGTGTTGCGTGGTGACACGGTCGAGAGCGTCTCCGACCGTTTCCATGTTTCCGAGCAGGCGATCATCGAGGCCAACGATCTGCGGCCGCCCTACCGTTTGCGAGCAGGTCAGGCGCTGACCTTGCCGCCGTCTTCGGTGCACCTTGTCGAAAGCGGCGATACCGTGAGTTCGATTGCGCGGAGCTACAACGTCTCGGCGAACGCGATCATCGATGTGAACAGACTGGCGTCGCCGGACGAAATCTATCCGGGGCAGCAGCTGACCATTCCGTTCGTCAGCGAGCATCAGATGGCGCGGGTGGAACGAATTCCGGCACCTGTCGCGCGTTCAAATATTGCCCCGCCAACGCCATCCCCGGCGCCATCTACAGGCGAGGACCCGAGGCTTGGCGGCGGGCGCTACTACACAGCAGGCCTGCCTCGATACAAGCCCGCTTCGACGGGCGAGGGAGGGCCGGAGTTTTCGAACGCCCGGGCTGCGCGCGCCGTGGACCCGGCGGATGGGGCTTACCACCCGCGGCCAAAGCCTCCAGTGCCGGAGCGCGAGCTCGCGAGTGCCGATCCGGACGACGAAGCGTTCGATTCGCCACGCCGACGAGCGCAGCAGCGGCGCGTCGGCGCGGTCGATCCCGCCGATGAAGCTTATGATGCTCGGCATCACGCAAAGCCTGCTGCGCCGAGCAGTCACGTCAGAGCGTCGAACCACTTTGTCTGGCCCGTGCACGGTCAGATTATCTCAGTGTTCGGTCGGCGCGCCGGCGGCGTGCACAACGACGGTATCAATATTGCGGCGGAGCCGGGCTCCTCAGTGAAGGCGGCAGACGGCGGCATCGTCGTCTATGCGGGTAACGAGCTCGCTGGGTATGGCAATCTGCTGCTCATTCGTCATTCGAACGGCTATGTGACGGCCTACGCGCACAATAAGAAGTTGCTCGTCAATAAGGGTGACAACGTGCGCCAAGGTCAGACGATCGCGCTCGTCGGCTCGACGGGCGATGTCGACCGTCCGCAGCTGCATTTTGAAATTCGCCGAGGCGATCGCGCTGTCAATCCGACGCGCTATCTCGAGCGCGCCAACGCGAGCCTTTAGTCCTCACGCGTCAAGGCGCCAATTCTTGGCCAAGTTCGCCGCTTAGATCTTCGATGAACTGCCAGGCGACGCGGCCGGAGCGGCTACCGCGTGTCATCGCCCACTCGAGGGCGCGGCGCTCAACCTCGACAGGCGGCATGTTGAGTTTGAAGTGTTCCACATAGCCGCGAACGATCGTTAGGTAGTCGGTTTGGCTGCAGGGATGAAAACCGAGCCATAGACCGAAGCGGTCCGACAGCGAGACCTTTTCTTCGATCGCTTCGTCGGGATGGATGGCGGTCGAGCGCTCGTTCTCGACCATCTCACGCGGCATCAAGTGGCGCCGGTTCGAGGTTGCGTAGAAAAGGACGTTATGTGGCCGGCCGGCGATGCCGCCTTCCAACACTGTCTTTAGCGGCCGGTACGCGGAATCCTGCGCATCGAACGATAAGTCGTCGCAAAAAAGTATCACTCGGACCGGCGCCGCCGCGATCAGCTTGAGCAGATGGCCAAGGGTCCCCACATCCTCGCGATGGATCTCGACAAGTTTCAGCGGCGCGGTGCTATTCGGCTGCGCCACAGCATGGATTGCCTTGACCAACGCGCTTTTGCCGGTACCACGCGCGCCCCAGAGCAATGCGTTGTTCGCCGGCAATCCGTTTGCGAACCGTCGCGTATTTTCGAGCAGAATGTCGCGTTGCCGATCAATTCCTTTCAGCAACGCCAGAGGTATGCGCGCGATCTGGGCCACAGGCTCAAGACGCTGATCGTGGGCGGACCAGACGAAGGCGTCGGCAGAACTCCAATCGGCCGCAGACGGCCGCGAAGGGGCCAGGCGCTCGAGCGCGGCAGCGATGCGCGCCAAAACCTCGGTCTCTTTGTCCGTATGCGTCATAGCGCCCTGACTATCGCACAGGCTGTGGCTGCGCCAGGGGCCACCCCTAAGTGTTGCAATGCAGGTCGCCGCCGCTATAGTCCGCGCGCGTTTTGCGCCCCGATCTGCGCAGCCTTGGCAGGAACTTGAGGTTCTTAAGCATGTTCATCACCGCCGCCTATGCGCAGTCTGCGGCTCCTGCCGCGGGCGGTGCCGGAGGTTATGGGGACCTCCTCACGACGTTGCCAATGTGGATCGCGATTTTTGTGATCTTCTATTTCATTGTGCTCCGGCCTCAACAGCAGCGGGCAAAGCAGCTGGCGACGATGGTGGCCAACGTGCGCCGCGGCGACACCGTCGTGACGGCCGGTGGACTCGTCGGAAAGGTCACCAAAGTTGTCGATGACAATGAGGTCCTGGTCGAGCTTGCAGAGGGGGTGCGCGTGCGTGTCGTCAAGGCGACGCTCGCCGACGTGAGGGTCAAAGGCGAGCCCGCAACCAGCGACGGCAAGTCCAAGAGTGACGACAACAGCAAGTAGCGTCCGACGCTTAGCCTGAGGTTCTTCCCATGCTGCATATGCCTCGCTGGCAGGTTTATCTGATCCTCGGCATTTGCCTGTTCGGCATCTTCATTGCGATGCCGAACGTGCTGCCGGAGTCGGTACGCAACTCGATACCGACGTGGCTGCCGCACCAGCCGGTGCCGCTTGGTCTGGACTTGCGCGGCGGCGCCTATCTGTTGCTCGAAGCCGATATCGATGCGGCCGTGAAGGACCGAACGAACTCGGTGCTCGACGATGTGCGCAAGGGTCTGCGCAGCGCCCACATCCTCTACAGCAAGCTCTCCGTGACATCGACGAAGGACGGTTTGAGCGTCCAGATCATGGAGCCGGACAAAGTCGCGGACGCGGCCGCCCTTATTCGAAAGCTCGTGCAGCCGGCCGGGCTGACGTTCGGCCTGGGCAACTCCTCGGGTGAGTTCGACGTGGTCACCGGCGACGGCGGTGTCATAACGCTGACGCTCTCTCGCGCGGGCCGCGAAGATCTTCGCCGCCGTGTCATGGAGCAATCGGTCGAAGTCGTTCGGCGCCGCGTGGATCCGAACGGTTCCACCGAAGCGACGTTTGCGCGCCAAGGCGAGCGGCGCATCCTGGTTCAGGTGCCGGGAATTACCGACACAGCCGAAATTCAGGCCAAGGTGAATACGCAGGCGAAGCTCACGTTTCACATGGTCGACGAGAGCGTGAGCCAGGCCGACATCAACGCCAAGCGAATTCCACCGGGCGATAAGCTTCTTTTCGAAGAAATCACCGGACCGAATGGACAGAAGTCGCAATTTCCAATCGTCGTCAAAGAACGCGCCATCATCACGGGCGACATGCTCGAGAGGGCTCAGGGCACGATCGACGGGCAGACGCAGCAACCGGTCGTGAGCTTCAAGTTCAATGCGCAAGGGGCGCGACGGTTTGCGGACATCACACGGGACAATGTCGGTCACCGTTTCGCCGCCGTGCTCGACGAGAAGGTCATCACGGCGCCGGTCATTCGATCCCCCATCCTGGGTGGTCAAGGCCAGATCGAGGGTAACTTTACGGTCGAGGAAGCCAACAATCTCGCCATCCTGCTGAATGCAGGTGCCTTGCCGGTGCCGCTCAAAATTCTCGAACAGCGCACCGTGGGCGCCGAGCTCGGTCTAGACGCTATTCGCAATGGATGGATGTCTGCGCTTGGCGGACTTGTCTTGGTCGTCGGCTTCATGCTGCTACAATACCGGCTGTTCGGTATCTTCGCGAACGTGGCTCTGCTCATGAACTTGGTCTTGCTGCTGGCGGCGATGACCTTGTTCAGAGCAACTCTGACCTTGCCCGGTGTGGCCGGCTTCGTGCTGACGATGGGTATGGCGGTCGACGCAAACGTTTTGATCTACGAACGCATCAAGGAAGAGGTGCGCAACGGACGAACGATCATGTCGTCAATCGACTCGGGCTTTGCCCGCGCTATGGCGACGATCATCGACGCCAATGCAACGCACTTGCTCGCAGGCCTCATTCTGCTCAGCCTCGGATCTGGGCCGGTCGGCGGCTTCGCCGTTGCGTTGACGCTCGGCATTATCTCGTCGTTCTTCACCTCAATCTTCATCACGCGCTTGCAAGTGATCTGGTGGTTGCACGGGCGCCGGCCCGCGGCACTGCCTATTTAGAGCCCCAAGTCCCTGGCGGGACTAGGGTTTTGGCGCCGCCAGCTGTCGCTTGCGACGGCTATATCGGCTAAGCTTGTGCAGTCGCACTGCGAGTCGTGCGGCAAGGCAAGGGGAGGGGCTCATCGCTATGGCCGGACTGCTCAGCAATTTACGCAACGCCGTCATCACCGGCTTCGTGCTGGCTTTCGTCGTCTACGTCCTAAGCGCGTTTCTGTTCCACGGCACGATCAACCTGATGTCGGCGCCGTTCTGGTGGTATCCGGTGCGCTGGATGCACGTGCTCTCGGGCATCGTTTGGATCGGGTTGCTCTACTACTTCAACCTCGTTCAGGTCCCCTTGATGCCGAAGATCCCGGACGATCAAAAGCCGGCGATCTCAAAGGTTATTGCGCCGGAGGCCCTGTGGTGGTTCCGCTGGGGTGCGATGTCGACGCTGTTCTTCGGCCTTTGGTTGGCCTTTTTGAACGATTATCTCATCGCAGCGCTGACGCTGGGCGCGGCGGAAGGTTTCTCCGACGCCTCGCATACGCTGATCGGCATCGGAATGTGGCTCGGTATCGTGATGTGGTTCAATGTGTGGTTCGTGATCTGGCCCAACCAGCAGCGAGCACTGAACATCGAGAACCGCTTTCCGGATCTGACCAAGGATCAGCGCGCGAGCCACGGCCGTACGGCTATGCTGTTTTCGCGGACAAATACCGTGCTGTCGCTGCCGATGCTACTTTGCATGATCGGCGCCTCGCACTACGGCTTCGGCTAGAGTCTCCAAAAGCGTCAAAGCGCTGTGGCCTGGGCGATGAACCCGGGCCACAATTGCTTTCAGATGAGCGATAGCTTTCAGGCACTCGAAGAGCAGGTCGCCAATAGCGATCCTGATCGCTACGTCGCGTCTCTATTCGCGTCGCCGGACCGGCGGCGCGGCCTAACGGCGCTCTACGCCTTTCATCATGATGTCGCGCGCATCCGCGAGGTCGTACACGAGCCGCTTGTCGGACACATTCGGCTTGGCTGGTGGCGCGAGCAGATCGGGGCGATCTTTGACAAACGTCCGGTCGCTACACCGATCGCAGCGGCGTTGGCCGATACCGTGACATCCTTCGCGTTGCCGCGCTCGCTGTTCGATCGATATCTCGACGCTCGAAGCCTCGATTTCGAGGAGGCGCCGTTTGGCGATGAGGCGGTGCTCGAAGGCTACGCGGCGGCAACTGCGGGATCGCTGATGCAGCTTGCGGCACACATTTGCGGCGCTGGAGACCGCGCCGATGTGGCTGCGCGTGAAGCCGCCATTGCGGCGGCCTATGCGGGTTACATACGGGCATTGGGGCGGGACGCGGCCCTTCGCCACTGCCGTTTGCCGCGCGCGTGGCTTGAGGCCGAGGGCCTCAGCGTCGAGGATGTGTTCGCTGGTCGTTCGACGCCGGCGTTGGAACGCATTGTCGCGCGGCTGGCCGAACGCGCCCGCAGCCATTTGCGCGCCGCCCGCGCGGCTCGATTTCCGACATCGGCGATTACCGCGCTGGCGCCGGTGGCGCTCGTTCCTCGGTACCTGAAACTGGCCAGGCGTTCGCGAGCCTTTCAGCCGATCGAGGTAAGCCAGGGCGAGCGCGTTGCCAGGATCGCGCTAGCGGTTCTCCTGTGGCGAATTTGATCCCTAGCTGTCGGCGTACGAACTCAGCTGGCTGACGGCGCCGGCAATCTGCTCGTGCAGGAAGACGATTTGGCGATCGCCGTTCTCGATGCGGATCTTGGCGTTGCCGATGTCTTTGCGTTTGAGCTTGCCGGCCGCAAAGTGCATCGCCGGGCCAAGCGCCGGGAATTCCCGCGCTTCGTTCGAACCGTCCGTTTCGAGGATCACGGTGTACATGCGGCCTGCCGTTTCGAATGTTGAAATGAAAGCGACGCAGACACTGGGCGTAAAGGGGGGAGTGCTCTTATCGGGCGAGCCTGTTGCTGGAACGCCATCCAAATTGAAACTGCGGCAATAAACGAAAGGACTATAGCGCCATCGGCGAACGAGCGCCACGCAACCGCGAAAATCTCGTCGTTGCCAAACCAAATTTTTGGGGCGCGTTTCGTGACAGTGTGACCGAACAGTGCAGGGGATTCATGACCGGACGCGTCATTTGCGCCAGATCCCCGTCAAGCTCGGTATCGAGTGCTTCCGATTGTGTTGAGGAGGCAACAGCCGTCGAACATGGTCCGCTCAGGTCTTGAAGTCGCGTTGGGACAGACGACGACACCTCCCGGCGCGGGCGCGCGGGGAGGTGTCCAATGTCTCGGTTTTGTGTCTGCTAGGCGGCCGACTTCGACGAGCGCTTCTTCCGCGTACCGAACTTGGCGGCGATCGCTTGAAGAGCGCTGACTTCGTTCGAGAATTGCTGCTCGATTTGGACCAACCCGTCTTGGGCCGAAACGGCTGCCGCAAAGTGGCCGGTCGCCAGGCGGGTTATGGAGCCCGCGGGATGGGCCGGTTCTTGCGTCAGCACTTCTTCCCTGCCGTCGACTTCGATGCGGTGTTTCAACAGCGTTTCAACCGGGACTCGATCCGGGTTACCGGCGTCGTCAAGGCGAAACTCACGCACGTAGCCGTCACCTTCGTTCTTTAGGCAAATGATCATGATCGACTCCCATTACAAACCACCCCTCTTTTTTCTTAGGCACGGCACTGATGTACGGGCCGGAGGCGACGCAACGTCTCCAGCCCGCGTCTTGTCGTTAGCTGCAGCCCGTCGTCGTGCCGCAGGTGTCGCACTTCATGCAGGTGCCGTTGCGCACGAGCGTGAAGTTTCCGCAGTTGCTGCAAGCGTCGCCCTCGTAACCCTTGATGCGGGCTTCAGCGACCTTGCGAGCGCGGACGGCTGAGGCAGAGATCGTTGCGACCTCGCGCTCCAGCACTTCGACGCTTTGCTTGACCGGACTGCTTTGACCGACGACCCGACGCTGCTCGAGCGTGACCTCGGCCGAGACGGCACTTGCCGTCACCGCTTCTTGACGTTGGCCTTGGCCACCTTCGAGCACCACGAGCTGCTGCGGAATCTGACCGCGCACGAGGCCCGTCGAGACGATGCGGGCGGGAGCGACCGCCGGACGACGGCCTTCGCCATCGCCGTCGCCGATCTCCGACCCGTCGTTGCCGCCGGGCACGACATGGGCGAGATCGCCGCGACCCAAATACGACACCGCGAGCTCACGGAAGATGTAGTCGAGCACGCTGGTTGCGTTCTTGATGGAGTCGTTGCCTGTCACCATGCCGGCCGGTTCGAAGCGCGTGAAGGTGAAGGCCTCCACGAATTCGTCGAGCGGCACGCCGTATTGCAGGCCGATCGAGATCGAGATCGCGAAATTGTTCATCAAGCTGCGGAAGGCGGCGCCTTCCTTGTGCATATCGATGAAGATCTCGCCCAAGCGGCCGTCGTCGTATTCGCCGGTGCGCAGGTAGACTTTGTGCCCGCCGACCGTTGCTTTCTGCGTGTAGCCCTTGCGGCGCTGCGGCAGCTTCTCGCGGTCGCGCTTGTTGATCTCAACCAGGCGTTCGACGATGCGCTCGGCAACCTTCTGCGCCTGCACGCCTTGCGGCGCTTCGAGCACCTGATCGACGATCTCGTCTTCTTCGTCGTCGCCGCTGAGCACCGAGGTTGCGAGCGGCTGCGAGAGCTTTGAGCCGTCGCGATAGAGCGCGTTGGCCTTGAGCGCGAGCTTCCAGGACTTCAGGTATGCGTCGGCGCAATCCTGCACGGTCGCCACGTTGGGCATGTTGATCGTCTTGGAGATCGCGCCGGAGATGAACGGCTGGGCTGCAGCCAGCATGAGGATGTGACTGTCGACCGAAAGCGCGCGCTTGCCGATCTTGCCGCAAGGATTGGCGCAATCGAAGACGGGCAGATGCTCGTCCTTGAGATGCGGGGCGCCTTCCAACGTCATCGCGCCGCAGCAGTAGACGTTGGCCGCTTCGATCTCGGTCTTGGTGAAGCCGATCTCGGAGAGAAGATCGAAGTCCGGCGCATCCAGCCGCTCTTCGGCGATGTTGAGCGTCTTGGTGCAGAACTCTTCGCCGAGCGTCCACCGGTTGAACACGAAGCGGATGTCGAATGCGGTCGACAGCGCGCCTTCGACGGCGGCGAATTCCTTATCGGTGAAGCCTTTGATCTTAAGCCACTCGTGGTTGACGCCAGGCGCACCTTTGAGTGTGCCGTGGCCGACCGCGTAGTTGATGATGCTTTCGATGTGTTCCGGCCGGTAGCCGAGAACGCGCAACGCTTCCGGCACCGATTGGTTGATGATCTTGAAGTAGCCGCCGCCGGCCAGCTTCTTGAACTTGACGAGCGCGAAGTCGGGTTCGATGCCCGTCGTGTCGCAATCCATGACGAGGCCAATCGTGCCGGTCGGCGCGATCACCGTCGCTTGAGCGTTGCGGAAGCCGTAGAGCGCGCCTTGCGCCAAAGCTTCGTCCCACGTGGCGCGGGCGCGGTCGAGCAGACCCTCATAACCCTGTTCCGGGATGTCGATCGCTGAGAGCGAAACCGGCTTGGTCGACAGCTGCTCATAGCCGTCGATCGCGCCGTTCGCCGCGCGGCGGTGATTGCGGATGACGCGCAGCATGTGCTCGGCGTTCTTGGCGTAGCCTTTGAACGCACCGAGTTCACGCGCCATCGCGGCCGACGTCGCATAGGAGGCACCGGTCATGAGCGCTGCAAGGGCCCCTGCGACGGCGCGGCCCTGCGGGCTGTCGTAACCCAAACCGGACGACATGAGCAGGCCGCCGATATTGGCGTAGCCGAGACCGAGCGTGCGGTACTCATACGAGAGCTGGGCAATCTCCTTCGACGGGAACTGCGCCATCATCACCGAGATTTCGAGCACGATCGTCCAGAGGCGGACTGCATGCTCGTAAGCCGCGACGTCGAACACCTTGCGGCCGTCGGTCGTTTCCTTGCGGAAGGCAAGCAAGTTAAGCGAGGCAAGATTGCAGGCCGTGTCGTCCAAGAACATGTACTCGGAGCATGGATTGGACGCGCGGATCGGGCCGGACGCGGGGCAGGTGTGCCAATCGTTGATCGTCGTGTGGAATTGCAGGCCCGGGTCTGCGCACTGCCAGGCAGCTTCCGCAATCTTGTCCCACAGGCCGCGCGCCGCGAGTGTCTTGGTGACCTTCCCGTCCGTGCGGCGCGTCAGCTTCCATTCTCCGTCGTGAACGACGGCCTTCAGGAAGTCGTCGGTGACGCGGACGGAGTTGTTCGAGTTCTGACCGGAGACGGTGTAGTAGGCCTCACCGTCCCAATCCGTATCGTGGACCGGAATTTCGATTTGCGTGTAACCCTGACGCGCGAAGTGGATGGCGCGCTGGATCGAGTTGTCCGGAATCTGCGACTTGCGAGCGGCCTTGATCTCGCGCTTCAGCGCCGGGTTCTGGGCGGGATCGAAGCAGGTGTCGCCGTCGCCGCGGCAGTTCAAGCACGCTTTGATGATGGCGTTGAGGTGCGTGGCGAGGAGCTTCGAGCCGGCGACGATTGACGCGACCTTCTGCTCTTCGCGAACCTTCCAGTCGATGAAATTCTCGATGTCGGGGTGATCGGCATCGACGATGACCATCTTGGCTGCGCGACGTGTCGTACCGCCGGATTTGATGGCGCCGGCGGCGCGGTCGCCGATCTTGAGGAAGCTCATAAGGCCGGACGACTTGCCGCCACCGGAGAGAGCTTCATTGGCGCCGCGCAATGCGGAGAAATTCGAGCCAGTGCCCGAGCCGTATTTGAAGAGACGTGCCTCGCGGATCCAGAGGTCCATGATGCCGCCTTCATTCACTAGGTCATCGCGAACGCCTTGAATGAAACAGGCGTGCGGCTGCGGATGCTCGTAGGCGCTCCCCGATTTCACGAGTTCGCCGGTCCAGTGGTCGACATAGAAGTGACCCTGAGCAGGACCATCGATGCCGTACGCCCAATGCAGACCCGTGTTGAACCACTGCGGGCTGTTCGGCGCCGCCATCTGGGCGGCGAGCATGAAGCGCATTTCGTCGAAGAAGGCACGGGCGTCGCGCTCTTGGTCGAAATAGCCGCCCTTCCAACCCCAATAGGTCCAGGTGCCGGCGAGGCGGTCGAAGACTTGGCGCGCGCTCGTTTCACCCGCGAATTTGGCTTCGCCCGTTGCGATCGCTTCCCGGTCGGGTTCCTGACGCCACAGCCACGAGGGGACGTTGCCTTCGGAGACCGGCTTTAGCTTCGAGGCCACACCCGCTTTGCGGAAGTATTTCTGCGCCAAGACGTCGGATGCGACCTGCGACCATCGCTCGGGAACTTCGATGTTCTCTTGGCGAAAGACGAGCGAACCATCGGGGTTCCTGATTTCGCTCGAGGTCGTACGGAATTTGATGCCGGCGTACGCGGATTGGCCTTCAACGGTAAACAGGCGGTCGATGCGCATTTAGCCCCTCCAGGACGGATACAAGTTTCGCGACCTGCTCTTGCTCACAGCGCCGGTGTTTTTCATCGACTGGAACCCCCACACCGGGACTGGGAACCGCGGGCCGTTTTGGCTCGCGAGCAGGTGGCCCTAGTAAGGGGCTAGATGTCGTCTGAAGCAATAGATTTTGTGTTAAGACCGGTGGGTCGATACAATCTCTTGTGGGTGGCGTTGGGGAAAATCCGTGGGATTCAACGTGGCGTCTTTGCCACCGAAGCTGACTCTTTTCTGGTTGCGGCTCGCTCCGCTCCGAAATCGAGTCTGAGGCTCTCTTGGCGCGCCTCGTACGCTGCCTTGAGAGCGTGATGAGAGGTTCGCTCTCAACGCCTTGTGCTGCCGGAGATTTCGCCCCTTTTGCCTGTGGGTAACTCGGTGCGAATCAGTCAGTCACATGACGACAAGAGCATGACCGAGTCGGCGGACGGAGCAAAATCGGCAAGGAGATCCCCGACGGCGGCCGATGAAGCTTGCGACAGCCGCCGCAAGCTACAGCTCGCTCCGTGCGTATATTCATAGCTAGACACCCGACATTGATCGCCAGCATCGACACTGACGGCTGCCGATCGTGCGGGCCGATTGACGAAAAAAAGACGCTACCGCGGTGGGCGGTAGCGTCGTTCGTTGGATCCTGAACTTGGCTGGTGTCAGTGGCGGATGCCACGCGTCAGCAGCGCCTTGTACTGCGCCATGAGTTGGTCCGCGACGAACCGCGCGTGGCGAGGATCCGCTTGGACAGGCGTGAAGCGGATGTTTGCCATCGCGGCAGCGGCTCGCGGATTGGACCGCTGAAGGCTCGATGTGAGTTGGCCCTGCAGCTGCTTAACGGCCTCCGGAATGCCGACGACGAATCCAGCCAAGTTGATCGCCAGATTCTGGCGGGTGATACCACCGTCGACGATAACGACGCGCCCAAAGCCCAATCGATTGTCGTCGAGCTTAAACGCTGCCATGAAGAGGTTGTCGCTATTGTATTTGTTGATCACGTCCAGAGTGATGTTGGCCGAGGTCTGCATCACGGTGACCTCGGCAAGACCAAGGCACTTACCGGGCTTCAGATCGCAGAGTGCAACAGCTGCGATGAACGGCACCTCGCCATTGTAGAATCTGATGAGCTTCTTATCACCTTCTTCGCTCGTTTCGACGCGTTGCGCGCCAATCTCCGCGAGCATTTCACCAACTGTGGTGACGTCGAGCGTGTCGATGACGGCGGTGGGGTTGCTGATCAGCGACTCCGCCGCTGTGGCACTGCTCGCACTAAAGGCGGCCAGCGCCAAAGAGGCGATGACCAGTCCTGATTTCCGCATGTTCTCTCTCCCAGCAATCGCTTGACGCTAAGAGCGTTCGTCGATCGCGGCAATGCTCGAGTGCGCGCAACGAGCCCCATTGGGCGAGCAACTTCTGTGCATCCAGCCATCGGTGGGCGAGTGGAATGATCGTGTGCAACTCAGGGCAGGGGGGCGGGGCGGGACGTGTGGAGCATTCGACCGCTGGCCCAAGCCGACCGGCCCTTGCCAACAGGCGATGCCTTCAACGAGTTGACGTCAGAGCCTTTTGAAATCGATTGGTTGGCGCAGATCGAGTTTCTTGATGGCGGGAGGTAGGTCGTATTTGAGGCCGCTAGCGCAGTTGAACAGCACCACACGATCACCTGGCGCTATGCGGCCTTCGCGCAGCGACTTTCGATAGGCGGCATAAGTCGCCGCGCCTTCTGGGCACATCAAAAGGCCGTCTTTGCGGGCGACGTTATCTCGTGCATCGACGATATCGTCATCATCGACTGCAATAGCGTACCCGTTGCTCTCGCGGACGGCGCGCAAGATGAGAAAATCGCCGATCGCTTGCGGCACGCGGATGCCCATCGCAATGGTCGAGGCGTTTTGCCAGCGCGCCGCGTGCTCCTCGCCGGCGTCGAAAGCTTTGACCATCGGCGCGCAGCCGGAGGCCTGCACGGCCACCATGCGCGGACGTTTGGAACCGATGAAGCCGACGGCCTCGAGCTCTTCGAAAGCCTTCCACATGCCGATCAAACCAGTGCCGCCGCCGGTCGGATAGAAGATGGCGTCGGGCACCTCCCAGCCGAGTTGTTCGGCAAGCTCGAGGCCCATCGTCTTCTTTCCTTCAATGCGATACGGCTCCTTGAGTGTGGAGACGTCGAACCAACCTCGGACCTCGCGGCCCTGGCCGACGAGCTTGCCGCATTCATCGATGAGGCCGTTGACCAGATAGACATTCGCGCCTTGTGCTTGGATCTCGCGAACGTTGATGTCGGGTGTGTCCTCAGGACAGAAGATCGTCGTCTTGATGCCGGCTCTACTGCAATAGGCCGCGAGCGCCGCGCCGGCGTTGCCGTTGGTCGGCATCGCGGCCTCCGTGACGCCGAAGGCCCGCATCATCGAAATGGCGAGGGCGACGCCGCGGGCCTTGAATGACCCCGTTGGCAAGCGGCTCTCATCCTTCACCAGTACTTCGCCGGGTCCCAGCGCACTATTTTTCAAGGGCACGAGGGGCGTCATGACTTCGCCGAGCGAAACAATGTCGGCGGCCTTTCGCACCGGCAGGAATTCGCGATAGCGCCAGATGTCTGGCGGACGGCGCGCGAGATCAGCCTTCGATAGGCTGTTGCGGATGGCGGGCAAGTCGTAGCGAACGAGCAGCGGCTTACCGGCTCGGGACAGGTTGGCAATGCGATCCGCCTCTTGCCGCTCGCCCGTCGCTGAACATTCCAAATGTGTGACGAATGTCGGGCGCTCGGCGGTGAGATTGTCGAGATTTGTGGACATTGAGGCGCTCTTTACGTTTGCCGGGGCCTAGATACACCAAAGAGGCGCGGCCGGTCGTGTAAGGTCGCGCGCTAAGTCCCAAGATTCGCTGCCGTTTCATGTTGCGTTCCCTCATATCGGTTTCCAGCTTCACGTTGCTCAGCCGCGTGACCGGTCTGTTGCGCGACTTCCTCATGGCCTACGCGATGGGGGCGGGCGCGATCTCGGACGCTTTTCAAGTAGCCTGGCGGCTGCCGAACAATTTCCGCTCGATCTTCGCTGAGGGGGCGTTTAACGCCGCGTTCATTCCGCTCTATACGGGCAAGAAGACGCGAGAGGGCCGCGACGCCGCGATCATATTCGCGGGCGATCTGATGTCGTGGCAGGTCGTTATTCAACTCGCGCTGCTCCTGGTGGCGTTCCTGGCGATGCCGTGGGTTATTCGCGTTATCGCACCGGGATTCTCGGAACGGCCGGAGCAGCTCGCGCTCGCGACCAACCTCACGCGCATAACGTTCGCCTATCTCTTTTGCGTCGCGATCGTCTCGCAGTTCGGGGCGATGCTCAACGCGGAGCAGCGCTTCACCGCGGCCGCCTCGTCGCCGATCCTCACGAATTTGACGATGACCGCGATGCTTGCGGTCTATTGGATGTTTCCGACCGCGGGGCATGCAGCCGCCTTCGGTGTCTTGGTCGGCGGGCTTTGCGAGCTGACCCTGCTCTTCGTGGCGTCGCGGCGGGCCGGTATGCGCGTCAAGCTGAGCTGGCCGCGCGCGACCGGCGATGTCGGCAATTTCTTGCGCATTCTTGGACCTGCGGTCGTCGGATCGGCGAGCGTGCAACTCGGTCTCTTTGCCGACGTGATCATTGCGAGCTTTCTGCCCCAGGGAAGTTTGACGGCACTCTATTTTGCGGATCGCATCAACCAGTTGCCGATCGGTGTTGTCGGCGTCGCGCTCGGAACCGTGTTGCTGCCGGAGATGTCGCGCCGGCTGGCGGCAAACGAACCGGTGGCGGCGGCGACGGCACACAACCGGGCGGTCGAGCTCGGACTTTTTCTAACGCTGCCCTGCGCTGCGCTGTTTTTGACCGTGCCGCAAGAGATCATGCGGGGGCTCTTTCAGCGTGGTGCGTTCAATTTTGAGGCGGCGGAGGCGGCAGCGACTGTGCTGACAGCGTACGCCATGGGATTGCCGGCTTTCATATTGGTCCGAACCTTCACGCCGCTGTTCTACGCGCGCAACGACACGGCGACGCCGGTGCGCGCCACGATGATTGCCGTCGTCGTCAACGTTGCGGTCAAGGTTGCCTTGGTTCTTGGGGTAGGTCTCGGCGCGGTTGGTCTGGCACTCGGTACGGTGACCGCGTCGTGGGTCAACCTCGGATGCTTGGCGTTCTTTGCGCACCGCCGGGACATCTTGTTCGTCGGCGAGCGGCTCAAAGAGTTCGGGCCGCGGATCGTTGCGGCGGCGCTGGCATTGGGTGTGGCGGTCTACATCTCCAATGCGACCCTGGCCGAACTCGCGAATGAGCTGCCGCGCTATCACAAGGAGGCGCACCTATTGTTGATCGCTCTCTTGTCGGCCGCCGTCTACGGCGCCGTCACGTTGCTCCTCGGGTTGCGCAGCGTCTTGTCGATCCGGGATTGATGGGCATAGCGTGCAGCGTCACCAGGAGGCGCGCACGATGGCGTTCGACAATTACTCCCGCATTCGCTTTGCACGGCACGGACGTATTCTCACCGTCGCGCTCAGCGCAGGCCCCGTGAATGCAGTCGACGGCGCATTGCATCACGAATTGGCGCGTGTGTTCGTCGAGGCGCAGGACGACGCCGAGAGCGATCTCATCGTGCTGACGGGGGAGGGCCGGGCGTTTTGCGCGGGCGGTGATACGGCCTGGTTTAAGCAGCAGATCGAGGATCCGAAAGCCTTTCGCGCCATCACGCCGGAGGCGAAGCGCATTGTCTCCTCTCTGCTCGATATGGAAAAGCCGATCATCTGCCGGTTGAACGGCGCGGCGGCGGGGTTGGGCGCGACAATCGCTTTGCTGTGCGACGTCGTGGTCGCCTCCGAGACCGCCGTGATCGGCGATCCGCACGTGAAGGTTGGATTGGTCGCGGGCGACGGCGGCGCATTGATCTGGCCGCAGCTGATCGGGTTTGCGAGGGCGAAGGAATATTTGATGACCGGCGAGATGCTCACCGCAAAACGCGCCGAGCAGATCGGGCTGGTCAATCACGTCGTGGCTGCGGATCAACTCGACGCGAAGGTTGCCGAGGTTGCCCAAAAGATCTTGGCCAATCCGCGCTGGGCCGTGCGGTGGACGAAGACGGTTGCCAACCAGCCTCTGAAGGCGCTGTCGGCGCAACTCAGCGAAGCCGCGATCGCCTATGAGATATTGTCCAACATGATGGGCGACCGGCGCGAAGCCGTCGCCGCCTTCGTCGAGAAGCGCAAGCCGACCTATTCGGGCGACTGATGATCGAGAACAATTTGCCCGAGCCGGAGCATGTCGCCGAGTTGCGGCGTCAGCTGCGTCGCTTCGTGGTCGACAAGGCGCCGCGCGAGAAGCGGCGCGAATGGGACCAGCAGCACACTTGGCCGCGAGAGTTGTTCGGCGAACTCGCTGGGATGGGGCTTTGTGCGCTGACGGTGCCTGAAGAATATGGCGGTGCCGGCCGTGATATTTGGGCGGCCGTCGCGGCGATCGAAGAACTGTGCCGCGCCGGACCATTTCTCGCCGGACCGTTCATCCACTGCGCATTCTACGGCGGAATGAATATCGCGGAGAACGGAAGCGTGGCGCAGAAAGCTGAGTTGCTTCCGAAGTTGGCGCGGGGCGATTTGTTGTTCGCATACGGCCTGTCGGAGCCCGACGTCGGCGGCGATCTTGCGTCCGTGAAGACGCGCGCGCGCATCGACGGCGACAGCGTCGTCGTCAATGGTTCCAAGCGGTGGTGCACCGGAGCGGACTGGGCGGACTACATCTACTGCCTGGTGAATAGTGCGCCCGAGCTACCGAAACGTGAGGCGCTCACGTTCTTGCTCATTCCGCCAAAGACGGCCGGCGTCACGATTACGCCGATCGAGCATGTGAACCTACGCTACACGGCATCTTGCGACGTCCATTTTGACGAGGTGCGCTTGCCGTTGAATTCAATCGTCGGGGGAAGGGAGAAGTGGGGCCATGCGTGGAAGATGCTTGCGGGTCGCGCGCTTGACGTCGAGAAGCTCGAAGTGGCGGCCGTGACGTTCGGGATCGCGCAGGCGGCCGTCGAAGAAGCGTGGCAGTACGCGCAGGAACGCGTGCAATTCGGCAAGCCGATCGCAGGACACCAGGCTATCCGACACAAACTTGTCGCTGCGCGAACGCGGCTCGAGGCGTGCCGCTTGATGCTCTACAACGCGGCGCGCCTGGCAGACGAGGGTAAGCCGTGCGCGGTGGAGACGTCGATGGCCAAGCTCTTTATCGCGGATACCGGCGTTGAGATCGGACTTGCGTGTCAGCAAGTCATGGGCGCCTACGCCCTGTCTGACGCTTATGACATGGACCGCCACGTGCGGGATTTGCTTGGTATGCCGATCGTCGGTGGCTCCTCGGACATGCAAAAGAACAATCTCGCCGCGTTGTGGCGGCTGCCCACCTGACGACCAGCCCGGCAAATCGCAATCAAAAGCAGGGGTGGTGCTTAAGCTTGTGGCAATCACGTGGCTTTGACCTGGATTACAAAGACTTGACTTTTGTTGGAGCCGCGGGCGGGAAAGCTAATCTTTGACTTTCATTTTGGCCCCGGTGATGGTCTCACATTGCCGGTGCATCTATTCGCTCGAGGGCTCATGGACGCGTTTCAACGCCTTGCCTCTCGGTACGTCGCTCGTACCACGATTGCAGTTTTCGCCCTCACGTTACTCTCATTCGGTTACGCGGTCGCAGATGTGGCGCCGGCGTACCTTTCGTGGCCGCAGGATCAGACCGACATCAAGCCCGATCCTGCCGTGCGCTACGGCGTGCTGCCGAACGGCATGCGCTATGAGATCATGCACAACAATCAGCCGGAGGGTGTCGCCTCGGTGCGCCTGCGCATCGCCGCCGGCTCGCTCCAAGAAGCCGACAACCAACGCGGCATCGCTCACTTCATCGAGCATATGGCGTTCAACGGGACCAAGAATTTTCCCGAAGGCGAAGCGTTTCTAATCCTGCAGCGGATGGGCTTGTCGATCGGGCCGCATGTCAACGCGCAAACGGACTTCGGACAAACGATCTACTCCTTCGACGTGCCGGGCACAGACGATGCGACGTTGGGCGTCGCGCTAAAGATGCTGCGCGAGATGGCGGATCGATTGTTGCTCGACCCGGCCGCGATCGATCGCGAGCGCGGCGTCATACAATCGGAAGAGCGCAGCCGCGCGGGCGCCGACCTTCAAGCCGCGTTGGCGCGGCTCAATCTGTGGTTCGAAGGGCAGCGTTATGCGGTCCGCTTTCCGATCGGCGACATGGCGACGATCCGCAGCGCCGACCGCGATTTGCTGGCCGACTATTATCATCGCTACTACCGGCCGGAACGTGCGCTGATCGTTGTCGTCGGCGATGTCGATCCGGCGCAGATGGAAAAGCGCCTGCAGACGATGTTCTCGGACTGGTCGCAGCCGGGCGAGGCCGGGCGCGATCCGGACTTCGGGACCGTCAAGCATCGCGGCTTGGTCGCGGGCCACATGACGGACCCGGCGCTTGCCGAGTCCGTTACGATCAGTTGGATCAAGCCCAACGGGCGGGTTAGCGATTCTCGCGCTCTCCGGCGCGAGAGCAATCTGCGGGCAATTGCGTTCACGACCATCAACAGGCGGCTCAACCGGATCGCGCGCCAGTCGAATGCACCTTTCATCGGCGCAAACATCGAGCGGGACGAGACACAGGATGCGGGGATCGTCGCGTCGCTGGGGGTGAGTGCCCGAACCGGGCAATGGCAGACCGCGATGGCCGCAGCCGAACAAGAGCTAAGGCGCGCGATAACCTTTGGCTTGTCGCAAGCCGAGGTCGACCGAGAGGCGGCAGAAAATAGGGCGCCATTCGAGCTTGCGGCGGCGAATGCCGGCAACCGGCGGAACGGTGCATTGGCGACCGCGCTCGTCGAGGCCTATGGAGACCGTGAGGTGTTCACCGATCCGCGCCAGGACCTTGCGTATTATGATGTGGACACGAAGGGCGTGAAGGCGGAGGACGTCAACGCCGTGCTGCGCTCGACGTTTGGCGGCGAGGGACCCGTTGTCTTTTATTCCGGACCGACGGCAGTGACAGACGACGCCGTCCGCGCTGCCTATGAGAAATCAGTCGCCACAACCGTTACGCCTCCCGTCGCGGGCGAGGCCAAGAAATTCACCTACACGAATTTCGGCGCACCAGGGAAGGTCGTTGCGAAACGTCAGATTTTCGACTTGGGCGTGACGGCGGTTCGCTTTGCAAACGGCGTCAAGCTGAATGTGAAGTCGACCAATTTCGAGAACGACAAGGTCGGTGTAACCGTTCGCTTTGCCGGCGGCTATTTGTCCTTGGCGCGCAGCAAACCAGGCCTCGGTTGGGCCCTGCCGTTCGCCTTTGTCGAAGGCGGACTTGGGCGCCTCGACAAGCAGGAACTCGAGTTGACTGAGCCGGGGCGCTTTGCCGGCGTCGATCTGGACATCGACGAGGACGCGTTCGAATTGACCGGTCAAACGGTTCAGCGCGATTTGCTTCTTCAGATGCAGATTCTGGCGGCCTACACGGTTGACGCAGCCTATCGCACGGACGGGCTCGAACGGTTGCAGGCGGCCGGTCAAGAGCTGCAGCAGCAACTGATGGCAAATCCGAGCGGCGTGTTGAGCCGTGAGCTTTCGGCACAGCTGCACGACAACGATCCACGCTGGGTCTATCCAACGCCAGAGGAGATGCGCGCGATCACGATCAACGATGTGCGCTCGGCCATGACGGAGCCGCTGGAGTCCGCGCCGATCGAAATAACCATCGTGGGACAGGTCAAGGTCGACGCCGCAATCGACGCGGTGGCAAAGACCTTTGGTGCGCTGCCAGCTCGCAACGAGACCTATCCGTTGCCGGACGAGGCTCGCGACGTTCACTTTCCGAGATCGGGCAAACAGCTGACTTTCTACCACACGGGCCGCGCCGATCAGGCGATCGCTTGCGCGTCGTGGCCGGCGCCTGACTTCTATTCGAATGTACGCGCGTCGCGCGCCGAGAGCCTTGTGCGCGAGATGCTGGAAATCAGATTGACTGAAGAGTTCCGTGAGACACAGGGCGCGACCTACGTTCCGTTCGCGCAGGATTGGGCATCGTCGGTGATCAAAGGCTACGGGTTCTTGACCACGGGTGCGGAAACGCGGCCGGATCAGGTCGAAGCCTTCTTCAAGACATTGGACAAGATCGAGGACGAGCTGCGTGAGGGGAAGTTCTCGGACGATTTGGTGGCCCGCGCGCGCAATCCGGCGCTGACGCGTCTCTACGCTCAGCGAAACACGAACGCGTTCTGGCAGGGGGTGCTGTCGAACATTCAAACCGACGACAAGGCCGTCAATACTATTCGGTCGCTCATTCCTGACGTGGAGTCGATCAAGCGCGAGGAGATCGTTGCGGCGGCCAAGCTCATACTGGACGAGAACAGGCGCATCGACATGCGCATTCTGCCGAAGAAATAAGTGCGGCAGGAGATCGCGATGTTGGCAGCTGCAGCGCGGCGAAGCGCAGTTCTGATCATCGCCGTACTGATGCTCGCCGGATGCGTGGGGGGCGGACCCGGCGAGCTGCCGCGCGTTGCGGCGCCGGACTATCTTTCCTGGCCACACGACCAGAGCGATCTGAAGCCCGATCCACGCGTGCGCTTCGGCGTTTTGCCGAACGGCATGCGCTACGCATTGATACGCAACGCCGAGCCGAAACATTCGGCGAGCTTGCGCTTGCGCATCGCGGCCGGGTCGCTCCAGGAGGCCGACGACCAAAAAGGTCTGGCTCATTTTCTCGAACACATGGCCTTCAACGGATCGAAGCACTTTGCCGAAGGCGAAGCCGTTAAGGCGTTGCAGCGAAAGGGTCTTGCTTTCGGGCCGCATACGAACGCGCATACCGGCTTGCAGGAAACAGTGTACGTCCTGGAGCTGCCGGAAGTCGGGGACAATACGATTAACACGGCCTTGCGCTTCATGCGCGATGTCGCCGACGGGCTGACCCTGGCGCCGGATGCGATCGACCGTGAACGCGGCGTCGTCATGTCGGAGGAACGGCAGGGCGACACGCCTGAGCGCCGCGTGTTCAACGATCGCTGGAAGCTGACCTACAGCGGTCATCAAGCGGCAGAGCGTTTGCCCATCGGCGATATGCAAGTGATCCGTACCGCGACGCGGCAACAGATCGCCGATTTCTACAATCGATATTATCGCCCTGAGCGTGCCGCGTTGGTGATTGCCGGCGACATCGACGTGGCTGCGGTCGAAGCAAAGATCAAAGCGGCATTTTCCGATTGGGAGCGTGGAGCTCAACGGGACGGCAACTATGGCGTCGTGAACAGGGCGACGTTGCGTTCGGGAGAGCATGTCGAACCCAATCTGCCGGACGATGCCACGATGGCGTGGTTGAGCGACGCCGACGACGCTCCAGATTCGATTGCAATGAGGCGTGAGCGGAGCGTTCGAGAGGTCGGTTTTGCAGTGTTGAACCGTAGGCTCAGCCGGATGGCGCGGGGCGCAAATCCGCCGTTCGTTTCTGCGTCGGCGTCGCGCGGCGTCGTGCGCGGGGTGGCGACCGTTGCCGCGCTGTCCGTGAATTCGAGGCCCGGCTCTTGGTCAACGGGAATGGCGGCCGCCGAACAGGAACTCCGACGCACGCTTCAATTCGGCGTGCGCCAGGACGAGGTTGACCGCGAGGTTGCCGTCGTCAAGGCGGTCCTCGACGATCTGGCCGCAAAGGCCGACACGCGATACGACAAGGTATTGGCCGATACGATGATCGAAGACATTGCGTTGCGGCGGGTCTTTACGGATCCGCGGGACGATGTCGCGATCTATGCAAAGACGATCGACGGACTCACGGCCGCCGCCGTTACAGAGGCGCTTCGGCGCTGCTTCGGAAGCGATCCGTCCATGATCTTCGCGTCCGGCAGCGAGCCCATCGCCGGCGGGGATGCTGTGCGATCGGCCTACCTCAATTCACATGCGATCCCGGTCGAAGCCGAGGCCGAGGTCGAAGCGAAAGACTTTCCCTATACGCAATTTGGGCAGGCCGGCGTTGTGGCCCGTCGAGAGGAGGTCGGCGACCTCGGTGTCACTCTCGTTCAATTTGCGAACGGCGTGCGTTTGAACGTGAAGCCGACGGCGTTCGAGAAAGATGCGGTGATCGTAAAGGTTCGCATCGGTGGTGGTTATTTGGTTTTGCCAAGACAAAAGGTCGGGCTGTTTTGGGCACTTCCGTTCGGGTTCATCGAAGGGGGATTGAAGCAGCTCACGACCGTAGAACTCGAGCGGGCGTTGGCTGGGCGCATCGTCAGCGCAGATCTGTCGCTGGACGAGGATGCATTTGAGCTGTCAGGGAAAGCCAACACCCGGGATTTCGATCTGCAACTCGAGCTTCTCGCGGCATTTGCGACCGAACCCGCTTATCGGGGCGAAGGTTTGGCGCGGCTTCAGACCGCGGCCGAGAATTACCTTCGACAATACTCGTCGAGTCCGGGACGGGTATTGGCGCGCGAGGCGTCGGGCGTCGTGCGCTCAAATGATGCGCGGTGGCGTTTTCCGACACTGCGGCAAATTCAATCCATCTCGATGAGCGATGTGCAGGCCGTGATGTCCAGCGCGCTGCGGCAAGCGCCGATCGAAATTACGATCGCTGGCGATGTGGACGTTGACAAAGCGATCTCAAGCGTTGCGGCGACGTTCGGTGCGTTTGCACCGCGAGATAGTCACTCGCTGCCGTCGGCCACGATCCGATTTCCGCGGCAACGCGAGCGTTTTCAATTTACGCACGATGGGAGAGGCGATCAGGCCGTCGCTTATGCGGCTTGGCCCGGTCCGGACTTTCCGTCCAATCCGAGACAGGCACGGACACTTGTTCTATTGCGGGACATGATGAAGGTTCGGCTGACCGACGAATTCCGCGAGAAGCAGGGAGCGACATATTCGCCCTTTGCGTCGAGCTGGGCGTCGGGTGCCGTTGCCGACTTTGGCTTCATCGCAGCGGGCAGCGAAACGCCGCCGGCAAGTGTGAATACCTTTTATGAGACGCTCGCGTCGATTGTGAAGGATTTGCGTCGCGGAGCCTTCGACGAGGATTTGGTCGAAAGAGCAAGACGGCCCATCGTCGAGACGGCCTTGAAAGACCGGCGAACGAACGAGTATTGGGCGAATGCGCTAGAGAGTGCCCAAACCTTTCCTTGGACGATCTCGGCAATCCGGAGCTTCCAAAGTGATATGGAATCCATTGGGAAGGCCGAACTCGTCACTGTCGCGAACAAGTACTTGGTCGATGAACGCCGCATTGATGTTCGCGTTCTGCCGAAGCAATAGGCACCGCCGCTCAACCGCAGCACGAGGGGTGCGATCTAAGTCGCCTTTCTGGCGACCAAGGTTACGCGTGAAGCTCAAGAGCGAAGTGCCGTCAGTCACAATTTATGCTTAAGCCACCGTCGCCACCTTGCACAGCGGCGCGCCATGGCGCAATTCACGGCGCATTGGCGAGAGAACGATGTGCGTGCCCCGAGCGATCTCGGGTGGCCCCGCGCAGTTAATTCCTGCTGGCGGCGCACACTGACACGAATCTTGCACTCGTCGCTCAGATCGCGGGTCGGTTGGTTCCTTGTCGCATCGGCGTGGCCGAGAGGGGATTGGTTACCTCTTGAGTTCGCTAGTGTGCAGGTGCGAAAAAACCTTGCCGACTGAGTTTGTGGGGACTGCAGCCGACATGACCAAATACAAAACCGATTTCGAGCCGCTGGCTATCGTAGGTATCGCGTGCACGCTGCCGGGCAAGGTTGCGAGCGCGAAGGAGTTCTGGTCGCTTTTGCGAGAGGGCCGTAGCGGCATCAAGGAGATCCCACACGACCGCTTCAGCCTAGATGCGTATTACGATCCCAATCCGCATGCGATGGGCAAGATGTCGGTTCGCTGGGGCGGTTTCGTCGAGGGCATACGCGATTTCGATGCCGAGTTCTTCGGCATTTCGCCGCGCGAAGCGGAGGCGATGGACCCGCAACAGCGCATGATGCTGATGGCGGTTTGGGAAGCTTTCGAGGACGCCGGTATTGCCGCCGAGCGCCTGCGCGGATCGAACACCAGCGTTTTTGTCGGCGCGTGCACGACGGACTACGCGCAGATTCAGCGCTACCGCCGCACTGCGGAAAACGTTCACGCCGGCACCGGCGGTGCGATGTGCATCATCGCAAACCGCGTGTCGCACAAATTCGATTTCCATGGTCCCAGCGCAACCGTCGATACGGCATGCTCGTCGTCGCTGGTCGCGACGGAAATGGCCTGCAATTCGATCTGGCACGGCCAGAGCGACATTGCCGTTTCGGGCGGCGTGAATGCGATGCTCGACCCGGGCGTCTTCATCAATTTCAGCAAAGCCAACATGATCTCGCGGTCCGGTAAGATCCGGACCTTCGACGCCAACGCCGACGGCTTCGTGCGCGGCGAGGGTGTGGGCGCCCTCGTGATCAAGCGGTTGTCGAAGGCGATGGACGATGGGGACCGCGTTTATGCGGTCATCCGTGCGACTTGCGTCAACCAGGACGGTTACACCAGCACGATCAGCGTTCCGAGCGCGGAAGCGCAGATCGCTATGTTGGGCGAAGCTTGCGACCGCGCTGGCATCAGCTATTCCGATATCGACTACGTCGAGGCGCACGGCACCGGCACGCAAATCGGCGATCCGGTCGAGGCGCGCGCGCTTGGCACCGTGTTCGGAAAGCATCGCAATCGCAAACAGAAGCTGATCGTCGGCGCGGGCAAGACAAACACCGGACACCTCGAGGCGGCAGCCGGTGTCACGGGTGTGATCAAGACGACGCTAGCGCTCTACAACCGTCAGATTCCGAAAAATCTGAACTTCTCGAAGCCAAACCCGAATATTCCGTTCGATGATCTGGGCATCGATCTGCCGTTGGAGCACAGCGAGTGGATTGCCGACAACGGCCGTCCGCGCCGTGCGGCGGTAAACTCGTTCGGCATCGGCGGGACGAATGCTTGCATCGTGCTCGAGAGCGCGCCGGCAAATATGAACGGCGCCATGCATCCATCACGTGAATATCGCCGTTACCGGATGGTGCCGGTCAGCGCACAGTCGACGAAAGCGCTTGGCACCTCGGCGGAACGCTATGCCGACTTCATGACGACGGCGAACGGCTCGGCGCCATCGATGGATCACGTCGCCGGCAACCTGTCCGTACGGCGTTCGCACTTGACGTTCCGCGCTGCGGCGCTCGCCGAGAAGCCGGAGGAAATCATCTCCATTCTGAAGCGCGCGCCGAAGTCGATCGAGGCGCCGTCCAAGGACGATACCGGCTTTATCACCGGCCGCCGGCTTGTCGAGCCGCGCATCGTGTTCGCTTTCGCGGGGCAGGGCGGTACCTGGTGGGGCATGGCGCACGGCTTGATGAAGGAAGATTCCATCTTCCGCGCCGCTGTCGAGGAGATCGATGCGCCGTTCCGCGAACTGGCCGGCTGGTCGGTCGCCGAAGAGTTGCTGCGTGGCGAGGCGGACTATCGCTCCAGCACGCTTTATCAGCTACCAACGCTGTTCGCGGTTCAGGTCGGATTGGTCGCGCGCTGGCGCGCTTGGGGCATCACGCCCTCTATGATCATCGGACATTCGTCCGGTGAACTTGCAGCTGCGCACGCGGCCGGCATTCTGTCGACGCCCGACGCCGTGAAGTTGCTCTATCACCGCGCACGCCTACAGGCGACGCAGGAAGGCCGCGGGACGATCGCCGCGATCGCGCTGTCGCGGAGCGATATGGAGCGTCAGCTCGAAGAATGGGGCATCACCCGCGTCGATATCGCGGCCGTGAACGGCACCAGCATGATCAATATCGCCGGCGACAACGATGCGATCCAGGAAGTCGTTCAAAAGCTCAAGGAGAAGCACGGCGAAGACTTTTTCGCACGCGTGCTCAAAGTCGATTTCGCGGCGCACTCGCATCACATGGATCCGTTGCGCGAGGAATTGCTCGAGTCCTTGAAGTCGATCCGGCCGCTGTCGGGCAACATCCCGATGGTGTCGACGGTGACCGGTCACTTGATCGTCGGCCAGATGGCCGATGCCACCTATTGGTGGCGCAATATGCGCGACGCGGTGATCTTCGAAAATGGCTTGCGTGAAGTCTTGCGTCTCGGCGGCAACGTCTTCGTCGAGATGGGACCGCACATCAATCTGTCGGCGATGATTTCGTCGAGCGTTGCCGAGAAGGGCACCAGCGCCGTCGTCGTGCCATCGCTCAAGCGTGACGAAGGCTTCGAGAAGACGATGATGACGGCGGCGGCGACGCTCTACGTCAACGGCGTCGAGCCTCGCTGGGAGAGCTTCCACGGCGATGAGGTGCCGCGCATCGATCTGCCGGTCTACCCGTGGGAGAAGAAGCCCTATTGGATCGAGTCCGAGGAGAGCAAAGCCGCCCTGCAAGGACCGAAGGCGCATTCGCTGCTCGGCATACGGGAGTTGGCGGCGACGCCGATGTGGTCCGGTGAAATATCGCTCGAAGAGCACGCGTTTCTGCAGGACCACAAGGTTGACGGCAGCGTCGTGTTCCCGGGTGCAGGATATCTCGAGATGATGTTCGGCGCCGGGCGCGAGATGTTCGGCGAAGCCGTCGATATCGAGCTCGAGAACGTCGAAATCCTCGAAGCAATGGTGTTGTCGAACGAGCGGACGGAGCTCGTGCAGACAACCTACGAACCGGCACGCGGTCGCATTTCGATCTCGAGCAAGCCCCGTGGAAGCAATCTCGATTGGATTTTGCGGTCACGCGCGATCATTCACGCGTTGCCGAAGTCGACCCACGCGCACGGCCGGCCGATCAAGGCGCCGCGTAGCGCGCCCGTGTCGCCGGCGCCGATCTACAAGAAGCTGTCGGAGCGCGGCTACGCCTACGGACCGTCGTTCCAGGGGATGCGCAAGCTGTGGCCGGGCGATCATGAATCGCTGGCGTACGTTCGCGCCCGCGACGTTGAAACTGAGCGGTTCAACTTCCATCCGGCTCTGCTGGACGCGGCGCTGCACGCCGGGTTTGGTCTGAAGGCCGGTATCGGAGGCGGTGCGAGTTCGAAGAACGGCAAGGCCGAACCGGAGCGTCTCTATCTGCCGATCCGTATCGAGCGTGCGGTGCTGCGTGGACACGCGGGCAAAGCCGCATTCTGGTCGCGCGCGCGGACCGTCAAGTTCGACGAATCCGTCGCCATCAACGACACCATCATCGAGGACGAGAAGGGCCATCGCCTTCTCGAGCTCGAAGGCTTCACGTGCAAATCGGTCGGCGTGCGGCAAAAGCCGTCGACGTCCAAGAATTTGAAGCCGGTCTATTTGGTTGAAGACTGGATCGAGGCAACGCCGAAGTTGGCGGAGTCGGCGCGGGCCGGTCGCGGGCAGACGTGGCTCGTTTTCCGCGACAAGGTGGCAGGCAGCTTGGCGGCACAGGGCGCGCGTTCGCTCAAGGAAGCCGGCGCTCACGTGGTCTCAGTGTTTGCGGGCGACAACTTTAAAGCGTCCGGCAAAGACGGCTGGCAGATTGATCCGACGCGGGTCGATGACTACGCCGCTTTGATCGATGCCGTCGCGCCGCAGGGCGGAAAGAAGAAGATCGCAGGTGTTCTCTTCGGCTGGTCCGCCGCAGCGGCGGAAGCGCTGAAGACGTTCGATCGCAAGAGCGTCGCCGCTCTCGAGAGCCGCTCTTCGATTGCGGCCCTCTATCTTGTGCAAGCTCTTGCGAAGACGGCGGAACAGAAGCCGCGCGTGTGGCTGATGACGCGCGGCGTGCATCCGGTCGGCGAGAGCTACGAGGCGAAGGCGCTGGCGAAAGCGATGGCGGGTGCGCCGCTTGCCGGCTTTGCGCGCACGGCGCTGACGGAGCATGCCGATTATCAGGCAACCGTCCTCGACCTCGACATCGATGCCAAGGCCGCGAAGCGGCAAGCTGGGAATCTTGCGGGCGTGCTGCTCGGCAAGACCGACGAAACAGAAATTGCGCTACGCGGCGACGCCTGGTTCGTGCCGCGTCTGCGTCAGGCCGAAGACCGTGCGCTGCCGGCGCTTAAGGCACCGGCGGAGACGGAGGAACTGACGCGGCAATATCGCCTGTCGATGACGTCCGCGGGCGATCTCGACAATCTGAGACTGATCGAGACGGACCCGCTTGCGGTCGGCGCCGGTCAAGTGAAGATCGCGGTGAAAGCGGCGGGCCTGAACTTCCGCGACATCATGGCGGCAACAGCGCTTTACCCGACGGACGCCGACACCAACGGTACGCCGTCGGAGTTGCTGGGCGTCGAGTGCAGCGGCGTGGTCACGGCAGTCGGTGCCGGCGTCAAAGGCGTGCGCCGCGGCGACAAGGTGATCGCGTTCGCCGAAGGCTGCTTCCGCAGCGAACTCGTGGTGCCGGCGTCGGCGGTCTATGACATGCCGAAGCGCATGAGCTTCGTCGATGCGGCGACGGTTCCGGCGGCCTATGGCACGGCCTATTACGGCCTCGTCCGGCTCGCGCATCTGCGCAAAGGTGAAACGGTTCTTGTGCATTTGGGTACCGGCGGCGTCGGCCTCGCGGCAATCCAAATCGCAAACTTGATCGGCGCCAGGGTCATCAGCACGGCGGGCAATCCGCAAAAGCGCGCGTATCTCAAGAAGCTTGGTGTGAAACATGTCTTCGACTCGCGCTCGCTGAGCTTTGCCGAAGACGTACGGCGCGTGACGCACGGCCGCGGTGTGGACGTGGTGCTTAACTCGCTGGCGGGCGATGCTATCGCTCTCGGCGTGTCGGTGATGGCGCCCAACGGCCGTTTCGTCGAAATCGGCAAGCGCGACATCTATGGCGACGGTGCGCTGGGTCTGCGCAATCTGCGGCGCAACGGCGCGTTCTTCGTGCTCGACATGGCGCGCATGGATCGCGACGACCCGGAGGGCATCAAGGAAGTCTTCAGCGAGTGCGTCGACCACCTCAGCCGCGGGCGCATGAAGGCGTTGCCGGCGACGGTGTTTCCGGCTTCGCGCGTGATCGATGCGTTCAAGACGATGGCGCAAGCCAAACACATCGGCAAAATCGTTATCGACTTCGAGGAGGAAGATCTTCAGGTCGACCAGACGACGGTGCATCCCTTTGCGGTGTCGCCGAACGGCGCCTACCTGATCTCGGGCGGGCTCGGCGGCTTCGGTGCGGAAGCTGCGAAGTGGCTCGCGGATCGCGGCGCTAAGCATCTCTATTTGATGAGCCGTTCGGGCGCGTCGCGTCCGGAAGCGAAAGCGCTGCTCGCGAGCCTCAAAAAGCGGGCCGTCAAGGCGACCGCCATCGCGGCGGACGTTGCCGACCGCAAACAGGTCGAGGCGGTTATCGCCAAGATCAGCAAGAGCAAGCGGCCGCTGCGCGGCATCATGCACAGCGCCATGGTGCTCGACGACGGGTTGGTCACGCAGCTCGACGGCGAGCGCATGCTGCGCGTCATCGAGCCGAAGGCGATCGGTGCTTGGAACCTGCACGAGGCGACGCGCAAGGCGCCGCTCGACTTCTTCGCCATGTTCTCGTCGATGGCCTCGGTGTTCGGTTCATCGGGCCAGGCGAACTACGTGGCGGCGAACCGCTTCCTCGACCTGTTGGCGGCGCATCGCCGGCGCATGGGGATGCCGGCGATCGCCATCAATTGGGGCGCGCTCGGTGGAGCCGGTGCGGTTCAGCGCGACAAGAAGATCCTGCGCTACCTCAAGGAAAGCGGCATCCCGCCGATGGATCTGAGCGAGACGCTCGGCGGTCTTGGCGTGATGTTGCGCAAGGACACCCCGGAGATCGGCTTCCTCAAGGTCGATTGGGCGACGCTCGGACGCGCGAACAGCGCGGTGAAGAAGGTGCCGCGGTTGGCTGACGTGATGGCGTCGACGGCGTCGGGTGCCGGCGGCGGACGCCTGCGCGGCGAGCTGGTGGCGACCAAGGGGGCCGAGCGCGAACGGATCCTCAAAGAGTTCTTGGCGCAACAAATCGCCCGCGTGCTGAAGCTCGACGCGAAGACGCTGGAGGAAACGCGGCCGCTCAACGAGCTCGGCCTCGACTCGCTCACGTCGTTCCAGCTCAAGAACAAGATCGAGAGCGAAATCGGTGTGACGCTGCCGGTTGGTAAGTTCCTGCAGAAGCCGACGGTGGTTTCGCTGGCACAGACGATCAGCGAGACGCTGGACACGGCGCCGGCCGAAGAGGGCAAGGGCGCGGAGAAAGCGAATGCGTCGGCCACGCGTCAACTCTCGCCGCGCCAAGAGTGGCTCTGGCACCGCATCCAGGAAGACGGGCAATACCCGATGCACGGGATGCGCGAGACCATCGCGGTCATCAAGATCAAGCCGGCGATCGATATGGAGCGTCTCAATCAGGCGTTTCTCTCGGTTGTCGAGCGGCACGAGATGCTGCGCAGCGCGTTCCCCGAAGTCGGCGGCAAGCCGACGGTCACGGTGTTGCCGAAGGAGAAATTTGCCGTCCGCAGCATCGACGCGGAATCGATGCCCGAAGAGGAATTCATGGGCGAGCTGCACAAACTTGCCCACCGCTTCCACGACCTGCAGAACGGGCCGCTGATCGATCTGCGCGTCTTCAGCCGCCCGGACAACCACAGCGTCATCGTGTTGCGCGGACACGGGATCCTGCTCGACGGCTGGGCCTTCGGCATGATCTTGCGTGAGATCTTCCAGGGCTACTTCGGGCTAATGCCGCTCAAAGATAGCGACGAGAAGCCGAATGCAGCCTATTTCGACTATGCCCGGTGGCATCGCAATTGGCTCGACGGCAAAGACGGAAAGGCGGCCCGCTCCTATTGGCGCGAGAAGCTGGCAAACCTGCCGGCGCCGCTCAGCCTTGGTGGACGCGACCCGGCGCTGGTCGATCCGCATGCGCGTGGCACGTGGGTCAAACGCTTCGTCGCCGCCAAGGAGAATTGGAACGCGCGTGAGGTCGCGCGTGGCGTGGGCGTATCCCTGCATGCGCTCTTCGTCGGCGCCTATCACGCGCATCTCTACGGTGTGACCGGCGCGCGTGACGTGGTGATCCAGTCGAACGTTGCGAATCGCACGCGGAGCGAGGAAGAGCAGATGGTCGGCTGGCTTGCGAACGAGATGTTCGTGCGTGCCGACGTCGATCCTCAGACGACGCTACGCGAGCATGCCGCGAACGTGACACGGGCGCTTCAGGACTCCATGGAGTACACCGGATATCCGACGCACCTCATGCTCGAAGCGGCCGCGGAAACGAACGGTGGCCCGGTCAAGCCGCACTTCGTCGCCTTCAACATGATGTGGCCCGACAACATGGATCGGTCGGGCTTCGAGCAGATCATGTTCCAGGCCGAGGGCACGCTGCATCGCTTCGGCGATCTCGAGATCACGATGTTGCCGGTCTCCGTCGAAGGCGGCGGCAGCTATCTTAACGATGCTCAGATCGCCTATGAGGAAGTCGACGGCGACATCTTGATCTCGCTGCATGCCAGAGAAGGCGTGTTCGATGGTAAAGACGGGCAGGCGGCGTATCTCGATCGTTTCTTGCGGGTGCTGAAGGCCGGGTTGGATAACCCCGACCTCACCATTGGCGAGTTGGCGAAGATTTCATGAGATAGACGGATCGGTTTCGTCTACTCATTGCGCCGGTCGATCAGAGAGCTCGATGGATAAGCCAGTCAAAACGCCGCCGGTCGGGCGACGCGACGATCCCGAAGAGGATCTCGCGTTAGGCTCGACGCGCGTCGGCTGGTTGATCCTGAAGTGGCGCCTCTGGATCATCGTCGGGGCCGTCCTTTTCACGGTGTTCACCGGCTACGGCATCCGCTTTCTGACCTTCAATCCCGACACGCGAGCCTATTTCGGCCCTGAGAATCCAGAGCGCATTGCGCTCGACCGGGTCGAGGCGAAATACGCGCAAATCGTGAACGTCATCCTGGTGCTGGCGCCGAAGGACAAGAACGTCTTCTCTCCTCAGTTCCTGACGTTGCTCGCTGATGTCACCAACCGTGCATGGAAGGCGCCTCATTCCTACCGGGTGGAGTCGCTGGCGAATTTCCAGCAGCTGCAGGCGGACGGCGACGATTTGAAAGTCTCGCCCCTGTACAACGGGCGCAAGCCGGTTACGCCGGAAGTCGCTGCGGAGGTGCGGCGGCGCGCGCTCGGCAACAAAGATATCGTTGCGAACTTCGTGGGGCCGAGCGGCGAGGCGACGTCCGTCGTCATCCTGTTCAACAAGCCGAAGGGTCCTTCAGTCGTTCCGCAGATCGGCGACTTCGTCGAAGCGCTCAAAGCCGACATCGAGAAGACGCATCCGGAGGTGAACGTCTATCTGACGGGCGGCATCATGGCCGACCTTTCCTTCGTCGAGGCGGCGCACCGGGATACCCTTTTCTTGGTGCCGTTGATGGCGGTCATCATTCTGGGCGTCTTGCTGATCGGCATGCGATCGATGACCGTGACGCTCGTGACGTCGGTCGTTATCGGACTGACCGTTGTCGAGACGATGGGCATCTATGGCTGGTTCGGCGAGGTGCTGAACACGGTCACGGCGGCGGCACCACCGATCATCATGACGCTGTTCTTTGCCGACTGCGTCCACTTCGTTATGGCGGCGGTACAGCAGCAAACGCACGGGCGCAGCCGCGAACAATCGATTGTCGAAACGATCCGTCTCAATCTGTTGCCGACCTTGATCAAGTCGGCGACATCGATCGTCGGCTTTTTGGCGCTGAACTTCAGCGACTCGCCGCCGCTCAATCAGCTCGGCAACGTGGTCGCGGTCGGATCGCTGATCGGCGCGGTTTTGACCGTGACATTGATCCCAGCGATGCTGTCCTATCTGCCAATTCCGAAATACACCGAGGAAGGCCGCACGCATCGCATCGTCGCGGCGATGGCCAATTGGGTCGTCACGCGCAATCGACAATTTCTCTACGGCTTCGCGATCCTGTTTCCGCTGGCGCTGCTGGCCATCCCGTATCTCAAGATCAACGACAACTTCGTTCAGTACTTCGACAAATCGTTCGAGTTCCGGATCGCGACCGACTATCTCGAGCAGCATATCTCCGGGCTGCACGCACTGTCCTTTTCGGTGCCTGCTGGTGAGGCCGACGGCATCACCAATCCCGAGTATCTGAAGACGCTCGATGCCTTCGCCGCTTGGTATCGTAAGCAGCCGCACGTCGTCTATGTCTCGACATTGGCGGACGTCGTTCGCCGCATCAATAAGGCGATGAACAGCGACAAGCCGGAGTTCGATCGCATCCCCGACAACAAGAAGCTGATCGCGCAATACCTGTTCCTCTACGAACTGTCGTTGCCTCCAGGTCAGGATATGTCATCGCTCGTCGACGTCGGGCGCTCCGACAGCCTGGTGACCGTGCGCCTCACGGACGTCTCGTCGAACGAGATCATCGCGCTCGCGGATGCGGGCAACAATTGGTTGAAACAGCACGCACCGACGCATGTCGCGCCGGCGACCGGCATGTCTCTCGTCTATTCGTGGCTTACGGTGCGAAACATCCAAGCGATGCTGCTCGGAACGGCCGTGTCAGTTCTGGCCGTGTCGCTGATCATGGCGGCGGCGCTCAGGAATTGGTTCCTGGGCTGGATCAGTTTGCTCATCAACTTGGCGCCGGCGGCGGTCGCCTTCGGCGTATGGTCGCTGACGGGCAGCGAAGTTAACCTGGCAATTTCGGTCGTGACGTCGATCACATACGGCATCGTTACCGACGACACGGTACACACGATGACGAAATACCGCTGGGCGCGCCGCATTTTGGGCATGAGTCCGTTCGATGCTGCGCGCGAGACTTTGACCTACACGGGCGGCGCCGTGATCTTGGCCTCGCTCGCGCTCAGTTTGGGATTTGCCTTGCTAGGTTTTTCGTCGTTCAACATCACGTCCGTCATGGGGACACTGGCCGCGCTCATCATCGCCATCGCGGCGCTCGCCGAACTGTTGTTGCTGCCGGGCCTTCTCATACTTTTCGATCGAGGAAAACTATGACCCCAGTTCATCGTTTGCTCGGATCCATTGCTTTTGTTGCCGCGCTCGCGTGGGTGCCGGTTGCGAATGCAGGAGACGCGCAAAAAGGCCTCGAGATCGCGCGTGCCGCGAAGGATCGCGACGAAGGTTTCGGTTCTTATCGAAGCCAGGCCAAAATGATTTTGCGCGACAAAACGGGTACCGCAGTCGAACGCGACTTCATAGCGCTCGCGCTCGAGGTCAAAGGCGACGGTGATCGCACGTCGATCGAGTTCGAGACACCGCTCGATGTTCGTGGAATGACAGTGCTGACGCACGCCCATACGGATCGTGACGATGACCAGTGGCTCTATTTGCCGGCCGCCTCGCGCACGCGGCGCATTACCTCGGGTTCGCGCTCCGGGTCTTTTGCAGGAAGCGAATTTTCCTACGAGGACCTCGTCGGCCACATCATCGAGAAGAATACCTACGAGTGGCTGCGCGACGAGCCATGCCCGAGTGCACCCGATCGCATGTGCTACGTCAACGAGCAACGGCCGAAGGATCCGGACTCCGGCTATTCGCGGATGGTGGCTTGGATCGATCAGCAAGATTATCGCGGCTATAAGGTCGAGTACTACGACCGCTCGGGCGCGCTTTTGAAGACGCTCGTCTCGTCGGACTTCAAGCTGTTCGACAACAAGTATCTGCGGCCGACGAAGATGGTGATGAGCAACTTCCAGACCGGCAAGTCGACGGAGATGCGCTGGTCGTCTTACGACTTCAATGTGAAGCTGACGCCCGAACAGATGGCGCCGTACTCCCTGGGGCAATAGCGGTGGGCCGTACCGCCGATATTTGGTGGACGAAGGGCACCGAAATTGCGTCGACGAGCGACGCGACCATTCACTGCCGGGCCGAGCATGCGGTCGCCGGCATTCCTGTCAGCTGGCGCGCGGGTGAGCGCGGTGTGTTCATGAATCGCGTGCTCGACAAGTACGCTGCAAAAGAGGCCGGTACGCTCCAGGGAAGCCAAATCAGTCTTTCGGACTCCGGGACGCATTTGGCGATCGGCGTCGGGAATTCGACACCGATCGGCATCGATATCGAGCGCCTTCGGCCGGTGGATGGGCCGATCCAAACCTTGCAGCGATTGGGAACCGAAGGCCTCGCGACCAGACTTGGCGAACTTGCGCCCGCAGCTCGGAACGCTGCGTTCTTGACGCTTTGGACGGCGTTTGAGGCCTTTTTGAAGCTTGAGCGCCTGCCATGGGATCTTGGCGCCAGTCGGTTTGCAACCATGGCTCCGGCATGGATCATTGGCTCTAGCGGTGAAGTTGAGTTTCGTGGGTCAGATCGCGCAGGCGTATGTTTTTGGCATGCTCGCGTGCCGGGGGAGATCGTGGTGGGTGCCGCCACGCCCAAGCCAGTTCCCGTTGTCCTGAAGACCCTTAACGTTGCTTCGAAGGCGCGAATCGCGAGCCCATAGTTACTGGCGCGCAACATCCGCCAATTGCCTCTGATACGGGAATCACTGCATATCCAGCACGAACAAGTTGATGGACTCCGTATCGTTCATCACTCATTAAGTGCCTTACGTTAACGATCCGACGATACCGTCTTGGGGGCTTTTAATGCTGAAGTTTGGCTACGCTTCGTTGCTGGTGGGCGCGCTTGTGTCGATTGGCGCGATCTCAGCGCCGGCAAAGACGGATGGCTTCGTCGTCAATGCGTATCTTGGCGGTGAGATACGCGTCTATCCGACCGATCCGGCATGGGCGGGACAGCGCGACGACATCTTTTGGCCGTCGGCCTTCGGCCAAATCGATGCGACATACACCTGGGATGATGGCCGTCAGCAAATTCAAGTGACGCCATACGGCCGCTATGACGTTTATGACTCGCGTCGCACGCACGCCGATTTGCGCGAAGCGAATTACAGCTATCGCGGCGATGGTTGGGATATTCTGATCGGCGCGCACACGGTGTTTTGGGGCCGCGCAGAATCCCGTCATTTGGTCAACGTGATCAATCAAGTCGACTTGGTCGAGAACTTCGACTCCGAGAACTATCTCGGCCAACCCATGGTCAATCTCAACTTCACCGGCGAGTGGGGTAAGCTTTCTCTCTTCGGGATGACCGGCTTCCGTAATCAAACGTTTGCCGACAATGACGGACGTCTTCGCGGTCCGATTCGTGTCGCCGCATACAACCCGGCGTTCGAATGTTCGGCCGACGAGTGGTGCTGGGATTTCGCGGCCCGTTACGAAAACACCTTTGGTCCGCTCGACGTTGGCGTGTCGTATTTCCACGGCACGAACCGCGAGCCGCTTTTCGTGCCGACGCTTAGCGGGCTTACACCTGAATTGCAGCCGTACTACCAGACGATGGATCAGATCGGCGTCGATGCGGCGTATGCGATCGGCGACTGGATCTTCAAAGGCGAAGGTATCTATCGCTGGAACGCAGGCAATCCGACATTCAGCCCGCTGGGCATGGGGGCTGACCACTTCTTCGCGATGGTGGCGGGCGGCGAGTATACGATTAGGGATCCGTTCCAGGAGGGGTTCGATCTCGGTGTCCTGGCCGAATACAACTGGGATGACCGCGACTTCACGCAGCCGGGTACCATTTACACCAACGGCGTTTTTGCGGGCCTTCGTCTGACGTTGAATGACGACAGCGATACGCACGCTTTGGTCGGCCTATATGTGGACACGCGCGACGGTTCTTCATACGTTTATTTGGAATCCTCGCGCCGTGTGGGCGACGATTGGCGCGTCGGTGTCGAAGCACGTATGTTCAACGGCAACGACAGCAACCTGCTGCAAGCGATCGACCACGACAGCTACGTTCAGCTGAAGGCGACGAAGTACTTCTCGCTGACCGACTAAGTTCTTCGCCAGAGCTTGGGAAAGAACATGCCTGTGCGGCGCCGGTAGGCGCCGTACGCGTCTTTGTATTCGCCTTGCGCGAGGAATTGCTCCTCGCCACGCGCGGCGACGACATAGATCGCGAGCATCAAGCCAAACATCGCCCAGGGGAGCAGTGCCGTCGTCGCGATGGCGTTGGCTGCGTGATAGATCAGGTATGCAACATAGAAAGGGTGTCGGACATAGGCATAAGGTCCGTCGACCGACAGCGTGTTCGGCACGATCTTGGTAAAGGCGAGGACGAAGTCGCGTTTTCGCGTCGTTTGTATCGTCCAGAAGAAAAGGGTCAAGGCTGCCACATATAGAGGCAGGGGAATGAGAGTGTCGCGTGGAACCATCCAGGCGCACCAAGCGAAGACGGCGACGCTGGAGACCGCTGCAGCGGAGATTACCATGGCGCCGAGCGGGACGGCGTCCTTGCGGACGAAGTGAAATGTCGAGACGCCAGTGATGACCGCAAACGTGGCAAGCGATGCGATGATTAATATCAACGACGTCGACGTACCCACGGGCTGCGGCCTTTCTATGCGCTGCGTTCGCTATTTAGCTTGGGCATATTGGAGCTACAAGTTCGGCGGCGATTGATGATTACGACGCCGGCGCGCCGTGCTTCGGGGGACGTTAGATGAATATCGGCATCATCGGAGCTGGAGTGACCGGGCTGGTGACGGCCAAGGTGCTGCTGGCCCGAGGTCATTCGGTGACTTTGTTCGAGCAGCGCCCGGAACTTGGCGGCGTGTGGGAAGTGTCGCGGCGCTACATCGGGCTGAAGATTCAGAGCCCACGCGAGATCTACACGTTCTCCGACTTCGATATGCCCGCCGACTATCCGGAGTTTCCGGAAGGCCGACAGATTGCAAGCTATCTGGACGCTTACGCAGAGAAGTATTCGCTCAACCCTCACGTGCGGTTTAACACGCAAGTTCTTTCGCTTCGTAAGGCGGGCGCGGGCTGGCGGCTCGAATTGAAAGACATGGCGAGCGGCAGGGCGCTGCCGGATGAAACGTTTGAGCACGTCGTGCTATGCAATGGGCTATTCACGAAAAGGAACGCGCCGGAGCTTGCCGGGCGACCGCAGTTTGAAGCGGCCGGCGGTCGCGTACTCCATTCCGTTGAGTTCACGGACCTCAACGCGGCGAGCGGCAAAGACGTGATCGTCGTCGGCTTCGGCAAGTCAGCGCTCGACGTCGCCTACGAAGCGCGCAAGGTGGCGCGACGCGTCACGTTGCTTTTCCGGCGAACCACTTGGCACGTGCCGTACAAATTGTTCGGCGTCATTCCCGGTAAGGCCCTTGCCTATTCGCGCTCGGCCGAGTTTTGGCACGGCCGGAATGCGAGCGGTCTCGAGGGCTTCTTGCACAAGCGCCTGCCGTGGCTCGTCCGGCTCTATTGGGCGGTCAGCGGGCTGGTCATCGGCGCGCATCTTGGGCTGTTGTCCAAGAAGATGAGGCCCGACTTTTCCTTGCGGGATTCGATCGGGCTGGCGACGGGCTTCGGCTTCAAGGACAATCTGCGCAAGTTGCGAAACGGCGAGATCGACGCCGTCAAAGGCGAGATCGCATCTTTGGATGCGGACGGCGCGACCTTGGCGGACGGCCGACGCATCGCGGCGCAGCTCGTCATTTTGGCCACCGGCTTTGAGCAGGATCTTTCCATCCTATCCGATGAAGACAGAGCCAAAGTGTTGGCGCCGAACGGCGACTATCGGCTCTACCGTCACATCGTCGCGCCAGCGCTCGAAGGGTTGACGTTCAACGGCTACAACGGAACGACGGCCGTGCCGCTGACCTCCGAGATATCCGCGCACTGGATTGCGCGCTGGATCGACGGGCAGGTGAAGCATCCAAACGCCGCCGAAATGAACGCCGCAATCGATGAAGATTTGGCTTGGCGGCGGGCGCATCAAAAGGCGAGCCACCCGCTCGGCCACTTCGCCGGGCCACTGACGTTCTATTATCTCGATACGCTGCTCGCCGACATGGGGTTGCCGCCGGCCGACGCCAAACATCCGCCGTTCTCCCGCTTCAATGCGATCCTCAACCCGCAGGACTACGCGTTCTTGAGCACGCTCTAGAGGCGCTTCAAGACGGCGCCCGCCATGCTCGACATCGCGGACAACGTCGTGGCCCACAGCCGGCGTCTGACTGCCGGAAGGTGGCGAATATAGAAGGCATTCGTCTCCATCGCCGGGACGGTGCCGCGCACGCGTTTGAAGTCGACGGCGCCATAGCCGATGTTGAACGGCAGCCGCGCGTTGATGGCCTCGCGCATTTCCATGCCGCTGAGCGCCGGATAGATCGGCTTCGCGTCGGGCGCATCCATGTCGTAGCCGAGCGTCCCACAGGTGATGCGCGTGGGTCCGATGATCAACGTGGCGAACCCGCGCAACGCGCCGCCGTCGTCGCGAAGTCCGAGGATCCGGCAGTCGGACCATGCGGCGCAAGCGGCGAAGAAGGCCGCGGTGTAGTTCGGCAGAAGCTTGGTGTGGCGCTCGACCGTGGCGCTGTGACAGAAGCGCTCCATCGCGGCGAAGTCTGTGTCGGAGAACGCGCCGCCGATGAACGATGTCATGCCCGGAATCCGCTCGAGCCTCTTGAAATCCTTCTTCAGATTGCTCGAGACCTTGTAGTCCGGCGCGCTCGGATCGAGGATTTCGACGGGGCGCGAGGGCGCTATGACGTAGTCTTGTGCCTTGAGGCGGGCGAGATCGTCCGCGTTCAGGCGATCGGTCATGCCGCGAACCCAAATTGCGTGACGGGGGTACTTGGCGATAAGCGCCGCCGTCATCGCGCCGATGTCGATCCCGGTCCAGTCGGGCACGTGGACCGTCGAATGCAGGTTGTTGTTGACGGTGACGATCTCATCCATGCCGAGCGCGCGGGCGGCGTGTCCGCTGACCGCCACACCTGGCGCCGCGAGCCGAAGCAGGGCGTTCTTGGAAGAGCCCAACTCGTCTGCCGCGCCATCCATGTACATGCGCGTGAAGCTGCCGACATAGCCGCGGCCACCGCCGTCGACGCTGACAACGTAGGGCAGGGTGGTTCCCGCGCCGACGATGGCGCCTAGCCGCGCCTTTAGGTTCGGAATGGCTTTGCTGACGCCGATCCTCGTCAGTGCCGCGAAAAAGCCCGAGACGCCACTCTCGGTTTCATCGCCCGGTGCGTCAGATGAGAATTCGATCAGCTTGACCATGTGGCTCCCAGCCTGAAGGAGGCTATCAGACCGTTTGAGCCTTTCCCAACGATGCTATGCTCTGCGCAAACACATAGGTGAGGGCCGTCTCATGAAGCGAGAATTGACAACGGGAACGAACGATCTCTCGGCTCATGTCGAGGATGGGGTCGCGGTGTTGACGATGAACCGGCCCGAGCGGCGCAACGCGCTTTCAGGCGAAATGCTGGAGGCGATGGCATCGGTGCTGGCCCAGTGCGAAAGCGACACAAGCGTGGCGGCCGTGGTTCTGACCGGCGCCGGCGGCGCGTTTTGCGCGGGCGGCGACGTGAAGGGGATGGCGGCGCGTGAAGGCGTCGCGGACGATATCGATACGCGCATCCATCGCCAACGGCTCAGTCAGCGTGCGACGTCGGGCCGGCTCTACACCATGCCGAAGCCGACGATCGCTGCGTTGCCCGGAGCCGCAGCCGGCGCCGGGCTGGCCTTGGCGCTCGCCTGCGATTTGCGCATCGCCGCCGACAATGCCGTGATGACGACCGCCTTCGCGAAGGTCGGCTTTTCGGGCGACTACGGTGGAACGTTCTTTCTGACGCGCCTGGTCGGCAGCGCCAAGGCTCGCGAGCTCTACTATCTCTCGGATCGCGTGACGATGAGCGAGGCGGAGAAGCTTGGGCTCGTGAACTGGGTCGTACCGGCGGATCAATTGACGGCGCGCACGATGGAGATTGCGCGGCGGCTCGCGGAGGGCCCGCGCGTCGCCTATCGCTATATGAAGGAAAATCTGAACCGCGCGGTCGCGGGCGAGATGGTCGATTGTCTGGACCTCGAGGCGACGCACCACATCCATACTGGTCTCACCGAAGATCACCGCGAGGCGGCGCGCGCCTTCGTCGAGAAGCGTGTCCCGCAGTTCAAAGGCCGCTAGGCGAGGTGCGACGGCCAATGTGAATCTCGACGACTACGCGACGCAGATGCCGGCGGCCGCCGAGTAAGCGCGCCGGCGTTCGCTATTTCTCGATCAGTGTGAATTTTGCGCCGGGGTCGCCGTAGAAATAGAGCATGCAATCGCCTTCCCCCGGATCCACGTCCCAAACGCGATTTGCCGTGACACCGTCTTCACGGACGACGGTCGGACAGACGAGGCGGAATCGTGCCGCGCCGGGCGCCGGGACGTTGTCGAACTTGAATGTGTGGCGGATCAACCTATGCGTCCAACGGTTGGGCACGTAGGGGCGGTCGGAATCGATAAGCTCGATATCCGTGCGCACTTCGTCAGTGCCCGAGAGTTGCAAGTGAGCCGTCGAAATGAGCGTCTGCAATTGCAAGTCGGGCTGGAACGACGAATATTTCTGCCGCAGCCAACCAAAGGCGCATAGTGCGGCGCCCTGATTGTTGTTTTCCGCTTCAAGCTGGGCGAGTAACGCTTCTGCATAAGGTCTCGCATCGTGAGCTAGGAAGTAGCCTTGCTCGATCGTGGCGTGGCGAATTGCAATCAGCGCGCGCCGTTTGTCGTTCAGGCCCAGGTAAGAATATGTCAGCCCATGAGATAGCGTTGCCAGCTCATACATGTTGAGCTCTTCGGTCATGGCTTCGCGGACGATGGCGATCGATTCTTCGAATTTGCCCTTGGCGCGGCGTCTTTTCGCCGCGTCATACGCCCTGCTGAAGCCGAAGTAATGAACGCGGGCTCGGTTGCGCCCTGAAAACGAAAAGGTGATTTCGTATATACCGTCGAAAAAGTCGACGGGTTTTCCTCCAAGTTGGGCAATCTGGAACTTCGCTCGCTTGAACGCGTCCTGCATGACATCGGAGTAGGCTTTTGAGCCCAGGATATCGACCGTCTCAACGTGCGTTAGCTCACCCGTGTCGCTGACGGCGTAAACGAGCCTACCAACCTTCCCCCAACTCCTCCGCTTCATTCTTTGGATAGGAGACGTCGAGCGCTATCGGTTCGGGGCGGCGATCGAAGTGGCGCGTGTGATAGCCGCAGTCGGACGGCACCGGTTCGCGCGTAGAATTGGGTTCGGGTTCGATAGCGGTCGCGCAGCTGAAAGAGGTCAGCAGCATCGCTGTCGTCAGCAGAACGCCCGCGAGCAGGCGCGTTCCCACGCTCGCTCCCCAACGCACCGTTTCTAAGTCCGATCGCGCCCTATTCGGTTCGGCGCTTCGGATCGATGCGACAATCGCGCCTAAGTGTAGACTGCGCACAGCGGCCCCCAGCACGTGCAAACGATCAATTCAGACACAATTTAGCCGTCGAATAGAGCGGGGTCGAGGCGCAATTGTTACGCCGTGGGGAAATAGGGTTGCCTTAATCCCTCAAGGGGCGAGGGCGGCGTCGTCGATCGTGGCGCGGGCGATGGCCTCGGCGACTTTGATGCCGTCGATGGCGGCGGTGAGAATGCCGCCTGCGTAACCGGCGCCTTCGCCCGCCGGATAAAGGCCGCGCGTGTTGATGCTTTGGAAGTCGACGCCGCGGCGGATCGAGATCGGTGACGAGGTGCGCGTTTCGACACCCGTGAGCGTGGCATCGGCCATGGCGAAGCCGGGTATCTGTTTGTCAAATGCAGGAAGAGCCTCGCGGATCGCAGCGACGGCATAGTCGGGCAAACAGTCCGAGAGATCGGTTGGCGTCACCGATGGGCGATAGGAGGGAACGACGCTTCCGAACGCGGTCGACGGATGCGCAGCGATGAAATCACCAACGCGCTGGCCTGGCGCCGAATAGTTGGCGCCGCCAGCCGCGAAGGCGCGTTCTTCCCAATGACGCTGCAGGGCAATGCCGGCGAGCGGATGGCCGGGATAGTCGGCCTGTGTGATTCCGACGACGATGCCAGCGTTGGCGTTGCGCTCGTTGCGCGAGTATTGGCTCATGCCGTTGGTGACGACGCGGCCCGGTTCCGACGCCGTGGCAACGACCGTGCCGCCCGGACACATGCAAAAGCTGTAGACCGAGCGTCCGTTCGAGGCGTGGTGCACGATCTTGTAATCGGCTGCGCCCAAGATCTTGTTGCCGGCGTTCGGTCCGAAGCGGCAGCGATCGATGAGCGATTGCGGATGTTCGATGCGGAAGCCGATTGAGAACGGCTTCGGTTCGATGTGAACGCCCTCGTCGTAGAGCATTTGAAACGTATCGCGTGCGCTGTGGCCGACGGCGAGTACGACATGGTCGGTTTCGATCGATGACCCGTCTGAAAGTAACAGACCCTCGACGCATCTGTCGCCCGAAGCCGATTTGCCAACACCGATGCGGTCGACGCGGGTCTCAAAGCGAAACTCGCCGCCAAGGTTTTCGATCTTGGCGCGCAAGCGTTCCACCATCGCAACAAGACGAAACGTTCCAATATGCGGCTTGGCGGCGTAGAGAATATCTTCAGGCGCGCCGGCGGCCACGAACTCTGTCAACACCTTGCGGCCCAGATGGCGGGGGTCTTTGACGCCGCTGTACAGCTTTCCGTCCGAGAAGGTGCCGGCGCCGCCCTCGCCGAATTGCGCATTCGATTCAGGATTGAGTTCGCGCCGACGCCAAAAGGCGAATGTGTCCTTGGTGCGCTCGCGCACGATCTTCCCACGCTCGAGAAGGATGGGACGGAAGCCCATTTCGGCAAGGATCAGCGCCGCGAAGAAGCCGCACGGTCCAGCGCCTATTACAACGGGACGCTTCGGCGGCGCACGGCGCAAGTTCGTCGGTGGACGATAGGTCATGTCCGGCGTCGGACCGACGTTGCGGTCGCCCTTGAGGCGCTTCAAAACTTCTGGCTCGTTCCTCAGCGCCACATCGAGTGTGTAGGTGAGAGAGATTTGCTTGGGCTTGCGCGCGTCGGCGGCGCGGCGAAACACCGAGAAGTCAATCAGGTCGGTTTCGGCAATGCCCAAGCGTTTCAGCAGCGACGAGCGCAACTCGGCGTCGGTGTGGTTGAGAGGGAGTTTCAGCTCGGTGAGGCGCAACATCGGGCTGTTCGCATAGCTGGCACAATGACCCGACGCAACCCGGTGGCGATTCAAAGTAAGCCAGACCTTGTGTCGCTGCCAAAATCCCCGAGATTGCGGACGATCGTGACATCGCCGCACCGAACTTGGGGCCGTGGATGGTCAGTAGCTCCAAGGCGGCCCCTCGGCGCCGAAGCGCCCACGCCCCGCTTTCACCGAAAGTGGACGTTGTCATTGCCTTTCTGGGCATCCGCTCCTGACGCCAAAATTGAGAATAAGTCTTCAGCCCGTGTTACTTCTCAGGTCGCTCGCCGAACGACAGTTTCGCATCGCACGCGGAGGTATGAGATTCTCGGCACAGCCGGATAATGTTGTCGGTGTAGGTAGAACGATCGACCTCGAAGTTGGTTGCTCCTTGCGTGGGATAGTAGGGGAACTTATTGACGATGAGGTACTCCAGAATTTCAGGGTTTATCTTCTTGGCCATCCACCAATTGGACGCTCTTATTTCAGGCTTCTTCCACGGCGATGTTGGCGTTATTCGTGCGTCCTGCAGATTGGTAGAATCTAATATGACGCCGTCCAGGATAACGTTTGAAAAGTTGATTTCCGACAAATCACAGTCGTACAATTCTAATCCGTACAGGTTAACTTTGACCTCCGAGCCCAGCGCGGCGTTGAGCTGATGTTGACTGCTATGGTGGCGCAGTAGTTTCGCAACCTCCTTCGAGATAAAGCTATGCTCTTGGTCGAGCTCATCTCGCGCTTGCTGCAACGTTAGTAACGAGCCGGCTTCTTTTCGACTTCGTACCGTATCAATGAGTTTTTCCTCCGACAGCGAGCATAGGCCGTAGTATTTCTCGTCATCATCCTTTTTGATCGAATTGCTTAGACGGAGGCATTCGATACGAACTGCGCCCGCTGTTCGCATTCTCGCTTTGAAGATGTTCACCAAATCTTTGAGATTGTCGCGGTTGACTCGTAGTCCGGACTGATCCGCGATGAACACCTCGCCAAATATCTGCTCAAAGCCGATATGGTCGGACATGTTGCCCAGGATGTTCTTTGCAACTCCGATTGCCTGAGCGTTGTAGGATTTGTTATGCAGAAAAAAAAGCAGACGCGGGGCCAAGGACGGATTTGAAAGATAACCGGAATTCGCTGGGTCAACTCCCTTGAGGAATTCGTTCCACTGGTCGTCCGTGCGACGCTGTTCCTGAATTTCGTACTGTCTGGCCTGATCTGCTCTTGATAAACTGAGCTGATACGCCTGCATTGCGATCGTCGCGACTAGGGCCGCCAACGACACCAGTGGAACCAGGATTGGAGCCGCTGATTGCAGCCAGCCTATGCGGAGTTTTGCGGCGTTTGACTGAGATTCAACGTCTGCCTTCAGAATCTCGGCTATTCGCTTAATATCGTCCAAGGAGCTCTCGGGTTTAAGTTGCTCCATTGCTGCTGCTGCCACTGGCGACAGTGACTGTTCTACTTGAGCCAAAGGCAATGCTCCCCGGTTGGCAGCCTCTTAAATTCGTTGAAAGGAAAAGTGTATTGTTCTCTTATACTGCATTTGAAGGCTCAAAGCCATTGAAGCCGCTGATCATCGTGGGCCACAAATCGCTATCCGCGTGAATGGGCAAACGGGCTGGGATTCGTCGACGGTCCGCCTTCATCTGCAACTTCGTCATCTGAGCAAGGTGAGGCTCGCCCCATTGCGAAGCGCCGGCAGTACGGATCGCCCGTTCGGGGCATCGGCGGCATAAAGACAAGAATCCTCGCCGATATGAGCTATCTGCGGTACCAAATTGTTGGCCGGTCCATGATCGTGGACGTGAGTTGCGCTCGCCTCGTAGACGCGGTTTATCTTCGCCTTAAGAAGGAGGAGCCCGCCCCATGGACGTTCGCGCCGCTGTCGCATTTGAAGCCGGGAAGCCATTGTCGATCGAAACGGTGAAGCTCGACGGGCCGCGCGCCGGAGAAGTGCTGGTCGAACTCAAAGCCACCGGCATCTGCCACACGGATAAGTTCACGCTTTCGGGCGCGGATCCTGAGGGCATGTTTCCAGCGATCCTCGGGCACGAAGGCGCCGGCATTGTGCGCGAGGTCGGCCCGGGCGTGACAAGCGTCGCGGTCGGCGACCACGTCATCCCGCTCTACACACCCGAATGCCGTGAGTGCGAATACTGCACCAGCCGCAAGACCAACCTGTGCCAGAAGATTCGCGTGACACAGGGCAAGGGTTTGATGCCGGACGGCACGAGCCGGTTCTCGCTCAAGGGCAAGCCGGTTCTCCATTACATGGGCTGTTCGACCTTCGCCAACTTCACGGTGTTGCCGGAGATCGCGATCGCGAAGGTGCGCAAGGACGCGCCGTTCGACAAGATTTGCTACATCGGCTGCGGCGTAACCACGGGCATCGGGGCCGTGATCTTCACCGCGAAGGTGGAGCCCGGCGCCAATGTCGTGGTGTTCGGCCTCGGCGGTATCGGGCTCAATGTCATTCAAGGCGCAAAGCTCGCGGGCGCCGACATGATCGTCGGCATCGACGTCAATCCGAAGCGAGAGGCGCTCGGCCGGAAGTTCGGCATGACGCACTTCGTCAATCCGAAAGAGGTGAAGGGCGATCTCGTCGGGCACCTGGTCGAACTGACGAAAGGTGGCGCCGATTACAGCTTCGAATGCGTCGGCAATACGACGCTGATGCGCCAAGCGCTCGAGTGCTGTCATAAGGGTTGGGGCGTTTCGACGATCATCGGTGTCGCCGGTGCCGGACAGGAAATTTCGACGCGGCCGTTTCAACTGGTGACGGGCCGCGTGTGGCAAGGGTCGGCGTTCGGCGGCGCGCGGGGACGTAGCGACGTGCCGAAAATCGTCGACTGGTATATGGAGAAGAAAATCAACATCGACGACTTGATCACGCACACGATGCCGCTGGAGCGCATCAACGAAGGCTTCGAGATGATGGAGAAGGGCGAATCCATCCGCAGCGTCGTGGTCTATTGAGTGGATACCGACGCTATCAATCGAAGCCTCGAGCTCGTCGCTGAACGCGGCGATCCCGCGCCCATGGTCTATTCCCGCTTGTTCGCGGCCCATCCGGATATGGAAGCGCTGTTTATTCGCGACACCAATGGCAACATCCGCGGCAACATGCTCGCCGAGGCGATGACCGCGCTGATGGATTACGCGGGCCACAACAGTTACGGCGGCAATCTTTTTCGTGCCGAGATCGTCAATCACGAACAGATCGGCGTTCCACCGGCGAACTTCGTGACGTTCTTCTCCGTCATGCGGGATACGTTCGCGGAGATCCTCGGCAGCGATTGGACGAGCGAGTTCGATGCCGCTTGGCGTGAAATGATTGCGCGCGTCGAGCGAGACCTAGGCTAAGGAGCAGCCGCCGACAGATCCGGCGGAATCGGCGTCGGCTCGGGCTTGAGGCCGCCCTGGTAACGGAAGTGACCGATGATCTTGTACTCGAAGAGCTTGTCTTCGATGTGCGGGCCGGAAGAAATGTTGTGCATGATCAGCGGACGCTTGTGCTTCTTCGACCATTTGCGCGTCACCAAGCCGATGTGAAGTTGATAATTGTCGAGGTCCCAGACGATGACGTCGCCGGGTTTGTAATCCTTGCCATCGTCGGTGATCGGCAGTGCGTCCGCATTGCGCAGGAAGAAGGTCAACAGATTCCAAACCCGGCGATGATCGATGTTCGGGTCGGGGGCCTTCAGTCCGAACTTGTGCGGATAGGCCGCGAAGTTGCGCAGCATGTCCTCGTGCACTTCCTGCTGCAGGTCGACGCCGACGAGGCGATAGGCGCGAATGACTTCGTCGGTGCACGTTCCTTTGCCGGCTGGAACGTCGCCCATCGGATAGGAGATTGGGTAGCCGGTACCATCGTAGACGACGTGGTGGTGCGACCGCTCCTCCGCGGCCGCGGCCAGACGCGTCGCAAAACTGAGCTTTGCGTTCAGCCAGTCACCCTTGGGTTTGACGGCCGCCGCCGGCGGAGCGGAAACGGCCTTCGCCGGATCGGCTAAGGCCGGCGCGCCTGCAACCGCACAGAGGCTCAAAAAGACGCAGAAAAGGCCGCGAAACACCGAGCCTTGCTCCCAAATCTGTGGCAAAGAATGCCCCTCGGGCGCGCCGGGGTGCAACCCGCTTTACCGTGGCGGGCCTCACCCCTAGTCTCCGGGCAAAATCCCGAATCCCACGAGTATTTCAGGCCTTCATGATCAAATTCTTCAACTGGCTGCTGACCTGGTGGAACGGTTCGACCATTGGCACCAGCATCTACACATGGCGCAACGGCCAGTTCGTCGGCGAAGACCTCTTCGGCAACCGGTACTACCGCGACAAGACGGGCAAGCGGCGCTGGGTGATCTACAAGACGATCGCGGAGCCCAGCCAAGTGCCGCCCGAGTGGCACGGCTGGTTGCACCACACATTTGCCGAGCCGCCGACGGTCGATCCGCCGAAGGTTAAGCCGTGGGAGACCGAGCACGTGCCGAACTTGACGGGCACGCCTTACGCCTACCGGCCATCCGGGAGTTTGCTCGCGTCCGGTCAACGCCCACCGGCGACCGGCGACTACGAAGCATGGCGGCCGGAGTAGTTTCTTTTTCCTGAGGGGTTGCGGTGCATGAACAATAGCTTCGTTGAGACGCTGATCGGCGCGGCGGTCCTCGTGATCGCCGGCGCGTTCGTGTTCTACGCCTATAGCCGCACGGACACGGGCACGGTGTCCGGTTATCAGGTGATAGCGAAATTCGATCGCATCGACGGGATCAGCAACGGTTCGGACGTACGCATGTCGGGGATCAAGGTCGGGACCGTGACGAGCCTCGATCTCGACCAGCAGACCTACCGGGCGCTGGTCCACATGTCGATCGCTTCGAACATCAAGATCCCGGATGACTCGTCCATCCGCGTCGCAACCGTGGGCCTGCTCGGCGGTTCCTATCTGGCGATATCGCCTGGTGGAAGCGACACGATGATGGCCGAGAACAGCGAGTTCCAGGTTACGCAGGGTTCAGTTGATCTTGTGGGCCTGTTGGGCAAAGTGATGTTCAATGACGACAGCTCCAAGCAAAGCCCACCGGCCCCAGCGCCGAGCACGGAGCCAGCGCCGTCCACGCCGACGCCGCAATAGAGGCGCTGCCGATTAGGTATCCGGGTCATGAGTAGATTTCTTACCATTGTCGTCGCCGCCGGCTTTGTCGCGTTGCTAGGCACGGCCGTCGCCGAGCCGACGCCCGGTGAATCGCAGGCAACGCCGCCGGTCACTTCGACACCGCTCCCGCCGCCGAGTGAGCCGCCCGACGAGAGCATCTCTCCGGTCGAGAGCGTGCCGTTGCCGCCGGTTGAAGCTCCGCCTCCACCGCCCGCCACGCCGACAACGCCTCCACCCCCGGAGGTCCTTCCGCCTGCACAGCAGCTGAAGCAGCCGGTCGTGGTCGGTGTGATCTTGGGCGGTCTCGATAAGATCGCCGCGCGGACCGCACGGTTCGAGGCGAATATCGGCGAGCAAGTCTTCTATAACACGCTGATCGTCACTGCGCGGACCTGCAAGACGCGTCCTCCGGAGGAGCCGCCCGAGTCCGCGGCTTACCTCGACATCCAGGAGCGCAAGCCCGACGGCACGACGGCTAACATCTTTTCGGGCTGGATGTTCGCGTCGAGCCCGGCGCTCAGCGCGCTCGAGCATCCTGTCTACGACATCTGGGTGATCAGCTGTAAGACCGTGCCGCCCGATACGGCGGCGCCGGCGCCGCCCAATTCATAGAAGTTCGCCTTTGCGTCAATCGCGGGACGAAGCCGATCATGATATTGGCCGCGCGGAATTTCGATCGCGCCGAACTGCGATAGGTGCTCGGTCACGAATTGCGTGTCGAGCAGTTTGTATTTGCCGGCCTTGAGCCGCGCGACCAGATGAACGAGCGCGATTTTGCTCGCATCGCGTTCGACAGAGAACATGCTCTCACCGAAGAACGCCGCGCCGATCGAGACACCGTAGAGACCGCCGACCAGCGCGTCGCCGTTGTAGACCTCGACGCTGTGGGCGTGACCTTGGCGGTGCAGCTCGATGTATGAGCGCTCGATCGTATCGTTGATCCAGGTCTTGGCGCGCCCGCGGCCAGGCTTGGCGCAGGCGGCGATCACCTTGTCGAAGGCCTTGTCGACGACGACGTCGAGGTGCGTCGCGCGAACGGAGCGGGCGAGACGCTTGGGCACGTGGAAGTCGTCGAGCGGGAGGATGCCGCGCCATTCGGGATCGATCCATATGATCTCGGGATCGTCGCGCGTTTCGGCCATCGGAAACACGCCGTAGGAGTAGGCCTTGATCAACGACGCGACGGAGATCGTCTCAGGCCTTGACGGGCGACGGGTGCGGGACATCACTCCCATTCTACGGCGAATGCGGTTACGAGGAATACCTCGCAGATGTGAGGCGCCGGCGATTTAGGCCGGCGGTTTTCTGACCGTGACGTCGAGATCTTTGACCAAGCCATCGTGCAGCGCGTAAACCCAGCCGTGCACGCTGAGTTCCTGTCCGCGTGCCCAGGCTTCCTGGACGAACACGTCCGACGCCACATTCTTCACCTGGCGTATGACGTTGAGCTCGACGAGACGATTGTGACGGGCCGTATCGTCCGCGATCGCTTCGAGTTCGGCGCGGTGATCCTGCCAAACTTCGCGGATCGGATGGAGCCAGTGATCGATGAGGCCGCGGCGCTGACCGTCGACGGCGGCGCGCACGCCGCCGCAGCCGTAGTGTCCGACGACGATGATATGGCGCACCTTCAAGACGTCGACCGAGTACTGCAAGACCGACAGATAATTCGCGTCCTGCGGCGGGGCGAGGTTGGCGACGTTGCGATGAACGAAGAGCTCGCCGGGCTCCAGATCGACGATGCCGTTGGCCGGCACGCGGCTGTCGGAGCAGCCGATCCAAAGATATTGCGGCGACTGCTGCGCCTCCAATTTTTTGAAGAAGTCCGGGTCGCTCTTCTTGATGCGCTCGGCCCAAGCGCGGTTGTTGGCCTTGAGATGGTCCAGCATGGGCCAAGGCCTAGCGCGAAAAGCCGAGGCTGGACAAGCGTTCCGGCGGCGGTTGCGTAAACGCCGGGGCTCCGCGATCATTGCCTGAAAAGAGCAGGGAGGCTCGCGCCATGGCCTATGTCACCGGACGGATCGTTCACGATGCGGATTCGCATCTGATGGAGCTTGCCGACTGCCTCGACGACTTCATCGATCCGAAGTTCCGCGCGCGCTACAACGCGCTGCCCAAGCTCCAAGCCTGGCCGCGCGACGGCAAGTGGGTGAAGGTCGCCCGGGCAAAGCAATCCGACCCGGATTTTCGTTCCGGCGCCGCCGATAACCTGCTTCTGCGTAAGAACTACGAAGCGCTCGGCGCGTTCGAGAAGGCCGACCGGCCTCGGGCGCTCGATCTCTTGGGCTTCTCGTCGCAGCTCGTGTTCACGACCTGGTGCCTCGGCAACTTTCAACTCGACGACAAGGATCCCGAACTCGCCTACGCGACGGCGCAGGCACACAACCGCATGATGGCGAATTTCTGCTCCGTCGACCGGCGCTTCCTCGGCACGGGCTATGTGCCGCTGTCGGACTTCGAGCGCGCGAAGGTTGCGGCGCGCGAGGTGATCGACCTCGGACTCAAGGCGCTGCTCATTCCCTCGATCTGTCCGAACGGTCACTCGCCGAGCCATACCGCGTTCGATCCGGTCTGGGCGATGGCGCAGGAGGCGGGACTGCCGATCGTTTTTCACGTCGGCGGCGAGGAGAAGCTCGACCCCGACTACTTCAACAACGGCATGCCGAGGGTGAAGGACTTTCACGGCGGCGAGGAAAACTTCACCTCCGTCAGCTACATGAAAATCCCCCAGTCCGTCGAGCTGACGCTCGCCGCGATGATCTTCGACGGCGTGCTCGATCGTTTCCCACGCCTCAAGTTCGGCGTGATCGAGCTCGGCGCGTCTTGGGTGCCGAGCTGGATGCGCTACATGGATGCGGGCTACGGCGCGTTCTACAAAGGCGAGGAGCGGCTCAAGAAGCTGTCGATGAAACCCTCCGAATTCGTGAAGCGTCAGGTGCGCGTGACGCCCTATCCGCATGAGGATGCGGGCTGGATCATCACCAATTCGGGCGAGGAGGTCGCGATGTTCTCCTCCGACTTCCCGCACGTCGAAGGCGGGCGTAATCCGCTCAAGCGGTTCGATGAGAGTCTTGCCGGTCTGCCGGCCCGCGCGATCGAGCGCTTCTATTCGGAAAACTTCATCGACCTGATGGGCGAGGGACTCGCGCCCGAGCTGCGCCGGCCGAAAGTGACGCAGAATGCCGCTTAGCATGTGGCGAACGATCGCGATCTACGGCGTCGCACTGGCGGCGGGCGCGTTCGTCTTGCAGTGGCTACAGTACCAATATCTGGCCCGGACCATGGCGCCCGAGTTCTACGTCGTCCTCATCGCGCTCGGCTTCACGGCGCTCGGGATTTGGGCGGGGAACCGGCTGACCCCGCGGACCGTCGCCCGCGACTTCCAGCGCAACGAGGCGGCGCTCAAGACCTTGGGCGTAACCGAGCGGGAGGTCGCGGTGCTCGAGCTCTTGGCCGCGGGCAGCTCGAACAAGGAGATCGCGCGCCAGCTCGATATTTCGCCCAATACGGTCAAGACGCACATCGCCAGCCTCTTTGCCAAGCTCGAGGTGCAGCGCCGCACTCAAGCCATCCAAAAGGCCCGCGAACTGAAGTTGTTGCCGTAGCGCGCTGATACCCCACAACAGGTCTGTGAATTCCCCACGCCAAAACGGCTGAAATCGGTCAACTCACCCTTTCGGGCGATAGGATTTCGGCGCTTAGCTTGCGCATGTTCGACCGCGCAGTTCGGTAGACGAGGAGAGATTCGATGGAGCGTGTGACCGGGATCGGCGGCTTTTTCTTTCGGGCGAAGGACCCGAAGGCACTCGCCAAGTGGTACGAGGAGCAACTCGGCATCAATCCGGTGCCGGAGAGCTACGGCGGGACCGCCTGGCAGCAGGAGGCGGGCACGACCGTGTTCGCGCCCTTCAAGCAGGATTCGACCTACTTCGGCGATATGCGCCAGCAGTGGATGATCAACTTCCGCGTCCGCAGCCTCGACAAGATGGCCGCGCAGCTACGCGCCGCGGGCGTCAAGGTCGAGATCGATCCCGAGACCTACCCGAACGGGCGGTTCGCCCAAACCCACGATCCGGAGGGCAATCCGATCCAGCTCTGGGAACCGGGCGGCGTGGACAAGAGCTGAGGCGCGGGCGTCATGATCAACATCACCTTTCTATACGGCACGATCGCGGGCCTCATCGTCATGGCGGGCATGTTCCTCGGCATCTTCGTCTTGCCCGAGCACGGCGGGGCGAGCGAATGGTTTGGCTACCTGACCATGATCCTCGCGCTGTCGATGATCTTCTTCGGGGTGAAGCGCTACCGCGACACGCAAGGCGGCGGCGTCATCAAGTTCTTGCCGGCGCTGACGCTCGGCCTCGGCATCGCAATCGTCGCCGGCATCATCTACGTGATGGTGTGGGAGGTTTATCTTGCCGCGACGCATTACAGTTTCATCAGTCAGTACACCGATGCGATGGTCGCGGCGCAAAAAGCGAAGGGTGTCACCGGCGCCGCGCTCGACGCGTACGCGGCCGAGATGGAGAAGCTCAAGAGCGACTATGCCAACCCGCTCTTCCGCCTGCCGATGACGTTCATGGAGATCTTCCCGGTCGGGCTCGTCATCGCCTTGATTTCAGCCATCATCTTGCGCAACAGCCGGGTGCTTCCTGCAAACGCTTGAGATCGGCGCGCCTGCTTCACCACGAAGCCTCTAAGATCACGAAGACCCACGAAGCGTCTTTGCGCAACTTTGAGGGCTTCGCGTCTTTGTGGTGAAACGGACTCGCGTCGAGGGCCTACTTATTTCGACCGGGCGTCGCGGTAGGTTTTCAGCGCCGTGCCCCAGCCGACGACCTGATCGAGCATGTGGCCGACATTCGTTTTGTGGATGTCGCGCGGCTTGAAGGCGGTGAAATTCTCGAAATCCTCAAACAGCGAAAGGCCGACGGCCGTGCGCACGTCGGCGATTTGCACTTCGCCGAGGATGCCGCGCAGATGTTCGATGGCGCGGGCGCCGAGCGACGAGCCGTAGCCCACGAAGCCCGCCGACTTGTTGGCCCATTCTGCGAAGAGGTAATCGATCGCGTTCTTGAGCGCGCCCGAAGTCGAGTGATTGTACTCCGGCGTCACGAAGACGAAGGCGTCGAGCGAGGTAATCTTTGCCGCCCACTTCTTCGTGTGCTCCTTCGAATAACGGCCGAGCGACGGCGGCAGCGGTTCGTCGAAGAGCGGCAGGTCGAACGCGGCGATGTCGACGACTTCATAGGCCGCATCGCCTCGTGTCGCGGCGATGGCATGAAACCACTTCGCGACATCGAGCGCTTTGCGACCAGGTCGCGTGCTACCGGTGATGATGCCGACCTTGAGCATTTTGCGGTCCTTCCTCTTCCAACCGAACATCGGGCGATCACATTGCTTGAGCAGCGCAAACTAGCACCGCTCACAGCGTCGCAAAGTCCATTTGTTGTGCAATCGCGGTTACATGCATTTCACTTAGGATCATCGATGTGCGCTGCGAACGCGGTTGTGCGTGCTTGCGCATGTTTGAGATCAGCATGCCTGCTTCACCACGAAGGCTCCAAGATCACGAAGGTCCACAAAGCGTCTTTGCGCAACTTTGAGAACTCCGTGTCTTTGTGGTGAAGCTGTAGGTACTAGTCCGCCCGGAACTGCGGCGGACGCTTTTGATAGTGCGCATCGAGGCCGGCGCGCACTTCGGGCCCGGCGAAGCCCATGAACTCGAGTGCGAGCGAGGCATCGAAGGCCGGGCCCATTTGGCGCAGCCAATTGTTGAGCGCGTATTTCGTGTAGCGGATCGCATGCTGCGCGCCGTCGGCGAGGCGCGAGGCGATCTCCACCGCCTTGGCATCGAGTGTGCCGTCGTCGACTGAAAGCGATATGAGGCCGATACGGTCCGCCTCCTCGCCCAGCAGCTGATCGCAGAGCAGCAGATAATACTTCGCCTTCGCCATGCCGCAGAGCAGCGGCCAGACGATTGCCGCATGATCGCCGGCGGCGACACCGAGGCGCGTGTGGCCGTCGATGATGCGGCAGTCCTTCGCGGCGATCGAAACGTCGGCGAGAAGCCCGCAGACCAAGCCGGCGCCGACGGCGACGCCGCGCATGGCGCTGACCACCGGCTTCGAACAGTTGATGATGTTGTAAACGATGTCGCGCGCCTCGCGCATTCCCATGGCGCGCGTTTTGTAATCGGCGATCAGATCTTCGATCATCTTGAAGTCGCCGCCGGCGGAGAAGACCTTGCCTTCACCGGTGATGATCGCGGCGCTGACGGTCGGGTCCTCGTCGATGTCGCGCCAGATGCGGCCCAGCTCTTCGTGCATCGGCTGATCGGCGGAATTCATCTTGCCGTTCGACATGGTGATGCGCAGCACGCGCGGGTGCGGCCTGTCGAATTTCAAGCGGCGGTAATGAGCGTAGCGGTCGTCGGACATTGCGGGAGCCTCCAATAACTAGGTGCGGGCGCTGATTAACGAGACTGCGCCAGAGCCGTCGCGGCGCCGTAGGTCGCCACGCAGAACGGTACCAGATAGGTGAGGACGAGCTTGGCGATGTTGAGCGGCGCGCCCTGAACGAGCGCATCGCCCTGATTGATGAGGTTCAACACCGTGCCGACCACGAGGGCGACCATCATCGCGCGCATCAGATAGGCGCCGGAGAGCGCGGTCTTCAAGGCAGCGAGCGGCTTCATGAGCGATCCTCAAGCGAATGCAGTCAACCAGCGTTTCGGCGCAACTTGATGATGGGGCCTGGCGCGGCCATTGCGGGCGTGAGTATTAGAACCGAACGACGATCTTGCCGAAGTGGCCGCCGGATTCCATGAGCTTGAGCGCCTCCGGTATCTCCTTGAAGCCGAAGGTTTTGTCGACGACCGGCTTCAGTTTCCAGCGCTCGATATGCGCGCACATGTCGTCGAACTGCTCGCGGCTACCGACCGAGATTCCGTGGATACGCAAGTTCTTCGAGAACACGAGCGGCACCATCACAGGCGCCGAGAAGCCTCCGAGCACGCCAATGATGACGATCGCGCCGCCGACGCGCGCGGCATCCATCGATTGGCCGAGCGTGTTCTCGCCACCGACCTCGACGACGACGTCGACGCCGCGGCCGCCGGTGAGTTCGCGCGCTTTCGCGCCCCAATCAGGGGTCGTCTTGTAGTTGATCGTGTGATCCGCTCCGAGTGCGCGCGCCCGCTCGAGCTTCGCGTCGCTGGACGAGGTCGCAATCACTTTGGCGCCGAGGGCCTTGGCGAATTGCAAGGCGAAGATCGAGACGCCGCCGGTGCCTTGCACGAGCACCGTTTGTCCCGGACCGACGGGCGCTTCGACGGCGATGGCGCGCCAAGCGGTCAAACCGGCGCAGGGCAGGGTCGCGGCCTCCTCATAGGACAAATGCGCCGGATACTTCGAGACGCCTTCGGCGGCGACGAGCAGCTTTTCCTGCAGCACGCCGGGTACCGAACCGCCCAGCGCCTTCATGCGGCTTTCGAAGGTGACGGGCCCCGAGGTCCAAGATTGGAAGAAGAGCGGGCAAACCTTGTCGCCCGATTTCACCCGCGTGACGCCATCGCCAACGGCGACGACATCGCCGGCGCCATCCGAGAACGGCACGAGCGGCAGGGGGAACGCGCCGCCGAACCCCTTCACCGTCAGAAGATCGCGATAGTTCAGCGACGCCGCCTTCATGGCAACGACGATCTGACCGCGCTCTGGCTTCGGTTCGGGTTTATCGGCGATTGCAAGATGTTCGAGACCGTAGGCGTTCTGAATCTCCCAAACCTTCATGCCCGTCTCCATTTGCAATAGCTGGAATGGTCAGACCTTAGTGCGTGTGCCGAAGGATTGGGAGCAACAAGGCTGTCGTGAGACCCGAGCTAGCGCTGAGAGGGAACTCGACTTTGGCTCGGGCTTGAGCCCAAAGGACGCCTTCACCGGTTATTTCGAACGGGCCGTGCCCCGCTTTGCCCCGCGGTCCCTGCCGAGGTAGCGCAACATGAGTTGCGTCACCTCCTCGACGAACGCGTCGGCCTTTTCGTCGGCCAGGACGTCCGGGCGAGTTATGACCGCTGAGTGCGTCAGCGCTTCCACCGTCGTCACCAAGATGAAGGCAGCGAGGTCGAGATCGGCGACGTCGACCTCGCTGCGATGGGCCTCGAGATAGGCGCGAAAGAGCGGAAGCGCGTTTCGTTCGACAGCCTCGATATCCTCAAGCCGTCCCGTGCGAGGGACCTGTTCGGCGAGGACGCGGTGCAGTTTCGGATCGACGCGATGTGCATCGATCGCGGCACGGACAAGCTCGCGCAAGGCGATCTCGATCGGCGATGCGGCGACTTTGAGCAAGGCGGTCTGGCCCACCTGCGACAGTTCCTGGGTGTGACGCTCGATGACGGCTTCGACGAGCGCTTCCTTACTCGGGAAATATTGGTAGAGCGTGCCGATGCTGACGCCGGCGACGGCCGCGATCCGGTTGGTGCTCGCGCGGTCATAGCCGTCCTTGACCAAAATGCGAGCGGTCGCTTCGACAAGCGCGTCGACGGTCACGCGCGATCGCTTCTGAGAGGCTATTTTTCTTGGCGTTTTTTGCGGTCGTTGAACCATGAATGGAACTTCGTGGAAGCGAGTATTTTTGCTGAGCGATCGCTCATATATTGCCGGAGACATGAGAAAAGCAATCATCGCTCTTGCCGTGGTTATCGGGATCCTCGCGGTGCTCGTCGCCGCCGTCTGGACGCCGGACCGATCGCTCGAATCCCTCAAGGCGCGGTGGGCGCCGGCGCCTTCCAAATTTGTGACCGTCGATGGCGTGGCCGTGCATCTGCGCGATGAGGGGCCGGCGACGGATGCTCATCCGATCGTCCTCATTCACGGGACATCGTCGAGCCTTCACACCTGGGATGGATGGGTCCAAGCGCTGAAGGGCCAGCACCGCGTCATCCGGTTCGATTTGCCGGGCGCAGGGTTGACCGGGTCGTTTGCGGACGATGACTACTCCATCGCGCATCAGACACGCTTCGTCGACGCACTTCTCGATCAGCTCGGCATCGCGCACGCCATCCTCATCGGCAATTCGCGCGGTGGCCATATTGCGTGGGAGACGGCGGTCGCCAGGCCCGATCTCGTCGATCGTTTGGTGCTCATCGACGCGCGCGGCTATCCGGGTGACGCCGGGCCGCCGCCGCTCGCCGTCAGAATTGCCGAGCTTCCGGTCATTGGCCCGCTGCTGATGGAGCACATCACGCCGCGCAGCCTCATCGAGAAGAGCCTGCGCCAGGCCTATGGCGATCCGCGAAAGCTATCGGATGGCGTGGTGGATCGTTACTACGAGCTGCTCCTGCGCGGCGGAAACCGGCATGCGTTGTTGCGTGAGATCGAGCAGGAATCCTATGACGATTGGGCTCGCATCAAGCAGGTCGCGGCGCCGACATTGATCCTGTGGGGCGGGCTCGATCACGTGGTGCCTTTCTCTCACGCCGAACGCTTCCATCGTGACATCGCCAACAGCCAGCTCGTCGTCTTTCGCGCGTTGGGCCACGTGCCACAGGAAGAGGACCCCGCGCAAACGGTGAGGACGGTGCAGGATTTTCTGGCTCGCTAGTCGTCGTCAGGGGCGCACCTGTAATGGCGCCTCGAGCCGTTTTGAAGCGGCTTGAGGTTCAGCCCCGGGACGATACCGCCGACGCCGCCTAGAGCGACACGGGGCGGTCGCGAAATGCGTGGCGCCACGAGAACTCCGGCGCAAGGGTGCGATCTTCGGCTTCACCGAACTGCGGATATCGTTGCGGTCGTACCTATATCGGCGTCGTTTCGGTCCGATGGCCAGGCACGAGGGCCTATCCTGACCTGCCGCGAGTCGACTGCGGTAGCTGGGAGACGATCTCATGACGAAGACACCCTTCAACATCACGATCGAGACGCCGAACTACGTCGTGCGCACGCTCGAAGATACCGACGAGATGGGAAATTGGGGCAGTTGGGTCGCCGATGAGAATACCGCGCGGATGTTGAACTTCGCGCCGAAGACGCTGACGCTGGATGATTTCAAGGAGTATGTGCGCGCGTTCGATCGCGTCGATAATCACGTGCTCGGCATCTTTCGGCGTCAAGGCGGCGAACTGATCGGCATGTTCGCGATGTACGTCGATTGGACGCGGCTCGAGTTTCAGATGAACCTGCTCATCGGCGACATCCCCGAGCGCAAGACGCACGTCCGGCACGAGACGTCGTATCGCGTGAACCGGTACTTCTTCGAAGACCTCGATCTTAGGTCCCAATTCGCCTCGACGCTCTCAACCAATATCCCCGCCATTCGCGCGCTCGAAGAAAAGAACTGGACGCTGTGCGGGCGCAGCGCGAAGGCCGCGGCGGACGGCAAAGGCAACGTCGAAATCCTGCACTACACGCGCTCCCGAGAAGTCTGGCGCGCCGGCACGCCGATGTCGGACGCCGAGCTCGTGAGGCGCGATAGCGCTGCGTAATGGGGCGAGCGTGACGGGTGAGATACTTCGCTACCCGAGTACCTGCTCCTCCGACTTTCGAAATTCTGCGTTTGATATTTTCGCAATGCAGGAATAGATTGGTTATTCGCCCGCGTAGGCGGGTGCGCTCATTGAATTTGTGAATATGGTGCTGGTGAACCCGCTTGAGGCTTTGGCCTCTTGCGTACGGGAACGCAGAAGATCGCTCAGGCAGGCGTTGCTTTTCTGAACGTGCGACGTAGCGGCTTGTGCATATACGCGTGTGAGGATTTGTAGCGGATGAAACGGCTCAATTCCGCCGATGTAGCGGATAAGCGGGGGGATCGTGCGAAATTCGCAATCTCTGCGTGTAATGCGATGCGGGTGGAAGCGACCTGGCCGGGATTTGGCTTCGTGTTGGAGCTTCGACCGTCACGATGTGCGGGCTTTGTGTGAACTTGTTTCCGCGGAAATCCGCCGTTGTGCGAGTGTGATGGATCGGCTGCGCATGTATCGCGCGGCGGTTGTGTCGGCTTGAGAGTTGGCGGCCCTCATCCGTCTTGCCGCTCAGGCGGCAAAACCTTCTCCCTGAGGGAGAAGAGCAAGCGGACGGAGCGGAGGAGGCTCACCCCCTCCGTCTCGCCGCTTATCGCGGCGATCCACCTCCCCCGCTGAGCAGGGGAGGAAAAGGAACGCGAATGTGGGCAAGACCACTCCCGCTAAAGCAGGGGAGGAAAAGGAAGGGCGAATGTGGGCAAGACCGCGTCTTATCTATTGCCCTTCTCCCGCGGGGAGAAGGTGGACCCGGCTGAGTTTGCGAGGCGGGGGACGGATGAGGGCGTGTACTTGGCTCAGGCGTCTTCGGCTTCGCGCTGCAGGTACTTCTCGAGCCAATGAATGTTGTACGAGCCGTTGACGATGTCGGGCTCGTTCACGAGAGCTTGGAAGAGCGGGACCGTGGTCTCGATGCCGTCGATGACGAACTCGTTGAGCGCGCGGCGCAGGCGCATCAGGCATTCGTTGCGGTTCTTGCCGTGCACGATCAGTTTGCCGATGAGGCTGTCGTAATGCGGCGGGATGCGGTAGCCGGAGTAGGCGGCGCTATCGACGCGCACGCCCAAGCCGCCCGGCGTGTGGAAGTCCTTGATGAGGCCAGGCGACGGACGGAATGTGCGCGGGTTCTCGGCGTTGATGCGGCACTCGATGGCGTGGCCCGAGAAGGTCACGTCCGATTGATCGAAGCCGATCGAGCCGCCGTGCGCGACGCGCAGCTGCTCGCGCACGAGATCAAGGCCGGTGATCATCTCGGTCACCGGATGCTCGACCTGCAGACGGGTGTTCATTTCGATGAAATAGAACTCACCGTTCTCGTAGAGGAATTCGACCGTGCCGACGCCGAGATAGCCGAGCTCCTTGAGCGCACGGGTGACGACGTTGCCGATGCGGGCGCGCGCCGTCGCGTTCAAGGCGGGCGAGGGCGCTTCCTCCCAAACCTTTTGGTGGCGGCGCTGGAGCGAGCAATCGCGCTCGCCCAAGTGCACGACGTCGCCGTGCGCGTCGGCGAGGACTTGGATCTCGATGTGGCGCGGCAGCTCGAGATATTTCTCCATGTAGACCGCGTCGTCGCCGAACGCGGCCTTGGCTTCGGTGCGCGCGGTTTGCAGCGCGATGCCGAGTTCGCCCTCCGAGCGCGCGACCTTCATGCCGCGCCCGCCGCCGCCGGCCGCCGCCTTTATGAGCACGGGATAGCCGATCTTCGCGGCCATCTTCTTCGCTTCGTCGTCGTCGGTGATGGCGCCTTCGGAGCCCGGCACGCAGGGGATACCGAGCCGCTTGACCGCGCGTTTGGCTTCGATCTTGTCGCCCATCAGGCGGATGTGCTCGGGCTTGGGACCGATGAAGGTTAGGCCATGATCTTCGACGATCTCGGCGAAGCGCGCGTTCTCCGACAGGAAGCCGTAGCCCGGATGGATCGCTTGCGCCTTGGTGATCTCGCAGGCCGCGATGATCGCCGGGATGTTCAGATAGCTCTGGCGCGCGAGCGGCGGGCCGACGCACACGCTCTCGTCCGCCATGCGCACATGCATGGCGTTGGCGTCGGCGGTCGAATGGATGGCGACGGTCGAGATGCCCATCTCGTGACAGGCACGGTTGATGCGCAGCGCGATCTCGCCGCGATTGGCGATGAGGACCTTGTCGAACATTATTCGATGATCATCAGCGGCTCGCCGAACTCGACCGGCTGTCCGTCGCTGATGATGATTTGGGTGACGCGGCCGGCGCGCGGCGCCGGGATCTGGTTCATCGTCTTCATCGCTTCGATGATGAGAAGCGTTTGGCCTTCGCTGACCGTGTCGCCGATCTTGACGAAGGGTGCGGCACCCGGCGAGGCGGCGACATAGGCGGTGCCGACCATCGGCGAAGCGACCAGGCCCGGATGCGTCGAGAGGTCGTTCTTCGCCGCGGGTGCCGCGGCGTTGGCGGCGGCGGGCGCATGAGCGGCGACGGGCGCATGCATCGCGGCCGCGACTTGAATTTGCCGCGCGACGCGCACGCGCAGGCCCTGCTTCTCGATCTCGATCTCCGAGAGGCCGGTCTCGGACAGGATCGCCGCGAGGTCGCGGATCATCTTCGCCTCAGGTGCGTCGCCGGCGTTGTCGCTCTTGCTCATGACTTTCCTTTTTGACTGCCGACGAGGGAGGCGATGGCGTCGACGGCGAACTCATAGCCTTGGGCGCGCAGGCCGCAGATCACGCCTTTGGCGGCGTGGCTGACATGGGAGTGATGGCGAAAGGGCTCGCGTGCATAAGGGTTCGATAGGTGCACTTCGATCAGCGGCACGTTCACGGCCTTGATCGCGTCGTAGAGTGCGATCGAGGTGTGGGTGTAGGCGCCGGCGTTCAGGATGATGCCGCAGGCTTTCTCGCGCGCTTCGATGATCCAGTCGACGAGCTCGCCCTCGCGGTTCGATTGGCGGAAGTCGACGGTGAGGCCGTGGCTCTTGGCCCTGGCTGTGGCCATGCCCTGGATGTCGTCGAGCGTGGTCGTGCCGTAAATCTCGGGCTCGCGCGTGCCCAAGAGGTTCAGGGTCGGGCCGTTGAGAACGAAGATAGGCTTGGCCGTCATCGGTCGGTTGCGAGGCTTGGCCCCAAATCGTTGAGGAAACGCGTGGCCCTTATACCTATTGGGGGACGGGCGCAAAAGCCAGCCAAATCCAGGTGGTTACCGGGCCTCGGACAGGCTATTTCACTGCCTCAAGAACGGACGGGCCGGACGGAGCTTTGATGCGCCTTCAGTTGAATGGTGAACCGCGGGAGTTCGATGCGCCGCTGACGGTGGCGTCACTGGTCGAGAAGCTGGGCCTCGACGCGCGCAAGATTGCGGTCGAGCGCAATCTCGAGATCGTACCGCGCTCGACCTATGCGCGGGTGGCGTTGGCCGAAGGCGATAGGTTGGAGATCGTGAACTTTGTCGGCGGCGGTTGAGATGAGCATGAGCAAAGACGACAGCTGGGAGGTCGCCGGGCGGCGCTTCCGCTCGCGCCTGATCATCGGCACGGGCAAATACAAGGACTACGCGGAGAACGCGGCTGCGTTGGAAGCCTCAGGCGCCGAGATCGTGACCGTTGCGCTCAGGCGCGTGAACCTGATGGAGGCGGGGCAACCCAAGCTCGTCGACTTCATCGATCCGAAGACGGTGACCTACCTGCCGAACACCGCCGGCTGCTACACCGGCGAGGAAGCGGTGCGCACGCTGCGTCTGGCGCGTGAGGCGGGCGGCTGGTCTCTCGTGAAGCTCGAGGTGCTGGGCGACCGCAAGACGCTCTATCCCGATATGATCGAGACGCTGCGCGCGGCCGAGATCCTGATCAAGGACGGCTTCGCCGTGATGGTCTATTGCTCGGACGATCCCTTGATGTGCAAGCGGCTTGAGGAGATCGGCTGTGCGGCGATCATGCCCCTCGCGGCGCCGATCGGCTCGGGGCTCGGCATTCAGAATCCCGTGAACATCCGGCTCATCGTCGAACAGGCGCGGGTGCCGGTGCTGGTCGACGCGGGCGTCGGCACCGCGTCGGACGCCGCGATCGCGATGGAGCTGGGCTGCGACGGCGTGCTGATGAACACGGCGATCGCAGAGGCCAAGTCGCCGCTCATGATGGCGCGCGCGATGAAGCTCGCGGTCGAGGCGGGGCGGCTCGCCTATCTCAGCGGCCGGATGAGCAAAAAGCTCTACGCCGATCCGTCGTCACCGCTCGCGGGACTCATTTGAGGCCTGTTGCTTCTTGCGGGCGGCCGCGACGAGTTCCTTGAGCTTTTCGACGGGGTAGGCGCCTGAAGCGGGCTCGGTGCCGATGATGAAGGTGGGCGTCGCCTTCACCTCCATCGCGTCGGCGAGCTTCATGTTGCGCTCGAGGCGCTTTTGCACCTTCGGGTCCAGCATGTCTCTCTTCAAGCGATCGACGTCGAGGCCGACCTGCTTGGCGATCGAGAAGATCGCGGCGTCGCTCAGATCGTCGCTGCCGAGGAGCGCCAGGTGGAACGGCCAGTACTTGCCCTGTGCGTGGGCCGCGATCGCGGCGCGCGCCGCGACCTCCGACTCCGGCGTCAGGATCGGAAACTCTTTGAGCACCAGGCGGATCTTGCCGTCGTCGTTGAGCAGTTTGACGAGCTCGTCGCGCACCTTCTTGCAATACGGGCAGTGGTAGTCGAAGAACTCGACCATCGTGACGTCGCCGTCCGGATTGCCGGCGATGATCGGATCGGGTTCGTGAAACAGCTCCGTCGCGTTGTTCTTCACGCCCTCGCGGATCGCGTCGATCTCGCGCTTGGATTGGTCGTCCTGGAGCTTCTGCATCGCTTCGACGATGATGCTCGGATTCTTGAGCAGATAGTCGTGTACGACTTTCTCCATCTCGGCGCGCGAGGCGGTGCCGCCTGTAGCGGCGGCATCCGACCCGTGGCCGCCGTAGCGAAGCGCACCAAAGACCGCCAGAACCATCGCCGCTGCCGCAACGATGACGACAAGAAATCCCTTACTGTCCGTCATTTTCTTCCTAATTCAGCCTGGAGCCGGAGAACGTTATATGCGGCGCAAGGTGGCGCCCCGAGCGTTGGGCCGGCATCTGCGCTTGGGAGACCGCAACGATATCGGTTGCCCGTTGCCAGTCTTGCGTGCCCTGTCTCAAACCCCTTTGGGCCCGCTTCGCGAAGCGCATCGCACCGCCCATGTCCTGCACCGCAAAGTCGCGTTCCGCGGTCGCCAGAGCCGCCATGCCTTCGTTGCCCTGCGAGTCGTAGACGCTGGCGAGGTAGTACCACGCCATTGCGTTGTCCGGCTCCAGATTCAATGCAGCCTTCAGGTGGGTCTTCGCTTCCGCCAAAAGCTTCGGGTCCTCGGTAGCAACAAGTGCGGCACCAAGGCTTGCCTGCAGCAGCGGTTCGTCGGGCGCGAGTTCGACGGCTTTGCGATAGGCAGGAACGCCCTCGGCCGGCTTCGCGGACTCAACCAAAATCTGCCCTTTGAGCTCCCAGAAGAACGGATAGTTCGGCCGCTCCGCGATCAGACTGTTGATCTGCGCCAGAGCCGTTTCCAGGTCCGCACCCTTGAAGTATGCGACCGCGCGGGCATAGCGAGCCGGTTGGCTCTTATCGCTCTCGGGATAAAGGCGGAGCGTGACTTCGGGGCTGTCGATGAAGCCGCGAAGCTTTGCGCGCATCATCGCGTACGCCTCAAGTTCCGCTTTCGAGTCGGGCTTGTCGCGATAGGGCGATGCCATGACGAGGCGCTCAAGAGCTGCCATACGATCGCGAGACAGCGGGTGCGATCGAACGAACGGATCTTGGCGCACGCCAGTCAGCGCCTCTTGGTCGGCGAACTTGTTGAAGACTTCAAGCATGCCTCTGGCCGACTGACCGGTCGCGGTCAGGTACTTGACGCCGGCTTGGTCGGCCGACGCCTCTTGCTGGCGGCTGAACGCCAGCAGCTCGCGCTGCGCCACACCTTGCGCGCCAACCATCATCGCCATGCCGATATCGGGTGCCCCAGCTGCGATCGCCGCCACGCCCGCGATCATGGAGATGATCATCGGCACTTCCGCTTTGCTCATCGCTTCCGGGCCGCGCGCCAGATGGCCGCCGGCAATATGGCCCGTTTCGTGAGCGATGATCCCTTTGAGCTCTCCCGGCGTATCGAGCTCCATGATCGTGCCGGTATTCATGAAGATGTTCTGACCGCCGGCGACAAAGGCGTTAATGCTCGGATCGTTGATGATGTAAACATGGATTGCCTGCGGATCGAGGCCCGCCGCTCTCCAGATCGGCTCGCCATATGCGCGGAGGATTCGCTCCATCTCGGCGTCGCGAATGCCAGAGCCGGCATGAGCAGGCGCAATGGCGGCGAGCATCGCAGCCGCAATTGCCGTTGCGGCGACAGCAAGGGACGTCAGAATTCTGCCCTGGAAGGGCGTCCGGGAAAGGATCACAACAGACGATCTCCTGATCAACTCCTGCGTGCGCGGGACGCTTCTGGCCCATCGCAAGCGCTGCACAAAGGCCGCCCCGACAAGCCGCGACCGTAGGGCTGTTGGACGCTTGCCGTCAATTGGACGTTGTCGCAGCCCGTCCCAATTTACCGGTCGAAAAATCACGGGAAACCGCAAAGTTTGCGGCGGCCGTGGTGAATTCGCGGTAGGAATTCAATCAGGTTCGGCGAGTCCAGAAATGACGATCTCACGGCGTGCTCAAATCGATGCGTTCTTAGCCATGGACGTCATGGCGCGTGCGAATGAGCGCGCGCGGTCCGGCAAGGCCGTGTTCCATCTCGAAACCGGACAGCCGGGCTGCCACGCGCCCAAGAAGGCTTTGGAAGCGGCAGCGGCGGCTCTCGGTTCCGACAGCCTGGGCTACACCGAGGCGCTAGGGCGGCCGGCATTGCGGAAGAGAATTGCCGAGCATTACGGCGAGACCTATGGGCTCGACGTGCCGGCCTCTCGCGTCATTGTCACAACGGGATCGTCGGCCGGTTTCATCTTGGCGTTCTTGGCGGCGTTTGACGCAGGGGATCGATTGGCGATGGCGGTGCCGGGCTATCCCGCGTACCGGAATACTGCAAAGGCCCTAGACCTCGAGCCGGTCTTCATTCGTTGCGGGCCGGAAGAGAGGTTTCATCTGGGCGCGGAAGCGCTCAATCGCAGCAATCAATGGCACGGTGCGTTGATTGCCAGCCCAGGCAATCCCACAGGCACAATGATGTCGCGCGCGGAGATCGCCGAGATTGCCGACGTATGCGCGAGCCGCAAAGCGTGGCTGATTTCGGATGAGATCTATCACGGCATTACGTATGGCGTGCAGGCGCAAACTGCTCTGTCGGTGGCACCCGGCGCCATCATCATCAATAGCTTTTCAAAGTACTATGCGATGACCGGTTGGCGGATCGGTTGGATGGTCGTTCCGGAGGACCTCGTACGTCCGATCGAACGCCTCGCGCAGAACCTATACATTTCGCCGTCCGCCATCTCACAGATCGCGGCCGTTGCAGCTATGGACGCCAAACAGGAGCTTGATGGTCACGTTACGCTCTATGCGCGTAACCGAAAACGATTGATAGAAGCGCTGCTCGGCGCGGGCGTCACCACAATGGCACCGGCGGACGGGGCATTTTATCTTTATGCGGACGTTTCGCGGTTTGGCACCTCGACGCAAATGGCGCAGAGGTTGCTGGACGAGGTCGGCGTGGCGGCAACACCCGGTCTCGATTTCGATCCGGAAGAAGGCGATCGGTGGCTGCGCCTATCCTATGCCGGCAGCGAATCCGAAATCGCCGCCGCGGCCGATGCCTTTCTTGCGTGGTCCAAAGTCCAGGCGCGCTAACGTCTACTTGTCGGCGTCGCGCTGCCACCATCCTCTGCGCGCCGGCTTTGTCTCGGCTCCTTCGCCCTCCGGCTGTGGTTTGGGTGTGAACCCAAAGAACGCGGCGATGCTGGAGCGTTCCGGCTTCGGCTCGAGGGCAGGCGTTTCAGCACGTGGTTGCGTCACGGGCTTTGCCGGTTCTGCTTCCATCACGTCGACTGCCCGCGGCGGTACGTGCACTTGGGGGCGCTCTCCTGGCGTCGTGTCGAATCCTCCCGATGCTGGCCAATCGGGCGCTTCGAGCGCATCTGCCGGGGTCGGCAGAGAACCCAGGGGCGAACGTGCCTGAGCTTCGCCGGGACCGTGCTGTGACTGCTCGCCTTCGAAACGGCGGCCGCGCCGGCCGCGCCGGCCGCGGCGACGACGACGTCGGTTCTGCGGGTCTCCATCGCCGTCGCCGTTTTGCGCTTGCTCGTTCGGCGCGAACTCTGCGCCTTCATCGCCTTCGTCAGCGTCTTTGCCGTTGGCGGACTGTGCGATTGCGTCGGATGAGAGATCCGAATTGAAATCGACAACAGGCTGCGGACCGAAGCCTGGCGGCGTGGCCTCAGACGGTTGTGGTTGGCGATCCTCGCGATATCGGTCGCGGCCGCCTCGACGGCGCCGCCGGCGGCCGCGCCGCTCGCCGTCACGCTGCGGGCTCGTCTGCTCGCTATCCGCGACTTCCTCGACGCTTGATTCAGTCGATGCAGACTCTTCGTCCGCGCCTTCCTCGGCGACATCGTCGTTGGCTTCAAGCGCGCTTTCGACGGTGACTGCAGCCGGCGCCGGTTTGCGGGGCTCGAAGGGGACATTGGCCCCGCGCTCGATCTCATACGTCGATGCCGTCAGCGACGGCTTGGATTCGATGTAGACATAGGCGCCGTAGCGATCTTCGATCGCGGTCAGCTGAACACGCTTGTGATTGAGGATGTAGATCGCGATTTCCGGCGGGAGGCGCAGCGTGATCGCCGGCGACTTCTCGCGTTGGCAGAACTCTTCGACGGCGCGCAGAACACGCAGCGCCATTGAGCCAACAGAACGAATGACGCCCCTGCCTTCACAATGCGGGCAGGGGAGGGTCGCACCCTCGATCATGCCGGCGCGTAGTCGTTGGCGCGACATTTCCAGAAGGCCAAACGGACTGATGCGGCCAAGCTGAATGCGCGCACGGTCGAAGCGCAAACAATCCTTCAGCCGCTTCTCGACGGCTCGATTGTTGCGATTCTCCTCCATGTCGATGAAATCGATGACGATCAGACCGGCAAGGTCACGCAGGCGAAGTTGGCGCGCAATCTCCTCGGCCGCTTCAAGGTTGGTCTTGAGGGCCGTGTCTTCAATGTGATGCTCGCGCGTGGCCTTACCCGAATTAACGTCGACGGCCACGAGCGCTTCGGTCTGATTGATGACGATGTAGCCGCCCGAACGCAGACGAACGATCGGATTGAACATGGAGTCGAGCGCTGCCTCGACCCCGTAGGCCTGAAACAACGGCAGCCGATCGTGATATTGCCGGACCGCATCCGCATGGCTCGGCATCAGCATCTGCATGAATTCGTGTGCGTCCTGATAGCCGTGCTCGCCCTCAACCAATATTTCGCCGACGTCCTTGGTGTAGAGGTCGCGGATGGCTCGCTTGATCAGGTTGCCTTCCTCGTACACCACGGTCGGTGCGCTCGAGCGTAACGTGAGTTCGCGCACAGCATCCCACTGGCGCATGAGATACTCGAAGTCGCGCTTGATCTCTTGCTTGGTGCGGTTCGCGCCCGCTGTGCGGATAATGACGCCCATGCCTTCCGGGACTTCGAGCTCAGAAGCCATCTCCTTCAGCTTCCGGCGATCGGCAACGTTCGAGATCTTGCGCGAGATCCCGCCGCCGCGATCCGTGTTCGGCATCAACACGCAATAGCGGCCGGCCAGCGAGAGGTACGTGGTGAGAGCGGCGCCCTTGTTGCCGCGTTCTTCCTTGACCACCTGGACGAGCAGCACCTGCCGGCGTTTGATCACCTCTTGAATCTTGTAGCGCCGAAGGGCGCGGTAGTCGCGACGCGGAAGTTCTTCCATCGCATCGTCGCCCGTCGCTTCCGGCTCGGCGGCCGCAGCAGCCTCAGCGATCTCTCCGGGAGCAACGGTCTCCGGCGTAACAACAGCGTCCGAATCCGTGTCTGGGTCAGCAGTGAATTCCGAAACGGTCACTTCGTCGGGCGCTGCAGCGTCCGTGGCGGAGAGTTCCGCCGAGGCAGCATCGCCGTCGCTGGATTCTTCGCCCGACTCTTCCTCATCCTCCGGGTCGTGCACCCACACATCGTCGGTTTGTTCTGCCGCCACTTCGACGATGCTGTCGTCGGCGTCGGTTGCCTCTCCATCGCTCGCCGTCGGTTCCGAGGGAGACATTGTCGTGTGGTCGTCGCTTGACGCGGCATCCGCCGCGAGCGTCACGGTCGTCTCAGCCAAGTTGCTGTCGTCAGAGGGTGCGTCTTCGCCCTCGTCGTCATCGGCGCGGCGATCGCTCGCACGCGTCGCCTCGATCAACGCCTGACGATCGGCTGTCGGTATCTGATAGTAGTCGGGATGGATTTCCGAGAAGGCCAGGAAGCCATGTCGGTTGCCGCCGTATTCGACGAAGCAAGCTTGGAGCGAGGGCTCAACCCTCGTCACCTTGGCAAGGTAGATGTTGCCCTTAAGCTGTTGTCTCGAAGCTGACTCGTAATCGAATTCCTCTACTCTTTTTCCATCAACGACGACGACGCGTGTCTCTTCCGGGTGGCTGGCATCCACCAGCATTTTCTTCGACATCAATCTCTTCTCCGGGAGGCGCACCACGCGGTCGCAGAGCGACAAGCCTTGCTCGATCGAGCAGGCTCGAGGCGCTTCCCTTGTTGTGGGATATGAAACCAAGCCCAGCGCGCGCAGACCGCTGCGCCGCATGCGTCACGCATGCGGATGCCGCCTGAAGCGAATGCGACTGGGCAAATCCTCTCATGGGCCTAATTGAACCCCTTATGCGCGTCACGCCGGAATCGGCTGGTTCGCGCCGCTCGCTGCTCGGGCTTCTTCTGCAAGACCGCGCCGCTCGCTCCATTGACCTTTTGGTGCCCACGTGACCGGTTTTGCCTTTGCGGCAGGGCCGACTTCTTGTGCACCTTCGATGACGCTGCGCCGGCGATTCGCCGTAATGTCGCAGACGTTAACAAGTGTGGTTGTAGCGTTGACCTTCACCCATCGCAACCTCTTTGCCGCCCACACTTTTTGGCAGCTTGCAATGGAGCGGGGGTCGGCGTTTGCACTCGACCACGCGACCTATGGTAAAGGCGCTTTGCTAACGCGGCGTCAACTACGGTCGCTTCCAACGGGATTTGTGAGGTTGTCGGAGCCAGTCAAGGGGCGAGGGGCGTCATGGATTCGAAGCGTCGCGCGAGCGGTCGCGGCGGCCTTTTGCGCGCTCGTCCTCTCTGGCGCGGCGTTCGCAGATCCACCGACGCCCAGGCCGAAGCCAATCGATATTCTGATCGCCGCTACGCGAATTGCAGTCACCGACGCACGGATCGGTCAGAACGGTAATCACACCCGCTTCGTTCTCAATCTGTCCGAGAAGGTCGACTTCGAGGTCTTTACCCTGGCGGATCCGTACCGGATCGTCATCGACCTGCCCGAGGTTGCTTGGCGTCTAACCGGCGATGGCCAGGCGGCGGCCGGTGGCGCCATTCGCGGGTACCGCTACGGTCTCTTCCGGCCAGGCCGATCACGCATGGTTATCGATCTGTCGGGGCCGATGGCCATCGCCAACAAGTTCTTGCTGCCCCCGGAGGGTGAGCGCCGCTATCGGCTGGTCTTGGATCTTGCGCCGGTCAATCGGTCAAAATATTTGGCGACTGCGGGATGGCCAAAGGACGAGCAATCTCAGCCAGAATCGGAACCTGACGTTGCTATCGACGATGGGAGCCGACCCGCCAACGCGCGGCGGGTCGTCGTAATTGATCCCGGACACGGGGGCGTCGACCCGGGCACCACGGGGTATTCGGGAACCTACGAAAAGGATGTCGTGTTGGCGCTCGGCAAACAGCTGCGTGACGCGCTGGTTCGTACCGGACGGTACGACGTGGTGATGACGCGAGACACGGACATCTTTCTCTCGCTGCGTGCGCGTGTCGCCGTGGCGCGTCGCGCCGGCGCCGACCTTTTCATTTCGCTGCATGCCGATTCGTCGCCCAACTCTTCGTCCGTGCGTGGCGCCTCGGTGTACACGCTGTCAGAACGAGCTTCGGACCGCGAGGCGGACGCACTCGCCCGGGCGGAGAACCAGTCCGACATCATCGCGGGCGTCGACCTGACGAATGAGCCAGATATCGTCACCAGCATTTTGATCGATTTGGCACAACGCGAAACCAAGAACAACTCGGCGCGCTTTGCCCAGATCTTGCTTCCGGAACTCGGCCGGTCGGGCCGAATCGTGGCGCGGACCCACAGGTTCGCCGGGTTCGTCGTACTGAAGGCTCCGGACGTACCTTCGGTTCTGATCGAAACGGGCTACCTCTCCAATAAGCAGGACGAGGCGGCGCTGAACAACAACCGGTGGCGTTCAGAGATGGCCAAGGGGATCGCCAGGGGCGTGGACCGTTACTTTGCGCTCATACGTCACGGGAAAACGGCCCGCGGAACGGAGTAAATTTACGGGAAACCATCACAACTGAGCGAGAATGGCCCGGAATTTGACGGGTTACAGCCATGGCCAAGCGGGCTGTCGTGTTATAAATACGCTCGGCGCAGATGAGGCGCAGGACAACTCTCTGACATGTATCGGTTTTTCGCGTACACATTCGGTGCGATCGCGGTGCTCTTCATATCGGTGTCCGCCGGTATCGCCCTTTATCTCTACAAGCTCAGCCAAGATTTGCCGGCCTACGATTCGCTGGCCAACTACGAGCCGCCGGTTACGACGCGCGTCTACGCGAATGACGGTACGCTCATTGCCGAGTATGCGCGCGAACGGCGGTTGTTTGTTCCCATCGAAGCCATTCCGCGCCGCGTGATCGATGCGTTCCTGTCCGCCGAGGACAAGGATTTCTATTCTCACCCCGGCGTCGACTTTTACGGCGTCATGCGCGCCGGCATCTCGAACATGGAGGGCTATCTGCAAGGCAATGGACATCGCCCAGAAGGTGCGTCCACCATTACGCAGCAGGTCGCGAAAAACTTCCTCCTATCCAGCGAAGTCAGCCTTGAGCGCAAGATCAAGGAGTGGATGCTCGCCTTCCGCCTCGAGAGCGCATACACGAAAGACAAGATTCTCGAGCTCTATCTAAACGAAATCTTCCTCGGCTCGAATTCGTATGGCGTCGCCGCGGCGGCCTACAATTACTTCGACAAGTCGCTCGACCAGCTGACGATTGCAGAGGTTGCTTATTTGGCGGGATTGCCGAAGGCACCTTCGAACTATCATCCGGTTCACAACAAAGCGCGCGCGATCGAACGCCGAAACTATGTGATCGATCGGATGGAGGAGAACAACTTCATCAACGCCGAGGACGCAGAGAAGGCGCGCCACGAAGACTTGGTGCCGCACTTCCGGCCGGCCGGCGCTCAGTCGCCAGATGCTCAGTATTTTGCCGAAGAAATTCGTCGGTGGATTCAGCAGAACTATGGCGATCGAGCGCTCTATGACGGCGGTCTCGCCGTACGTTCGACCTTCGATCCGCGGCTACAGCGCATCGGCACGCAGGCGCTGCGTGACGGGCTGGTCGCCTACGACGTTCGCCACGGTTGGCGCGGGCCGGTGTCGCACCTCGATCTTGCCGGCAATTGGCAGAAGCAGTTCGCGGCGATTCCGACGCTGCTCGATGTTCCCGAATGGCGGCTCGCCGTCGTCACCGGCTTCGGTTCGAACGACACCGCAAAGATAGCGTTCACCGACGGCACGGAGGGACGCATCCCATTCGCCCAGATGAAATGGGCGCGCAAATACATTCGTGACAACGCGCTGGGACCCCAACCCAGAAAGTGCACGGACGTTCTGGCGGCAGGCGACGTCATCTACGTGCAGGCGTTGCCAGATGCGACGGACGGCTCGACAAAAGGCCAATACATTCTGCGCCAGGTGCCCAAACTGAACGGCGGCCTGATCGCGATGGATCCGCAGACGGGCCGCGTGCTCGCCTTGGTCGGCGGCTTCAGCTTCTATGCGAGCGAATTCGACCGCGCTTGGCAGGCAATGCGCCAGACCGGCTCGGCGTTCAAGCCGATCGTCTATGCCGCTGCCCTCGATTCCGGCTACACGCCGTCGAGCATCGTTCTCGACGCGCCGTTTGTCGCGAGCCAAGGCGTCGGCCTGCCGATGTGGCGACCGGAAAACTACGACGAGCACTATGCCGGCCCGTCGACGCTGCGCTCAGGCCTGGAACACTCGCGCAATCTGATGACGGTCCGCATTGCCGCCGACATCGGTATGGAGAAGGTCTCGGAATACGCCAAGCGTTTCGGGATTGCAGATCACATGCTGCCGGTTCTTGCGAACGCACTCGGCTCCACGGAGACGACGCTCAATCGGATGGCGGCGGCGTATTCGACGTTTGTGAATGGCGGCAAGCGCGTGGTGCCGGCGCTCGTCGATCGTATCCAGGATCGGACGGGAAAGACGATTTTCAGACAAGACAAGCGTATTTGCGAAGGCTGTAGAGCACAGGCGTGGGCGAATCAGGACGAGCCGCTGATTGCCAACAACGCGGAAGAGATTCTCGATCCGCGCACGGCCTATCAGATCGTTCATATGCTCGAAGGCGTTGTCCAACGCGGCACGGCGATGCTCGTTAGAGACGTGGGCGTCCCGCTTGCCGGCAAGACCGGCACGACCAACGACTTCAAAGACGCCTGGTTCATGGGTTTTTCGCCCAATATGGTCGCCGGCGTCTATGTCGGCTTCGACGAGCCGGCGTCCATGGGCCACGGCGAAACGGGCGGCCATGATGCGGCGCCGGTCTTCCGCGAGTTCATGAAGGCGGCGATCGGCGATCAGCCAGCCGTTCCATTCCGGATCCCGCCCGGCGTGCGCATGGTGCGCGTCGACCTGCACAGCGGCCGTCCGGTCAATGAAGGCGGCATCATGGAAGCCTTCAAGGCGGGAACGGAGCCTGGGTCCGGTTACATCGCGCGCGGCGATACTTCCGATTCGTCGGCGGAAGGGCCGACCGACGAAGATCCGAACGCCACGACGCAGACCGGTCAAAGCTCGGGCGCCTGGGGTCTCTACTAACATTCGTTGCAATTCGCGGCGCGGGCCCGATATAGCTCGCGCCGTAGTTTTGCGTGCCGAGGCATTGATATGCGTGCAGAAACACAAGCCATCGCCGAGCAGGTCCAGCAATCGCTGGCGCTGCTGAGGAGGCATCTTTGACTGGGATACAGCGCAAAAGCGTCTCGATGAGCTGAACGCAAAGGCAGAAGATCCTTCGTTCTGGAACAATCCCGTCACCGCCCAAAAGCTCATGCGCGAGCGCAATAAGCTCGACGCGGCGATCAGCAACTACTTGCGTCTCGAATCCGACTATCGCAACAGCGTCGAAATGATCGAGCTCGCTTCCACCGAAGGGGAGGCGGGCCTGGTCGCCGAGGCCGAGGCCTCGCTCAAGGCGTTGCAGGCGCGGGCAGGAGAACTGGAGTTGCAGTCGTTGTTGTCGGGCGAAGCGGACGGCAACGACGCTTATCTTGAAATTCACGCCGGCGCCGGCGGTACGGAAAGCCAGGATTGGGCGAGCATGCTCTTGCGCATGTACACGCGCTGGGCTGAGCGGCGCGGCTTCAAGGTCGAATACATCGAGGAAAGCGAAGGCGAAGAAGCCGGCATCAAGTCAGCGACGATCTTGGTGAAGGGCGAGAACGCGTATGGCTGGGGTAAGACCGAATCGGGCGTGCATCGGTTGGTGCGCATTTCGCCGTTCGATTCGAATGCGCGGCGGCACACGAGCTTTGCGAGTGTGTGGGTTTATCCAGTCGTCGACGACAACATCGAAGTCGACGTAAACGAGAAAGACGTGCGTATCGACGTCTATCGCGCGAGCGGAGCCGGCGGCCAGCACGTCAACAAGACCGAGAGCGCCGTGCGGATCACGCATATCCCAACGGGAATCGTGGTGTCGTGCCAGAACGACCGCTCACAGCACAAGAATCGCGCGACCGCGTGGGCGATGCTGCGATCGCGGCTCTATGAGCACGAGCTGGAAAAGCGTGAAGCGATCGCCGACGCTCAAAACGCGCAAAAGACGGATATCGGGTGGGGACACCAGATTCGTTCGTATGTGCTGCAGCCCTATCAGCTCGTGAAGGACTTGCGCACCGGTGTGCAGAGCTACGCGCCGCAAGACGTGCTGGACGGCGATCTCGATCCCTTTATGCAGGCTTCGCTGGCGCAACGGCTCAAGGGAGCTGGCGACACGCAGCCGGTTGAAGATCTGGAATGAGAGCGGCGCGGGCTACTGCGCCGGTTTGATCGCGCCCAGCAAGTTGCCGCCGATCTTGCCCGGCTTTTGAATCACATTCGACGCCTGCTGCGATGTACCGACGCCGAGATCGCGCTTGGGTTCGAACGCCGGACGCTGAGGCTCCGGCTTGTTGATGACCTCGGAGAGCGGATCGGCCGAGTGACGACAATTGCCTTCGAAGAACGCACCGACTTCGACAGCCAGCGCTTCATGCAAGATCGTACCTTCGACGTGGCAGGTGCCGGCGAGCGAAACCTTGCGCGCGCGGATGGTGCCTTGGACGCGGCCACGCACTGTGACTTCTTCAGCGACGATCTCGCCCTCGAAGTTCGCCTTCTCGCCAATGGTGACGGAACCGGAGCGAATGTCGCCGTCGACGCGGCCGTCGATCTGCACGTCGCCTGTCGAGGTCAACGTGCCAACAACAACAAGGTCGGTCGAGATGATGGAGGGGGCGGCTTTGCCGAGACGGCGCTGCGGCTGCGGAACAGGAAGGTTGTCTGATCCGTTGCCCTTGCTACCCCTTGTAAACATAACGCCCCGCCTCGAAGAACTTGATCGGATCTCGCACGACGCTGTTGAACCACACTTCGTAGTGGCAGTGCGGCCCGGTGCTGCGTCCGCTCGATCCCATCAGTGCAATACGTTGACGGAATTGCACGAAGTCCCCGGGTTTGACAAGGGCTGCTTGAAGATGTCCGTAGCGAGTGTGGATTCCATGTCCATGGTCCAACTCAACCATAAGTCCATATGGCCCGCGCCTTTCGGCTGCAATAACGCGGCCCGGCGCCGTCGCTAGGACCGGCGTGCCGAATTCTCCGGCCAGGTCGGTCCCCGAGTGGAAGGCAACGCGCCCGGTAAATGGGTCAACACGATAACCAAAGCCGGATGTGAGGCGGTAGAGACCGCTCGCGATCGGGGTAACCAATGGAATCCGGCTTAGCGCCGTCGTCAGGCTATCCAGACGATCAAATCGCTTGGCAAGGACCGTGAATTGTTTCTCGAAGTCGTCCGTCAGGCCGTCAGTCGAGCGGATGTCGGCAACCGGAATGAGGGGCCCGCCCCGGCCGGTGTGATCGCCCACGGTCGCCACGACTTGGTCAACGCTCAAGCCCGTCATGCGGATAACGGCTTCCATGTGGTCGATCTGGCCGGTGGCATTTTCGCCGAGCTCGCTCAGCAGAGACATCTGACTCTTTTCGATGCCCTTTAGGCGGTCCTCGAGCGCGGCAATGCGGCGGACGACATAATTCTGCGCGAGCGTACTTTTGCCGTGGCCGCCTGCGTGGGGCGAAAGGGATGCAGCGACGCTGGCTATGGCGCTGTCGCTGAACTGTTGCGTGTCGCGGCTCTGGCGCGTCGCCGAGTCTGCATCGGCGACCTGCATCATCAAGACGTTGGAATCACCACCGCCAGCAGATGCCTGCCGGATTGTCGGCGTACGGCCAGCATAGCCCTCCATAACCGCGACCTGACGCTTCACGTCACGCATGGATTTGTCCATGGCCTGCTTTTGCATGAGCAGCGCGGTCAATTGACGGTGCTTGGCCTCAAGGTCGCGGGTTGCGTTTTGGAAGCGCTCCTCAGCGAGCACCAACAGACCGTTCAGCTCGTCGTACTGGAGCTGCATCTGCGAAATGCGGCCTTCATAGGCCGCCTGCATGCTTGCGTAACGCTGGTTCTTTGCGGTGATGATCTGCTCTTTGAAGATCACCACAACCGACGAATAGGCAATCCAACCAAGGGCAAGCAGGCTGGCGGCAGCCACCGTCATTTGGAAGGTCGGCGACAATTCGAAGAACTGAACTGATCCCCGACTACGAAGGTAAAACTGACGATGGGGAAACAGCCGCTGAAAAAACGCCAGTATTCCGGCCACAGACGACGTGGACATACAACGGACCCTCAAGAGGTTTCCCGGCCCAGGCGACTCGGCAATTCCATCCGGACCATCGACGGAACTGCAGTTTTCGGGCCGGTTCGGCAGTTACGGCTATTGTTACGAATTTGTAGGCATCCGCCAACCCGCGAATTTTGCATGCCGGTTACAAGTTCTTAACGATTCCCGTTAAAGTGTCCTAACGGCGTTCAGCACGTCTTCGACGTGCCCGGGAACCTTCACTTTCCGCCAAATTTTAGCGATTTTCCCCTTGCTATCGATCAAGAATGTGGATCGGTCGATTCCCATGTACTTTCGGCCGTACATGCTCTTCTCGACCCACGACCCGTAAGATTCGATCGTTTTTCCTTCCGGATCGGAAGCCAGAATGACGTTTAACTTATGCTTCTTCTTGAACTTGTCGTGGGCTGCGACGCTGTCCTTGGACACGCCAATAACGGCGGCGCCGAGTTTCTTGAATGCAGCCGCGCGCGCCGTGAAATCAAGGGCCTCCTTGGTGCACCCGGATGTGTCGTCTTTGGGGTAGAAATACAGGACTAGAGGCTTCCCGGCGAACTCCTTGAGGGACACCTTTTCCCCGCCGTCGGCATCCAATGTGAAGGCAATCGCTTTTGAGCCTTGTTCTAAAACCTTTGCCATGCCTCTCATCTCCGGCGCGCAAACCGTGGGGAGCGTGGTTTACGCGGGCGCAGTGCCCGTCGCAACAGGCAGGGCGTTTGGCCGCATCACATGATACGATTGCCGCTTCGGCCCGATCGTTCGGCGTCGCCTTGGCGCCCATTCAATGGCAGTGGAGTAGTTCAGTTTGATTAGGCGTTCCGCCAAGATCGCACTGCAGGTCGTCGCGGCGGGCCTTGCGGGCCTCATCGTCCTTGCCGGTGTTATCGTTTGGCAAGCCTCGCGCGGGCCAGTGTCGCTCAGCCTTTTGACGCCTCGGCTCGAGGCCATGATCAATGCCGGGCTGAAGGATTTTCAGCTGCGCTTTGCTGACAGCGTGTTGGACTGGCGCGAAGGCAACGATGTCGCGCACCTTCAATTCATCGACGTCGAAGCGGTCGACAAGTCGGGCAGTGTGATTGCACGCATACCGCGCGTTGCCGTTGGGCTCAGCGGCCCCGCGCTGCTGCGGGGTCAAGTTGCGCCGATGAGCGTCGAAATGATCGGCGCGAGCGCGATATTGGTTCATCGCGCCGATCGGTCGTTCCAACTTGGATTCCAGACAAGCACACGAACCGCACGCGCACCGTCTTCGAATGATGCGGGTTCGCCCGGTGTCATCGAGTCGGTCTTGCAGGCGATGTTGTCGCCCAAACCCGACGACACGCTTTCGCGCTACCTCACGCACTTCGCCGTGCGTGATGCCAAGCTTACGATCTTCGACGAGGCGACGCGGAGCTATTGGACCGCGAGGGGTGCGGCTTTCGCTTTCGATCGGGCTCCCGGGGGCATCGCGGCGACCGTGAAAGCGCCACTGATGATGGCCGACAAAACCGTTTGGCAGGTCATCGCGTCGGCCATCTACAAGAAGGATGCGACGGACATTCAACTCGATCTCGCGCTTGGCAACATTGCGCTTAGCAAGCTTGCGACGAGCGGGGCCGGATTGAAGTGGCTCGCGGGTATGGATGTTCCAGCGAACGGCAACGCGACTTGCAACATGACGCTGAAGGGCGAATTCGGCCGCTGCAAGCTATGGCTCAATGTCGGTAAGGGCGTCCTGCAGCTGCCGGTGCTGAAGTCCGACCCATTGTCGGTGCAATCGGCGGCACTGACGGCCGAGATCGATTTCCCCACGCATCGCTACTCCATCGAGTCGCTCAATTGGATCGGCGCCGGAAACAAAGCGCAGATTTCGGGATCGGGCGGGTTCAACTACACTGCGGAAGGTTTGCCTCAGATTAGCGTGGATTTGGCCGCCGAGGACGTTGCGATCGACGCTCCAAACGTGTTCGGAGGACCGATCGGGATCGAGAGCCTGGGGATCAAGGCGGCGTATGACGGTGCGGCCTCCAAGATTTCGATCGAGAGCGCGCATATTCGCCGCGGCGGCTTTGAGCTGACGCTGGCCGGCGAAATCCTCCAGAATTCGGTCAATGACGGCGTCAAGCTCGAAGGCACCTTCGACAAGCTCGCAGTCGCCGATCTGAAGCGATTGTGGCCCCAGGGAATGGCGGAAGGCGCGCGCAGTTGGATTTCAGAAAATGTCCATGAGGGCATGCTGAACGACGGCAAGGTGACCGTCGACATTCCCCCAGGTACGGAATTCGTAGACGGGAAGATTCCCGACGAGATGTTGAATCTCACCTTCAACATGTCGGGGACGCGCGCGACCTATCTCAACGGGTTGCCCGACATCACCAAAGTCTCCGGGTCCGGCATTTTGCTCGGCGATACATTCACGGCGACGATTGGGTCTGGTGCGATCGGCGATGTCGTTCTGAAAACCGGGGCCGTGAAGATTCCAGAGCTGCACAAGCATGCCAGCGTCGGATCAATCAGCGGTACGATTACCGGCCCGACGCAAGCGATGCTGACCGTCATCGACGCGCCGCGGCTCGGCTACCCATCTCGTTTCGGAATAAAGCCCTCGCAAGCCGGCGGGACTGGCGAGGTCAACTTCACGTTCGCGATCCCAATGTTGCACGACCTCAAAGCTGAGGATGTCGGCATTAACGTGGACGCCGAAATGAAGGAGCTGAAGTTGCCGGTGATGGCCAATATCGCAATCACCGGCGGGACGATGGTTTTGCACATCGACCCGAAGACCATGAAGGCGCATGGCGCGATCTTCGTGAACGGCGCGCCGATGGGGATCACCTGGACCGAAGATCTGACCGGCACTCTCGCGGTCGGCACGCGTATGGATGTGACCGCGACCCTGAGCGATCAGAATCGGGCCGAGCTCGGATTGGACTTGCGGCCCTTCATCGAAGGCAAGAATACGATCCAAGCGATCTTTACCGGCCGTCACGGCAAGATCACCAATGCCAAGATCGCGGCCGATCTCACCAGCTCTCGTCTGTCGGCGCCGCAACTGAATTGGGCCAAGCCGACCGGGGAGGCTGCCCGGATGACGGCGGATATCGCCTTCAAGCCCGATCAAATCGAAATCACCAACATCGACGCTGCGGGCGACAATATGAAGGCCGTCGGGCGACTAGCCGTCGCGAAGGGAAAGGTGACGGCGGCCGACTTCAAGACGCTGAAGCTCGGCGCGCACAACGACTTCACGTTCGCATACCACGTCGATGAGAACGGCGGGCGCACCATCGACGCCCACGGTAAGGTGATCGACGCAGGAAACGTGCTCGACAGCGACAGCAGCGAAGAGGGATCGAAGCCCAAAGGACTTCGTCACACACCGCTGTCGGTCAAAGCAGCCTTTGACGTAGCGCATTTGAAGAACGAAGTCTGGTATCAGAACTTGCGCGTGACCTATGCCGACAACGGCGAGCACCTGACCGCGCTCAATATCAGCTCAGCGCCGGACAATTCGTCGATCCACGGCGAGCTGACGACCTCTGCCGATGGAGCGCGCAGTCTAAAGCTCACGACTGGCGATGCGGGCAAGATGCTTCGCGGCTTCACCGAGTTTCACAGTATGGTCGGCGGCCAACTGACACTGACAGCAGATCTCGCGCCGTTGCCAGCGCCAGGCCAGAAGATCCAGCCCGGATATGACGGCACGCTGAAGATCGATCGTTTCAAGGTGACCAATCAACCGTTTCTCGCCCGCCTGTTCGCGGCCGGTTCGTTCACCGGGCTCGGCGACTTGTTGCAGGGAGAGGGCGTCACCTTCACGCATCTCGAGCAGCGGTTCCAAGGTCGCGGCGACATGCTCACGCTCACCGAAGGCACAGCGAGCGGACCTTCAATCGGACTGACAATGCAGGGCGTCGTGAATCGGGAAATCGATTCCGTGGATCTGAACGGCTCGGTCGTGCCGCTCTACGGCTTGAACGGCATGCTTTCGGACTTCCCCGTCCTTGGCGAGTTGCTGACCTCGCGGAAGGGCGAGGGCATTTTCGGAATGACCTACAACGTGACCGGTCACGTCGACGAGTTGAAGGTTGCTGTCAATCCGATCTCGACGCTCGCGCCCGGCATCTTGCGCCGTATCTTCGAGATGGGACCGACGCCGGCGGTGGCCTCACCGTTGCCGACGCGCAAGCCAAGTTCGAATGCGTTCCAACCACAGCAGTCAAGCGGGACGAACTAGAACGTGTTTCTTTTTGCCGAGTGAGAGCTTGATCGCGCCGGCGTTCGTCAAGTCGGCCTCTCCGACGCTCGCCTTCTCATCCGTTACGGGCCGATCATTCACCTTCAAGCCACCTCCGGCGATTTGACGGCGTGCTTCAGAATTCGAGGCCGTCAGTCCGGCTTGCGTAAAGAGAGCGAGCACACCGATCCCCTTGGCGAGATCCGCGCGTTTGATCGTGACCGTCGGCAGATCGGCAGAGATGCCGTCGCCTTCAAAGGTCTTTTGCGCGGCGGCCGCTGCGCGGTCGGCCTCGGCGCGCCCGTGGGCGAGGGCGGTGACTTCGTTCGCCAGGATCTTCTTGGCGTCGTTGATCTCGGCGCCTTGAAGTTTCTCGAGGCGTTCGATCTCGGGAACGGGCAGGTCGGTGAAGATGCGCAGAAAGCGCCCGACGTCGGCGTCCTCGGCGTTGCGCCAATATTGCCAAAAATCATACGGGCTCAGCATGTCGGCCGATAGCCAAACGGCGCCGGCGACACTCTTGCCCATCTTCGCACCGGAAGAGGTCGTGATCAGCGGCGAGGTCAGGCCATAGAGCTCCGCATTGTGCAGGCGCCGCGCGAGGTCGATACCGACGACGATGTTGCCCCACTGGTCGGAGCCGCCCATCTGCAAGCGGCAACCGTAGCGCTTGTTCAATTCGGCGAAATCGTATGCCTGCAAGATCATGTAGTTGAATTCGAGGAAGGTGAGCGGCTGTTCGCGCTCGAGCCGAAGCTTCACGCTGTCCATCGTGACCATGCGATTGATGGTGAAGTGACGGCCCACGTCGCGCAGGAACGGAATGTACTCGAGCTTGTCGAGCCATTCGGAATTGTCGACCAGGATCGCGTCGCTCGGCCCGTCTCCGAACTTGAGGTAACGGGTGAAGATCTCGCGGATGCGGGCGGAGTTCGCCATGATCTGTTGCTCGGTCAGCAACTGACGCGATTCGTCCTTGCCCGACGGGTCGCCGATCTTCGTCGTACCGCCGCCGACTACGACGATCGGCTTGTGCCCGTGGCGCTGCAGGACCCGCAGGCGCATGATTTGCGTCAGATTACCGATGTGCAGGCTGGGGGCGGTCGAATCGAAACCGATGTAACCTGCAACGCGCTCCTTCGACATGAGCGCATCCAAACCCTCCACGTCCGTACACTGGTGGAGGTGTCCGCGCGCGGCGAAGTCGTTCAAGAAGGCGGAGCGATGGGCACTCATGGGCTATAACGGCTCGTCGGTTCAACAAGGGGCGGCTGTGTAGCACACAATGACGCGCGTTCTGAAGGCTCTGGGATTGATGAGCGGAACGTCGATGGACGGGATCGACGCGGCGATCATCGAAACCGATGGCCAAACCGTTGCGGCCTTTGGTCCCACACAGTTTTCGCCTTACCCGGATGAGCTACGCAAACGGCTGCGGGCGGCGATCGAGGCAGCAGGCAGGTCGAGCCTCGCCGGACCATTGGCAGGGGTTTTTGCCGAACTCGAACGTGATTTGACCGATGCGCATGCGGCGGCTGTCCTCACGCTATTGAAGGCGGCGGAATTGGAGGCGGGCGACATCGATGTCGTGGGCTTCCATGGACAGACGATTGTCCATCGGCCAACGGAGCGCCTGACGCTGCAGCTCGGATCGGGGCCGCAATTGGCGCGGACCGTCGGCGGGCCGGTCGTCAGCGATTTTCGTAGCGCAGACGTACGCGCTGGAGGGCAGGGCGCTCCGATCGTGCCGATCTACCACCAAGTCATCGCTCACAACCGCGCACCGCTTGCTATCGTCAACATCGGGGGCGTCGCCAATGTGACCTTTGTCGGAAACGGCGGTGAGCTGATCGCGTTCGACACCGGTCCAGGCAACGCGCCAATCGACGATTGGACCTTGCGTCACACCGGCAAGGCGTTTGACTTCGGCGGTGCATTGGCTGGAAGTGGTCAGGTGCATCGGGACGTGGTCGCTGCGCAGCTCTCTGATCCCTACTTTGCCAAAGCACCGCCGAAGTCGCTCGACCGCATGGACTTCACCGCCGACATTGTGCGCGAACTCAACGTCGCCGACGGCGCGGCAACGCTCTGCGCCTTTGTCGCCGCAACACTCGCCAAGGCGCGCGAACACCTGCCCGAGGCACCTCATGAGTGGATTGTGTGTGGCGGTGGTCGGCACAACGGAACTCTCATGAGCGCGCTGCGGGCCGCGCTCGACGGCGCTGTCGTGAGATCGGCAGAAGAGGTCGGCTGGCGCGGCGATTTCATCGAGGCGGAGGCGATCGCACTTTTGGCTGTGCGCAGCCTCCGCGGGTTGCCTATCACGTTTCCACGGACGACCGGCGCACCGCGCGGAATGACAGGCGGGATCCTCAGCGTTCCCATGGGGCGGGCATGAGCGAGCAAGAAGCGCGGTACGAAGCGTTGCTGTTCGATCCGATCGCGCGGCCGACGATTCCCATCATAAGTGTGGTGGCCGCTATAGGTGTTGCGACGTTTCTCGTTTGGTCCAACTTGTTCCTTCCGCTGATTACCTTTGTCGCAATTATTCCGGCGCTGCTTCTGCCTCTGCTCGTCGAACGCGGCGTATGGATCGTGGATCGCAATGGCGTGCGTGTAAAACTGAGACCCGTCATTCCTCTACTGCCGGAGCGCTCGGAGTCTGCGTCGTGGAGTCAAATCGATTCCTACCGATTGGAGGAAGGCGATTGGGTTCCGCGCTATCTTAAGATTTTGCGAGGGCAGAAGACACTGATGACGGTCTACGAGGCCCCAAACGACGACGCCAAGAAGGCAGCGTTTACCGAGTTCGCGCGCGTCTTCGAACACATGGCCGCCGAACGCAAGGTTCGACGGAGCTAAAGAATGCGCACCACGCTGCAGCGGCATCCGGACATAGCTTGCGACGCCATCTCGCGGATCGAAGTCGACGTCGAGCGCATGCCAAACGGCGATCTGTCGCTGCGATATGCCGCGCACGGATCGATGGATGGTCTGCTCATACCGGTGAAGGCGCAGGCTAAACGCACCGATCTGCTCTGGCACCACACCTGTTTTGAGGCGTTCATCAAACCGCAACCCGGCTCCGCCTACACGGAACTGAACGCATCACCCTCGACACGCTGGGCGCTCTACAGCTTCAGTTCATTTCGCGCGGGGATGACGGAGGCGCCACCGATGATTCAGATGTCGCCGATTCAAGTGAACCTGACATCCGATCAACTTGCTTTGGCCACGACGATCAAAGGCTTGCCGTCAGAAGTAGACTGGCGCGTGGCACTGAGCGCGATCATCGAAGAAAAGAGCGGACGCAAGTCTTTCTGGGCCTTGAAGCATCCGCCGGAGAAGCCCGACTTCCATCATGACGATTGCTTTGACCTGCAACTTCCAGCACCGTCGCGCGCATGAAATTCGGCATCGATCGATTGCTCTCTGAGCCTTCTTTGGGCGCACCACTCCATGGCAAGCGCGTCGCATTGGTCGCGCATCCGGCGTCCGTCAATCATCATTTGACGCATTCGTTGGATGCGATCGCATCGCTCGGCGATGTGAATCTAACGGCCGCCTTCGGGCCGCAGCACGGTTTGCGCGGTGATAAGCAGGACAACATGGTCGAGTCGGCGGACTTCAACGATCCGGTCCTCGGCATTCCGGTGTTCAGCCTGTACGGCCAAGTGCGCAAGCCGAGCGACGCGATGATGGCGACGTTCGACTTGGCGTTGATTGATCTGCAGGATCTCGGGTGCCGCATCTACACGTTCATCACGACGCTGCGCTACATGCTCGAAGCGGCGGCGAAACATCAGAAGGCTGTGTGGGTACTCGACCGGCCCAATCCTGCAGGGCGTCCGGTCGAAGGTCTGCGCCTTCGCCAAGGCTGGGAGAGCTTTGTCGGCGCGGGGCCGATGCCGATGCGACACGGGCTGACGCTCGGCGAGCTCGGGCTCTGGTTCATCAAGACGCTGAAGCTCGACGTCGAGTATCACGTCGTGGAGATGGAAGGCTGGCAGCCCGAGGCGGCGCCAGGCTACGGCTGGCCGCTCGGTGCGCGCACGTGGATCAATCCGTCGCCGAATGCGCCGAATTTATGGATGGCGCGCGCGTACGCCGGGACCGTGATGCTCGAGGGCACGACGTTGTCCGAAGGGCGAGGAACAACGCGGCCACTCGAATTGTTCGGCGCGCCCGATATCGACGCGCGGCGCTTGATTCAGGAAATGCATGCACTGGCGCCGGAGTGGCTGAAGGGTTGCCATCTGCGCGACTGTTGGTTCGAGCCCACGTTCCACAAACACGTCGGCAAGCTCTGCAACGGTGTTCAGATTCACACCGAACATCCGAGCTACGATCACCACGCCTTCAAGCCATGGCGCATTCAGGCGCTGGCGTTCAAAGCGATCCGCCGCCTCTATCCGAGCTACGATTTGTGGCGCGACTTCCCGTACGAATATGAGTTCGGAAAGCTGCCGATCGACGTGATCAATGGCTCGCCGCTGCTGCGCGAATGGGTCGACGACAACGCGGCAAAGCCTGGTGACCTCGACGCACTCACGACTCCCGACGAGCAATCATGGGAGGCCGAGCGCCGCGCGTTTTTGCGCTACCCCGCTTAGCTCGCGGCTTCCTCGACCGGCGGCATGCGCATGTCGAGGTATTCCTCGACGTGCTGCTTCAGCTCTTTGAGGTGGTTGTCGAAGAAGTGGTTGGCGCCTTCGACCTTTTGCTGCGTGATCTTGATGCCGCGCTGGGCCGAGAGGCGATCAACGAGCTTCTGCACGTCGGCTTCGGGCGCCACTTGGTCGTTGCGGCCGTGAATGATGAGGCCCGAGGCCGGGCAGGGCGCGAGGAACGTAAAGTCATAGATGTTCGCCGGCGGCGAGATGGAGATGAAAGCTTGGATCTCCGGACGGCGCATCATCAACTGCATGCCGATCCACGCACCGAACGAGAAGCCGACGATCCAGCAGCCTTGGGCGCTCGGATTCATCGCCTGCATCCAATCGAGGGCTGCTGCTGCATCCGACAGTTCGCCGATGCCGCCGTCGAACACGCCTTGGCTGCGTCCGACGCCGCGGAAATTGAACCGCATCACCGAGCAGCCACGGCGCTGGAAGCAGTAGAACATCTCGTAGACGACGCGGCTGTTCATGGTGCCGCCGAACTGCGGGTGCGAATGGAGAATCAGCGCGATCGGCGCGGTCTTGCTTTTTTGATGCTGATACCGGCCCTCGAGGCGTCCGGAAGGCCCGGCAAAGATCACTTCAGGCATTTGTTGGCGTCACCTTTTTCCGCAGCTTGATCTAGTCCAACGCTCAGTCTTTCCAGGTCCCAACTGCCCTGGAAAACCCTTTTCAAACAAATTGTTGCCGATTCCTCGTCGCCCGCCCGGCTAATACTTGACCGCTCCAGTCAGGAAATCTATATCGCTCGCCGACGGACGCCGGGCGCGCCTTTTACCATGCCTGACGGTCGCAAAAGCAAAGGAAATCGACCGCGAGTGCTGTTGTGGCGCAGGCGGGCGGAGGGACGGAACTCATGAAGCTTTCCACCAAAGGCCGTTACGCGGTTATGGCAATGGTCGACCTCGCGCGGCACAGCCAAGGCAAGCCCGTGGCTCTCAACGATATTGCGCAGCGGCAGGAGATTTCCCTGTCCTATCTCGAACAGCTGTTTGCCAAGCTGCGGCGCGGCGGTCTCGTCGTGAGCGCCCGGGGTCCTGGCGGCGGGTACCGATTGGCGCGCAGCGCGACGGAAACCAGGATTGCCGACATCATTCTTGCGGTCGACGAGCCAATCAAGGCGACGCGCTGCGAACTCGGCAGCCCGAAAGGCTGCACAGGACAGCAGGGGCGCTGTGTGACCCATGATCTTTGGGAAGAGCTCGGCCGGCAGATTCAAATATTCCTGAGCGCGGTCTCGCTCGACGATGTCGTCAACAAGCGCGTGCTCGGCATGAGCCGGCTACAAAATCAGGATACGTCGCGCGAATCCGTGGCGGCGTAAAGAACACGAACAATGCGTGTCTACCTCGACTTCAATGCAACCGCGCCGCTTCGGCCCGAAGCGAAGGCCGCAATGCTTGCTGTGCTCGAGACGACAGGCAATGCCCAATCGGTGCATGCAGAAGGGCGGCAAGCGCGTGGGCAGATCGAGAAAGCGCGCAGGCAGGTTGCACGCCTCGTCGACTGTTCCGAGAGCGAGATTGTTTTCACGAGCGGCGGTTCGGAAGCAAACGCCTTGGCGCTGCGAGGCGCGATCCAAGGCGCGGCAGAGAGCGGCGAACGGATAACGCGGCTCATCGTTTCCGCGATCGAACACGACTCGGTTCTGGCGAATGCCGCACTTTGCGAGGCGACGAACGCCGGTCTACGCGTTGCGCAGTGCCCGGTCACCACAGACGGTGTCATCGACTTGGCTGAACTGCGGCGATTGCTCAGGGAAGGCAAGGGCCGGACGTTAGTCTCGGTCATGGCGGCGAACAACGAGACGGGTGTGATCCAGCCGATTGCCGATGTCGTGGCCGAAGCAAAGTCTGTCGGAGCGCTCGTGCATTGCGACGCGGTGCAAGCAGCTGGGAAGGTGCCGTTCTCATTCGCCGCGCTTGGTCTCGACTACGCGACGCTCAGTTCACACAAGATCGGTGGGCCGCAAGGCGTCGGCGCGCTCGCGGCACGTGCGGCTGCGCCGTTGACGCGGCAGATCGCGGGCGGGGGGCAGGAGCGGGGGTTTCGCGCGGGAACAGAGAATGTCGCCGGGATCGCAGGCTATGGCGCGGCTGCTGAAGCAGCGCTCGTCGATCTCAATCGAATGGGGAATGTGCGGACGTTACGCGACGATGGTGAACGAAAGCTTAACGCGGCCTGTGCTGACGCCGTCGTGTTCGGACGTGGTGCAGACCGGTCGCCAAACACTATCTGTGTCGCGGTGTCAGGCATAAGCGCTGAGAATTTGGTGATCGCGCTTGATCTCGATGGTTTTGCGGTGAGCGCCGGCGCGGCGTGCTCGTCCGGCAAGGTGCGTCAGAGCCATGTGCTGACCGCGATGGGCGTCGACCCGGCGCTGGCGCAAAGCGCGATCCGCATAAGCTTCGGCGTATCGACAACCGCCGAAGATTTAAACCGGTTTATCGAGGCGTGGGCGCGCATTGTGAAGCGTGCGAGCACGCGCGCCGCGGCCTGAGGAATATTCGATGGCAGAACAAGCAACAATCGATGCCGTCGCCGCTCGGGGAGCCGAGCGCTACAAATACGGCTTCGTCACGGACATTGAGAGCGAGAAGGCCCCTAAGGGCCTGAACGCCGACATCATCCGATTCATTTCGGCCAAGAAGAACGAGCCGGAGTGGATGCTCGAGTGGCGCCTGCAAGCGTTCGAACGTTGGCAGACGATGCGCGAACCGCGCTGGGCGAAGCTGCGTTATCCGGCTATCGACTACCAAGACGCCTATTACTACTCAGCGCCAAAGAACCAGAAGAAGCTGGAGAGCTTGGATCAGGTCGATCCTAAGCTTCTCGAAACTTACAAGAAGCTCGGCATTCCGCTGACGGAACAGAAGCTGCTCGCGGGTGTCGCCGTCGACGCGGTCTTCGACAGCGTTTCAGTGGCGACCACGTTCAAGGGAACACTCGCGGAGGCCGGCGTCATCTTCTGCCCGATCTCCGAGGCCCTCCAGACGCATCCCGAGCTGGTGCGCAAGTATCTCGGCAGCGTCGTGCCGATTACGGACAATTTCTTCGCGACGCTGAATTCGGCCGTGTTTTCGGACGGCTCGTTCGTCTACGTGCCGCCCGGCGTGCGCTGCCCGATGGAATTGTCGACGTACTTCCGCATCAACGAGGCATCGACGGGACAGTTCGAGCGCACGCTGATCATTGCCGACAAGGGCTCCTATGTCTCGTATCTCGAAGGGTGTACAGCACCCATGCGCGACGAGAACCAGCTGCACGCAGCCGTGGTCGAACTGATCGCGCTCGACGACGCCGAGATCAAATATTCGACAGTGCAGAACTGGTACCCCGGCGATGAGGACGGCAAAGGCGGGATCTACAACTTCGTCACCAAACGCGGCGATTGCCGCGGCGCAAGGTCAAAGATCAGCTGGACGCAGGTCGAGACCGGCTCGGCCATCACTTGGAAATATCCGAGCTGTATCCTTCGCGGCGACTACTCGGTGGGTGAATTCTTTTCGATTGCGATCACCAACAATCATCAGCAAGCCGACACCGGCACGAAGATGATTCACCTCGGCCGGAACACGCGCTCGCGCATCATTTCGAAGGGCATTAGCGCCGGGCAAGCGCAGAACACTTATCGTGGCCTCGTCAGTGCGCATGCGCGCGCGGAAAACGCGCGGAACTACACCCAATGCGACTCGCTCTTGATCGGCGGAAAATGCGGCGCACATACGGTACCGTATATGGAGTGCCACAATAAGACGGCGCAGCTCGAGCACGAAGCAACGACGTCGAAGATCAGCGATGACCAATTGTTCTATTGCAGGTCGCGCGGCATTCCGACCGAAGAGGCCGTGACGTTGATCGTCAACGGGTTCTGCCGCGAGGTTCTACAGAACTTGCCGATGGAGTTTGCCGTCGAAGCGCAAAAACTGATCGGCATCAGCCTAGAAGGAAGTGTGGGATGAGTGGGCCATACGATCGCCCCCGGATTTACATCAATTGGTCGCGCGCGCGGCCCGTCGGTTGGCGGGGGTGGCTAACCGCGATCGGCTTCGTCGCCGTCGCGCTCGCGGTGTTGGCCCTAGTCGCCGTTGTGGCGTCGACGTTGTTCGTCGTCGCTGCCGTCGTGGCGGTGATCGCTTTAGCAGGCGCCTTTATCGGCAACCTGTTCCGCGGCCGGAAGCGTGATGTCGGTCCCTATCGTGGGAACTATGATGCTTGAGATCAAAGACCTTCGCGCAAAGGTGGACGGCAAAGAGATTCTAAAGGGCCTCTCCCTGTCGGTCGGCGAGGGCGAAGTGCACGCTGTAATGGGCCCGAACGGATCCGGAAAGTCGACGCTGTCTTACGTGCTCGCGGGGCGCGACGGCTATGACGTGACGGGTGGCTCTATCAGGTTTCGCGACAACGATTTGTTGGCGCAGAAGCCGGAGGAGCGCGCCGCGAGCGGCCTCTTCTTGGCGATGCAATACCCAGTCGAGATACCCGGCGTTACCACCATGAATTTCCTGCGGACTGCAGTGAACGAGCAAGCCAAGGCACGTGGCGAGCCACAGGTCGACCCGGCAACATTTCTGAAGCGGGTTCGGGACGTCGCAAAGCAACTCAACATCAGCGATGCTATGCTGAAGCGCTCGCTGAATGTCGGCTTCTCCGGCGGCGAGAAGAAGCGGAATGAGGTGCTCCAACTTGCGATGTTGGCGCCCAAGCTCGCAATTCTGGACGAGACGGACTCCGGCTTGGACATCGATGCGCTGAAGCTGGTCGCCGATGGCGTGAACAGCTTGCGCGCGCCGGACCGCAGCTTTCTGGTGATCACCCACTATCAACGCTTGCTCGACTACATCGTGCCGGATCACGTGCACGTGCTTTCGGAGGGCCGCATCGTGCGGTCAGGCGGACCCGAGCTCGCGCGTGAGCTCGAAGCACAGGGCTATGAAAGGATCGTCAACGCGGCATGAGCATGGCGGCGGAACATCGGCAGGATCGATCGGTCCCTGAGGCCGAGTTCGCGGCGCTGTTCGCTGCCGTTCGGAACGACTTGCCGGGACCTGCCTGGGTTCAGGCGCTTCGAGCCGAAGCGCTCAGCGCATTCATGCGCGAAGGCTTGCCTCACAAGCGGCTCGAACGCTGGAAGTACACCGACTTTCGCAGCCGCTTCGGCGGGGGCCTGGGGATCGCGCGGGGCGGCGAGGGGGATGCGCTACCTGATCTGTTCGATGGCCTGAAGGCCCATCGCGTATTGATCAACCGCGGCAGGGTCGAGCGCGCGCCCCAAGCTGACGAATTACCCGACGGCGTGGAGATTATCACCCTCGCGGACGCCCTGGAGACGCCGGCGCTTTGGCTGAGGCCGTGGCTTCAGGCGGATCGGTCGGCCCTGGAGTCGCTCAATCTGGCGTTCATGACGGACGGCGTGTGTATCCGTGTGGGCGCTGGCGTGCGCGTCTCCCTACCGATCCTCCTGCATCATCACCTGGGCGAGAGCGGCCTGATGGCGCACACCCGCTCGGTCGTCTTGATGGAAGAAGGCTCCGAACTGACGCTCGTCGAAATCGACGCCGGGGCGCCGCAAAGCCAAAGCTTCGCCAACAGCGTTCTAGCGGTATCGCTCGATGCCGGTGCGCGCCTTCACCACCTGCGATTGGGTGCCATGCGCTCGCCGGGTTTGGCCGTCAGGACGGATCAAGCGGAGGTCGGGCGGAGCGCCCTTTACGAGCGACTCACGTTTGCGTCTGGCGCGGCGTTGGCGCGATCGGACGTGCAAGTTGTGCTGACGGGCCCCGCCGCCACGTTCGATCTAGCCGCGGCTTATATGGCGGGCGGCGAGGAGTTGAACGACATCACATTTGCCGTGACGCATCAGGCGCCCCGCACAACGAGCCGGATGTTGGTGAAAAGCGTTGCTGCGGGCGAGGGGCACGCGGTGGTGCAGGGAAGCGTCACTGTCAAACCCGATGCACAGAAGGCCGACAGCCATCAATTGGCGCGCGGCGTTTTGCTTTCGACCAAAGCTGAAATCGATCAGAAGCCCGAACTCGAAATCTTCGCGGACGACGTCAAATGCGGTCATGGCGCGGCTATCGGTGCGCTGGATCCTGAGCAAATGTTCTACCTGCGCTCGCGCGGTATCCCCGAGGCTGAAGCGCGTTCCTTGCTTATCCACGCATTCGTCAGCGAAGTCGTGAGCCGGCTGGGGCCTGGCGAATGGCAATCTCGTGTTGCGGGTTGGCTCGATGAGCGCCTGGCCGCGGTGACGGGAGACGCACTATGACCGTTCAGCCCGCCGTTCGAGGCAATGCCAAGCGGACATTCGACGTCCAAGACGTACGAAGCGACTTTCCGATCTTGTCCCGCAGCGTCAACGGCAAGCCGCTCGTCTATCTCGACAATGCCGCGTCCGCTCAAAAACCGCGCGCCGTGATCGAGGCGATGACTCGGGCGATGGAGACGTCTTACGCCAATGTTCACCGCGGCTTGCACGCGCTGTCAACGATGTCGACGGATGCGTATGAGCACGCGCGCGAAACGGTGCGTGCGTTCTTGAACGCGCGCGAAGCCGCAGAGATTATTTTTACAAGCGGGGCGACCGATTCGATCAATCTGGTCGCCAACTCACTTGGCGCATCGATAGACGCCGGCGATGAGATCGTGCTCAGCCAGATGGAGCACCACTCGAACATCGTGCCCTGGCATTTTTTGCGCGAGCGAAAGGGCGCCGTCATTCGCTGGGCGCCAATTGCCGACAACGGTTCGTTCGATCTTGAGGCGTTTGAGAAACTTCTCTCGCCGCGGACAAAGCTCGTCTCGGTTGCGCACATGTCGAACGTGCTTGGCACGGTGACGCCTGCCGCGGAGATCGTTCGTATCGCCCATGAGCGCGGAATTCCCGTACTGTTCGACGGCGCGCAGTCGACCGTTCACATGCCGATCGACGTGCAAGCGCTGGGTTGCGATTTCTATGCGGTGACCGGGCACAAGCTCTATGGACCGACAGGAATCGGCGTTCTCTACATGAAGCGGGAGTGGGGCGAGCGTTTGCCGCCGTTCCGCGGCGGCGGCGAGATGATCGACGAGGTTCATTTCGACCGCGTGACCTATGGGCCGCCGCCAATGCGCTTCGAAGCGGGGACGCCGCCTATTATCGAGGCGATTGGGCTTGGCGCGGCGATCGACTACATCAACGCATTCGAGCGCGCGGCGTTGATGGCGCATGAGCACGACTTGCTCAATTACGCCACCGAACGTCTATCCCAACTGAATTGGATACAGATTCAGGGTCGAGCGCCCGGCAAGGGTTCGATCATTTCGTTCACAATGGAAGGCGCGCACGCGCACGACGTGGCAACACTGGTCGACCGCCAAGGTGTGGCAGTGCGCGCGGGCCATCACTGTGCGCAGCCCCTGATGGATCGGCTCGGCGTCACGGCAACTGCGCGGGCGTCGTTCGCCTTCTACAACACCCGCGGCGAAGTCGACACTCTGGTCGATGCGCTGCACCGTGCACGCGCTATTTTCTCGTGAGTTGCGATGAACGCTGAGCCCCTCCACATCGAAGCCTCAGCCTTAAAGCCGGAAGAGCTCGAGGAGCTGACGCAGGCGTTGGTCAAGGAGCTAAAGACCGTGTTCGATCCGGAGATACCGGTCGACATCTACGAGCTCGGGCTCATCTACAAGATCGACGTCACCGACAACAAGGACGTGATCATCGACATGACGCTGACCGCGCCCGGCTGTCCGGTCGCCGGCGAAATGCCGGGCTGGGTGAAGGACGCCGTGTCGCGTATTCCTGGGCTCGGTGAGGTCACCGTGAATATGGTCTTCGACCCGCCGTGGACGCCCGAGCGCATGTCGGAAGAAGCCAAGCTTGAATTGAACATGTTCTAGAGCCAGATCTGTTGCAACCATGAGTGATGTCCAAACACCTGCCAGACCAAAGCGTGAGCGGCCCAAGGTGCTGCGGCTCACGGACGCCGCCGCCGAGCAGATCAAGACCGTCATGTCGCGCGCGGACCGACCGGTCGTGGGTCTGCGCGTCGGGCTCAAGAATGCCGGCTGCGCGGGCATGAGCTATACGCTCGACTTCGCCGACAAGCAGAATCCGCTCGACGAAGTCGTTGAAGACAAGGGCGCGCGCGTCCTAATCGACCCGAAGGCGGTCTTGTTCCTGATCGGGACGGAAATGGACTTCGTGAAAGACAAGATGCAGTCCCGTTTCATCTTCAACAATCCGAACCAGACGGATGCGTGCGGCTGCGGCGAGTCTGTCGCGCTGAAAGCCGCTACCAAGGCCGATTGAGCGATGGCGGTGTCGCCCGCCTATCGGGACTATCTAAGCGACCTCTTTGCGCCGCTTGGCGAGATCGCGATCCGGACGATGTTCGGCGGCGCGGGCGTCTATCACAAGGATCAGTTCTTCGCCCTGGTCATCGGCGAGCGGATTTATCTCAAGACCGACGATCGCACGCGCCCTGCTTTCGAGCGCGAGGGCTCAAAGCCCTTCGTGTATCAGACCAAAGACGGCGAGCAATCTTCTCACACCTATCTCGAGCTGCCCGCGCGGCTGCTCGACGACCCCGAGGAACTGAAGGTGTGGGCTAGGGACGCCTATGAGGCTGCCATCCGGGCCAAGGGAAAGAAGTCTCAGAGCAAGAAGAAGAAAGGCAGACCGCTTGATACAAGCGATCTGCCCTTGGTCCAACCGCGCAAGAAGCGGGTGACCTGATTACTGCGCCGGCGGTTGTGCGGGCGGCGTCGTCGTAGCCGGTGGTGCAGTTGGCGTGGTCGCCGGCTGGTCGGCTGGCGGTGCCATCGGGGTTGCGGCGCTCGGCTCGACCGGTGTCGTCGTGCTCGGTTCGATCGTCCCCTCGGATGCCGGCGGAACGGTTGGGGTTGGCGGTAACATCGGCGCGTTGCTCGAGAACATGTCCGTCAGCACTTGCCAAGTGCCATCACGCTTGACCCACGTCACGACGTATTTGCCGGCATCGCTGACCGACGAGCCAGCCGCTTCGCTTTTGTAGTTGTAAGTGCCGACGTCGACAGCGAGGTCACCACTTTGACTGAAGGTCAGTTTGTCCGTCGTAAAGGTCAGTCCGAAACCCGGGATCTCAAACATTTTGCCCCAGGCGTCCTTGATGGCGTCGCGGCCTGCAGCTTTGGGCGAATTCGGGGGCATCAACTCGCCGTCGGACGCGTACATCATCATGACGGTGTCGGCGTCATGCTTGGCGATCGCATCCAGCCATTTGGCGTTTTGCGCACCGATTGCCGCCTCCTCGGTTGCGGTCGACGGCTTTTGCTCACATGCCGCGAGCGCCGCGCACGTCGCGATGAGCAAAACCGGTATCATTTTCTTGTCGAACATCTGCGTCTCCCTGTCTCCTCTGTGCCCGCAGTCTAGTCATGTGTCGCGGTTTGCAAACGGGGCATCCTTTCAGAATGCGGGAACCTGCGGCAGGGGCTTTTGACCGCGACGTTATGAACCTAAGGTGCCGCCGGAACGCATTTGGGAGACCGATATGGACTTGCAGCTGAAAGGAAAGAAATCCGTCGTTCTGGGTGGAACTCGCGGGATTGGCCGGGCAATCGCTGAAACCCTGGCGCGCGAAGGGAGCGACGTCGCTATCTGTGCGCGCAACGCCGGCCAGGTCGAGGAGGCAGTCGCGGCGCTTCACAAGATGGGTGTCAAGGCAACAGGGGCGGCCGTCGACATTGCGGATGGCGCGGCATTGAAGAAATGGGTTGCCGATGCTGGCAACGCCCTCGGCGGGATCGATGTTCTGGTTTCGAACGCCAGCGCACTCGGTATCGGCAGTGCCGAGGCAGCGTGGCAGTCGGGAATGAAGATCGACATCATGGGCGCGGTGAACGCGTTCGAGGCGGCGCTGCCGTTTCTCGAAAAGGCGGCCGGCGCACACGGCGACGCATCGTTCGTGATGATCTCGTCCGTCTCGGCGGCCGAGACGCAAGCGGCGTCCGCCTATGGCGCGATCAAAGCCGCCCTCATTCACTATGCCAAGGGCGTGGCGCGCGAGCACGCGAAGAAAAAGGTTCGAGCGAACGTCGTGTCGCCGGGGACCATCTATTTCAAAGGCGGTGTCTGGAACATGATCGAGACGAACATGCCCGACCGCTTCGCGACCGCGATGAAGTCAAACCCGATGGGGCGGATGGGCACGCCGCAAGAGATTGCCAACACAGCTGTGTTCTTGGCGAGCCCGCTGTCGTCGTTCACGACCGGCGCGAACTTCGTCGTCGACGGCTGTATCACACAGCGGGTGAATTTCTAGCCTTTGTAGTCGTGCCATTCGCCGGCGTCGTCGCGCACGCGATAGCACGTCGAGGCGCGCTCGATATCGGGCGCGCCGAGATCGGCTTTGGCGTAGCCGCCCGGAATGTCGAGGGCGTAGGTCGGCTGAGCCAAACCTGAGGCGCGGCGCTTGAGCTCGCGAATGAGCCCTTGGCCATGCTCGATCGTGGTTCGGAAGTGCTCCGTTCCGGGCGCGAGATCGGCGTGGTGCAGGTAGTATGGCTTTACCCGCGCTTCGACGAAGGCGCGCATCAGCGCCTCGAGCGTGTCCGGATTGTCGTTGACGCCTTTGAGAAGCACGCTTTGGCTCACCATCGCGACGCCAGCATCGACGAGGCGCGCACAGGCGGCGCGCGCGGCGGGCGTGAACTCGCGCGGATGGTTGGCGTGGAGGGCGACGTAGGTTGCTTTGCCGGGCGCCTTGATAGCGCGCACGAAGTCGTCGGTCACACGCTCGGGGTCTACGACAGGCACGCGCGTGTGCCAGCGCAGAATCTTGACGTGGTCGATGGCGGCTAGGCGCTCGGTGACCGCGGCTGCTCGGCGCGCGGGCAGCATGAAGGGATCGCCGCCTGTCATAATGACTTCCCAGATCTCAGGATGCTCAGCGATGTAGGCCAAGGCCGCATCAAGCGCTGCCTGCGACAACGCTCCTTCACCTTGCGGGCCCACCATCTCGCGGCGGAAGCAGAAGCGGCAATAGACGGCGCAATGACTGACGATCTTCAGCAGCACGCGGTCGCGGTAGCGATGGACGATGCCTTCGACCGGGGAATGTTTCTTGTCGCCGATGGGATCGGCGAGCTCATTCCCACGATGATCCAGTTCGCGGACGTCGGGCACGAACTGGCGTGCAATCGGATCGCCCTCTCGCGCCGGGTCGATCAACGCCTGCATGGCCGGTGTGATCGAGATGGCATAGTGCTTGGCGACCGCTTCAAGATCGGCCTTGCGGGACAACTGCAATAGGCCCGCATCGACGAGGTCGTCGACGCTGCGCAGCGGCCGAGCTCTGGGTGCGTTGACGGTCATGGCCGCTCGTTTAGCGGCTGTGTCTCGCTCCGTCCATCCGCAATGCTATGGTGAAGACGAAGGGTATTGGAGGCATCGATGAGTGACCTGGATTTCTCCGGCAAGACCGTACTGGTCGTGGGCGGATCGAGCGGGATCGGCAACGGCATCGCGCATGGGTTTCGTACGCACGGTGCGGAGGTGCACGTGTGGGGAACGCGCGCCAGTGCGCAAGACTACAAGGCCGAGGAAGGGTCCGACCTTACGGGGCTTTCCTATGCGCACATGGATGTCGCCGATTTCGACGCGATCGGGGCCTACAAGCCGCCGTTCAAGCGCCTCGACGTGCTCGTGCTGGCGCAAGGCACCGTGCTCTACAAGCGCGGCGAGTTCGAGATGCCCGGCTTTGAGAAGGTCGTCGGCGTCAATCTGAACAGCATGATGGCGTGCGCGATGAAGTTTAGAGACATGCTTTCGGCAGCGAAGGGATCGCTGATCACGATCTCGTCGACGTCAGCCTATCACGCGACGCGCGGGAACCCGGCCTACAACGCCTCCAAAGCCGGGCTTGTCGGACTGACGCGAACGCTCGGCGAGGCGTGGGCGCGTGACGGCATACGCGTCAACGGCATTGCGCCGGGCCTCGTCGATACCAAGCTGACCAAGGTGACGACCGAGAATCCCGAGCGGCTGTCGCGCGCGCTCGCGGGCATTCCTCTCGGGCGCTTGGGACAACCGGAGGACATGGCCGGCGTGGCGCTGTTCTTGGCGTCGCCGCTCGCAGCGTACGTGATTGGACAAACGATCCCGGTCGATGGCGGTCTGATCCTCGCCTAATCGATAGGCGTCCACTGAACCTTGTCGATGTGGTTGGCGCCGGTCGCCAACATGACGAGGCGATCGAAGCCGAGCGCGACGCCGCTCGCCGGCGGCATATGGGCGAGCGCCGCTAGGAAATCCTCGTCGATCGGATAGCGCTCACCGTAGACGCGCTCCTTTTCGCTCATCTCCCCTTCGAAGCGCGCGCGTTGCTCGACGGGATCCGTCAGTTCGCCGAAGCCGTTGGCCAATTCGACGCCGCAGACATAGAGCTCAAAGCGTTCGGCGACCCGCGGGTCGTGCTCGGTGCCGCGGGCGAGGGCGGCTTCAACGCGGGGATACTCATAGAGAACGGTCGGGCGGTCGATGCCCAGGTGCGGCTCGATCCGATCGACGAGCACGCGGCTGAAGATATCGGACCAGGTATCGTCGGCACCGACCTTTATGCCCGCCACTTGTGCTGCAGCAGCCAACGCGTCTCGATCAGGATCCGGAACCAGGGTGGCGAGAAGATCGATTGAGGCGTACCGCGTGAACGCGTCGGCGACGGTCAGCCACTCCGCCTCGGCGCTCGGCGAGGCCTTGCGATCACGGTGGGCGAGAGTGGTGGCACCAATCGCGCTGGCGGCGAGCGAAACCAGGCGCAGGCAGTCGTCAAGAACTGCGCGATAGTCCTCGTTCGCGCGGTACCATTCGAGCATCGTGAACTCGGGCGAGTGGAGGGACCCGCGTTCTCTGTTCCGGAAGACGCGCGCGAAGTCGAAGATTCGGTTCTCGCCGGCTGCGAGCAGTTTCTTGGCCGCAAACTCCGGCGAGGTATGCAGGTAGCGCAGTACGGACGCAGCGTCGGACCCGATCATGTCGGTCGCAAAGGCATGAAGGTGAGCCTCATTGCCCGGGGAGACTTGCAGCGCTGCGCATTCGACCTCAGTAAAGCCATGCGCGTCGAAATAACCTCGCGCCGCACGGGTGATGCTGTTCCGAGCGATCAGAAATGGACGCCGATCGGCGTGCAGATTCGGGCTCCACCACGGCGACATATGGGGCTGGCTGGGCGCGCTCATTTGGCCCTGGACCCGCCCTTCGCGGCACCTTGGCTCAAGGGCTCCATGCTGCTATGACCGCGCCTCATTTTTGCAGAGACTAAGGAGTTCATGCGTGGCATCCGTTATCGCCAGCGGCGTCCGTAAGGGCAACATCATCGACCTCGACGGCGTCCTCTACGTCGTCCTGTCGGCCGAGAATTTTCATCCCGGCAAGGGCACGCCCACGACGCAAATCGAAATGCGGCGCATTTCCGACGGAGTAAAGGTCAACAACCGCTACAAGACAACTGACCAGCTGGAAAAGGCGTTCGTCGAATACAAAGACCATAATTTCCTTTACCAGGAAGGCGACCATTTCATCTTCATGGATCCGGACACCTTCGACCAGATCCACGTCTCGCGCGACATCCTGGGCGACGGCGTGCCCTATCTGCAAGAGAACATGACGGTCCGGCTGTCGCTGCACAACGGTTCGCCAATCGCAATCGAATTGCCGCAGCGCGTCGTGCTCGAGGTGGTTGAGACCGAGCCCGTCGTGAAGGGCCAAACTGCGACCTCGTCGTTCAAGCCGGCGCTTCTGTCGAACGGCGTCAAAACCGGCGTGCCGACGCATATAACGTCGGGCACCAAGATCGTCGTCAACACGGAAGACGGTACTTACGTCGAGCGCGCCAAGGACTAGCCAACGCCGCAGCGCGTCGATTGTAACTCAATAGGCAACGCGCATGGTTCACGGGCAGTGCGGGATGTAACGGCACCTCCGCGCACCAATGCGTTGGATAACGCAGCGTCGTTCGACGCCAAGGCCGACAATGTCTTTGCGCGGATCTCACAGCGGTACGATCAGCTGTGTGACGTATTCAGCCTCGGCATTCATCGCCTGTGGAAACGACGGATCGCCTCGAAGATCGTGCAAAGTCCGGGAGCGGTTGTCTTCGACGCTGCGTCCGGCACCGGCGACATCCCGTTGAGGATCAGGCGGTTGTTGTCCCGCTGGCCACACGAGGAAAAGATCATCGTCGCCAGCGACATCTGCCCTGAGATGTTGGCGATTGCGCGTCGGAGGATCGCCGGCGGCGAGCCAAGCCTGACGATTGAGGAACACGACGCGCACGATCTGCGCGCGGTCGCGTCGAACTCCATCGACATCTACTCAATTTCGTTCGGGATGAAGATCTGCCGGCGTGAGCAAGTGCTTGCGGAGGCGTTTCGCGTGCTGAAACCCGGCGGCGTGTTCTTTTGTCTGGAGGCTGCACGGATCACAGTCGCGCCCCTACATGCGCTCTACCTCGCGTATATGGACTGGTGCTTGCCGATCATTGCCTGGGTCGCCACGGGCGGCGACCGAAGCGCCTACAACTATCTGCTCAAGGGTGTTCACGAATTTCCCGATCAGCAAACCTTTGCCGGAGAGCTGCGACAGGCGGGATTTGAGAGCGTGGGGTTCGAGAACCTCACGCTCGGCATCGTCGCAATTCACGAAGGCGTTAAGCCGCGCTCGCTCTAGGCGTCGAACATGATGACCGAACGCGCGGTCTCGCCGCGCTTCAATTCGTCGAACGCCTCGTTCACCTGATTCAGCTTGATACGGCGCGCGATCATGTGGTCGAGCTTCAGTTTGCCTGCCAGGTAGAAGTCGACAAGGCGCGGCATGTCGACGGGGAAGCGGTTCGAGCCCATAAGCGAGCCTTGAATACGCTTCTCGCCCAAGAACTCGGCGCCGTGCAGCTCAATGTGCACGCCGACCGGGATCATGCCGATGATGTTGGCCGTACCGCCACGCCGCAGCATCTTGAACGATTGCTCGGCGGTCTGCTTTAGGCCGATCGCTTCGAACGAGTGGTGGACGCCGCCTTTCGTTAGTTCGATTACCTGCTTGACCGGATCGCCGTCCTTTGCGTTGACGACGTCGGTGGCGCCGAACTCTTTCGCCAGGTTCAATTTTGAGCCCTGCGTATCGACGGCGATGATGCGACCGGCGCCGGCGATCGCCGCGCCGTTGATGCAGGCAAGGCCTACGCCGCCGCAGCCGATCACAGCAACCGTCTCACCCGGACGCACATTCGACGTGTGCATGACAGCGCCAACGCCCGTCATGACCGAGCAGCCGATCAGCGCTGCACGGTCGAGCGGCATGTCGTTGCGGATCGGAACGCAAGCATGCTCGTGGATCAGCATTTGCTCAGCGAAGGACGACAGATTTAGGAATTGGTTCATCGGATCTGCGCCCTTTGTCAGGCGTGCTGCCTCTCCTTGCTGGCGCTTCGTCTCAGGGCTGACGCAACGCGACATATGACCGGTCAAGCAGTGCTCGCAGTGGCCGCAGAAGGCCGAAAGGCATGTGATGACATGATCGCCGGGCTTCACCGTGCGCACTTCACTGCCAACCTGTTCCACAACGCCGGCCGATTCATGACCCAGCACCGCCGGTAGCGGGTAGGGATAGAGGCCATCGACGAAGTGTAAATCCGAGTGGCAGACGCCGGCCGCGACCGTGCGGATCAAGACCTCATGAGGGCCGGGCTTGTTGATCTGCACGTCTTCGATGACGAGCGGCTTCTTCACTTCACGGAGAACAGCAGCTTTCATGGCGCTTTTCCTTGACGATTTTGGGAAATGGAGTTGACCCTATCGTCGCCCGCCAGAGGCGACCGGGTCAACGCCCATTTCTGACGGGTTGCGCGTCTAGCGGCCTTTGAATTCCGCCTTACGTTTTTGCAAGAAGGCTGTAACGCCTTCTGCGAAGTCTTCCGCGCGGCCGGCTTCCTTTTGTGCGCGCCGTTCGGCGTCGAGTTGTTCCTCATAGGAATTCATCGGGCTGTCCCAATAGAGGCCGCGAATAAGCCCGAGCGCGACCGTCGGTCCGGTCGCCAACTCGTGCGCGAGGGTCATCGCGTGTTCCATCAGCGAGGCATCGTCGTACACGCGGTTGATCAAGCCCCATTCGAGCGCCTTCTCGGCGGGCAGCTTTTCTCCGAGAAGCGACAGCTCCTTGGCGCGCGCAAGGCCGACGAGGCGCGGCAGCAGCCACGTCGAACCACCGTCCGGAACGAGGCCGATGCGGCGGAACGCCTGAAGGAAGTAGGCCGACTTGGCCGCAAGAACCATGTCGCCCATCAATGCGAAGCTCATGCCTACGCCGGCCGCGGCGCCATTCACCGCCGTAATGAAGGGCATCTTCAGATTGCGCAGGCGACGGAGGAACGGGTGGTACATCGTTTCAAGCCCGGCGCCGGCATCGCGCTCCTGCGGCCCGAACTCATTGGATGATGAACCGCCAGAGAGATTGGCGCCGGCGCAAAAGCCGCGACCTTCGCCCGTCATGATCAGCGCACGCAGGCCCGTGGCCGGCTTCTCGATATAGCTTATGGCCGCGGTCAAGCCCTTGAGCATCTCGGGGCTCACGGCATTCATCACTTCCGGGTGGTGGAGCTTGAGCACGCCGACCGGGCCGTGCACTTCCACTTTCACGCGTTCGAAATCCATTTCAGTCTCCTATTTGCTTTTGAATTTTGGTTCGCGCTTCGTCAGGAAGGCGGTAACGCCTTCGCGAAAGTCTTCGGAGTCTCCCAGACGCTTTTGAATGGTGCGTTCATATTCGAGCTGTTCGTCGAGCGAATTGAACGCGGCGGCATCGAGTGCGCGCTTGATTTCGCTGAACGCGAGTGCCGGACCCTTTGCCAATCTCGCTGCGAGCGTCTCTGCGTCACTCATCAGCTTATCGTCGTCGACGGCGGCCCAGATCAGACCCCATTCGGCAGCCTTCTCGGCAGAGAGCTTGTCGCCAAGCATCGCGAGAGCGCGCGCTCGAGCACGTCCGACAAGCTGCGGCAGGAACCAGGTGCAACCCATGTCCGGCACCAGGCCGAGGCGCGGGCCAAACACCTGGACGAACGATGCCGACTTGGCCGCCAGGACAATGTCGCAGCAAAGGGCAAGGCCGACGCCGCCTCCTGCGGCAACGCCATTCACCGCGGCGACCACCGGTTTCGGAAATCCGGCAAGCTCTCGTACGAGCGGGTTGTAGGCGATTTCCATCGAGTGGGAGACGCCCTCGCCGACGCTGCGTTGGACGCCGTCGCCAAAATCGTTCCCGGCGAGATCGGCGCCGGCGCAGAATCCACGGCCGGCGCCAGTCACGATGACCGCCCGAACGGATTCATTCTTGCCCAGTGCGCGCAACGCGGCGCGGATGTCGTCGATCAGAGCCTTGTTCAAGCTGTTGAGGGACTGCGGGCGGTTCAACGTGAGTCGCGCGACGCCGTCTGCGATTTCAAGCAGAACATTTTGATAGCTCATAGGATGCCTTCAATGCCGAGAGGGCATGAAGCCAGCACAAGCCTATGGGGAGTGCAACCGCCGTTTAGCTGGCGGCGGCGACGGCGGTGGCTGCCTCTACGGCACCCAGGTCTTGCTCGGTGCAGACGCGATTGCGGCCGGCGTGCTTTGCCGCATAGAGGCAAGTGTCGGCTCTGTTGATCGCGTCGGCCACGGGTTCGCCTTTGATGTATTGAGCGACACCCACCGACAACGTGATCGATCCCAGAGTTTCGCCGGTCGAGCGCTTGACGATCTTCTTCGACTCCACCGCCTTGCGGATCTGATCGGCCACGCGGCTGGCATTCTTGAGTGAGGTTTCCGGCAGGATGACGATGAATTCCTCGCCGCCGTAGCGCGCCGCGGTGTCGCGACCCTTGAGGTTCGACTTAAAGCACTGAGCGACAAGGCGTAGCACCTGGTCGCCCGTTGCATGCCCCCAGGTGTCGTTGAATTTCTTGAAGTGATCGACATCGCCCATAAGGACGCAGAGATCGGTGCCCTCGCTCGTCGCCTCGTCGATCGCGTCCGAAATGTGTTGATCGAAGGCCCGACGGTTCGCCAGTCCAGTCAGCGGATCGACCATGCTTTCTTGGCGAACGGCTTCCATTCGCTCGCGCAAGACGTTCACCTCGCCGGCCGATGCCTCAAGCTGGTTTTCGAGCGTTTTCGTGCGCGATTCCATCGCGCGGGTCGCGGCCGCCACACCGTCGACGATCGACTTAAAGTTCTCCGCGACATCGCCTGTACCGATGTCCGTCGCCACTTGCGCCAACGTCAGACCGTAAGCAGCCGTGTCTTGGCCCGCACCCGCCAAGATGAGCGCAAGGCGCTTCACTTCTTCCTGAAATTTGCTGCCCAATTCGTCGATGGCATCGCTCCGGGCGTCCGTGAAGAAGCGGGCATGTATTTCGCCAGCGAAATTTACGTCGCAAGCTTTTCCACTTGCTACGGCCGCGTCGAGCGCGCGCTGCAAGTCAGCGTTCTGGCCCACCGCGTAGGTGAACCAGAGCTCATAGTTGTGGGGCGTTGCCGGGATCTTGTGCTGGCGGAGCAGGCCCATCGCCTTCTCGGCGAACGCGTCGGCCTGTTCCGGCATTTCCCAAAAGTGCACGGACGGTACTCCCTCGCGCGTTGGGCCGGGATTCAACCCTGCGCATCGCAAGACGGGCAGTGTGCCGTTCGCTCCCGTAAAATTCTGTAAATCTTCTCGCTTAACGCGAGGGGTTCTTCAGCCGATAGGTGATCCAATCCGGCTCGGGCATCGCCGCAAAACTCTGCGCTAGCCGATCGTTCCACATGGTTCTCAAGGTTCGTAAATACGGGTCGTCCGTGCCCATTCGGCGCTCGACCGCGCCGCTAAAGGAATCCTTTACATATGCAATCAGGTCTATCGGCATGCCAACAGAGGCATTGCTCCGGATGGCAGCATCGAACGAAAGGAGTCCAGCCTTCGCCGCGGCCGCCAGCGAGCTCTTATGCGTCACCGTGCGGTCAAGAATCGATTTACCGTATTTGCGTTCGCCAATTTGCACATACGGCGTTTCGTCCGGCGCCTCGATGAAGTTGCCCGGGGGATAGATCAGAAAGAGGCCAGGCTTCTCACCCTTGATTTGGCCGCCCAAGATCAACGAAACGTCGAAGGGAACGCCGTGGCGCGCGAGAGGCGCCGCTTCAGTCTTTTCAATTTCACGCAGCGCATGGCCCACCACCTCCGCGCAGGCAAAGAGGTTGGGCGCCTTCTGCAAGGTTCGGTCGGCGTTTTTCGACTTCTTCGAGTCCGTTTGGGCTTCGTTCAAACGATGAAGCAACGTCTGGGTGATCGATAAGTTGCCTGCCGTGATCAGCACCAGGAACCGCTCGCCGGCGCGCTCGAAAACATGCATCTTCCGCGAGGCTGAAACGTGGTCGATGCCGGCGCTGGTGCGGTTGTCCGCCGCAAAAATCAGGCCCTCGTCCACGCGGATTCCAAGTCCGTAGCTCATCTAATGCCGCAATCCTCTCCCAATCGGGTCGCTCTCTCTTGTATCAGGCCGCCTAATTTCCGCTAAACTGGCGGCCAACAGACTAACCATAGCCAAAGCGCCGCAGGAGAAACGCCATGAGCCTTGCCGAAGCAACACCCCGCCGCGACGCAAAGTCTTCGGGCATGACCCCGGCTACGGCCGACTCGATGCGAGCGACCCTCGACAAACAGCGAGCCGCCTATTTGCGCGATGGGCCGCCGTCCGCCGAGGTGCGCATCGATAGGATCGACCGCTGCATCAGTCTGCTCGTCGATCATCAGGACGAAATCGCCGACGCGCTGCAAAAGGACTTCGGCAGCCGCCCGGTGCCAATGAGCAAGTTTACCGATGTCGCCGGGTCGATCGGACCGCTCAAACATGCCAAGGCCAATCTGCGCAAGTGGATGCGTACCGAGAAGCGGTCACCGACGCCGGCGATCCTCGGGCTCTTCGGCGCCAAGGCGGAAGTGCAATACCAACCGCTCGGCGTCGTTGGCGTCATCGCTCCCTGGAATTTCCCGATCAATCTCACCTTCTCGCCGCTGGCAGGAATCTTGGCGGCCGGCAATCGGGCGATGATCAAGCCGTCGGAGTACACGCCGGCAAGCTCCGAGGTGCTCGCGCGTCTGGTACGGACGATGTTCGACGAGAGCGAGATGGCGGTGATCGTCGGCGGACCGCAGGTCGGCGAGCAATTTAGCCGACTGCCGTTCGACCATCTGATCTTCACCGGCTCGACGTCTATCGCCTATCACGTGATGCGTGCGGCGGCCGAAAACCTTGTGCCAGTAACGCTGGAGCTCGGCGGCAAGTCGCCGGTCGTGATTGGGCCTAGCGCCAACATGGATTTGGCGGCGACGCGCGTTATGGTCGGCAAGACGATGAACGCGGGCCAGATCTGTCTTGCGCCGGATTATGTGATGGTGCCCGAGGCACAACGTGACGACTTCGTCAGCAAAGCGAGCGCTGCGGTTCACAAGCTGTACCCGACAATCAAAGACAACCCCGACTACACGTCGGTGATCAATCAGCGCCACTACGATCGTCTGCGCGGCTATCTCGACGACGCAAAGGCAAAGGGCGCAAAGATCGTCGAGGTGAATCCGGCGCGGGAAGATTTCACGCAACAAGAGTTCCATAAGATTCCGCCGACCATCGTGCTCGACGCGACGGACGACATGAAGATCATGCAGGATGAGATCTTCGGGCCGTTGCTGCCGGTGAAAACATATAGAAAGCTCGAGGAAGCGGTTGATTACATCAACGGCAAGGCAAGGCCGCTCGGGCTCTACTACTTCGGCACCGATAAGGCCGAACAACAGCGTGTGCTCGACCGTACGACGTCGGGCGGCGTCACGGTGAACGATGTGGTCATGCACGTTGCGATGGAGGACTTACCGTTCGGCGGTGTCGGTCCGTCGGGCATGGGCGCCTATCACGGCATCGACGGCTTCCGCACATTCAGCCACCGCAAGGCTGTGTACTCGCAACCGACGTCGAACTTCGTGGAGAAGCAGCTCGGCGCTCTGCGTCCGCCGTACGGCGAGGCGATCGTCAAGCAATTGGCGGGTCAGATTAAGCGCTGAGGAAAGAGGCCGCGCTAGGCGGCCTCGGTCACCTTCTTCTTCTTGCGGAGCAAATGCTGCGGCACGGGCTTTAGCAAGAACGCAGGCGTGTGATCCCCCATGCCGATCATGCGATCGCCTTTGGGATCGGCGTCCGGCTTGCGCGGCTCCTTCTTCGGCTTTTGCTGAGCCTTGGCGTGATGCTCCTGCTTCGGCTTCTCGTGGCGGCGCGGCTTGCTCTCGCGCGGCGCGTCGTCGGCCGAAGTAGGCGCCGAAAGCTCAGCCAAGGCCGGTGGTTGATCGTTGACCTCTGCACGCTGCTTGTCGTGACTGCGGCGGTCACGTGATCGGCCGCGTCCGCGGCGGTCGCGATCGCGACCATGGCCATGCTCACGCTCACCCGATGAGATACCTTCAAGCCCCTCCATCTCTTCCCGTTCGATCGCTTTGCCGATCAGCTTTTCGATAGCCGAGAGCCATTTGTGGTCGGAGGGTGCGGCGAGCATGAAGGCGTGTCCGGCGCGTCCGGCGCGGCCGGTCCGGCCAATACGGTGGACGTAATCGTCGGCGTGGATCGGGACGTCGTAATTGAAGACATGGCTGACCTGCGGCAGGTCCAGACCGCGGGCAGCGACGTCGCTCGCGACCATGAGCTGGACGTCGCCGTTGCGGAAGCCCTCAAGCGTCTTCATGCGCACCGGCTGAGGAAGATCGCCGTGCAGTACGCCGACCGAGAAGCCATGCTTCGACAGGGACTTGTAGACGATGTCGACATCGCGTTTGCGGTTGCAGAAGATGATCGCGTTGACCACGTTCTGGCCGCGGATCACACGACGGAGGGCTTCGCGCTTCAGCTTGGGATCGTGACCCGGAATGCCGACGACCTTTTGTTCGATGGTCGTTGCGGCGGTGGCGGGCTTCGAAACTTCGATGCGTTCAGGATTGCGCAGAAATTGCTCGGTGAGGCGCTTGATCTCCGGCGGCATCGTCGCGGAGAAGAACAGCGTCTGGCGCGTCGGCGGCAGCAGCTTGCAGATGCGCTCGATGTCGGGGATGAAGCCCATGTCGAGCATGCGGTCCGCTTCATCGATCACCAGCTTCTGGACGCCGTTAAGGAGAAGCTTGCCGCGTTCGAAGTGGTCGAGGAGGCGGCCCGGCGTCGCGATCAGCACGTCGACGCCGCGATCAATCTTGGCGTCCTGATCGCCGAACGAAACGCCACCGATCAGGAGTGCCATCGAGAGCTTGTGGTACCTGCCGTATTTCTCGAAGCTCTCGGCGACCTGAGCGGCGAGCTCGCGTGTCGGCTCCAGCACCAGCGAGCGCGGCATACGCGCCTTGGCCCGGCCAGCAGCGAGCTTTTCGATCATCGGCAGCGTAAAGCCCGCGGTCTTGCCTGTGCCCGTTTGGGCGATACCGATGAGGTCGCGGCCCGACAGAGCGACTGGGATGGCTTTGGCTTGGATCGGGGTGGGTGTCGTGTACCCGGCTTCTGCGATTGCACGCAGCACTTCGGCCGATAGGCCGAGTTCATCAAAACTCATTCGTCTTCAACAACTCCAGCGAGAGGTTCTGTTTCCCAAGGCCGGAATGCCCCTCGCAGGCAGACCAACCACGTACGGTCATGCGGCTCCGCGCAGCATCGGCTCGAATCGAAACCTGTGCGCGATCAGCAATATTGCGATGCAACATAGAGTTTAGCCGCGTTTTGTCAACTGAAGGTGAAGCCGCGACTGCGGTTTTGGCTCTCTTTGCACCCTTTGTTGAGGGGGTGGTGCAGCGAAATCTCACCTAGTGTCCGGCTAGGTCGAGATCGAGGGACCGTATGCGGCGCGTTGCGATTGCTGGACTTATGGGGTTGTTCTCTATCGCGGCGAACGCTGCACCCGCGCCGGCACCGCCACCCAATTTCGGGTGCCCTGGACCCAACTACCGCCAATTCGACTTTTGGGTGGGAAAATGGACGGTGACGAGTGCGGCAACAGGGCAGCCCGCCGGCTCAAGCGAGGTCACGCTGCTGGATCGAGGCTGCGCGATTCTCGAGAGTTGGACCGGCTCGAACGGCGGCACCGGCCACAGCCTCAACGTCTACGATCAGGCAGACGGTAAGTGGCACCAAACATGGGTCGGCACGACCGGGAACCAGGTGCACTATGTCGGCGCGTTGAAGGACGGCGCCATGCAGCTTGCATCGGACGATGTTTCGACACCGCAGATGGCACCGGTGAAACTCACCATGACCTTTGAGCCGAGGCCCGACGGAACGGTCCGCCAGTCCGGGACGATTTCGACCGACGGCGGGAAGACATTCCAGCCATCGTTCGATTTGATCTATTCGCCGGCAAAATAGCGCCGGAATCTTCGGCTGCCTCCGTTGAAGCCTGTCGTGACTGGCGGAGGCGTTGGAATGCGCGATATGCCCACACTTCAGAACATCGCGATCGGCTTTCTGATCCTCTCGGTCGCGTTCTTCGTGCTGCAGAAGCTTTTTCCCTCGGTGCCGGGGCAACGGACCTTCCGCCGCGGCTTCTTGACCGACGTCGTCTATTGGCTGTTCACGCCCTTCGTGACGCGGCTGATTACACCGCTCGCTGTCGCCATCGCATTGATTCCGATCGCGCTCGCGAACGGGATCGATCTGCACAATCTGAAGGACGTCACCAAGGGTCACGGCGTGATCGGCGCTCAGCCGCTTTGGCAGCAAGCGATCGAGATATTCCTCATCGGCGATTTCATCGGTTATTGGCAGCACCGCTGGTTTCACGGCGGTTGGCGTTGGCCGTTCCATGCCGTGCATCATTCGTCGCAGGATCTGGACTGGCTGTCGTCGGTGCGGCTGCATCCCGTCAACGACATTATCGCCCGCATCGTTCAAGCCGTGCCAATCGTCGCATTGGGATTCAACGCGGCCGCGGTCGCGGCGTTCTCAGCCTTCATTCCAATCTATGCGATCACGCTGCACGCCAATCTCAATTGGAGCTATGGCCCATTCCGTTACCTGATCGCCAGCCCGGCATTTCACCGTTGGCATCACACGAGTGCGGAAGAGGGCAAGGATAGAAACTTCGCCGGGTTCTTTCCGATCTGGGACCTCTTGTTCGGCACGTTCTACATGCCGAAGGGCGAACAGCCGCAAGTGTTCGGTGTCGACGATCCCGTGCCGCGCGGGCTCATCGGACAGATGATCTACCCGTTCCGCCGCGCAAAGCCGGAAGGCTAAGTCGATAGCGTATGGGTCGTCATGCCTCGGCACTTCTGACAACGGCGCGGCTTGCCTGGGTTCTCTTTCCAGGCAGCCGCCTGTGACTCGCTGGCCGATTTGACGCGCCCGCATTGGCGGCAAGTCATGGTGTATGAGCACACATGGGCGCGCGTCCGGCGAGACAGCCTTCTACCGATCGCATCAAACGTGGCACCGGTCACCGCGCCGCCAAGTTCCTTTAGAAATTCTCCAATGACCTCAGTGAAGAAAGACATCAATAGCCTTCTTTTGACTCCAACGCGGCGCGGTAGAGGGCAGCGTCGGACTCGCTGAAGCAACAGAAGACGATGTGGTGAGGTCGAGGCTTCGTCGCAAGGTGCGCCTGGACTTCTGTGATCGCAACTTTGCAGGCCTGAGCGATCGGGATGCCGTAGACGCCGGTACCGAGGCTTGGGAACGCGATGCTGTGCGCCTTGTGATCATGCGCAAGGCCGAGCGCGTTGCGATAACAGCTGCCGAGCAGGCGCCAGACATCCTTCTCGGGATGTTGCGCATAGACCGGAGCCACGGTGTGGATCACGTGTTTGGCCTTCAGCTTGAAGGCCGGCGTGACGACGGCTTCACCCGTCGGGCAACGACCGAGACCTGCCATGGCCTTGGCGAGATCGGGGCCTGCCGCGCGGTTGATCGCGCCGTCGACGCCACCGCCGGGCACGAGCCGGCTGTTGGCGGCATTGACGATGACATCGACTTCCAGCGTCGTGATATCGGCGCGCACGACCTCAATGCGGGCCGGCGACGCGCTCACACGTCGATGTCCTTGGCAAACTGGGCGTGCTCTTGGATGTATTGGAAGCGCAGCTCCGGCTTCTTGCCCATCAGACGTTCGACAAGATTGTCGGTCTCCTCGGAGGCCTCGCTGGCAATGGCCACACGCAGCAGCGTGCGCGAGCCGGGCTTCATCGTCGTCTCCTTGAGCTGCGCCGGCATCATCTCGCCGAGGCCTTTGAAGCGACCGATCTCCACTTTGGCGTTCGCTCGGAACTCGCTCTTCAAAAGTTTGTCGCGATGAGCGTCGTCGCGCGCGTACATCGTCTTGTTGCCTTGCGTCAACTTGTAGAGCGGCGGCATCGCCAGATAGAGGTGGCCGCCGGTGATCAAGTGCGGCAGCTCGCGATAGAAGAACGTGATCAAAAGAGACGCGATATGCGCGCCGTCGACATCGGCGTCGGTCATGATGACGACTTTTTCGTAGCGCAGATCGTCTTCGCGATAGCGCTCGCCCGTGGCGCAGCCGAGCGCTTGAATGAGGTCGGCCAGCTCTTGGTTGCTCGCAAGTTTGCCGGCCGCCGCGCTTGCAACGTTGAGTATCTTGCCGCGGAGCGGAAGCACAGCCTGGGTGTTGCGGTCGCGCGCCTGCTTCGCGGAGCCGCCGGCCGAGTCGCCTTCGACAAGGAAAATTTCGGTACCCTCCGCCGACTGCTCGGTGCAATCCGCGAGCTTTCCGGGGAGGCGTAATTTTCGCGTGGCGCTCTGGCGGCTGACTTCCTTCTCCGCTCTGCGCTTCAAACGCTCTTCAGACTGCTCGATGACGAAGCCGAGCAAGCGATTGGCGTCGGCCGGGGAATCCGCGAGCCAGTGGTCGAAGTGGTCGCGCACCGTGTTTTCGACCAGGCGCTGCGCCTCAGGGTTCGACAGGCGGTCCTTCGTCTGCCCCTGGAATTGCGGATCGCGAATGAAGACGGAGAGCATCGCCTGCGCCGAGCCGAGCACGTCGTCGGCGGTTATCTGCGCAGCTTTGCGATTGTTCGTGAGATCGCCGTAGCCGCGCAACGCTTTCGTCAATGCCGTGCGTAATCCCTGATCGTGCGTTCCGCCCTGAGGCGTCGGAATGGTGTTGCAGTAGGAATTGTTGAACGAGTCGATCGCCGGCGACCAAGTGATGGCCCACTCGACGATGCCGCGACCATCTTTGGCGTCGACGCGGCCGGCAAACGGGCGCGGGGTCACGGTTGCCGCGCCCTTGATCGTCGACTCGAGGAAGTCGGCTAGCCCGCCGGGAAAATGAAGCGTCTCTTCGGTTGGGGTTTGATCGTTGCCGGTGATCAGCGACGGATCGCAGCTCCAACGGATCTCGACGCCGCGAAACAGATACGCCTTGGAGCGCGCCATGCGGTAGAGGCGGGAGGGGCGGAAGCGCTCGTCGGGCCCGAAGATCTTGATGTCGGGTTTGAAGCGGATTGTGGTGCCGCGGCGGTTTTGGACGGAGCCGGTGTTTTTGAGCTTCGTCACCGGCACGCCGCGCTCATAGCGCTGCGTCCATGACACGCGATCCTTTACGACCTCGACTTCGAGCCACTCGGACAACGCATTTACGACGGACGAACCGACGCCGTGCAGACCGCCGCTCGTTTCATAGGCGCCGGTTTTGAACTTTCCGCCCGAATGCAGCATCGTCAGGATCACTTCGAGCGCCGACTTCGACTTGAACTTCGGATGAGGGTCGACCGGAATGCCGCGGCCATTGTCGCGAATGTTCAGCGTGTTGTCGCGCTCGAGCGTGATCTCTATGCGGCTCGCATAGCCGGCGACGGCTTCGTCCATCGCGTTGTCGAGAATCTCAGCTGCCAAGTGGTGCAGCGCGCGCTCGTCCGTTCCGCCGATGTACATGCCAGGCCGGCGGCGAACCGGCTCCAGGCCCTCAAGGACCTCAATGTCTTTGGCCGTGTAGTCCATGCTTCCCTTTTCATCACGGTCAAAGAGATCGGCTTTGGCAGCGGCTCGAGCCATCGATACTTTTCTCCGAGTCGGGGAATGGCGACGAATATAGCGAGAACCGGGCTTGCCCCAAGAGCGGACTGAGTGTGATTTTCCTGCCTTTTTCACAGGATCGGTCCCTGTAACGGGCTGTGGTTTACGCTCGTACGCGCACCGGTGGAACTGCCTGGCGAAGTGCGCTGGAAAGAACGCGAGTGGGAACGGCGGACAGCGGTGCTTGTTTTCTGGCCTTTCCGACAGCCGCCGCGAGCATACATCTGCGCTGCAACAGCCTCACCCGCCTGAACAACCGTTCAGTCCGCTATCGCCGGGCTGTGTTTTGAACGCTACCTGCTTCATTTCTATCTCTTAAGTGCGCTGGCGTTCCTTCCCTGACGGAGGATTGGCGCAAACGGAGCCGTGGTCTCTCCTCAAGGTCCTGCGGGCGGCTCCGATCTCGCGGGCTCGCTCAAGCGTCTAGAGCGAGCCCGCACTACGCCAGCAGAATCTTTTCATCAGAAGCCAACGTGTCACTTGCGCGACTCGATGGGCCCCTGCATGGATGATCGTCATGTGGAAGCTCAGTAGCTTTGCGTTTCTTGCCGCCGTCCTGTTGGCACCGGTACCTGCTTGCGCCGACGTCGTTACCGCGTTGCCGACGAAGGAGAAGGTCATCGCACTCACGTTCGACGCGTGCGAGCAAGGCAAGCCCGTGGCGTTCGATAGAGCGGTTCTCGACTATCTCCTCGACAACAGAATTCCCTTTACGGTGTTCGTGACCGGGCGCTTCGTTCAGACCAACACGGAGGACGTAACCGAACTGTCGAAGCTCGACTTCGTCGAGATTGAAAATCACTCCTGGAGCCATCCCAACCACATGGAGAAACTATCGCTGACAAAAGTTCGCGACCAAGTGGTGCGGGCTCAGGCAGCGATCGAAGCCGCGACAGGACGCCAACCTCAGTTCTTCAGATTTCCCGCCGGCAACTACAATCGGAGCGATTTGAAGCTCATCGAAAGTCTCGGCTACAAAGTTGTCCATTGGAGCTGGGCCACCGGCGATCCATCGCCACTTGAAAGCCGCAACGGTCTGATCCGGCGGGCGCAGGTGCTAACTCAGCCGGGAAATATTTTGATCTTTCACATCAACGGGCGTGGTGTGCACACGGCCGAAGCATTGCCGGTCATCATCGACGACCTTCGCAAGCGCGGCTTCCGGTTTGCTAAGCTTGCCGACTATCTCGGCGATCACCCGGCCAAAGCACCTATCGAAGTCAGCGTCGCGAACCAAGTTCGGCAGTTCTTGGCGTTGCTGTACTTCAAGCAGACTGCTCCGCCTCGAGCGGCGCTACCCAGGCGCTTGAACTAGAGCTTCGGCACGCATTCGTAGATCCTCAACGGATGGCCAGATATAGCCGAGCTCAACGAGCTTCTTTGAGCCAAACTCCTGGTTCTTGCGGGTCGAGCAGCGGCCGCCGAGCGCTTCATAGAAGCGGCGTGCGGGATCATTCTGTTCGACAACCCAAAGACCAACCGTCGCAAAGCCACAGTGCACTAGTGCTTCCGCCATGGCGGCCATCAAGCGGACGCCGAGCCTCCGCCGCTGCGCGGCTGCTACGATGTTGATGGCGAACACTTCGCCGTCGACCCCCAAGTCGGCTTCGCGCGTCGGGCCGCAGACGCCGAAACCGACGACGTCGTCCTGATGCGTCGCAACGAATATCGCTTGCCCGTTCGGAAGATTTCGAATGCGCTCTCGGAACAGATCCGCCCGCTGGGGCGTGGATAAGGAAGCAAGGTACTCATCAGGCATGATGCCGGCGTAGGTCTCGCGCCAGGCCGTGACCGAGACCCAACCAATGGCTTCGGCATCTTCGAGACGTGCCGGTCGAATGGCGTCGTCTTGCTTCATCATTTCCGGATAAGCAAAGGGCCGGGATGACCCGGCCCTTTGGTTTGCCAAAATAGCCTGACCGCCTAGACAGAATAGTACATCTGGAACTCGATGGGATGGGGGGTGTGCTCGAAGTTGTAGACTTCGGCCATCTTCAGTTCGATGTAGCTGTCGATAAAGTCGTCGCTGAAGACGTTGCCACGCTTCAAGAACGCACGGTTCTTGTCGAGGTGCTCGAGCGCCTCGCGCAAGCTGCCGCAAACCTGCGGCACGTCCTTCAGTTCTTCCGGCGGCAGCGAGTAGAGATCCTTGTCCATCGGTTGCCCGGGGTGGATCTTGTTCTGGATGCCGTCGAGGCCCGCCATGAGCATCGCCGCATAGGCGAGGTACGGGTTTGAGCCCGGATCGGGGAAGCGCACTTCGATGCGCTTCGCCTTCGGACCGGCGCCGAAGGGAATGCGGATCGACGCGGAACGGTTGCGAGACGAATAGGCCAAAAGCACCGGCGCCTCGAAGCCCGGGATCAGACGCTTGTACGAATTCGTCAAGGAATTCGTCATCGCGTTGATGGCTTTGGCGTGCTTGATGATGCCGCCGATGTAATAGAGGCAGGTTTCGGAGAGATCGGCATAGCCCGACCCGGCGAAAAGCGGCTGGCCGCTCTTCCAGATCGACTGGTGAACGTGCATTCCCGATCCGTTGTCGCCCTTGACCGGCTTCGGCATGAACGTCGCGCTCTTGCCGTAGGCGGCCGCAACCTGATGGATCACGTACTTGTAGATCTGCATCCGGTCGGCGGTGTTCACGAGCGTCGAGTACTTGAAGCCCAGCTCATGCTGCGAGGGCGCGACTTCGTGGTGATGCTTCTCGGGCTCGATGCCCATGTCGCCCATCACCGAGAGCATTTCGGAACGAATGTCCTGCGCGCTGTCGACCGGCGGGACCGGGAAGTATCCGCCCTTGATCGCCGGGCGGTGCCCCAGGTTGCCCATCTCGTAGTCGGTGCCGGAGTTGTACGGGCCTTCCATCGAGTCGACTTCGTAGGTGCCCTTGTTCATTCCGACCGAATAACGGACGTCGTCGAAAAGAAAGAACTCGGCCTCAGGTCCGAACATCGCCGTGTCACCGATGCCGGTCGACCGCAAATAGTTCTCAGCCGCCTTCGCGATCGAGCGCGGGCAACGCCCATATGGTTGGTGCGTCGACGGCTCAAGCACGTCGCAGAACAAAATCAGCGTCTTCTGCGCGAAGAAAGGATCGATGACCGCCGAGGCCGGATCGGGCAACAACGTCATGTCCGACTCGTTGATCGCCTTCCAGCCGGCGATCGAGGAACCGTCGAACATGAGACCGCTCTCGAACATGTCTTTGTCGATCAGCGACAGGTCGAACGTCACGTGCTGCCACTTGCCGCGCGGGTCGGTGAAGCGCAGATCGACGAATTTCACCTCCTCGTCCTTTATGCGCTTCAGGACGCTGTCTGCATTAGCCATCGGTTTCATACCTCTCTTCGAATATCCGCGAGTTCGCGGGTTGTATTGGTTCTCTAGATCGCGTCGTTGCCGGTTTCACCGGTGCGGATGCGGATGACTTCTTCGATTGTCGTGATGAAGATCTTGCCGTCGCCGATGCGCCCGGTGCGGGCAGCCTTTTGGACGGCGTCGACGGCACGCTCGACCAACTCGTCGGGCAGCACGATCTCGATTTTGACCTTGGGGAGGAAATCCACGACGTACTCTGCGCCGCGATAGAGTTCGGTGTGACCCTTCTGACGTCCGAAGCCCTTGGCCTCAGTCACCGTAATGCCAGTGACGCCGACTTCCTGCAGCGCCTCCTTCACTTCGTCGAGCTTGAACGGCTTGATGATCGCTTCGATCTTTTTCATCTTCGACTCCGGCGCGCGACTGCCCCTAAACAGTTCCCGCCACGGAAAGAGCACATGACGTGCCAGGCTAGGTCGTGCTTGAAATACAAGGCGCAGGCGCTGAATTTGCGCGAACTTTATCGCAGTGCACCACGCGAGGACACCCGCCAAACTGCCTTGGGCTTGAGCAGCTGTGCACAATCTGTGGGCATCACCTCCTTGCCTTGCGAGCAATCAGCTGCTTTGCCAAGGTGCAATTGACTGGACACCTCAATGAAATCCCTCAATCCCGTCTTTGCTGATGCCGGAACGACGATCTTCGCGGTCATGTCGGGCCTGGCCAATCAGCATGGTGCAATCAACCTCGGGCAAGGCTTTCCGGATGTGGACGGGCCGCTGGCGCTACGGGAGCGGGCCGCCAAGGCGCTAATCGACGGACCCAATCAATATCCGCCGATGATGGGGGTCGACGCGTTGCGTCAGGCACTCTCGGCGCACGCGAAGCGGCACTACGACCTCAACTACGACTGGCGAACCGATGTCGTGGTCACGTCCGGGGCGACGGAAGCCCTAACGGCATCGATCATGGGGCTGGTGAAGGCGGGCGACGAGGTCATCCTGATCGAGCCCGCGTACGACAGCTACCGACCGATCGTGGAGACGATCGGCGGTATCGCAAAACCCGTGCGGCTGGGCCCGCCCAATTGGCGTGTCACGGAAGCGCAGCTTGCGGCGGCGTTTTCGCCGCGAACCAAAGCGATCATAGTCAATTCGCCGATGAACCCGGCGGGCAAAGTTTTCAGCCGCGAAGAACTGGAGTTGATCGCCTCATTCGCGCGAAAATTCGACGCGCTCGTGATCGCCGATGAGGTCTATGAGCACCTGACCTTCGACGGATTGGCCCACGTTCCGATGGCCACGCTCGACGGCATGTTCGAGCGCAGCGTGCGCATCGGTTCCGCGGGCAAGATGTTCTCGCTCACGGGATGGAAGGTGGGCTGGGTCGAAGGTCCCGCCGCGCTGATCAGCGCGATCGCGAAGGCTCACCAGTTTCTCACTTTCACGACCGCACCCGCTCTCCAGATTGCCGTGGCCGAAGGTCTCAACAACCACTCGCAGTTCTACCTGAACCTCACCCGCGAGCTTGAAGGGAACCGGGACCACTTGGCCAAAGGCTTGCGCGCGATTGGCTTTGAACCGTTGCCGGCGCAAGGCACCTACTTTCTGACGACCGACATCTCAGGATTGCGTTTCAACGGTACGGACGTCGATTTCTGCAAGCACATGACGGAGCACGCGCGCGTCGCAGCGATCCCGCTCTCGGTGTTCTATACCGGCGAGGAGCCGCGCTCGTTGGTGCGTTTTGCCTTTTGCAAGCGGCGCGAAGTGCTGGACGACGCGCTACGCCGCCTCGCAGATTATTTTCCACGCAAATGACGAACGGTGACTTGCCATGGATGAAGCGCGCATTCCGATATTGATCGGGGCCGGACAGCTGACGCAGCGGACCGCTCAGAAAGGTAAGCTCGAAGAGAGCCTCGACCCGATGCAATTGTTGGTGGATGCCGCGAACAAAGCGGCTGCCGACACAGGTGTCGCCGACAAGATCGCTGCAGCGCTCGATACGATTGCCGTCGTTCGCTTTACAGCAGACTCCTCGGAAGCGGGAAGGCTGCCCGTCGGTCAATACAAGAACGCACCACGCTCACTGGGAAATCGGATCGGCGCAAAGGCCAAGCGCGAGTATTACACGGCGGCCGGCGGTAACACGCCGCAATGGTTGGTCAATCGCATCGCCGACGAGATCGCGCGCGGTGAAGTGTCGATGGCGCTGTTGGCGGGCTCCGAAGATCTCGCGACCATGATCGGTGCGCTCAACAAGGGGATCAAGCTCGAATGGGGCGAAGATCCCGGCGGCGAGCCCATCCACATCGGCGAACATAAGGCGGGTGTGAACGATCTCGAACGCCGGCACGCGCTTTACTTTCCGGTGAACGCTTATCCGTTGTTCGAGAACGGCATACGGGGTCACAAAGGACGTAACGTTCGCGACCATCAGCTCGCGCTTGGTCGTCTGTTCGCGCCGTTCTCGAAAGTGGCGGCATCGAATCCCTATGCCTGGTTTCCAAAGGCGCGAACGCCTGAAGAGATCGCGACGCCCGCGGAGGACAATCGCTACGTCGGCTTCCCCTACACCAAGTACATGAACGCGATCATCCAGGTGGACATGGCAGCGGCGGTCATCATGACCAACGTGAAGACCGCGCGAGAGCTTGGCGTACATGCCAACAAGTGGGTCTACCTACATGGCGGCGCCGACGCGAGCGACATCTGGAACGTCAGCGAGCGGATCAACTACTACTCATCGCCCGCAATCCGCACCATCGGCCAAAAGGCGCTCGGTCAAGCCGATCGCACGATCAACGACATCGACTTCTTCGATATCTACTCATGCTTCCCATCAGCGGTGCAGATCGCCTGCGCCGAGCTTGGCATTGCGGAGGACGACCCGCGCGGACTGACCGTGACGGGTGGGCTGCCCTATTTCGGCGGAGCCGGAAACAACTACGTCATGCACTCCATCGTCACCATGATGGAGAAGGTGCGGGGCAAACCAGGCTCCTTCGGGCTTGTGACCGCGAACGGCTGGTACGTCACGAAACATGCGATGGGCATCTATTCGACGCTGCCGCCGCGCAATCCTTGGGAGCGCGAAAATCCGAAAAGCTATCAGACGACGATCGACGCCATGGCTCACCCAGCCGTCGATCCGGCGCCGAACGGGCAGGGCACGGTTGAGACCTACACCGTGATGCACGACCGGGGTGGGCCGAAGATGGGCATCATCATCGGCCGGCTCGAGAACGGACATCGCTTCGTGGCGCACACGCCGAACGATCCGCAGACGCTGAACGGGATGATGAGCCGCGAGATGCTGGGCACGCCGGGCAAGGTGACTGCGGGCGAGAAGACCAATCTCTTCATCGCAGCTTAGACCATGGCGAGGCTCTATCTGGTCCGCCATGGCGAGCCGTCAGGCACCTGGACGGATGCGCGCGATCCGGGCCTATCGCCGCTTGGACATGAGCAGGCGAAAGGCGCGGCGGAAAGCCTTCGCGCGTTCGGCGCGCTTGATGTGATCTCGAGCCCGCTGAAGCGTGCGCAGGAGACGGCCGCGCCATACGCATTATTGCGGGGCGTGGCGCCGACAATTGCGGACGCCGTCGCCGAGATTCCGACGCCGGAAAGCATCGCGTTCGACAATCGTGGTGTGTGGCTGCGCGGTTTGATGACGGGTTCATGGCAGGACGCTGAGCCCACGCTGCGGGCGTGGAGAAACAGCGTGATTGCGTTTCTGCAAGCGCTGCCGCGCGACACAGCGATCTTCTCGCACTACGTCGCGATCAACGTGGCTGTTGCTGCGGCTCGCAAAGATGATCGCGTAACCGTCTTCGCACCGACGCACGCTTCGATCACGGTTTTAGATGCGACATCGGCTGGGCTCGTAGAGGTCGAACTCGGCCGTACCGGTGACACCGTCGTGCGATAGGAGCCGATCGATGGACGACTTGCATTGGCTGTCGGCGACGGAGCTTTTGGCGGCGTACAAGACGCAAACACTGTCGCCCGTCGAGGTGACAGAGTATCTGCTCGGGCGGATCGAAGCGCTCGACGCGCAAACAAATGCCTTCTGCCTGATCGATGCCGACACGACACTTGCGCAGGCACGCGCCTCTGAGGAGCGGTGGCTAAACGGAGAGCCGTGCGGCGCGCTCGACGGTGTGCCTGTCGCGGTCAAAGATTTGGTGTTGAGCAAGGGGTGGCCCACGTTGCGCGGATCGAAGACGGTCGCGCGCGATCAGGCGTGGGACGTCGATGCACCGAGCGTCGCGCGCTTGCGCGAGCACGGCGCGGTGCTCATCGGTAAAACGACGACGCCTGAGTTCGGCTGGAAAGGGACGAACGACGCACCGCTCACGGGCATCACGCGCAATCCTTGGGACCTGCACAAGACACCGGGCGGATCGAGCGGCGGCGCGGGCGCTGCTCTGGCTGCCGGTTACTGTCCGATCGCGATCGGCACCGATGCCGGCGGCTCCATTCGCATTCCGTCGAGTTTCTCCGGTGTCTTCGGATTGAAGCCGACATTCGGTTTGGTCGCAGCATGGCCCGCGAGCCCGTTCGGCACGCTGGCGCATCTGGGGCCGATGACGCGGACCGTCGAAGATGCGGCGCTGTTTCTCAACGTCGTTTCCGAGCCGGACGCGCGCGATTGGTTTCAGCAGCCCTTTGCTAGGGTCGATTTCACGCAAGGCCTCGAGCGCGGCGTCAAAGGTGCTCGGATCGCGTTCAGCCCACGGCCTGGCTGGGTGAAGCGCGTCGATCCAGAAGTCGAGACTTGCGTTGCCGCCGCCGCAAAACGCTTTGGCGAACTTGGTGCCGTCGTCGAGCAGATCGACCCGCCCGGCGGTGATCCAAGTGCGTTCTTCCGCGTGCTCTATTTTTCCGGCGCGGGCTTTCTGCTCGGCGACATGCCCGAGGATAAGCTCAAGCTGCTCGATCCAAATCTGCGAGCGCTGGTCGAGGAGTCGCGCGTGATCACTCGCAAGGATTTCCAACAGGCGACGGCGGAACGTGCCGCTTACGGCGCGGGCATCAAAGCGTTCATGCAGGACTACGACTTCCTTTTGACGCCAGCGACAGCGGTGCCAGCGTTCGACACCCCGCTCGTGACGCCGTTCGACCCGAACGGAAAGCTTTGGATGGAATGGACGCCGTTCACCTATCCCTTCAACCTAACGACGCAGCCCGCCGCCAGCATTTGCTGCGGCTTCACGCAGGCTGGGCTGCCGGTCGGTCTTCAGATCGTCGGCCGCATGGGAGACGATGCGCGCGTGCTGCAGGCGGCACATGCCTTCGAGCAGATCGCCGGCTTCTCGGCACAGCACCCGAAGGCGTTTGCATGAGCGAGTGGAACGCGAACGGACACGAGGTCCTGAGCGTTGCTCAGATGATGGAAGCGGACCGCTTGGCGATTGCATCCGGCGTGCCGTCGCTGACGCTGATGGAAAACGCGGGCCGCGCGGTCGCCGATGAGATCTGCCGCCGCTGGTCGCCGCGACCGACGGCGGTGCTCTGCGGGCCGGGCAACAACGGCGGCGATGGCTATGTCTTTGCACGGCATCTTCGCGATCGCGGATGGCCGGTGACGGTATGTACATACGGCAATCATGCTTCGCTCAAGGGCGACGCAGCCATTGTTGCGAAGAAGTGGACAGGCGATACGCGCCGGATGACAAAAGCGAGCGTGTCGACCGCCACGTTGGTGGTCGACGCCCTGTTCGGCACCGGACTCAAGGCACCGCTCAAAGACGATGCCGACGACGTGCGCGCGGACATCTGCAGGCGCCGATCGGAGGATGGCGTGCCTATCGTCGTTTCGGTTGATGTGCCGAGCGGCGTGCATGGCGACATCGGCCCATTGTCACCGGCGAGTTTCATTGCCGATCTGACGGTCACGTTCTTCCGCAAAAAGCGAGCGCATCTCGGACCGCACACGAATTCGCACGAAGTCGCCGTCGCGGACATCGGGATACCGGCGAAGGTGCTTGAGACGATCAAACCGCAGCTCGCGGAGAACGCGCCGGACTGTTGGCAACCGGCAATCTGGCTGGCGCGAGGCGAGGCGTTCGACGGACACAAGTACAATCGCGGCCATGTCTTCGTCGTCAGCGGACACTTGACGTCGACGGGAGCGGCGCGGCTTGCCGCGCGCGCGGCGGCGCGCGCGGGCTCGGGCCTCGTCACCGTGCTCTCACCACCCGACGCCCTCACAGTGAACGCCTCGCATCTGACGACGATCATGTTGCGCCGCTTCGATCAGGCCGAAGATATCCGACGCATTGTCGACCAGAAGAAGGGATGGCGCGCCGTCGTCGTCGGACCGGCGAACGGCATCAGCGAAACGACGCGCGCGAATGTCGAGGCCATTTTGGGTCTCGATGTCGGTGCGGTGATTGATGCCGACGCACTCACGTCTTTCGAAGACGATCCGGCCGCCTTGTTCAAGGCGCTGCACAATCGGTGTGTACTGACGCCGCACGCAGGCGAGTTCGCGCGCCTCTTTCCCGGTATCTCGCTCAACCAACCGATCGACGCCGCGCTCGCAGCGTCAGCCAGAGCGGGCTGTGCGCTTGTGCTGAAAGGCGCCATGACGGTGATCGCGGACCCATCGGGCCGCGCGCTCCTCAACACAAACGCTCCAGGATGGTTGGCGACTGCCGGGTCCGGCGATGTGCTTGCGGGAATGATCGCGGCGTTGCTCGCACAAGGTGAACCGGCGTTTTCAGCCGCCGCAGCGGCTGTTTGGATGCACGGCGACGCGGCGCGGCGGCTGGGGAGGGGCCTCATCGCGGAGGACCTTCCCGAGGTGCTGCCGGGTGTCCTCAGAGGCCTTGAAAACCGCCAAAGCCGAGGCCTTTGAGATTGGAAAAGCCCCTGCTATAGACACCGCCCTCGTAACAAACAGGATCGTTAGCAGACGGCCCGCGCGGGCTTCTTCGAGGCCATGGTTGAGCGCGAGTTCGGGCGGGCGTGGCGGAACTGGTAGACGCACTGGATTTAGGTTCCAGCGACGCAAGTCGTGGGGGTTCAAGTCCCTCCGCCCGCACCAGCTTGAAGTAAGCGTCTGAGCCAACGACATAGCGACGACGAAAAGGCAGAGACTTCAATGGAAATCACCGAGACGCTCCACGACGCTTTGCGCCGCGAATTCCGCATTACCGTGGGCGTGTCCGACCTCGATCAGAAGCTGACCAATCGGCTCGAGTCGATGAAGGGGCAGATCAACCTCAAGGGCTTTCGCCCCGGCAAGGTCCCGGTCGCGCACCTGAAGCGCACCTACGGCAAGGCCATGATGGGCGAAATCGTTCAAGAGACGGTTGCCGAGGCCGGTCAGAAGGCGGTGGAGGAGCGCTCGCTCAAACCTGCGATGTCGCCGCAGGTTCAGATGGTGAGCCCTGTCGAAAAGGTCGTCGAGGGTGCCGAGGATCTGGTCTTCACACTCGGCGTCGATTTGATGCCGGATTTCACGCCGGCCGACATGAGCACGATCTCGTTGGTGCGACCGGTTTCCGAGGTTGCGGACGAAGACGTTATGGAATCGCTCAAGCGGCTGGCGTCGCAACAACGAACGTTCGAACCTAAGGGCGAGGACGCCGCGGCAGTCGACGGCGACCAAGTCACGATCGACTTCGTCGGCAAGATCGATGGGATTCCGTTCGAAGGTGGCACTGCCGAGAACTCGCAGCTCATCCTCGGCTCAGGTTCGTTCATTCCGGGCTTCGAAGAACAATTGAAGGGTGCGAAGGCCGGCGAGGCGCGCCAAGTCAACGTCACGTTCCCGGAGAACTATCCGGCGGCCCACTTGGCCGGGAAGTTTGCGACGTTCGACGTGACCGTGAAAGAAGTGATGCGCGGCGTCGATGCAGAGGTCGACGACTCGTTGGCGATGAAGCTCGGTCTCGACAGCCTCGACAAGCTGCGTGATGCGGCCCGGATGCAACTCGATGCCGAGCACCTGCGCGCGAGTCGCGCCCACCTCAAGCGCGCGCTCCTTGACGCGCTCGATTCTGCCCACAGTTTCGAACTGCCGCCGGCGATGGTGGAAGCGGAGTTCGGGCAGATCTGGAATCAAGTCGAACAGGACATTAAGTCCGGCAACCTGGCGGATGAGGATAAGACAAAATCCGAGGATGAATTGCGCGCCGAGTTCCGGCGCATTGCGGAACGGCGCGTTCGCTTAGGACTGTTGCTGTCGGAAATCGGTCGTATCAACGGGGTTCAGGTGACGCAAGAAGAACTGAATCGCGCCGTTGTGGCACAAGCGCGGCAATATCCCGGACAAGAGCAAAGGATATTCGAAATCTACCGCAACAACCCCGATGCCGTCGCGCAACTGCGTGCACCAATCTTTGAGGACAAGGTGGTAGACTTCCTGTTGGGCCAGGTGAAGATCGAAGACAAGGCGGTGAGTCGAACGGACCTGTTCAAGGACCCCGAGGAACTCGCCAAGATTTTGCAGGCGAATTGAGCAGCGCCAGGCTGCGGAAAGTGAACGAAGATGAGCGGCGCCGCCGAACGGTATTCAAGCTACGTAATCCCATACGTCGTTGAACAAACGTCGCGCGGGGAACGCAGCTACGACATCTATTCGCGCCTACTCAAAGAGCGAATCGTCTTCGTGTCGGGTCCGATCGACGATAGCGTCGCGACGGTCGTGACTGCGCAGCTTCTCTTTCTCGAAGCCGAAAATCCTAAGAAAGAGATTTCGATGTACATCAATTCGCCCGGCGGCGTCGTTACCGCCGGCCTCGCGATGTACGACACGATGCAATATATCCGGCCGCAGGTTTCGACGCTTTGCATCGGTCAGGCCGCGTCGGCGGCGTCACTGCTTCTGTGCGCAGGCGAGAAGGGCCAGCGCTACGCGTTGCCCAATGCCCGCGTTTTGCTCCATCAACCGTCTGGCGGCATCTCGGGACAGGCCGCCGACATCGCGCGGCATGCTCAAGAAATCGTCAAGATTAAGCGCCGTCTGAACGAGATCTACGCACGCCACACTGGCCAAGGGGTCGATGTGATTGAAAAGGCACTCGACCGAGACTATTTCCTGACGGCTGAGGAGGCCAAATCCTTCGGTCTTATCGACAACGTGCTTGCAAAGCGGCCTGCTGCCGCGGAACAGAGCCGGGGCGAATGACACCGCCCGCTAAAGCGCCAGTATCGGCCGGACATTTCCACGTTAATGAATTCTTGATCCGCGACCATCTAGCATGCTCGAATTCGTCGGACGGGCAGGTTGCCTTGCGGATTCGGGCGACTTGCTTGAGTGAGGTATCTGCGTTCTGGGCCAAAGGCTTGGGTCCAACGTCGTGAAGGAGAGCGTATGAGCAAGGTGACCGGGGACTCCAAGAACACGCTCTACTGTTCCTTTTGCGGCAAGAGCCAGCACGAAGTCCGCAAGCTGATCGCCGGGCCGACCGTTTTCATCTGCGATGAATGCGTCGAACTCTGCATGGACATCATCCGCGAGGAGAACAAGACCTCGCTGGTGAAGTCGCGGGACGGTGTGCCGACGCCCGCCGACATCTGCAAGGTGCTCGACGACTACGTGATCGGTCAGGATCACGCGAAGAAGGTCCTCTCGGTCGCGGTTCACAATCACTACAAGCGTCTGCACCATCAGACGAAGAACTCCAACGACGTCGAAATCGCGAAGTCGAACATTTTGCTCGTGGGCCCGACCGGCTGCGGCAAGACGCTGTTGGCGCAGACGCTCGCGCGCATCCTCGACGTTCCGTTCACCATGGCGGATGCTACGACGCTGACCGAAGCCGGTTATGTCGGCGAGGACGTGGAGAACATCATCCTCAAGCTGTTGCAGGCCGCCGACTACAATGTCGAGCGCGCGCAGCGCGGCATCGTCTATATCGACGAGGTCGACAAGATCAGCCGCAAGTCCGACAATCCGTCGATCACGCGCGACGTATCGGGCGAGGGCGTACAGCAAGCTTTGCTCAAGATCATGGAAGGGACGGTCGCTTCTGTTCCTCCACAAGGCGGTCGCAAACATCCACAGCAAGAATTCCTGCAGGTGGATACGACCAACATCCTCTTCATCTGCGGCGGCGCATTTTCAGGGCTCGAGAAGATCATCTCGGCGCGCGGCCAAGGCACATCGATCGGGTTCGGCGCACACGTCCAGGCGCCGGATGATCGCGGTACAGGTGAGATCTTCCGTGAAGTCGAACCGGAGGATCTGCTCAAGTTCGGATTGATCCCGGAGTTCGTCGGCCGGTTGCCGGTTCTTGCGACGCTCGAGGATCTCGACATCGAAGCGTTGATGGCCATTCTGACGCGGCCAAAGAACGCATTGGTGAAGCAATATCAGCGGTTGTTCGAAATGGAGGGCCTGTCGCTCACCTTCTCGGAGGACGCGCTGAGAACAATTTCGCGCAAGGCTGTTGCACGCAAGACGGGAGCGCGCGGGTTGCGTTCCATCCTGGAAGGAATCCTGCTCGATACGATGTTCGAGCTACCGACCATGCGTGGCGTTGCCGAGGTCGTCATCAACGGCGAAGTTGTTGAAGGTCGTGCGCGTCCACTGCTGATCTATGCCGACAAACGCAGCGAAACGTCTGCCGCATCCTGAACGACGCCTAAGCTAAGCCTCACGGTCGATTGAGCCGGAACAGCACACCCTTGAATGCCGGGGTTGTCGCTTCCAATTCATTCAACCGTTAACATCGGGGCAAAGCCGGATTCGCTAGAATGCCAGCCACGTTGGCTGGCCGCTTGCAGGGGTCCGACAGACGCCGCCAATCAAGAAAGGCAGGGTAGCCATGCAGAGCACGAACGAACAGAGGGACGCAAAAACTCTCGTGTTTCCCGTGCTGCCGCTGCGGGACATCGTCGTATTTCCGCACAAGATCGTGCCGCTGTTCGTAGGGCGCGAGAAGTCCGTACGTGCTCTTGAAGACGTCGGCGTCGACGAAAAACAAATTCTCTTGGTGACGCAGAAGAATCCGGCGCAAGACGACCCAGGCGAAGACGACCTCTATACGGTCGGCACGCTTGCGTCGGTGGTCCAGCTTTTGAAGTTGCCGGATCAAACCGTGCGCGTGCTCGTCGAGGGCAAGCAGCGTGCGCGCATCAAGCGCTTTATTCCGAACTCCGGCTTCTTTCAGGTGGAAGCTGAGATCGTTCCCGACGACATCGGCGACGAACGCGAGATCGAGGCGCTCGCGCGCTCCGTCTCGGCGCATTTCGAAAACTACGTGAAGTTGAACAAGAAGATTCCGCCCGAGAGTCAGGCGGAAGTTCAGCAGATCACCGACCCGTCGAAGCTTGCCGACACCGTCGCATCGCACATCACGGTCAAGATCGCCGACAAGCAGGCGCTGCTCGAAACGACGAGCGTCATGGCGCGGCTTGAGAAAGTGTTCGCCATGATGGAGGGCGAGATCGGCGTGCTCCAAGTCGAACGCAAGATCCGCACGCGCGTGAAGCGTCAAATGGAGAAGACGCAGCGCGAGTATTATTTGAACGAGCAGCTGAAGGCGATTCAGAAGGAGCTCGGCGAAGGCGAAGAGCAACGCGACGAGCTCGGCGAAATCGAAGACCGGATCAAGAAGACGAAGCTGTCGAAGGAAGCGCGCGACAAGGCGATGGGCGAGCTCAAGAAGCTTCGCCAAATGTCACCGATGTCGGCGGAGGCCACCGTCGTCCGCAACTATCTTGATTGGATGCTCTCATTGCCGTGGGGCAAGAAGAGCCGTGTGAAGAAGGATCTCGACGAGGCCGAGAAGGTCCTCGACGAGGATCATTTCGGGCTCGAGAAGGTCAAGGAGCGCATTCTTGAGTATCTCGCGGTTCAGCAGCGCTCGGGCAAGCTGAAGGGGCCGATCCTCTGCCTCGTCGGCCCGCCTGGCGTCGGTAAGACGTCTCTGGGCAAGTCGATTGCGCGCGCAACGGGGCGCGAGTTCTTGCGCATGTCCTTGGGCGGCGTGCGCGATGAGGCCGAGATCCGCGGTCATCGCCGGACCTATATCGGCTCGATGCCGGGCAAGGTCATTCAAGGCATGAAGAAGGCGAAGACCGCGAATCCGCTGTTCTTGCTCGACGAGATCGACAAGCTCGGCGCGGACTGGCGGGGCGATCCGTCCTCCGCTCTGCTCGAGGTGTTGGACCCGGAACAGAACGCGACGTTCAACGACCATTATCTCGAGGTCGATTTCGACCTGTCGGACGTGATGTTCATAACGACCGCCAACAGTCTGCGCATGCCGCAGCCGTTGATGGACCGCATGGAGATCATCCGCATCCCCGGTTACACTGAGGACGAGAAGGTTGAAATCGCGAAGCGCCATTTGTTGCCGAAGCAAATCGAAGCCCATGCGCTCAAAGAGGGCGAGTGGACGATCAGCGAGGCGTGCATGCGCGATCTGATCCGCTACTACACGCGTGAAGCGGGCGTTCGCAGCCTTGAGCGTGAGCTCGCGGGCCTCGCGCGCAAGGCGGTCAGAGAGATCGTGTCGAAGAAGGCCAAATCCGTCGCGATGACGCCGAAGAACCTGGAGAAGTATGCGGGCGTCCGCAAATTCCGGTTCGGCGAGATGGAGGGCGAGGATCAGGTCGGCATCGTCACGGGTCTCGCCTGGACCGAAGTGGGCGGCGATACACTCACGATCGAGGCCGTCATGCTGCCGGGAAAGGGCCGCATGCAGGCCACCGGTACGCTCGGCGACGTGATGAAGGAGTCGATCGACGCGGCTCGCTCATACGTGCGCTCGCGGTCGACGGCTATCGGTGTAACGCCGCCGACGTTCGACAAGCGCGACATTCACGTGCACGTGCCCGAAGGCGGAACGCCGAAAGACGGCCCGTCAGCCGGCATCGCGATGACCACGGCCATCGTATCGGTCTTAACCGGCATTCCGGTGAAGCGTGATGTGGCGATGACCGGCGAGGTCACCTTGCGCGGCCGCGTGCTGCCGATCGGCGGCTTGAAGGAGAAGTTGCTGGCTGCCCTACGGGCGGGCATCAAGACGGTGCTCATTCCGTCCGAGAATGAGAAGGACCTGGCGGATATCCCGGACAATGTTCGCAAGGGCTTGACCATCATCCCGGTGGCCACTGTGGACCAGGTATTGGCCCATGCGCTGGTGCGCATGCCGACGCCGGTAACGTGGGTGGAGCCCACCGACGAGCCCGTAAGGCCGCCTTCTTCAACTGAAGCGGGTGATCGTGACAATCTGATCGCGCATTAGTTGCACCAGAGTCTAGCGAGGGGATCGTCCTTAACGGGGCGGTCCCCACTGTTTTTCCACCCTGTCCCCTCAAAAAACGGCGGATTTCCTTTGACAGGCCCCCTTGAGGCCTTAAATTCCGCGCCTGTCAGTTTTGGAGCCTCGGGCTCCCTGAAGACCACCCTCCCAAGAGAGATCGAGAGGACCGATGAATAAGAACGATCTTGTCGCGGCAGTTGCCGAGAAAACGACAGTTCCAAAGGCGGAAGCCGAAAAGCTTATCGATGCGACGTTGGACGTCATCACCACGACATTGAAGGCCGGCGACGAAGTCCGCCTTGTCGGTTTTGGCACCTTTGTTGTGACCAAGCGCAAGGCCGGAACAGGCCGTAACCCGCGTACCGGCGAAGAAATCCAGATCCCGGCCTCCAAACAACCGAAATTCCGGGCCGGTAAGCAGCTCAAGGACGCCGTGAACGTCGCCTGAAGCCTCAATTGCCGCGTTTTCTAGAGGGGCGCCTGGCTGAGCCAGGCGCCCTTTGCGTTCAAAGTGCCGGGCTGGGCCGACAGATCTTCGGGATTTGGCGCAGGGTCTGGTGGGCGATGACGGACTCGAACCGCCGACATCATCGGTGTAAACGATGCGCTCTACCAACTGAGCTAATCGCCCTTCGCGCCGAGGCATAGCAAAGGCCGCGGAGCCTGGGAACCAGGGCCAACCCGTTTGCTGGCGATAACGCCCTACGCGACGCTTATGAGCAGCAGCACGATACCACCGACAACAAGCCCCGTTGCCGCCAGCTCGCGCGCTGTCGGGCGCTCGCGGAACCAAAAGATCGTCACCCCGTAGCTGAACACAACCTCGAGCAAGCCGATCATGCGAACGTGGGCGGCCGGCTCGAGCGTCATCGCGGTCATCCAACCGGCCGACGCGGCAGCGCCGGTCAGGCCCGGTAGCGCCGACTGGCGCCAGCTTTCGATGACGCGGAGCGTCTGTGTCGGCTCGCGCCAAGCAAGCCAGGCGACAAGCAACAGTGTTTGCATGGCCAAGATGGTCACGAGGGCGAGCGCGCCGGCGCCCAAGAATGAGGCCGAGTGCAAGGACAGCGTGGCGCCGCGGATGGCGAGCGCCGTTATGGTGTAGCCGGCGCCGACGGCAAGGCCGAGAAGTGCAGGGCGCTCCGTCCAACCAAGCACGATCTCCTTCCACGACAATCTCGTACTGGTGGTCGATAGGAGCATGATGCCGAATGTTGCAACCAAGATTGCGGCGGAGGAGCCCCACGTGAGGGGATCTGAGAGGACGATCGCGCTCAATAGGGCGATCTGGACCAGCTCGGTCTTGGTGTAGGCGATGCCAACGGTAAAATTGCGCAGTTGAAGCAACAGGATTAGCGACAGCATCGCCAGTATTTGCGTCACCGCGCCGAGGGCGCACCACGCGAAGAAGATCGCGCCCGGGACCGGAACTGCGACGCCGGCAGCAGCGATCGCCGCCAGATAGACAATAGCGAATGGCAATCCGTAGACGAACCGGGTCGAGGTCGCGCCGACGGGCGACAGCAGCCCGGTGAGCTTGCGCTGGAGCGCGTTACGCGCCGTCTGAAGCGCCGCGGCTGCAACTGAAATCGCGATCCAGAGCACCTTCGGTATCAGCGCTCCTCAGACGAACGAACGCGCCGGAGATCGATCCCGCGGCCGGAAATTCTCGCCACGCTGCATGCCGCCGCCATTCGCCACCCCGTTCCGTCCGCAAGTCCGACAGAACTACACTACCAGAGCGTGCGATTTGGGCATTGCTTGACACCTTAAGGGGGGCTGCCCTACACACGCCGCTCCTTGGGCCACTTTGAGGCCCCGGATGCCCGTCGGGGGCGTAGCTCAGTTGGTTAGAGCGCCGGCCTGTCACGCCGGAGGTCGCGGGTTCGAGTCCCGTCGCTCCCGCCATTGTAATGATCTTCGGAACATCGCGATTCGTGGGGTTGCTGCGCGCAGTTTCCACACCGATTCTGTCGCATGTTGCAGCACTTGCGCCGCTTGCAATGCGGCGTGGACACGCTAGTTTCCGCACCGCATTCAAATTCGCGTTGACTCGCGTGCGTGGCTCGCACTTCGCGTTGGCGCAAGAGGTCAAAGAAGGGGCGGGGACCTGTACGGGCGCACTCAGCGTTCCGTGCCCCCGGCTGTGCGATCCCGATGCCCGATATCCTCGTCGAGTACTTGCCGATCCTAATCTTCCTCGCGATCGCGGGCGTTCTCGGCGCGGTTTTGATCGTACTGCCGCTGATCCTCGCGCCGAACAATCCGGATCCGGAGAAATTGTCGGCCTACGAGTGCGGATTCAACGCGTTCGACGACGCGCGTCTGAAATTCGACGTGCGCTTTTATCTCGTCGCTATTCTCTTCATCATCTTCGACCTTGAGGTGACGTTTCTGTTTCCCTGGGCCATCACGCTCGGGAAGACCGGCTACTTCGGCTTCTGGTCGATGATGGCCTTCCTCGGCGTTCTCACCGTCGGCTTCATCTATGAATGGAAGAAGGGGGCGCTCGAATGGGAGTAGAGCGTCCACCCGCACTCACGGCCGGTCGCGCCGGCGTTCAAGGCGTGCCGCGCAAGGTCGATCCCAACGATCCATTTTTCCTGCACGCGCAAGAGCAACTCTCCGACAAAGGATTTCTGCTCGCGCGTGCTGATGAACTCGTCGCGTGGTCGCGCACGGGCTCATTGATGTGGATGCTGTTCGGCCTGGCGTGCTGCGGCGTCGAGATGATGCAGGCTTCGATGCCGCGCTACGACCTCGAACGCTTCGGCTTCGCACCGCGCGGTTCGCCACGGCAGTCCGACGTGATGATCGTCGCCGGGACGTTGACGAACAAAATGGCGCCGGCGCTGCGCAAGGTCTACGACCAAATGCCGGAGCCGCGCTACGTGATCTCAATGGGATCGTGCGCGAACGGCGGCGGCTACTATCACTATTCCTATTCGGTCGTGCGCGGCTGCGATCGCATCGTGCCGGTCGACGTCTACATCCCGGGATGCCCACCCACGGCGGAAGCTCTCGTCTACGGCGTGATGCTGTTGCAGAAGCGCATTCGCCGCATCGGCAACATCATTCGCTGATGGCTGCGGGGCAACGATGAACGACAAGCTCACAGCACTCAGCAACCAAGTCAGCGCGCAATTCGGCAACGACGTGCAGCCCACGATCGCGCACGATGAATTGTCAGTCGCGACCTCGGTCGGCGTCGTGCATCGATTGCTGAGATTCCTGCGCGAGGATCCAAGCTGCCAGTTTTCGGTGCTGATCGACGTGTGCGGCGCCGACTATCCCGAGCGCGAGAAGCGGTTCGACGTCGTTTATCACCTGCTCAGCATGCACAAGAACCAGCGCATCCGCGTAAAGGTGCAGACCGACGAAACGACGCCAGTGCCAAGTGCGGTCGACGTCTGGCCTGCCGCGAATTGGTTCGAGCGCGAGGCGTTCGATCTTTACGGCATCCAATTCAGCGATCACCCCGACTTGCGTCGCATCCTGACGGACTACGGCTTCTCGGGCCATCCGTTGCGCAAAGACTTCCCGCTTACCGGCTACGTCGAGGTGCGCTACGACGACGACCAAAAGCGGGTCGTCTACGAACCCGTGAAGCTGACGCAGGAATTCCGCAAGTTCGATTATCTCAGCCCTTGGGAAGGCGCAAAATACATCCTTCCCGGCGATGAGAAGGCAAAGAAGCCATGAGTGCGCCGCTGACCGCCGAGCCTAAAACCAAAAACATGACGGTCAATTTCGGGCCGCAGCATCCGTCCGCGCACGGCGTGCTTCGCCTCGTACTCGAACTCGACGGCGAGATTGTCGAGCGGGCCGATCCGCATATCGGGCTGCTTCACCGCGGCACCGAGAAGCTGATCGAGTACAAGACGTTTCTGCAGGCGGTACCGTATTTCGACCGGCTCGATTATGTCGCGCCGATGAACCAAGAGCACGCTTTCGCGCTCGCGGTCGAGAAACTGCTCGACATTCAAGTGCCCCCGCGCGCGCAGTATATCCGCGTGCTCTACGCGGAGATCGGGCGGCAACTCTCGCACATCCTGAACGTGACCACGCAGGCCATGGACGTCGGCGCGATGACGCCAACGCTCTGGGGCTTCGAAGAGCGTGAGAAGCTCATGGTGTTTTATGAGCGTGCCAGCGGCAGCCGCATGCATGCGGCCTACTTCCGGCCGGGCGGCGTGCATCAGGATCTGCCGCAGGCGCTGATCGACGACATCTATGCGTGGACCGAAGGCTTTCCGCGCGTCATCGACGATATCGAAGGTTTGCTGACGGAGAACCGCATCTTCAAACAGCGCAATGTCGATATCGGCGTCGTCTCGGCCGAGCAGGCAATGGCCTGGGGCTTCAGCGGCGTCATGGTGCGGGGCTCGGGCCTCGCGTGGGACTTGCGCAAGGCGCAGCCCTACGAGAGCTACAGCGACTTCGATTTCGACATTCCCGTTGGCAAGAACGGCGATTGCTACGATCGCTATCTCTGCCGCGTCGAGGAGATGCGTCAGTCGGTCAAGATCATTCGCCAGGCGGTCGAAAAGATGCCGAAGGGGCCCGTGGTCGAAACGACGGGCAAGATAACGCCGCCCAAGCGCGCCGACATGAAGCATTCGATGGAAGCCTTGATCCATCACTTCAAGCTCTACACCGAGGGGTATCACGTGCCCGCGGGTGAGGCATACGCCGCGGTCGAAGCGCCGAAGGGTGAGTTCGGCGTCTATCTGGTTTCGGACGGCAGCAATAAACCCTATCGCTGCAAAATCCGCGCGCCGGGCTTTGCGCATCTGCAAGCGATCGACTTCCTTACGAAAGGTCACATGCTGGCGGACGTTTCCGCGATCCTCGGCTCGCTCGACATCGTATTCGGCGAGGTCGATCGATGAGTGATCGAATTCATTGCGATAAGCATGGCGAAACAAAGCAAACGATGGTCTGCGCGCACATTGTCCAGACTGTAAGGGACAAGGAGCCCCGCGGATTTGCCTGGTGCCTCGCGAATGACGGATTTCTGTATGCCGACTGCACGAGCTGCAATGCGCTGTCATCCGACGAGTGGCACGCGCAAGCCGACGAAAATGGTCGAATTCTCTGCTTTGGCTGTTTCCAAGAAGCCGCCTCGCTTAATGGTGTCGCACTCGGTGACCAGGCGAGGAGCTACCTGCAATGAGCCTGCGTCGTCTCGCGCCGGAGCAGCCGGCTTCGTTTGCCTTCACGCCCGAGAACCAGAAGTGGGCGGAAGGGCAGATCAAAAAATATCCGGAAGGACGGCAGGCTTCCGCGGTCGTGCCGCTGCTGTGGCGCGCTCAGGAACAGCAGGGCGGCTACGTTACCGAGCCGATGATCCGCGTGATTGCAACGATGCTCGGCCTGTCGCCGATCCGCGTGCTCGAGATCGCCACCTTCTACACGATGTTCAATCTGAAGCCGGTCGGCAAGCATCTGATCCAGGTCTGCACCACGACGCCATGTTGGCTGCGCGGCTCCGATACCGTCGTTGCCGCGTGCAAGAAGAACATCGCGCACGCGCCGGAAACGGTTTCTGCGGACGGCATGTTCTCGTGGATGGAAGTCGAGTGCCTCGGCGCTTGCGTGAATGCGCCGGTTGTGCAGATCGGCGACGATTACTACGAGGATCTCGACGGCGCGCGCATGGAGTCGATCCTTTCGGATTTGCGCGCGGGGCGTCAGCCCAAGGCCGGATCGCAGATCGGACGGCAAACATCGGCGCCCGAAGGCGGGCCGCTTACGCTCAAAGACGTGAAGGGTAGCTGATGCTCGCCGACAAGGATCGCATCTTCACCAATCTCTACGGCATCCACGATTGGCGCCTGGCGGCGGCGCGCAAGCGCGGCGCGTGGGACAACACCAAAGCGCTGATCGAGCGCGGGCGCGACGCGATCGTCGATGAGCTGAAGAAGTCCGGCTTGCGCGGGCGCGGCGGCGCCGGCTTTCCCACCGGCCTCAAATGGTCGTTCATGCCGAAGCAATCGGACGGTCGTCCGCATTATCTCGTCGTCAATGCGGACGAGTCGGAGCCGGGCACGTGCAAAGACCGCGACATCATGCGGCACGATCCGCACATCTTCTTGGAAGGCTGCTTGGTGGCGTCGTTCGCGATGGGCGCGAATGCTTGTTACATCTATGTGCGCGGCGAATACCGGCGCGAGTACCAAGTGCTCGAGGCGGCGATCCAGGAGTGCTACGACGCTGGCCTCTTCGGCAAGAACGCGGCGGGTTCCGGTTGGGACTTCGATTGCTACGTTCATCACGGCGCGGGCGCTTACATCTGCGGTGAGGAGACAGCGCTGCTCGAAAGCCTCGAGGGCAAAAAGGGCATGCCGCGCATGAAGCCGCCGTTCCCCGCGAACGTCGGCCTCTATGGCTGCCCCACGACAGTCAACAACGTCGAGTCCATCGCCGTCGCGCCTGAAATTCTTCGTCGCGGTGCCACGTGGTTCTCGACACTCGGGCGCCCAAACAATACGGGCACGAAGGTGTTTTGCATCTCGGGCCATGTGAACAAGCCGTGCAATGTCGAAGAGGAAATGGGGATCCCGCTCAAAGATCTCATCGAGAAGCATGCCGGCGGCGTGCGCGGCGGTTGGGACAATCTGCTTGCGATTATCCCGGGCGGATCGTCGGTGCCGATGATCCCGAAGTCGATTTGCGACACGGTGCTGATGGATTTCGACTCGCTGCGCGACGTGAAGTCCGGCCTCGGCACGGCGGCAGTCATCGTGATGGATCGCTCGACCGATCTGGTGAAGGCGATCGCGCGGCTCGCGCGCTTCTACAAGCACGAATCCTGCGGTCAATGTACACCGTGCCGCGAAGGCACCGGCTGGATGTGGCGCGTGCTCGAGCGCATGGTCAAAGGCGAAGCCGAGACCGCCGAGATCGATTTGCTGCTCGAGGTCACCTACGAGGTCGAGGGCCACACCATCTGCGCACTCGGCGATGCAGCAGCGTGGCCGATCCAGGGATTGATCCGTCACTTCCGTAGCGACATCGAGCGGCGCATCAACGCGCGCAAAGCGGGCAAGCCCGCGCTGGCGGCGGAGTAGCCCATGGCGAAGATCAACGTCGACGGCAAAGAGGTAGACGTTCCAGCGGACTTCACATTGCTTCAAGCATGTGAAGCGGCGGGCGCCGAGATTCCGCGCTTTTGCTACCACGAACGTCTGTCGATCGCCGGCAATTGCCGCATGTGCCTCGTCGAGCTGAAGGGCTCACCGAAACCGGTGGCGTCATGCGCTTGGGGCGTGCGCGATTGCCGTCCGGGTCCAAACGGCGAGCCGCCGACCGTGCTGACGACTTCGCCGATGGTGAAGAAGGCGCGCGAAGGCGTGATGGAATTTCTGCTGATCAATCATCCCCTCGATTGTCCGATTTGCGATCAGGGCGGGGAGTGCGATCTGCAGGATCAGGCGATGGGGTACGGCCACGCCAAGTTCCATCGCTTCGAAGAGAACAAGCGCGCGGTCACCGACAAGAACATGGGGCCGCTGGTCAAGACCGTGATGACGCGCTGCATTCACTGCACGCGTTGCGTCCGTTTCATGGCCGAGGTGGCCGGAGCCGATCAAATCGGTGCGACCGGCCGCGGCGAAGACATGGAGATCACAACTTATCTAGAGAACGCGATCTCGTCGGAGATGTCGGCGAACATCGTCGATCTTTGCCCTGTCGGTGCACTGACTTCCAAACCCTACGCTTTCAACGCCCGCCCCTGGGAGCTGACGAAGACCGAATCCGTCGACGTGATGGATGCGGTCGGCTCCGCCATTCGCGTCGATGCGCGCGGGGCGGAAGTGATGCGCGTGCTGCCGCGCGTCAATGACGAGATCAATGAAGAGTGGATCTCGGACAAGACGCGCCACGCTGTCGACGGTCTCAGACGCCAGCGTCTGGACACCCCGTATGTGCGTAAGGACGGCAAGCTAAAGCCGGCGACGTGGAGCGAAGCATTCGCGGCCATCGCTGCAAAGGTGAAGGCGACAAAGCCCGAGCGCATGGCGGCGATCGCCGGCGATCTCGTGTCGGCAGAGCCCATCAAAGCGCTCAACGATTTGATGCTGTCGCTCGGCGTCGCCAATCTCGAATGTCGGCAGGATGGCTCAAAGGTTGGAGGAGGGCCACGCCAGGGGTACCTCTTCAACTCGACGATCCGTGGCATCGACGATGCCGACGTACTGCTGCTGGTTGGCACGAACCCGCGCTGGGAAGCTGCCATCGTCAATGCGCGTATCCGCAAAGCGTGGCTCAGAAACGACCTGAAGGTCTTCCGGCTCGGGCCGCCGGCTGACCTGCCGTATCAGGTGACCGATCTCGGAAACTATGCCGCTGACCTCGCCGGCATCGCGACTAAGGGCCCCGCGTTCGATGCGTTGAAGGGCGCAAAGCGGCCGATGCTCATCGTCGGCCAGGGCGCGCTTTCTCGACCCGACGGTGCGGCGATCCTGGCCGCGTGCGCCGAGATCGCGCGCAACACCGGCATGATCGGGCCTTCGGGCGAAGGCGGTTGGAACGGCTTCAACGTGCTGCACACCGCGGCCGCGCGCGTCGGCGCACTCGACCTCGGCTTCCTGCCGCAGAAGGGCGGCAGGGACATGGATGGGATTCTCGAAGGTACTTCGAAAGGCGAGATCGACTTCGTCTATCTGCTTGGCGCCGATGAGTTCGACACAGCAAAGCTCGGCAAGGCGTTCGTGGTCTATCAGGGCACACACGGCGATGCCGGTGCCCACCGCGCCGATGTGATTCTGCCTGGCGCTGCCTACACGGAGCAGAACGGGACCTATGTGAATACGGAAGGCCGCGTGCAATTGGCGAAGCGGGCGACCTTTCCGCCAGGCGGGGCTCGCGAAGATTGGGCAATTCTTCGAGCGCTCTCAGGCGTTCTCGGCAAGAAACTGCCGTACGACGACATGGGCGCGTTGCGCGCCGCGATGATCAAAGCCGCCCCAACATTCGGTACGCCGGATCGGCCGGCCGTACATCCGGGCGCCGACGCGGCCATCTGGACGAGCATTGGCGCAAAGGGGACGATCGCGAAATCGGCGTTCGAATATCCAATCCGCGACTTCTATCTGACCAATCCGATCGCGCGCGCCAGCGCCACGATGGCCGAGTGCAGCCACGAGTTCGTCAAGCCGCGTGTTGCGGCGGCAGCGGAGTAGGCGATGGAAGAGTTTCTCACCACCATCGTCGTGCCGTTGTTCTGGCTCGTGTTGCCGATGCTGGGGCTGATGGTCGGACTATTGATCATGCTCGCCTTCTTGCTGTTGTTCGACCGCAAGATTTGGGCGGCAGTCGCGCTGCGCCGTGGGCCGAACGTTGTAGGCCCGTACGGCTTGCTTCAATCGTTTGCCGACTTCTTCAAATTCGTACTGAAGGAATCGATCGTTCCTTCGGGCGCGAACAAGGTCATCTTTCTGCTCGCGCCTCTGGTCAGCTTCACCCTGGCCATGGGCGGATGGGCCGTGGTGCCGGTCGCAAACCGCTGGGTCGTCGCCGACATCAATGTCGGTATTCTCTACCTCTTTGCGATCTCGTCTCTCGGCGTCTACGGCATCATCATGGGTGGTTGGGCGTCGAATTCGAAATATCCGTTCCTGGGCAGTTTGCGCTCGGCGGCGCAGATGGTGTCCTACGAGGTTTCGATCGGCTTCGTCATCATCACAGTCTTGCTGGTCGCGGGGTCGCTCAACCTGTCCAAGATCGTCGACGCGCAGGCCGGCGGTTTCTGGAATTGGAATCTGTTCGGAATCCTGTTCCCCATGGGGATCGTGTTCTTCATCTCAGCACTCGCCGAGACGAACCGCCCGCCCTTCGATTTGCCGGAAGCTGAGTCCGAGCTCGTCGCCGGCTATCAGGTCGAATATTCGTCGACACCGTATCTGCTGTTCATGATCGGCGAGTATCTGAACATCGTGCTGATGTGTGCGATGGCGAGCATCCTTTTCCTAGGCGGCTGGCACGCGCCGTTCGAGGTTGCGCCGTTCACTTGGATACCGGACATCGGCTGGTTCGTGATCAAGATCTGGGTCATGTTCTTCCTGTTCGCAATGGTGAAGGCGATCGTGCCGCGCTATCGCTACGATCAGCTGATGCGGATCGGCTGGAAGATGTTCCTGCCGTTTTCGCTGCTCTGGGTCGTGGTGACCTCGGGCTATCTCCTCGCCCTCGACAAGTTGCATTGAGAGGCGCCCATGAGACATCGCGTCAACAGCTTCTTCCTGGTCGACCTCATCGCGGGGCTATGGCTCGCGACGAAGTATCTGTTCCGGCCGAAGGTGACGTTGAACTATCCGTTCGAAAAGGGTCCGCTCAGCCCGCGCTTTCGCGGCGAGCATGCCCTGCGCCGCTACGCGAACGGAGAGGAGCGCTGCATCGCCTGCAAGCTCTGCGAGGCGATTTGCCCCGCGCAAGCGATCACCATTGAGGCCGAGCCGCGCGATGACGGCTCGCGCCGTACGACGCGCTACGACATCGACATGGTCAAGTGCATCTATTGCGGCTTCTGCCAGGAAGCTTGCCCGGTCGATGCGATCGTCGAAGGCCCGAATTTCGAGTTCTCTACCGAGACCCGCGAGGAGCTGCTTTACGACAAGGCGAAGTTGCTCGCGAACGGCGATCGGTGGGAGCGCGAGATCGCGAAGAATTTAGAGTTGGACGCGCCTTACCGCTGAGACGCGTTTCGAATGTTCTGACGGTCTGAGGTCCCTCAGGCCCTTTTGTGAATGAGGACGAAGCAAACGTGCTGGCTGCAATCGCCTTTTACGTGTTTGCGACCGTAACCGTGATCTCCGCCTTGCTGGTAGTGAGTTCGCGCAATCCGGTGCACTCAGTCCTGTTCTTGATCCTGACGTTTTTCAACGCCGCCGCATTGTTCGTGCTCATGGGCGCCGAATTCCTGGCAATGGTGCTCGTGGTCGTCTACGTCGGCGCCGTCGCCGTCCTCTTCCTCTTTGTCGTGATGATGCTCGACATCGACTTCGCGCAGCTGAGGCAGGGCTTCTTGACGTATTTGCCGATCGGCGGCGCCATCGGGTTCGTCCTGCTGCTCGAACTCATCTCGGTTGGCAGCGCTTGGGTGATCTCGCCCGAAGCGATGCATCATGCGAGCACACCGACGCCTGCCGGTGTCACAAACACAGAGGCGCTCGGACGCGTGCTCTACACCAACTACGTCCACGCCTTTCAGCTGGCCGGCATGATCCTGCTGGTCGCCATGATCGGCGCGATCGTGCTGACGCTGCGTCAGCGCGAAGGCGTCCGGCGACAAAAGGTCGCCACGCAGCTGGGACGTACGCGCGAGCAAGCCGTCGAATTGCGCAAGGTGCGGCCGGGCGAGGGGATTTGAACGAATGGAAATCGGGCTGGAGCACTACCTGACCGTCGCCGCCGCGCTCTTCACGATCGGCATCTTCGGCATCTTTCTCAACCGCAAGAATGTCATCATCATTTTGATGTCGATCGAGCTGATGTTGCTTGCCGTCAACATCAACCTGGTCGCGTTCTCGACCTTCGTCGGCGATTTGACGGGCCAAGTATTCGCGCTGTTCGTGCTCACCGTCGCTGCGGCGGAGGCCGCAATCGGCCTTGCCATCTTGGTCGTCTACTTCCGCAACCGCGGCACGATCGCGGTGGAAGACCTGAACATCATGAAGGGATAGGGGACGCGTGCTTTACGAACTCATCGTCTTCTTCCCGCTCGCCGGCGCGATCATCGCGGGGCTGTTCGGCCGCTACATGGGCAAGCACGGCGCCGAGTATCTGGCGACGTTCTTCCTGTGCGTTTCGGCCGTGTTTTCGCTCTGGGCCTTCTACGAGGTCGCACTCCAACACCACACCGAGACGGTGCATCTGTTTTCTTTCCTCGATTCCGGCGAGCTGCAAGTCGACTGGGCGCTGCGCATCGACACGTTGACGGCGGTGATGCTGGTCGTCGTTACCGTGGTCTCTTCGCTCGTGCACGTCTACTCGATCGGCTATATGGAGCACGACGAGCACCGGCCGCGCTTCTTCTCGTATCTGTCGCTTTTCACGTTCGCGATGCTCGCGCTCGTGACCTCCGACAATTTCGTGCAGATGTTCTTCGGATGGGAGGGCGTCGGTCTAGCCTCCTACCTGCTCATCGGATTCTGGTACACGCGGCCCTCGGCCAACGCTGCGGCAATCAAGGCCTTTGTCGTCAATCGCGTCGGCGATTTCGGATTCGCCCTCGGCTTGATGGCGATCTTCTTCGTCTTCCGTTCTCTGGACTTCACAACGGTCTTTGAGGCGGCAGGCAGCAAGGCAGGCCAGACATTTAATTTCGCAGGCTATGACGTCGATATTTTGACGACCATCTGCCTGCTGCTGTTCATGGGAGCGATGGGCAAGTCGGCCCAGTTCATGCTCCACACGTGGCTGCCGGATGCGATGGAAGGCCCGACGCCGGTTTCGGCCCTCATTCACGCGGCGACGATGGTTACGGCCGGCGTGTTCCTGGTGTGCCGCTGTTCGCCGCTGTTCGAACTGGCGCCCACGGCCCTGGCGTTTGTCACGATCATAGGTGCGACGACCGCTTTCTTCGCGGCGACCGTCGGCCTCTTCCAGAACGACATCAAGCGGGTGATCGCCTATTCGACGTGCAGTCAGCTTGGCTACATGTTCGCGGCGGCAGGCGTGTCGGCGTACCAGGCCGCCATGTTCCACCTCTTTACGCACGCTTTCTTCAAAGCGCTGCTCTTCCTCGGTGCGGGTGCGGTGATCCATGCGCTGCACGACGAGCAGGACATGCGCAAGATGGGCGCGCTCTACAAGATCATTCCGTGGACGTACATCTTGATGTGCGTCGGCACGCTTTCGCTCACGGGCTTTCCGGTCTTCTTCTCGGGCTTTTGGTCGAAAGACGCCATCATCGAGAGCACGCTCGCGGCGCATTCGACGGTCGGCACGTACGCCTTCGTCCTTTTGGTCATTGCGGCGGGCATGACGTCCTTCTACTCGTGGCGCCTCATCTTCATGACATTCCACGGCCGCTACAAAGGCGACAACGTGCATGACCTCGATCATGCGCACGACGCGCCGACAGTGATGTGGATTCCGCTGATGATCTTGGCCGCCGGCGCCGTGATCGCCGGGTGGCCGCTGTTCGCGAACTATTTCGGCCACTTCATCACGGAAGAGCACGTCGCGTTCTGGCACGGCGCCATCGCGCAACTGCCGGCGCACAACGCGCTGGAGGCGCGTGAGGCGATACCTGAATGGGCGAAGTTCTCACCGACCGTGATGATGCTGCTCGGCTACATCATCGCCTGGTACTATTATATTGATCATCCGGAGTTGCCGGCGAAGCTCGCTGCACGGCGCGGGCCGCTGTACCTCTTCCTGTACAACAAGTGGTACTTCGACGAACTCTATGATCTGATTTTCGTCCGGCCAGCAAAATGGATCGGGCGCCAGCTTTGGAAGCTCGGCGACGGCAAGATCATCGACGGTATCGGGCCTGACGGCGTGGCCGCCGGCGTCGTCGACTGGACGCGCCAAGTCGTGAAGCTGCAGAGCGGCTACGTCTATCACTACGCGTTCGCGATGCTGCTCGGCGTGGTGATCTTCGTGACGTACTTCGTCGGAGGATTTGGTCAATGATGCCAATCCTCTCCGCGCTCACGTTCTTCCCCCTCGTCGGCGTTTTGCTCATCATCTTGATGGCGCCCAAGGGGCCGCACGGCGACACCTTCGCGCGGCAGATCGCCGGCTATACCACGGTCGTTACCTTTGGAATCGCCCTCTACGCTTGGTTCGTCTACTTCGATTCCACCAAACGTGGCTTCCAGATGGTGGAAGGTTTTGCGTGGCTCGGCGGCACCATCCACTACAAGATGGGCGTCGACGGTATCTCGCTTCCCTTCGTCCTCCTGACCGCGTTCTTGATGCCGATCTGCATCTGGGCAAGCGCTGCGATCGAAACGCGCGTCAAGGAGTACATGATCGCGTTTCTCGTGCTCGAGACGCTGATGATCGGCGTCTTCACGTCGCTCGATATCCTGGTGTTCTACCTGTTCTTCGAGGGCGGCTTGATACCGATGTTCTTGATCATCGGTATTTGGGGCGGGCCGCGCCGCGTCTACGCGTCCTTCAAGTTCTTCCTCTATACGTTGCTCGGCTCGGTGCTGATGCTTATCGCCATCATGGCGATGTACGTGACGGCCGGGACGACCGACATTCCGACGCTGATGGCCTATCACTTCCCGCGCGATATGCAGCTCTGGCTGTTCCTCGCGTTCCTGGCGTCGTTCGCGGTGAAGCTGCCGATGTGGCCGGTGCACACGTGGCTGCCGGACGCACACGTCGAGGCGCCGACGGCCGGTTCGGTGATCCTGGCCGGCATTCTCTTGAAGATGGGCGGCTACGGTTTTCTGCGCTTCTCGCTGCCGATGTTCCCGGACGCGTCGCTCTACTTCGCGCCGATGATGTTCACGCTCAGTATCGTCGCGATCATCTACACCTCGCTCGTCGCCTTGGCGCAGGAGGACATCAAGAAGCTGATCGCCTATTCGTCGGTCGCCCATATGGGCTTCGTGACGATGGGGCTCTTCGCGCTCAACCGGCAGGGCGTCGACGGCGCGGTGGTGCAGATGATCAGCCACGGCTTCATCTCGGCCGCTCTCTTCCTTTGCGTCGGCGTGATCTACGACCGCATGCACACGCGTGAGATCAAAGCCTATGGCGGCCTGGTCAACCGCATGCCGATCTACGCCGCGGTCTTCATGGTGTTCACACTCGGCAATGTCGGATTGCCCGGCACGACCGGCTTCGTCGGCGAATTTCTGTCTCTCGTGGGCGTCTATCAGGTGAATACCTGGGTCGCGATCTTTGCGACCACCGGCGTCATCTTGAGCGCGGCCTACATGCTTTGGCTCTATGCCCGCGTTATGTTCGGCAAGCTCGAGAAGCCCTCGCTGCAGAACATCCCGGATATGAACATGCGCGAGGTTCTGTTCATGGTTCCGCTCGTCGCGGCGACGCTTTTCTTCGGCTTCTATCCGGCGCCGATTTTCCATATGACCGGCGGCGCAGTCGAACAGACACTCGCCGGGATCAAGAGCAAACTCGATACGGCCGAGGCAGCGCCAACGCCGGAAATGGCAGCCAATCGATGACAGACGCGCAACTCCTCATCGATGCACAAGCGTTTGCGCCGGAGCTGTCGCTGGCGATCGGCGGCATGTTGCTGTTGCTCGTCGGCGTGTTTTCCGGCGACCGGTTTTCCGAGACGGTCACCTGGGCCTGCGTCGCGCTATTCGCGTTGACCGCGTTCTTCGTTATCAACGGTGCCGAGGGGCGGGTGCTCGCTTTCGGCGACGGCATGATCGCCGATCCGTTCGGGCGGTTCATGAAGTTGACCGTGCTCGCGGGCTCGGCGCTCACGCTTCTGATGTCGATCGAATATCTGCGCGACGAAAAGCTGACGCGGTTCGAATATCCGTTGCTCGTCGTGATGTCGACGCTCGGCATGTTGGTGATGATCTCGGCTAACGATCTGATCGTGCTCTATCTCGGGCTGGAGCTGCAAAGCTTGGCGCTCTACGTGCTGGCGTCGTTCGCGCGCGATAGGGCCAAATCGAGCGAAGCCGGGCTGAAGTACTTCGTTCTCGGTGCGCTGTCGTCGGGAATGCTGCTCTACGGTGCCAGCCTGATCTACGGCTTCACGGGCTCGACAAATTTCGGAGCGATCGCAAGCGTGATATCAGCCGGAGGCATGTCGATCGGCTTGGTCGTGGGCTTGGTGTTTCTGCTCGCCGGCCTTGCCTTCAAGGTCTCCGCCGTCCCGTTCCACATGTGGACGCCTGACGTCTACGAGGGCTCGCCGACCCCGGTCACGGCTTTCTTTGCGGCGGCGCCCAAGCTCGCAGCGATGGCGCTCTTTCTGCGGGTCGTCTTCGGACCGTTTGCCGGCGCCAGCCATCAATGGTTTCAGATCATCGCGCTGATCTCGGTTGCCTCCATGATCCTCGGCGCGGTCGCGGCGATCGGGCAAGCGAACATCAAGCGCCTCATGGCCTACTCGTCGATCGGCCATATGGGTTACGCGCTTCTGGGTTTTGCTGCCGCGACGCCGGAAGGGGTCGAAGGCGTTCTGATCTACCTCGTCATCTATCTGGCGATGACGATCGGCACCTTCATCATCATCATGATGATGCGCCGGAACGGCCGAGCGGTCGAAGACATCCGCGACCTTTCGGGCCTCTCCGAGCGCGATCCGACAAGCGCCTATCTGCTTGCGATCATGATGTTCAGCCTCGCCGGCATCCCGCCGTTGGCCGGATTCTTCGGAAAGTGGTTCGTCTTCCTCGCGGTGGTGCACGCGCATCTTTACGCGCTTGCGATCATCGGCTTCGTCACCAGCGTGATCGGCGCCTACTACTACATCAACATCGTGCGGCTGATGTTTTTCGAGAAGCCGGCGGCCGCGTTCGAGAAGCCGCCGGGTATCGTGAACGCAGCGCTGCTCGGCGCATCCGGCGCGTTCGTCTTGGTACTGGTGTTCGTGCCGGGACCGCTCGTGGATGCGGCGCAGGCGGCGGCGCAGAGTCTTTTCAGGTAGGATCCCGTGCAACCGGTTCTGCCCCAGGGCTACGAACTGGCGTCCTTCGAGGAGATCGACTCGACGAATGAGGAGGCGCGCCGGCGTGCGCAAGCGGGCGAACGCGGACCACTTTGGATATGGGCCCTTCGTCAAACCGCCGGACGCGGCCGTCGCGGACGCGCGTGGGAGTCACCGACCGGAAACTTGAGTTGCACGCTGTTGTTGGCGCCGGGCGTTGCCGCTGCGGACGCGGCGCGTTTGTCCTTCGTCGCAGCCTTGGCTGTGCGGGATGCCGTCTCACATTTTCTCGCCGGCGCGACGGTTCAAGTGAAGTGGCCGAACGATGTGCTGATCGACGGCAACAAGGTCGCCGGAATCTTACTGGAGTCGTCGGGCGACAGTGGCTCGAAGACGCTCCCGTGGCTAGCTGTCGGTATCGGGGTCAATCTTGCGCGTTCACCGGAGGCCTCCGCATTTCCTGCGACTTCGATTTCAGCGCACGCGACAGCGCCCACCCCAAGTGAAGCTCTTACTCAGCTCGCGGCAGCTTGGGACCGGCATTTTCGTACTTGGCGCGCAAACGGGTTTGCGCCAATTCGAAAGGCGTGGCTGGAGTACGCCGCCGGAATTGGCCAGACCGTAACGGCACGGCTGCCCGGCGAGACCGTTAACGGTACATTCAGCGGACTCGACCAGGACGGTGCCTTGCTCCTGGCTTTGCCCGACGGTTCGAACCGTGCGATCACTGCGGGCGAAGTTTTCTTCGCTGCGCCCTGACAGGACGAGCCCATGCTCCTCGCGATCGATGCAGGCAATACCAACATCGTCTTCGCCGTCTACGAAGGCGATCAGGTCAAAGCTCAATTTCGCGCCTCGACAAAGGATACGCGGACGGCCGACGAGTACTATGTGTGGCTGGCGCAATTGATGCAGTTCGAGGGGATCGACCCGAAGGCGATCACATCCGCGATCATCGCCTGCGTCGTGCCGCAAGCGATATTCAATCTGCGCCGGCTGTGCGCGAAGTATTTCCGGCAGACACCGATGGTGATCGGCGACTCCGACGTCGACGTCGGCATCAGCATCAATACCGACCGTCCGAGCGCGGTCGGCGCCGACCGCATCGTCAACGCACTGGCGGCGCATCGGGACTACGGCGGCGACCTCATCATCATCGACTTCGGCACCGCGACGACATTCGACATCGTCGGCGCGCAGGGGTCGTACGAGGGCGGCATCATTGCGCCCGGCGTCAATCTGTCGATGGAGGCGCTCCACCTTGCCGCGGCTCAGTTGCCGCGGGTCGCGATCGAGCGGCCGCAAGCCGTGATCGGAAAGGATACAGTGCCGGCCATGCAGTCGGGCGTCTATTGGGGTTACGTCGGGTTGATCGAGGGGCTGGTGGCACGCATCAAGGCGGAATACGGCAAGCCGATGAAAGTCATCGCGACCGGCGGTCTCGGCAATCTCTTCCGACAGAATTCGTTGGTGATCGAGAAGCTCGACGGCGACCTCACCATTCGCGGCCTGCGCTACATCTACGAACTCAACATCGCGCAGCGTCGGCGCGCGGCGCAGTAGCCGAACCATTGATGGCCGCACCACAAGAAGGGGAAGAACTGATCTTCGTGCCGCTCGGCGGCGCGGGCGAGATCGGCATGAATCTCAACCTCTACGGCTACGGCACCGAAGCACGCCGCCAGTTCATCATGGTGGACCTCGGCGTGATGTTCGGTGACGACGAGACGCCGGGAATCGAAGTCATCATGCCCGATCCCAGTTTCATCGAGGAACGGCGACACCAGCTTCTGGCCATCGTCCTGACGCACGCGCACGAGGACCACATCGGCGCCGTCGCGCATCTGTGGCCGCGCCTGCGAGTGCCGGTTTACGCGACGCCGTTCACGGCCGCGCTCGTGCGCGGGAAGCTTGCCGAGCAAGGGCTGCTCGACGAGGTGCCGTTGAAGATCGTGCCGCTCGGCGGCGAACTGCAACTCGGACCGTTCTCGCTCGAGTTCATCGACATCACCCATTCAATTCCCGAACCGAATTGCATTGCCATCCGCACGCCGCTTGGCACCGTGTTGCACACGGGCGACTGGAAGATCGATCCGCAGCCCATGATCGGGCGACGAACCGATGTCGATGCGCTACGAAGGCTGGGCGAGGAAGGGGTACTCGCGGCGATCTGCGACTCGACCAATGTCTTCGTGCCCGGCCGCTCCGGCTCGGAGGCCGAAGTCGCGTCGCGCCTCGAGGCCGTGATTGCGATGTGCAAGGGCAGGGTCGCCGTCACCGCCTTCGCATCGAACGTCGCACGGCTGCAGTCGATCGTCCGTGCAGGCGCAAAACTTGGGCGGCATGTGGCGCTCGTCGGCCGGTCTATGCACAAGATCACGTCGGCGGCGATTGAGACGGGGTATCTGAAGGATTTGCCGGCCTTCATCGACGAAGTGTCGGCAGCGAACCTGCCGCCTGCCAGAGTCCTCTATGTCTGTACCGGGAGCCAGGGTGAACCGAGGGCGGCTCTGGCGCGTATTGCGGCGGGTGAGCATTCTAACGTGACGCTCGGTCCTGGGGATGCAGTCATCTTCTCGTCGCGCGTCATACCTGGAAATGAGAAAGCGATTCATACGCTGCAAAACGATCTGTCCGAGCGAGGAGTCGAAGTGATTTCGGCTGAGGATCACGATGTCCATGTGTCTGGGCATCCGGCGCGCGATGAGTTAGCCGATATGTATTCGTGGCTGCGTCCGCGCGTTGCCGTACCTGTACACGGCGAGCGCCGGCATCTCGCGGAGCATGTGCGCCTTGCTAAATCTTTGCAGATTCCCGAAGCCCTACTGGCGCCCAATGGCTCAATCGTCCGGTTGGCGCCAGGAGCCGCGACAATTATCGACGAGGCGCCACACGGACGGCTGATGCTCGACGGAACCATCGTTACGGAACGCAACGACATCACGTTGAAGCAGCGGCGCGCGCTGAGCTTTGCGGGCCACATTGCCGTAACCGTGGTGCTCGATGAGCGAGGGCGTGTTTTACTTGATCCAGTTGTAATTGCCGCCGGTGTTCCGGAAGACGCAGTTGAGAGTGCGCAGGATGCTGCGGCGGATGCGGTGGATCGTCTCAGCGGGCGACGCATGGAGGACGACCGATTGGTTATCGAAGAGGTGAGGCGCGCAGTTCGCCGGGCTGTGCAGGATACCTGGGGCAAGCGTTCGGTTGTTCAGGTCGAGGTCGCGCGCGCCGGTTGAAGGATCCTTACGAACAATTGCTGACGTAACTCGCAGCTAGCGCTTGCCCCCTGTGATTAGGGTCTCCTAGTGTTTCCACGCTGCTATTGAACGAATGCCGAGAGATCGATGCTTGGACGATTGAATCATGTTGCCATCGCTGTGCCCAATGTTGCTGACGCGGCGAGGGTCTATCGCGACACGTTTGGAATGGGGGCAAAGGTATCTCGACCGGTGCGCCAACCGGATCAGGGCGTTACGACCGTGTTCGTCGAACTGCCAAACACCAAGATCGAACTCATCGAGCCTTTGGGTCCAAACTCTCCCATCGATAAATTTCTGCAGCGACATAAGGCAGGCGCGATTCACCATGTCTGCTACGAAGTCGAGGACATCGTCGCCGCGCGCGACCATATGCGGGCGCTGGGGGCAACGATTACCGGTAACGGAGAGCCGACGATCGGTGCGCACGGCAAGCCTGTGATTTTTCTTCACCCAAGAGACTTCAACGGCACGCTCATCGAGCTCGAGCAAGTTTAGGAGCTCGGCATGGGAATCGCGGGCTCACTGCTGGTGATCGGCCTCGTATGGTGGATAGCATTTCACGCCTTGCTGCCCGTGGGCGTGCGCACGCACCGCGAAGAGAACACGGTCGTTCCGGGCACGGATCCCAGCGCCCCGACGGTGCCCGGGCTCCGGCGAAAGGCGATCTATGCGGGCCTCATCGCTATCGCCGTTTGGGCCGTGCTCTATCCGGTGATCGAATATCGCATCGTGACCCTCGACGACATTCCGTTGCCGACAAAGCTGAAACTGCCGTAACCACCCCGAAAATGATGAAGCGAGGCTGCGATTTCCCGCGCCTCGCCTCGGCCCAATTTGAAACCGCGCCGTCGGCAGCGATCCCTGGTTCCTCCCAAACTTGGGCTGCCTCTTTCAAGGCAGCCTTCTGTAGCTGGAAAATTTCTTTATGTCACCCTTTATTGGATGCAAAATTTCGTTGGACCTGGAAACTGCAGTAATTTGTTGCAAGCCTGCAATTTGTGCACAACCCGTGACTGCAGGGGGCCGTTGTTGCCCGGGATTTGCTTGACAAGAAGTGGCCGGATTCAAAGCTTATCGATGGGGCCGCGCGTGGGTTTTGGGGGATTAATGTTTCGTCGCTTGCTTGTCTCGATCGTGCTCTTTTGTGGCCTGGTCGCTCCCGCGCTGGCCAGCACTTCGACTTGGAGGGTAACCAAGAGCGAGTGGACCGAGGAGGACGAGAAGGGGTACAGCGCCTTCATCCAAAAGATCGGCGAAAGCAGCTGCGACACGCCGGACGACTGCATCAACTCCAATGCCAATCCTTACCGCGACACGGACGGGCGCGGGATCAATTTCAATACCGACTGCGCCGACCTCGTGTACATGCTGCGTGCGTACTACGCGTGGAAGAACGGCCTGCCCTTTACCTACGTCAACGGAGTTTATTCGCGCGGCGGCGGCGACGTGCGTTTTTCCGCCAAGGGCAATCGCGTCGGTGGCCGCACCAATGTAACCGGCGGTGAAAGCGGTCGGGCGGTTCTCAACAACATCCGCGACGCGATCAGCTCAGCCACCTTTCGCATCGGTCCAGAGGTCGACAACAAACCGCTGACAGACTTGTATCCGGTCAAGATCCAGCCCGGCTCGGTTCGTCCCGGCACCGCGATCTACGACGTCAACGGACACGTGGCGCTCGTCTACAAAGTGGGCGAGGACGGACGCATCTTCTACATGGACGCGCATCCAGACTACACGCTGACGCGGAGCGTTTATGGCGCGCAGTTCGGACGTGACGTTCCGGGCATGGGTGCCGGCTTCAAGAACTTTCGCCCGATCAGGATGGTCCACGGTCGGATCGTCATCGCCGACGACAGTCAAATCCCGGACTACTCAGCCGAGCAATTCTATGGGACCGACCCCGATCCGGGCGGCGACTGGAAACGGGGCAAGTTCATCTACAACGGCATCGAATCCAGCTTCTACGAGTACGTCCGCATCGCGATGGCCGGCGGCAAGCTGACGTTCAACCCCGTCGTCGAGCTCAAAGCCACTATGAAGACCTTGTGCAACGACTTGTTCGACCGGCAGCGTTTCGTCGACATGGCGATCGAGGCCAACATCGATCGCAAGCCGCACCCGAACCGTCTGCCGGACAACATCTACGGCACCGACAATATGGAGTGGGAGATCTATTCGACTCCGTCTCGCGACGCGCGGCTAAAAACGGCGTTCCGCGCACTTCGCGACGACATGGCCCACCTGATCCAGATGTGGATCAACCGCGACGAGCGCGTTTCCTACGACGGGCTGGACCTGAAGCAAGATCTCCAGAAGGCCTATGAGCAAGGGCGCGCAACGTGCACGGCCGTCTACCGAAATTCCGCCGGACGAACAGTGACACTGCACTTCGACGACGTCGTCCAGCGCCTCTTCAAGATGTCGTTCGATCCGTACAACTGCATCGAACGCAGGTGGGGCGCCACGAGCGAAGACGAACTTGCCTCCTGCGCGGATACGTCGAGCAAGAGACGCTGGTATGAGGCCGAGCAACGGCTTCGCAATCAGATCGACCGAACCTACGACACGCGAATGGATTTCTCGGTCGGCGACCTAGAGGACAAAGCGCCCGGCTCGGGCACGGATACGCCGCCTGATGTCGACGTCAAGGCGGTAATCGACAACATGGGATACCGGGTGCCCTTCACGCCGATGAAGCCGCCGGGTTATTGATGACGGAGCCGGCGTCCCGGCTCCGCAGGCTCCTGTGACAGACCCACCGCAACGCGCCGCCAACATGCGCGGCATCACCGCTCTGTTGACCGGCCAAGGCCTCTTCGTCACGAGCGACAGCGTCGTCAAGCTTGCGGGCGAGATGATGCCGGCGACCGAGATCATGGCCATCCGCGGCGCATTCGCGGTGCTGCTCGTGGGAGCATTCGTCGCGGCGACTGTCGATTTTGCGCGATGGCAGTTGTCGATGCGCCCGCTTGTCGTTGCACGGGCGACTTTGGAGGCGCTGCTCGCGTTTCTGTTCGTCGTCTCGCTGCCTCATATGCCGCTCGCCGACATCACCGTGCTGCAGCAGATCACGCCCCTCGTTCTCACAGTCTTGTCGGCGATCGTTCTGAGGGAGACGGTGGGATGGCGCCGCTGGCTGGCCGTCGTGGTCGGCTTCGTCGGTGTCGCGCTCGTCATTCAACCGACAGGCCAGGGCGTCAACATCTACGCGATTAGCGCCTTGCTATGTGCGATCTTCGTCGCGTTCCGCGATCTCATTACGCGGAGACTGCACGACAATATTCCGACCGCCGTCGTAACCTTCGGCTCCACTCTGAGCGTGTGCCTTGCCGGATTCGCGGGCGCTCCCTTCGACGAATGGAAACCACTGTCGCCTTACGGAGCGGCATTGCTCGCCGCCTCCGCAATCCTTGTCAGCACCGCCAACGTGTTCGTGATCCGCGCATTCCGCGGTGTCGACGTTTCCGTCGTCTCACCATTTCGATACGCGGCGGTCCTTTGGGCCACGCTTCTCGGGTTCGCGATATGGCACCATATTCCCAACGCCCTGGCGATTGCGGGCACGGTCGTGATTGTCGCAACTGGCCTCTACACCATGCATCGCGAGGCGCGGCGGCCGAGAGTTGGGGCCTAAGATGCACGGCCATTAATTTGCCAAGCTTCTGGCCTTCACCTACAACCGCCCGGACCGCGCGAGCCTAAGGGCATCCCGCGCCAAAGAAAGAGCCATCGCCGCACATGCGCGTATCCCGCTTCTACATGCCCCTGCTTCGCGAGACGCCCGCCGAGGCGCAGATCGTTTCGCATCGCTACATGCTGCGCGCGGGTCTCGTGCGCCAGGCATCGGCGGGGATCTACTCGTGGCTGCCGCTCGGTTTTCGCGTGCTTTCCAAGATCGAGCAAATCGTGCGCGTGGAGCAGGATCGCGCCGGCGCGATCGAACTTTTGATGCCGACCCTGCAGTCAGCCGAGTTGTGGCGCGAGAGCGGACGCTACGACGACTACGGCAAGGAGATGTTGCGGATCAAGGATCGGCACGAACGCGACCTGCTTTACGGGCCGACGAACGAAGAACTCATCACCGACATCGTTCGCTCGACGGTGCGCAGCTACAAGGAACTTCCGCGGATCCTCTATCACATCCAATGGAAATTCCGCGACGAGATCCGGCCGCGCTTCGGCGTCATGCGCGGGCGCGAATTCCTGATGAAGGACAGCTATTCGTTCGATCTCGACGCCGCCGGTGCGCGCCGCTCCTACAACAAGATGTTCGTCGCGTATCTGCGCACTTTCGCGCGCATGGGGCTGAAGTCCGTACCGATGCGTGCCGATACTGGACCGATCGGCGGCGATCTCAGCCACGAGTTCATCATTCTCGCCGAGACGGGCGAGTCTCAGGTCTATTGTCACAAAGATCTGGTCGACATGCCGGTTCCCGAAGCGGTCGACTTCGACGGCGATCTGGAACCTATCATTCGTCAGCGCACGTCGCTTTACGCCGCAACCGACGAAAAGCACGACGGCGACACTTTCGCCCAAATCCCTGCGGAGAAACAACTCGCCGCGCGCGGCATCGAGGTCGGCCACATCTTCTACTTCGGCACCAAATATTCGAAGCCGATGAACGCCAAGGTCGCGGGGCCGAAGGGCGAAGACCTTTTGCTCGAGATGGGCTCGTACGGCATCGGCGTGTCGCGGCTCGTCGGCGCAATCATCGAGGCAAGCCACGACGAGCAGGGCATCATTTGGCCTGAGGCCGTGGCGCCGTTCCGCGTCGGCTTGATAAGTCTCAAGGTCGACGACGAGGCGACGCGAAAAGTTTGCGAAGACCTCTACGGCAAGCTTGAGAACGCCGGCGTCGAGACGCTTTATGACGACACGGAAGAGCGGGCGGGCGCCAAATTCTCGACGTTCGATCTGATCGGCCTGCCTTGGCAGCTGATTGTGGGACCGCGTGGGCTTGCGCAGGGGCTGGTCGAGATCAAGAATCGCAAAACCGGGGAGCGCCAAACGCTTCCGCCCGAGGCAGCTTTGAATTTTCTGACGCGAAAGAGCTGATGGTCCAAGTACAAATTCCGGCCTTCAATCGTGATGCGGCACGCTCCCGCGCGGCGACCGCGCCATTTGCGTTCTATGAGTGGGTGCTGGCGGGACGCTATCTGCGAGCTCGACGCAAAGAAGGCGTGATCTCCGTCATCGCGCTGCTCTCGCTCATCGGCATCGCTCTCGGCGTGGCGACACTGATCATCGTGATGGCGGTGATGAACGGCTTCCGCCAGGAGATCGTATCCAAGATTTTGGGCGTCCAGGGCCACATCATGGTCCAAGGCGTAAGCGGCTCGCTCGATCATTGGGATGGGCTCGCGGCCACTATCAAGCACATTCCCGGCGTGGCCCGCGCGACACCGATCGCCGAGGGACAAGTCCTTGCTTCAGCGCCGAGCGGGGCGACCGGCGCCTTGGTGCGCGGCGTGCGAGCATCCGACCTGGAAGCGATGCCGTTGATCATGAAGGGTTTACAGCCCGGAACGATCCAGCGCTTTGAGAATTCATCGAGCGTGATCATCGGAAGCCGCTTGGCGGAGCGTCTTAGTTTGATGCCGGGAACGAAGATCACGCTGCTTGCGCCTCGCGGCGATGTCACACCGTTTGGCGTTACGCCTCGACGAAAGGACTACACGATTGCAGGCACATTCTCGGTCGGGATGTCCGAGTACGACAACACGTTCATCTTCATGCCGCTCGCAGAGGCACAAGCCTATTTCAATCTCGGGACCTCGGTCTCGGGCATCGAAGTGATGCTCAATGATCCGGACAAGGTGAAGGACTTCACGTCGCTGATCGCAAACAGGCTGACGACGCCTGCGCGTATTGCCGACTGGCAGCAGATGAATGAGACGTTCTTCAGCGCATTGCAGGTCGAGCGCAACGTCATGTTTCTCATCCTGCTCTTGATCATCTTGGTCGCCGCGTTGAACATCATCTCAGGCATGATCATGCTGGTGAAGGACAAGGCGCACGACATCGCTATTCTGAGAACGATGGGGGCGACGCGCGGGGCGATCATGCGCGTGTTCTTGATCTCAGGATCGTCGATCGGCGTCGTCGGCACCTCGATCGGCCTCGTGCTCGGCGTGGTGTTTTGCCTGAACATCGAATCCATCCGCCAAGGATTGAATTGGATCAGCGGCTGGAACCTGTTCCCGCCGGAGATCTATTTCCTCAGCCACATGCCGGCGCACATGGAGGCCGATGAAGTCATTTTGGTCGTGGTCTTGGCGTTGCTGATCTCGATCTTGGCCACGGTCTATCCGGCGTGGCGCGCGGCGCGGCTCGATCCCGTCGAGGCGCTGCGCTATGAATGAGCAGCAGGTCACGACGAGCGGTGCAACGAGCTACAGCCCGCCGCCGAACAGCGTGCTGGCGTTGCACGATATCGCGCGCGTCTACACTTCGGGCACGCAAAGCCTCGAAATCTTTCGCGGGGTGACCAATCAAATCGTCGCCGGCGAGATCGTTGCGCTTGTCGGGCCCTCGGGCTCCGGAAAGTCGTCGTTGCTTCACATTTGCGGGCTGCTCGAGGCACCGAGCGCAGGCGAGGTCATCATCAACGGGCGCAACTGCGCGGTGCTGCCGGATTCGGAGCGCACGCGCATCCGTCGCGAAGAGTTAGGCTTCGTCTATCAGTTCCATCATCTGCTGCCCGAATTTTCGGCTGCCGAAAACATCGTCATCCCCCAACTGATCGCCGGGAAGCGCCGGAGCGAAGCCGAACACCAAGCCAGGCGGCTACTGACGATGGTCGGGCTCGCGGAACGCCTGACGCACCGCCCGGCGCGGCTGTCGGGCGGCGAGCAACAGCGGGTTGCGATCGCGCGGGCCCTTGCGAACCAACCGTCGCTGCTGTTGGCGGACGAACCGACGGGTAACCTCGACCCCAAGACCGCGGACTTGGTGTTTAATGTCTTGGTCGAGATCTGCCGGGCCCGCGGTGTCGCCGCCCTGATCGCCACCCATAATCTGCAGATTGCCACGCGGATGGACCGCACCTGGCTCTTGCATGAGGGCAAATTAATCGACGCCGGCAAGCTTAAACCTTAGGCAAAGTGCGGGAACTTGCGGCAGCCGCGCGCAGGCACGCTGCTGACATTGATTGGAACCCCGGCCGCCCTAATTTCGTTCGCGGGTGCAATGAAACGCGACGCCGGTCTGCGTGCGCGCTGGAGCGTTTACGGCGGAGTCTTCCATGTCGCGTCGAATGATCATCATGTTGATCGCCGCCGGCATCGTGCTCGGGGGCGTGTTCACCTACAAGGCCGTCGGCAATTACTTCATGCAGAGCTACTTCGCATCGCGAAGCGAGCCGCCGCAAACCGTCGCCGCCACCAAAGTGGGCTACCAGCCGTGGCAGGATCATCTGGACGCCGTGGGCAACGTGCGCGCGTCCAGCGGCGCGGACCTTGCCTTCGAAGTCTCGGGGACCGTTGCCGCAATCAATTTCAAATCCGGCGACGACGTCAAAGCGGGAACAACCCTGCTCAGCCTCAACGCAAGCGACGACATCGCGAAACTGCACTCCCTCGAAGCGGCGGCGGATCTGGCGAACGTCACCTACCAACGTTCACTCAAGCTCTTTGCGCGGAAGTTCGTGAGCCAGGCGACGCTGGATACCGACCGCGCGAACCTCAAAAGCGCGCGCGCCCAAGTCGCGCAGCAGCGCGCCGTCATCGAAAAGAAGACGCTGCGTGCGCCGTTCGATGGGCGGCTCGGCATTCGCGCGGTCGATCTCGGACAATATCTGAACGCCGGGACGCCGTTCGTGACGTTGCAAGCCCTTGATCCGATGTTCGTCGATTTCTTCCTGCCCCAACAGGCGCTCGACGAGATCAAGGTGGGGCAGGCGGTTCGCGCTCACGTCGACACCTATCCCGGTCAGACGTTCGCCGGCACGATCGAGGCGATCAACTCCAAGGTCGATGCCGACAGCCGCAATGTGCAGGTCCGCGCTTCTTTTCCCAATCCCGAGCGCAAGCTTTTGCCGGGCATGTACGCGACCGTGACGATCGATGTCGGCAAGCCGAAGCAATTGTTGACGCTGCCGCAGACCGCGATCTCCTTCAATCCGTACGGCGACACCGTCTTCGTCGTCGAGAACAAGGGAAACGACGCACAAGGCAAGCCGCAGTTGATCGCCAAGCAAACCTTTGTCGTCACCGGCGCCAAGCGCGGCGATCAAGTTGCCATTCTCAAAGGCATCAAGGAAGGCGCTACAATTGTTACCTTCGGCCAGGTCAAGTTGCGCAACGACACGCCGGTGACCATCGGCGACACGGTGCAGGTCGGCAGCGCCTCGTCATCTCCGGCACAGGCGCAGTAAGGCGGGCATGAGCGGATGAATTTCACCGACATCTTCGTGCGGAGGCCTGTGCTGGCGTCGGTCGTCAGCCTCTTGATCCTGGTGCTCGGACTTCGCGCGGCCGCATCGCTTCCGATCCTGCAATATCCGCAGACGCAAAACGCCGTCGTGACCGTGAGTGCCGTCTACTCCGGCGCCGACGCCAACGTCATCGCCGGGTTCATCGTCACCCCGCTCGAAAACGCGATAGCACAAGCGAACGGCATCGACTACATGACGTCGACGAGCCGCAGCGGTGTCGGCACGATCCAAGTCAACCTGCGGCTCAACTACGATGTCGACGCGGCGCTGACGGAGATCAACGCCAAGGTCAATTCGGTGCTCAATCAACTGCCGCCCGGATCGCAGCAGCCGGTGCTGTCGGTTGCGGTCGGCCAGTCGGTCGACGCGATGTATATCGGCTTCCGCTCGAAGGTGCTCGCGGTCAACCAGGTCACCGACTATTTGATCCGCGTGGTGCAGCCCAAGCTGCAATCCATCCAGGGTGTTCAGACGGCCGAGATCCTCGGTGCGCAGCGTTTCGCCCTGAGGGCGTGGCTCGATCCCAAACGCCTTGCGGCCTACGGCTTGACCGCCGCCGATGTTCGCCAGGCGCTGAACGACAACAATTTCATCTCGGCGATCGGCACGACCAAGGGGCGGCTGGTGCAGGTCGATCTCAAAGCGTCGACGGACGCCACGTCGCTCGAAGATTTCAAGGAGCTGGTCATCAAGCAGGTGAACGGCGGCATCGTGCGGCTGAAGGACGTTGCGACGGTGACCCTGGGCGCGGAGAGCTACGAATCTCTATCCGCCTACGACGGCGTGACGGGCGTCTTCATCGGCATCAAGGCGGCGCCGACTGCCAATCTGCTCGACGTCACGGCGCGCGTGCGCGCGGCGTTTCCGGGGATCCAAGCGCAATTGCCGGCCGGGCTCGAGTCAAACATCAACTACGACTCGACCGAGTTCGTGAACGCGTCGATCCACGAGGTCGAGACCACGCTGGCGCTGGCGCTCGGAATCGTCGTCTTGGTGGTGTTCGCGTTCCTCGGATCGTTGCGCAGCGTCGTGATACCGACCGTCGCAATCCCGCTGTCGCTGATCGGAACGTTCACGATCATGCTGATTTTCGGCTTTTCGATCAATTTGCTGACCTTGCTCGCCATGGTGCTGGCGATCGGCCTCGTGGTCGACGACGCGATCATTGTCGTCGAGAACGTCGATCGGCATTTGAAGGAGGGAAAGACGCCGTTCGAGGCGGCGATCCAAGGCGCACGCGAGCTCGGCGGGCCGATCATCGCGATGACCGTCGTCCTGGTCGCGGTCTATGTGCCTATCGGATTCCAGGCGGGGCTGACCGGCGCTCTGTTCACCGAATTCGCCTTCACGCTCGCAGGCGCCGTGACGGTCTCCGCCATTATTGCATTGACGCTGTCGCCGATGATGACCTCGCGCCTCCTCAGGCCGCATCGTGAGCAGGGACAAGGATGGCAAGAGCGGTTCACGGACTTTGTCGATCACCGCTTCGATCAGTTGCGCGGCTGGTATCGCCGCGCGCTGTCGGAAAGCCTCAACACGATCTCGGTAACGGTCGTGTTCGCGATCATCGTGCTCGGCAGCATCTACTTTCTCTATACGAGTGCGCGTCACGAGCTGGCGCCGCAAGAGGATCAAGGTTTTATCATCGCCTCCGCGACGCCGCCGCCCGACGCGACGCTCGAGCAGCGTGTCGGTTACGCGCAGCAGGTCTACAACATCTTCTCCGGCTTCCCGGAGATGCAGCATGTCTTTCAGATCAACGCGCCGGGCGTCAGCATCTCGGGCCTCGTCCTGAAACCATGGGACGAACGCTCGCGCTCGACCAACGCGCTGCAGCAGCCTTTGCAGCAGAAGCTCAACCAGATCGCGGGCGCGCGTGTCGTCGTCTTTCAACCGCCCTCGCTGCCCGGCGCATTCGGCTTGCCGATCCAATTCGTGATCACGACGAGCGAACCGTTCGAGCGGCTGAGTGAAGTGTCTCAAGCCTTCCTCAGCGAGGCGAACAAGAGCGGCATGTTCATGTTTCTCGACACGGACCTCAAGTACGACGCACCGCAGTCCACGATCGAAATCGACCGCAACAAGGCGGCGCAGCTCGGCTTGACGATGGCGCAAGTCGGCAGTGCGCTGTCATCGATGCTGGGCGGCGGATACGTGAACTATTTCAACTTCGCGGGACGGTCGTATCAAGTCATCCCGCAGGTCGAGCAGGCCCAACGGCTCAATGACGATCAGCTCCTGAGCTACTACATCAAGCCTGCGAACGGTCCAGCGGTGCCGCTGTCGACGATCGCGCACATCACGACACGCACAGTGCCGGAATCGCTCAACCGCTTTCAGCAGAACAATGCGGCAATCATCCAGGGCGTGATGATGCCGGGCGTCGCGCAGGGCGATGCGCTCGCCTATCTGCAAGGGCTGGCGGCGCGGCTGCTGCCGCAGGGCTACACCGTCGATACGGCGGGGCCACTCCGCCAATTCGTGCAGGAGTCCGGCGGATTCGCCGTGACCTTCGGCTTCGCGCTGATCATCATCTTTCTTGCGCTGGCCGCGTTGTTCGAGAGCTTCCGCGACCCTGTTGTCATTTTGCTGTCGGTGCCGATGTCGATTGCCGGTGCGCTGATCTTCATCAGCTTGGGCGTCGGCGGCGCGACGGTGAACATCTATACGGAGGTTGGTCTCGTTACTCTGATGGGGCTCATCAGCAAACACGGCATCCTCATCGTCGAATTCGCCAACGAGCTGCAGAAGCAAGGGCGCGCGAAACGCCAGGCAATCGAGGAGGCGGCCGCCATCCGCCTCCGTCCGATCTTGATGACGACAGCCGCGATGGTGCTGGGCGTCGTACCGTTGCTGACGGCGAGCGGGGCAGGGGCGGTGTCGCGCTTCGACATGGGCCTCGTTATCTCGACTGGCATTGCGATCGGTACGCTCTTCACACTGTTCGTCGTACCCGCGGCCTATCTGCTCATCGGCAGCACACACCACAAAGAGGTGGCCGCGCCGGCCGGCGAGACCCTGGCCGAGCTCGAGGTGCATCGCACCTAGGCGCGCGGCGCGCAGGCTCGGACGGCCGGCCCCAGCAGGAGGGGCTTGACAAGAGAAGAACAAAACAAGAACATCCCCAGAATAGCAGGGAGAAACCGATGCCCCGTCCGCTTGAGCTCTGTGGCGCCGCCGCCAGCTTTGTCATGTTCCTGTCCGGCCTAGTTTCGGTCGTGACGGTGCTTGGCGCGCTCGCCGCATAAGACGACGCAACCCGTTCGACCTCAGTTCGGAGTTTTGCGATGGCGGATGCCGCACAGCGGCCTGCCGAGTTCGTCCATTTGCGGGTGCACTCGGCATTCTCCCTTCTAGAAGGTGCGCTTCAGCCCGACGAGATCGCGCGGCTGTGCAAGCGTTATCGCATGCCTGCTGTGGCGATCACCGACACCAACAACCTGTTCGGCGCCATCGACCTGAACGACGCCCTGACCAAGGCGGGCGTCCAACAGATCGTTGGCATCCAGCTGGCGCTGAGTATCGAGAGCGCGGAGCAGCAGAAAGCGCGCACTCTGACCGGTGGTGCGCGCACGGCGGACGGCGTCATCGTGCTCCTGGCACAGAGCGAGGTTGGCTACGCCAACTTGATGAAGCTGACGAGCAAGGGTTTCCTCGAGGTGAAGCCCGGCGAACCGCCGCATGTCAGCATCGAGGTGCTGGAGCAATACAACAAGGGTCTCATCGCCTTAACGGGCGGGCCCAAAGGTATAATCAACCGTCTTCTCGTCGCCGGGCAGAACGACGCGGCTGGCGCCGCGTTCGAACGCCTCAAGGCGATGTTCGGCGACCGCCTATATGTCGAACTGCAGCGTCATGGTCTCAACGACGAGGTGACCGCCGAGGGCCCGTTGGTAGCGCTCGCCTACAAGCACGATGTGCCGCTGGTCGCGACGAACGAACCCTATTTTGCGAGCCGCGATCTCTTCGCGGCGCATGACGCGCTCCTCTGTATCGCCGAAAGCTCCTACGTCACCCAAGAAAACCGCCGGCGCGAGAGCCCGGAGCATTACTTCAAGTCGGCGGAAGAGATGGTGAAGCTCTTCGCCGACGTTCCGGAGGCCATCGCGTCGACGATCGAGATCGCGCGCCGCTGCGCATACCGTCCGAAGAAGCGCAATCCGATCCTTCCGAATTTCGTGCCTGAGTCGGGTCTATCGCCCGAGGAAGAATTGCGGGCACAGGCCAAGAAGGGCCTGGAGGCGCGGCTGAAGCTTCACGGCATTTCGGATCCGACCGAGCATTGGAAGCGTCTCGACTTCGAGCTCGACGTGATCATCCGGATGAAGTTTCCGGGCTACTTCTTGATCGTCTCCGACTTCATGAAGTGGACGCGGGCGCAAGGGATTCCTGTCGGCGTGCGCGGATCCGGCGCCGGGTCGGTCGTGGCATGGGCGCTCGAGATTACCGCGCTCGATCCCTTGCGGTTCGGGCTCTTCTTCGAGCGCTTCCTCAATCCCGAACGCATCTCGATGCCCGACTTCGATATCGACTTCTGCCAGGAGCGGCGGGACGAGGTGATCCGCTACGTTCAGGGCAAATACGGCGCCGATCGCGTCGCGCAGATCATCACGTTTGGAACGCTGCAAGCGCGCGCCGCCATTCGCGACGTCGGCCGCGTGCTGCAGATGCCGCAGGGGCAGGTCGACCGCATCGCCAAGATGATCCGCGTGCAGCCGGGCCAATCGGTGAAGCTGCGGGAGGCGATCGACGCCGAGCCGCGCATGCGGCAGATGGAACAAGAAGAAGAGTCCGTCCGCCGTTTGTTCGAGATCGCCGGGCAGCTCGAAGGGCTCTACCGTCATGCGTCGACGCATGCCGCCGGCGTCGTCATAGGCGACCGGCCGCTCGACGAATTGGTGCCGCTCTACCGCGATCCAAGCTCGGACATGCCGGTGACGCAGTTCGACTACGAGGGCGACGAGAAAGCGGGGCTCGTCAAATTCGACTTCTTGGGTCTCAAGACGCTGACGGTCATTGCCGTCACCGAAAAGCTGATCCTCGAGCGAACGGGAAAGAAGATCAAAACGGAAGAAATGCCGTTCGACGATCCGAAGGCCTTCGTTCCGCTCGTCAAAGGCGCCTCAACCGGCATCTTCCAACTTGAAAGTACCGGCATGCGCGACCTGTTGCGCAAGATGAAGCCGGACCGGATCGACGATCTGGTCGCGCTCGTGGCGCTCTATCGCCCGGGTCCGATGGACAACATCCCGAAATACATCGATTGCAAGCACGGGCGCGACAAGCCGAGCTATCTGCACCCAGCGCTCGAACCGATCCTCTCCGGCACATACGGCGTGATGACGTATCAAGAGGACGTCATGCTCATCGCGCGCGAGCTGGCGGGCTATTCACTCGGCCAGGCGGACGAACTCCGCCGCGCGATGGGCAAGAAGATCAAAGAGAAGATGGCCGAGCAGCGCGCCAAGTTCATCGACGGCGCCGGCAAGAAGAAGAACATCCCTCCTGCGATCGCCGAACAGATCTTCGATCAAGCCGAAAAGTTCGCCGGTTACGGATTCAATAAGGCGCACGCCGCCGCCTATGCGCAGGTCGCCTACCAGACCGCGTGGCTGAAGGCGAATTATCCCGTCGAGTTCTTCTGCGCGTCGATGACACTCGATATCGGCGCGCCCGAACGACTCTCCATCTTTCGTCAAGAGGCAGAGCGCCTCGGCATCGCCGTGTTGCCGCCCGATATCAACAAGTCGGATGCGCTCTTCACGGCCAGCCAGCGGCCGGACGGCAGCGAAGTCATCCACTACGCGCTCGCGGCGATCAAGAATGTCGGCCGCGGCGCAATGGAGCACATCGTTTCAGTGCGCAAAGCGGGCGGGCCGTTCCGCAGCGTGTTCGACTTCGCGCGGCGGGTCGACGCCAAGTTCATCAACAAGCGTATTCTGGAGAACTTGATCGCGGCCGGCGCGTTCGACAGCCTCGTTCGCAGCCGCGCGCAAGTACATGCCGCCATCGACCAGATGCTGGGCGAAGCGACCGCGACCAGCCGCGAGCGCGAAAGTGCGCAGGTCAATCTCTTCGGCGAGGTGGAAACGCGCGAGCCGTCATTGCCGATCGTCGACGAATGGACCGTGCCGGACCGGCTATCGCACGAATTCGACGCGATCGGATTCTATCTCTCCGCCCATCCGCTCGACGAATTTTCGGCGACGCTCGCGCGGCTGCGCGTCGTGCCGTACACAGAATTGGCCAACGAAAAGCGGCATGAACAGCGCGCAGCGACACTGGCCGGCTCGGTGATCCGGCGGCAAGAGCGCCGCACACGCGACGACAAACGCATGGCACATATCGGATTTTCGGATTCGTCCGGCATGTTCGAGGCCGTCGCGTTCTCAGAGGCGCTGGCTCAAGGCGGGCATCTGCTCGAACCCGGCAACTCGGTGATCATCAGTGTCGCGACGCGCTGGGACGGCGACGATCTGAAGCTTCAGATACAAGCCGTTCAGTCGCTCAAGGAGGCCGCGGCGTCGACCGGTGCGGGCTTGCGCATCTATCTCGACGACGCAAAGCCACTCGCCAGCATTGCCGAGCGGCTCAAGGATCAACGCGGCAAGGGCGTCGTCTCAATCGTTTTCCCCGTCGAGCACGGCCAGCGCGAAGTCGAGCTTGAATTGCCCGGGCGTTTCGCGGTGACGCCACAGTTGCGCGGCGCCATTCGCGTCGTGAACGGCGTCCGGGAGGCGGAAGAGGTTTAGCCGCTCAAGCGGCTTCCGAAGACGCCGTCCTATTTACAGCGCGCAGGACGCATATTACAGCGCGCACGACGCATACAGGTTCCCTTGGCGCGAGAACCCCAACGCAGGAAATCTCCTCTGGGGCGTGCCCCCAGAACCTTGCCCCGCGCAAAGCCGCAATTGCGACCTGTCGTTTCTTTCCCCGTTGTTGCGTGTCGCAAACACCGCGCCGTTCGTCGACGCGGTAAAGGTAGAGTGGGGGATTGGGGTCAATGCACAAGCTACCTGTGTTTCGCACGTTTGGGCGTGCAGTCGGTTTTACATTGTGGAATTTTTTCACGATCTTCCGGCTGTCTTGGTTTCCGTTTGCGCTCTTCATCGCGACGAACATCGCAATCGGGGTTTACGCCCAGCAAGTTTTGATGGGCTCGAAACCAATGATCGACCCCTTCTCGATCGCGGCTCACATCGACGATTTTGTTTTCCTCAATGTGCTGGTGCTGATCTTGCAAGCGATCACGTTCGCTGCGGTCGCGGTGTCGCTTCATCGCATCATTCTGTTTGGCGATCGCAAGCCAGGCGTGTGGATCAATTTCCCGTTCGGCAGGACTGAGGCTCTGTTCGTGGTGATGGGCCTGATCAGCGGACTCATCATTTTCGCGATACTCGCCGTGGTACTCGCGCCCGCGTTTTATTTCGTGGCGGGCGGCGATATTCCTTCGTTCATTAGCAAGATAGAGGAATGGGCGAAGGACTTCCCCCGCAACGATGTGCCGAAGACAGGTGACGCCGGATTCGGCACGCTCGCGACGATGGGGCCGCTGTTGTTTTCCTACTTCGTGGGCTGGATCGTCTGCATCTACGTCAGCCTGCGACTGGTTGTTTGGCCGCCTGCTATTGTCGCGACAAGACGCTTATCCCTCGGGGAAGCTTGGCGACTTTCACGCGGCAATGTTTGGCGCTTTATCGGTCTGTTCCTTCTCGCCATCTCACCCTTCTACATTCTGGTGGTCGGGCTCGCCGGCGCCTCCTACTGGTATTACACGACGAAAATTCATGACGCGCCGCCACCGACAGAGGCAAAGCAGATCGTCGAAACGGTTGGTGTTGTCCCCGCGACAAAGGATACGCCAGCGACCGTGACTCCGCCGACGCCCGAACAAGTCGCAAAGGATGAAGCGGAGCGGGAGCAGCAGGCCGAGCGCGCGATGGAGGCATTTCAGCCTTTCGCACCGGCATTCTGGCTGATTGAACTGTTGGTCGAAATCTTCGTTGCCGGTCTCACCGTCGCGCTACTGAGCTTCTCCTATAAGGCGCTCAAGGGCTACGACGCGCACGAACCGATACCGGACGACACCTGACGAGAAACAATCGTCATTGCTTTTTTCGCAATACCGTGATCTGCTGATGAGATAGGTTTCGCTTGCCGCTCGCCAACGCGGCGGGCGCGCTCATTGACATCGGTGGAATTGGATTTGCGCTCTTGCGGGCGCATTGCGTCCGCTTTTGCACCGACGTACGCGACGCCTGCGCGGCCGCCGTGCATACACGCGTAGCGGATTTGTAGCGGATGAAACGGCGGTTATCCGCCAATGTAGCGGATAAAGGGGGGCATGGCAGAGTCTTCGTTCGAGCGCCTGTTCAGAGTGCTTTGGCGAGGCGGCCCAAAGCTTCCTCGAGCAGCGCAGAACTTTGCGCGAAACAAATGCGGATGAAGCGGTCGTTGTCCTTGTCGCCTGCAGGGCCGAAGGCACTGCCGGGCGCGACGCCGACCTTGGCCTCTTCGACGAGACGCTTGGCGAACGCCATCGAGTCGGTCATGCCGTCGACGGCGAGAAAGCCGTAGAAAGCGCCTTCAGGCTTTGACCAGCTCATGCGGTTTTGCGTTTTGAGGAAGCCCTCGACGATGTCGCGGCCTTTGCGCGACATCTCGCGCATGAAGGCGAGGAATTCGTCGCCGTCGCGGATGGCGGTCAGCGCGCCGTACTGTGCGAAGGTCGTCGCACCGGTGTTGTTGAAGCCCGACATCTCGGCCATCTGCACGCGCAGCTTCAGCGGATGAACGAGCCAGCCGACGCGCCAGCCGGTCATGGCCCAGGCCTTCGAGAAACTGTTGACGATGAAGACATCGTCCTCGTCGTCGGCGATGGCGGCGAAGCTCGGCGCAACGACGTCGTAGACGATAGGCGTATAGACCTCGTCCGAGATGATGGCGATGCCGCGTTGGCGCGTGAACTCGAGGATCGCGCGCTGCTCGTCAGCTCGCATGATCCAGCCGGTCGGATTGCCGGGCGAGGCGAAGAAAATCGCCTTGGTGCGCTTGTCGCAGGCGGCGAACAGGCGATCGAGATCGAGCGTCCAAGGCTCGCCGTTCGCACCGCCGCTCAGGCGCACGAAGCGCGGCTCCGCACCGAGGCCCCGAACCGCTTGAAAGATGTTCGGCCACATGGGCGCCACGATGACGACGTTGTCGCCGGGCTCGCAAACGCATTGGAGCGCGATCTGAACACCCATCATGGCAGAGCCTGGAACCGTCACGCGCTCGACATCGAGCGGGCGGCCGCACTGGCGCGTTACCCAGACGGCGATCGCCTCGCGCAACTCCGTGATGCCGCGCGCAAAGGTGTAGAAGGTGCGGCCTTCGTCGAGCGCTTTCTTGGCGCCCTCGCGAATGAACGGCGGGGTCACGACGTCGCTCTCGCCGAACCAGAGCGGGATGACGTCGCGCTTGCCGAGGCCCTTGGTTGAAACGGCGGCGATGCCATTTCGAGGAAGGTTCAAAATGGCGTCGCGAATGGCGGTCATGGGTCGCTCAAGAGGTCCAATTTGGGCCGAAAGGGCGGCCAAAGTGCCGCCCTTGCGCTACAGGGCGCAACCCCCTATATCCCGCGCCCATTCCACACGCGGACTTGGGCTGCCGCGCCGCCATATGGACGGCCGCCCTCCGGTGCCGGGCTTGCCCGGTGTTCGTCCGCGGAGGCTAACCGGTCAAGGAGCACAACAGGCAATGGCATTGCCCGACTATTCCATGCGTCAGCTGCTCGAAGCTGGCGTTCATTTCGGTCACCAGACACATCGCTGGAATCCGCGCATGTCCCAGTTTCTATACGGGTCGCGCAACAAGATTCACATCATCGACCTGACGCAAACGGTGCCGATGCTGCACCAGGCGCTGAAGGCGGTTCGCGATATCGCCGCGCAAGGCGGACGCGTTCTCTTTGTCGGCACGAAGCGCCAGGCGTCGGAGCCAATCGCCGACGCGGCGAAGCGCTGCGCGCAATACTTCGTCAATCACCGTTGGCTCGGCGGCACGCTGACCAACTGGCAGACGATCTCGAACTCGATCAAGCGGCTGCGTTCGATCGAAGAGACACTGAATGCCGGCGCACAGGGTCTGACGAAGAAAGAGATCCTCAACCTGACGCGCGAGCGCGACAAGCTCGAGCGCGCGCTCGGCGGCATCAAGGACATGGGCGGGCTGCCCGACATCCTGTTCGTGATCGACACGAACAAGGAGGCGATCGCCGTTCAGGAAGCCAACAAGCTCGGCATCCCGGTGATCGCGGTCGTCGATTCGAACTCGAACCCGGAGGGCATCGCCTTCCCTGTCCCCGGCAACGACGACGCTTCGCGCGCACTCGTGCTCTACTGCGATCTGATGGCGCGGGCGGTGATCGACGGATTATCGGAGGCTCAAGGCGGCGCCGGAATCGACCTCGGCGCGGCCTCGGAAGGCCCGATCGAAGAGCTGCCGCAAGAACAAGCGGCGCCGGCACATTGACGTCGATGCGGAGCGCGCCAGAACGCTCCGCATCCCTTCACTCAAGAATAGGAGTTACCCATGGCTGAGATTTCAGCGGGGATGGTCAAGGACCTGCGCGAGAAAACCGGCGCGGGCATGATGGATTGCAAGTCCGCTCTCGGCGAGACCAAGGGCGACATGGAAGCCGCCGTCGATTGGCTGCGCAAGAAGGGGCTGGCGAAGGCCGCGAAGAAGGCCGGCCGCGTCGCCGCAGAAGGTCTTGTCGGCGTCGCGGCGCACGACGGCGCGGGCGCGGTCGTCGAAGTCAATTCGGAAACGGACTTCGTCGCGCGCAACGATCAGTTCCAAAATTTCGTCGCCAAGGTATCCGAGCTTGCGCTCAAGGCGAACGGCGATATCGAAGCGCTGAAGAAGATGCCGTACCCGGGAGCGAGCACAGACGTTGCCGGTCATTTGGCGGCGCTGGTCGGACAGATCGGCGAGAACATGACCTTGCGTCGCACGGCAGCGCTCCAGGTGTCGCCAGGCATCGTCGCTAGCTACGTCCACAATCAAGCCGCGCCGGGCCTCGGCCGGCAGGTCGTGCTCGTTGCCCTCAAGTCGTCCGGAAATTCCGAGAAGCTGGCCGCGCTCGGCCGCGATGTCGCCATGCACGTCGCGGCGATGAATCCGCTAGCGGTCGATGCGACCGGTGTGGATCAAGCGGTTGTCGCGCGCGAGAAGGCAATCTTCGAAGATCAGTCGCGGGCTTCCGGCAAGCCGGAGAATGTGATTGCGAAGATGGTCGAAGGGCGTTTGCGCAAATTCTTCGAAGAAAGCACGTTGTTGAAGCAGCCGTTCGTGAAGAATCCCGATCAGACGATTGAAGCGTTGCTCAAAGCTGCGGAGAAAGACGTCGGCGGGGCCGTGACGGTCGTCGGCTTCGTGCGCTTCGCCCTTGGCGACGGCATACAGAAAGAGGAAACTGATTTCGCCGCCGAGGTCGCAGCAGCAGCGAAATCCTGACCATAGAAGAGGCTTCGATGTCCACAGCGCCGATTTACCGCCGGGTCCTCTTGAAGATCTCCGGCGAGGCGTTGATGGGCCCTGGCAACTACGGTCTCGACTTGCCGACGGTCGAACGGATCGCGGGCGAGATCAAAGAGGCCAAAGGCATCGGCACGGAAGTGTGTGCCGTCATCGGCGGCGGCAACATCTTCCGTGGCCTACAGGCGGCGGCGTCGGGCATGGACCGCGCGAGCGGCGACTACATGGGCATGCTCGCGACCGTGATGAATGCGATCGCGATGCAAAATGCGCTCGAGCGAACGGGCGTCGACACGCGCGTGCTCTCCGCCATTCCGATGACGACGATTTGCGAGCCCTACATCCGGCGGCGCGCGATCAGGCATATGGAAAAGGGCAGGGTGGTGATCTTCGCCGCGGGAACCGGGAATCCGTTCTTCACCACCGACACCGCTGCCGCTCTGCGCGCGGCCGAGATGGGCTGCAACGCGCTGATGAAGGGTACCCAAGTCGACGGCGTGTACACTGCGGATCCCAAAAAAGACCCCGACGCAAAGCGCTTCGACACGCTGTCATACATGGATGTACTGTCGCGCGACCTGAAGGTCATGGACGCGGCAGCCGTGAGCCTCGCGCGGGAGAGCGGCATTCCGATCGTCGTGTTCAATATTCATGAGCGGATGAATTTCGTCCGTGTGCTGCAGGGCAAGGGTCCTTGCACGGTGATATCGAACTAACTTGCGAACGCGCACATAAGCGCGGAGCTGGAGGAGCATATGGCACAGCAGACAAAGGGCTTCGATCTCGAGGATCTGCAAAAGCGCATGAAGGGCGCGGTTGCAACGCTCAAGCACGAGTTTGCGGGGCTGCGCACCGGCCGCGCGTCGGTGAGCTTGCTCGACCCGGTTCACGTCGACGCCTACGGCAGCAACATGCCGCTGAACCAAGTCGGTACGGTGAATGCGCCCGAGCCGCGGATGCTCACGGTGCAGGTTTGGGACCGCGGGCTCGTCGTTTCGGTCGATAAGGCGATTCGGTCCGCGGGGCTCGGTTTGAACCCGCAGGTCGACGGTCAGCTCATTCGCATTCCGATACCGCCGCTCACGGAAGAGCGCCGCAAGGACCTCACCAAGATCGCGCACAAATACGCCGAGCAGGCAAAAGTCGCGGTTCGCAACATCCGGCGAGACGGGATGGAATTGCTCAAGAAGCTCGAAAAAGACCATCAAATCAGCGAGGACGAGCACAAGAAGGACGCCGACAAGGTGCAAGGCGCGACCGACAGCCACGTCAAGGAAATCGATGACGTCTTGGCTCAAAAAGAGAAGGAAATCATGCAGGTTTAGGGCGGGCGTCGGGCTGAAGAACCCGGTGCCACATTACCCTGGCCAGCGCGACTGCATGGTTTAATCTACGCACCCATGCCCCTACCCGCGGCCGCGACCGAAGCTCTCGTGCCCCCCCGACACGTCGCCATCATCATGGACGGCAACGGGCGGTGGGCGGCGGCGCGCCACCTTCCGCGTCTGATGGGCCATCGGGCAGGTGTCGCCGCGGTGCGCGCAACCGTCCGCGCTGCGATCGAGCTCGGCATTCCGTTCCTCACGCTGTACGGCTTTTCATCGGAGAACTGGAAGCGGCCGCGCACCGAGATCGCGGACCTGATGGGATTGCTGCGCAACTACATCCGCGAAGATCTCGATCAGCTGCATCGCAACAACGTCGAAGTGCGCATCATCGGCACAAGGACCCATCTCGAACCCGACATCATCGAGCTGATCGAGCTCGCGCAATCACGCACCAAGGGCAACAGAGGGCTCAAGCTCACCATTGCGTTCAACTACGGCGGCCAGGACGAGATCGTCGATGCGGTCCGGCGGATCGCGGCCGACGCTGCAGCCGGCAAGATCAAACCGGATTCGATCGACAAGGAGATGTTTGCCAAATATCTCGCGACGTCGGGTTTGCCGGATCCAGACCTGCTTATACGAACGAGCGGCGAGCAACGGCTCAGCAATTTCCTTACCTGGCAGTCCGCCTACACCGAGTTCGTGTTCATCGACGCGTTTTGGCCGGATTTCAACAAGTCGCATCTGATCGCGGCAATCACCGAGTTCAATCGACGCGAGCGACGTTTCGGCGGAAGAAATGTCGCGGACGGGCGCTCGTGACGGTGGATACGGCGGCGATGCGATCGACGCTTTGGTTGCGCGTTCTGGCTGCGGCCGTCCTCATTCCGGTTACGCTGCTGTTTACGTTCTTGGGCGGTTGGGCACTCTCCGCGTGGGTCGCGCTCGCGGGTTTGGCGATGTCGGTCGAGTGGGTACAGATCGTACACAAGGAACGCTTCGGATGGCGCTTCGGACTGCATGCGCTCGCGCTCGCATCGTCGCTTGCCCTGGCGGCGATCGAGCGTCCAAACCTTGGGTGGACGGCAATCTTGGTTTGCGCCCTGATTGGTGCGGTCGCGGCTCAAGCCCGCGAAGAGCGGGCGATTTGGATGATCGTCGGCATCGTTTATGTCGCGACGCCGTGCCTCGCGTTCGCTTGGATTCGCGAGGTGCGGCCATTGGGCCTCGAGACGGTCGTCTGGCTGCTTGCCGTCGTGTGGACCACTGACAGCGTTGCATACGGTGCCGGCTCCTATCTCGGCGGGCCGAAACTCGCGCCCTCCGTTTCACCGAAGAAAACATGGGCCGGCGCAATCGGCGCCCTCATTTGTGCGGCGATTGTATCGAGCGGGTTCGCGCTCGCGATCGGCGCGAACGTCGCGATCGTCATAACAGTCGGCTTGGTGCTGTCGCTGCTCACGCAGATGGGAGATCTCGCAGAATCCGCCTTGAAGCGAACGTTCGGCGTGAAAGACATGTCCGATCTGATCCCAGGTCACGGCGGCGCGCTCGATCGGTTGGATGGCTTGCTGTTCGCGACGCTCGGTCTTGCCGGTGCGCTCTTGGTGACAGGTGTATCACCGCTCGCATGGGGGCCGTCGTGACGCGGCGTAATTCAAAGCGCCGCGTGACGGTACTCGGCTCGACCGGCTCCGTCGGCGCCAACACCGTCGATTTGATCGAGCGTCGACGGAGCGCGGATGACGAATTTGCAGTCGTCGCACTGACGGCTCATTCGAATGTGCATGTGCTCTCCGAGCAGGCGCGGCGTTTGCGGCCCGAGGTCGCGGTTGTCGCAGAACCGAACTGTTACGGTGCATTGAAGGAAGAGTTGAGCGGCACAGGCATTGAGGTCGCGGCCGGAGCCGTGGCCGTCGAGGAGGCCGCACGGCGCACGACCGATTGGACAATGGCCAGCATTGTCGGCGCGGCGGGTCTCAAGCCTGCACTCGCCGCGGTTGCGCAAGGACGAACGGTTGCGTTGGCGAACAAAGAATGCCTGGTCAGCGCCGGCACCCACTTCATGGCGCAAGTGAAAGCATCCGGCGCTCGACTGCTGCCCGTCGATTCAGAACACAGCGCGGTCTTCCAGGTCTTCGATTTCGCGCAGCTCGACAAGATCGAGCGTGTCACGTTGACAGCATCCGGCGGACCCTTCCGTACCTGGACGCTGGAGCAAATGGCGAAGGCGTCGGCGGCACAGGCTTGCAAACATCCCAACTGGTCTATGGGCGCCAAGATCTCGGTCGATTCGGCAACCTTAATGAACAAGGGCCTGGAGCTGATCGAGGCACACTTCCTTTTTGGCATAAGTCCTGAACGGTTGGACGTCGTTGTTCACCCGCAGTCGATCGTTCACAGCCTGGTTTCCTACGTGGACGGATCGGTTCTAGCCCAGCTTGCGAGCCCAGACATGCGCACGCCAATCGCCTATGCCTTGGGCTTTCCGGAGCGAATGGACGCGCCGACGGCCCGATTGGACTTGGCTGCGATCGGCCAACTGACCTTTGAGGCGCCGGATCCTGTCCGTTTCCCGTGTCTCGGTTTGGCTCAACTTGCCTTGCGTGCCGGGGGGGCGGCCCCTACGATCCTTAACGCCGCCAACGAAGTCGCCGTGGAGGCTTTTTTGGCTGGTCAGATTGGGTTTTTGGACATCGGTCGCACGGTTGAAACAGCTCTGGATCGATCGGCGTCTGTCGGGAGCCCGTCGGTCACCTCGCTCGACGACTTCGTATCGATCGACGCTGAGGCCCGAGCGGTGGCGCGCCGTCTTATCGGCTCGCTGCAATAGAAAAAGACAAGGGATGGGAACGCTGACATGACGCTCGTTCAATTCGCTGCCGGTCTCGGATGGTGGCTCATCGTCGTGATCCCGGCGTTTTTGATCGTGCTGACACTGATCGTGTTCGTGCACGAGCTTGGCCATTTCCTGATGGGACGCGCGTTCGGCGTTAGAATCGATAGCTTTTCGATCGGCTTCGGCCGGGCAATCGCCGGCTTCCACGATCGTCACGGGACGCATTGGAAGATCGGCTGGTTGCCGCTCGGCGGTTATGTAAAGTTCTGGGGTGACGCGGGCGTATCGAGCAATCCCGATCACGACGTGGTCGACCAGGCAACGCCTGAAGAGCGCGCGCAATCGTTCCACCACAAGGCACTTTATCAAAAGTCGCTGATCGCGGTCGCGGGCCCGCTTGCCAATTTCGTTTTGGCAATCGCGATCTTCGCGGCGACATCGATGATCGGCGGGGAGCTGGTCACGACACCACAGATCGGTCGGATCGTGCACGGCACGCCCGCCGAAGCGGCGGGCTTCAAGCCTGGCGACACGGTGCTGAGCATCGATGGGGCCGCAGTGCACGAATTTTCGGATATCGTGAAGGCCGTCTTGCTCTCGGACGATGAGCCACTGACGTTCGTCGTCGCTCGGGATGGCCGTGACGTGACGATCAAAGTCACGCCCAAACAGATGGATCGCAAAGACGATTTCGGCAATCCGATGCGCGAGTCGATGATCGGTGTGGGCCCAGTCCTCCCATCCGAGGTCGGCGATGTCGTTGCGCATTCACCCGCCGCTCTTGCGGGAATTCGGCCTGGCGACGTCTTCTACAAAGCTGGCGACAAGCCGGTTCAAAATTTCGACGAGCTCGCAACAGCTCTGCGCGCCAGCGCCGGCAAGTCCATGACGGTTGTGTTCGCTCGTGAGGGAGCCAAGAGCCCGATTTCGGCGATCTTCACACCAGAGGTTGTGTCGGGCGGGGCATCAAGCGACGCCATGGTTACCGCGGCGACCGGCCTCGTACCCAAATATCCGGGGAGCCCAAAGACCGAGAGTATCGTCCGATTTGGGCCCATCGACGCGGTCTCGCGCGCCGTCAATCGCGTCTGGTTCTTTGTCGCCAAGACCTTCGATGTCCTAGGCCGGCTCTTGACGGGAACGGGGGACGTTCGGCAGCTATCGGGGCCCATCGGAATCGCCCAGGTTTCCGGCCAAATTATCGACCAGCTGGGGCCTGGTGCGTTGATCTGGTTGGTCGCAGTGTTGTCCGTAAGCATCGGTTTGCTTAATCTTTTCCCAATCCCCATGCTCGACGGGGGGCACCTCCTGTACTATGGAATCGAAGCTGTTCGTGGGCGTCCCCTTGGGGAAAAAGCTCAGGAACTCGGGTTTCAGATCGGCCTCGTTCTGGTCGTCGGTCTGATGCTCATCGCCACCTGGAACGACCTACTGAAGTTCCGGCTCTTTTGACGGTGAACACGCAGTACCGAATGACACAAACCTTCCGGCATCCCAGGGCGTGACCGAATGATAAAAACAGTAGCAGCGGCGTTGGCGCTTATTTTGGCCGTGTTCTTTGGTTTGGGAGCGGCCAGTGCCGCCCCTCAGCCGGGTGCCCAAGTCGCACTGAAAATCGTCGTTGAGGGCAACCAGCGTATCGAAGAGTCGACCGTCCTTTCGTACATGATCGTCAAGGAAGGTCAGCCCTATACGCAGGCGCAGATCGATCAGTCGTTGAAGACGCTCTACGCGACCGGCCTGTTTTCCGATGTAACGATTACGCCGCTCGGCACGGAGATCGACGTCAAAGTCGTTGAAAATCCGATCATCAACCGGATTGCATTCGAGGGTAATTCCAAGGTTTCGGACAAGACGCTCACCGGCGAAGTGCAGCTCAAGCCGCGCATGGTCTTTACGCGGTCCAAGGTGCAAGCCGACGTTCAACGTATCGTCGAAATCTATCGCCGGTCCGGACGGTTCGCCGCGCAGGTCGAGCCGAAGACCGTGCAACTCGCTCAAAACCGCGTCGACTTGATTTTCGAAATTACCGAGGGCCCGACGACCGGCGTCAGCCGCATCATCTTCATCGGCAACCACGAATTCAGCGACGGCACGTTGCGCGACAAGCTCGCTACCGGCGAATCCGTTTGGTGGAATTTCTTGCAGTCGAACGACAACTACGACCCCGACCGTCTGACATTCGACCGCGAACAGCTGCGCCGTTTCTATCTTTCCGAGGGCTATGCCGACTTCCGCGTGATCTCGGCTGTCGCAGAACTCGCGCCCGACCGCAGCGGTTTCTACATCACCTTCACGCTGGAGGAGGGTGAGAAGTACAATTTCGGCAAGGTCGAGATCGACACGCAGCTCAAAGACATTCAGGAGGATGATCTTCGAAAGCTCATCCGCTTCAACGAGGGTGAGCAATACAACGCGGAGCTCGTCGACAAGAGCGTCGACGCGTTGACGTTGGCTGCCGGCACAAAAGGGTACGCATTCGTCGATATTCGACCGCGGGTAAGGCGTAACAAAGAAAACCACACGGTCGACGTCGTTTTCAAAATCGAGCAGGGCCCACGCGTTTACATCGAGCGTATCAACATCGTTGGTAACACGCGTACGCTGGACAAAGTCATCCGCCGCGAAATTCGGCTCGTCGAAGGCGACGCATTCAACCGCGTGCTGGTCAATCGTTCGCGATCACGTATCCGCGGTCTTGGCTTCTTCAAGAAGGTCGAGATTACGGAACAGCCGGGTTCGGCGGCCGACCGTACGGTGTTGAACGTTGAAGTCGAAGAACAGTCGACCGGCGAGTTCTCGATCAGCGCCGGCTTCTCATCCGCGGACTCGATCGTCGGCGCGGTGAGCTTGACCGAAAAGAACCTGCTTGGTCGCGGCCAGTTCTTGCGGCTGCAAGTCAGCATCTCGAGCCTGCGTCAGCAAGTCGACATTCGCTTCACCGAGCCGTACTTCATGGATCGGAATTTGGCGGCGGGCTTCGACCTCTACGAGACGCACGCCGATTACCAAGAGTCGAACTACTCGGCCGATACGACCGGCATCGGCCTGAGGATGGGCTTCCCCGTTTCAGAATTCGGCCGCGTCGGCCTGCGCTACACGCTGCGCCAAGACAACATCAATGTCGGCTCGATCACATCGCCGGACCTCGCCAAAGCAGCTGGGTTGACCACGCTGTCGTTGATCGGCGGCACCTATGCGTACGACGAGAAGGACGATCCGATCGAGCCGAAGAACGGCTACGATTTCACCTTCAGCACGGACATCGCAGGGTTGGGCGGCGACAAGCAATACGCCCGCACGGAAACGAGCGCCAACCTCTTCCAGAGATTGTGGTCGGACGACTTCATCCTGAATATTTCGGGCACGGCCGGCTATTTCTATGCGTTCGACAGCGGCAACAACACGAACGCGAATGACCGCTTCTACAAAGGCGGCGGATCGTTCCGCGGCTTCAAGACCTCGGGCGTCGGGCCACGTGACGTCGGCAGCCCAGACTACGGCAACCACAATTCCGTCGGCGGCGAAGCCTATGCCATCGGCACCGTCGAGCTTAAGTTCCCGAACTTCTTGCCGCCGGAACTTGGCATCAAGACGGCACTTTTCACCGACTTCGGTACGGTCGGTCTGGTCACGAATAAGCCCGTTTGCAATGTCGACCCCGACGGTTCCGGTGGCCCGCTACTGCCCCCATTCCCGGGCCTACCGGTGACGTGCATCAAGGACGATCTGTCGCTGCGTGCATCGGCCGGCCTAAGCGTCTATTGGAATTCGCCTTTCGGACCGGTACGCCTTGATTTCTCCCAAGTCTTGAAGAAAGAAGATTACGACCAGACCGAAAGTTTCCGCTTTAGCGCGGGCACCAAGTTCTAGTCTCGCTCCAGGAGTTACAAAAATGAGAATCTCGAAGGCCCTCGGGGCCGCTGCGGTCGCTGTGGCATTTGCAGCGGCCTCCGTCATCACTGCGTATGCGGCGCCCGCGGCGGCACCGGCTCGTCCGGCGGCTGCGCCGGCGGCGCCTGCCGCAAAGGCGCCCACCGCCGTCATCCTCTTCTTGGACCGCGCGACTGTTTTGCGCCAGTCGGCCGTCGGAAAGGATATGGCAAAGCAGGTCGAGGCGTTGGTTAAGAAGATGGAAGCCGACTTCGCGCCTGAGAATAAGAAACTGCAGGAGGACGTTCAGGCGCTCCAGAGTCAGGCTGCCGTGCTTGCGCCGGATGTGCGCCAAGCGAAGATCAAAGCGCTCGAATCGCGCCGCCAAGCGTTCCAGAAGAAGGTTCAAGATCGTCAAGCATCAATTCAGGCGGGCCTTGCTCAGGCACGCACGAAGGTCGAACAAGCGCTCGGTCCGATTCTTGAGAAGATTATGGTCGAGCGCGGCGCAAACCTGCTGCTCGATCGCGGGCTGGTCGTTCTGGGCGCTACGGATCTCGATGTTACGGCGTCGGTCATCGGTCGCCTGAACACGTCGTTGCCGAAGGTTGTCGTAACGCTCGCGGCTCCGCCGCGGGCTGGTGCGGCGCCAGCTGGCGGTGCAAAGCCCCCGGCAAAACCGGCAGCACCAGCGGCGCCAGGCCACTAAATCTAGGGGCGCGGCCAGAGACATTGGGATCGGAGCCGCAGGGTTCCGGTCCCTTTCTTTTGTTTAATTTCTCTCGCACGCCAAGTCCCCGTATCTAGTCGTTGACGGCTCAGGGGGACACCAATGAAACTAAATTTCATTCATGCTGCCGTGGCGTTTGCGGTCTGCATCATGGCTTCGGTGGCGATCGTGATGCCTGCTTCAGCGGCATCAACGCCGGCGCCTGCTGCTCCATCGCCAAAAGCGCCGTCCGCAAAAATCCTATTTCTCGACCGCAGTGCCGTGCTGCGGCGGTCGAATGTCGGAAAGGACATGGCCACGCAGGTCAAGGCGCTGGTGAAGAAGATGGAGGCTGACTTCGCACCAGAAAACAAAAAGCTCCAGGCGGACACGCAGGCACTGAAGAAACAGATAAGCGTCCTCGCCCCCGACGTTCGGCAGAGGAAGATCAAAGAGATCGAGGACCGCAGACAGGCATTCCAAAAGAAGATCAAGGAGCGTCAGGCGTCCATTCAAGCCGGTCTCGCGCAGGCCCGGAGGAAGGTCGAGCAAGCGCTTGGGCCGATCCTGGAAAAGCTAATGACCGAGCAGGGAGCGAATCTGTTGCTTGACCGCGGCCTTGTTGTGCTGGGTCGAAACGACCTCGACATTACGCCGACGGTGATTGCCCGACTGAACACAGCCTTGCCCAAACTTGCCGTTACCCCGGTGGCCGTGCCGGCAAGACCGGCGGCGGGCGGCGGAGCACCCGCAACACCCGGCGCCTCGGCGAAACCGGCGGCCGCGGCGCCGGCCAAGCCTCAAGCGGGCCCCACGGCAAGCCACTAAGAATTCCACGCAAATTATGCTTCTGTGTGAGGATCGGTGCCCTAGGCGCCGGTCCTTATTTCTTAGTATGACGCCATGGCTGATCCACGATTCTTCGATAACCACGGACCGCTGACACTCGCGGCGATCGTGAAGCTTACGGGTGCCGAGGTGGGCCTCGACACCGGTGCAGAGGCGCACGATGTGGCTCCACTCGAAAACGCCGGGCCGCGACAACTCGCGTTCTGCGACAACCCTAAAATGAAGAATGCGCTGTCACGCACGGGCGCGTCGATCGTCGTTGCGACACGCGAGCTGATCGATGCGGCTCCCGAGGGTGTCGCGCGTCTCGTTAGCGACAGACCGAGCCTCGCCTTCGCGAAGATCGCCGGCGCACTCTATCCGGGCGCCAGCCTAACATGGCCAATGGGCAAGCCCCCGCTGCTGCCTGTCGACCCAAGCGCACGGATTGGTGCGGGTTCGACTTTGGCGCTCGGCGTGCAGATCGGAGCCGACGTCGAAATCGGGCGCGACTGCGTCATCGGCGCAGGTGCGGTTATCGGGCGCGGCGTTCAGATCGGGCACGGCGCGTTCATTGGGCCGCATGTTTCCATCAGCCACGCGCTGATCGGCGATCGGGTCTTCATCCATGCAGGCTCGCGCATTGGGCAGGACGGCTTCGGCTACGTCGGGTCGCCATCGGGCCACTTCAAAATCCCACAATTGGGCCGGGTGATCATCCAGGATGGCGTCGAAATCGGGGCGAATTGCTGCATCGATCGAGGAGCGCTAGCCGATACGGTGATAGGGGAGGGCACGAAGATTGATAATCTGGTGCAAATTGGGCACAACACGCGCGTTGGACGGCACTGCATCCTCGTTTCGGAAGTCGGCTTGTCGGGCAGCATCGAACTCGGCGATTTCGTCGTATTGGGCGGCCAGGTTGGTGTCGCGGATCACGTCAAGATCGGCACTGGCGCGCAGGTTGCAGCCAAGGCCGGCGTGACCGGCAATTTACCCGGCGGGCAGGTCTATGGCGGTTTCCCCGCGAAGCCGGTTGGACAATGGCGGCGCGAGATGGGCGCGCTTTCGCTTTTTGCAAAAGGAAAGCTGAGAAGGAATGTCTCAAGCAGCGGAAAAAACTGAGCTCGAGAGCGCCGACGTCAAGCGGCTGATGGAGTTGCTACCGCATCGGGCACCGATGCTGATGGTCGACAGATTGATCGACATCGTGCCGCAGGTCAGCGCCACGGGCATTAAATGCGTCTCCATCAACGAACCTTATTTTGCCGGACATTTTCCGGGCCATCCGGTGATGCCCGGCGTGTTGATCGTCGAGGCGATGGCGCAGGCGGCCGGCGCACTCGTCGTTCATTCGCTAGGTGGCGCGAACATGGAGAAGATCGTCTACTTCATGACAATCGATAAGGCACGCTTCCGCCACCCCGTCGTGCCGGGTGACCAGCTGATCATTCCCGTCAAAGTGCTACGCTCGCGCGGACCTGTTTGGCGTTTCAGCGGCGAGGCGTACGTGAACGGCAAGCTTTGCGCCGAGGCCGAATACAGCGCCATGATCGTCCAACCGAACGCACAGCCAGAGGCGGTCGAATGAAAGCTCAGATTCACCCGACTGCCGTCGTCGACCCCGAAGCGAAGGTTCATCCGAGCGTGCAGATTGGCGCGTTTTGCGTCGTGGGACCAAAAGTCGAACTCCATGAGGGCGTTCGGCTCGTCAACCACGTCGTCGTAGACGGGCGCACGACGATCGGAAAAGGCACAATTGTCTATCCGTTCGCCTCGCTCGGACAGCCGCCGCAGAGCCTCGCCTACAAGGGTGAGGATACGTCACTCATCATCGGCGACAACAATGTCATCCGTGAACATGTCACCATGAATCCGGGGACGGTGGCCGGCGGTGCACAAACACGCGTCGGCAACAACTGTATGTTCATGGCGGACAGCCACGTCGCACATGACTGCGTCGTGGGCGACAACTGCGTGTTCGCCAACAACGCAATGATCGGCGGTCACGTGACGGTCGAGGACTATGTTTGGCTCGGCGGCGCAGCCGCCGTGCATCAATTCAGCCGCATTGGAAAACACGCGTTTGTCGGCGGTATGGCGGGCCTCGAAGGCGACCTCATTCCCTACGGCTCGGTCATGGGGAACAGGGCCTGGCTCGCCGGCCTCAACCTTGTCGGCCTCAAGCGGCGCAACTTCACGCGCGAGCAGATCCATGAGCTTCGCAACGCGTATCGTTTGCTGTTTGCGCAGGAAGGCACTTTTCAGGAGCGCCTGGCGGACGTGGCGGAACTCTTCGAGAACAACCCCGAAGTGATGGAAATCGTTCATTTCATTCGGGCAGGGGGCAATCGCCCGCTGTGCATGCCAAGCCGCGAGACCCGTAACGACGCGGCGTGACTCACTCACTGCAAAAGCTCGGTATCGTCGCCGGCGGCGGCGAACTGCCCATACGCATCGCTGAGGCGTGTCGCGCTCGCGGGCGGCCGAACTTCGTGTTGGCTGTCGATGAATTCGCATCCGCGGTGCCGAACCATCTGGAGGCTGAACGCGTGCCGGTCAGCAAGCTGGGACGCGCCTTCGCTGCTTTGCGGCGGCATCAGTGCCGCGATGTGGTTTTCGCTGGGAAGTACGAGCGGCCCGGCGAGCGCATCCGCTTTCGGCCCGATCTAACGGCGGCTTGGTTCTTCATCCGGAATTTCGGTCCCTTCCGGCGGAGCGACGACACGCTACATCGGATCATGGCCAAGGAATTTGAACGCGCTGGATTCCGCGTCGTGTCGCCGCTCGATGCCGATCCCTCGCTTGCTGCTCCGTGCGGGGCACTCACGCGCCGCCAACCGGTCAACCTCTCCGAAGCCGATTTGCTCAAGGCCTTGATGGCGGCAAAGGAACACGGCCACACCGACGAAGGACAGGCGGTCGTCGTCCGCGCGGGCGAAGTCGTGGCGCGCGAGGGCAAGGCCGGGACCGATGCAATGCTCGCCGACCTGGCGCAACGCGGCAACCGCGGCGGCGTTCTCGCCAAGGCCATGAAGCCTGATCAGATCCGCTATGTCGATCCGCCTGCGATCGGGCTCAGCACGATCAGCGCGGCTGCTGCTGCAGGAATAGACGGTCTGGTTATCGAGGCCGGCGCCACCGTCGTCGTAGACGTCGATGCGGTCGTTGCGGCCGCCGATGCCGCGGATCTCTTTGTCGTCGGGGTCGAGGCGCCAACAGCATGACGGATTCTTCTCAAGTCGAACAAGGCCCGTTGACGATCATGCTGGTGGCCGGAGAACCGTCGGGGGATGCGCTCGGCGGTCAAATCATTGAAGCCTTCAAGTCGATAACCGATCGTCCCGTCCGGGTCGTGGGCGTCGGCGGCGAACACATGCGCGCCGCTGGGCTGCACAGCCTTTTCGGCTTGGACGACACGTCCGTAATGGGCCTTCGCGAAGTGGTGCCGCGCATACCGCGCATCTTGAGGCGCGTGCGCGAAGCAGCGGACCTCGCGGTTCGTGTGAAGCCGGACATCGCGGTCATGATCGACAGTCCGGATTTCACTCATCGCGTCGCGCGGCGCATCAAGCGGCTGGCGCCGGATGTGCGGCTCGTCAACTACGTGGCGCCGCAGGTGTGGGCCTCGCGGCCGAAACGCGCGCAGAAGATGGCGCAGTATTTCGACCACGTTCTCTGTCTACTGCCGTTTGAAGTGCCGTTCTTCGAGAAGCACGGTCTGCCGGCGACGTTCGTCGGACATCCGGTCGTGGAGCGCGCGCCGGCGCCTGGGGTCGGCGTAAGCTTCCGCGCCGGCCACGGTATCTCCGAGGCGCAGAAGCTGTTGGTCCTGCTGCCAGGCAGCCGCGTCAGTGAAGTGCGATACCTTTGGGACATTTTTCGGCAAGCGGTCGAGATGACGGAGGAGCGAACCGGCCCGCTCGCGGTCGTCGTGCCTACCGTGCCGACGGTCGCGAGACGAGTCCGTGAGGCAGCCACCAAATGGCGTCCGTCCATCCACGTGATCGAAGACTCGAAGGAAAAATGGGCGGCTTTCGACGCCTCCGATGTGGCGCTCGCGGCGTCAGGCACCGTGTCGACGGAACTCGCGCTGGCGTCGAAACCGATGGTCGTCGGTTATCGCGTCGGCGCGCTCACCGCACGTATTGCCCGGCAACTGATGACGCTGCCGCCGCACATCACGCTGGTGAACTTGATTCTGAACCGGCGCGCGATACCGGAGTTCGTTCAAGAAAATTGCACGCCCGAAAATCTCTCGCGCGAACTGGTTTCGCTGCTAACGAATCCTTCGACGCGAATGGCTCAAGTCGTGGCGTCGGGCGAGGCAATCAAGGCTCTTGGTTTCGGTGACGAACCACCGAGCGTGCGCGCAGCACGCGCAATTCTTGAACTGGCAACTGCACCGCGCGAGGAGAAAGACAGTCAAAACTAACCGGTTGCTACAACCGGTCGTTAAGCTTGCCACCGATCGCTGAGCCGTCTTGTGCGATGCGAAGCGAGGCGGTTGCCCAATGTGGGCGAAGGGCGCATGCTTCATCGGACGGGCGAGTTGCCATCTGTTGGTTCGCCGTTCCTTGCGATCTACAGGCTGCGATGGCTGCGCCCGCGAAGGAGATCGCTCATGACCGTTGCCGTTATTCTGAAACACAAAGGTAGCCAGGTCGAAACGCTGCGGCAGGCCGCGACGCTGCAGCAAACCGTTGCGTTGCTCTCGTCGAAGCGAATTGGCGCCGCCATTGTCGTCGGCTCCGGGGGCGAGGTTTCCGGCGTTATTTCGGAGCGCGATGTCGTGAACGCGTTGGCTCAGCACGGAGCCTCCGCCATGGGTATGCCGATCGAGAACTTCATGACGCGCGGCGTCGTGACGTGCCGAATGACTGATACGGCCGAGAGCCTCATGGAGATGATGACCAGAGGCCGCTTCCGCCACGTTCCGGTTGTCGAAGGCGGAAGACTCGTTGGGATCGTCTCGATCGGCGACGTCGTGAAGCGGCGGATCGAGGACAGCGACCTCGAGCGGCACGCCATGCGTGAGTACATCACGCAGGCCGGCTAGCCTAGCTTTTGCAGCGCGTGACGAATGTAGGGCAGGGCCTCTCGCGCCGCTGTCGCGCCGAGTTCGATGGTCTCGGCGGCGCGATTGAACTCGAGCAAACCGATGGGTGCTGTGCGCGGCGCGATAAGAACGTCCGGCGGATCGCCGGCGAGGCGCGCACGCGAGACGCGATCGAGCAGTATGCTCAGGGCGTCCAGCATCACTGTGCTGAGGGCCGGCCCATCTTTGCCGGGGCCGAAGAGGTGCTGCAGGATCATGCGATCGGGCCGTAGCCATCCGCTTGACGCTTGGGCTTCGGCATGAAGCGCATTGAGGAGGGGCGCATCGTCGGGCTTTCGATCGTCAGGCTCGCCGATGATGTCGCTGTGCAGGCTGACCGCGATCACGACATGGCCGCCATAAGACCTTGCGAGCGACGTTGGGCACGGATTGACCAGGGCCCCGTCGACCAGCCAGCGATCGTTGAATTTTACCGGCGCGAATATTCCGGGCAGCGCGTATGACGCGCGTAGCGCATCGATCAGCTTGCCGTCGCGCAGCCAAACTTCTCGGCCCGTTTCTAGCTCAGTGGCAACGGCGGCAAAGGGACGGGTCAGCGTGTCGAAGCAAACCGCATCGATCTGGTCCTCGAGGAGTTTCGCCAATCTATGTCCGCCGAAGAGGCCGGAGCCGCGGAAGGTGAAATCGAGCAGACTGAAGATGCTGCGTGTCGTCAGGCTGCGGGCCCAAATCTCCAATTGGTCGAGCTTGTCGGCGACATAGAGGCCGCCCACGAGGGCACCGATGGATGTGCCGCATACGACATCGGGCGTATAGCCGGCATGTACCAGCGTGCGAATGACGCCGATATGTGCCCAGCCCCGAGCGATGCCGCCGCCGAGTGCCAGTACGATACGTGGTCGTGCGCTCATCTCGCCCCTGCCTGGATCCATAGTGTCGGACGGGCCGGGAAAGGCCTGCAATCGTCGCGCATCGTTACCAAGCTGGTTGAGGATGTGGAAAATTGTCTCAAGACCGACAAAACCCGTTTGACATCCCGAATCGAGACCCATATATAGCCGCTCCTCGACGCCGCCGGGTGTCCTTAACACGACGTCCGGCGGCGTTGTTTCGTCTGGGCCTTAAGCGGGCTTGGATGCGCTCATTGACAAGTTATTGAACCGGGAAGGGGGATGTGGGCGGCGGTTTGGCGGTTGTTATCGCTGAACGGTTGTTCAGTTCTCTTTCTTGATTGTGCGGAAGGCACGGTCGAATTGCGTGTCGGGTGAGAGCTCGGCGTTGTGAGGAGATTTGTGTCTTCTAAAGAAGGAACCTGTTCGTTTGGACGGACGGGCGATTGTTTGCGTCTTCGGGCGCGGATGGTTCGCCTTTGAGGTCCAAGCGAGTTTTGGTTTTGCTTTGCGAACGCGTGTTGTCTTCGGACAGCACGAACACAATGAGAGAGGGATTGGATGATTTAGGGAGGCGGTAGCTTGTCAGCTATTAGCTGAACTTGAGAGTTTGATCCTGGCTCAGAACGAACGCTGGCGGCAGGCCTAACACATGCAAGTCGAGCGCCCCCTTTCAGAGTTCAGATTGCAGATATCGGATGTCAGAAACGCTGTGCGTG
>WGNJ01000007.1 GCA_016124635.1 Alphaproteobacteria bacterium | reverse complement strand
TCGGGCCACGCAGCGGGCCGCGCGTATGAAGGCTACGTTGCCCTGGGCTGCGTGATCCGCGGTGAGACCGCGCATTTCGACATCGTCGCCAATGAGAGCGCGCGCGGCTTGATGGATCTAGCCATCCAGCAGCGGTTGGCGATCGGCAATGGCATCCTGACCGTCGAGAACGAAGATCAAGCGTGGGAACGGGCGCGGGCGGATCGGCTCGACAAGGGCGGTGGCGCCGCGAAGGCCGCCATCGCCATGACGCAGCTGCGCCGCCAAATGGGTCTCGGCCCCAAATGACTGCAAAGGCGCGCCGGAAGCCGAGGCCCTCCAAGAAGGCGCGCAGTGTCGCGCGGCTCGGCGCTGTCCAAGCGCTCTATCAGATGGAGGTTTCCGAGCAGGGCTCTGAAGCGGCGCTCCGTGAGTTTCTGGATCATCGATTGGGAGCCGGTACGGAAGGCGAAAAGTATGCCGAGGCGGACGCAAAGTTTTTCGCGTCGCTCGTGCGCGGCGTTGTCGAGCGCCAAGAAGAGGTGGATCGGGTTCTCGCACGATGCCTCGTGAAGGGGTGGGAGCTCGACAAGCTCGACACAACCTTGAGGGCGGCACTGCGTGCGGCGACGTTTGAAATGATCGCTCGGAGCGATGTGCCGGCCAAGGTCGTCATCGACGAGTATGTCGAGATTGCGCGGGCCTTCTTCGACGGGGGCGAAGAGCCCACGTTCCTCAACGGCGTGCTCCACCGTATCGCCAGCGCCTATCGAGCGGGCGACGTCGGCGCGGCCGAAGGTTGAGTGCCGATGGTGCGGCGAGGCGAGCGCGCCAGCGAATTCGAGCTGATCGCGCGCTACTTTGCGCCGCTCGCGTCGAAAGCACCGCTTGCCTATGGCTTGACGGATGACGCCGCGGTTCTGCGCGCGACGGCTGGCCACGATCTTGTTCTGAAGACCGACACGATCGTCGGCGGTGTTCATTTTCTTCCCGGCGATCCACCACAGTCCGTTGCGCGGAAACTGCTGCGCGTGAATCTTTCTGATTTGGCGGCAAAAGGCGCGAAGCCGCGCGTCTACCTGCTCAACTGCTCCCTTCCGCGCGATGTCGAGGAAGGTTGGATCAAAGCGTTCGCGGAGGGCTTGGCCGCAGATCAAGGCGAATTCGGGATTGTGCTCGTCGGTGGCGACACGACGGCGACAACCGGACCCACGACATTGAGCGCAACCGTGATCGGGGACGTGCCGCGCGGAACGATGATGCGGCGGAAAGGTGCGCGGAGCGGCGACGGCGTATGGGTCAGCGGCAATATCGGCGACGCGGCGCTCGGGCTTCGCTTGCTCAAGGGGGACGATCTTGGTCTGAACAAATCGCTCGCCGCGCAATGCATCGAGCGCTACCGGTTGCCACAACCTCGCTTGGCGCTCGGATCAAAGCTGCGCGGGTTGGCCTACGCGTGTCTGGATATTTCCGACGGTGTTCTCGCCGATCTCGGCCATATGTGCGACGTGTCGAAGGTCGGTGCTGAGATCTCCGCCGAAGGTATTCCATTGTCCGCGGCGGCGCATCGAGCTCTGGCAGCGGGCAAGGTCGATATAAGTGATCTGTTAACGGCTGGTGACGATTATGAATTGATCTTTGCGGTTGCCGCGAAGGACGAGCTCAAGCTGTCGCGCGTAGCCAGATCGGCAGGCGTCAAGATCACGAAGATCGGCCGCATCATCCGTACGCGCGGCATCGTTGTGCGCGGCGCTCACGGGGAGCCTATGTCGTTCGACAGGCGGGGCTACCAGCACTTCTGACGCGCGGCTTCACGCGACCTTAAACAACGGCGCGTAGGATGCGAGGCAGGCGAGGAGTAGGAGAGCACCCGCCATGCGGCTTCTGATAGCCCTCATCATGATGGCAATCTTTCTGGGCTCGGGTTCATCCCAAGCCGCGGACGAGGGAAGCCTCGGCGCCGACTCTGCTCCGACTCAAACCGAACTGATGTCGGGCGGTCCCTTGGCCGGCTCCGGCAAGTCCGGCATCGATATGCCGGCACTCATGGCACCGGTAACGACCGACGGCGTGCTGCACTATTATGTGTATCTGGCCATACGGCTCGAACTCAGCGGCGACAATCAAAAGGAGCCAGTGCTCGAAAAGATCCCGTACATACAAGACGCCTTTTTGCGTGACGTGCATCGCCAGTCGATCGCGCTTGCCGGCGATCCCGAGACAGTGGACGGACATGGCCTGACCCAGCGTTTCCTGGCCATATGCGAGAGAATCCTCGGGCCAGGCGTGGTCACCGGAATTGAGTTCCGGAATATCGTACGCCAAGCTCACTGAGCTCCACGGACCGTCTACGGACGATCTGTCCTAGCCGTTAACACTTCGCCAGCGCTTGCCTTGGCGGAAACGCTTTGGCATATGATCCGCCGTCTTTTGCCGGGGGTCGATGCGAATCGGCGGCTTTCGTGCGCGCTCCGGCGCGCGCTGTCCTCGGCGTTTTTCCAAAAGGTTCTGAAGAGATGACAACGGCATTGCTTCTTGTGTTGGCCTGCAGCGTGATCGGCCTGGCCTATGGCGGCTGGGCGATCCAATCGGTCTTGGCGGCGCCGACCGGGAATGATCGGATGCGCGAGATCGCAGCCGCAATTCAGGAAGGGGCCGCCGCCTATCTCTCACGCCAATACACGACGATCGGGATCGTCGGCGTGGTGGTTGCCATTGTCATTGGTCTTGTGTTCAGCAGCGTGGTCGTTGCCCTCGGCTTTGTGATCGGCGCCGTGCTCTCTGGTGCCGCCGGCTTCATCGGGATGAACGTGTCGGTGCGCGCCAATGTGCGCACGACCGAGGCGTCACGCAAAGGACTTGCTGAGGGTCTGGCGATTGCGTTCAGATCCGGCGCTTCGACCGGACTTCTGGTTGTCGGTCTCGCGTTGCTTGCGATCGCCGGCTACTTCCTGCTGCTGACCGGCGGTCTTGGGTACGACGTCAGCGATCAAGTGCAAGGCCGCTTCGTCGTCGAGGCGCTCATCGCGCTGGCACTGGGCGCGTCGACGATTTCCATCTTCGCGCGGCTCGGCGGTGGCATCTTCACCAAGGGCGCCGACGTCGGCGGCGACATGGTGGGCAAGGTCGAAGCCGGCATTCCCGAAGACGATCCACGCAACCCGGCGACGATCGCGGACAATGTCGGCGACAACGTCGGTGACTGCGCGGGCATGGCGGCCGACTTGTTCGAGACTTATGTCGTGACGATCAGCGCGACCATGGTGCTGGCGTCGATCTATTTCCAGAACGTTACGGGCGGAATCGACTATAAAAACCTCATGATGGTGTATCCGCTGGCGGTCGCCGGCGTTTGTGTAATCACGTCGGTGATCGGCACATTCTTCGTGCGCCTTGGTGCCTCGAAGAACATCATGGCTGCGCTCTATAGAGGCTTCGTCGCGACGGCCGTACTGTCGTTGATCGCGATTGGCGTCCTCACGTGGCAATACATCGGATTCGATACAAAGCTGTCCGGCGGCGGTTTCGAATTCACTGGTTTGACGCTCTACCTTTGCGGTATCGCCGGACTAGCGGTAACCGGCCTCATCGTTTGGATCACCGAGTTCTATACCGGCGTCAATTATCGCCCGGTGCGTTCGATTGCGAAGGCTTCGGTCACGGGGCACGGCACCAACGTGATTCAGGGTCTTGCCGTTTCGATGGAAGCAACGGCTCTGCCTGCGCTCGTCATCGTATGGGGCATCGTCGTCACATATACGCTGGCAGGCCTCTTCGGCATTGCGATCGCGACGACAACGATGCTGGCTCTCGCCGGATTTGTGGTGGCGCTCGATGCATTCGGTCCGGTGACGGACAACGCCGGCGGCATTGCCGAGATGGCGGGCCTCGACAAAGAAGTGCGCAAGACGACCGACGCTTTGGACGCGGTCGGCAACACCACCAAGGCGGTCACGAAGGGTTATGCGATTGGCTCGGCGGGACTCGGCGCCCTGGTGCTCTTCGCGGCATATACGCAGGACCTGGTGTTCTTCGCTTCCAACCCGCAAGAATTCCCGTTCTTCAAGGACCTCCACGTCAACTTTGGTTTGGCGAATCCTTGGGTTGTGGTCGGTCTCTTCCTTGGCGGCTTGTTGCCCTACCTGTTCGGTGCTCTCGCGATGACGGCGGTGGGCCGTGCGGCCAGTGCCGTGGTCGAGGAGGTTCGCAGGCAGTTCAAAGAAAAGCCTGGCATCATGAAGGGAACGGAAAAGCCGGACTACGGCCGCGCCGTCGATATGCTGACGCGCGCTGCCATTCGTGAGATGGTGGTGCCGTCGCTGCTGCCCGTGCTTTCACCGATCGTCCTGTTCCTCGTTGTTTCGCTGGTCGCGGACCGTGCGTTTGCGCTGTCGGCGGTCGGTGCGATGTTGATGGGCGTAATCGTCACGGGCCTGTTCGTTGCCATCTCGATGACATCGGGTGGTGGCGCTTGGGACAACGCCAAGAAATACATCGAGGACGGTCACTTCGGCGGCAAAGGCTCCGACGCGCACAAGGCGGCGGTCACTGGCGACACTGTCGGCGATCCCTACAAGGATACCGCCGGCCCCGCGGTCAATCCGATGATCAAGATCACCAACATCGTGGCGCTGTTGCTGCTCGCGGCGCTTGCGCACCTCTAGGTGTTCACGATCTGACGCTTAATGAAAAAGCCCCGGCGGTGCCGGGGCTTTTTCGTCTGCTGCAAACTGATCTACTGGCCGCCGCCCGGACGTCCGGGACCTGACGGGCTGGCCGATGTGGATGGGCCACCGATGTTTCCGAAAATTTGTTGGAGGAAGCTCAGTTCTTTGCCGCGGCTCGGCGTTTCGCGATCGACGAGGGCCACGACTTGGCCATCCTCGATGCCATAATTGCGGACTTCGGAGACCTTGCCGTTGTCGCCGAATTGGACGGCGAGAATTTCGCGTTTCGTGACATCCGGCGTGAAGAACGCGTATTGTTCCTGCTCGCTCGAGATGTAGTACCAAGTCGGGTCACCGAAAGCCGCTGTGCTCGACGGCGTGCCGAGCTTGTCCTGGACGCTTTGTTTGGTGTCCTCGCCAATCTTGATACTGGCAACCTTCTCTTCGTCCGGAACGTACCCGCGCACGTCCTTGATTGGGGCGCAGGCGCTCAAACCGGCAAGCACAAGAACTGAACTCAGCAGCAAACGCGCTGAAACCCGAGGCGACGCCATGTGGAAGCTCCCAACTTCGGCCGGCCAGCGGCCTTGTAACCCGTTGACGTACCCTTGGCCCCCCGTAATTTCAAGAGAGTAGGGTGGAGCGGGCACCGGGGCCCAATATGCGTGCACTTTATAGCTTATTTGCCAAGCCTTACGACCGTGCCCGGCGCGCGGCCGCTCACTACACTGCGATCGTTTCGCAGGCGCGGCGAGCCGAATTCTATGAGTCGCTGGGGGTTCCAGACACACTGGATGGGCGCTTCGATCTCATCGTCTTGCACGCAAGCCTCTACTTGAAGCGCCTGCGGGTGGCGGGACCTGAGGGCCGCGACCTGGCGCAAGCCGTGTTCGACAACATGTTCGACAACCTCGACCAGTCGTTACGTGAACTCGGCGTCGGCGACATCACGCTTCCGAAAAAGATCCGGGCGATGGTTTCGGCCTTCTACGGACGGGCTGCAGCTTACGATAAGGCGCTGTCGGAGGAAGACGAAGCGGCTCTTGATGAGGCGCTGGTGCGAAATGTTTACGCCGGACAAGCACCTGGTGAGGACGTTATTGCGCGCCTTGCTGCGTATCTGCGAGCCACAGCAAAGGCGCTTGCCGAAGTGAGCGACGACGCCCTCCTTTCCAATCAATTCCATTGGCTAACGCCTTAGTTATAGAATGGCGAAACGGACCGAAATGCATGAGTTGCCCGCGGTGCACGGCTTCGTGCGCACGGTCGCTGTCAGCAAAATCGGCGAAGCGGGTCTGGCAATCGACATCACGGCGAACGCAGGCGAAATGGCCAAGATCGCGGCCTATCTCGATTTGCTGTCGCTTGGTTCGTTCACTGCGCGTGTAGAGTTGACGCGCTGGCGGAAGGGCGTGCTGGTCACCGGTCACTTCAAATCAGACGTGACGCAGGCGTGTGTGATCACGCTCGAGCCGGTCGAGGCGGTTGTCGAAGGTGATTTCGAACGCCGGTATTTGCCCGATGTTGACGAGGCTGAAGCGGGCGAAGTTCGGATTGATCCGGAGGGCGAGGATCCCGCTGAACCGCTCGGCCGGGAGATCGACCTTGGAGAGATTTTGGTCGAGGAGCTGAGCCTCGGCCTTGACCCCTATCCGCGCAAAACGGACGCTGTCCATCCAACGGAGAAAGATGCGGTCGCGAAGGCCGATAGCCCCTTTGCCGTTCTTTCCAAATTGCAGGCCAAAGGGGCCAAGAAGAAGGGAAAATCCTAGGGTCGCCCCAGGGCTTGAAGTTTGGGGGCGTTTCGGGTTGTATCCGCGCCTCATTCGGCCAGGGGTAGTGAGCCTTTCGGGCGGCTTTGCCAGCACCGAGCCACGCGCCATCGCCAAAGAAACGAAGGACGACCCATGGCGGTACCTAAGAGAAAAACGAGCCCTTCCAAGCGCAATATGCGCCGTTCGCACCACGCACTGTCGCGCCCGGGTTACGGTGAATGCGCGAACTGCGGCGAACTCAAGCGTCCCCACCATGTGTGCGGGAAATGCGGTTACTACGACGGCCGCGAGGTGCGGATCGAGAAGACCGCAAGCTAGACGCTGGGGCACACGGCCCCTTACTCTGGCGCTTCCTGATTTGACTGAAGGATCGCCTCGGCTTGGCCCGCGAACTTGTCGTTTCCATAGACGCTATGGGGGGCGATCACGCCCCGCAGGCGATCATCGATGGCGTTGGCCACGCGCACATCCGCCACCCGAAGGTGCGGTTTATCCTCCACGGCGACCATGCGCGCTTGCAGCCTGTGCTGCTCAGCAAGCCTGCAATCAAATCCGTGATTCAAGTCGAACATTGCGACGACACCGTCGCGATGGACGACAAGCCGTCACAAGCTCTGCGACGCGGCCGCAATACCTCGATGTGGCGCTCGATCGACTCCGTGCGCAAGAAGGAAGCCCAGGTCGCGGTCAGCGCGGGCAACACCGGCGCGTTGATGGCGATGGCAATGTTTCAGCTACGGACGGTTGAAGGGATATCGCGCCCGGCAATCGCCGCAGTCTGGCCGACGATCCGCGGTCAAACGGTCGTTCTGGATGTCGGCGCGAATGTCGACACGGACGCGCGCCAGCTCGTCGACTTCGCGATCCTCGGCGAGGCTTACGCCAGAGTCATCCTGGGGCTCGACCGGCCGAGTGTCGGGCTCTTGAACATCGGCGCCGAAGAAGTGAAGGGCAACGATGCAGTCAAAGCGGCCGCGCAGGCGCTCAAAGACTCGGGCATTCCGATGCGTTTCCACGGCTTCGTCGAGGGCGACGACATCTCGAAAGGGACGGTCGACGTCGTCGTCACGTCAGGGTTCACCGGAAACATCGCACTGAAGACGGCGGAGGGAACAGCGCGTCTGATCGGGCATTACATTCGCTCGGCGATGGCGCGGTCCGTGTTTTCGCGCCTCGGATATTTGTTTGCGAGCGGCGCCTTTGGCGTGCTGAGAGCGAAGATGGATCCGCGCGCGGTGAACGGCGGTGTCTTCCTTGGTTTGAACGGGGTCGTGGTTAAGAGCCACGGCGGCACAGATGGGCTGGGCTTCGCGAGCGCCATCGACCTTGCGGTCGACATGGCGGAAAGCGATTTCCCGGCGCGCATCGTCGATGCGGTTGCGCACCTGCCGCAGGCCGTGACCGCCTTGGGCGGGCCGCCCCCGCCGGCGGAGGATGCCGCCCAGTAATGCGCGTTACCAGGTCAGTTGTTGCCGGTGTCGGCGCCTTTCTTCCCGAACGGGTCGTGACGAACGCCGAATTGGCGCGCCGCCTCGATACGAGCGACGAATGGATTCGCGAGCGCACCGGCATTCGAGAGCGCCACATCGTCGCCGAAGGCGAATGCACGTCGGATCTTGCGATCGCCGCTTCGCAAGCCGCGCTCAAGGATGCGCATCTTCACGCGAAGGATATCGATTTGATCGTGCTGGCGACCGCGACGCCGGACGAGACGTTTCCTGCAACCGCGACGACCGTGCAAGCGAAGCTCGGCATGCGGCATGGCGCGGCATTCGACATTCAGGCGGTCTGCTCCGGATTCATCTATGCCGTGGCGACCGCAGACAATTTCATCAAGGCGGGTCAGGCCAAACACTGCCTCGTCATCGGCGCCGAGACCTTCTCGCGTATTTTGGATTGGAAGGATCGGACGACGGCGGTGCTGTTCGGCGACGGCGCCGGGGCAATCGTTCTTTCAGCGCACGAAGGAACGGGCAAGTCTTCCGATCGCGGCGTGTTGACGACACACATCTTCTCGGATGGGCGCTATCACGATTTGCTCTATGTCGACGGCGGGCCTTCGAAGACGAAGACGACGGGGCATGTGAGGATGGAAGGCAAGGAAGTCTTCCGTCACGCGATCAACAACATCTCGGACGCCATCGAGAAGGCGATCAAAACGGTCGACCTAAGCGTGGAAGATGTCGATTGGTTCGTGCCGCATCAGGCGAACCAGCGCATCCTCGATGGGACTGCAAAACGCGTCGGAATCAGCTCGTCGCGCGTCATCTCGACGGTCGCCAAGCACGCCAACACTTCTGCTGCTTCGGTGCCGCTGGCGTTGGCCGAGGCGGTGAACGACGGCCGGATCAAACGCAATAATCTCGTTCTGCTCGAAGCGATGGGCGGCGGGTTTACTTGGGGATCGGCGCTTATCAGGTGGTGACGCTATCCCTCTGATATTGACGGCTTTTCCGCTCCACCTTACGGTTTTCAAGTGAGTCGGCCGGAGGGGCCGGCCGCGCGGGAGGCGTTGGGTGCATGAGCGAGACCCTGACCCGGCAACATCTGGCCGAAGCGGTCTACGCGCAGGTCGGGTTGTCGCGCAACGAGTCGGCCGATCTCGTCGACCGCGTTCTTGAAGAAGTTGCGGCGCGGCTGGTGCGCGGCGAGACGGTCAAGCTCTCGTCGTTCGGGACATTTGCCGTTCGCTCCAAAGGCGGCCGTATGGGCCGCAATCCGAAGACCGGGGAAGAAGTGCCGATCAATCCCCGCCGCGTGCTCGTCTTTCGCGCCAGTCACGTGCTGAAGGCGATGATCAACGAAGGTGAAGCGGCTAAAGCCAAGGAGTAGCGTAATGAGCGAGCCGGCCCGCCTGTCAAAGGCGCCCGATGCCTTTCGTACGATCAGTGAAGTCTCGGAACAGCTCGACGTGCCGCAGCACGTTCTGCGTTTCTGGGAAGGCAAATTCGCGCAGGTACGGCCGCTGAAGCGCGCCGGCGGGCGCCGCTATTACAGGCCGGACGACATCGACTTGCTCAAGGGCATTCGCGCGTTGCTCTACAACGAAGGCCTGACGATCAAAGGCGTGCAGAAGGTGCTGCGCGAACAGGGCGCCAAACATGTCGCCGAAGTCGGGCGCCTTGGGGCAAAGACAGCGCGCAAGACGAGCGAGGTCGCGCCGTTGACCGAGGATGCAGGGCAATTGCCGGCGCTGCTTCCAATTCCGTCATCGGAGCACGTCAATCTCGACGTCGAAGAGCCGAGCGAGACCTTGGTCGCCGAACAACGCGAGCGGCTCGAGGTCGTATTGCAGGATCTCCTGCGGCTCAGCGAGATGCTGAAGCATCGCCGAAAGAAGACAGCGGCCGCGGAGTAGTTAGCCGGAGTGCGCGCGGACCTTACGCTGCGTGCTTCGGGCCGAAGCCAGCGCATCGAGGTCGAAGACTCGCATTTCGCCCTGGCGTCCGCCGGTGCGAATGAGGCCGCGTCTTTCGAAACTGGCGATGCCGCGCGAAACGGTCTCAAGCGACATGCCGAGATAGTCGCCGATCTCCACGCGCGTCATCGGTATGCGAAACAGGATTCCGTTTTGGTCGCTTGCGGTCTTCCAGTTGCGTGCGCATTGGACGAGGAACATCGCCAATCGTTCTTCCGTCGTGCGGCGACCCAACAACACGATGTGTTCTGAAAGGGCGCAGATCTCTTGCTCCATCTTTGCCGCCAGGCCGACGCCGATTTCGGAACCTGTCGACAAGATTGCGCGGTCGTAAGCGACCACTGTCGATGGCACCAAGGCCTCGCAGGAATACTCGTGGAGCGGCCCGTGCGTGAAGCCGCAGAGCGCTCCCGGCAAGACTAGAGAGACGATTTGGCGTCTGCCGTCCGCGAGGAGGCGACATACCATGAACGATCCGGTCAATACTTCGTAGAGGGACGCGGCCGGATCGTTGGCGTGGAACAAGGCTTGGCGCCTGGCGATTGCGAGTTTCGCGCCTGGTTCGAAATTCGCATCGGGACGAGACGAGGCCTCGCGATGTAACGCGGCGTGCTTTCGGTCGAACATGGTTATCCGAACGTCAGACGACAAATGGAACCGGGCTCTCGGATAACGCCCGCCGTGCAGCATGCGTTCCCTCCATGCGGGATCAATTCGTCGCGTTGTCGGTGGCCATTTCTACTTTGCGACGACCGACGAGATCGGCGGCTGTAACGAGCCGTTGTTCTTCGAGGCTCAGGTAACCGCTGCAGGTGTGAACGCGACGCGTTCTTGTTCGCAGATGCGAAGCACATGAAAAAATATTATGCGCCGCGTTGGGGGTTGATTGCGGCCACTCAAGGAATCAAATCGGTGATGCGTATATTCAATCTGCAGGCGGGCGGAGATGCAGACGAAGGAAAAGGGACGCCAAACCGATGATGACGCAATTCACTGATCGCGCTGAGGCGGGGCGTTTTCTCGCTTTGAAACTGCAACGCTTCAACGGCGACGATACCGTCGTCTACGCTTTGCCGCGGGGCGGCGTTTCCGTTGGCGCTGAGATCGCGGCGAGTCTTGGCGCAGAGCTCGACATAACGTTCGCGGGCAAAGTCTGTGCGCCGTGGGATGCGAGCTGGGCGGCCGATGCGGCCGCCAGGTGCGAAGGCGCCGTCGCGGGCAAGCCGGCGCGTTCGCTGGCTCGGCCCATTCTGCCCGCTGGGCGCGTTGCAATTGTAGTTGATGACGGCTGCGCGTCGGGCGTGAAATTGCAGACGGTTGTCAAGGCGCTGCGTTGGCATGGGGCCAAGGCCGTCGTCGTCGCGCAACCTGTCGCGTCACGGGCTGCCCTTAGGGACTTTGAGGATTTGGTGGATGAGGTCATCTGCGTCGACCTGGCGGACAACGGCGAGGCGGAGTCGTCGTTTCTGGAATCGCCCGAGTTCGAAGCCGAGAGCACTGAAGACGTCGTCCATCGGCTGACCTCTCACTGAGTCGACTGACGCGTTTTGAGCCGTTTGCGCCCCTTGCCGCACCGGCGGGCGGCGCGTTTGCATTGCGGCAATGGGCGCGCCTATAGTGCCGCCCCCATCGGACCCTGAGGTCCGATTTCTGCCCGTGTCGGAGCGTAGCGCAGCCTGGTAGCGCATCAGTCTGGGGGACTGGGGGTCGTGGGTTCAAATCCCGCCGCTCCGACCATTTACTCATCGCATGGTCACCGATCGATTCAGGCCGCTCAAAGCACTGCGGCTGTCGCAGATCATGGCGATGGCGCGCAAGGCGGCGGCCAAGCGGCCGGCTGACCTTGAGGTGATGCTGCATTGTTGGGGTGAGGCGCTGCGGCGCCATTCCGATCTCACCGTAATGATGGAGCTGCGATCGCTCTTCGATCAGGTGAAGGTGATCGAACCTCAACGGTTCAAACGTCGCGGGGTCGAGCCGGCGGATTGGTTCCTTGATGCGTACGAGACCGCGCGGCTGCTCTCGAAGGGCAGTGCGAAGCGTGGAATTTATCGTGTCTATGTTCTGCTACTGCGTGGTTATCCCGGCGGAGGCGAGGGGGCACCGGCGCTCTATGTCGGCGAGTCGCATCTGAAGGCGCAGGCGCGGCTCGCGCAGCATCTCGACGGCATCAATCATTCGCGCGCGGTGCAGCGATTCGGGGTCGCCGCATTGCCGTCTTTCACGCCACAGCTCACGGACCTGTCGCGAGACGATTCCAAGCGCCTGGAGGCCGAGCTGGCGGATGCGTTGCGGTCGACATTATCGCGCTTCCGCCTTTCGCCCAGCCGCGTTCAAGGCGGGCACTGACATTTCGCGCGAAACGCTAGCGGTTTTGCTGCCGATCAAATCGTGACAGCGGACAAGACCAAGTTCTATACCGTCCTCGATCGACAGAGAGGCATGGGCTCATGGCTTATTACTTCAGCAAGATCTTGCCCGTCGGCATCGAGCAGGCGGTGCAGCGTGTTACCGAAGCCTTGAAGCAAGAGGGCTTCGGCATACTCACGCAGATCGACGTCAAGGATACGCTGAAGAAGAAGATCGACGTCGACTTTCGCGACTATCGGATCTTGGGTGCCTGCAATCCGACGCTCGCGCACGACGCGCTCACGCTGGAGGACAAGGTCGGCACGATGCTGCCGTGCAACGTGATCGTGCAAGATGCCGGTGGCGGCAAGAGCGAGGTCGCCGCGATCGATCCTGTCGCCTCGATGCAGGCGATCGACAATCCGAGGCTCAAAGAGGCGGCGGAGAAAGTTCGCGAAAAGCTGAGCCGCGTCGTCAGTTCGCTTTAAGCTTATTTGATAAGGCCGAGTTCGCGGCCGGCTTCGGCGAACTTGGCGACGGCGAATTCCAGATCCGCGCGCGTCAAAGCGGCCGACATCTGCGTGCGGATGCGTGCCTTGCCCTGCGGCACGACCGGATAGGAGAAGCCGATAACGTAGACACCCTTTTCCAGCATGCGCTCTGCGAACCGCCCGGCGAGGGCGGCGTCGCCCAGCATGATCGGTACGATCGGATGTTCGCCGGGCAGAATGTCGAACCCGAATTTGGACATCTGAGCGCGGAAGAAAGTGGTGTTGTCGCGCAGGCGGTCGATAAGCGCCGTCGAAGAGCGCAGCAGGTCGAGCGTCGCGACCGAGGCCGCCGTTATCGCCGGTGCCAGCGAATTGGAGAAGAGATACGGCCGCGATCGCTGGCGCAGCAGATCGATGATCTCCTTGCGGCCGGAGGTGTAGCCTCCACTCGCGCCGCCGAGCGCCTTACCCAGCGTGCCAGTGATGATGTCGACGCGGCCCATGACGCCTGCGCGCTCGTGCGAGCCGCGGCCTTCCTTCCCGGTGAAGCCCACGGCGTGGGAGTCGTCGACCATCACGAGCGCGTTGTACTTCTCGGCCAGGTCGCAGATTTCCTTGAGTTTCGCGTAATATCCGTCCATCGAAAAGACGCCGTCAGTCGCGATCAGGCGGAAGCGCGCGTCGCTGGCGGCCTTCAGCGTTGCTTCAAGCTCGTTCAAATCGCCATTGCGGTAGCGCGCTCGGCGCGCCTTGCACAGGCGAATGCCGTCGATGATGCTGGCATGGTTCAGCTCGTCCGAAATGACGATATCGTCCTCGCCGAGGATGGTTTCGAACAAGCCGCCGTTGGCGTCGAAGCAGGACGAATACAGAATCGTGTCGTCGGTGCCGAGGAATTCGCTCAGCCGCTTTTCAAGTTGCTTGTGAATCTCTTGTGTGCCGCAGATGAAACGGACGGAGGCCATGCCGTAGCCCCAACGGTCCAAGGCCTCGTGGGCCGCTTTGATGACGGCGGGGTGGCTGGCGAGACCCAGGTAGTTGTTGGCGCACAGATTCAGAACATCGGCGCCGCCCGCGACGTGGATGTGGCCGGCCTGCGGGGACGTGATCACCCGTTCCGGCTTGTGCAGTCCCGCCGCTTTTATTTCGCTCAGCGTTTTCGTGATCTGCTGCTGCAAGCCGCCATACATCAGAGATCGCTCCATTTGAGTACGACTTTTCCGGAGCTGCCGCTGCGCATCGCGGCGAAGCCCTTTTCGAAGTCGGTGTGGTGAAAGCGATGGGTAATCACCGGCGATATATCGAGCCCGGACTGCACCAAGACGGACATCTTGTACCAGGTCTCGTACATCTCGCGGCCGTAGATTCCCTTGATGGTGAGCATGTTGAAAATGACTTTGTTCCAGTCGATCGCCATGTCTTCGGACGGAATGCCCAGCATTGCGATCCGGCCGCCGTGGCACATGTTGTCCAGCATCTCGCGGAACGCTGCGGGATTTCCCGACATCTCCAGGCCAACGTCGAAACCCTCGCGCATTCCGAGCTTCTTCTGCGCGTCGGCGATCGACATCTCCTTCACATTGAGCGCGAGATCGACCTTCATCTTTCGCGCCAGGTCGAGGCGCGGCTCATTGATGTCGGTGATCACGACATAGCGCGCGCCGGCCTGGCGAACGACTGCGGCCGCCATGATGCCGATTGGGCCCGCGCCGGTGATCAGAACGTCCTCTCCGAGGACGGGAAACTGCAGCGCGGTATGAACCGCATTGCCGAACGGATCGAAGATTGAGGCGACGTCGAGGTCGATGCCTTCGTGGTGATGCCAGATGTTGGTCATCGGCAGGGAGATGTACTCGGCAAACGCGCCGGCTCGGTTGACACCGACGCCGCTCGTGTTGGCGCACATGTGGTAGCGGCCGGCCATACAGTTGCGGCAACGGCCACAGACGATGTGTCCCTCGCCGCTGACGATCTCGCCGGGGCGGTAGTCGGTGACGCTTGAGCCGACCTCGACGATTTGTCCGACGAACTCGTGCCCGATCACCAAGGGGACGGGGATCGTCTTCTTCGCCCAGTCGTCCCAGTTGTAGATGTGAAGGTCCGTGCCGCAGATGCCCGTGCGCAGCACTTTGATTAGGACGTCGGTGATGCCGATTTTGGGCATCGGCACGTCCTCAAGCCATAGACCGGGTTCGGCGCGGGATTTGACGAGGGCTTTCACGGGCGGCGTTCTCCTTTGAGGCGGTCTCTTGATCCTGGTACCCGCGTCTGTCAACGGGCCTTGGACCGCGGGCGGAGCCTTGCGCTAGTTTGGCGAAGCTTTTCGTAGGAATCGAAATGATCCAAGGCCCGACCACGCACAGTTTCATCTCTCAACGACTGCGGCTTCGCTACGTGGATTGGGGCAACGACAGTGCGCCGCCGCTGATCTTGCTGCATGGCGGCCGCGATCATTCGCGCAGCTGGGATTGGACGGCACAAGAGTTGCGTCAGCGGTGGCACGTAATTGCACCCGACTTACGCGGTCACGGCGACAGCGATTGGTCGCCCGACGGCGAATATGGCGGACTTGCGATGCTGTACGACCTGACGCAGCTGATCCATCAGCTGAGGCTGGCGCCAGTGACGATCGTCGCACATTCCTACGGTGGCAACATCGCGCTGCGCTACACCGGCGTCTATCCGGAGAACGTGAGGAAGCTGGTTGCGATCGAAGGGCTGGGGCCATCGCCCAAAATGCTTGCCGAACGGACGTCGAAGCCGATCGAGGCGCGGTTGCGCGATTGGATCGAGGCAAAGCGTGGCGTAGCCGGTCGGATACCGCATCGCTACAAGACGCTCGACGAAGCGTATGCCCGCATGAAGGAGGCGAACCATCATTTGTCGGACGAGCAAGCGCGTCACCTGACGATCCATGGCGTCAGCCAGAACGAGGACGGCACGTACTCGTGGAAGTTCGATCCCCATATGCGCGTCTTTCCGCCCTTCGATTTGCCACCGGCTGATGTCGAGGCAATGTGGCGCGCGATCAGTTGTCCGACGCTCTTGATGTACGGTGAAGACAGCTGGGCTTCGAACCCGGAAAAGGACGGACGCGCCAAGCACTTCAAGACGGCGCGCGTCGTTTCATTCAAGAACGCCGGCCATTGGCTGCATCACGATCAGTTCGAACAGTTCATCGCCGAGCTCGGCGCGTTTCTCTAGGGCAAAAGGAGCGCTGCGGTCAGTGTTTACCCTGTTGGGCCGCCAGGGCGCGCTGCTTCATTTGGGTCGCTTGCGCGTTCGTGGGCTCGAGCCGCAGTGCCTCGTCATAGTCTTGGATGGCCTTGGCCAGGTCGCCTTTGCCGAAATACGCGTTGCCTCGCTTGACGTAAGCCGTCGCGTAATTGGGGCGGAGGCGCAGTACTTCATTGTAGTCTTCAATGGCGAGGTCGTATTGGCCGCTGTTGGTGTACGCCACGCCCCGATTGAGGTGTGCGTCGGCGAGCGTGGGATCGAGCTTCAGCGCCTCGGTGTAATCCTTCTCGGCAAGCGCGTACTGCTCCTTCTTGAGGTAGGCATTGCCGCGGTTGAAATAGGTAATGGCGCTGGGCGCGATTTGGATCGCGTTTGTGTAGTCGGCGATGGCCCGGTCAGTTTGCCCCAAAGCTAGGTAGGCATTGGCCCTATTGTTGAGGGCGCGTGCTGCGTTCTGCGGGTCAAGCTGGCCCGAGCTGATCGCGCTGGTGCAGCCCGCGATCTTCATGTCGGGAGAGCTGCCCATGCTGCAGGCTTGGACGTCTTGAGTGAGCTTGTCCGTTGTCGGGGCGGGCAAGCTGTCCGCGATCGCAATGGGCGCGCACGTAAGAGCGACCATCGCCGCCGTAAATATTCGAGAATTCATGGGCGACTTCAGTGCGTCTTTTGCGGAGCGCTGTCGCGCTGCCATTGCTCGGTTAGATCTCTCGCGGATTTCTCCTGGTATGCCCAATCCGCGCGGGTTTGGCAGACCCTGTCGACCAAAATGCGAGAGCCGGGGCGTCTGATCGACTTGCAGATAACCTCGTCCTTGCTGTCGGCAGTCGGGGCGACCGGCGCGTAAGTCGCCGATTGGGGTGGGGCGCCGCCGGGAGGTTCGTCTGCAATCGCTGGAATTGTCGCAAAACAAACGAAAGCCGCAGTCAGTGCCGATAGAGTAAAGCTGGCGCGCATAATTTTTCTCCTCCTCAATCCGTGGAGCAGACGTCGGCGATGACGTCGTCGCAGGCGGATTTTGCTTCCTGCAGGCAGCGTTCCATTGCTTGGGACTTTGCCTGGTCGAGTGTTGGTGCCGTGCTGGTTGCCCACGACATCCCGCCGCCCTGGAACGTCTTGACGGCGAGCGCGCCGCAGTAGTTGCCGCGGGTCCAAGTGGCCAGCCGACAATCGTTGCCGCCGAGTTGAACGCATTGGGCCATCGCCAGGCGCTCGGCCTCCGCCTGCGACGAGGCTCCCGTCGCACGGCCGAACACGCCGGCTTGTGCGGAAATGGCGATGGCGCCGTAGGTTCGAGCGGCGATCGCGGGTGCCGACGTCGCGGCGATCGTGCCAAGCGCAAGCAAGCCTGACAGAACTACATTTGTCGTGCGATTCATGGTCTTAGGGTCCTGTTCCCAGCGAGTTATCGATAGTATCGCGCAAAGTTCGGTTCGTAAATTGTCGGCCATAATTCCGCCAGCCGGTGCCGGACAGAGGTATCTTCGGGGAGGGCGCTTGGGCCTTCGATTCACCTGAGACGGGAAGTCGGCGCACGGGGCCCTATCCTTTCCATTGGGCGCTGCGCTTCTCAAGCCAAGCCTTGACCCCCTCGGCATAGTCGGGGTGGCGGATCATGCTTTCCATCAGGTGCTCGGCATCGGTGACGGCTCGGGCCGCATCGCGGTGCAGGTCGCGATAGATCTGGTGCTTTGTTTCGCGAGCTGAGCCTGGGGCGACCGTCGCTGCAAGTGCTTTGGCGTAGGTCGTCACATGGGCCATCAGTTCTTCGGCCGGTAAGAGCTTGTTCAGGAAGCCCATCGCCATGGCTTCCTCGGACGTGAACACGCGGCTCGATAACAAGACGTCATTCGCGTGCGTGAGGCCGACAATGCGCGGCAACAGCCATGATAAGCCGAACTCGGCAGGAAAGTTGAAGCGACCGTGCGCCGTCGTGAATTTCGCCCCGGGCACCGAGAAGCGCAAGTCGGCGTAAGCGGCCAGAACGAGTCCAACGCCCGCGGCCGCGCCGTTGATTGCCGCGATCACCGGCTTGGTTAGACCGAAGTGATAAGCAAAGGTCGCGTCGAAATTCGGATCGACGCCATAGCCGGGCCGCGCGATCTCCGTCGTGATGCCGGCATCGTAGCGACCTTTCTCGGCGTGACCTTCGAGCGCTTGCAAGTCGGCGCCAGCACAGAACGCATTACCTTGCGGATCGCCGGTCACGACGATCACGCGCACGCCGGCGTCTCCATCGGCCTGTTGCAGACACCATCGGTACTCGGTGTGCATGCGGCCCGTCCAAGCGTTGCGGCGCTTGGGGCGCGAGAGTGTGATTGTCGCGATCTGCTCGGCGACGGCGTAGCGGGTCGCTTTCAATTCCATCGCGGCATCCTCCTCTTCGCGCGCCGATATTGAGGAGGGAATGCGCTCAGATTTCAACGGGCTTTTGCCAGAGCCTTCGCTGCGGCGGCGAAAGGACGTGCCGCTTTTTCGTAGTCCTTCCAGGGCCATTTGGCGATCAGCTTGGCCGCCGTTTTGAGCGTGTATTTGGCGGGATCGAGTTTGGCCGTCGCTTGTGACCAGGTGATGGGCATGGAAATTGGCGCGCCGGCGCGTGCGCGAGGCGAACAGACGGCGACGGCTGTCGACGTGCGGTCGTTACGCAGGTAGTCGAGGAAGATGCGTCCGCCTCGCTCTTTCTTCGCCATGTTGATGAGGTATTTGTCGGGCGAGTCCGCGGCCATCTGACGGCAAACTTCTTGAGTGAACGCCTTTGCCTCCGGCCAGCGCAACTCGTGCTTCGAGCGCGAGAGGGGCGTCACGACGTGTAACCCCTTTCCGCCGGTCGTCTTGCAGAAGGCGGCAAGGCCGATCTTCTCCAAACGTTCGTGAAGTTCTTTGGCGGCTTCGACGACCTTGGCGAACGGAACGTCCGGGGCGGGGTCCAAATCGAAGACGAAGCGCCCGGGCGTTTCCGGGTCGTCCGGCTGGCAATTCCAAGGGTGGAGTTCAACGGCCGCGATCTGCGCGGCGGCGATCAGGGCATCGACCGTATCGAGCTGCAGGTACGGCTCCTTTTCGCCCGATACCTTCACGAATGTCATGAGCTTCGACGAGCCCTTGTTCGCGTGGCGCTGAAAGAAGAGCTCGTGTGTGATGCCTTCGGGTGCGCGGATGATGGAACAGGGGCGCCCGGCGATGTAGTCCATGATGTGTTCGCCGACCTCTTCATAGTATTCGGCGAGTTGCTTCTTGGTGATGCCTTCTTTCGGCCACAGCGCCTTGTCCGGGTGCGAGATCGTCACGCCGCGAACTTGAGCGTTCGCTTGCGAGCGAAGGATTGCCGGCGACTTCAGTGTCGGACTTCGCGCGGGCCCACGACTTGGCATTTCCAATACGACGTCCTTGGCGTCTTTGTCTTCGCGCAAACCCTTGAATGCGGTTTGACGCAGAATGCCATCGGCCGAGAAGCCTGCGGTCTCGACTTCCGCCACCAGCTTCGGTGTTGCCCAGCGTACGCCTTTTTCCTTCGCGGCATCCGGGCTCGAGAATGGATTTGTCGCCGAGGCGGCCTCTTTCAACGCCGCGAGTAGGCTTGGCAGGTTCCTCCGATTGAAGCCGGTGCCGACTTTGCCGAGATATTCCAGCTTGCGGCCTTTGTAGGCGCCCGCGAGGATCGAACGAAAACGGCCGGCTTCTTCGGTCCAACCACCGATGACGATCTCCTGGCCGCCGCGGATCTTGGATTTGGCCCAAGTGGCCACGCGGCCCGAGCGGTAGGGCGAGTCGAGCTGTTTCGAGACGATGCCTTCGAGCCCCATCTTGCCTGCGGCTTCGAAGACGGCACCGCCTTGGCCGTCGACATGGTCGAGGTAGCGCAGGTGTTTGCCTGCCTTCGCCAGCGTCTCTTCAAGGCGTGCTTTGCGCGCGCGTAGGGGAAGGTGGCGCCAATCCTCGCCAGCCACGAACATCAAGTCGAAGACGAAGTAGAGTAGGCCGCCGGTGTTGCCTTCGGCGATCGCGGCTTGGAGATCGGAGAAGCTCGGTACGCCATCCTTGCGCATGGAGACGATTTCGCCGTCGATGATGCAGTCCGGCAGGCACGCGCCGTCATTGGCGATGGCGGTGAATTTGTTCGTCCAGTCGAGGCCCTTGCGCGTGCGCAGCGTGACCTTCCCCTGCTCGACGCGCATTTGCATGCGATAGCCGTCGAGCTTGATCTCATGACCCCAGCTCGGCCCCGACGGCGGGCGGTCGACGAGGCGTGCGAGTTCAGGCTCGACGAACGCCGGCATGGCGTCGACCGGTTTTCCGCTTAGCCGCTCTTCCTTTTGTTTTGGTGCGGCTTTTTTTTTGAGCCCCGGTTCCTTGCGGTCGGAGTGCCAGACCGCATCGGCAGCGCCCTTCTTGGCCAGCATGAACGGTTTTGGCTTCTTTCCCTTGCCGGCGGCGATCTCGCCGAGCGCGCGGCCGGAAGCGACGGATCTGTCGTCTTTCAAAATGGCGTCGCCGTGATCGTCGACCGCATACGCGTCGCGATGCTTGATCAGAAGCCAGTTGTCGCGCTTCTCATGCTCGCGGCGGCGCATGCGGACGAGCGTCCAGCTACCTTTCATCTTGGCGCCGTGCAGGGTGAACTTGATCTCGCCCTTGGCCAAAGACTCCTGTGGCGTCGCGCGCGGGCCTTCGAAATCCCAGAAGCCGCGGTCCCACATTTGCACCGTCCCGCCGCCGTACTCGGCCTCCGGGATCGTTCCTTCAAAGTCGCCGTAGTCGAGCGGATGGTCCTCGGTCTCGACCGCCAAACGCTTGTCGTGCGGATCGAGAGACGGACCGCGCGTTACGGCCCACGACTTCAGTACACCGTCGAGCTCGAGGCGAAAGTCGTAGTGCAATCTGGTTGCGGCGTGCTTTTGAACGATGAAGCGCAAGCGTTTGGAACGCGCGACGCGTCGCTTGCCGCTGGGCTCTGCTGTTTTGGTGAAGTCGCGCTTGGCCCGGTAGGTTTTGAGCTTATCGTTGGTGTCGGCGCGCGCCAATGGAGCCTATCCGGAGGTCTTGCGCTTGGCCGGCTTCTTCCCGGGACGTGACGTCGCGCCTTGCTTGCCGCGGCCAGCCGACTTCTTTCCGCTGTCGGAGGATAGGCTCTTCTTGAGCGCGTCCATCAAGTTGATGACGTTCGATGGTTCGGCCTCTTTCGGGCGAACCACCTTGTGGCCTTTACGCTTTTCTTCGATCAGCGCCTTGAGCGCGTCCTCGTAGCGGTCGTCGAATTGCGTCGGGTCGAAGTCTTCTTCCTTCTGGGCGATGATCTTTTCGGCTATCGCGATCATGTCGCGGTCCGGCTTTACGTTGGGAATGTCGTCGAAGAATTGCGCCATGTCGCGCACTTCTTGATAGGAACGCAGCGTCGTGGCGACGATGCCGTTGTCGCGCGGCTCAAGTGCCACGAGACGTTCACGCTGCGACATAACCAGCCGGCCGAGTGCGACCTGGCCTGCGCGCTCCATCGCCTCGCGGATAACGGTGAAGGGCTCCGCCGCCATCTTGCCGTCGGGCACGAGATAATACGGATTGTCCCAATAGAGACGATCGATTTCCTCGGCAGGGACGAAGCTCTCGATCTCGATCGTCCGCGTGCTCTCGAGGCGTACGGAGTCGATCTCTTCCTGCGTGACCTGGACGTACTCGCCCTTGGCGATCTCAAACCCCTTGACCAGTTCCTTGCGATCGAGCGGCTCTTCGGTTCCCGCATCGATGGTGACCATGCGAATGCGGTTGCCGGTTTTCGGATTCAGCAGGTTGAAGTGAACCTCACCGCGGGGGCTGACCGCGTTGTAGAGCGAGACGGGACAGGTCACGAGCGAAAGCTTCAAGTGACCTTGCCAGGACGGACGCGCTGCCATGAACCCACACCCTTGAGACGACCTTTAATGGTCGCCTCAGATCATTGTGAACGCAATGGCTTAGGGAAGGGTTGCTTAACCGCGTTTTGAGGTTCGGACGGCTCAGAAATCCAGATGGAAATGCTGTGAGGTCCCGGTCTCGCAGTCCGTGACGCAGACCCTCAGATGGCTGTGGCCCAACGGGGCGGCGGCGCTTGCCGCAAAGATCATGGCCGCGTCGTCGAAGTCCGAAGCGCCTTCGATCGAAAGGACGGGACCGCCCTCCGTGAGTTGGGCGACGTAGCGGCGGGGCAGTGCCTTTTTCGGCTTTGCATAGCGGCGGCTCGCGACCTCCCGCAAAGCTTCAGCGAAGATGTTAGGCTCATCGGCGACAATCTTCGGGGCACGGGCGGTGCGAGACATTAGCCATCCATTCGAATTGGAACACAGGATCGAGGTTTTCGTCTGAGCCATGGCCAAGGAGCGAATCACTCGACGTCTCAAAGTCTACACGACGCGAATCGGCATTCATGATTGGGCGGTGGCTGTCCCCAGCCAAAAGGCAGCGCTGAAGGCCTGGGATGTGCGGGAAAACCTGTTCGCCTCGGGTGCCGCGAAGGTTGTGGATGATCCGGCTGTGGTCGAAGCGGCGACGAAGACGCCCGGCGTACCCGTGGCCCTGCGCGTATCGGCAGCGAAGGCTCAATCATCCGAGAAACGGTCAAATGTCGTGAGCCTTGCGGAGAGGCGAACAGCGCGGGGAGCAGAGACCAAGGGGCCCGCGACGCCGGAGCCGAAGGCGTTGCGGATTGTCGATCGGCGGCTTCAGTCCAAGCATGGAAACCATAAGTCACCGCCACGCGACCGCTCGCGTGTCGATGCGGCCGAGCGAGATCTGCGTGAGCTGGAGATTGAGATCAAAGTGCGGCGCAAAGAGCTGGCGCGCCGCAAGCAGCAGCTTGACCGAGAGATCGAGGCCTTCGAAATCGATGCCGACGCCCGGCGGCGGCGCTTGGAGCGCGTAGTCGCGAAGGCGCGTGAGGCTCTCGAGCGCGCGAAGGTTAGATGAGCGAAGCCGCGCGGGAAATCTCAATCAAAGTCGATGACGATCGCGCCGTGTCCGGTCTGCTCGTTGCGCCGCCGGGTGCGCGAGCTTGCTACGTCTTGGCCCATGGTGCGGGCGCCGGAATGAGGCATCCTTTCATGCATGCGGTTGCGCTCGAGTTGGCGCAGCGCGGAATTGCGACGTTGCGCTACCAATTTCCGTACATGGAGCAAAAGAAGAGGCGGCCGGATTCGCCGAAGGTCGCGCTGGCCACGGTCCGCGCGGCGGTGACAGAGGCGGCGCGATTGATGCCGCACGTGCCGCTAATCGCCGGCGGCAAATCGTTCGGCGGGCGCATGACATCGCAGGCTCAAGCGGCGATGCCGCTCGAACGCGTGGCCGGATTGGCGTTCCTCGGCTTTCCATTGCATCCGCCCGGCGCGCCGTCGGATGAGCGGGCGGAGCACTTGAATGACGTGCGCATCCCGATGTTGTTCTTGCAGGGGGCTCGGGACGAGTTTGCGCAGTTGGATCTCCTGAAGCCGCTGGTCAAGCGCCTTGGTGGTCGGGCTCAACTCGCACTCTTCGACGATGCGGACCACTCGTTTCACGTCCCGGCGCGAACCGGAAAGAAGGATCCGGAGGTGCGCCGCGAGATGTTGGACGATTTCGCGGCCTGGATCGATACAACAATCCTCGGCTAGTCACGCGACGGTGAAGGCGCCACGGCCTCGAGGGTCTGGCAGCGGTCCATCTTGGTGGGTATCCATAATGCCGCGGCCAACATGTCTTGGGGGCGAGAGTGCGGACTTTCGGTTTTGTTGCGGTGGGCTTGTTACTCACGCTCGGTGCATGCGCGGAGATGGATGTGGATGAGCCTAAGATGACCGCGGGTGACGTGGCGACGCCGACTGCCCAAGCGTCGAGCGACCCGAACATTTGGCTCGAAGACGTCCATAGTTCCAAAGCACTCAAGTGGGTTGAGGCCGAGAACGCAAAGACTGCGGCGCGGCTTGAGACCGACCCGCGCTATGAGATCTATCGCAAAGAAGCGCTGGCAATCTTCACCGCGCAAGATCGAATTGCGTCACCTGAATTCCGCGCCGGCGGGATCGACAACATTTGGCAAGATGACGAGCATCAGCATGGTATTTGGCGGCATAGCAGCTTGGCCGCATATCTTGCCGGCAGGCCAGATTGGCACACGCTGATCGATCTCGACCGACTCTCGAAAGCAGAGGGACGCAACTGGATCTGGAAAGGAGCGTCCTGCCTTCAACCGGACGAGCGCTACTGTCTTGTCCACCTGTCGGATGGCGGCGGCGACGCCGTCGAGATACGTGAGTTCGACACGACCACGCGCGAGTTCATCGGCGATGGATTCCATTTCGACCGCGCGAAGCAAAGTGTCGATTGGATCGACCGGGATACTTTGATCGTGGCGCGCGATTGGGGCGGCAGCGAACTAACGGAAGCCGGGTATCCCTATGTCGTGAAGGTTTTGCGCCGTGGTCAGCCGCTGTCTGCTGCGCACGAGGTGTTTCGCGGCGATCGCAAGGACGCATTCATCTTTCCGCGCGTCTTGCATGATCCCGACGGGGATGTTCGAGCGATCATGGTTGAGCGGCGGATCGGATTCTTCGAGTCCGAAGTCTACCTGATCCTCGGCGACAAAGCGGTGAAGCTGCCGCTGCCGAAGAAGACCACCTATCAAGCATTCGTAAAGGGAGCCGTCGTCTTTACGATCGAAGAAGATTGGAACGGATACAAAGCAGGTGCGCTGGTTGCCTATGACCTGGACGCGGTTAGACGGCATCCTGCGAGCCTAGCGGCGCACACCAAACTGATCCTGCAGCCGGCGTCGAACCAGACCATCGACAATGTTGACGGAACGCGCGACAGCGTCGTGGTGCAGCTGCTGAACAACGTGACCGGTGTGATCGAAGTCTATCATCGCAAGGGCTCGGCTTGGCGGGCAAAGCGGTTGGCGTTGCCGCGCAAGTCGTCTCTCGTCATCAAAGCGGCGTCGAAAACAAGCAATCGGCTCTTCGTTAGCTCAGAGAGCTTTCTCGAACCAACGGCGCTTTGGGCCGCCGATGCTCAAAGCGGGAGAGTCCAGCTCATCGCTCAACTGCCCGCTCGATTTGACGGTTCGCACCACGTTGTGGAGCAGCATTGGGCGACCTCTACCGACGGAACCAAAGTGCCGTATTTCCTGGTTCGGCCGAAGATAATGGAGTCTGACGGGTCGACACCGGTGTTGATGTACGGATACGGCGGCTTCCAGATCTCGAAGCCGCCGGCTTATCTCCCGGAGATGGGCAAGCTTTGGCTTGAGCGGGGCGGCGCCTATGTAATTGCCAACATCCGCGGCGGCGGCGAGTTCGGACCGGCGTGGCATCAATCTGCGTTGCGCGAACACCGACAGCGAGCCTTTGACGACTTCGCAGCCGTTGCGCGCGATCTTTTCAATCGGCGGATCACGAGTCCGCGGCACCTCGGGATCTATGGGCGTTCGAACGGTGGCGTGTTGACGAGTGTTTCCATGACGCAGCATCCCGAACTCTTCAATGCGGTCGTCATCGAAAGCCCTCTGATCGACATGCTTCGATACAATCACCTTTCCGCCGGCGCATCGTGGGTGAGCGAGTACGGCAATCCGGATATTCCAGGGGATCGCGCGTTCATTGCGCGCTATTCGGCGTATCAAAACCTGAAGCCCGGCGTGCACTATCCCGAGCCCTACATTACGACCAACACCGAAGACGACCGCGTCCATCCGGGGCACGCACGGAAATTCGCGGCCCGCCTATCGGAGATCGGGGCGCCGTATCTCTACTATGAAAACACGTTTGGTGGTCATGCAAACGATGCGGATCCGGAATTGAACGCGCGCAGGTGGGCGCGGCACTACGTGTATCTGGCGCAGAAACTCATGGATTGAGCGCGCGCGTCGTCTGTTCGGTGCGTCGGGCAAGGACTGTGAGCAAGCCTCGGATCGACGCGGCGTAGTTGCGGCCGACGGGGATGCTTGCGCCGGATACCATCTGAATAACTGTCGAACCGCTGATGCGCTTCGACAGCCGCTCGACAAAGCTGACGTTCACCACATAGGAGCGGTGGACTTGTACAAAGTCGACGGACTGTAGCTGCTCAAGAAATGCATGCAACGTTTCGCGCACCAGGTATTTGCTGCCGCGTGTGTGTACGTGCACATAGTCTCTGTCCGCCTGAACGTATTCGATCGACGTTCGCGGCACGCGAACATGGCCGTCTTTGTCACGCAGCCAGATGGCGGGCTCGCCGTGAGATTGCTCGATGTTCTGCAGGGACTCGTCGCGCACGGCATCGAGAAGGCCCTGCAGTTCTTTGGCGCGTTGTTCAGCGTGTGTCGCGCGGCGGCGGGCGATCGCGCGCTCGATCGCTTCGTGCAGGCGGTCGAAGTCGACGGGCTTGAGCAGGTAGTCGACTGCCGCAAGGTCAAATGCCTTTATGGCGAAGCGGCCAAACGCCGTCACGAAGATGATGGCGGGCAGGGCCGTGCCGCTGAGTTCCTTCGCTACGTCCAAGCCGCTCAGTGCAGGCATCTTGATGTCGAGAAAGACGATATCGGGAGACAAATTACGCACGAGGTCCAGCGCCGACCTACCGTCGCCAGCGGTGCCAACGACCTTAACGTTGGGCATTTTGGCCAAGCCGCTGACAAGGCGACGAACCGCGAGCGGCTCGTCGTCCGCAACGACGACTGTAATTGCTTCCGTCATTTGCGCTCCAGCGGCAACTGTATCTCGACTTCATAGCCGCCTTGTTCACGAGCGTGCGAGGTCATGTTGGCCGCGGCGCCGTAGATCAGATCCAGTCGGCGGCGTACGTTCTCGAGACCGACGCCGAGCCCATTGCCGCCCGTGGTTACGCCGGTACCGTTGTCCTTAACGTTGAGCCGCAGCTTGCCGTTGTCGATTTGTGCGCTGATTTCGATGGTGACCGGTTGGGTGCTAGGGGATACCGCATACTTGATCGCGTTTTCGACGACTGGTTGGAGAATGAATCCGGGCACCAACGCGGACAGAGCTTCAGGTTGGAGGGTCTTCACGTAACGCAGCTTATCGGCGAAACGGATTTGTTCGATGGCCAGGTATTCTTCTTGCGCGGCAATTTCGTTTTGCAGTTCTGTTTTCGACGCCGGGTCCTGCTCCAACGAATAACGAAGGAATCTCGATAGCGCGAGCAGGACGCTTTCTGCTTGATCGCGCTTGTTTTCCATCACGAGCGCAGAGAGTGCGTTCAATGTATTGAACAGGAAGTGCGGGTTGAGCTGATAGCGAAGCATTCTGTTCTGCGCATCGAGCGCCATCTCGCGCGTGCGAACGAGGTCTACTTCGCGATCGATGAGCTGCGTGTGGTATTCAAGCGACATGTAGACGAAGCACCAGGCGACAAAGAACCAGAACATCAAATTGGCAGTCGGCATTAGATCGGACAGCATTACAGGCTGCCATGGTTCCTGCGGGAAAGCGGCATCCATGATTGTTGAGTTTGTGATTGTCCAAATGCCGGCGGCAACGAATGAGCCGATAAAGGCAATGAGGATCCGCAATGCGAGAGAGTGCCGTCGGATGGGCTGAAGCGTAAGATACAGCCAACCGCATGACAGGATACCGAATGCGCAAGTGACCATGCGCAGCAGGGCCAGCATGTCTGCAGATGGTATTCCCAGCAAGGCTGCGCGCGCTGCCAGCAATGCATAGAGAGCGGCCCAGAGCAGCAATGTGACGAGCACAAGAGGATTTGATAGGCGCTGCTGGATCATACGGAAGGACTGCCTCATGAGAGTTCCCGCATTATGCAAATGTCATGTGCGTTGGCGTGTGTCGTTTGTCGCTACTTCGCCGCCGTTCGTCGCGCAACCAACTTGCTGACGCGCAAACGCAGCGTCTAGTCGCATTTGCATTGAACGATTCCGGCATTGAGCGAACGTGCGCGTCGGGCCCTGTATTCGGAGGGGATACCGGCTGGCCTGACGTGACGGGCCCAGCAAATCGGCCCAAGGGGGCAGTGCATGAGCTTGGTCGCGGCGTTACCGGTGTCGGAAGGTGGGGTTAACCCCTTCCTGGACGAATTGTACGCCGCGGCACTTGAACCGGGGCGGTTTACGGGAGCTCTTGCTGCATTTGCCGAAGCCTTTGCAGCAGAAGACGCGCGCCTTCTGGTGCGCGATCGTGTCGGAGGGGCGCGGTTCGTCGAATTCGGAGCTACCAGAGCTAGCGGCAGCTCGGGCGGCAAGCAACGCAGCGATCTGATCGCGGCGCTGCAAAGCAGGGACATCAGCGAGCCTAATACGACAAGCGTCGTGACCGGGGTGATCGGCGGGAGCAATTGGGCCGCGGAGCAATGGGCGGGCGCGGGCTTCCACTATCTTGCATTGACCGTTCTGGTTGACAATCGCTGGACCGTCGCATTGGTGGCGACACGCTCGCATGCCGCGTTCAGCGACTACGATCAGAGTATGGCACGCCGGCTCGTCGATGATGTGCGGCGAGCGCTCGCGTTTCATTTGCAAGCCGCGCGTTCGAAGGGACTGGCCGTTGGTGACAAGCTCTTCGAGGCTCGAGCCATTGCGCTCGTTGTAACGCGGCACAAATTGGTCGAACACGCTAACGAGGCGGCGACCCGTTTGTTCGAGAAAGCCGGACTTCTGCAGGTCTCCGGAAAGACGCTGCGATTTGAGGATGTCCGCGTCGCCGCGGCATTTGATGAGTTGTCGAAGGCCGAGCGTGGGCGCGTCGGTCCGAAGGGGCGCGCCTTCATTGTCGCCGACGGCAAGGGAGACGGCTGGCTCGTCCAACTCTCCTGTCATCACACCGTGCCGATCTCACCTCTTTTGACGGACGCCGCCAACGGCAGTCAGGTGGTCGTCGCTCTCACGCCGTTGAGCGAAGCCTCCGGGTCGCGCGGCGCACTGATCGACGGTTTCGTCGACCTGACGCCGACCGAGCGTGCCGTCCTCTCCGCGTTCGTGGATGGAAAGGATATCGCCAGTATTGCTGCGGAGATGCGGCGGAGCATTGAGACTGTTCGTTGGCACGTGCGCAATCTGTTCGCGAAGCTCGGCGTCAATTCTCAAGCCGACTTGACGCGGCTCGGTTCGCTGCTGCTGCCGATATGAGCGGTGCTGGGTAAGGCCATGATGTTCAAGCGAGAATTGATCGACGAATTGGTCTCGGGGCGCGACGCGAAGGACATTTTCGATCGCAACGGCGTGCTCGACAAGCTTCGCGAGGCATTGGCCGAACGCTTGGCGGAAACACCTCCGCAGATCAACGAGAAGGTGACGCGGCTGCATGCGGGACGTTGGGCGGGCGGAGAGGGACTCGCGAACGGACTTGATGCCGATCCGTCGCTCTTGTCGCGATATCGCTTGCGCTATCCCGGACTTGAGGATCAGATCGCGCTGCTGTTCGGACGCGGTCTGGGCGTGAACGACATCAAGCGACGGCTTGAGATTCAGTATGCCGCCGTGGTGCCCGATGAGTTGATTGCGAGCCACGCGCTTGCGGTTTGGGCGGAAGCGCGCGATTGGCTGCATCGCGCGCTGGACCCGTTGTACCCAATCGTCGCTTTTGACTCGGTGCGCATCAAAGTTCGCGATTCAGAAGGCGGGCGCAACAAGATTTGCCATTTGGCGCTGGGGCTGCACCCAAGCGGCTCGAAGGAGATTTTGGGGCTTTGGGTTTTCGAACAGAGCGTAGCCAACGCCTGGATAGGGATTCTGAACGACCTGAAGCAGCGTGGCGTCGAAGACGTTTTGATCTTCGTCAACGGCGGCGATCGGTTTCGCGACGCCGCAAGGCAGTTTTTTCCAAAAGCGCAAACGCATACGCGCATCGTCGAACTGCTCCGTGACGCGACAAATTTCGCGTCGTCACAGAGACGCGCTGCGGTGGCGTCGGCGTTGCGTGAGATTTATTGCGCCGGCGATGCCGCCGAAGGGCGGCGGAAACTCAGCGCGTTCGCGGCCGGGCCCGTGTCCGCGAAATATCCGGCGATCGCGCCGCTTTGGGAACGCGATTGGAGCGAAATCTTGCCGTTCTTTGATCTGCCCGTCGAGATCAGGCGTGTGGTGGCGTCAACCTTCGCGATGGATCTTTTGCAACGCAATCTGAAGCGCGCGATGCGTGTTCGCGGGCAAGTCGACAGCGACGACGACGCGTTGGCTCTGCTTTATCTCGTGGTGCGAAACGGCCAACGCAACTGGAAGCGGCCACAACGGGAGTGGCACGCCGCGAAAACGCACTTCGCGATGAGCTTTCCAGATCGCTTCGCACTGCGCTGAGCCCTATTTATCGTCATGTTTTGCGAGCTGGAGGTTACGCCTGCGGCTCGCGTGGTTATTGGCTAATCACGCAAGCGTGGCAGTGAAGCACCACTCTGATGCTGAACTGCATTTCGAAGGGCTTGAAACGAACTCTGCCCCTCCAAGTGCAGGGGGCGTCGATTTTCCGACGGCGAGATAAACGCTTCTGGAGCAGGGGTGAGAAGCCTTTTGCGGTTGTTGGTTATCGATGGGGGCTAAAATCGTGTCGAACGATGTGACAAAGCGGACGTTGAAGTCCGCTCTAATGGCAGGTGCCGCAGTTGCGACAGTGGCGTCGCTTACGCCGGCATATGCACAACCTACGGACGAGACCAAGGTCGAGAAGGTCACGGTCACAGGTTCGCGCATTCCGCGCAAGGACTACACGTCCAACAGTCCGCTGACGACGGTCACGTCGCAGCAGATCAAAGACGCGGGCGCCACGACCGTCGATCAGCTGCTCAATACGCTACCGCAAATCGTGCCGGGATTGGCGCGCGGGACGAACAATGGCGGCCAGGGGCTGGCGACCGTCGATCTGCGCGGCCTGGGTGATGTCAGCGGTACGCAACGAACGCTCGTTCTCGTGAACGGACGACGTCTCGCGCCTTCCACTGCGGCGGGTCTCACCGACTTGAACAACATTCCAGCCACGCTGGTCGAGCGCGTCGAAGTGATCACGGGCGGTGCCTCGGCTGTCTATGGTTCGGATGCAGTCGGCGGCGTCGTCAACTTCATCATGAAGAGGAACTTCGAGGGCGCGCAGGTCAACTCAACCTACAAGATCTCGGATCACGGCGATGCCAACGAGTGGCAGATCGACGGTACGGTCGGCGCTTCGGCAGCCGACGGTCGCGGCAATGTCACATTGTATGGCGGCTACTCGAACCGCGACGGCGTCTTCCAAGACGGACGCGACTTCTCGAAATACGCATGGGCGCCCAACCTATTTGGTATTGGTGATACGCTGCGCGGCAGTGCGACGGGTGAAGCGGGCCGTTTCGACAACCTTGGCTTCAACTCGTTCGCCAACACGCCGACTGGTGTTACCACGAACACCGGGCCAGTGACGGACCACCTGACGAACGGCGGCGCACCGTCAGCTTGCGGCAGCTCCCGCAACATCACGTTCAACTCGGGTTCGGGCGGCGCCGGTACGGCGCGCGGCTTCTGTAACCGGATGGATAGCTACGGCGGCGACCGCTACAATTACGATCCGACCAACTATCTGGTCACGCCGCAAGAGAAGTACAACATCGCCGGCTTGGGCGAGTACTCGCTGATCGGCGACTCGGTGCGGGGGTTCATCAACCTCTTCTACACGAACAACAATCCGAAGCTGCAGTTGGCACCGACGCCGGCGACGGGTCTCGTTATCCAAGACCCGAACTTCGTCAACGGCGGCACATCGACGGCCAATACCTTCCTGCTCGACGATGCGGCGGCGTGCGCCGGCGTATCGCCGACCTCGGTGCAGGGCATCCTGTGCTCGCGCGTCAATCTCGGCGGCTCGGTCACGCCCGGGTCCGCGCTCGACTTCGCCGTGTTCCGCAAGCGCATGACGCCGGTCGGTCCGCGCCAGGACAACTTCACAGTCGACCAGTTCCAGTTCATCTCCGGTTTGCAGGGCGACTTGGGCGACGGCTGGGCGTACGAGACCTACATCAACTTCAGCCGCAACCACACGTCAGAGTCCGTGTTCAATGACGTCTTCAAAGACAGAATGACAGACTCGTTGAAGAACTGTGTCGTCGACGTCGCGTTGTTCGGCGCCGGCTGCCACAGCATCGACTACTTCGGCAAAGGCGACCTGACTGCGGCCGACGCAGCCTACATCCGTATCCCGGTCTTGACCGACGTTACCGACATCGAGCGGACTGTGTTCAGCGCTTCGGTCACCGGTTCGCCGTTCGCGGTACCGGCAGGTGAAGTGCTGACAGCTTTCGGCTTCGAGTATCGCGAAGACTCGATCGACTCGCGGCCTGATCAGGTCAAGCAGGCAGGCAATCTCCTCGGCTTCAACCGTAAGGGTGCAATTTCGGGTTCGTACGACGCTTCGGAAGTGTTCGCCGAGGTCGAGATTCCACTGGTCAAGGACGTTCCGCTCGTGCACGAGCTGACGACCAACCTCGCGTATCGCCTGTCCGACTACTCGTCGGTGGGCGAGACGGATACGTACCACGTGGACATGACCTGGATGCCGATCGAGAGCATGCGCTTCCGCGGGTCGTATCAGAGAGCCGACCGTGCACCGAACCTGCAGGAGCTGTTCCAGAACGGCGACCAAGCGTTCCCGCCGTTTACGGATCCTTGCCGCAACTCGCCCTCCGGCGCGTTGCTGACGCAGTGCCAGACGACCTATTTGGCATGGACGAGCACGCCCTATACCGCCCCGTTCACGCAGACGAACACGCAGGTCGACACGGCGTTCTTCGGCAACACCAGCCTGAAGGACGAGAAGACAGATACATACACGATCGGTTTAGTGTTCCAGCCGTCGGCCTGGAAGAACTTCAAGGCCTCGGTCGATTGGTACAACATCTCGATCAACGGTGCGATTTCCTACGAGTTCGGGGGCACGCAGGGCAAGATCAATCAGTGCTTCTTGAACACCGTCGGCACCGGCGGCGCTTGTTCGGGCGTCAGCCGTACGCCGTCGGGCGACCTTGTGGTGACGCACATTCAGTACACGAATCTCGGTTCGATCGAGACGTCGGGTGTGGACTTGCAGGTCGACGCCAAGTTCGACGCCGACGACTTCGGTCTTGATCCCAGCTGGGGTAGCCTCAACCTGCGCGTCCAGGGTACCTGGGTCGACTACTTCGACATCAGCGGCAGCGATGTCGTCGGTTTCACCACCGAAGCCGCCTCGATCCCGGAGTATGTGGCGGGGGCGACGATCGGCTACACGGTGGACGATTGGCGGTTCAGCTGGAGCTGGCGCTACGTCGACCACATGGTGCAGATCGTCCCGATCGACATCAAGGCCAAGCAGTACACGGACGTCGCGGCCGAGTGGAACGTCAGCGACCACGTCCAGCTCTATGGCGGCGTGAACAATCTGTGGGACGAGCAGCCCGGCCTCTTGCTGGGCGGCAACTCCAACACCGACTCCGGCCGCTACGACATCGTCGGGCGCGCTTACTTCCTCGGTGCCACGATCCGCTACTAAGCGGATCGACACAGGCGACAATCGGAACGGCGGGGGTAACCCCGCCGTTTTTTCGTCAGGCCGTCGCCTTGACCTTGGTCCTGAGCAAGACCAGCTCCTCGCCGGCGGTCGGGTGCAGCGCCACGGTTGCGTCGAAGTCGGCCTTGGTCGCCTTCATCTTCACGGCGATCGCCACGCACTGGATCATCTCGGCGGCGGCTTCGCCGACGATGTGACAGCCGAGAACGCGGTCGCTGTCGGCGTCGACCACGATCTTCATGAAGATCTGCGTGTCGCGCCCCGACATGGTCGCGCGCATCGGCCGAAAGGCCGTGCGGTAGATGTCGATGTTCTTGTACTTGGCGCAGGCGACATCCTCGGTGAGGCCGACGGCGCCGATCTCGGGCGTGCCGAACACGGCGGTCGGGATGTCGGCGTGATCGACGGTCGTCGGCGCGTTGTTGTAGAGCGTCTCGGCAAAGGCCGCGCCTTCGCGGATCGCCACCGGCGTCAGGTTGACGCGATCGGTGACGTCGCCGACGGCGTAGATGTTGGGCTGTGTCGAGCGCGAGTATTTGTCGACCAGGACGGCGCGCCGCTCGTTCATCTCGACGCCGCAGTGCTCGAGGCCGATGCCCATTGTGTTCGGGCGGCGGCCAACGGCGAACATGATCTCGTCGACGAGATGCTCGGTGCCGTCGACCATCCGCACGCGCTTGCGCGCGCCTTCGCGGCGGATCGAGGCGACGGCCGATTTGATCAGCACGTCGACACCGCGCTTCTGCAGCTCGTGATGCATTTGCGTGCGAACCTCGCGGTCGAAGCCGCGCAGGATCTCGTCGCCGTGGTGGACGAGGGTGGTGCGCGCGCCAAGCCCGACGAAAATGCCGGCGAATTCGATTGCGATGTAACCGCCGCCGACGACCATGACCGTGTGCGGCAGCTTCTCGAGGTGGAAGGCCTCGTTCGACGTGATGGCGAGATCGCCACCGTCGACGCTGTCGGGGATCCACGGGCGGCCGCCGGTCGCGATCAGCACGGTCTCGGCGGTGATCGTCTTGTCGCTTTTGAGCAAATGAACGGTGTGCGGATCGCGCAGCACGGCGCGGTCTTCGAAGATCTCGGCGCCGGCCGCGCCCAAGTTGCGGCGGTAGGCGGCCTCGAGGCGCGCGATCTCCTTGTCCTTGTTGGCGATCAGCGTTTGCCAGTTGAATTCGTGATGCGGCACGTGCCAGCCGAAAGCGGCGGCGTCGACGAAGTCTTCCGAATAACGGCTGGCGTAGACGAGGAGCTTCTTCGGCACGCAGCCGCGGATCACGCAGGTGCCGCCGACGCGGTATTCCTCGACGACGGCGGCGCGCTTGCCGTAGGTCGCGGCGAGGCGCGTGGCGCGCACGCCGCCTGAGCCCGCGCCGATGGTGACGAGATCGTAGTCGTAAGTGGGCATGGGCTACCTCAGATTTTCCTCCCCCGCTTTGGCGGGGGAGGGGGACCGCGAAGCGGTGGAGGGGGTGAACACTGTTTGCAAGCTCACACCCCCTCCGTCACATCGCCTTCGGCTCGTGACACCTCCCCCGCTGAAGCGGTGGAGGAAAAGGCGGTGTTGGGAAGGAGATACGTTGCCGCTCACCGTGCGCTCCAATGGCGTTCGAGAGCCTCGGCCATCGCGGCCGGATCTTGCGCCGGGTACCAATGGCCGCAGCCTTTCATCAGCTGGAAGGTGCCGCCGGTATCGCGCGCGAGCAGCTCGCCGAATTTCGGCGCGGCGAAGGCGTCGTTCTCGCCCCACAGAATGAGAGCGCGTTTCGGCGCGTTCTTGAGGTCGGGGTACCACTCGGCCGACGCGTTCACCGCGGAGCGGTAGAGCGTGAGGATGCAGGCCTTCATGTCCTCGTCGATGTGCGAGGCCGCTTCCTCGGCAACCTCTTTGGGCTGGCCTTGGCCCATGAGGGCTTGCGCGACCGGTTCGCCGCCGAAGACCTTCATGAACTCCTCGCCTTGACCCGGCGTCTGCCAGATCTTCGCCGTGTCGTGCCAGACGTAGTCGGGATGCAGCGGCGCCGCGCCGCCACACCAAGTGCGCACGAGCTCAGGCTTAAGCGACACGGCGCGGGTAACGAGAAGCGAGCCCCAATCGTGGCCGACGAGATCGATCGGGCCCGCGATCTTGCTCATCTGATCGATGAGCCACGCGACGTAGCTTTCCTTCGTCGCCTCGAAGCCGGGCGGGCGCTTGTTGCCGAAGCCCGGCAACGCGAGCGTGATCACGTCGCGCCGTTTTAGCTTCGACAGCAGCGGCTTCCACATCGCGGGCGTGTCCGGCACGCCATGAACGAACACTGCAGGCATTAGGTCAGCTCCTTGTCTTCCCCCCTTGCGGGGGAAGGTGGATCGTCGCGAGCCATTGCTCGCGGCGAGACGGATGGGGGGACAGCGGTTGAGGTCGGCCGAAACGGCTTGAGTAGCGTTGAGCTGGAGGTACGGCTTGCGATGCCGTCCCCCCATCTGGCTGCGCTCGCCTGAGGGCTCGCGCATCCATCTTCCCCCTCAAGGGGGGAAGAAAGCGATGGGCAGCGCAGACTCAACGTACCCCCCGTTTATCCGCTACATTGGCGCAAATCCGCCGTTTCATCCGCTACATATCCTCACACGGTGTGTATACACGGGCGCCCAGATAGCGGGCAAAGGCATCGGCGAAGTCGCGAGCGAGATAGCCGCGCTCGATGCCGTCGGCAAATCGAACGTTGCGCGGACGGATGCCGAAGGGCGCGAGCATGCGGGCAAGCTCACGCGGGCTTAGCGCGCGTCCGCCCGGCATCCGCTTCCACGGCCGCTCGAGATTTTGTGTGAGCACCGTGATGAGATCGTTGGTCGAGAGGCGGTCGAACGCCCGCCCGAACGCCGCGCGGATGTCGTCGAGGAGATCGAGGTTGAGCGAGCGTGCGTCGCCGTGCGCCGGGAGGGATGCTGCCGCCGCCTCGGCGCGCTCGCGCCAATCGCCGCCGGCGGCTTCGGCGACGGCGAGAAGCGGCCGCCAAAGCTCGCAGCGGTTGCGCGGAAGACGGTCGATGTCGGGCTGCGCCGTGCAGAGCTCGTCGGCGTGGTTGCGCGACCAGCGCACGGCCTGCGCCGCCAGGGCCTCCGCGTCCGACGCGTCACGATCGAAGCGCGGGCGTTGCTCGCCGCCGACAGCGGGGCGCAACCCGAGCGGGATGCTGCAGCGCGCGACGTCGCTTGGAATGCGTCCGGTCGTGGTGAAGGCGCAGGGCGCGAAGCAAGAGAGCGCCGGCAGCTCGAACGGATTTCTCGAGTCGCGCAACACCTTGGCGTCGGGCACGTGTCCGGCGGCGAGCGCGGAGCGCAGCACGCGGTTCGGCCACACCCAACGTTCGGCATCGTCAAAGAGGAGCGTCGGCGAGAGGAAGTCGATGACGCGCATCAGCGGCATCGCGCGCGCGTGCACGGCAAGGAGCGGGCGCGGGGTCAGCGCGCTCAAGAGGCGCAGCGCCGTCGACTTGCCGGATTGCGCTTCAGGCGAGGTGAGCGCAAGACGCGGCGAGAGTGCACCGGCGGCGGGCACCCAAGCGTGCAAGCTCCAAAGCGCCATCAATGTCGCGCCGTGTTCGGGCAAATAGAGGTAGCTATCGATGAGGCTCGCGATGTTCGCGAGCAGAGCGGCGCCGTCGACGGGGTCCGGCCACGCATCGGGCTCGGCCAGCGGCGTGCGAACGACGGGCGGCGGATCGTCCGGTCCGCGCGAATTGCGCTCAGGCCAAAGCTGACGCGCCTGACGCTCGGCGATCGAGGCGCGCGCTGCCTCTGCCATTGCCGCCGAGCGCCGCGCTTGGCGGCGGCGCTCCTCCGGCGTCAGCGGGCGAAAGCCTGAGGCTGGGCGTTGATCGTGCGGCGGCTCGTGTTGCGGCGGGGCAGGCTCAGGCGATGTGTCCATGACGGCGACCTATTTGGGGAGGTCGCCATATTGCGCCTGCATTGCGTAAAACGCAACATGTCAACGCAGGCCATACAGCGCTGAATGTTAGCAATTGCCAGCTTCCGCCAAAGCGCAGATTCCGGCGAACGGCTTAGGCGCTCCAAGCCTGCCATTCAGCCGGCACCCACGGCTACGGCGTGAAGTCGCCGAAACCGGACACTTGCGATTACCACACCCGGACGCCATGAACGGAAAGCGCGAGCACCAAATAAAATTCGAACGCTCCGACGTAAAGCACCGTCGAAATGATGCCCCACCGCGAGTTTATGAGGGCAATCCGATAGGACAGCAGAAGGAATGTCACCAACAAAACCCCGCCGAAAACGAGGAAAGGAAGCGGCACCTCTACAGGATCTTCGGTCGAACTTGGCGGCACCATCTGAAAGAATAGGACCGCTCCAAACGAGATCAGTCGTAGCACCTCGAACAGGATGGCCTTTGCCATTTGGGTCACTTTGCCTTCAGCGAGCGCATCTAGCGTAAGCCGAGTTGTGGCCGCTTTGTAAGGCCGATGTCTGTTCGCGGGTCAATGTCCGGATTGCGCCGATCAGTTGAACTCACAGCCCAAAGCAGACGTTCGCCGAACCCCGCGGAGGAGCAAAGAGCGACAGGCGCCCGGCCATTCATGCTAAGATTGCTTGAGGCGGATACCGACAACGATGAACGGCAAATTGGTCGCGAAAATTTCGCAGCACCAAATCCTACGCGAGCTAACGTTTTGCGTTGTTCGGGCGGGTTTGGCCATGCGAAGCGCCATCATTTTCTTGGCGCTCGTCGTCACCACGCCTTCGCTTTGTAACGCGCAAGGATTCCATATCAATAAGGAGACGCCGCTTGGCCCTCAGGGAATGGGGCCAATTCGTATTGGCATGACCTTTTCCCAAGCCAAAAATCTGGTTAGCAACACGCTTTACGACCCATGGGCATATTTGGGCACACGCAACCCCGCAGAGTGTACTTTTACTAGCTTTCGCGGTGAACCACAGGGCGTTTCGTTGATGCTAATCAACGGGGTCATCCAGCGGTTTGTTATCGATGATCGCGCCACAAATCGCACGCCCGAAGGGATTGGAATAGGATCTTCAGAGCGCGATGTGCTGTCAGCTTATCGCTTGAACAAAATTAGGATAGCCGAACGCTCCGCGGTCAGTCGCGAGATTGTCGTGACCGTGAGAAATCCCCCTTACAGCATGTACACTTTCGGCACCGACACAAAAAAAGTCTCTTCAATTTGGATTGGCGTCGGCGACGCGAGTTGCGACTGAAAAGCTTAGTTTAAAGTGTCTGCTTTCGGCGAATGCCGGCCTATTCAGTGCACAACACATAGGCGGGCAAATGGCCCATATTGTGACGTGACCAGACTAAGGTACACCTTGCGGGGTGTAGCTGGGGCGACGACAATGTTTCTAGCCAAAGTGATTAGAGTTTTGCTCTTGGGTCTCTGTTGCGGCGCGGCGTTGTATTTGCGAACCACGGCAAGCGAAGTACCGCTTCGCGTGGATAAGATTCTGGAGAACCCGGAATCGCTCCGACACCATGTAATGGTGGTACAGGGCCATCTTGTTTGGGACGGCGGATTTGCAGGCTTATCCGCTGCCAGATTCGGACAATCTGGGGACGACAAATGCTTGAACGTTCGTTTCCGCGATGCTCGCCTCGCGGACCAGTTTCCTTACCCCAAAAATCATCAAGACGCTGTTATCCGTGGCAAACTTGAAGAGTACGATTGCCGGGGGGCGAACAATTTCAACTACAAACAGTGCATGTTGCGATGCTCGGACTGGACGTTGGATCAGGCCGAATTCGTTGACAGGTAGTGTCACTACGGCGGGGCCGTTGTCTCGCGAATCGAGCAAATTGGAATGTCCGTCTTCGGCGATGTGCAGCCACTTTCGCGCGCACGTTTCAGGGCACATAGGAGGGCGTCACTGCTTTGAGGATTTGTACCGTTCCACTTCCTTACCAACTTCCTCATCGTGCAATCGTCTGACCTCCACTTCATCGGGGATAGTGCGTTGAATAACATTGTTCGTTATTTCGACAACAAACTCGCCCGAGCTTCGGCAGTTGTGACACGCAACTGATATTCCGGAAACGCGCACCGTGCCTGTGCTTCTCTCGCCCACATCATTGCCGCCCCAAAGGATCGAATCGCCCGTTTTGTATTCGTGCAGCCAACAGTTGCCATATCGAAATTGAATTCGTTGGCAAGCGACTTGATGGCAGACTGGGCAAGTTTGGGTAACGAATAGCAAGTTATACGCGGACATGACGCTCTTGCTCCGGCGCAGATCGGGGTCCATCCAGTGCCGCCGCACCGGCATCTGCGGATCGTAGCGCGAGCAATGGACGAGCACGATGCTGGTAAGAGCGAAATGTCCGGTATCTGCGAATCTTAGCCGCTCGCTGGGTCCCGGTCCTTGCCGCGAGTTGGCCCAAAGCAGACAGTCGGACTCAGCGACAGTTTTCGCTACACTCAAAGGTAATACTACCAGGCTGGGACATGAGCAGGCGAGCGGCCATAGTCGCATATGCGATAGCGATACCCTTCCTCGCGACGGCTGTGATGTTCCTGGGAGTACTCGCTGTGTCTCGGCTTACTGGACGATGGCTCGGCTCAGGCGTGGAGACTCTGCTGATGTTCTGCGTCTTCGTCGGGATGTCGTTCGCATCATTTTCTTGGGCGCGGCAAAACTGGGGGCCTGACGATCACGATTAGATCGGATGTCCGCTTTCGGCGATTTTGCACCTTGAGAGGTCTGTGAGATGAAAGGTTGGTGGGTATTCCCGGTCACCTTCATCATCGTCACGATCCTCTATGTCAGGATCAATCAGCGTCTCGGACGTAGGATGGGTCATCTCGTGGATGGCGCATTTAACCCCAACAATTGGGGCGAGATGTTTCTGATCGGGCTGCTTGGTCTCGGTGCGACGTTCGTCGTTCTACACCTTTAGCCACAGCTTCTGTGGCGAGATCAATCAGAGGCCAAGCGTCCGGTTTCGGCGATCTTCAGACTTTTCGCGGTGCGTTCACAAGCGGCGCCGTCGTCGACAAAACGTCGGAGACGGCGTCAAGGTCGCTGTCAGACAGGTTTCAGGCTCAAGGCGATGAAGGCGGCGTAGAGCGCGAGCAGCAGGAGGCCGCGCCAGCGGCCGAGGCGCCAACTGCCGAGGGGAACGATCAGCAGCGTCGCGATCAAGCCGGCTTCGAGCGTGAGCTTGAGGCTGAGCCATTCGACGGCGATCGGATGGATCAGCGCGGCAACGGGGATGATGAAGAAGCAGTTGAAGATGTTGCTGCCAAGGATGGTCTGCAGTCCGACCTCCGGCTGACGGCGCAGCGACGAGACGACGACGGTTGCAAGCTCCGGCACCGACGTGCCGAAGGCGACGACGGTCGCACCGATGATGTAGTTCGGAACGCCGAACGCCACCGCAAGGCCCGAGGCGCCGTCGACGATGAGCTCGCCGGCCAAGAACAACGTAGCCAGACCGACGATCAGGATCAGGCCGAGGTAGAGGCGGCCGGACGGGCGGTGGCCGTCGGCTTCCGTTCGATTGCGCGCGGCGGCGAAAACGACAAGGGCAAGCCAAAAGACGAAAACGGCGAGAAGCAGCACCGCGTCTTGCGACGTGACGTGGCCGTCGAACGCCACGATCGCGATGATCGGAAAGATGAGGAGGGCCAAAGGCAGCTCGCGGAACACCGCGCCGCGCGTCGTCTGAAGGCCGAAGAACAACAGCGGCACCGCGAGAATGAGCGCAATGTTGGTGAGATTGCTGCCGGTGGCCGCGCCAAGCGCAAGCTCAGGCGCATTGCGCCAAGCGGAGGTAATCGCGACGATCAGCTCGGGCGAGGAGGTGGCAAAGGCACCCAAGGTTGCGGCGACGATACCACGAGGCCAGCGGCCGCGTTCGGCCACGCCGATTATGCCGGAGAAGAAGAGCTCCCCACCGATCGCCGCACAGACACAGCCTATGGCAAAGATCAGCAGATCTTCTTGCATTTGGTTTCCCCCGGAGACGCGCGCCGAGTTTGCCGCCTAACGCCCAATTCAGACAAGAAGAAGGCGGCCAACGCGCAACGGTTCGCGGCACTTGGCGCGATTCCTCGGCGGAGGCGCAACATCGGCGGGATAGGGATTGCACAATTTGGCAGCGCGTTGGGCCGCTAGAACAGATTTGGTTCGGGCCGAATCACGCAGATTTGGCCTCGGCTGAATCAATAGATCTCCGGTACCGCCCCCTCTGCGGGGCGGTCGAACCGGATTGAGCGCGAATGCGCGAAATCGGTTCGGGTGGGGGGCCTCTTGGAGCGTTCGTAGGTATCCCCCCACCCGATCCTTCTCGCCCTTCGGGCTCGCACGATCGAACTGCCCGCAGAGGGGGCGGCACCGGTTTGTGCCTTCAGTTCGAACGCGCGCTCTTAGGCGGCGGCGCCGCTGTGCCGGAAAATGATCGGCTTGGGCCGATCCGGGAAGTGAAGACCGAGGATCCAGACCACAAGGCCGGCGACGATGCTCATGATCTCGTAGCCGTGCAGTGCGATCCCCGACAGCCCGTCGGCACCGACGAGCCAGGCCGCACTCAATTCAGGCTTCATTATCGGCAATACGATCCATGCGGCCGCGCCGACGCCGACGGCCACAATCAACGCAGTTACTCTACTCATGGGCGCCCCTCCCACTCCAAATGTAGTGGATGGCGAACCTGATGCACAATCGAACGGTGGCGCTGGACATGTTCACGAATTGCGTCGGCTTCGAAATAGAGTGCGCACGCGGTGCGGCTCGTACATCGTGTGTGCGTTTTGTCACCCGGTCCGCTCACTTTTCCCGACGGCTCGCGCGTCCTTTCGATGGACGACGTGGCGCTCTTGATCGCCGTGGCGATGGCGTCCGACACGCGGCACGCACCCGTACTGCGCGGTAAGGCGGCAGAGCGCGACCCCGTCGAACGCGACCGCATCCGGCGCGAGTTCGCGCGGTGGGTCGCGCGGCGGCTCATTAGTTCGAACGTTACCGTGGTTCAGATGCCGCCCGCGGTCGGCGCCGCGCAACGCGGCTACGACATGCATCGCTATCTCGGCTGTGTGGCCTGCGGGGGTGCGGGGGCGCGCGCTTAACTTTCGGCGGTCGGGCGCGGTCAGGTCGTGACCGGGTTGTTTTGATTCCACAAGACTTCGAATTCGCGACGCCACGTCTTGTAGATGGAGGAACTTGCGGTCGCGACGAGTGTGGGCGCCGAATAGGTCATCGTGTCGAAGAGGTGCGGCACAGCCAAGGCTTCGTGCTCGTTGGCGACGAGGAGCTGGAGAATGGCGCCGTGTTGAACGGGCCGCACTTCCATGCGCGGCGCCTTCTGAGCAACGTCGACGAAATATTTGCGGGCGAGCGAAAGCGAATCCGTGAAGCGCTCCTTACGCGCGTTGGAGCGCGACTTTTCTGCGTATAGAGGCACCCAAGGATTGTCCGGGTGGCCGACCATGACGCGGATCTTGGTGCCGCGGGCGGCCGCGGCGCGCAGGCGATCCGACATGTTCTCGACCTTTGAGAGCGGCGACAGCGAAAGGCCGACCAGATCGAGCGCGACGCTCGCCTTGTCGACGAGGGCGCGCCACTCCACGTCTTGAATGTATTCGTCGAGCGTCGGGTAACATTGCACATGCGTCGTGCCGACGCCGAGCGGCGAGAGATCGGGCGCGAACGGTACGTGCCAATTCCCGTCGGCGTTCCTGATGCTCTCGATCTGCTCGACGATTTGCCTGACATAGACGCCGTCGCGAATGGCGCGCAGATTGAAGTCGTAGCGGATGACGCGCAGGTCGTGGACGTCGAACGGGATCTCCTCGCTCTTGTCGATGAGCAAGATGACGGGGCGCGCGGCGCATTGAGCGATCGCGAGCTCGTAGAAGACGTTCGGATTGTGGCCGGTCAAAACCGCGATGCAAAAATCTTCTTCGAGGATCGAAGCGACCATCTGATGGCTGATGCGGCCCGACTTGGCGTCGTGATCGGCGCGATAGGGCGTCACGCCCGCCTGCTTCAGCGCGGGCTCGATAATGAATTCGAAGACGTCGTCGGCGTGCTCGCGCTGCGGCGAGCCCTCGGCGCCGATCGGACTGATGACAAAGGCCCTACCTGTGGTTTTCCTGAGCGTCATCGATGCGTCTTTGATCCCCGGTTCCATCTTATAGGAAGGGCCGCGAATTGCACGCCGGGGTGGTTTGACGGCGCCTTGGAACTCGCTGCGGCGTGATGACTTCTAAGGGAACGGGTTGGAGGCGGGTCGCGTTAGCCATGGAGACACGCTTCGGAAGGACCCGTCATGCGATTGAAGAACACTCTCTTTGCCGGCGCCGCCGTGCTTGGTTTTGCAATTCCGATCTCCGCCGGTACGGCGCTTGCGGACGATAGCTATTGGTGCAACGGCGAGCGCTGCTACGACGACCAAGCCGACGAGACGCGGGCGCTGAATCTTCAAGCGTTGGAGCAAGCAAAACGCGAGAACGAAGACGGCGGCCACGGCTATAGCGATCGCCGCCCCTATTACGGCGCAGACGGTCCGTCCTACGAGAATGATGGTGGAGCCTATCGTGCTCGCGACAGTGACGGCGATGACGACACCGGCAATGACGACGCCGATATGAATCCTTACGGCGATCAAGACGACGACAACGACTAGTTGCTGTGAACTTTTGGTAATGCGCGTGACGCGGGCGTTCTGACGTTTTGTCCTGCGTGGTTCCCTCATTTTTCGCCGATGCGAGCGGCAGCCTCGCGCATTCGTGACGCGATGCGCTACACGCGCGCGCCCGTAAGGGCTAGTCTCGCGCCCACTTCATCAGGTGCAAGAGGGGTTCGATCCCATGTCAGTGAAGATGATTTTGTTTGCAGGCGCCGCGGCTGTCGTCTCGATGTTTGCTGCGAGCGCGCCGGCGAGCGCCGCGCCTTACTATCGTTGCGGCGACGACTGGTGTTACGACGACCAAGCGGAAGCGACCCGCGAACTCAACCTCATGCAGCTCGAACATCCGGGCGCCGGCGTGCATGCCGTGCCGGGCTACCGCGACGACTCCGACGACGATGACGACGATTATGATCGCGGCGGTGACAAAGGGGCTCATATGGAGCACCGGCACGGCGGGCATGACGGCAGCATGAGCGGCATGAGCGCGCAGGGCGACGATCAGGACTGCTGCAGTCAAGCGGGTGACGACGACCAATACGGCGACGACGACCAAGACGACAACAGCGCCGACGACAACGATGATGACGACGACGGCCAATAAGGCCTAACGCGCTCAGCGCCGCCGCCCGCGATCATTGCCGGGCGGCGGTCTCGCGATGCTGATGCAAACGTCTATTCGGCGGCCAGCTTGAGTTCGGCGCGCTCGAGATTGGCGGCCGCGAAATCCCAATTCGCCAGCGAATTCACGAATGCCTGCACGTATTCGGGGCGCCGGTTTTGGTGATCCAGGTAGTAAGCGTGCTCCCACACGTCGCAGGTCAGCAGCGGTACGTGACCGCGCGTGAGCGGCGTGTCCGCGTTGGCGGTCGAGGTGATGCGCAGCTTGCCGCGATCGAGCACCAGCCAGGTCCAGCCGCTGCCGAAGACTTGCGTGGCAGCTTCCGTGAATTGCGTTAGGAAGCGATCGACGCCGCGAAAGTCCTTGTCGATGCGGCTTGCGAACTGTCCGGACGGCGTGCTGCCGCCGGGCTTCATCGAGCGCCAATAGAATCCATGATTGAAGGCTTGGGCCGCGTTGTTGAAGAGCGCGGCCATCGTCTTGCTCGATCGTTTCGTCGCGGTGCGCACGACGATGTCTTCGAGGGAAAGCGTCGCAAACTCCGTGCCCGCGAGCAGCAGATTGGCCTTCTCGACATAGGCTTTGTGATGTTTGCCGTGGTGCAGATGCAGCGTGTCGCTCGAGATTGCCGGCGCGAGGGCGTCGTAGGCATAGGGTAGTTCGGGTAACTGTAAGGACATTGTCTCCGTTTCCGTTGGTCGAGACGGGTGGCGCGCGAACCGAGGACCTCACTCAATCGCGCGCGCCACTCGTACCCCTCGACAGCGCGTTTTCTGCCGATGGGATCGATTTATGAAGGGGCGTCACATGAGGCAAATGAAATCCATTGGCGGCTTGGTCCCGCCTTGTTGCACTGAAGGCGAAAGATTCTTTCCGGCGAGCTAGGTCTTGCGCCGTGCCGATTGTGGCTCCCGCAGCGCCAGGAACATCGCAAATCCCCATCCGATGACCGTCCAGCCGAGCAACGCATTCACGATGAGTGCTTCGACATGATCGGCTGTGATGGTGTGATCACGAAGGGCGACAAAGCTTGGGAGCGCGTAAAGGGTTCCAGAGGCTACGACCAAGGCAAGTTCCGCGAACTGATAGTGCATGGACGGGATTCCGCGACAATAGAAAGGAGCTAGGTCGCGATGCAGCGGCGGCCAATGAATTTATTTGCCGGTTGTCAGCGCTTTTTGTGCATCGATGTGCGCGCGCTTCCGGCGAACAATTGGGCGACGGCTAATCCTTCAAGGCGCCGTGAAGGAACAGATCCGTCGAGATCTCGATTAAGCGGTCGACATTTGTGAAGCCGAAGTCGCGGTGCGTGATGATCAGCGACACGAGGCCGTGACCGCCGGCCCAGACGGCTTCCGCAAGCGCGGCGACGTCCTTAACGCGCGTCAGCTTGGCATCGACGACGTCGGCGACGGCCTGTTCCAGCCTTGCAAAGCACATCATGCCGAGCGTGATCTCCTCGGCGGGGATCGCCTCGCCGCGGCGCATGCGCTCGCGAAAGTTCTTCATCTTGGCGTCGCGGCGGAGCTGCGGCAGCGCCGTCATGAACGTGAGATGATACTCGCGGGGGTTTGCGATGCCGCAGCGCACGTAGGCGTGCATCAGCGCTCGCAGTCGGGCGACCGGATCCTTCAGTCCCTTGATCGATGTCTGTTCGAGATCGGCGTTGAGCTTTTCGAAGAACGCGTCGCCGATGGCGGAGAGCAGGGCGTCCTTGTCGGCAAAGTGCTTGTAGAGCAGCGTCGCGGTGACGCCGGCTTTGGCGGCGATGCGGCGCATCGAGGTGGCGTCGATGCCGTCCTTCGAGAACATGTCGCCTGCGACACGAAGGATTTGGGCGCGGCGGGCCGGACCTTCGATCCGCCGTTTCGCCGTTTTCGTCTTCGTCGCGCGCGATTTCATGTGCCCGACATACCACAGCGATGGCGCGCAGCGGCAAACCTTCACGCAACTAAGTTGACAGTGTTCACCTCGATGGCAATATTGAATGGACTGTATAGAATTCACTCGGGGCCGGGGGGCCTGCGTGGGCGCGCGTACCCGTACAGCCGTTACAGCACTCACCGTGATGTCGATCGCGGGCGTGTTCGCTTTGCCGGCGTTGCGTACAGCTTATCTCGCAAATACCAGCGCCGATCCTAGAGCCGCTCGATCGGCGGCGGCTGTTGCGGCGACGGAGGAAGACCTGAAGTCGGTGCCGGTGCGCATTGCCGTCGCGAAGCCGACGCCGAGCGCCGGCGAGATCCGAACCAGCGGCACGCTGCTTTTCAAGCGCGAGATCACGCTCGCGTTCAAGGTGACGGGCATCGTGAGCGGGTTCTCGGTCGATGCCGGTGATGCGGCGACGACGGGCGAAGTTCTGGCGCGTCTCGATCCGACCGAAGTCGGCGCCCGCAATCGCGATACGCAGGCAGCGCTCGACAATGCAGAGCTCGCGCTCAAGCGGCAAGAAGAGTTGTTCGCGAAAGGCTTTGCCTCGCAAGCGGCGGTCGACAACGCGCGCATGGTCGCCAAACGCGCACGCGCTGCGCGCGACGCCACCGCGTTCGACGCGGCAAAGTCGGAGCTAAAGGCGCCGGGTGACGGCGTCGTGCTCTCTCGGCTCGCGGAGCCGAACGAACTCGCGCCCGCGGGCAAGCCCATCCTTCTCTACGGCGATGCGAGCGGTGGCCTCGTCCTGGTGACACCGGTTTCCGACACGCAGATCACGCGCCTGCGCGGCGGCGACATGGCGAAGATCACGTTCGCCGGCATCACGGCGCCGATCACCGCGTCGGTCAGCCGTTTGGCCGCAAAGGCCGACGCGCGCACGGGCGCTTTCGACGTCGAGCTGAAGCTTGCGAGCTTCGTGCCGGGATTGCGCTCAGGTCTCGTCGGCGATGCGCGGATCGTACCGTCCGTCGCGGACGAAGAATCCAACTACCCCGCGGTGCCCGCTGTCGCGCTGTTGGAAGGGCGAGGCGATCAGGCCGCCGTCTTCGTCGTAGATGGTGCGGGACATGCGCAGCGGCGCAGCGTGCGCATCGGCGGCTTCGTCGACAGCCTGGTGCTCATAGCGAATGGGCTCAAGAACGGAGAGCGCGTCGTCACGTCGGGCGCAGCCTATCTGCGCAACGGGCAGCCCGTTGCCATCGTCAGCGACGCGCAGCCGGCGTCGTGAGTGAAGTCAGCGCCTTCTTCGTCCGTAATTGGCAATTCACGCTGGTGCTGTTTGCCGGGCTTGCCGTGTTCGGCGCGAATTCGCTGCTGACGATCCCGCGCGCCGAAGATCCGGCCTTTCCGATCCCAGTATACGTGGTGCGCGTCATTCTTCCGGGCGCCGGACCGACGGAGATGGAGAAGCTCGTCTCCAAACCGATCGAAGACGCAATCAACGCGCTCGAGGACATCAAGGAGATACGCTCGGCTTCACAAGACGGCGTCGCCGTCATCACCTCGGAGTTCTCTTGGGACGTCGATGTCGACCGCAAATTCGACGAGGTCGTGCGCGAGGTGAACCTGCTGCGGCCGACGCTGCCGGCCGGCGTCGTACGCGTTGAGGTCGAGAAGGCATCGACCGCGCTCACCAACATCGTGCAGATGGCGTTCGTGGGCGAGAAGGCTAATTACCGAGAATTGGAGGGTGCCGCGATCGACCTGCGCGACATCATTCAGCGGCTTCCAGGCGTCAAGCTCGCGCAAGTATTCGGGGCGCCGAAGTCGGAGATCCGGGTCGCTGTCGACATGGGTAAGCTGTCGGCGCACAGCATCCCGATCACGGCGGTGGCGAATGCGCTGCGGGCTGAGGGTCTCGATGCGCCGCCTGGCGTGATCTATTCGGGTGATCGGCGGTTCAACGTCAAGGCGACCGGCGCCTACGAGTCGCTCGACGCAATCCGGCGAACGGTGCTGGTGGCTGCCGAGGGGCGCACGGTTCGGGTCGGCGATGTGGCCGATGTTGCCTGGGCCTACGACGAGCAACGTCATGTGGCGCGGTGGAACGGCAAGCCTGCCGTCTTCCTCGACGTGTCGCAGAAGCCCGGCGAAAACGTTTTCACGACGCGCGATGCGATTTACGCGGCGACCGCTGAGTTCGAAAAGGAACTGCCGCAAGGCATCCGCATCATGCGCGGCTTCGATCAATCGCACGACGTGCAGCATCGGCTGTCGGGATTGTTTCGCGACTTTGCGATCGCGCTGGCACTCGTGCTGCTGACGCTGCTGCCACTTGGGGTGCGAGCGTCGTTGATCGTGATGATCTCGATCCCGTTGTCGCTGGCGATCGGCGTCGCCGTTCTAAAGATGACGGGGTTCACGCTGAACCAATTGTCGATCGCCGGATTTGTGCTGGCTCTCGGTCTGTTGGTCGACGACTCGATCGTCGTGACGGAGAACATCTCCCGGCGTTTACGCGAAGGATTGTCGCGGCGCGAAGCTGCGATCGCCGGCGCGCGTCAGATCGGCGTCGCCGTCTTGGGGTGCACCGCGACGTTGATGCTTGCGTTCACGCCGTTGTTGTTCCTGCCCGAAGGGGCAGGGGCCTTCATCCGCTCGCTGCCGGCGTCCGTTCTCTACACGGTTGCCGCGTCGCTCTTCGTTTCGCTCTCGATCATACCGTTCTTGGCAAGCCGCCTGTTGCCGAAGCACGAAAGGCCGGAGGGCAATTGGCTGTTGCAGACCGTGATGGGCGGCATTCACACGTTTTATCGCCCGCTCTTACGAATTGCATTGGCGGCGCCGGTCGTGACGCTCGTCATTGCGACGGCTCTCTTCGGTCTCTCTCTCCTGCTGATCTCGCGTCTCGGCTTCAGCCTGTTCCCGCCCGCCGAAGTGCCTCAGGTGCTGGTGAATATTGAGCTGCCCGAAGGTGCGGCGATGTCGGAGACGGACAAAGCACTGCGCCGCGTCGAGGCGATTCTCGCGAAGTCCGATGCGGTCGACTGGTACATGTCGAACTTGGGTCACGGAAATCCGCAGATTTTCTACAACGTCCGTCCGGAGCAGGATAAGGCAAATCACGCATCGGTCTTTGTCGGCTTGAAGGAGTGGCGATCGACGAAGACGCCAAAGGTGCTCGACCAATGGCGCGCCCAGTTCGCCAAAATTCCCGGCGCTCAGGTCATCATCGTCGTCTTTGAAAATGGGCCGCCGCTCGAAGCGCCGATCGCCGTTAGGATCTCCGGCAAGGAAATGGCGACGCTGAAGGATCTTGCCGCGAAGGCGACGGCAATCATCGAGTCCGTGCCTGGCGCGCGCGATATCGTCAACCCGCTGCAGTTGGACCGCACGGATCTCAATCTCGGCATCGATGTGGACAAGGCGGCGACATTGGGTGTGCCGGCCGGCGCGATCGACCAGACGGTTCGCATCGCGTTGTCCGGCGATATCGTCGGCAGCTACCGGCAATCGAACGGCGACGAGTTCGACATTGTGCTGCGCTTGCCGTTCAAGGGACGGCATGAGCTATCCGATTTGGATCGCATCTATGTGCCCGTCACGAGCGGTCCGGGTATTCCGCTCAGTCATATCAGTTCGCCGCGCTTGCAGAGTGAACCCGCGCGCATCGACCGCTATAAGCGCGAGCGGACGGTGACGATCACGGGCCGGACGGCGAGCGGATATCTGACATCGCGCGTCGCGCAGGATGTGTTCGAACACTTGAAATCGATTCAGCTGCCACCCGGATATCGCATTAGCGCCGGCGGGCAGGCCGAGGCGCAGGCGCGGAGTTTCGGCGGGCTGGGGAGCGCAGTGCTGCTCGCGCTCTTCGGTATCATGGCCGTGATCATTCTCGAATTCCGGTCATTCAAAACGTCGGGCGTCGTCGCCGGCGTTATTCCGCTCGGCATCATCGGCGGTTTGATCGGCCTTTGGGTGACCGGCTACCCGCTGGCGTTCACGGCGATGATCGGCTTCATCGCGTTGATCGGTATCGAGATCAAGAACTCCATCTTGCTGGTCGACTTCACGCAGCAGCTGCGCGCGGTCGGTGTGCCTCTGCGTGACGCGATCGAACAAGCGGGCGAAATTCGCTTTCTGCCGGTCTTGCTGACGAGCGCCACGGCGGTGGGCGGTCTGTTGCCGCTGGCGATCGAAGGCTCGGGTCTCTACTCGCCGCTTGCGATTGTCATCATCGGCGGCTTGATTTCGTCGACCGTCCTGTCCCGACTGGTGACGCCGGTGATGTACCTATTGCTCGCGCCTGAGGACGAGCCGGGGGAAGGTGCCAAGATCGATTAGCATAGGGTATCCAGGTACCACATACCGTTCAGCTGCGGATTTCCTGACGATTTTGAGTGTCCGGTGTTGACATTCGCAAGAGGCGCCCGTATCACCCGCGCCTTCGAATTGGCGCGGGATCGCGTCCTCTAACGTTAAGAGCAGTCATGTCCACTTATTCGGCCAAGGCGTCGGAGATCAAGAAGGATTGGGTGCTGATCGACGGTGACGGTCTCGTCGTCGGTCGCCTCGCTTCGCTGATCGCGACCCGCCTGCGCGGCAAGCACAAAGCCAGCTACACGCCCCACATGGATTGCGGCGACAACGTCGTCGTCGTCAACGCGGGCAAGGTCGTGCTGACCGGCGATAAAGAGAAGAACAAGATATTCTACTATCACACGGGGTATCCCGGCGGGATCAAGGAGCGGGTCGTCGGCAAGATCCTGCACGGCAAGCATCCCGAACGCGTGGTGGAGAAAGCGGTCGAGCGCATGCTTCCGCGCGGGCCGTTGGGCCGGCGTCAGCTCGGCCACCTCTATGTCTATGCAGGACCTGAGCACAAGCATGCGGCGCAGCAACCGCAGACGCTCGACGTGAAGTCCTTGAACGCCAAGAACAGCAGGCGCTAATTCCATGGCCGAAGAAGTTCGTTCATTCGCAGACGTGAAGTCGACGCTGATCAAGCGTCCGACCCAGGATCAGACGCCGCAGGGCGAGCAGGTCCGAAAGCTCGACGCCAAGGGCCGCGCTTATGCGACCGGCCGGCGCAAGAACGCGGTCGCGCGCGTTTGGGTGAAGCCCGGCGCTGGGCGCATCACGATCAACGGCAAGGACGAGAACACCTATTTCGCGCGTCCGGTGCTGCGTATGATCATGCGTCAGCCGCTCGTGGTCACGAACCGCGAGACGCAGTTCGACGTGATGGTGACCGTGTCCGGCGGCGGATTGTCGGGCCAGGCCGGTGCCGTTCGTCACGGCATTGCGCGCGCGCTCGTGGTCTATGAGCCGGATCTCAAGCCGACGCTGAAGCACAGCGGCTTCATGACGCGCGACAGCCGTATGGTCGAGCGCAAGAAGTACGGCCGGGCGAAGGCTCGCCGCAGCTTCCAGTTCTCGAAGCGCTAAATCGAATTCTCCGAACGTACACCGCGCCACGCGGGAAGCGGTGGGGAAGGGCGTCTCGCTCACGCGGGGCGCCCTTAAATTTGCCGCGGTCCCCTGCGTCTTGAGGGCTCTCACGGGCACGTGAGTTGGCCTTCGGCCCCACTACTGCGAAACTAACACTAGTGGCGCTGGGAGGGCGAAGCGATGCGTGGGATCACCGCGACTATTGGCTTATTTCTTGGGCTCTCGGGTGTCGCGCAAGCGGCGACGTGCGGGTCCGATACGTTGACGGGCCGTTTCGACGGCATCTCGCAGGGAGGTTTCGGCAAGGTCGAGGTCACACTCAATCTGCTTTGCGACAAGGGTGAGTACGTCGCGCAGATGTTCACCTCGATCGGCGATCTCAAAGTGTCGGAGGCGAGCGCGACGGCAGATCACGTGCGGATTTCGTTCGACACGGGCGCGTCGCTGGCGACCGCCGAGCTTTCATTCAAAGACGGAAAGCTTTCGGGCGAGGTCGTGGTCGCCGGATCCCGCAGCACGATGGATTTGACGAAGACGGGGCCGGCGCTCGGGCGCAACGAGATGCAGCCGCGCTTGGATCTGACCAAGGATCAATGGCGCGCCGATATCGACGCGTTCGCCGTGGAAGTGCCCAAGCGGCATGCGAACGCGTTCTTCACGTTGCCGCGCGCGACGTTCGACGGCGAGATCGCCGCGCTGCGGCGCGACGTCGATCATTTGAACGACGATCAGATCTTCACGCGTCTCTACCGCATCGCGAACATGATCGGCGACGGGCATACGGGCATCGTGTTTCCGCATGACCGGCGCGTCATCCCGATCGAGATCGGCAAGTTCGGCGACGACTTTCGCATCATAAGCGCGGGTCCGGGGCTCGACGATATTCTGGGGACGCGAATCCAGAAGATCGGCGACATACCGATCGCGGAAGCGTGGCGCCGCGCGATGACGCTGACGCCGCAAGGCGAACTCGCGGAGCTGCGCGAGGGGCGAGCGATCTACTATTTGGTGCGGGGGATTACGCTGCACGGGCTCGACATCACGCCGAGCCGCGATCACGCGACATATACCGTGGTCAACGATGAAGGGCGGGTGTGGACGGTCGATCTCAAAGCCGTGTCCACGTATGACGATGCGAACCTGCATCCGATCGCGGTCGCCGGCTCGCCGTTGCGTCTGCAAGATCCGGACAAGCCCTTCTGGTGCAAGGCGATCGGCGAACAGCATGCGGTCTATTGCGCGTGGCATGCCTATCAGAACCTGAAGGCGGGGGCGGCCGAGATGTTCGCACTCGTCGACCAGGCGCATCCGGCGAAGCTGATCATCGACATGCGTGACAACGGCGGTGGCGACAACACCGAGGGTGACCGGTGGCTGGTGAAACCGCTGAAGGCGCGGGCCGATCTGAACATCAGAGGCAAGCTCTTTGTGCTGATCGGGCCACTGACATTCTCGGCGGCGATGAACAACGCGGCGCAATTCTCCGACGAGACCAACGCGACGCTGGTCGGCGAGACGATCGGGGAGCGGCCGAATTCCTATCAGGAGCCGCGGCAATTCCGGCTGCCGAACTCGCACTTGGTCGTGCGCGTGTCGACGCTCTTCTACACGTTCCGCAAGACAGGCGAGAACGCGGTGCGGCCGAACAAGGAGATCATTCCGACTTGGGAGGACGTGAAGGCAGGACGCGATCCGGTGCTCGATTGGGTCTTCGCACAGCCTCCGAAGTAGGCGCGCCGCTACTGCCAGTTTTTGGCCGGCGCGATGGCGCGGCGTTGCCGTTTCGTCGTAGCCTCCGCCGGCGATAAACAGAGACGGGCTCGAGCAATGGCGGCGGACTTCAAGGGCTTTCCGAAGGACTTCTTCGCCTTCTTCAAGGAGCTGAAGGCGAACAACGAGCGGCCGTGGTTCGAGGAAAACAAGGAACGCTACAAGGCGTCGGTGGTGGCGCCGATGTCGGATTTCATCTCCGCGATGTCGCCGCGCCTCGCAAAGATCTCGAAATATTTCGTCGCCGACCCGCGGCCGAACGGCGGCTCGATGTTCCGCATCTATCGCGACGTGCGCTTCGCCAAGGACAAGCGTCCGTATAAAGAACATGCCGCCTGTCATTTCCGCCACGCGAACGCGAAGAACGTTCATGCGCCGGGCTTTTACATGCACTTCGCGCCGGACGAAGTGCGCTTCGGCGGCGGCATGTGGATGCTCGAGCCGGAGCCGCTGGCCAAGGTGCGGCAGGCGATCGCCTCAGACCCCAAGGCCTGGCGTAAGGTCGTCGAGGACAAAAGCTTCAAGGCGGCGTTCGACGGCATTCACGGCGAGGCGTTGGCGCGCCCGCCGCGCGGGTTCGACGCCGAGCAGCCGTATATCGACGACATCAAGCGCAAGAGCTTTTTTGCGATGAGCGAGACGAGCGTGAAGGCGGCTCAGTCGCCGAAGCTCGTCGGCGAGGTCGAGGCCTCGTTCAAAGCTGCGAAACCGCTGATGCAGTTTCTATGCAAGGCCGTCGGGGTGCCATACTAGCGCCGCCGGAATCACCGCAGCAGATCGTTAGAGTGACGTTCGCTGGAGGATGCCATGCGCCTCGTGCCGCTCGCCGCGTTATTTCTTCTCTTGTCGATCGGATTCGCCTTTGCCGAAGAGCGCGAGCGCGGCGTCGAGGTCGACGGCGGGCAGCGCACGTATTTGCTGGTGACGCCGGATAGAGCGGTCGGGCCGCTGCCCTTGCTCATCGTCTATCACGGCGGCGGCGGAACGCCGGAGCAGACGCTTCGCTATACGCGCTTCGACAGGCTCGCGACGGCGGCTGAAGCCATCGTCGTGTTTCCGCAAGGCTTCGACAACCATTGGAACGACGGGCGCGCGACGAACGACATCCGGCGACGGGCATCGTCGAACTACGACGACGTCGCATTCACGCTGGCGATCATCGAACAGCTCGGCGATGAAGGGTTGGTGGATAGGGGGCGGGTGTTTCTGACCGGCGCTTCCAACGGCGCGATGATGAGTTTGCGCGCGGGCTGCGAAGCCGCGAAGTACATCGTTGGGATTGCGCCGGTTGCCGGCAGTCTACCGGTCGATTGGGATTGCACGCCGTCGCGGCCGCTGCCGGCGATGTTCTTCAACGGCACGGAGGACGAGTTCGTGCCGTTCAACGGCGGCCGTGTGGCCGAGCACGTCACGCGGCGCGACCTTGGGACGGTGCGAAGTGTCGAGGACACGATCGGAGTCTTTGAGCGCATCGACGGGTGCGACGGTGTGAAGAAGACTGAAACGCGCGACGTTCACGAGAAGGACGAGACGAAGGCCGTCGTGACCGACTACGCGTGCTCGAAATCGCCACTGCGACAGGTGGTAATCGAGGGTGGCGGACACACGTGGCCTGGTGCACGCACCGGGCTGATTATGGGCATGATCCTGGGGCGCTCGACTCCGGAGATCGATGCCAGCAAAGAGATCTGGGACTTCTTCAAGTCGCTGCCGAGCCGTTGATCTAGATCAAAATTCGATTTCAAAAGTTGTACGCGCGCGTGCCTTTCGAGCGCAGGAGGTGTCTCGACTCGCTGGTGTCTGACCGCTTCTATACGGTTTCGTATAGCTGTGAACGAATCGTTGTGCGGGATTGACCGACTCAGTCAAGAGTGACAGCGCGCTTGATTCGTAAACCGGCGCGTCAAGGCGGTCAGCGGGTCCCGCAGGGCTCAAGCCGCGAATTGAGTCTCTTTTGGGGAGGGCCCGCAGTGCCGTCGCATACCCCCCGGAGCGCAATGCTCCATCGCTTCGCGTATCTTGCTCTCATCACCGTCGGAATTTCTTGGCTTGCAGCGCCGGCGAAAGCCGTCCCGGCATTCGCCGACCAGACGGGTCAATCCTGTTCGGCCTGTCATGTCGGCGGCTTCGGACCGCAGCTGACGTCGTTCGGCCGGCAGTTCAAGCTCGAAGGCTATACGGCGAACACCGGCACGTTCACAGTGCCTGTCTCAGCCATGGCGATTGCGTCCTACGTACATACGCAATCGGATCAGGCCGGTCCACCAGCGCCGCAGCTCGACAACAACGACAATTTCTATCTCGACGAGGCCAGCATCTTCCTCGCCGGTCACATCGGCGATCATGTCGGCGGCTTCGTGCAGACGACCTATGAGGGCCTCGGCCATCACTGGGGTTGGGACAATGTCGACGTCCGCGCGATGACGCACGTGACCGCCGACGGCTCCGACGTGTTGGTTGGGGTCAGCCTCAACAACTCGCCGACGACGCAAGACGTCTACAACTCTCTGCCCGCCTGGGGCTTTCAGTACACGGACTCCGACATGGCACCCGCGCCCGCGGCCGGGACCGTTGTCGGGGGCGCGCTGGCGCAAGCGGTGATCGGCGGAAGCGTCTATGCGCTGTGGGACTCGCACATCTATACCGAAGTGGGACTTTACGGTTCGCCATCCGACGGTTTCCTGAAATCGATGGGTGTCGATCCCACCGAGAGCGGAACGCTCGACGGCGCAGCTCCCTATTTGCGCGCCGCTTATCAGGACGACGACGGGAAGATGAATTGGGAGGTCGGTGCGTTCGCGTTCTTCCCGCGGATCTTCCCGGGCGACGATTCCAGCGCCGGCAGCGATCACTACACCGATATCGGCGTCGATGCGTCGCTCCAATACACGGAGCCAGGGGGCGACGCTTATACGGTCAACGCGCGCTACACGCATGAGCACCAATCGCTGGATGCGTCGACCATGCTCGGCTTGGCGCTTCGTTCCGGCCTGACGCTTCAAGAGGTGCACGTCGATGCGTCTTACTATTGGCAGAACAAGGTCGGCTTCACGGTGTCGCCGTTCGCGACTTGGGGCTCCTCGGACCCGCTGCTCTATATGGACAACCGCACATTCTCGCCCAACAGTGACGGCGTGATGTTCCAGGTCGACTATACGCCGTGGGGCGATGATCCGCCGGCGCAGCGGCTCGGGCTGCGCGTCGGTCTCCAATACACCGCCTACGCCAAGTTCGACGGTGCTTCATCGAACTATGACGGCACCGGGCGTGACGCTTCCGACAACAATACGTTGAGGGTGTTCTTATGGTCCGCATTCTGACGCGAGGCGGCGGTGCATTGTTTGTCGCCGTGTTCGCATTCTTGACCGCGCCATCCTCGTTCGCTTCCGGCGATGCGACGAAGGGGGCCGACCTGTTCAAGAAGAAGTGTTTCATCTGCCATACGTCGGAGAAGGGCGGCCCTAACAAGATCGGCCCCAACCTCTTCGGTGTCGTGGGCCGCGCGGCCGGGTCGGTCTCGACCTATAACTACTCGACGGCGATGAAGAATTCGGGCCTAACGTGGACCGAAGCGAACCTCACCGAGTATTTGATCGACCCTAAGAAGAAGGTGCCGGGCGACAAGATGAGCTTCGCAGGGTTTTCGGATCCGACACAGGCCGCGGACGTTGTCGCGTATCTCGCGACGCTGAAATAGGCGACAACGGTTGCAGCTTACTGATGCCAAGTGAAGGGCCAAGGGTTGGCCTTCATGAAGGCGTTTCGATAGGCGAGCGAACGGAATTTCAGACCGAAGCAGCCTGAGGCGCCCGGCGTGGCGCTATCGATGCGCTCGAAGATGATGCCGTCTTTGTGGTGATTGCAGTAGGGCACATCTTCCGCGACGCCGATGATCTGCGTATCGACGATGTTGCCCGGTTTTGCGAAGACGCGCGACACGGTATCGAGGCGCGTCGGCGGCTTGCCGCAAACGCAGCAAACTTGCGGCCACTTTGCGTCCATGACGCGCACGCCGCCCTTCTTCGTCGTCATCCAATCTTGGATCGCGTCCTGTACCGAGAACGACACGGTGGGATAGACGACGAGGGTCACGTCCTTCCAGGGCGACGGGGCAGCGAAGACGGGCTGCTCGGTGACGCGGTTGGGATCGCTGCGCACCAGTTTGCCGCCGCCGGCGTCGAGATACGAGTTGCAGCCGCGGCAGAGCAAATTCTGCTGGCTCGAGCCCATGGTCTCGATCTTGCCGCCGCATTCCGGGCAAGCGCCGCGCGCCGGCATGCCCATGAACGGCAGGGCAATGAACATGAGCGGGCCGCAGAGCAAGAGCGCCCCACCCAAGATGATGACGACGGTTTCGTCGGTCTGAACCATGAAGTAGCCCGCAACGGCGCAAGCGGCGGCGATGGCCATGTTCCGAGCGAGCAGGAGCACGGACGGCTTGAGCGGCGTTTCTTGCTGGGCCACGAAAGACTCCGAAGGTTCGTGGCCATTTTCGGACTCTGCTTACCGGCAGGTCAATCGGCGACCTGTGTTTCGCCGATTGAAGACGCGATTATGTCACCTCAGCTGCCGCTGCATCCGCCACCGCCACAGCCGCCGCCAGAGCAACCGCTTCCGCCGCCATCACCACCGCTGCAGCCGTGACCGCCGCCATCGTGACCGTGGCCACCATGATGCGAGTCGCTGCGTCCTCCTGAGGAGCAGCCGCTGCCGCCCCAGTATCCACCACCGTCGCTTCCTGGTTTGGATTTGCGGCGATTGTGGGCAGCGGCAAGTGCAATGACCACCACTATCAGTCCACCGATAACGAGAGCGGCCGGTCCGGTTTCGCGCGCGGCATCAGGTGTTCCAGCGGCGAAGGCGACACCGGCCGAGGTCAGCGCGCCGGCGCCGGTCAAGATCGCGAGCGCTCGCCGAACCGATCTCCATGTCACGACCAGGTGCGTGCGGGTGTCGATCCAGCGCTGGTGCGCGGCGCCGGCGAAACGTGCATCGGCGTCCGGCCAAACATCGCGCGGTGGTTCTTCACCAAACTCTCGGCGATAGGCAGCCAGAGTGGCGGCATAGAGGTTTCGATACTTGGCGTCCTCTTGCGCGCCGCCTTTCGTGGGGCCGTGGTGCAAAGGCCTTTTCAACACGCCCCGGCACAACTCGTCCCAGTAGGAATGCGTGTAGGTCAGATGCAGATGCCAGACCTGATCGACCACGTCCGACGGCGTTATCGGCGTCTTCGAAATCGCCGCCAGATAAACGAAGCGTTTGTATTCTTCGATCGCCCGCTTGGCGAAGGCAAGGCTCCAACCATTTTCTCGCGCGAGACGGTTGGAGAATTTGAATCCGGCGCTCTCATCGTCGAGCGCAAACTCGGTTAGGCGTTGGTACAGCGATCGGTCGCTGCGCATTTGATTTTCTCTCCCTTGTTGTCAAACAAAAGGTGGGAAACGAATGCGACGAACGCGTGACGTTCCACGTCGTGAAACTGTTTCACGCCTCGTCTCTTGCTTCTTGCCACGCTTGCGCGTCAGTGGCGGGGCATGGCGCGGTCGAGGATCGCGATCGTGTCGATCGAATGCGTCCCGGCGCCGTAGGCTATGCCGGCGTCGTCACCGAGACGTAGTGCGCAAAATGCATCCGAGATCGGTTGCGGTGCGTGGCGGGCGAGGAGAGAGCCCTGCAGAGCGAGGGCTGCATGCTCCACGAAGGCGCGTGCGCTTGCCTCCGCGGAGGCGCCGCGCGTGAGATGTGCTTTGACCTCGTTGATGGCGTGATCGAGCAACGCGTTGGCGCCGCGTGCGTGTTCGAGCTCGGTGACGAGCGCCTCGGCCGTCGCCGGCTCACGGGTCAAAGCGCGAAAAACATCCAAGCAGATAACGTTGCCCGAGCCTTCCCAAATCGAGTTCAGCGGCGATTGACGGAAGAGACGCGGCATGACGGACTCTTCGACGTAGCCGGCGCCGCCGTGGCACTCCATCGCCTCGTAGACATGGCCGACGACACGTTTGTTCAACCAGTATTTGCCGATCGGCGTGGCGATACGCGAGAAGAGCGCGGCTTGGGGATCGCTCGTGGCCTCGTCGAACGATCGCGCAATCCGGAAGGTGAGGGCGGTGGCCGCCTCGGATTCGATCGCAAGATCCGCGAGCACGCGGCGCATCAATGGCTGATCGAAGAGCTTGCGCTGGAACGCGGTGCGGTGTGCGGTGTGCCACATCGCATTCGCCGTCGCCTGGCGCATGAAGGCTGCCGGCGCGATGATGCAGTCGAGGCGCGTGTGATGAACCATCTCGATAATGGTGCGCACGCCGCGGCCTTCCTCGCCGATCAAATGCGCTTCCGCGCCGTGATACTCGATTTCAGATGAGGCGTTGGCGCGGTCGCCGAGCTTGTCTTTAAGGCGCATCACATGAATTGCGTTGCGTTCGCCGTCGCGGCGCCAGCGCGGCGCCAGGAAGCAACTCAACCCGTTGTCGGTGTATGCCAGCGTTAGGAATGCGTCGCACATTGGGGCTGAGCAGAACCATTTGTGTCCGATCAACTCGTATGTGCCGTCTCCTTTGCGCGTAGCGCGGGTTGTATTGGCACGGACGTCGGAACCGCCCTGCTTCTCGGTCATCGCCATGCCGATCGTGGCGGCCTTTTTCTGGGGCGCTGGTGCCGAAGTCGGATCGTAGGCAAGCGTCGTGATGCGCGGAACCCATTCGTTCGCGAGATCGGACTGATGACGCAGCGCAGGGACAGCCGCGTAGGTCATCGTCATCGGACAACAGACGCCGGGCTCGGCCTGGCTCATCATGAATTCAAGAGCAGCATGGGCCACGTGTCCGGCTTCGTTGGTGGTCCATGCAAAGCCAGAAACGCCGTTCGACAGTCCGAGCTCCATAAGCTTGTGATAGCTCGGGTGAAAGGAGACTTCGTCGAGGCGCCGGCCATAGCGATCGAATTGACGAAGCTGTGGCACGTTCCGATTGGCGTCGGACGCCCACTCGGCGACTTCCGTCGACCCCGCGCGCGCACCGAACGCCGTCAACCGTTGATCGTGCGCTGACGATCCTTCGCGATGAACAGCTTCGGTCAACGCGACGTCGGAGGTGAAGAGATTGATGTTCTCGAACGGCGGCGGTTGATTCGTGACGTCGTGCGTTTCGAGCGTCGCGCGTGGATTTAGGTTCGTCATCAACGCCTCCGTCATGCAATCAAAAGAAATCTTGAACCACGAAGCCCGCCAAGACGCGGCGAATTTCGTCTATGGCCGAATCCACCGCCGCAGCGGCAATCTTTCGACACGGTCCGACATTCAATGATTTGGGCGGCTTCGTGTCCTTCGTGGCGATGTGTGACCTTTTGCTGCTTTATTTCGCTTTCGCCTTCAGACCGGTGAAGTTCAGCGGGATATCGAAGCCGCCGGCCTCGGTTGCGGTGAGAGCGCGCCCCTTGAGGGAGAGCGTGTCGTTCGTGCTCAGGCGGCCGGTGTTGCAGTGAAACGTAGCCGAGAACGTCAACTTCCCGAGCGCGGGGACGGGTGTCATCGCCTTCACCGCGAGCGCGCCTTCCGACTCGACGACTTTGATGCCTTTGATGTCCTTCTCGGCTGCGTCGCATTTGGCGCCGGCCGCGCTCGCGAGCTCAAGGCCGATGCCGTTGCGTGCCGCTGCCATCGACGCGAGCACGGCATGGGCGACCGAGTGACTCAGATTTTCGATCGAGATCTTGGTGTGCGCGGTAACGGATCCGTTGAGCGCCAGGGTTTCGACACGAAAGCGCAGCGGGCCGTAGGTGAAGTCGTCGTGAACCTCAATCGGCGCCGACGGCGGCGGTGCGGCATCGGCTGCAAAGGCAGGCGCAATGAGAGCCACTGCAAGGGCGGCTGTGGCGGCGACGGCACGGATTGCGAGGAGGCGGGTCATCGAGGTCCTCTGCTTGTTGTGGACATGTTAGGCGGCGTCGTCGATTTGCTCAAACCGCCTCCGGGCGGGCCGGCCTTGCGGTTAAGAGGCGCCTTGACTTGAGGCCCGGCCGCAGGTCACTCCTTGCCCCGACCGCCGCAAGCCGCCTTTTCGCGACTGGCGTATTCAACGTGGAGCGATCCCACGGGGAAGCGAGGGGGCGGGGTCCTCATGCCGCGCGCCTGGGCAATCCGCTTGCAAGAACCGAACGCGGACCCAAGAGGAGGCGAGTATCCCCATGACCGACTATCGCGCGGCGTTGAAGGCGACCGATCCCGACGTCTTTGAAGCTTTGATCGGCGAGGAGCGCAGGCAGCGCGACGGCGTCGAGCTCATTCCGTCGGAGAACTACGCGTTTCCGGAGGTGCTGGCGGCGCTCGGCACCGTATTCACCAACAAGTACTCGGAAGGCTATCCGGGGCGGCGCTACTACGGCGGCACCGAATTCGTCGACGTGATCGAGAATTTGGCGCGCGATCGCGCCAAAGCGCTGTTCCGCGCGGAGCACGCGAATGTGCAGCCGCTTTCAGGTTCGCCGATGAACCAGGCGGTCTATCTCGGCTTCATCGAGCCGGGCGCAACGATCCTCGCCATGGAGCTTTCGCACGGCGGGCACCTGACGCACGGCGCGCCGGTCTCGCATATGGGCAAGATCTACAAGTTCGTGCGCTACAAGACGAACCCGCAAGACGGCTCGATCGACTTCGATCATTTGCGCAGCGTGGCGCTGAAGGAAAAGCCGAAGCTGGTGGTGTGCGGATACTCGTCTTATCCGCGCGACTACGACTACAAGCCGTTCCGGCAAATCGCCGACGAAGTCGGTGCGCTGGCGATGGCGGACGTCAGCCATATCGGCGGTCTGATCGCCGGCGGCGCGATGCGCAATCCGATGGATGCCGGCTTCGACTTTCTTACCACAACGACGCACAAATCGCTGCGCGGTCCGCGCGGCGGTATGATCGTGTGCAAAAAGGAGCATGCGAAGACGATCGATCAATCGGTTTTTCCTGGATTGCAGGGCGGGCCGCATATGAACCAAGTGGCGGCGACGGCTGTGGCGTTGAAGCTCGCAAGCGAGGCGCCGTTCAAGGCGTATGCGAGCCAAGTGCTCAAGAACGCCAAAGCGCTGGCGGCGGCCCTCACCGACCAGGGTGCCTATCTCGTCACCGGCGGCACCGATAACCACCTAATGGTCATCGATGTCGTGAAGAGCTTCAACATCAACGGCGCAGAAGCCGAAAAGGCGCTCGATCACGCTGGCGTCACAACGAACAAGCAGGTGATTCCGGACGATCCCAATCCGCCGCTCAAGCCGTCCGGCGTTCGTCTCGGCACGCCAGCCGCAACGACGCGCGGCATGAAGGAGGGCGAGATGAAGGCGCTCGCACGCGTCATGGTCGAGGCGATGAAGAACCACGGCGATGCGCGGCGGCTCGAGGCCTTGCGGCAAGAGACACGCGTGCTCTGCTCGCGTTTCCCTGTGCCGGGACTATAGGCCCGGCGGGCTATATCGATCGTCAACCAGAATTGCCGCGCATCATCGGAAAAGCGCGGCAATGGGCGACGCGCAATTAAGCGGCCATTGATTTTGTTTTGCCATCGTTGAGGGGCCTCGAATTGAGCGGCGCCGTGATGACGAAGCATGTGTTGGTCGTGGATGACGACCCATCCATTCGCGATCTGATTTCGACAGCGTTCTCGACGCCGGATTGCGTCGTCGACGTTGCGGAGACCAGCGAGCGATGTCTCGCGAAGTTGCGCGAGCGCCGGCCGGACCTCGTGCTGCTCGACGTGCAGATGCCCGGCGGTGACGGTTTTCAAACTCTCAGAGCGATCCGCGCGGACAACACGCTGCGTCACGTTCCCGTGGTCATGCTGACGGCGAAGCGGTCGGCGAGCGACGTTCAACAAGCTCGCGAGATGGCCGTCGTCGACTACCTGGCAAAGCCCATCAATCTGCTCCAATTGGCGAAACGGGTGGAGCGGGTCCTTCAATCGCGCGAGGACACCGCCGTCTGGGAAGTCTGACGTTTCGCGACGTGGGCTGCTCCCGGGCCTTGCGCGCGGCTGAACCCGAACCAACAATGGCGCCATGGAAAAGGCGGGCGCCACGCGGATCGAGACTGAGCGGCTTATTCTCGCGCCGCTCGATCGATCGTGGCGGCAGGACCTCACGCGCCTGCATCACGATCCCGTCGTGGCGCATTGGCTGTTTCCGAAGGGCGCACCGTCCGCGGCGGATGAAGACAAGCGCATCGATCATTACGAAGAATTATGGAAGGCCCGCGGGTACGGCTGCTTTGCCGTAATCGACAAGGTCAGCGGTGCTTTCCTGGGCCGCACCGGTCCGGTTGTGACGCCGGAAACAGGGCGTGTCGAGATCGTGTGGTCGTTGATGTCGACGGTACATAGCCGTGGTCTTGCAACGGAAGCCGCAATCGCCACTATCGGCTTCACCCTCGACCACAGCAATTTGGATTTGCTCGACTGCTATGTGCGACCGGATAACACAGCCTCGCAGCGCGTCGCCGCGAAGGCTGGCTTCTCACTTGTAGATCAGCGCGTCTTGTACGATATGAACTTGAATTATTACACGCTGGCGCGAGCGCGGCTCGGAACCGGCTAAACTCCGCAAACGTTATCGGCCCGCCGCTCTCGTCGCGCGGCGGACGGATGGAACCCCAATCGTCAGGAAAGAAGATGTCCACTGCTCTGCGCGTGCGGCAGTCCGTCGACGATCTACCGACGCGGTTTGCCGATCCCGATTGCGAGACCGAGCGGCGAGAGCTGATTTCGCTTGGCGAAGGCATACTTGCCCAGGTGCCGAAATCTTGGCCACGCTTTCAAAAGTGGCTGCAGGCGATCCACGGCATCAGCGACGATGCCTGCCGCAGTTTTTCACCCGAGGCGTCGTTGGTGACCTTGTCGGCCGTCCTGCGCCGGCTTTGGATGCAAGTGGCACATGATTCAACCGACCCGCACACGCGTTCCCCGGAACGCGAGGCGAAGGCCAAGACGCCGTCTGGAAGCGAGGCCGCCCACGGCCGCGAAGGCGACTTACAGCAACGCTTGTTGGAGCAACGCTGCTTTACCTATGCGCCGGCACCGGACGGCTGGTCCAGTGATCACCTGCTTTTTTCAGGCGCGCAGAGCGGGATGACGGCGATCCTGCACTGGGCGATCCAACACGGATTTTGGCATCAACACGACAGCGCTGAGGCGCTGATCGCCGGCGGGACGTTCGAGACGCAGGCGCTGTTCGATCTTTTCTCGCGCGACGGACTGAGATGGCGGCACGCGAAGACGCTCGACGCCAATAATCTTGCCAGCGTACCCGCGTCGTTGCTGGTGATCGAGCCCGTGTTCTTCGACGAGGGCGTCAACGTCTTCGATATGAAGGCGTTTCACGATAGCTGGGTCCGGATGGATCCGAGCGAGCCGGCGCTGATCGTTTTAGATACGACGTTGGCCGGGCCGCTGTTTTCGATCGACGAATTCTTGGCGCCGCTTGCGGGAGCGCGCGCGCCGACGGTCATTCAAATCCGTTCGGGACTGCAACTCGATCAAGCGGGGTTCGAGCTCGCCGATTGCGCAATCGTTTCCGTGTTCTCCGATGCGTCATCCGAGTTCTCGGCGCGAGATGTCACAAATGCACTGCGCAATATCCGCGCGATCATCGGAGCCGGACTGACCCTCGACGAAGTCGCGGAGCTCGAAGCCCCGTGGTTTCTCGATCGGACCTACTTCCGCCGCTACAGCCACGCCGTCTTCGCCAACAATGCGGCGCTGGCGGATGCGTTGAAGGCGCGGCGGGGATTGTTGTTCGAGCGCATCTTGCATCCGCGCTATGCGCTCTCCGAGGCGCCGTGGGCGCAAGCGCCGTTCTGTACCTTCCATCTGCACGACGGCATCGTCGAACACTATCGATTCGTCGAGCGCGTGATCGCGTACGAGGCTGAGCGGCGCGGGCTTATGTTCGACAGGGGCGGCGGATTTGGATTCCGCGGGCACCGGTACGATGCCGTTGTCAACGATCGGGGATCGCCGTTCTTGCGCGTCGCTATGGGCGCGAGGCCAGGCTATTCGGCCGTCGGCGTCGTCCACCTGATGCGCGATCTTGCGACATTCGAGAACATCGGCCAATTGGCGACGCGCTACAAAGGGCTTGTCTAACGTCGTCGCCGTTTGCGCGATTGCAATTGGGCGCGTGACACGGTCAAGTTCGCGCCATGCGCCGATCCCTTGCCGACACCCCCGTTTTCGCCATTTCGCGCCAAGAAGGCGGTCACATCGTCCTGAGTGAAGCGCGCGGCGCGCGCGTGCACATCTTCGTGCTCGAAGACGACATCATCCGGGTCGCGGTGCTGCCGGACGGCGGGTGGAAGATGCCGTCGACCTGGGCCGTCACGCCGGGCGGTGACGACGTTCCCGCCGAAGGCCGCTTGCGCGAAGACATCAGCGGTTTCAGCTGTCCGCCGTATGTGCTGTCTGAGGAGCGGGGCATATTGACGATCGAGACCGCACGCCTGCGTGTCTCGGTCAAACTCGCGGGGTTTTCGTGCCGCTGGGCGCTCAAGCGCGGCGACGATTGGGTGCCGATCGCGCGCGATCGCTTCACCCAGGCCTACGACTTCGGATGGTGGGACGGACGCGTCCGGCACTATCTCGCTCGGCCGGACAGCGAGAAGTTCTTCGGCTTGGGGGAAGTGTCGGGCGACATGGATCGGGTGGGGCGGCGGATCCGCCTCTCCGGCACCGACGCTCTGGGGTACAGCGCGCGCAGCAGCGATCCGCTCTACAAGAGCGTTCCCTTCTACATCACCTACGATATGAAAACGAAAACGGCGTTCGGCCTGTTCTACGACACGCTTTCCGATTGCGCGTTCGATTTCGGGTGTGAGCGATCGAACTATCACGGCCGCTACCGGCTGTTCGAGGCGGAGCATGGTGACCTCGATTATTATGTGATCGCGGGCCCCGAGATTGCCGATGTGACGCGCCGTTTCACCTGGATGACGGGGCGCCCGGCCTTTATGCCGAAATGGAGCCTCGGCTATTCGGGTTCGACGATGAGTTATACCGACGCGCCGGACGCGCAGGCGCGCATGGATGAATTCCTGGCGAAGTGCGCCGAGCACGACATTCTGTGCAGCTCGTTTCACCTGTCGTCGGGCTACACCTCGATCGGCGCGAAGCGGTACGTCTTCAACTGGAATCGCGACAAGTTTCCAGATCCTGCGGGCTTTGTTGCCAACTACGCGGCACACGGCGTGAAGCTGGCGCCGAACATCAAGCCGGCGCTCTTGCGCGATCATCCGCTTTACGATGAGTGCGCGCGCGAGGGATTCTTCATCAACGATGAGCTGGGGCAGCCGCTCCTGGTCTACTTCTGGGATGCGCTCGGATCGTATGTCGACTTCACCAATCCGCGCGCGGCGGACTGGTGGACGGCTCAAGTGCGGCGGGCGCTGCTCGACGTCGGCATGGCAGCGACCTGGAACGACAACAACGAATACGAATTCAAAGATCCTGCGGCGGAGGTGGCGCTCTTCGGCAAACCGCGCGCGGCCGTTGAAATGAAATCTCTGCAGAGCCTGTTGATGTTGAAGGCGTCGCGCGCGGCGCAGCTCGCGCACGCGCCGGAGAAGCGGCCGTATCTGGTGACGCGGGCGGGCGGGGCCGGCGTGCAGCGCTATGCGCAGACTTGGTCCGGCGACAACGCCACGGCGTGGGAGACCGTGAAATACAACATCAAGATGGGCCTTTCATCGGCGCTGTCCGGCGTTTCGAACACGGGACACGATGTCGGCGGCTTCGCGGGACCGGCGCCCGATGCCGAGCTTTTCTTGCGATGGGTCGAGTTCGGTATCTTCATGCCGCGCTTCTCGATCCACTCGTGGAACGACGACGGCACGGTGAACGAACCCTGGATGCATCCGAGCATCACGGCGCACGTTCGCGATCTGATCAAATTCCGCGCGCGGCTCGAACCTTATTTGTACGACTTGGCGTATCGGTCGCATTGCGACTATGAGCCGATGGTGCGACCGACCTTCTTCGAATTTCCAGACGACCCGCGAACGTTCGAAGAGAACGACGAGATGATGTTGGGCTCGTCCTTGCTCGTCGCCCCGGTCGTTGAGGCCGGCCAGACCGAGCGCCGGGTGTATTTGCCGGCCGGTGCGGATTGGTACGATTTTTGGCGCGGCGAAATGTTTGAAGGCGGGCGAGAGGTCACCGTGCCTGCGGTGTGGGGCAAGCCACCGTTCTTTGCACGGGCGGGCAGCATCATCCCGGCCAACTTCGCCGAGCAGCATTTCGCGCGATCCGCCGACGAGCGCGGCTTCTTCATCTTTCCGCGAGTTGCGGGGCACAGTGACGCGACGTGCTTTGAGGACGACGGCGAGACGTTTGCGTTCGTTTCCGGCCGGTTCGCCCAATGGAGCGTTCTCGTCGAGGCGGACGCTGCGTTGCGCATCGGTGTGAGTAGAAGCGGCTCGTTCGGTGCCACGCCTAAGACAGTGAAGCTCGTCTTGCCGGTCAGCGAACGACGCTCGGTTACGCTGCTCAATGCGCGTCTCGTTCACGATGTCGCGTCGCCGGAAGGGCGCGTACTCGAGGTCGCCTTCTGAACCGCATCATCTCGGCCTTACGGATAGTCGGTCCCAAGAACGCGGTTCAGCCACGTTGCCAATTGCTTTGCGGCGGCTGACGGGTTCGTCGTCTCGATATCGCCCTTTTGATCGATCAAGACTTGGCGATAGGTGCCGCCCGGAACGTTGCGGGCCAAGCAGTAGAGAACGGTTGCGCCCATGTCGGCGCCGACTTGGTGGCCTTCGGTCGGCGGCGTTCCCGCTGCTTCACGAATGAGGGGCATGTGCGCGGCAACGTCGTCGGCGGACGATCGTTGGCCGATGTCGACGGCGCCGTTGTATCGCGCGCCAAGTTCGGTCTCCGTCAGCGCGTTCGGGTCCTTCGGTTGCCAGGCGTTGGGCAAGCTCGCGGGCGTGCCTTTGAACTCGTAGCGCCAGACATGGCCGTCGCCGTCGAGCACGGCGCCGCGACGTTGATAACCCCAGGCGAAATTCACGTACTCGCGGCCGCAAATCCAAGGCTGCGACGTCGGCTCCGGCGGCTCGTCCGTCGCTGGCGTTGGCGAATTGCAAGCGGTGAGGCTGATGAGGGCAAACAAGATGGTGGCGATGCGCATCGTGGTGTGCTCACGCTGGCTACGGTCGAGCAGCAGAGGTCATGACAGATTGCGGCGAGATCGTGTCTTTTTACAAGACGGCTGCGTCGTCGATCGCGTCGACAGTTTGATCGACTCGTGGTCGCGGGCGGATTCGTTGATCGCCGTGACGACAGTGCGGCCGGGGCAGAGAGGGAGGCGTGGTCGCGCTTCCGCCGTGGCGCCGGGGAAGGTGCGCAGAGCCCCGGCAAGGCGATGAGGCGTCGGAAGATGTAGGCCTTTGGATCAATTCGCCGCCGGCGCCTCGAAATGGAATGAGGCTTCGTCGAGTTTGGGATTGGCCTTGGGCTCGAAGGTCGTGGTCGTCTGACCGGCTTGAGCGGGCGGCGTGCCGCGCGGCGCGTCTTCGACGATCTTTCGAATCATGAACGTGTCGCTCTCGATCCAGACCGTGATCTGACGAATGTTCACCTCTTTCCCCGTTGCCGTGTAGATGTCGCGCGTCATGCCGATCAGGCGATAGCACTTGTGACCGGAGATGGTTTCGGTGCCGTCGAGCTGGATGTCGTTGAAGTTGAGCAGCGGACCTTGCAAGCCTGAGCCGGCGAAAATCAGCGGTGCGAGTTTCAACGCCGACCCTGTGGTCAAGAAATCAGCTTGAGCGAAGGCATTGATGCCCGTTCCCGGCGGGTACTCGTCTTCGAGCTGCGTCGTGCGCCACCATGTGTGGAAGGCTTGCGCATCGCTCCAGATGACATAGCGATCGCTGTCTTCGTGCTTGGTGAAATCGAAGAAGTAGAAGCGCGGACTCTGAAAGCGCGAGGTGAAATTGTGCGTCTCGGTGAGGCCCGGCAGCTCGACGAGGACCGTCCCAGTGTCGGCGTAAGACTTTAGCGCAGCGTAGGTCGCGGCGGTCTTCTGCCAGATATCGTCGGCTGATCCAGGCGCTGGTGCCGGATCGGCGGCGGCTGCGAACGACGCGGTCATCGCGACGAGCAGCAGCGCAAGGGCGCTGCGCAGTGTGTTCGGAGCGAGCATGGTCCTTGATCCTCTCATTGGCGCACGAGTTCGACGCGTCTGTTGTGCGCGCGGCCCTCGGGCGTGTCGTTGGTGTCCTTGGGTTGGGATTCACCGAAGCCACTGGTGGTGAGCCTGGCGGTATCGATGCTGTAGCGAGCGACGAGCGCGGTCTTGACGGCGGCGCTGCGGCGCGTCGAGAGATCGAGATTGGCGGTATCGGTACCGATGGCGTCAGTGTGGCCTTCGATTGCCAGCTTCCAATCGGGATGCCGCTGAAGGATCTCGGCGATCTCGCGCAGTGTCGGTTCCGACTGCGGGCGGATCTGATCGCTGTTGAAGCTAAAATAGATGCTGTGAATTTCGGCGCGGCCGTTCTCTTTTAGCTCGCGCTCGAGCAGCGTCGCGAAGTTTGTGGTCGCGGTGCATTCGTAGGCAATCTTCACGGCGCGCAGTGTGTCGCGGTCGGAGGGCGGCGCGTCATTTTGCGAGTGGCGGGCGCCGATACCGAGACGGAAGCGCAGCGTAAGGGGATTGTTGACGTCGTCGAGGAAATAGAACTCGGCGGCTTCGCCGGAAAATCTAGCGGTGGCGTGGATCGTGGGCAGTTGGGCCTTTTCGCCATTGACCATCAATTCAAGCATGACCGGTTTGTCTTCGACGCGATGAATTTTGCCGGTGAGCTTGTAGTCGAAGATGCTTGGGTGGTTGTCAGGATCCGCGGACAGCGGACTGACCGGCAAATCAAAGATGCTGAGTTCGACCTCGCCCTTGTCCTTCAAGTCACTTAGCGCAGCTGTTGAGATGCCGATCGCTGTTGTGCCGGGCACTGAGGCCGGTGAGGTTGTTACAAACTGCTGCAGATAGGCGTGGCTGGTTACCAGATCAGTGGCGCTCATGGTCCGATTGATGTTTACGCGGCGAATCTTCGTCGGGCCGCCGGGAAAATCCTGCACCGGACGTTCGGTGGCATACTTCAAACGTGCGCCCGATTGATCGACGGACTCGATCGTCTTGATCGACTCGTAGTCGCCATCGGTTTGACTGATGGCTGTGACGATCGTCAGACCGGCGCAGAGCGGGACTTTGGTATCTTGAGGTTCTGCATTTGCTCGCACCCCTATGAGAGCGACGACGAGCGTGGCTGCAGCCGCCACTTTTGATTTCGAGATTATTGACCTCCGCATTGTGCTTGTCGATCCGCTCGACCCTTGGCGCTGTAGTAATCGCGGCGCGCGGCGAGCAGTTCCTGGTCAAGGCGATTGGCTTCGAGGAGTGCTTTGTCGGATTCCGACCGCAAGCGGGTCATATTCTCTTGGAGCTTTTGATCTGTCGCTTGATCCCAATTGTCCGGATCGCCCTCCCAACCCTTTCCGGGTCTTGGCTTTCTCGCGCGGTAGCGCACAAACTCGGAGGTTGCTTCGCGGCTTTCCGTCGACAGTTGGTCTGACTTTATCCGGGCGGCCTTTTCGTCTCGCAATACTTGCTTCAGGTTTGCTTCAGCCTCCGCAACGGAAGGCAGTTTTGGCTCGACAACCGGTTTGGCACCGGCTTGGGGTGCTTCGCCCTCAGGCGTGATGGGTTTTACTTCTTCACCTGGGGGCCGTTGTTGGAGCGGCGGTCGTTGCGCTACCGGGCCACTCGAGGCGTTCGGCGATTGCCGCGGCACCACGCCCGTGGATGCTTTCGGGGATTGTGCCGGCGTCTGCACCGGTTGCGTCATGGGCTGTGTCGGGGGCACGCGCGGCGGCGCTTGATCCATCGGAAGAGTGTCGCTGCGGACAGGCACTTCCCCCGTCTGTGCCATCGGGGACTTTCCAGGCACGGGTCCAGGTGCGCTCGGCATTCCGACCGTCTTGCCGCCGCGGCCCGAGCCGACCGGATAGCCTTCCACGACTATCGTATTACCTTGTCCCTGCTTCACGGCTTCGAACCACATGTCTTTGGACGCTTGGAACGCAGCGTCGACGGTCGCGCCACTTTGAATCGCGCCGTTGTAAGTGCTGCGCGCCGCTTGGTCGGCGAACTCGAAGATTGCGGGGTCGCCCATGGCAACGGCCGCAGTGTGACCGGCCTCGTAGCCTTCGCGCTGCCATGCCTTATTTGCGGGATCCATCTGGAACGGTCCTGGCGGTCTGCTCCCGACCGGGGGACTTGCGTTTGGCCGAGCCGGCATCGGTTGTGTGTTGCCGCTGCCAGGGCGTCCGGGCGCGGGCATCACCTCGGTGCCGGGGCCACGCCCACCACCGGGGCATGGCGGTTCGGCTGGCGGCGCGAGTTCCGGCGGCGCCGGCTCAGAGGGGACCCTGGGAGCTTCGGCTGCGGCGTTCACCTCACTGGCGACGAGCGGCAATGTCGCCAGAGCAGCGAAGAAGCCACCCTCCGCGAGGCACTGGCTGGCGCTGTTTTTGATCGTAAGCTTCAGGCCGAGGCGCGGCGGCTCTTCCGTGTCCGCCTCGCGTCCCAATCCGTAGTCGCGCACAATCTTTGGTGCGACACAAAAGGCGTATCCGGTCGTGAAGACGAAGATAATCCTCGCATAGTTCTTCATGAACGCGCGGCCGGCGGCGCCGGCTACGCGTGCGAGAAAGCCCCGCTCGGTTGCCGATGCACCCCAGCCATTGGCGCCGAAGCCGAGCGTTGTGCCGGTCGCGGGATCGATGCGCCACCAGCCGGCGTATGGGCCACTCGGTGTCGACAGTGCGACGCGCGGTGCGACGACGATCTGGCCGTTCATCACTTCATCGAGAATTCGCCGCCGGACATCGGCAGGCAGCGTCAATGCGTTGATGGCCGCTTCGTCGGATGCTGTCAGTGCGGCCCATGCACCCGGCTGAGCAAACGCGTCCGCCGTGCTGTAGCCCGGGATCGGGCCGTGGAAGAGGGATTCGGCGTTGGTGTGGCGGACGCCTTCGGCGAGCCTGGCCGAGAAGGCGTCGTTCACGGCGAGGCTGACGCCTATATCGTTGGCGACGATATCCGTCGCGTTGACGATGATGCTGGCGTCCCCCGGCTTCGGATAGAAGTGGTTTGTAAAGAGCAGCGGCTTGTCGACGTAGGTCGACGTGCTGCCGATGCTCGTCGCCGCGAGCGCCAAAGCGTAAAGCGATGTGACGGGCGGCGCGGCATGTTGCGTCATCTCGAACACGGCGGCGTCGGTCACATTGGGTTGCGTTGCAGCGGTCAGGATCTGACGACTACGGAGCAAGGCTTGCGAGACGAGGTGCGTGACGTAGCTTGGGGCGATGGCGCAAGGTAGGGGCAGAATCTCACTACGCATTGCCATAGCCCGCTCGCGCACCGCACGAGCAGTGTCATCCAAAGCGAGCTGTTGTGGCGCGCCCTCCGCGCGGCGCGAGGGCCCGACGAGATCGAAGATCTCGCGGCGAACTTTCCGCGACTCCTGTCCCGGCGACTTGAATTCGTACTCCAGCCAGACCGCGCTGAGTGTCGACTTTGGCGTCGACCGTTGCGCAGGCGGGGCGAATGTCGAGCCGAAGCTACCGGCGATGCCGCCAAAGGCGCCGCCTTGTGGCGGTTGATCGAGATCATCTCCGCTCTCGGGAAGAATCCCGGCGTCAGCCGCATCGCGATCGATCGTAAGGATCGCCGCCCATTCGCCGCCTTTCGCGGTCTTGAGTTCTTCGCGGCCGGCCGGCGTTCGCGATTTGATCGGCGCGGTTGGCCAAAACTGAAGCACGATGGCTTTGCCGATGAGATCGGCGGGCCGCAGCTTGTGCTCCATCGCGACGTGTTCGGCGAGGCTGCCGGGCGTCCACTGCTCCGCGACAACGCGTAGCGTGATCTCCTGATAGAGACCGTCGATGCCGAGGTCTTCGGGGCGCGACGTGCTTTGGAGCGAGACCGCCGCTTTGCCATCGGGTGTGAGTACATCCATGTCGACCCAGCCGGCCGCTGTTTGACGCTGCACCCACCAGTGATCCTGCAGAGCTTCGAGCGCGGTCACGAAGCGATCGCTCCACTCGTCGCTGGCATCCGGCTTCTCGATCATCTGCAGCAGGCGCCGCGTTTGCGCTGCAGTGCGCGCGTTCAACGTCGCGAGTCTGCGGGCGGCATCCTGCTTTTCTGTCGAGAGCTGGGCGGTTGCCGCGTTCAACATCGCGGCGCCAGTGACACTCAGACGAGCGTTGCCAACCGGACCATTTGCGTTCGCTTCGCGCGCGACGAGTTGCGAGAGGCGCGTGACCGCGTCTTGTTGCGTCATTTGACCGTGCGCCAGGCGAACCGTTTGCCCGGCACGTTTCAACAGGTCGGCAAGCAGGAGCGAGCGATCGAGGCTGTTGCCACGACCATCCATCAGCACGCCGACGGGGCCGCGCAGAACGCCGCGATAGGGAATCCAAAAGCTATTGGTCTGCACCCATGCGAACAGCTTGGCCGGATCTTTGCCGACCCGCTTAACGACGAAGGCTGCGTCCCAGCGATCGCGCGATGCGAGACCTTCGGCGATCTCGGCGGCTTGCAGCGTAATCGCGATGTCGCGGCCCGGGTTCGGTACGGTGTCGCTTGCCGACGTTGCGTCTGCACCCATCAAACACAACGCAATGCCGATCAAGATCACCAGGCGGATCGAGGCGGTTGCGCTGCGCATTGCTCAGAGCTCTCCCAGATCGCGCGGTTCGGCGCGCGAGTATGCTTGCATTTCGAAGGAATGAGTTCTCCAACGCGCCGCTTCGTCGGCACGCGATCGATACCGCCCAGCCTGGTGCTACGTGCGGGTATGGACTTACCACAGGCGCGCGGCCTGGCTCACCACGAAAGAAAGAGCAATCCTCAACTATGCGTTGTGAATGTGATGACGGCGACACTCGTCCTAGGCCGCCGTCGTCGCAAGAACTGCGGCGGCTTTATTTCATCTTGGCGTAGGCGCCGGGGGCGTCTTCGATGACCTTGAGCTTGTGGTCGCCCGGGATGCGGGCGAGGACCTTTTCGCCCGAGAGCTTCGAGAGCCACTTGTCCCAGTACGGCCACCATGAGCCCGGCGTTTCGTTCGAGGTCGCGATCCAATCCTCGACGCGATCCGGCAGCTGGTCGTTGGTCCAGTACTGATACTTCTTGGCGTCCGGGTGATTGATCACGCCCGCGATGTGACCCGAGCCCGCCATCATGAAGGTGATCGGACCTTTGAACAGCTTGGTCGACTTGTAGACCGAGCGATAGGGCGCGATGTGATCCTCCTTGGACGACTGCAGGAAGATCGGAATCTTCACCTTCGAGAGATCAAGCTTCTCGCCGGCCAGGACCATCTTGCCCTTGGCGAGGTTGTTCTCCTTGTAGCATTCGCGCAGGTAGAACATGTGCATTGCGATCGGCATGCGCGTCGCGTCGGCGTTCCAATAAAGCAGGTCGAAGCGCATCGGGTCGCGGCCGAGCAGGTAGTTGTTGACCACGAAGCTCCAGATCAAATCGTTGGAGCGCAGCATGTTGAAGGTCGTGGCCATCTTGGCGCCGTCGAGATAGCCGCCAGACGCCACCATCTGATCTTCCATGTTCTTCAGCTGATCTTCGTCGATGAAGACCTGAAGATCGCCGGCTTCGGAGAAGTCGGCTTGGGCCGCGAAGAACGTCGCCGAGGTGATGCGCTTGTCGTTTTTGGCGGCCATATAAGCGAGCGTCGCCGAGAGCAGCGTGCCGCCGATGCAATAGCCGATCGTGTTGACCTCTTTCACACCGGTCGCCTTTTCGACGGCGTCGAGCGCTTCGAAGATGCCGAGGCGCATGTAGTCTTCGAACGTCCTTTGCGCGAGGCGTGCGTCGGGATTGACCCAGGAGACGACGAACACCGTGTAGCCGCGCGAGGTCGCCCAGCGCACGAACGAGTTCTTCTCGCCGAGATCGAGGATGTAATACTTGTTGATCCACGGCGGGAAGATGAGGAGCGGGCGCTCGAATTGCTCTTCCGTCGTCGGCATATATTGGATGAGCTGCATCAGCTCGTTCTGGTAGACCACTTTGCCGGGCGTGGTTGCCAAATTGCGGCCGACCTCGAAGTAGTCCATGTCGGTCTGGCGTATGGAGAGTTGGCCCTTGCCGCGCTCGAGATCGATGAGCAGGTTGTTCAAGCCCTTCACGAGGTTCTCGCCGTTCGACTTGAACGTCTCGCGCAGGACCTCTGGATTGGTGAACACGAAATTCGTCGGCGAAAGCGCGTCGGCGAATTGCTTGGTGTAGAACTCGATCTTCTTGCGGGTGTGTGGATCGAGCCCCTTCACCTCGGCAACGGTCTCTTGCATCCAGCGCGCGGTCAGCAGGTACGATTGCTTGATGAAGTCGAAGATCTGAACCTCCGACCAATCCTTGTCTCTAAAGCGCTTGTCGGACGGCGAGGGCTCGATCAAGGGCTCGACGCTTTGACCAAGCATGCGCTGCGCGGTGTGATGCCAAAGTGTCAGGTAGCTCTGCCAGAGTTTGAAATTCGCCTCGAGAAGTATCCCGGGGCTGCGCATCGCATGGCCAAGGAAGTCGACGAACGTCTGTCCGAGATTCAACGGGTCGGCCGGACCGTTCGAGTTCTGCTGCGTCTGGTTCTTGAGAAAGTCGGTGACGAGGCGCTGGCTCTGTGCCGCTACCTTCATCATGTTGCGCGAGAATTCGGCAGGGTCCTGAATGGAATACGCGCTGGTGCCATTGGCGGCTGTTGTGCGGATGGGCTCTGACATGGTCCTCTGAACCTTGGGCGCTGCTTCGTCGCAGTTTGCCTCAAATCCCTTAATATGCTGCTTTGCAACGGGAATTACCGCTAGTGCTAGGGCGGGGACAAGCCTGGCGCGACAGGAAGGCCTGGAGTTTCGGCCCCGATTCGCGCAAAGTGGTCCTCCCCCGATAGGAGAATTAAGAATGCGTCGCTTGCTCCCGCGTGCGCTCGCGCTGGCCGCTGTCGCCGGTTTCCTTAGCGCATGCTCGTCGTTTGATGCCTCCAAGCCCGGTACGTGGATCGACACCATTGCAGGGGGCGGCTCGGAAGCGAACGGCGGGGCAAAAACGGCGCCGCCGCCGCCATCGGCTGGGGACAAGCCGCCGCCGGTCACCACGGCGACGACTCAGACGGCCTCGAGCAGTGCTGGAACGACGAGCGCGACGTCCGACAAGCCCGGTGAGTCTGCCTTGCCCAGCGAAAAGGCCGACGGTCAGCCCGTGGACTACCCGAACCTGGCTGCGCAGCCGGATGCGCAGACGGTGGGCACTACCGAGTCGCAACGTCGCGAAATTCGCGACAGCCTGGTCCGCGACCGTGAGGACGCGCAACATTCGGCCGATGTCTTGCGCGGCGGCACGGAGACGCCTGCGGCGCCGCCACCGCCGGCAAAGCCTGCCGACGCAACGCCCGCCGACGGATCGACATCGGACGCGAAACCGGCCGAGGGAAGTGATAGCACTCCCGCCTCGGACCATTGAGGCTTTCGAGTCGGCGTTCGGCGCTTGTTGAGGTCGGGAATTGACTACTGAGTTTCACCGTATCAAGCGGCTGCCTCCGTATGTCTTCGAGGAAGTCAATCGCCTCAAGGCAAAGGCGCGCGCCGACGGCGAAGACATCATCGATTTCGGCATGGGCAACCCCGATATGCCCACGCCGAAGCACATCGTCGACAAGCTGATCGAGACCGTGCGCGACCCGCGCACGAACCGCTACTCAGCCTCGCGGGGCATTCTGGGTCTGCGCAAGGCGATGGCGAAATATTACGGCCGTCGTTTCGGCGTGAAGGTCGATCCCGAAAAAGAAGTGATTGCGACGCTGGGCTCGAAAGAGGGCTTCGCGAATTTGGCGCAGGCGATCACGGCGCCCGGCGATACGATCCTCGTTCCGAACCCGGCATATCCGATCCATGCCTTCGGCTTCATCCTGGCCGGTGCAGCAATCCGTCATGTCGAAGCGTCGAGCCCGGAGCAGTTCTTCCGCGGGCTCGAGCGCGCGGTGCGTCACGCCGTGCCGCCGCCGACGGCGGTCGTCGTGAACTATCCCTCGAACCCGACCGCGCAGGTCGTCGGGCTCGACTTCTACAAAGACGTCGTGAAATTCGCGAAAGAGAAGAACCTTTTGGTTCTCTCCGACCTCGCCTACGCCGAAATCTATTTCGACAAAGAACCGCCGCCCTCGATGCTGCAGGTGCCGGGCGCCAAAGATATCGTCGTCGAATTCAATTCGCTGTCGAAGACCTATGCCATGCCCGGATGGCGCATGGGCTTTGCCGCCGGCAACGAGCGCATGATCCATGCGCTGGGTCGGATCAAATCGTATCTCGACTACGGTGCCTTCACGCCGATTCAAGTTGCTGCGGCCGCAGCGCTGAACGGACCGCAGGACTGCGTCGATGAGATGCGGGCGATCTACAAGGGCCGCCGCGATGCCTTGATCGACAGCTTCGGACGCGCCGGCTGGACGATACCGGCGCCGGCCGCATCCATGTTTGCCTGGGCGCCAATTCCCGAGCAGTTTAGGCCGCTCGGGTCGCTTGAATTCTCAAAGCTGTTGTTGCAACACGCGAAGGTCGCGGTCGCGCCGGGTGCGGGCTTCGGCGAGTACGGCGAGGGCCATGTACGCATCGCGCTCGTCGAAAACGAGCAGCGTATTCGGCAGGCAGCGCGCAACGTGCGCAAGTTCTTGAGCGCGGGACCCGGTATCCAAGAGGCGAAGGACGCGGCGCAATGACGGCGCCGCTCAAGATCGGGATCGCCGGCTTGGGCACGGTCGGCGCGAATGTGGCGCGCCTGCTCATCGAGCAATCGGCGGCACTCAATGTCCGCGCCGGACGCAAGCTTACGTTTGCCGGCGCGACGGCACGCGACAAGCGCAAGGACCGCGGCGTCGATCTTTCCGGTGTCGAGTGGTTCGCCGATCCGGTGGCGATGGCGAAGTCGCCGGCGATCGACGTGTTCGTCGAGTTGATGGGCGGCGAAGGCGATCCTGCGAAGGCCGCCGTCGAGGCCGCGCTCGCCGCCGGCAAGCCGGTCGTCACGGCAAACAAGGCATTGCTCGCACATCATGGCGCCAAGCTTGCCGCGGCCGCAGAAGCCAAGGGACTTGCGCTCAATTTCGAAGCCGCGGTTGCCGGCGGCATTCCGATCATCAAGTCGGTGCGTGAAGGACTTGCCGCCAATCGCCTCGAGCGCGTCTACGGAATATTGAACGGCACCTGCAACTACATCCTGACGACGATGGAGTCGTCGGGGCGCGCCTTCGGCGATGTTTTGGCCGAGGCACAGAAGCTGGGCTATGCCGAGGCCGATCCGACCTTCGATATAGGCGGCATGGATACGGCGCACAAACTTTGCTTGCTTGCGGCCGTTGCCTTCGGCAATGCACCCGCGCTCGACGGCATTCACGTCGAAGGCATCGAGCGGATCACGCCGCACGATATCGTCTTTGCGCGGGAGTTCGGCTATCGGATCAAGCTGCTCGGTGTTGCGACGCGCTCCGACGGCGGCATCGAGCAACGCGTGCACCCGGCGATGGTGCCACTCGGTACGCCACTCGCCGACGTCGACGGCGTTTATAACGCCGTCGTGGCCGAAGGCGATCTCGTCGGCAAGTCCGTTTACGAGGGCCGCGGCGCAGGGGCCGGTCCGACCGCATCGGCGGTTCTGGCCGATATTCTCGATATCGCGCGCGGGCCGCGTTTGCCCACATTCGGTGCACCGGCAGCATCGCTGAAGCGGCCGGCGATCACACCGATGGGCGACCATCAAGGCGCGTGCTATCTGCGCTTTACGGTCATCGACAGGCCCGGCGTGATCGCCGTTATTTCGCGCTGCCTTGCCGATCAGGCGGTGTCGATCGAGAGCATGCTGCAGCGCAGCCGTGCGCCGGGGGAAGCGGTTCCCGTGGTTTTCATCACGCACGAAGCGCGCGAAGCCGCGCTAACCAGGGCTATAAAGGCGATCGTCACAGCGGGTGTGGTTGCCGAAGAGCCGTGTATGATCCGCATGGAACGCTTCTAGATAAAGGACAAGGGAAACGCCGTGGACGAACACAAGGTTCATCACATTCACGAACGGCCGGGCCACCATCATCTCGAGCGTATTCTGACCCTTGAACTCGCGCGCGTGACGGAAGCCGCGGCGATTGCGGCATCGCTGCAAGCCGGACGCGGCGACGAACATTCAGCCGATCAGGCGGCAGTCGACGCGATGCGCAAGGCGCTCAACACGCTCGACATCGACGGTACGGTCGTGATCGGCGAGGGTGAGCGCGACGACGCGCCGATGCTCTATATCGGCGAAAAGGTCGGCACCGGCAAAGGGCCGAAGGTCGACATCGCGCTCGACCCGCTCGAAGGTACGACCTTGACCGCGAAAGCGATGGCGGACGCGCTTGCGGTGGTAGCGATCGCGGAAGGCGGCTCGCTGCTGCATGCACCCGACACCTACATGGACAAGATCGCGATCGGTGGCGGCTATCCCGAAGACGTCGTCGATCTCGATGCCGATCCGCGCGACAACATCAAAGCGCTGGCGCGAGCCAAGGGTGTAGCAACGCGGGAGATCACCGCCTGCATTCTCGACCGCCCGCGTCACGGGACGTTGATTGAGAAGGTGCGCGAGGCGGGGGCCGCGGTGAAGCTGATCTCCGACGGAGATATCGCCGGGGTCATGCACACCGCCGATCCGGATACGGGCATCGATATCTATATGGGGCAGGGCGGGGCGCCCGAGGGTGTGCTGGCTGCCGCGGCGTTGCGCTGCATCGGCGGTCAGATTCAGGGCCGGCTCGTGTTTCGCACCGAAGACGAGCGCAAGCGCGCGCACCGCATCGGCGTCAAGGATCTGACGCGCAAGTACAAAACGATGGATCTCGCCTCGGGCGACGTGATGTTCGCGGCGACCGGCGTGACCTCGGGCTCGATGCTCGAAGGTATCCGGCACACCGGCGAGTTCATCTCGAGCCACACGCTCGTCATGCGCTCGCACACCGGTACGGTTCGCTGGATCAAGACGCGCCATCGGGCGAAGCACTAGTCGAAACCTGTTGCTAGGTCGGGGGCGCGCGTGGGGAAGACGGTCGTGGCGGCGGGGGGATCCGCCGAGCCGAAATCAGTTTCCTCGAGTCCGCCGCTGTCGCTTGGGACCAAGCTCGCTTATGGCATCGGGGCGATTGCCTACGGCATCAAGGACGGCGGCTTTTCCTACTTTCTGTTGTTGTTTTACAGCCAGGTCGTCGGCATCAATGCGCAGCTTGTAGGGCTTGCGATTTCGATAGCGCTAGTCTTCGACGCGTTCGGCGACCCACTGATCGGCTATTTGTCCGACAATTTGCATTCTAGGTGGGGGCGCCGGCATCCCTTTATGTACGCCGCGGCTCTGCCTGTTGCCGTCGCATATTATTTTCTTTGGGCGCCGCCCGTGGGTTGGTCGCACGAAGCCTTGTTCATTTATTTGCTCGTGCTGTCGATCCTTATCCGGTTCTTCATCACGCTGTTCGAGACGCCGAGCGCGGCGCTGACGCCGGAACTAACCGCCGACTACGACCAACGAAGCTCTCTCATTTCCTATCGAACCTATTTCGGTTGGACCGGCGGCAATGCCATGTCGGTCATGATGTTCATGGCGTTGTTTCCGGCGTTCGTGACAGAAGCGATCCCCAACGGACAGTTCAACAGAGACGCCTATGCGACATATGGGTTGATCGCGGCAGGCTTGATGTTCGTCGCAATCATGATCTCGTCACTCGGGACGCATTCCAGAATTCCCCACCTGAAGGCGCCGCCGGCGAAACGCCGCATTACCATCGTAACGGCGCTAAAGGAGATTCTGGGGCCGCTGGCGAACCGATCGTTCGTGGCGTTGTTCGTGGCGACGATTTTTGGCTCGATCGGCGCGGGACTGTCGGCGGCGTTGGCGTTCTATTTGTTGACCTATTTTTGGTCGTTTACGTCACAGCAGATCGGCATCATCACGCTTGGCGTGTTTCTCTCGGCGGTCATCGGGGCATTGTTGGCGCCGATCGTTACGCGCACGCTGGGCAAGAAGAACGGAGCGATGATCGTCGGCGTCGTGGCGTTTCTCGGCTCTCCGCTTCCGGTGGCGCTGCGACTGTGGGGCGTGCTTCCGGACGGGCCCACGCCGTTCGTGTTCTGGTTCGTCTTCATTTCGGGCGTGATCGACGTCGGCCTCATCATTTGCTTCCAGATATTGGGGGCATCGATGATGGCGGATCTCGTCGAGCAATCGGAACTGCGCACGGGCCGACGGGCGGAGGGTACTTTCGTGGCAGTGAACACATTCGTGCGCAAGCTCGTCAACGGGCTCGGCGTGCTGACGGCGACTTATCTTCTCACCCTTGCGCATTTTCCGGCAGGGGCTGCGCCGTCGCAGGTTCCGCCTGAAGCCATTAGACTCCTCGGCGCCTATTATGTTCCAACGATCGTCGGACTTTGGATGACGATGATGCTTGCCATTTCAGCCTACACGCTGACGCGCGATGAGCACGAAGAAAACCTGCGCAAGCTCGCCGAGCGCAACAATCGCAGCGACTAGCCGCTATTTCATCAACGCCTCGGCGATCTGCACCGCGTTGAGCGCGGCGCCCTTCAGCAATTGATCGCCTGCCACCATGAGCGCGAGCGAGTGACCGGTCGGATCGCTTTTGTCGGCACGAAAGCGGCCTACCAGCACGTTGTCGCGGCCGGTGGCGTCGCGCGGCATCGGAAAGCGGTTGGCATTTCGATCATCGACGATGTCGACGCCGGGCGCAGCACCGAGGATCTCGCGCGCCTGATCTGGCGAGAGTGGCCGCTCAAACTCGACCGTCATGGCGATGGTGTGCGCGCGGAACACCGGCACGCGGACGCAGGTGATGCCGACGCGCAGATCCGGGGCACACATCAACTTGCGCAGTTCGCGCGCGGCTTTGATTTCTTCGCCGTTCTCGCCGCTCTCCAAGTCAACCGTGTCGTTGTGGCTAAAGATATTGAAGGCGTACGGATGAGGGAGAACGCGGGGCTCGTATGCTCGCCCGGTCAAATGCGCTTCGGTCGATGCGCGAAGCTCCTCCATCGCAGCAGCGCCAGCGCCGGAGGCCGCCTGATAGGTCGCGGCGATGACGCGGCGAATCTTGTTCTCACGGTAGAGCGGCCACAGAGCCATGACGGAGATCGCCGCGGTGCAATTCGGATTGGCGATCAGATTGTGGTGCGTGCCAAGCGTGTCCGCGTTCACCTCCGGAACGACGAGTGGAACGTCGTCGTCCATGCGAAAGGCAGACGAATTGTCGATGACGATGGTGCCGTCGGCGGCAGCGCGGCGCGCGTGGTCCTTGGAGACGCCGCTGCCGGCCGCGAAGAGTGCGACGTCGACGCCGTCGAAGCTCATGGGTGTCAGGCCGTCGATAACGACATCGCGTCCTTGAAACGTCAGGGTGCGCCCGGCCGAGCGGGGCGAGGCCAAAAGCTTCAAACGGGAGAGTGGGAAGTTGCGGCGCTCCAGACAGCCGATCAGTTCGGCGCCGACGGCCCCTGTTGCCCCGACAATGGCAACGGACGGCGACGGGTGGATGCGCCTCATCGCGGTCGATTGTCGTTGAAGGATGCTGACACTCATCGGCCGAATTCTCCTGTAGAGCCGGAGACGCGAGCCGATTTTGCGCGGCCCCGTCCGTTGCCGGCGGGACCTTGGGTCTGTGCGCTAGTCGTCGCGCGCACGATCCAAAGCCGCCCCGGCAAAGGGCGTCTTCGTTTTCATCGTGCGCTTCGACATTGGCATCATTGCGGGGCGGGAGATAGCGTGGCCACCGACGAACCGTCAAGTGACGAGCGACAAACCTGCTTAAAATGACGCGAACGGAATTTTCCGATATGCGCAGTATTGTCCGCAGGTTCGTCAGCGTGTTCCGTCTCTGGCCGGTTGAAAGCCCGACCTCGGACGGCCCACCATCCGGCATGGCAGAACCAGCCGAATCACTGGCTTATCCGCAATCGTTCCTCGGCGTCGGGCGGTCCTTGACCGGTCGCAATTGGATCGAGCGCGAGCACAATGCGCGCGACGCCATGACAATTGCGCAGCGACTTGCCGCCCCTGAGATCGTGGGCCGTCTGCTCGCCGCTCGCGGTGTCGCCGTCGATGCAGCGCAGACCTATCTGACGCCAAGCTTCAAGACGGATTTGCCGGATCCGAGTTTGTTCTTGGACATGGACCGAGCGGCGGAGCGTCTCGCCGACGCGGTGGCCAGGGCCGAGAAGATCGCCGTGTTCGGGGACTACGATGTGGACGGCGCGACGTCGTCGGCGCTCCTCATTCGATATTTCCGCGCGCTCGGCCTCGATGTGCGGCTCTACATCCCGGACCGGCTGAGCGAGGGTTACGGTCCCAGTGTGGCGGCGATGCGTTTGCTCGCGGACGAGGGAGCTAAGATCGTCGTGACCGTCGACTGCGGGACACAGGCGAACGCCGCGCTCGAGGCGGCGCGCGACGCGGGGCTCGACGTTATCGTCGCCGATCATCACCTGCCGGGCGATGCCCTGCCGCCCGCCTTTGCGATCGTCAACCCGAACCGGCACGACGATCGCTCGGGCTGCGGTCAGCTTGCCGCGGTCGGCGTTGCGTTCATGCTGGCGGTTGCGATCAATCGGACCCTACGCGCGCGTGGCTGGTTCGCGGGACGCGCCGAGCCCGATCTGCGAACGTGGCTCGGCATCGTCGCGCTGGGCACGGTCGCGGATGTGGTGCCGCTGACAGGCGTCAACCGATTGCTGGTGTGGCGCGGAATAGAGGCAATGGACGCGAACCGTGTTCCCGGCATCGATGCCTTGAAGCAAGTTGCCAACCTCAACGGCAAGATCGAGCCTTATCATCTCGGCTTCGTTTTGGGCCCGCGGGTCAATGCCGGCGGCCGCGTCGGACAGTGCGATCTTGGTGCACGCCTGCTGTCGACGGACGACCCGGCCGAAGCGCGGGCGATCGCCGCCGAACTCGACGCGCTGAACAAGCAGCGCCAAGAGATCGAGAAGGCGACATGTGCGGAGGCGATCGCGGTCGTCGAGGGCGACGCGCGCCTGCGCGAGGCGCCGGTTCTGGTTTTAGCGCGCGACGGGTGGCATCCCGGCGTAATCGGCATCGTCGCCAGCAGGCTCAAGGATCGCTATCACCGGCCGACGATCGTCATTGCGATCCAGGATGGCGTCGGTAAAGGGTCCGGCCGGTCGGTCGCGGGAGTTGAGTTGGGATCCATCGTGGTCGACGCGCGGGAGGCTGGTCTACTCGTCAACGGCGGTGGCCACGCGATGGCGGCTGGTTTGACGATAGCGCCCGACAAGATCGAGGCGTTTGCAACTTTCATGATCGAGCGCGTCGGCGCAGCGGGTTTGAATTCGCCGGAAGGGCGCGTGCTCTCCGTTGAAGGTGCGTTGCGCATCGAAGGGGCAACGCCGGACCTTTGCGCGCTGGTCGCCAAGGTCGGTCCGTTCGGCGCCGGCAATCGCGAACCGGTGTTCGCCTTTGCGGCGGTGCGCATGGTGCATGCGGCCGTGGTCGGCGAGGACCATGTGCGATGCGTGTTCTCGGACGGCAAGTCGCGGCTGAACGGCATCGCCTTTCGAGCGCTGCAGACGCCGCTCGGCAAGGCGTTGCTCGAGTCCAAAGGGCGACCGTTGCATGTTGCGGCCACACTGAAAGCAGACGAATGGCAGGGTCAGACGCGCGTTCAAGCTCAAATCTTGGATGCCGCGTTCGTCTGACAGTCGAAATTGCCCCCGATGCGGTCTACGGCGCTCGGGGGCAATTGTTGTCGGCCGTACCTAAACGCGCCTTAGCTGGGGGCGGGGCCGGCTTGACCGGTCTTCAGAATTTGCAGGGCATGTTGGTAGTCGGCGCTGCCGCGGCCCGCGTGCTCGGTTTCACACCAAGACTTTCCTTCGTTCGCAAAGTAACGCGCTTCTCGGCGCTGCGTCGACGGCGGCCGCGACTGTTCAGCGCTCCGAAACTCGGACTGCAGCGAGTGACACTGTTGGGTCGATGCCGGTGCGGCTGCCCAAGCGGCACCACTCGCCGCGACGACAAGCGCACCGAAAATGATCGGATGTTTCCACATATTGCGGTCTCCTCAAGTTGGTTCGGTGCCTAGCGCCAGCGCGCGAGCACCTATTAAGTAAAACGCTGTCGATGCCGATCGTTTCCATTGAGAAATCCGATGTGCTCGATCAGCGTTGTCAGTGAGGCACCAAAACGCGCCATAAATTCGACGAACGGAGCGAGCGCGAGATAATGTGAACTTCGTTTCTTGAAGTTCACGCGCATGGCGAGGAACCCGCGCGTTTCGCATTACGATTTTCTTACGACGCCGACACGTTGCGGTCATGCGGGCGAAGCAATTTTGTTGGCTGTTATTGGCGACTGTCGAAATGCGCGGGGCGGGTGCGCCCTTCTTCCGCTGCATGCGATTGCGATTCAGCAGTCGCTAAGAAACTCGAAACGTCGATCGCAAAAAATTACCCCCGCGCGAGGGCTGGCGCGCGGGGGTTAGGCAGGAGAGGTACTTACTCGATAGGCACTGCGACTTTGGATTGCGTTACCAACGAAGCTGGCCGAAGAGGCCGATTTCGTCGTAGTCACCGTCGTTGCCCGCCGCGAAGGCCGTGCCGCCGATGGTGCCGTTGCCATCGCCGAAGAAGCCGTTGTCGCCGGCGTCGTGCTTATAAACGAGCGCGAAGTCGACGATCTTCACCGGGCTGTATTGAATGCCGACGTTGTAATACGTGTTCTTGAAGTCCTCGCGCGCTGTCGCCGTCGAGAACTCGTCGTACGGCGTCACGTGCTCGTACTTACCGAAGACGCTCCACATCGGGTCGAACTGATACGAACCGAAGATCGAGTAGCCGTTGCCCTTGTCGGATCCAGCCGACGTCACGTGGCTCCAATCGTTGACCATGAAGTATTCGACGCCCAGGCGGATGCCGTTGCCCGTGTAGGCGGCAATTGCGTTGAAGCGTGTGGCGTCGTTGTACACCGTGTCACTGTGAAGGGCGCCAAGTTGGCCATAGTAGCCGCCGACGCCGACGGTGAAGTCGCCGAGGTTCAAGCTGACGCGGCCCTCAACGTCCGGCTGCTCAGTGCGGAGGTTCGGCTTCTTATAGCCAGCGCCGTTCACGACCGAGATCTGGTACTGCAGCATGTCGCCGTCGAGCAGTTTGCCCATGATGTGAACGCCCCAATCCGACGAGTTGCCGAACTTGGTGCGGTCGACAACGGTCTGCTCAATGTGGCGGTAGCCGTACAAGCCTTCCGCGAAGGGAATCCAGGGCATGTCGGTCGCGCCGAAGCGAACCGTGAACGCCTTGTCCCAGGCCGCTTGGAGGTATGCCTTCTTGATGAAGAGCTCAGTGGCGCCAACCGCACTCGAATATTGGAAGTCGGTCGTGACGTCAGCCGAATAGACGCTGTCGAACTTGTGGTCGACGCTGACGTAGAACCGTTTGGCATCGAAAGCGAAGCCGTTCTTGCCGTCGTCAACACCGTTGTGCTGGTTGTCGATGTTGCTGAGGTTCCAGTACATGCGGCCGCTGATCGACGTGTCCGCCCACCAGCCACCCTTTTCAAGCTTCAGGATGCGCGCCTGCTCCTGAATCGCCTGATCTTGCTCAACGCGCGCCTGATCGGCTTGCTGCTGCTCAAGCGCCTCGATCCGTGCCTTCAAATCCTGGATCTCGGCCGCCGTCTGTTGGCTGGCAGTCCGGCCGCCGGCTTGAGCCGTAGCTGCAAAAGCCACAGCAGCCATCAAGGCCGTCGTCGTCAAAAGCAAATTCTTCCGCATGATTTTTGTACCCCTGAGTTGCCGAAACTCAGGGTGCGCACCCATCACTCGCGACCTGCTGTCGAACAGCAGCCCCCCAGTCCGAGCGGCCCCCAAGCCCCATCGCGGCGCATAGTGGTGGCGGCACGTGACAGGCAGATGACGGAGGTACGACAATTTGAGCTGTCGCCTGAGGCTTGTGGCGGCGCCACCACAGAGGTCCGTTACCAACAACTCATGAGAGCGCGCTTCGGGTCAGAAATTCGCCGGTTTGGCGCGCCGCAACTGCTCCTGTCGTCTCGCGAGCGAACTCATCCACAGATCAGAGCCATGAGCGGGTCATCCTGCGACAAAGTGGGCAACGCGCGCGTGTCATTGCCGAGCATCGGCAGGATCATGGTCCGCTTCCCGTCGATGCAGTTTAGAAGCTCGATCACGAGGTCGTCGTCAGCAGTCGATGGCTGTCCAGTATCGGCGTCGACGCTCAGACTGACCTTGAAGCTTACGACCTCTTCGGTGTGCTTGCGGCTATCGAGATCGATCCACTGGCCGGGCTGGCTGGGGTTGCGGACCCATTTGGCCGCCTGAGCGACCATGGGAACAGCCAAGCAAATCATAGCCAACAACGCTGCCTTGTTGCGCACAGCTGGTGCTCCACTTTTCATGGAATGAGGTCGAATTTTAGTCGCGCTGGGTGCGGCAGAACAGACACTCAACGTGACAGTTTCGTGTCATTAAGGACGGTCGTGATAGAGCGCTGCCTCGGTGAAGTGGTATTCCGCCTGCGGCCCTGGAAGTGAGGCAATGCCGTGAACTTGGATCATCGCGACCATCGCAGCATATTTCTTGTGTTGGCGAGTTCGTTCGCGAATTTCTATCTCGCGCTGTTTGCGGTTGATGCGGGCCTGTCTCTGATCGCCGGCCTCTTGAGCCTTGCGGAATCAACATCGCTCTCGGCGGTTGCCGGTATTGTAAGCGAGCTTCTGGTGCTCGCTACGCTGGCGATGCTGATCGTCATCATCTTTATCCCGCATCTGCCGAAGCTGGTTTTTCTGCCGCTGATCCTGTTCGTGCTATGGGCCGCGTTTGGCGCGCCGCCTTTCGATTTTTCGGCGCCGTCCACCGTCGCGGCCGTGGCCGTTCTCGAGGCCGTGCTGGTCGCCAGCGTTCTGCTGGTCAACAAGATGCGCACCGGCGCTTGGTTCATGCGCGCGCGTTTGTTGCCGCACAAGACGCATTTGGTGCTGCGAACGATTTCGTCGTTCGTGGTGCTCGGTCTTGTTCTGCCGTCTGTAGCACTGGGTTTGCTGCTGGTGGCCGCTGGTTCAATGGTCGAGCGGCAGACCGATGGTTATCTGCAGTTCACCTGGAGCGGCATCGACGTTCGTGAGACCGTGTTACAACGCGAGGGCAAGACCGTCCGCCTCGTGGGCATGATCCACGTCGGCCAGTCGTCGTTCTACGACAAGCTCTACGCGAGCTTTCCGGCAAGTGCGTTGGTATTGGCGGAAGGGGTGACGGACCGTGAGGGTAAGCTGGCCGGCAGCTTCTCCTACAAGGGACTGGCCGACGTGCTCGGGTTGAAGGTGCAGCCTCAATTGGGCGCATCGGCAGGCAACATTGACATCCCAAAGGCGCGGCCTTCGCAGTCCGAGGGGAGCGCACCGAACACTGAATCGCGCGAGCCAATATCGATTCCGGCGACCGCTGATCGCCCGCGCATCATCTACGCGGATGCCGACGTGTCAGACTTTTCCCCGACGACGGTGCGTTTCCTCGGCATGGTCGGAGAGGTTTACTCCAGTCACAGCGTCAATGAGTTGCTCAGTCGACTGAATGCGGTCGGTGATGCGTTCTCCGAAAAGGATATTGAGAACGTCTTCGAAGACATTCTCTACAAGCGCAACAAGCGTGTGCTCGCGGAGTTCGATAAGGAAATCGACGAATACGACACAATCATCATTCCATGGGGTGCTCAACATATGCCGGGGCTCGAGGCCGCGCTCTTGCAACGCGGCTTCCGCATACAATCGCAAAAGATGCTTGCCGTGGCCCGCTACGAGACGATCATCGACCGGCTATGGAGCGTGTTTCAGCACGCTCAGTCCAAGACTTCCTTTTGGTACCGCCAGAGGAAGTGGATCGGTTGAGACGCCGTTCGGCGGCCAACGAAGGAAAGCCACGCTCCGTAGAGCGTAATCGCCGCCGCGGCATAGTTGTGAAACAGTTCTACGGGTCCGCAGGGTAAGATCGTAGCGTAAAGACCGTACACCGTCCCCACGGCGGCAAATACTGACCCCCAGACACCCCGTGAGCGGTACCACGGTTTCGACCAGACAATGCTTGTCGTCAAACAGTTCTCCATTGAGCGACCTCGCCCATGGTCGAGAGATGGGAAACGGATTTGACACTTTCGTTTCACTTCGGTTGAGCCGTTGCGACCATTAATCCGGCCGGGATTATCCAAGCACGCCGTCCGTAGTGTGGGCGAACGCTCGGTCGGCCGACGCGCCGCCATGTCACTTGATTTCACTATGCGAGCGCCCATCTGGAGGAAGTGACGGTCCGACGCATCCTTTTTTGGTGCTTTCTGCCAGTGTTTCTCGCACTGTCCTTCGTCGGTCTGCCTCCGCCGATGATGCGATGGATCGACCCCCGCCAGCAGGAGCAAGGGGAACCGCTGAAGAAGAAGGCCTAGCCGTAGCGGGCCATGTCTCATCTACGGAAACCATCGCCGCGCGTCGCAATCAGATCGTTCGCGAGATCAAAGCTCCAGCGTTGCTTTGAACGTGATCGCAGCGCGGGCAATTATCTTGGCTTTGGTCCGCATCAAGACCTCGCGCGGTGCTCGTGCGATCGAGCCTGCGATTTCGAGCACTCGATCAAGCAGACGGTCCGACGGGACGACTTCAGAGACCAGGCCCAAGCGTAGCGCCTCCGCGGCATCGATGCGGCGGCCGGTGAGACAAAGTTCGCGCGCCGCCGCTCCGCCGATCAAATCGTGCAACGGCGCATAGACAACATCGGCGAATGCTGCTTCGGGGTGGCCGAAATAGGCTGTGTCCGATGCGATGCGAATGTCGCAGAGCACGGCCGTATCCAGGCCGCCCCCCATGGCTGCGCCGCCGATCGCAGCGATCGTCGGCAAGGGATATTTGAGCAGGATCTCGTGGTAGCGATCGCTCGAGGTCCACAATTTCTTATGGTACTCGGCGTCGGTGAAAGCGGTTTGAAACTCGCTGAGATCGAAGCCCGCCGAGAACGAATTGCCGGCGCCGGTCAGCACGACGCACTTGAGCGCGAGGTCGTCCTTCAGTTTATCGAGCGCGTCGCTGACCGCATCGCGAAGTGCGATCGAAAGCGCGTTCTTTTTCTCCGGGCGATTGAGCGTCAGCAACGCGACTTCGGCGACCGGCCGTTCCAGGTTGATGAGCGGTTGCATATGGAGCTCCGTGCGGGCTGGTTCGAATAAGAGCGATAGTTGCCGCAAACTTCAACGGCTCGAGAGTGGCTGTTTGAACGAAGCGTCCGATCTCCTGTGACGACGCGCTACGCGGTTGGACGCACGGGTCCCGCGAAACGGCGTCATTCGAAAGTGCGCGATGGTCCGGAAGCTGGCTTGGGGCTCTAGCTGTTTGGTGAATCTTGAGATGTGGCGCTGCGGCTTTCGCTCCTGCAAGATTGATTTCGTGTCGGGTCTATGTCGTTAGTCCCTTGTCCCATTTGGCTGGTGCGTCCGCGTCAGCCGACCAATCCCGATATGCGGCAGGAGTGGCGTCTCGATGCGTATGCGTCTGTCTCAATTCTCGAATGCATCGCCGCGAGGGCGCAAGTGCGCGGACGAGAACGAATTTTGCGGCTTCCGAGGCCAGCGCGATGTCTATTATGGGGCGGGCAATCGGTGGGTCGTTCAAACTCTGCGGAACGGCATCTTGTGCAGCAACAACGTATTTGGTGATCCGGCGCCGAACGTCCGGAAGATGTGCTACGTTGCGCGGCACGAGGGAAGCTTCAAGGGGCCTCACGACGACTGACGGGATCGGCGAAGGGCGCGAGACCGCTCCAGCGTTTCCCGTCACCGCTGCACCCTATCGGCACCGCCTTGCCGCCGCGACAGCGAGCCGGACCGGATGAGGAAAACGCATGACAGGGGCCGATCAGCAACGTGCAATGCGCCGTGTTGTCGTCGCCGACGATCATGCGATCGTTCGCAATGCGACGCGCCAAATCCTGCTCGAGCTTCCGTCCGTGGAAGTGGCTGCCGAGGCGAGCAACGGCATTGAAGCCATCGCCGCAGTCAAGAAGTACCGACCCGAATTGCTCGTTCTGGATGCCGCCATGCCGCTGGCGAGGGGCATCGAAGTGTTCGCCGACGCTCGCCGTTGGAGTCCCACGACGAAGGTCGCGCTGCTGACCGGCTTCAATGCGGCCGGCGTTCTTGCCGACTGGTTGGATGCCGGCGTCGACGGGCTGCTCTTGAAATCAGATCCTCCTGAGGAAATGAAGGCCTGCTTCGAGGCGCTGTTCGGCGGCGCGAACTTCGTGTCGAAGGAGGTCGCGGCGATCCTGCAGGCGGCGGGACCGCGTCCCGACTTGACCCACCGCGAACGCGAGGTGCTGACGCTCATCGCTTCGGGCCATGCCAATGCCGCGATCGGAGAACGCCTCTCGATCAGTGCGAAGACCGTCGAGAAGCATCGTGCGAGCCTCATGGCGAAACTCCAGGTTCATTCCGTCGCAGAATTGCTGACTTATGCGCTGAAGGAAGGCCTGTTGGACGAGCATCGCCAGCTTTGATGACATGCGGCCGATTGGGGTGGCCTACCCATGGACGCGGGCATGCCTCCTGGCTGAAAATCCGCGTATGAGAATGGGTGTGAGCAGCGGCATGTTTTGCCGCTCGATGGTCGTTGCCGTTGCGGTTTTTGCCGTGGCGTTGTGCGCGAGCGCGCGTGCAGAGCCGGTTGTTCTCAAACACGGTCGTCATTTCAACGTCGATCTCGCACGCTACACGCAGGTCTATTTCGACGAGTCGCTTGAGCGAACGATCGGACAACTGAATGCGGCGCCGCAGGTGTTTTCACCGGTGACGCGGCCCTACATCGACTTCGGCCTGAGTGATGCACGGATATGGTTGCGCGCGCAAATCGTCAACCCATCGCCGGAGGCCGGAACCTGGCGCCTCGATCTCAGACGGCAATATCTGCAAGAGCTGTTCGTCTACATCGTCCGCGAGGGAGCGCAACCCGAGCTTCTCTTCAGTCACGGCAAGTACGACGTCTTCGACCGGCGCCCGGTCCTCAACCGCTATCTTGCCGTCGACGTGACGTTGAGCGGACATGAGACAGCGGAGCTTTTCGTCGCCTACCGGACGCCCACGGCCACCTGGCTACCGTGGAGGCTGTCGTCCCTCGAGGCCTATTCGGCTGACCACGCGGCGGAAGAACTCACCAACTGGCTGATCAACGGCGCTCTGCTCGCGATGATCGCTATCGCGTTGCTCATGATCCCAATCGTCGGGTGGCGCATATCTTTGGTCTTTTGCTTCTACATTCTCGTCGCCGGTTTGTTCGTTCTCCATGCCGAGGGTTACACGTTCCAATACGTTTGGCCCAATCGCGCGGGTCTGAACGAGCCGCTCGGGCTCACCTTTCTGCTTTTGATGGCATTGTCGGGACCGCTGCTGGCGCGGGTGTTGTTCGACACGAAGAAGCGCCTACCGCGTCTCGATCGCGTCCTGCTTGCCGAGGTGATAATCGCAGGTACGCTCGCGCTTGCCTCGGTACCGATGTTCAACGTGCCGGGTTTCAAGTTGGTCGCCTATCCGCTCATCGTCGCCGTCGCCATCATGCAGCTCGTCACCGGCGCGTTGGCGTACAGGGCCAATCTACTTGGTTCGACGCCGTTCATCCTGGGCGCGGTTCTGGTCGTCGTGTCGCTGGTCTTTGCATTGCTTGGCCACATGTTTCCCGGACGCATCGATCTCGAGGCGACGCTGGGTGCGGGCCACCTGACGCTATTGACTGAATCCGCCGCGTTTGCAGGCGCGATCGTGATCCGCGTGCTTGGCATGCGTCGCGAACGCGACAACGCGTTGCGGGCGGAGCTTGCGGCGGCCCGCGAGAAGCTTCGGCTCGACGCTGCGCTGCGCATGGCGCAATCGCAATACGATAGTGCGCGCGGACTCGCCGAGCGTCGGCGAATGCAGCTGTCATCCGTGGGTCACGACATCCGGCAGCCCATCGGCGCGCTGCGCCACGCGTTGTCGAAGCTCACCGACGCGGACTCGGGCGCCGCGCGGCAGATTTCGGCTGCGTTCGATTATCTTGAAGAGCTGGCGCACAGCAAAGTCGAGCCGGATTCGGACGGGGTCGAGCCGAGCGACGGCGACGCGGTCGAGAAATTCCCGATCCGAGCGGTGCTCGACAACGTCAGCGAAATGTTCGCCCCTGAGGCCCGCGCAAAGAATCTGGACTTTCGATATCGTTCGAGCGACGTCTCAGTCGAAACGGAACCCATCGCGTTGATGCGCCTGGTCAACAATCTGGTTGCCAACGCCATCAAGCATACAGAGAAGGGCGGCCTGCTTCTTGCCGCGCGCCGCAAAAACGGCGGCGTCAGCATCGAAGTGCGCGACACCGGCCCTGGCATGAACGAGGAGCAAATCGTCGATGCCATCAAGCCGTTCCGGAAGGGCGAAGCGTCGACCGGCGATGGCTTGGGCCTTGCCATCGTGGCGGAGCAGGCGGCAAGGCTCGGTTACACGTTCGACCTGCGCTCACGGCCCGGGCGCGGCACGCTCGCATCGCTGAGCCTTCCGATCGCCAAATAGCTCGGCCGAAGAATGGGGTTTCGACCCCATACCGGCCGCGACGGCAACTCACCATTCTCCGATCGTCCGGCCACGGATGGTTCGTCGGCCGTTTCGAATAGGAGAGTGGAAATGTCCAACATGTTTCGTCTCACGATCGCTTCGGCTTGCCTTGCTGTTGCCGCTTTGACCGCGCCGAGCGCGACGGCCGAGCAAAGGCAAATCATGCCGGAAAACGGTACCTACAACAGTCCCGACGGCGACTCGATCGATGTGGTTGTTCGGCACGGGCGCCGTGACAGTATCCGCGTCTGTTTGGCCGTTGCAGGCAACATCACCTGGTGGAAGAGCGTCGAAATCTACGGGAACACCGGATGGCCGTTGGGCCGGATCGAAACACAGGACAACAACCGCGGGCCGAACTGCACGGATCTTGCGACGGCGCAATTCGATCCGAACAATTCTCGAATTCTCCTCCTGAAGGCCAAGGGATTCGGCGCGCATACTGGGATCGTCAGCTTCGTCTTCCGCCCGTCGGACTACGACGGCCGATCGATCAACCTGATGTGGAACAAAGACTGATTGCCGCCTGTCGGATCACTCGCCTGGCGTTGAAATGGCGCCAGGCGAGCTTCAGTGATGGGTCTATTGAAAGAGTGACGCCACAGCGGTGCGATCAAGCTTGCCGGTCGGCAGGCTCGGCAAGCGCGCGGACGTCTTGATGCGGATGCGTGCGGAGGTTCGCAGATGTTCGGTGAGGAAGTTACGTAGATAATCTGGGTCGAAGCCCGTGCTGGGTAGCACCGCTACGCCGAGTTCGGGCGCCATGCCGTCGGAGCCAAGCAAGCCCACCGCCGCGCACATCACGACGCCCGGACATAATCCCGCCAGCGTTTCGATACGTTCAGCGGCGAATTTCGAGCCACCCAAATTGATGACGTTGTCCGCGCGCCCTTCGATCATAAGCGTTCCATCGCGCTCGATGCGCGCAATGTCGCCAGTGTCGAACCAGCCGTCGGGGTCGAATGCGGGGGGGCCGCCTATATAGCCGTCCACGAGAGGGCCGGTGGACAGACGCAAATAGAGCCTTCCACTGGTGCCGGCAGGCTCGTTGTCGCCGATACGAAATTCGGTAATTGCGACCGGCTTGCCCGACCATCCCGTCACGTAGGTTGCGGGGTCGAATCGGCCGAAAGATGTCTGACCGATCTCCGTCGCGCCGCATGCGATGTAGATGGCGCTGCCGAAAGCGTTTTCGGCGCGCGCTAGCAATGCGGGCTCGGCGACCGATCCGAACACGCATATGCGGGCCAGATCTCCCTTGGGCGCGCCGGCTTCGGCGGCCATTACGAGCTCGTTCAGCGCGAGCGGCGTCACCATCATCTCCCGCACGCCGAAGCGCGCGCATTCGCGAAGCGTCTCGGCGCCGCTGGGGCTCATTCCGGCGAAGCCATGTCCCGCGACGAGTGCACGGATGAGCATGAAGATGGAAAATGGCGCCGTCTCAGGGATTGACATCATGACGGAGCCGATGCTCGGGCCTGTGCCGTCGTCGAGCTTGTCGAGCATGCCGAAGTAAGTCTGCGGATTGATGCGCACGTAGCGCGGCTCGCCGGTGGAGCCGGATGTCGACAGTGCCAGCGTACCCGGGTTGACGTACTTCTCGTTCGGGTCCGGCTCACCGTTCAGCCAGTCCTGCGAGAATACGATGGAGCGCTGAGCGCCGTCCGTCTTCTGATCGGCAAAACGAATAACCGCGTCAATGCGTTGTCCACGGCGTGCCAGTGCGCCAAGCGCTGAAACGAAAGCGATATCCGGCCCGAGCCGCATGAGAGCTAAGAGCAGCGCGATGCGCAGCGCGCGGTTGTCGGTGACAACGCCTATGCATTGCCCTGGCTCAACGCCTTCGGCGCGCAGTCGCGCTGCCAGCACCGAAACGGTGTGGGACAACTTGGCGAAGGACAGAATTTGGCCGTCTTGAGAGAGGAGGGCAGGCGCCTCGGCATGCCGACGGAAAGCTTTGGCGAGGACCTCGTTCAGGTCCACTAGAGGCCACTCACGTCAGAATCTTACGATTGCCGCCGCGCGGATCGAGGTGTTGTGCCACTCGTAGCTGCCGTTCTCGAAATCCGTGTGATCGTGGATCGCCTCGAGGCGAACGCTGAACATATCGTTGATGTCGTACTCGCCGCCGATGCCCAGGTTCCAGCCATCGGCAGAGTCATCAAGCCCCGGGCCCGCGAGCGGACCGTTGACCCACGTGCCACCCGCGGCCACGAATCCGGTGATGTCTCCGAAGTCGTAGCCGAACAGGCCTCTGAGGCGCGTCACGTGATCAAGATCGTCACCGGTAAAGCTGTCGGTGTTGTAGTCGGTCGCCAGAGTGGTCTCGACCTCAGCGCCGAAGAAGTAGTTGTCCTGCCAAAAGCGCGCGCCGCCCAAAACGTCCAACGCGGTCAGATCGCCGTCGTACTTGCCGCCGACGGCGTCGTCCATTTCCGTCCAGCCGTGCTCCACGCCAAGGCCGAGATAAAAGTTTTGCTGCGCGTGGGCGGGCGTTGCGGCGGCCAACGCAAGAAACGAGGCCGGAATCGCGAGAGGAATACGGGCCATGGTCTCAAAAATCCTTCCAGCTTCGCCGACGACAGATTCGTCTTCAGCGTTAGCTTGTCGAACAAAGGTTACCTATCCAAGAACGAAGCGCTCGCAACGGTGAGGGGTGACCTTCATGTGGCAGTAGCGTCACGATCCGTGAGCGCGGTTTTGTGCGGTTGCTGCGGAACTCGTTGCCTAGCTTGTCAATATGCGGCGCGGGGCGGATGAAGCCGGCGGCGGCGATTGCTGTTCTCTGCTTGAGGGACGTCCAGCTCTTCGGGCCACGAACAACTTCAGCGTTGCTGATCTAGAGCGGGGCCACTGGCAGGTCGAAGGCGTTGAGAAACGGGAGGGCGCAGGGTGAAATGGCGCGCCCTAGGGGAGTCGAACCCCTCTTGCAAGATTGAAAATCTTGAGTCCTAACCGATAGACGAAGGGCGCCCGCCGGAAGGGGAGGGGTTTTAGAGGGGGCGCGGGCACGATGCAAGACCGCGGAATGGCCCTATCCGAAGCGGCCCGTTACGTAGTCTTTGGTGCGCTCCTGCCTCGGATTCTCGAAGACCTGCTCGGTGTCGCCGTATTCGATCAGTTCACCCAAGAACATGAAGGCGGTCTTCTGCGACACGCGCGCGGCCTGCTGCAGATTGTGGGTGACGATTGCGATCGTGTAGTCGCTGCGCAGCTCTTCGATCAGCTCTTCAATGCGTGCGGTCGAGATCGGGTCGAGCGCCGAACACGGCTCGTCAAGCAGGATCACTTCCGGGTTGGTCGCGATGGTGCGCGCAATGCAAAGGCGCTGCTGCTGACCCCCGGACAGGCTCAGGCCGCTTGCGTTCAGCTTGTCCTTCACCTCGCCCCAGAGCGCCGCCCGTTCCAAGGCCATCGTAACACGGTCGCGTAACGCGCTCGGCGACAGGCTTTCGTACAGACGTATACCGAATGCGATGTTTTCGAAGATGGTCATCGGGAACGGCGTCGGCTTCTGAAACACCATTCCGACTTTGGCACGCAGAAGATTGAGGTCGGTGCCACCGATCAGAATATCCCGTCCATCGAGGAAGACTTTTCCGGTCGCGCGCTGGTTCGGGTAGAGCTCGTAAATACGGTTCAAAACGCGGAGCAAGGTCGACTTGCCACATCCCGACGGCCCCATGAAGGCCGTGACGCTGTTTGGCGCGATGTCCATCGAGATGTTTTTCAGCGCTTTGGTTCGCCCGTAGTAGAAATCCAGGTTCTGAACCGAGATCTTTGCTTCGCTCATCGCTTGGGCTCCGCAGTTCTGAACAGCCGGGCGACGATGTTGAGAACGAGAACAGCAGCCGTGATGATAAGAGCTCCGGCCCACGCCAGATCCTGCCAGTTCTTGTATGCGCTACCCGCGAATTGGAAGATCACGGCGGGCAAGCTCGCCATCGGTGCGTTCGGATCGGTGCTCCAGAACTGATTGTTCAAGGCGGTGAAGAGCAACGGCGCCGTTTCGCCGCTGATGCGCGCGATTGCCAACAAGATGCCGGTGACGATGCCCGCGCGCGCGGCTTGGTACGCGACCTTCGAGATGACATGCCAGCGCGGCGCGCCCAGTGCCGTCGCTGCCTCGCGCAGTGGGTCGGGGATGAGCCGCAGCATGTCCTCAGTTGTGCGAACGATGACCGGCACCGCGATGATCGCCAATGCCATGGCACCTGCCCAGGCTGAAAAGTGCCTGCCCCTGACCATGAGTTCGTAGATAAAGAGACCGACTACAACGGATGGCGCGCTCAGCAACACGTCGTTGATCAAGCGGATGATGACGGCAACACGTGCGTCTCTCCCATACTCCGCGAGATATGTCCCCGCAAGAATACCCAGCGGCATGGCAACGATCACGGCAACGCCCGTCATGAAAACGCTGCCATAGATCGGATTCAGCAAGCCGCCATCAGATCCTGGCGGTGGCGTCATCTCGGTGAAGACGCGCGCGTCGATCCCACCGATCCCTTTTTGAAAGAGGATCGTCAGGATGATGCCAAGCGCCGTAAGCCCGGCGACCGCAGCAATTACCGACAGGCTCATCAACGCTCTGTTGACCCAGAGCCGCCGACGGTATCGGGACGTGGAAACGGTCATCGTCCGGTCCTCAACTCCATGCGGTAAAGCATATATCTGGCGATAAGCAGAACTATGAAGGTGATGCCGAACAAGATCAGGCCGATCTCGATGAGCGCCGAGAGATACATGTCGCTTGTCGCTTCCGTGAATTCATTGGCTATGGCAGCGGAAATCGTCGTCCCCGGCGCGAATAGCGAACTCGAGATGCGATGGTTGTTGCCGATGACGAAAGTAACGGCCATCGTTTCGCCAAGCGCCCGTCCCAGTGCCAACATGATACCGCCGGTCACGCCCACGCGTGCATAAGGCAGGACGACGTGCCAAAGGACCTCCCAACGCGTACAGCCGAGGCCGTAGGCTGCCTCCTTGAGCACGGACGGCACGCCATCGAACACGTCGCGCGTGATGGCGGCGATGAAGGGGAGAACCATCATAGCGAGAATGAAGCCGGCTGTACCGTAGCCGACGCCAAAAGGCGGACCGGCGAACAAAGAGGATAAGATCGGCACGTCGGCGAACGTATCGATGATCCACGGCTGGACGTTGACTTGCAGAAACGGTGCAAGAACGAATAGGCCCCAAATGCCGTAGATGATACTGGGAATTCCAGCCAAGAGTTCGATGGCGATGCCGATCGGTCGCTTGATGATCAAGGGACTAAGTTCGGTCAGAAAGATTGCGATTCCGATACCAACGGGAATCGCGAGCAACATGGCGAGCGCGGAGGTGAGAAGTGTGCCGTAAATCTCCGACAGTGCGCCGAACTCTTGCTTGACCGGGTTCCAGACGTCGGTCCACAGGAACGCGAGGCCAAATTTGTCGATCGACAGTTGCGCGCCGAAATAAAGGGAGACGATCACACCGGCGAGGACGGCCAGCACGCCGAATGCAGCGAAACCCGTGAGGTTGCGGAAAAAGGCGTCGATGCGCGCGAAGCGTCGCGACACCTTGTTCATGGACGCAGTTGGCGCGCCAGCCGCCGCGTCATCCATGCCTTGCCCCCAAACCTCGAGCGCGTGACGCGCTCCCCCATTTCAGAAAACCTTGGGAGGCGCTGGTTGCGCCTCCCAAAGTATTATTTGCGAACGTCTGTGACGATCAAGGCCAAACAGGCGTGCCGCTCGAGTCCTTGATGTCCGACCACGACGACTCGATGATCTCCACGACCTTGTCCGGGATCGGAATATAGTCGAGCGAGGCCGCGTCAGCCTTGCCGTTCTTGTAGGCCCAAGCGAAGAACTTGAGCGCTTCCTTCGATGCCGCACCGTTCGCAGCGGACTTGTGCATCAAAATGAAGGTAGCCGCCGTGATCGGCCAAGACGTCGGACCGGGTTCGTCGACCAGAATGGTGTAGAAGCCCTGGTTCTTGTCCCATTTGGCGTTGGCGGCTGCCGAAGAGAACGTCTCTTGCGTCGGGCTCACGGTCTTGCCGTCGCGGTTGACCATGCGCGTGTAGGTCAGGTTGTTCTGCTTCGCATAGGCGTATTCGACGTAACCGATCGAGCCTTGTGTCTGCGCAACAGTGCCCGAGACGCCTTCGTTGCCCTTCGCGCCAATGCCAGTGGGCCATTCGACCGACGTGTCGGAGCCGACCTTACCCATCCACTCAGGGCTCAAACGCGCGAGGTAGTTCGTAAAGTTGAAGGTCGTGCCCGATCCGTCCGAACGGTGAACGACGGCGATGGCTGAACTCGGCAACGACAGGCCCGGATTGAGCGTCTTGATCGCTGGATCGTCCCACTTCGTGATCTTGCCGAGGTAGATATCGACAACGACCTTGCCGCTGAGCACCATTTCGCCTGGCTTTACGCCCGGAACGTTGACGACGGGAACGATGCCGCCCATGACCATCGGCCACTGAACCAGTCCGGCTGCGGCCAACTCGCCGATCGAAAGCGGCTTGTCGGTTGCACCGAAAGTTACCGTGCTCGCTTTGATCTGGGCGATGCCGCCGCCAGATCCGATCGACTGATAGTTCAAGCCGGTGCCAGTCTGAGCCTTATAGGCCGCCGCCCATTTCGAATAGATCGGGAACGGGAACGTGGCACCGGCACCGGTGATGTCGGCGGCAAATGCAACAGCTACCGAACCGGCCAGGACTGCAGCGGCAATCGTTGACCGAAGTAGGCCAGATGAAATCTTCATGGATTGTCTCTCGCTTGGTTTGCCCAGGTCTCCTCGCTACCAGCGCTCGATCCAATGCCCCCTCGAGGCAACCGGTAGTCGACCTTGGGCTACAAACCTCTTTCCAGTGCAGGGGGCGTTAACCTTTTGTGAAGCTTGTGTGAAGCGGCCTCGATCTGGATGAAAGCGTGTGGAAAAGCAACGCCAGGACATCGCGTCGCAGCAGCTCTGAGTGTCCCGATTAGCCCCCGGTTCCCGCCATTCTGGCCCTTTTGGGCGAAGACGTTTACAGTGTTTCGCCAGGGGCGCGAAACGGACTGAAATGGGGGGTCCGACGTGGGGATGCGAGTTGTTTTGCTCGCGGCAATGGTGCTGCTTTGCGCAGTGCCTGCAGCCGCTCGTCCGGCCGACGAGGCCGATACCGTCACAGCAAGCCCACCGCCCATCGACGCCAACGCAATGTCCGTCAACGCGGCGATCGAGCCGCGCGTCCGCGGCCGGATCGAAGGGCTGTTTTCGGGACTCGTCGGCAGCGGGCAGATCCCCGGGGCGGTGGTACTCGTCATTCGACACGACGAAGTCGCTTACAAAGCGGGCTTCGGCTTTTCCGATATCGAAGATCGTACGCCCGTCGATCCGGTGAAAACCCGTTTTCGCGTCGGGGCGATCTCAAAGCTGTTCACTGCGACGGCGATCATGCAACTCGTCCAGGATGGAAAGCTCGACCTCAATACCGACGTCAACACGTATCTAACGACATTCAAGCTGCCGGCAACGTTTCCCGAGCCGATCACGCTTTCGCACGTGCTGACGAACACTGCGGGTTTCGACGATCGGAGGCTCGGGATCGGTGTGCCGCTTAATCGGAAGGCCGATCCACTTCGGCTCTACCTGACCAAGCACATGCCCGCGCGCGTCATGCCGCCCGGTAAGTTCTTTGCGTATTCGAACCATGCGTTCGCGCTCGCCGGCCTCGTGGTCGAGGAGGTGAGCGGGCAGAAGTTCAACGACTACGTTCACAAACACATTCTGGCGCCGCTACGCATGAACGCGTCGAGTTTCGGCATCCCCAACCCGGTGCCGAGCAATATCGCCGTGCCCTACACACACAGTGTGTTCTCCTCGGCGTTTTCAAAGTTGGAGCTCGATCGACTACAGGTTGGACCGGCCGGGGATCTGATAACCACTGCCCCAGATCTCGCCAAGTTCATGATTGCTCATTTGAGGCGCGGCAAAGGCTTGCTGACGCCCGAGACGGCGGACTTCATGCAAGCGCAGCATTTCACAGAGGCGCCTGGACTCGACGGTTGGGCGTTCGGCTTCGCAGAGGGTGAGCGCAACGGTGTACGCTGGATCGGACACGGCGGATCGTGGCCGGGCTTCTGCGCGGACCTCGTCCTCGTCCCGGAGCGGCAAAGCGGTTACTTCGTCGCTTACAATACGGATTGTCACTTCGCAGCCTCGCAGCCGATCCGCTCCATGATGTTCGACGCGCTTTGGCGCGGAGACGAGCCGGGGATGCCGCCGGCGGACAGCGAGGACGCCAAGACGCGAGCCGCCGCGCTCGCCGGGACCTATATGGCCGCGCGTCGTGTGCGTAACGACTTCACCATCATCAATGCGGCGATGGCGGAAGCTTCGGTCGTTGACAAGGGCGATGGGACCATCGAGCTCAATCTGCCGGAAGTCGGCCGGCCGCTGCCGTTCAAGCCGCGCGCCGACGGTCTTTGGCAAAATCCCGACTATGGCTGGCACCTTGCGGCGATAACAAACGCGAGCGGTGTGGTGACGAATTTAGCCCTCAACTCTCTTGTGTTCGATCGCGTGGACTTCATCGACACCTGGACGCCCTGGGCGATTGCGATCGATATCGCGTTGATCATCACGTTCTTTGCCTGGTGGGGGTGGACAAACGGCTTTTTGAGCCGCCGACTGTTCGCCGAGCCGGAGGCGATGATTGGTCTCATGCCAAGGCTCGCAGGCTATGTGGGCGTCACCCTGACCTTGATCTTGCTGATCTCGGTCAGCGCGCTTCTCACATTGAACCCGTCGCTGATGATCCTGCACGGGCCGAATCTGTTCATGCGGGTGTTGCTGTTCTTCCCGGTCGCAATCGGCGTGTGCGCCATACCAATGGTCGTGTGGAGCGTTGTTGGCTTCGGCGATGGTCCACGCGCTCGGTTTGCTCAGGCCGGTTACGCCCTAAGCACATTGGCGGTCGTCATCGTGCTGCTTTTTGCCTGGCATTGGAATCTGCACCCCTTCGCGCAGCTGTGATAGCGTCGGACGTATGTCCGACGATCTCGCGAAGCTGATCAAGACTGCGCGCCGTGCCGTCGTCTTTACCGGCGCCGGCATTTCCACCGAGTCGGGAATTCCGGATTTCCGCAGCCCGGGCGGCTATTGGAGCAAGAACCGCGTCATTTATTTCGACGAGTTCTTGCGGTCGCGGGAAGCCCGGGTTGAGGCCTGGACCCGAATATTCGATGGACGGTCTTCGATCAGGGCCGCTACACCCAACGCCGGGCACCGCGCAGTCGCCAAGCTCGTCGAACGCGGCAAGGTGACGGACGTCATCACGCAAAATATCGACGGCCTGCATCAGAAGGGCGGGGCTCCCGCGGATCGGGTTATCGAAGTCCATGGGAACGCAACGTTCGCGAAATGCCTCGAGTGCGGATTGCGTCATGAGTTCGAAGATCTCGAAGGACCGTTCAAGGAGACGGGTGAGCCGCCCGCGTGCCGAAGCTGCGGCGGCATTGTGAAGTCGGCGACGATTTCCTTCGGACAACCGATGCCGGAGGAGGAGATGGAGCGCGCGACCGATGCCGCGTTGGCCTGCGATTTGTTCCTGGCGGTCGGATCATCGCTGGTCGTGTTTCCGGCGGCTGGGTTGCCGATCGCGGCGAAGCGCAACGGCGCGAAGCTTGCGATTTTGAATCGCGACCCGACTGAACTCGATCACCTGGCTGATCTCGTCGTGAACGCTGAGATCGGGCCGACATTGTCGCGCGTCGTTGGTGTGAATTAGAGGAGCTTTTCAAATGCGCTCTCTCGGGCGGAACGGGCCGGTCGTTTCTTCGCTAGGACTTGGCTGCATGGGGATGTCGGCGTTCTATGGCCCGGCGGACGAGGCCGAGAGCATCGCGACAATTCACGAAGCGATCGATCACGGGATCACGCTGCTCGACACCGGTGACTTCTATGGAATGGGACACAACGAGCTGCTGCTGCGAGAAGCGCTGAAAGGTGGGCGGCGGGAACGTGTGTTCATCCAAGTGAAGTTCGGCGCGCAACGTGATCCGAAGGGCGCGTTCCTCGGCTTCGACGCGCGGCCTGCGGCAGTCAAAACCGCGCTCGCATATTCGCTGCATCGTTTGGGCGTGGACTACATCGATCTCTATCAGCCGGCTCGGCTCGACCCGAACGTGCCGATCGAAGATACGATCGGTGCGATCGCGGACATGGTGAAAGCGGGGTATGTGCGGCACATCGGCTTGTCGGAAGTTGGTGCGCAAACGGTCCGCCGCGCGCATGCCGTACATCCAATCCGAGAACTGCAGATCGAATATTCGCTGATGAGCCGCGGCATCGAGGCAGAGATCCTCCCGACGCTTCGCGAACTTGGAATCAGTGTGACCGCGTATGGCGTGCTCTCGCGCGGTATCCTCGGCGGGACCGGTAAGGACGGGTTGCATGTGCGCGATTTCCGAGCGCACACGCCTCGTTGGCAGGGCGAGAATCTACAGAAGAACTTGGCGCTCGCCGATCAGCTCGCCGTTCTGGCTAAGGACTTCCACGCAACGCCGGTGCAACTGGCGATCGCGTGGGTTTTGTCGCGCGGCCCGGACATCGTCCCGTTGATCGGCTCTCGAACGCGTGCGCAACTTAAGGACGCGATGGTAGCCGTGCGCCTCAAGCTTTCCGAGGCGCAGCTCGACCTTATAGGGCGCACCGTGCCGGCCGAGATGGTCGCAGGCACGCGGTATCCGGCCGAACAGATGGCGATGCTGGACAGCGAGCGGGCGACCTAGCAGTTTCGTGATGAGTGAGATCGCGTCGCAGCCCATGCGGTTCTGATTCCGTACAGACTCTCGGGGATTAGCCTGTTTGGGCACCTTGGACGCGGGGGCTGCGAGGTGCTACATCCATCCCGCGATTCCCCCAATAACTCCAGGATTCCCGCGATGGCACCGCGCTACCGCCTCGATGACGAAGACGAGAAGCCCGACGCGAAAACGCCCGAGCCGCAATTCTTCACGGCGGTTCCGCAGGCTCTGTTCAAGGCGCGAACGGTCCTCATCTTCGGCGAAGTCGACATGAAGATGGCCGAGCGGGTGACGGCCAACCTCTTGGCGCTTGCCGCCGAGGGCGAGGGCGACATTCGCATCGTCGTGAACTCGCCGGGCGGTCACGTGGAGTCGGGCGACACGATCCACGACATGATCAAAGCGCTGCGTCCGCGGGTGAAGATGATCGGGACGGGGTGGGTTGCTTCCGCCGGCGTTCATATCTTCCTCGGCGCCGACAAGGCGAACCGCTTCGCCATGCCAAACACACGCTTCATGATCCATCAACCGCTCGGCGGCGTGCGGGGTAAGGCATCCGACATCGAGATCGAGGCGGAAGAGATTCTGAAGATGCACGATCGCATCAACCGCACGATTGCGGCTGAGACTGGTCAGCCGCTGTCGCGCGTCCAGAGCGACACCGATCGTAATTTCTGGATGAGCGCGGAGGAGGCCAAGACCTATGGTCTCGTCGGCCGCGTCATCGAACGTATGGACAAACTCTGAGTTTCGCCGCCGCCATGCATCCGTGGTGGCGGGGCGCCGTCGTCTATCAGATCTATCCGCGCAGCTTCCGCGATACGAACGGCGACGGCGTCGGCGATCTAGCCGGGATCGAAAGCAAGCTCGACTATCTTCAGGGCCTTGGCGTCGATGCGCTTTGGCTGTCGCCTGTTCATCCCTCACCCAACATCGACTTCGGCTACGATGTGGCCGACTTCAACGGTGTGGCCGTCGAGTTCGGCGGTATGCCGGCGTTCGATCGCTTGATCGAGAAGGCGCATAAGCGCGGTCTCAAGATCATCCTGGACGAGGTGCTGAGCCACACGAGCGATCAGCATCCGTGGTTTCTCGAGAGTCTGAAGTCTCGCGACAACCCGAAAGCAGATTGGTACGTGTGGGCCGATCCGCGCGAGGACGGCACGGCGCCGAACAACTGGCTGAGCGTCTTCGGTGGCCCGGCATGGTCGTATCATCCCGTTCGCCGCCAGTACTACTTCCACAAATTCTTCAAGCAGCAGCCGAAACTCAATCTGCGCAATCCAGACGCGCTTCAAGCGGCGCTGGATGTTCTGAAGTTTTGGCTCGATCGCGGCGTCGACGGGTTTCGCCTCGACGTCGCCAACAGCTTCCTGCACGACGATCAGCTGCGCGACAACCCACCGGTGCCGATGGCGGAGCGCACGGCTCATCACTGGGCGCATGCGCCGAACTTGCAGCGACGCATCCGCGACTCCAATCTGTCGGAGAACCGTACGGTGCTCGACAGGATCCGGGCGCTCGTCGACTCCTATGGCGATCGGTTTGTGTTCGGTGAATTCTCGGAGGAGCCGCGATTGCTGGGCGAGTTCGCGGGCGCCAATCACGGGCTTCACACCGGCTACACGTTCACCTTTCTGGAGGATCGCCAGTTCAAGCCCAAGATTTTCGTCGACTACTACGGGTTCCTAAATTCGATCGACGGACTGTGGCCCTGCGTGACGTTCTCGAACCATGATGTACCGCGTCCCGTCACGCGCTACGGACGGACGATGGAGGCGGATTCGGCTTTGGCGAAGCTGGAGCTTTCGCTGGCGCTTTGTCTGAAGGGTACCGTGCTCCTTTACCAGGGCGAGGAACTGGGCTTGCCCGATGGGCCCATCGAGCGTGATCAAATTAGCGATCCGGTCGGGCAACTGTACTTCCCTTATTCAAAGGGGCGTGATCCTTGCAGGACGCCGATGCCTTGGGAGGCCGATGCGGCTAATCTGGGTTTCACGACCGGCAGACCGTGGCTGCCGATCGCGCCGGCGCACAGGGCCCTTAGCGTCGATGCCCAGGAGCGCGAGGCGCAGTCGGTGTTGCACTTTGCGCGCGGCGCGATTGCGGGGCGGAAAAAATATCCGGCGCTTGTCCTCGGCGATCTGCAGCATCTTCGGTCGACGAACCAAGTCTTATCTTTCGAACGGACACTGGATGCGCAACGCATCGTTTGCGTTTTCAATCTGACGCGGGAGCCAGTGGACGTCGAGATAACGTGGCCAGGAAACGCTCAGCGGCTTTCAGCGCTCGAGTGTGGCGGCGCGCGCATCGAGGGTGCGACGTTGAGGCTAGAGCCGTTGTCGGCCTACGTCGCCTTGATCTAGGAGGCGAGGGCTTTTTCGGCGGCTTCGAGCGGCAGCAGCACGCAAGTGTGGCGGCTCTTATGCTCGCGAACAGGCGCGAAGATCGCATAGTCGGACCATTTGCCGGTCGGCGCATCGGCGCCTTCCTTCAGCATGGCGCTGATCTTCTGGCGAAGGCGGGCGATCGATTGAGCGTCTTCGCCTGACGCTTTGGCGGCAAGGATCGAGGCGGACGCCTGTGTCAGCACGCAGGCCTTGGTGTCGTGCTTGCAGTCCATGATCTCGTGCGTCGGATCCACCGCGAACTCGACGGTCGTCTTGTCGCCGCACATCGCGTTGTTGACGGTCGCGGCGCGCTTCGGGTCGGGCAAATGACCGGCGTGGCTTGTGTCCGCGGCCCAGCGCAGTAGTTCCTTGGCGTAGATTTCGTCGCTCATAGCTCGGTCATGGTTTGATTTGGGTCTCAAGGGCGGCGAAGGCGGCCGGTGTATCGGCGTCGGCAAGAACGCTCGCATCAGCGGCTTCGATCTCATAGACCTCATCATCGTGTTCGGCGATGACGGGTTTTGCACCGACGTCGCCATGGACGGCTGCGATCTCGGCGAAATAGGTGCGCGCGAACAAGACCGGATTGCCTCGCTTGCCTTGGTATGCCGGTACGATGATGGCGCGGCCCTCAGCCGGATTGAACGCCGCAATCATTTGGTTGATCGAGGCACCGGTCACGGCCGGCATATCGCCAAGACAAACGATTGCGCCATCGACGTCCTGAGGCAACGCGGCTAAGCCGGCGCGAAGAGATGTCGATAGGCCTTCGGCAAAGTGCGCATTGTGGGTGAAGCTTACGTCGCGGTCCGCGAGCGCCTTTTCGACTTCGGCCTTGGCGTTGCCCGTGACGCAGACGATGGGGTGCGCCGAGCTCTCCAAGACGGCATCGACGGTGCGGGCGATCATCGGCTTTCCCTTGATCGGCATGAGCAACTTGTTGGAGCCCATGCGGGAGGATTTGCCGGCGGCAAGCACGATCGCTGCGATCTTTGCGGCGCGCGGTGCAGCGGCGGGAGTGGCGTCGCGCGGTTGAGGCCGGGTCGGGATCTCCTTCAACAGACCGCCGACACCCATGCCCATGATGTCGCGCGGCGTGATCGGGATCTCGGCGCAGAGTCGTTGAAGCACGAAATCGAAGCCATTGACCTTAGGTGAGCGGGCGCAGCCTGGCAGACCGATGATCGGCTCGCCGTTTAGACGCGCGAGCAGCAGCAGATTACCGGGATCGACAGGCATGCCGAAATGCTCGATTTCACCGCCGGCTGCAACGATGCCAGCGGGCACGGCATCGAGACGGTCGGTGGTTGCCGAAGCTCCAAAGACCAATGTGATCTCCGGCCGGTGTGCTGCGCTTTCCCGGATCGCTTTCGCGATCTCCTGTTCATCATGTGCGCAGCGGGCCTCGTAGATGACTTCGCTGCCGAGCGCGGCGGCGCGAGCCGAGATGACGCTCGCGTTCTTGTCGAGGAGCGATGGCTTCATCCCGGGTAGCATCGTCGAGATTAGGACGATCCGCTTCGGTGCGAACGGCGCGACTTGAATGAGCGGCGCTAGAGCCGCTGCCGCGACGGCCTCCTCGACATCGCTTTCGTGTGCGGCAAAGGGAATGACCTTTACCGTCGCCAACATCGAGCGGGGTTCGACAACATCGAACGGAGCGATCGTGGCGATGGTCAGGCTTTCGTCAATATTGTTGATGACGTCGATGCGCGGCGCGTCGATGAGAGCGAGGCCGTGAGCTGTCGCGTAGAGATTAGCGCGGCCGGTGAACGCGGCGGAGAGCTCTACATTCGGACCGCGCGCCGCTTCAGCAACGCGGTGCGCGGCGACATCTTCCGGCACGTCGCCTTGTTCGAAACGGGCGGCCATGACCGTCGTGATGCCCGCTTTGGTGAGCGCCGCGACGTCGGCGGCCGAGAGCTTGCGCCCCTTCTTGAACGCGAGGCCGTCTTTGGTGACGCCATGCGCGAGAACCGCGCCTTCGGCTTCGCGAATCGAGATGCGGCCGAACCTCATGCTTCGGCGCCGCGCAGGCGTGCAATGACCTGCGCAAGGATGGACACCGCGATCTCGGCGGGTGTCTGCGCCTCGATGTCGAGACCGACGGGTCCGTGGATCCGCGCCATGGCGCCGTCGTCAAAGCCCAGCGCTTTGAGGCGGGTGAGGCGCGCGGCGTGCGTCTTCTTCGAGCCGAGCGCACCGATGTAGAACGCAGGCGAGCGGAGTGCCGCGGCAAGTGCCGGATCGTCGAGCTTGGGGTCGTGGGTTAGCGTTACGACAGCGCTGCGCATATCGAGTGCGATGTTGGCGAGTGCCTCGTCCGGCCATTCGGTGATCAGCTTCAACCCTGGAAAGCGCTCGCTGGTTGCGAAGGCCGTGCGCGGGTCGATCACGGTCACGTTGAAGCCGGCGAGTGCGGCCATGCGGCTGAGCGGTTGCGCGATGTGGACCGCGCCAACGACATACATCTGCAAGGGCGGATTGAAGACGTTGAGGAACCAGTTGCGGCCCTCGATCTCGGCGATGGCGCTTTTGTCCTTGAGGGCGGCTTCGCGTGCGGCGGTGTCGAGCGGCGACTTGGGCGCGAGCGTCGGATCGATGACCTGCTCGTCTCCCGTGTCGAGCGCCGTCGCAAGTACGATCGGGCGGCCGTCGAGCCGCGCCGTCGTCAGAGCGTGTAGTGTTGCGCGCTTCACTTCAGCCTACCGGTTCGACAAAGATCTCGATCTGGCCGCCGCAGGCGAGGCCGACCGTCCAGGCTTGGTCGTTGGTCACGCCGAAAGAGAGCTTGCGTGTCCGGCCATCTTTGATTGCGTCGAGCGCTTCCGTAATCACCGCACCTTCTACACAGCCGCCGGATACGGAACCCGCGAATTCTCCGTCGCCACGGACGGCGAGCTGGCTCCCCGTCGGCCTCGGCGCCGAGCCCCAGGTCTTGACGACCGTTGCCAGGGCGACCTTGTGACCTTGGTCGAGCCAGGCCGAGGCAACTTCCAGGACCTTGTCGTGATCGATATTGCTCATGCGGCATGTCCTTTCCATTCGCCGCGCCGGGCGTTCGCAGCCTCATCGCTGAGGGCGCGAGCGAGATCGTTCAGGCTATTGAGATTGTGCACCGGGCGCAGTTCATCAACATGAGGCAGAAGGGCTTGAACGCCTTGAGCTTTCGGCGCGAAGCCGTCGAAGCGGAGCAGCGGGTTCAGCCAAATGAGGCGCCGAGCCGAGCGGTGTAGCATCTCCGCCGCGCGCGAAAGCTCGGACACACCTTCGCGTTCGAGACCGTCGGTGATGAGGAGGACCACCGCGCCTTGGCCGAGGACGCGGCGCGCCCATTCCCGATTGAAGGTTGTCAGGGCAGCGCCGATCCGTGTGCCGCCGTCCCAGTCGGGCGTGAGGCTCGCGACTTTGGCGAGGGCCTCGTCGGGATCGCGTGTTCGCAAGGCCCTCGTCACGTTCGTCAGACGCGTGCCGAATAGGAACGTGTGTGTGGCGCGCCCTTGCGCGAGTCCGAGGTGAGTCAATCCGTGCAAGAAGTGCAGGAACATGCGCGCATAGCCGCTCATCGACCCTGAGATGTCGCAGAGAACGACAAGCGGCGGCTCGCGGCGCTGGCGCGCGCGGCGCTCGAGGTGCACCACGGCGCCGCCGGTCTTCAGGGAGCGGCGCAGCGTGCGGCGGAGATCAAAGGTGTGGCCGAGGTGCGACGGTGTCGTGCGGCGTATCAGCCGTGGCGCTGGGGCCCAGCGGAGCGATGCCAGCGCTTGCTGTGCGCGGGCGAGTTCTTCGGTGGACATCTGTTCGAAATCTTTGGCGGCAAGGATTTCGTCACCCGAAGCTGTGTCCCGCGCGTCGAGTTCTATCGTCGTCTTTTTTTCGGCAAGCTCATCCGTGTTGAAACCGCGGAGGGCTTCAGCAAGGCGGCGAGCGCCGGCTGCCGGCTTTTCTTCTTCCCGCGGGACTTCCATTTGGGGAAGTAGGGTGGCCATCGCCCTATCGAGGAGTTTTGGATCGCGCCAGAACGTCTCGAAAGCTTGGTCGAAGATTTCGCGCTGGCCCGGGTGAGAGACGAGCGTGGCGAACAGCGCTGCACGGAAGTCGGCACGGCGTTCCACGCCGACGGCTTCGACTGCGCGCAGCGCTTCAATGACGTGACCGGAGCCAATGGGCAAGCCGGCACGGCGCAGTATGCGCGCGAAGTGGAGTATGTTGTCTGCGAGCGCGTTCATTACTCGGCCGCGGCGGCTTTGGCCTCCGTCAGGAGGCGGTCGACTTCGGTGCCGTGAATCTTGGCCAGGTCGTCTTGGTATTTGAGCAGCACGCCGAGCGTCGACCGCACCGTTTCCGGAGACAGCGCCACCGCATTGAGCGCGGTGAGCGCTTGGGCCCAATCGAGCGTCTCTGCGACGCCAGGCAGCTTGTAAATGTCGGTTGTGCGAAGGCGTTGAACGAACGCAACGACTTCATGGGCCAGGCGGTCGTTGATGCCAGGTACTTTTCGACGGACGATTTCAAGTTCGCGCGCGGCGTCGGGGAAGCCGACCCAATGATAAAGGCAGCGGCGCTTGATGGCGTCATGGATCTCGCGCGTACGGTTCGAGGTGATGACCACGATCGGCGGGCGCTCGGCTTTGATAACGCCGATCTCGGGCACAGTGACCTGGAAATCGGAAAGTACCTCGAGCAGGAACGCTTCGAACGGTTCGTCAGCCCGGTCCAGCTCGTCGATGAGGAGCACCGGCGGGCCCTCGACGTGCGGCTCAAGGGCTTGCAGCAGCGGCCGCCTGACAAGAAAGCGGTCCGAGAAAATTTCGCTTTCCAGAACTGCGCGATCGTGCTGGCCCTGCGCCTCGGCGAGGCGGATCGCGGTCATTTGGCCCGCGTAGTTCCACTCGTAGACGGCGGAGGCAACGTCGAGGCCTTCGTAACATTGCAGGCGAATGAGGCGGCGGCCTAAGGTGGCGGCGAGGACCTTGGCGATCTCGGTCTTGCCCGTGCCGGGTTCGCCCTCGACAAAGAGCGGGCGCTCCAGTTTCAGGCAGAGGTAGAGAACGGTGGCGAGCTCGCGCTCGGCAATGTAACCGCCGCGGCCGAGAAGGTTCAGTGTTTCGTCGATCGAAGCGGGCAGGGAATGGATCATCGCGGTGAAACTAGGGCAGGGGAGGCGCCGAGGGAAGCGCCGGCCGCGGCGCAGTTGGCGCCTTTGCCGCAATGGTTACCGGAAGGCCCGCTTGCCGGCATGATCTGCATTCTCATTGCGACCGCGTGCTTCGCCGGCATGAATGCGATGATCCGCGACCTTGCGCGCACGGTTTCGCCGGTCGAGATCGCGTTTTTCCGATCGCTCTTCGGCTTCTTCCTGCTGGCGCCGTTCGTTTGGTGGTACGGACGCGGCACCATCCACACGAAGCGGTTCCGCCTGCACGCGACCCGTGGCGTGGTGCACGCGATGTCGATGATGATCTTCTTCGTTGGCCTTAGTCTTATTCCCCTAGCCGCGACGAGCTCGCTCGAATTTGCGGCACCATTGATGGCGACGACGATCGCCGTTCTGTTCCTCGGCGAGGTCGTGCGGGTTCGGCGGCTGGCGGCGCTGGCGGTCGGCTATGTCGGCGTCTTGATCGTCGTGCGGCCGGGTTTGGTCGAGATCAGCGTCGGTCAGATACTGGTGCTGATCTCAGTTGCGATGTGGGCCGGCTGTCAACTGATGATCCGCGAGCTGTCGAAGACCGAGTCCGCGTTCACCCAAGGCTTCTACATGGTGTCGTTCTTCACGCCGATCACCTTCGTGGCTGCCTTGCCGTTCTGGACTTGGCCCGATCTCGAGACCGTGCTGATCCTCTTTGTTCTGGCGACAATCGCAACCACGGGGACGTGGCTCTACGGCGAGGCTTTCCGGCGGGCGGAGATGTCCGCGATTTTGCCGCTCGAATCGACCAAGCTCATCTGGGCAACTCTCTTCGGCTGGGTCTTCTTCACTGAGGCGCCCGATCCCATCACGCTTTTGGGCGGCGCCGTGATCTTCTCAGCGGCCGCCTACATTACTGTGCGTGAGACGCAGCTCGGCCGGAAGGTCCAGGTGCCTCTCGAAGTGGTGGACTAGTAGACCGGTTTCAGGTCGCCGCGGCGACAGCTCGCTTGGCCATCACGGTCACGAGGTGCGCTCGGTACTCAGCTGAGCCATGCAGATCGCTGTTGAGGTTGCCGGGTGAGACCTTGATATTGGCGACGGCGTCGGGCGTGAAGGCTTTCGCAAGCGCGGCTTCCATCGCACTTTCGCGATAGACGCAGGAAGCTGCTCCCGTAACCGCGACGCGCACGCCGCCTTTGGTCTTGGCGACGAAGACGCCGACCATGGCATAGCGAGACGCTGGGTTCGGAAACTTCATGTAGGCTGCCTTCTCAGGGATCGGGAAGCTCACCTCGGTGACGATCTCGCCTTCGTCGAGCGCCGTCTCGAACATGCCGGTGAAGAAGTCGTCGGCTTTGATCGTGCGCGACGTCGTCTTAATGTCGGCGCCGAGAGCTAGAACGGCCGAAGGGTAGTCGGCCGCCGGATCGTTGTTGGCGATGGAGCCGCCGAGCGTTCCCATGTGGCGAACGGCGGGGTCGCCGATGTGGCTCGCAAGGTGGGCGAGCGCTGGGATCGACTTTTTCACGTCAGCCGAGATCGCGACGTCGTTGTGCCTTGTGCCTGCGCCAATGACGATAGCGCCGCCGGCGACTTTGATGCCGGCAAGGCCCGCGATCCCGCCGATATCGATGAGCGCCGTCGGCTGGGCGAGACGCTGCTTCAGCGTCGGGATCAGCGTTTGGCCACCGGCGAGGAATTTGGCGTCGCCGTTGTTCTCATAGAGCTTCTTCGCTTCATCGAGCGACTTCGGGCGGAGGTAGTTGAATTGATACATCGTGGGCTCCTATTCGGCGGCCGATTTGTGTTTCGTTGAATTGATAGCGCGCCAGACGCGCTCCGGCGTTGCCGGCATCTCGAATTCCTTGATGCCGATCGCGTCGGTGACGGCGTTGATGACGGCGGGGGGCGAGGCGATCGCGCCCGCCTCTCCGCACCCTTTCATGCCGAGCGGGTTCGAGGGGCACGGCGTTTCTGTGAGGCCGACCTTGTAGCTCGGCAAGTCGTCGGCGCGCGGCATGGTGTAGTCCATGTACGAGCCGGTTAGGAGTTGGCCCGACTCCGGATCATACACGCCGTGCTCCAGCATGGCCTGGCCGATGCCTTGCGCGACGCCGCCGTGGACTTGGCCTTCGACGATCATCGGGTTGATCACTTTGCCGAAGTCGTCGACGGCAACGAAAGCCACGATCTTCGTCACGCCGGTTTCCGGATCGATCTCGACCTCGCAGATGTGGCAACCGGCGGGGAAGGTGAAGTTGAGCGGATCCCAGAACGCGCTCTCCTTCAGTCCAGGTTCGATTTCGTGGGTTGGGAATTTGTGGCCGGTATAGGCATTGAGTGCGAGCTCGTGGAAGGCGAGCTTGCGATCGGTGCCGGCAACTTTGAATTCGCCGTTCTCGAGAACAATGTCGGCGGCGGAGGCTTCGAGCACGTGCGCGGCGATGCGCTTGGCCTTGGCTTCCACCTTCTCCAGCGCCTTGACGAGCGCGGTCATACCGACGGCCGTGCGTGAGCCGTAGGTGCCCATGCCGAATTGCACCGAGTTGGTGTCGCCGTGGATGATCTCGACATTCTCCAGCGGGATGCCGAAGCGACCAGCGACGAGCTGGGCGAAGGTCGTTTCGTGACCTTGGCCGTGGCTGTGCGCGCCTGTGAAGACTTCGACCTGGCCGGTCGGCGTCACGCGAACTTCTGCCGATTCCCATAAGCCGACGCCGGCGCCGAGCGACCCAACGGCTGCCGACGGCGCGAGCCCGCAAGCTTCGATGTAAGTCGAGAAGCCTAGGCCACGAAGCTTGCCGCGCTTCTGCGCCTCAACCTTGCGGGCGGGGAAGCCCTTATAGTCAATTAGCTTCAGCGCTTCGTCGAGCGATGCCTCATAGTCGCCGGCGTCGTAATTCATGATCACCGGCGTCTGGTGCGGAAAGGTGCGAACGAAGTTTTTTCGCCGCAACTCGGCCGGGTCCATCTTCAGTTGGCGCGCGGCCTCTTCGACGATGCGTTCGACGAGGTAGGTGGCCTCCGGGCGGCCGGCGCCGCGATAGGCATCGACCGGCGCGGTGTTCGTATAGACGGCATCAACCTCGACATAGACCGCGGGCAGAGCGTATTGGCCGGAAAGTAACGTGCCGTAGAGATACGTCGGCACGGACGAGGCGAAGGTTGAGAGATAGGCGCCCATGTTCGCGATCGTCTTGATGCGGAAGCCGAGCATCTTGCCCTGCGCATCGAGCGCCATTTCCGCCTCAGTGACGTGATCGCGGCCGTGTGCGTCAGAGAGGAACGACTCCGAGCGCTCGGCGGTCCACTTCACCGGGCGGCCGACCTTCTTCGAGGCCCACGTGCAAACGACTTCTTCCGCATAGATGAAGATCTTCGAGCCGAAGCCGCCGCCCACATCGGGCGCCACGACGCGAAGCTTGTGCTCTGGCGCGATGCCGATGAAAGCGGACATCACGAGGCGGGCGACGTGCGGGTTCTGGCTCGTCACATATAATGTGTACGCGCCGGTGCCCTGATCATACTCGCCGATCGCCGCGCGCGGCTCCATCGCGTTCGGGATCAGCCGATTGTTGGTCAGCTTCAGCTTGACGACGTGCGCCGGCGACTTGAACGCCGCATCCGTCTCCTTCTTGTTGCCGAGTTCCCATTGATAGACGGTGTTTCGCGGCGCCTCGGCGTGGAGCTGCGGCGCGTCCGAGCCTTGCGCCTTATCGGGCGTCGTAACGGCCGGGAGGAGATCGTAATCGACCTCGATCTTCTCGGCGGCGTCGCGGGCGAGCGCTGGCGAGTCCGCAATGACGACGGCGATGTGATCGCCGACATAACGAACCGTGTCGACGGCGAGGGCAGGGTGAGCGCCCGCCTTCATCGGCGAGCCGTCCTTGGAGTGAATCGTCCACCCGCAGATCAGGCCGCCGATCTTGTCGGCGGCGAGGTCCTTGCCCGTCAGGACACCGACGACGCCTTTCGCGGAACGCGCGGCTTCGACGTTGAGGCTCTTGATCTTGGCGTGGGCGTGGGGGCTGCGGAGGAAATAAGCATAGGCTTGGCCTGGGCGGTTGATGTCGTCGGTGTAATGGCCATTGCCCGTGACGAAGCGAAAGTCCTCTTTGCGGCGTATTGCGGCGCCGACGATCGGGGCGGTCATGCGCGCGCGCCCTTCATCTCGAGGGACGCCGCATGGATGGCCTTGACGATGTTCTGATAACCGGTGCAGCGGCAGAGGTTACCCTCGAGCTGCTGGCGGATCGTCGTTTCGTCGAGATCGGGAAGGCGCCGGATCATATCGACAGCGGTCATGATCATGCCGGGCGTGCAGAAGCCGCATTGCAGACCGTGGTGTTCCTTAAAGGCTGCTTGGACCGGGTGCAGCTCACCGTTCTTTGCGAGGCCTTCGATGGTCGTGACCTGCGCTCCATCGGCCTGAAGCGCAAGCATCGTGCAGGACTTCACCGCCTTGCCATTGACGTGCACTACACAGGCGCCGCATTGGCTGGTGTCGCAGCCCACATGTGTCCCGGTCAGGCGCAGGTTTTCACGCAGGAAATGGACAAGCAAGGTACGCGCTTCGACTTCGCCGCTGACGGCTTTGCCGTTCACGGTCATGGACACGCCGGGCATGAGATGCCTCCTAATATGCGAGCGAGGGAATGGTGTACGGGGGCGCAACCGGCTTAGATCGCGCGCGAGCGTTGGCCCTAGGTTTTCACGGCGCTGCCCTTGCCGTCAACGCATCAGCACAATCGCCAAGAGAAGGAATCCGGCGGCGATTGCGGCGATCGGAACCCAAAGCGGTAGGTTGAAGGCGTTCGGGTGATGATGCTCATCGTCGTTTGCGTGGGCTGGCATCGCCGCTTGCGGGCCGGGCGCGGCTGGACCCGCTGCCAGCGAACTGAACTTCTCAAAGAAGTCGTCGGCCATCTTTTTTGCAGCGCCGTCGATCAGCCGCTGGCCGATCTGAGCTAGCTTGCCGCCGACCGTTGCTTTCACGGTGTAGTGCAGGACAGTGCCATCGCCGTCGGGTCGCAACGTGACCTGAGCTTGCCCCTTGGCGAAGCCGGCAGCGCCGCCGGTCCCTTCGCCGGACAATGTGTATCCGTTTGGCGGTTCGAGGTCGGAGAGAGTGACCTTGCCCTTGAAGCGAGCACTGACGGGACCGATCTTGGCGCGCGCCGCTGCTTCAAGCTCGGTGTCCGAAATCTTCGTGAGTTCCTCGCAACCTGGAATTGCCTGACGCAATGTCTCGGGATCGTTGAGCGCCTCCCATACGCGCTGTTGAGGGGCTGGGATGCGAACCTCGCCGCTCATATCCATGTTGATGCTCCTTGCTACGACATTTCCCGGCGGAAGCGGTCGGCCACGCTACTCGTTGTCATTGCTGCAGCAGCAAAGCACGTTAAGAAATTCCGTGGATGCGAAATTTCTTCTATTGCGATCCACAAGGAAAATCCGAGTGAGTCGGCGATTGCACCTTCCTAGATGTGAAGAATTTATGTATCGTGTGCCCACGTTGCACCACAACCACAACAATGGTGCGGAGATTGCATTTTGACTTTGAAGATGGAGCGCGAACGCCAGTGGACACGCCAGTAGTTGATGCACCTGAGGCGGTGGAAGGTGCGATACGCGTTAGGGGCCGCGTCAAGTGGTTTAGTCAAGAAAAAGGGTTTGGATTTATCGTCAGCGATGCGTTGGACGGGGACATTCTAATTCATCGCACGGTGATCCACGATTACGGTGCAGAGCAAGTTCTCGAAGGCGCCGCGGTCGAGTGCGACGTCGTTCGCAAGATCAAGGGCCTTCAGGCCAAGCGGCTCGTCAGCCTCGACAACAATGCGGGCACGCCCGTCGTCCGGGCACATCACGACAATCGATCAAACGGCAACGGCAACGGGGCCAGGCGCGCGCAGCGGTCACGCGAGATTCTGATCGATGAGCCGGTCGGTCCGGCGCACCTTGCCGTGTGCAAGTGGTTCTCGCGGCCAAAGGGCTACGGCTTCGTCACGGACGGTGGTTCGGAGGACATCTTCTGCCACATGGATGTGATGCGCCGGTTCGGAATTCGTGAGCTGCGTCAAGGCCAGCGCGTGCTGGTCCGCGTGGCGAAGGGGCCCAAGGGCCTGACCGCAACCGAAATTCATCTTGCACCAGATCTGCCGATGTCGGTCGAACATCGTCCTGACGAGCTCTTCGGACCCGTCTGAGAAGAATAAGGTGGATCGTGGGGTGTAAAACCGCCGCAGCTCAGCTGCGGCGGTTTTCTTTTGGACATCCGCGCTCTAGATCGCGGCTCATGGTTTGTGCTCTTTCTCCGGCACATCAAGGGTTCGGTGTGCAGGATGAGAGACGTCCTACTGGCTTGCCTACTCGTGAGCTTCGCAGGTGCAACAAGTGCTCCAGCTGTGACGAAAGATCTTTCCGCCGAGCTTGCGCGCTTTTTGGATGATCGGGCGTCGTTTGCAACGGCGCTGACGAAGCCCATCGCGGTTTGTGTCGGCCGTAGCGATACGGACCATCCCGCTTTCGACGGCTGCATCGATTGGCATTCGTCGGTTCATGGTCTTTGGGCGCTTACCGCATATGAGGGCGCAACGGGCGATCGGCGCTTCGACGCGCTCATCCACCACAACCTCACGCCTGAAAAGCTCGCGCGCGAACTCAGCGACCTTCGTTCGCGGCCGAAGTTCGAGATGCCGTACGGACGCGCCTGGCTACTGCGGCTGGCAATCGATTACGAGCGTGTGTTCGGCGATCATCGGCTCGCACCACTCGCGCAAGAGGCCGCGCACAGCATCATGGCCTATTACACGCAAGAGGAGCCCGACCCGCTGTCGACGGCGTATGCCAGCGCGACTTGGGCGCTGATCAACCTCTACGATTTCGGCATTGCGAGCGGCGACGCAAAGATCATGGCGTTCGTTCGCGACAAGGTCCGCGCGAATTACCTGCGGCCGGGAGCGTGCCCGCTCCAGGCGGTCGAGGTGGCGACCCGTGAATTCTTGGCGGTGTGCACGAATTGGGCTTGGCTTGTCTCCAAGGTTTTGCCCCGGGACGATTTCAAGGCGTGGGTCAACGGCTTCTTGCCCGACAGTCTGCCGATCAAACCGATCATTTCGGCAGAGAGCGTCCACCAAGCCGGCCTTAACTTCAGCCGTGCGTGGGGTCTTTGGCACCTCTATCGCGCGACCGGAGAGGGTCGGTTTCTGCGGGCCTACCTCGATCACTTCAAGTCGACCTATGAACGGCCGAAGATTTGGGACGGCGACTACGGCACCCTGTCCCATTGGGTGGCCCAATTCGGCATGCTGGCCTTGATGGTCAGCTACGACGATCCGGCCCCAACCGGCGCCCGGTAAGCTTCCGGCGCTTGACCTGTGCTGTTCCTGAGGGGCATCAACGTACGAACAAGCTTTTTCCGGGGAGGATTCGATGTCGCCGCAGGCGTTGTTTGGAAGGGTAGCCACCGGTTTGGCCACGGTAGTGGTCATGCTGGCTCTTGCATTGCCGGCGCAAGCGCGCGGTCTTGCTTCGGATTGGGTCGGTGCGTACGGGTATGAGGACGGTCGCGACGCGGTGTTCTTCAACATGTCCGTCACGAAGAACGGCAAGATCCTTACCGGCTATGTCGAGGAGACGCAGACCTTCGGCAGTCGCTCGCCGGACGGCGTGTTGCGGGCCCGGGTCGTCGGTTCGATCAATGGGCATTACGTCACCTTTACGAAGACCTACGATGGATCCGGTGGGCAGAACCATTCGGTCACCTATCGCGGGACGCTTGTGGAGGATGGCGATTCAGGCTTCATGTTCGGGACTTGGCATCTAGGCTCCGATGTCGGTTCGTGGTTCGCGACAGTGCCAACCGACTAGCAAAGTTCGCTGGCAACGCCTGGCGGCGAGGTGACGTCCATGCGGTTCTTGTCACGTTTGATTTGGGCGTTGGCCGCCGTCGGCCTTACCGCTGCAGCCGCGCAGGGTGGCGAGCGCACGCTGCTGGTTCAAAGGGAGTCGCTCTACAACAACATCTACGTCTATTCGAACCCGCCGTATGTGACGCTGACGTTCGGATACAACGATCGGCTCTACACGGAGAGCACGCACAATACCAAGGACGATCGCGAACTGCCGGTGTACTACACCCGGTACATGACTGCGGGGCTGATCTATCCCAAGACGGTGGGATCGATCCTTGAGATAGGATCCGGCGGCGGTACGACGGCGTGGTATCTGCACCGCTATCTACCCAACGTTCCGGTCACAACCGTCGAACTCGATCCTGAGGTGGCCAAGGTCGCCAAGACCTATTTCGGCATCAAGGACGAGCCGAATTTCAACGTGGTGACGCGCGACGGCCGCTTGTTCCTGCGGGAAAACACTGAGCACTACGACCTCATTTTGATCGATGCCTATCGCGGACCGTTCGTGCCGTTTCATCTCTTGACGAAGGAGTTCTACGAAAGCGTCAAGGCGCATCTGAACGAGAGCGGCGTGGTCGTGCAGAACGTCGAGCCCAACACGATGCTGTTCGATGCAGCCGCCAAGACCATCGGCGCGGTCTTCAACAACGTGGAGTTCTATCTTGCCAAGGGCAACGTCGTGACGGTTGCCTACGATGGACCCAAGCGGACGGACGCGGCGCTCGCCGCGGCCGCAGCCTCACGGCAAGCGGAATTCAAACTCCGCTACGACCTCACACAACTTCTATCGTCCCGGCGCGAACCCAACGACGAGGTCGGCACGATCAGCGCCGACGCCAAAGTGCTGACCGACGACTTTGCGCCGGTCGAGACGCTCAAGGCGATCGAAAATCATAACCGCAAGTGGCCCAGCAAATAGTGAGGCCGACAGCGTCCGCATTGCTGATCTACGCCAACGCCTTCCTCGTTGGCGCGGTTCTGATGGGTTTCGAGATGTTGGGCAGCCGATATCTCTTTCCCTATTTCGGTGGCGGCATCGGCACCTGGGCGGGCCTCATTTCGACGGTGCTCGTTGCGCTGACAGTCGGTTATCTGGCCGGCGGGGCAATCGTGGATCGCTATCCCTCGTCGACCGTGGTGGCGCTCGCCGTCGGATTGGCAGCCGCTTATCTCGCCGTAATTCCGCCGTTCGCCGATCAGGTGATGTTGTCGATCCTGACCAATATGGGCGACGGGCCGGGAGCCGTCCTTATCGCCTCCATGACCCTGTGTCTCGTGCCTCTGACGCTGTTGGGTACGTTTTCGCCGGTGGCCGTTCGTCTCTTGGTGCACTCGACGGGCGAAGTCGGCCGCGTGGCTGGGCTCGTCTACGGCGTTTCGACTTTCGGCAATGTGCTCGGCGTGCTCGGCACGACCTTCGCCCTCATTCCGGAAATCGGCTCGCGCGCTATCACTTATTTGTTCGCCAGCGTGCTCGGCGTATGCGCCGTGTCGCTGTTCCTGCTGCGGCGCAAGGGAGAATAAGAGTGCGAGCGACTCTTCTTCTCATGCTGTTCGTTGCCGCCTCTCAGTTCGCCCAGGCCGCCGATTTACATCTTGCGGTTGCTCAATATCCGGAGGGAGCGCTGTGGGATGGCGAGCATCTTTACTTCGAGGAGATGCGGCGCAACGTGGTGCGCATCTCCGATCTCACGACGACGCAGACGCTTTGGTCGGCGAGCGACTGCGGGCCCGTCAACATCGCGCCCTATGGCGGCGGTTTCGTTGTGCTTTGCCATCTCGCGAACAAGCTCGTGCGCATTTCACATGAGGGAGAGACGATCGGCGTCATCGACCGCGATGATGAGGGGAAAACGTTCGTCTATCCGAACGGCGCGGCGGCGGACAGCGACGGCGGCGTCTATTTCACCTCTTCCGGCACGTTTGATATCAAAGCGCCGGCCGAAGGCGCTGTCCTCTATCTCGCTGCGAGCGGCAAGGTCTCGCGTATCGCGGAAGGTATTCGGTACGCCAACGGTATTGCCGTCGACAGTGCGCGCAAGCGGCTTCTGGTCTGCGCACATCTCGCGCGCGAGATTTTGACCTATCCGATAGAAAGCGCCGGCGTGCTCGGCAAACCGAGCGTCTTCTTCAGCTTCGCGGCGAATGGCATTGAAGCCGCTTATCCTCTTGCCGGGCCGGACGGCATTGAGATCGACGGCGATGGCAATGCGATCGTCGCCGAGTACGGCGCTGGGCGGCTGCACAAGATCGCGGCTGACGGCACATGGCTCGGGTCGTTCACTGGCGCTCCCCGGTTCGTAACGGATGTAACGCTGCTGCCTGATGAACGCGCGGCGGTCGTCGGACCTGAGAGTGCGAGCGTTCCTCCGTTCTGGGGACCTGTGACGGTGTACGATCGGTTTCTCGAGCGGTTTACGAAATGACAGCGGATTCTCAGACACCGGCGCCAGGCTTCATCGAAAGCACGTCGCGCGGTCCTTTCACCACGCACAACGGTCCCGTCTACCACAAGCCCGATGATCCGAAGGTGCGGGCGTTTCGGGCTGTGCAACGTCACTGCAACGGCTTCGGGATCGTGCATGGCGGTTGGTTGATGGCGTTTGCCGATGGTGTGCTGGGCGGTGCGGTGTGGGAGGCGACGAAGTCGCGCTCCGTCACGTTGCGCATGAACAGCGATTTCGTCGGCATGGTGCGACAGGGCGACTGGGTCGAGGGACGCGCCGTGGTCACGCGGGCGACCCGAAGCCTTGCCTTTGCGCGCGGCGAGCTCACGGTCGGCGGCAAGATCGTGTTTACGGCCGAGGGCGTCTTTAAGCTGATGACGGGCGGAAACAGGCGGTCGCGGAGCCGTTGAACGGCTGCGGCTTGCGGTGCGCGCGCGAAATCACTATTCAAGCCGCCCCACGACCGGCCTCCCTTGGGCGAGTCCGGTTCGACATATCGCTGGCATCGGGGCGTAGCGCAGTCTGGTAGCGCATCTGCTTTGGGAGCAGAGGGTCGCGTGTTCAAATCACGCCGCCCCGACCAACATCTTCAACCGCACCTCTCCGGTAACGCAGGTTTCGGCTGACGCAATTAGCCGCGCGCATCGCGTTGCCGCCTTCGCAACGAAAGCCCTGAACTGTTGTAATTCGAGGACAGTATCGTCCGCGGTACTCGATAACCTACGGTCGAGTATTCGGGGATGAAACGATGCAAATGAGACTGGTGGCGCTGCTCGCGCTAACGCTGATCGCTTCGGCGTGGGCGCCCGCGCAAGCGGACTCCGTTGTCAACTTCGGCGACGTCGTGGGCGTGTTCTCGACAACCGAACCGGTGCGGCTCGATCAGTTCTCCGGTGACGATCTGTTCCGTCAGGACGCCAGTTTCTATGTGCGCCCCGGGCTGGCGGACGGGTCTCTCGCCTCTTTCGAGTCGGTGAACTATCCCGGCTACTATTTGCGTCATCGAAACTTCCATCTGTTCCTGGAACAGGGCAGCGACGAACTGTTTCGAAGCGACGCAACCTTCTATCCAGAGCCGGGATTGGCGTCCGAACGGAGGCGCGGTCACTGAGCGCCGGCACGGGCGGCGCGCGGTGGCGCCCGCGTTAGGTGCGATGATCAGACACTTTTGAGCTTGGCGATCGCCCGGCGATAGCGCTCCAGGCGCGCCCGATCTGCTGCGGTCGGCATGGAAATGCGAGAAAGGTCGGCGTTGTCCGTGAGATCAGCGAGTTTCACGCGGCGGCCGATCGGGTTTTGGGCGGCGCGCAGAACGAACGCTTCGTAGGCTAGATACTTTTCTTCGGGATCGCGCGTGCCGCCGATGGCGGCTTCGTCGGCGGGCGACTTCGTGACCAAGCGAAGCGCATCGATGATACGAGGCGGAAAGCCCTCGGCAGCCAAGCGCTCAAATGTCCAATCTGGGCTGTCCTCGACGACGTCATGAAGAACGCCGACGATGCGTTCATCGTCCGACTCTAGGCTAAACATGACGCGCAGGGGATGAAGGACATATGGCCGTCCTGCCTTGTCTTTCTGTCCCTTGTGCGCCGATACCGCGATTTCGATGGCGCGTTCCAATGTGCTCATTCGGTGATGGACCTTGTCGAAAGGTTTGAAGAGTCGGTCGCGATGTCTGGAATCTCGGGAGCGTCCTCTTTAAGGCCCACGCCGGTGAGGCGCAGGTGTCGCGCTTGGCGTGCGAGCCATGCCAAGCGCGTGGCAGCGGCATCCAACGGCAGGCCGCCTGGACGAACGTTCGAGATGCAGTTGCGGTCAGCATCCTTCGTTACGCCCGGGCGGGGTGCGTAGGTCAGATAGATGCCGATAGAATCGGCCGCCGAGAGGCCGGGCCGTTCGCCGATCAGAACGATCGCGAGGTCGGCGCCTAGTGCGCTCGCAACGTCGTCGCCGACAGCCACGCGTCCGCCGCGAACGACGGTGACGGGTGCCCACTCGAGCTCCGGCATCGCGTTGAGAACGGCGCGTGCAAGGGCTGCGCCATGCTCATCGACTGCGGTCGACGACAGGCCGTCGGCAATGACCAGAGCGGCGTCATAAGCACCGCGTTCGAGTTGCGCGCGCGAAGTGTCGTCCAATGTTCGGCCAGTGTCCGGGTTCATCAGGTAGATTTGGCGGTCGGTCGCTTGGGTCCGGAGCAAGATCGTGCCGGGTCTGTCGAGCTGCGTGGCGAGTGCTTTCGAGTCGAATGGTCGAAGGACTGCATCGCGTGCCCTTGCGTGCGCAAGTTCGAATTCAAGGACGCGGCTCGTCGGCAAGGCGTTGCCCGCGCGACCCAGCGCAAGACGGGCTGGCGTGAACGCGCTAAGCGCATACCAATCGTCATGATCGGTCACTTCTGCCTCGCATAGTTCAATAGTCGCTGAGCTTCGCCGCCCTGCAGGCGCGGCCGTACGCGGCCGCTCTCGTCCATGATGCCCATGCGCTGAAGCCAGGCTTCGAATTCCGGCGCCGGACGCAGGTTCAGCGCGCTCCGAACGTAGAGCGCATCGTGGAACGAGGTGCTTTGGTAGGAGAGCATCACGTCGTCGGCGCCGGGCACGCCCATGATGTAGGTGCAACCGGCAACCGCTAGAAGCGTGAGCAAATCGTCCATGTCGTCTTGGTCGGCGTCGGCGTGATTGGTGTAGCAGATGTCGACGCCCATCGGCAGACCGAGAAGCTTGCCGCAGAAGTGATCTTCGAGACCGGCGCGGGTGATCTGCTTGCCGTCGAACAGATATTCAGGGCCGATGAATCCGACGACCGAGTTCACGAGTAGCGGCTGGAAGTGCCGCGCGACGCCGTAGGCGCGTGCCTCCATGGTTTGTTGGTCTACTCCATGATGGGCGTTCGCCGACAGGGCGGCGCCTTGGCCGGTTTCAAAATACATCACATTGTTACCGACCGCCCCGCGTTTGAGCGCGAGAGCGGCTTCTCGCGCCTCTTTCAAAATCGCTAGGTCGATACCGAAGCTCCTGTTGGCGGCTTCGCTGCCGGCGATCGACTGGAAGACGAGGTCGACCGGCGCACCTTCGTCGATCGCCCGCAGCGTCGTGGTTACATGGGCAAGCACGCAGGATTGCGTCGGAATCTTCCAGCGGTTGCGGATTTCGTCGATCATCCTAAGCAGATTGGTCGTGACTGCGACATTGTCGGTCGCGGGATTGATGCCGATGACGGCATCGCCGCTCCCGTAGAGCAAGCCGTCGACGATCGACGCCGCAATGCCCTTCGGATCGTCGGTCGGATGGTTGGGCTGGAGACGCGCCGACAGCCTGCCCGGAAGACCGATCGTGTTGTTGAAGCGCGTGACAACCGAGATCTTGCGGGCGACGGCGATTAAGTCCTGGTTGCGCATCAGCTTGCTGACGCCAGCTGCCATTTCGGGCGTCAGACCTCGTGCAAGTGCGGCGAGGACTTCGGTTGTCGTCGTATCAGAGAGCAGCCAGTCACGAAACGCGCCGACGGTCAGCGACTTGACGAGCTCGAACGCGTGTTTGTCATGCGTGTCCTGAATAAGCCGCGTGACCTCGTCTTCTTCGTATGGAACGAGCGGATGATCCAGAAATGTGGCGAGCGGGAGATCGGCAAGCGTCATGCGGGCGGCGACGCGTTCCTCGGCGGAGCGGGCGGCGAGGCCTGCCAGTTTGTCGCCGGATCGCGCGGGTGACGCGCGCGCCAGCAAAGTCTTCAAGTCGTCGAAGACGTGCCGCGTGTTGCCGATCGTCTGAGAATAAGGCATCGCGGATACAGCGTCGCGCGGCCAGCGAGATCATGCAAGATGGAGCGGGGCTCACGGCAGCTCCGGGAGGCCGGTGCTACTTTAGTTTGATGATGCCGCCGGGGACTTGGGTGGTGTTTGCAAAAACCGAGACGATGTCGGCGCGCACGGTCTTTGACCGTCGATAGTACTGATGGGACGCATCCGGCGGATTGAAGCGATCGTAATCTTCGACCTTTGTTACTTCGACAAAGCGGAATTCGGCCTTCGGATATTCGCCGGTGTCAGTCTTGTCCTTGGGCCCGTCGAAGCCTAGGCGCTGGATGAAGTTCATGGCGAGCGCCAAGATCATGGCGACATCGCGCTCGCTGTAGTAGGCGGTGATGCGTTTGGTGAGCCTCGGCAGATTGCTCAGGCGGCCGCCATTTGGCGTCAAGAGCGTATCCCAGCGTTCGTCTGCCGCAGCCAGGATCACCTCGTCGAAAATGGGCGCGGTGACGCCACCCATTCCGAACAGGGCCTGAACACCTGCTTGAAGCGCGTAGTTGCCCATGCTGTGGCAAAGGAGGAAAACGCGGCCGCCGGGCTTGGCTTGGCGGAATCTGTTCGCGAGACCTTCGACCTGCTTGAAGAAGTAGGCGAGGTGAAGGCCCGATTGGCCTGCGCGCGCTTGATCCGCCTGATAGTCGGCGGTCGGGATGTGCGGCGGCGCCGCGAATACCTCGCCCTTTGACGGCCAAGTGAAGGCGACAACGGTGGTGTCCGCATGCGGGTCGCCGGAAGCTGCGAACCATTCGCGGTTGAAGGCTGCTCGCTTGATGGCGTCTTTGAAGGCGTTTGCAAAGCCGTGGACGAAGATGAGGAGATTCTTGCCGCCTCCGACGATCGCGTCTGCGACCGGCTGGGAGAAACCCATTGGCGACTTGTCGGCGATTGCTGTGATCTCGCCGCTGTTCTTCAAATTGAGATCGATGCCCGTCACCGTCGCGACGGCGAAGGTCATCTGCAAGGGATCGTTTTTGACAATCTTGTCACTGTAACCGGCAGCGGTCGGGCGTCGGTTGGTGGCGAAATAGACGATCGTTTGAACGGTCATCGATATCGATGAAAATTAGAATCGTTTGCACAGTTTCGCGGCAAACGGTTTTCGCCGGAAGTGCCCCGTGCGGAAAGTCACAGGGAAAATGCGTTCGATTAGGCTTATTCCTGACCACACTCTTGATTCATCACTCTTAGATCAAGTCAAGTGTTGGTTGCGTGTTGTGTAATCGGGGGCGCGATGAAAGCCGACGTTTCGTTTGAAAGCTCCGGTACGACGTGTCGTGGATGGTTCTACCCAGCCCAACGCGTCTCAGGGGCGGCGCCTGCGATTGTCATGTCGCACGGCATCACGGCGGTAAAAGAGCAATACCTCGACCGATATGCAGCACGCTTCGCAGCCGAGGGCTTTGCAGTACTTGCGTTCGACTTCCGCCATCTCGGTTCAAGCGACGGCACGCCGCGCGGACGCATCAATCCGCGCTTACAGCAAGACGACATTCGCGCCGCGCTCGGTTGGATGAGCGAGCGTCCGGAGGTGAACGCGAGCCGTCTCGCGCTGTGGGGCACGTCGTTCTCCGGCGCGCACGCCATATTCGTCGGCGCATTGGACCCGCGCGTGCGCGTGGTCGTGGCGCAAGTTCCTGCGATCAATATCCCGCGCTCGCTGATCGCGCTGATTGGCGACGAGGGGTTTGCGAATTTGCTGAAATTGCTTGTGGAGGATTACTCGCGCCGCAACGCTGGAGGGGAGGGCGCAGCTATTCCGGTCGTGGCGCCGACGGGCGAAACGTCGTTCTTGCCCAGAGCCGACGCCTATGAGTGGTTCACGCAGACGGGAAAGAGCATTGCGCCGCAGTGGCTGAATCACATTTCGCTCGAATCAATCGCGCGCTGCGCTGAATATGTGCCCGACAGCGTCATTCACCTGGTCTCGCCCAAACCCTTGCTGATCCAGGCGGCGACTGGCGACAGCCTCATCCCCATCGAATTGACGAAGGAAGCCTTCGCGCAGGCGGGAGAGCCAAAGCGCCTGGAAATCTACGAATGCGGCCATTTCGACCCCTATGCGGTCGAGCCCTGGCACGGTCAGTTCGTAAAAGGGCAGGTTGATTGGCTGAAGGAGCACCTCTAGAGGGCGGTGCTTGATTTTGGGCACTCCGGCGGGGTAGGGCTCTGCGCCAATTGGAGTCCAGCGAATGCTCGCGCGCATCTATAAGCCTGCGAAAAGCGCCATGCAGTCGGGTCAAGCGAAGACCCGGGAGTGGTTGCTCGAGTTCGAGCCCGAGCAGGCGCGCAAGATCGAGCCATTGATGGGTTGGACCAGCTCGGGCGACATGAACACGCAGGTGACGCTGACCTTCGAGACGCGAGAGGAAGCGGTGGCCTTTGCCGAGCGCCACCGTATCCCGTATCAGGTGTTCGAGCCGAAGGAAGCGGCGCGCTCCGTCAGAGCCTATGCGGACAATTTCAAGTATAGTCGCAAGGGTCTGTGGACGCATTAAGGCTTGGCCCCGTAGCTCAACGGATAGAGCAACAGCCTTCTAAGCTGCAGGTTGGGGGTTCGATTCCTCCCGGGGTCGCCAAACCACGAGCACAAATGTGGCCGTGCCGATGGGTTGGCACAGAGAACGGCGAACCTAGCGATACGCGGAACCGCACATTGAAGGATCATCCCGGTTCGCATCCAGAAAACTAGATTGCGTTGCGACCCGCTCACAAGACACCGGGCACAAGTGGAGAGCGCGCACGTTGCGCGAAGCCTCGTAACCATCGAGATCGCGCCTGATCACGCCGTGCAAGTCTGGCTGAGATTTCCGGTTGGCAACGAATCGCGCGCCCAACTTCGGCAATGGTCAATGCAAAACGAGCTCAGTAATTCGATGACGCCAGTTGGTTTCCCAGAAACCACACTGCAATTGCGTACTTTGCTGACAATTCTAGCATCCACTTGGCGCATTGATTCGCGCGCATCGCGGTGCATTGGGCGCCGACGATCAAGAAGGCAAGAGGGTTGCAATGCTCAAGTATGTGGCGCCGCTCGTGGCGTTGTTTTTGCTCATGGCCAATCCTGCGAGCGCGGCAGGAAATTGGTCCGGCTTTTATGTCGGAGCGAATGCCGGTGTCGGGTACGGCAGCGGCGCATTCACGGATGACTGTTATTTCTGCGCGACTGACTCATTCAGCAAAGGATTTTTCATGGCCGGCGGTCAAGGCGGCTTCAATTGGCAAAGCGGCGCGGCCGTCTTCGGTGTAGAAGGCGACTTCGATTGGAGCAGCCTCTCACGTAAGGGCGTTTTGGGCGCTGATGACAGCGACTTCCTCCGTGAGAAGCTCGAATTATCGTGGTTGGCATCTATACGGGCGAGAGCTGGCCTTAGCGTGGACAACGCGCTCGTCTACCTGACCGCGGGCCCGGCCTTCGGCCACATTGATGCGCCAGGAACCGAGTATTGCTGCAATGGTGTTGGAGGCGTATCTCCGGCGACGGGGCAAACGTTTTCTAAGAGCGGCTCACGAACCGGAATGATCGGCGGAATCGGCCTGGAGGTCATGCTGCAAGATCATTGGTCGGTTCGCGGTGAGTATCTTTACTTTGATCTCGGCAGCGAAACGGTCTCCCAAACACCGCCGACTGGTAGCTGCGCAACAACTAGGCGCTGCACTGTCCAAAACACGCTCGACGGACAGGTCGCTCGCGTCGCGATGAACTTCCACTTCTAGGGCAGGCAACAAGGGGACCTTGGCGCAGTTGTAGGCTGTCAAAGCGCCAAGGTTTCGCCTGCCGGTTTCCGCTCCGTCTCGGCGGGGTTGCCTTTGCGTTTGTGGACGTGTGTCCGCATCACTCGACGGCGTAGTCGTCACCGTAGAATTTGGCTGTGCTGCGCGTGTGGAACGTGAGCGCCTTGATCGGTGGATATTTGGGTTGGCCTAATCCAGGCAGCACCTCGAGCATCTCATCTTCCCAGACGTAGACCGCCATCGGAAACGAGACGCGTGCACTTGCCAAGTGGGAGCCGTCGACCGGCTTGCCGACGCGGTGGGTCGTCGACGGTAGCAGATCGTTGGTGATCCGCTGCATGTAGTCGCCGGTGTTGATGATGATCGAACCCTGCGGCGCGCGTAGACGCACCCACCTGTTGCTTCTGTGATTCCAGACCTGCAAGCCGTCTACGCGCGGTGCCGGCAGGATTGTGAACAGGTCGACGTCCTCGTGACCGAGCAGGCGTCCGGCGCCGGAGCGGTCCTGCTCGCCGGTCATCGGCGGATAATAGTTCAAGCGCAAACCGAAATTCGTCCGCGTGAGTTTTCGGTCATAGGCGTGCGGATCGCAACCGATGCCCTGGAACATCGCTTGCATGATCGGTTTGAAGAGCGCTTCGTGGGCGACGGCGAGACGGCGGAAGTGGGGCTCATATTTGTCGCTCGGCCAGTAGTCGGCCGGGCGAAAGGGAGCCTCTCGTTGCTGCGGCATGTCGAAGGCGCGTCGACACCATACCCAACCCTCAACGAGGTCGGGATGAATGTCGCTGGTCTCTTCGAGCGGAAAATAACCCTGACTGACGGAACCATAGCGCTTCGCGCGGAAACGCATCTTCTCGCTCGGCGGTGTCGACGTGAACAAGTCGACGACGAGGTCGTTGAGCTCGTCATAAAGCTGCGTGTCGACACCGTGGCCGACCAAAACGGCGAAGCCGATTTCGCGTAGCGCGGCTGCGAAAGCCTCGGCGAACCTCGCCTTGTCCATCGCGTCGCCGTGGAGGAACGGGGCAATATCCAATGTGCTGATCTGGTAGGCGTCGTCGAACCGATCCGCCTCGTGTTCGGCGAGTCTATAGGTGTGCGCCTTGCGTACTTGATCGTATTTCGCGAATTGTTGATTGGAGGTGCCCGGATTGTGCATGTTTGAAGACTAGCGCTTGCGGCGCGTATAACTCAACGACATTGCCGATTTCGTGCAATTGAACGCCTTTGCGGTGTTCCAGTGGAATATCTGGCGCCTTCCGCCGCAGGGCGATTGTGGAAACGAGGCTCCTCTTCGGACGGCGCGATGCGCTAGAGTGCGTCAAAAGAAGTTGAGTTGGATAGGAGGAAACATGTCAGCGGTGAGCAACAGGCCGGTCGTATGGGCAGGCGTGGCTGTCGCGGTGTTGGTCGCAGGCGCCGCCGTCTACATGACGAGCGCGCAGCGCGGGACCGCGCCAGGGTCCATGCCGCCTGCTACGTCGACGACGAGCGAAGAGGCGCCGCCGACCCAAGCACAGCGTGACGCGGCCGCCAACGGTCAGTTGCCAGTTGTTTCCGTACGCAAGACCGATCCCGGAAGAGAATACTACCGGCAGGGCCGGTACGACTTGGCGATCGCCTATTGGACCAAGGCGGCGGATTCGGGCGATGCGTTGGCTGCGCATGAGCTGGCTGTCGAGTACATGGACGGCAAGCCGTGGGTCGTTCCGGTCGACTATGCCAAGGCGCGCAAATATCACTTACAGGCAGCCGCTGCTGGCGATCCACGCTCGATGTTCGATCTGGGATCGATGTACGAGTTCGGCATGGGGGTCACCAAGGATCTGCGACAGGCCGCAGTCTGGTATGGCCACGCGGCGGACTATGGCCACGCGCAAGGCGCGTATAATTTGGCCACGATGCTCGAAAGCGGCGAAGCTGGACATCAAGATCTCGTCGAGGCCTACAAATACTACAAGATTGCGGCCGATCACGGCTTCGATGGTGTGCCATACGACAACCAACATCTGCGCATCGATCGCAATGCACCTTCACCGTTGGAACTGCTGGCGCGCAAATTGACTCCGGAGCAGGTCGCAGAGGGGACACGGCGCGCGGAGGCATTCAAAATTCTTTCGGGGCCGCTCAAGACGTAATGGCGGCTTGGACGAACTGGTCCGGCTTCGTTCGGGCTGCACCGCAAAGAAGTGTCAATCCTGGAACGGAAGCGGAGATCGTTGCCGCAGTCCGCGACGGCCCTGCGCCCGTGCGCGTGGCCGGCACGGGGCATTCCTTCACGCCGATCGTCGAGAGCAACGGGTCGCTGCTTTCGCTCGATGGGATCGCCGGTGTCGTGCGGACCGACGCCAATGCGCAAACGGCAACCGTGCGCGCCGGTTCCAAAATTCATGCGCTGGGTCGGCCTCTCTACGACGCGGGACTAGCGCTAAAGAATCAAGGCGACATCGATCGCCAAGCGATCGCCGGCGCCGTCGGAACGGGAACGCACGGAACCGGGCCGACACTCGGCAGCCTGTCGTCCGAAGTGACCGCCTTTCGGTTGGTGAGCGCAAGCGGGGAGGTGCTCGAGTGCTCCGCCCAAGCGAATGCGGATGTGTGGAGCGCGGGGCGCGTTAGCTTCGGGTCGCTCGGCGTGATGAGCGAGATCACGATGAGCGCCCGCAGCATCTACAAGCTGCGTGAGCGGAATTGGCTGATGCCCGCTGCTGTATGCTGGCACGAGCTCGCGAAGTTGCGCGACGCGCATCGCCACTTCGAATTCTTCTGGTTTCCGTACGCGGACGATGTGGTGGCCAAGTCGCTTGACGAGACGGACGATGAGGCGCCTGCGCCGAAAACCTCCGAGCACATGCGCCTGCGCGGCGAGCGCGTGACCAACGATCAGCGTCTTTTCAATCTCGGGTGCACGATCGCAAAGTTCCTGCCGTCGCTGTCGCCGGCGCTTCAGCGCATGTTCACGCGGGCGGCAATGGGCACCTCCGACCGCGTGCGCTGGAGCCATGAGGCATTCCCGAGCCCGCGCAATGTGAAGTTCAACGAGATGGAATATGCGGTGCCGGCGGCGAACGGCGCCGATTGCATTCAAGAGATCGCCGAAGCGGTGCGGAACAAGAAGATCGCGACCTGCTTCCCGCTCGAATTCCGCTTCGTGAAAGCCGACGACATATGGCTCTCGCCGTTCTACAAGCGAGATGCGGTGACGATCTCCGTGCATCAATTTGCCGGCCAGGATTTCACGACGCTGTTCGACACCGCCGAAGCGATCTTCAAGCGCTATGGCGGGCGGCCGCACTGGGGCAAGATGCATACGCTCGGCGCTCGAGAGTTCGAGGCGCTTTATCCGAAGTGGGACGACTATCGAGCTCTGCGCCGCAAGCTCGATCCGACTGGCCGCTTTCTGAACTCACATCTGCGGCATGTGTTTGGTGAGAGCGATGGCTAGGCGTTCGCGTCCGCGCCGGAGCGGCAAACTGATGTTGTTCTTGATATGCGCGCCGACGGTCGTCGGGGCGGCATGGATCGGCTCGGTGGCCGACAAATGGCTACCCGGGACGATCACCGGCGCTGTGATAGGCTTTGTGATCGGCATAGCGCTGGCGGCGTTTCCCGACCTCCATCGCGGCGGTCCGGACGACTCGCCGGGTCTATTTCATTGAAACTTGCGGAAGAAGCAGGTCGCGGCGCCCGTGTGACATGCGGGACCTGTTTGATCCACCTTCAGCAGGACGGTATCGCCGTCGCAATCGACCCAAGCTTCGACGAGCCTTTGCGTGTGACCCGAGGTTGCTCCTTTGCGCCAGACTTCGCCGCGCGACCGCGACCAGTATGTAACGTCGCCGCTCGTGAGCGTTTGACGCAACGTGTCGGCGTTCATCCACGCGACCATGAGCACGCGGCCGTCGGCGGCGTCTTGTGCGACCGTCGTGACCAGTCCTTGGGCGTCGAAGCGGATTGCTTTGACGAAGGCGTCGATCGAGAGGTGTTCGGTCATGATGCGTTGTTCAGCCTGGCAAATCCCGCGTCGAGATCCGCGATGAGGTCGTCAACGGCCTCGAGGCCGGCGTGGATGCGCAGAAGCGGTCCTTCCGTCTTCAGCGGGCGCGCCGTTCGCGTGGGGTGGGCTGGCACCATGAGGCTTTCATAGCCACCCCACGACCAGCCCATGCCGAAGAGTTCCAAATGGTCGAGCATTGAGGCGAGCGCGGTGTGCGACACCGGCTTGAGCTCGACGCCGAAGAGGCCGGAGGCACCCGTGAAATCACGCCGCCAAAGCGAGTGGCCCGGATCGTCGGGCAGGGCAGGATAGAGGACGCGGGCAACTTCGGCACGGCGCTGCAACCAGTGAGCCAACGCCAGAGCGGTCTCTTCGTGCTGCTTCAGCCGGATGGCCATCGTTCTGAGGCCGCGCTGGCCGAGATAAACGTCATCGGGGCCGACATGCATGCCGAGATTGCCATGCGTGTCTCGAAGTTGTTTCCAGGTGGCATTGTTGGCCGTGACGACGCCGAGCATCGCGTCGGAGTGACCGACGATGTACTTCGTCGCGGCGTGAAGCGTCATGTCGACACCATGCGCGAAGGCGTCGAATAGAAGCGGTGTCGCCCATGTGTTGTCGGCGATGACGACGGCATCGCCTTTGTGTGCGGCCTGCGAAATGGCGGGGATGTCCTGCACCTCAAACGTCAGTGAGCCGGGGCTTTCGCAGAACACCGCGCGCGTGTTCTTGCGCATCAATTCAGCAACGCCTGCGCCGATCGTAGGTTCGTAGTACGTGGTCTCAACGCCAAAGCGCGTCAGAATCTTGTCGCAGAACGCGCGCGTTGGGCCGTAGGCATTGTCGGTCACCAACAGGTGGTCTCCACTGTGAAGCACGCTCATCAAGGCTAGCGTCACAGCCGCATAGCCCGACGGCGCGAGCACGCAACCCGCACCGCCTTCGAGGCGGTTAATGGCGTCGGACAGCGCCTGCGAAGTGGGAGAACCGCGACGGCCATATGAGTAGGTTTGCGAGCGCTTCTCCAGTGATTCCATGGTTGGGTGGAGCAGTGTCGAAACGTGATAGACGGGCGGATTGACCGCGCCGTGATGCGCCAAAGGGTTGCGTCCCGCGGTAACGACCTCGGTTTCTGGCTTGCGGCGTGGCGCATCCGGCTTTGACATGGGCCCAAGCCCTCCTTCATCTTGCCCCATCGGGCGGTTAGAAAGTGCCCTGCAACGGGAGCGGCCGCAATCCTTCCTCAGTCTCAAGTCACGCCGAACACAAGGGTTCTTCCATGCGCATTCGTGTCGCCGCTTTGGCCTTTCTAGCTGCCATTCTGACGCAGCCAGCATTCGCCGGGCCTTCGCCCACGCTGCAGAAGGTGCTCAAGAACGGATATTTGCGCTGTGGCGTGAGCGAGGGCCTGCAAGGATTTTCGACGCCGGACGCAAAGGGCCGTTGGACGGGCCTCGACGTCGACTTCTGCCGCGCGCTCGCCGCCGCAATCTTCGGCGACGCGCAGAAGGTTCGCTTCACACCAGCATCGGCCAAGGTGCGATTCACAGCCTTGCAGTCCGGCGAGTACGACGTGCTCTCACGTAATACGACGTGGACGATGAGCCGCGACGTGCAGCTGGGGCTCGAGTTTGCCGGTACCATCTATTACGACGGCCAAGGCTTCATGGTGCCGAAGAAGTTGAACATCAAGAGCGCCAAGCAGCTCAATGGCGCCAATATCTGCACCAACACCGGTACGACGACAGAACTCAATCTGGCCGACTATTTTCGATCCAACAAACTCAAATACACGGTCATCGCGTTCGAGCGGGAGCCTGAAGTGGTCGCCGCTTACGACAGCGGACGTTGCGACGCGATAACGACGGATCAATCCGGACTCTATGCGGAACGTCTCACGCTCAAGAACCCGGCCGACCACGTCATTTTGCCGGAGATCATTTCCAAGGAGCCGCTTGGACCGGCCGTCAATCAGAGCGATCCGCAATGGGGCGACATCGTGCGTTGGACACTCTTTGCGCTGATCAACGCCGAAGAGCTCGGTGTGACATCGAAGAACGTCGACCAGATGCTGAAATCGCCGAACCCGGAGATCAGGCGATTGCTCGGCGTTGAGGGATCCTTCGGCCAGTCGATGGGCCTGAGCAACGACTGGGCCGTGCGCGCGATTAAGCAGGTCGGCAACTACGGAGAGATCTTCGAGCGGAACGTGGGGCAGGGCTCGCCGCTGAAAATTCAGCGCGGGCTGAACGCGCTTTGGAAACACGGCGGCCTGCAGTACGCACCGCCGGTACGCTGAGGCGGCCGCTTGACTGACGCCGCAGTGTCTCCGGGTAGCGCAAAGACGCCGTGGTGGCGCTCTCGGCGCGTGCGCGGCTTGATCGTTCAAGCCGTGCTGCTCGCTGCGATCGCTTTTGCGCTAGCGGGACTTGTCAGGCATGTGATGAGCGAGCAAGGCGCTTCGGGCTTCAGCTTCCTCAACACCACCGCCGGCTTCGACATCATTCAGCATCTCGTTCCGTATTCTGAGACCTCGACCTACGGTCGCGTGCTGTTGGTCGGCCTCCTGAACACGTTGTTGGTGGCAGTGCTCGGCATCGTGTTTGCGACGATCCTCGGCTTTGCCATCGGTATCGGACAGCTGTCTTCGAATTGGCTCGTCGCCAAGCTTTGCGTCTCCTATGTCGAGCTGCTGCGCAATGTGCCCCTGTTGTTGCAGATATTCTTTTGGTACTTCGCCGTGCTCAGGGCCCTGCCGGGCCCGCGCGAGAGCTTCAACCCGATCGCAGACGTCTTCATCAACAATCGCGGCGTGTATGTGCCACGTCCGGAAGCAGCGCCTGAGTTCGTTTGGGTTGGGGCCGCATTCCTCGTCGGTGTCGTCGGCGCATTTTGGCTACGCGGTTGGGCGCGGGATCGGCGGGAGTTGACGGGGCAGCGCTTCAACACGTTGCCCGCGGCGAGTGCCCTTGTCGTTTTGCCGCCGTTGTTGGTTGGTGCACTGACCGGCTTTCCTCTGAGTTTTTCCTTTCCGGAACTCGAAGGTTTCAATTTCGTCGGCGGACTAGTCATCATTCCGGAACTGATCGCGCTGGTCGTTGCGCTCTCGGCCTACACGGCGACCTATATTGCCGAGGCCGTCCGTGCCGGCATCTCAGGTGTCGCCGGGGGGCAGCGCGAGGCCGCGCTGGCGCTCGGGCTGACGCGTGGGCAAATGTTGCGGCTGGTCGTCGTGCCGCAAGCAATGCGCCAGATCGTGCCGCCGCTCACGAGCCAATATCTGAATCTAACCAAGAATTCGTCGCTTGCGGTTGCGATCGCCTATCCGGATCTCGTTTCGATCTTCGCCGGCACGACGCTCAATCAGTCGGGGCACGAGGTCGAAGTCATCGCCATAACAATGGGCGTCTATCTGTCGTTGAGCCTGATCACGAGCGCATTGATGAACTGGTATAATGCGCGTATCGCGCTGACGGAACGCTAACCATGGCGATGTTCCCCGAAGCGCGACCCGTCGAACGCTTCCGGCCCCTCGAGTGGCTGCGAGAAAACCTGTTCTCGAGCCCGCTCAACGGCGCGCTGACCATCGTCGCACTCGTTATCATCTATTGGCTCGTTGTTCCCACGGTGCAGTGGGCGATCGTGAATGCGGTATGGACCGGCGGTAGCCGCGAGGCGTGTCTGGGCGAAGGCGCGGGCGCCTGTTGGCCATTCATTACCAACCGCATCGGTTTGATCCTTTATGGTTTCTATGACGACGGCGAGAGATGGCGGCCTATCCTGACGTTCGCTCTACTCGTTGCCGGGATCTTATGGCTGACGCTGCCGCGCTTGCCGCGGAAGATGCTGGTTGCGGTCCTAATGGTCACGATCTATCCGGTCGTCGCTTACTGTCTTCTGACAGGAGGGCTGGGGCTCGGGGTCGTGCCTACGTCGCGCTGGGGCGGCTTGCTTTTGACAATGGTTGTGGCGGTGACGGGCATCCTGCTGTCGCTGCCGCTGGGCATTTTGCTGGCGCTGGGGCGCCGATCGGATCTACCGGTGGTGCGCATTGCGTCCGTGATTTTCATCGAGTTTTGGCGCGGCGTGCCTCTCGTGACCGTGCTGTTCATGGCCTCCTACATGCTGCCCTTGTTCGCGCCGCAGGGTGTTACTGTCGACAAGCTGCTAAGGGCGCTGATCGCGGTGGCACTATTCAATTCGGCCTATATGGCGGAGGTCGTGCGTGGCGGATTGCAGGCGGTGGCAAAAGGTCAGCAGGAGGCGGCCACTGCGCTCGGCCTCGGCTACTGGCAAAGCAACACGCTCATCATTCTGCCGCAGGCTCTGAGGCTCGCGATTCCCAATATCGTGTCAACGTTCATTGGGATCTTCAAGGACACGACATTGGTGTCGATCATCGGGTTCTTCGATCTGCTTGGCATCATCCAATCGGGTACCTCGGACTCGCATTGGGCGTCGCCGTCGACGGCATTCACCGGGTATCTCTTCGCGGCGGCCGTATTTTGGGTATTTTGCTTTTCAATGTCTCGCTATTCGCGGCACATGGAGCGCGTACTGAACGCGGGGGAACGACGATGAGCGCCCCAGAGGCAAAACATGCCGTCGAGATCGTCGGTCTCAGCAAGTGGTTCAAGGACTTTCAAGTCCTGAAGAGCATCGATCTGACCGTGGCGCAGGGCGAGCGGCTCGTGATTTGCGGGCCCTCCGGTTCGGGCAAGTCGACGCTGATCCGCTGTATCAACGGATTGGAGACGCACGAGAAGGGCCGTGTGATCGTTCAAGGCGTCGAGCTGACCGACGATATCGCACAGGTCGAGGCGATCCGCCGCGACGTCGGGATGGTGTTTCAGCAATTCAATCTCTTTCCGCACCTGACGGTTTTGGAGAACTGCACCTTGGCGCCGATGTGGGTCAAGCGAGTGCCGCGCGGCGAGGCCGAACGCACGGCCATGGAATTCTTGGAGCGCGTGCACATTCCGGAGCAGGCGAACAAATATCCGGGTCAGCTGTCGGGCGGGCAGCAGCAGCGCGTGGCGATCGCGCGGGCGCTGTGCATGAGCCCGCGCATCATGCTTTTCGACGAGCCGACATCCGCGCTCGATCCCGAGATGATCAAGGAAGTGCTCGAGACCATGGTCGAGCTCGCCGAAACCGGCATGACGATGCTCTGTGTGACGCACGAGATGGGCTTTGCACGCACAGTCGCCAATCGCGTGGCCTTTATGGACCACGGCGAGATCGTCGAGATCGCGCCGCCGCAAGAATTCTTCAACAATCCCAAGAATGAGCGCACGAAGGAGTTCTTGGGCCAGATCCTGCACTAGGCATGTCGCTCGATCCGCACCAACGTCTCCAAGCTCTCGAGCAGCTCGGCGAGAAGTATTACGACGCGATGTATGACTCCCGGTATCCAACCGGCGAGTATGCGAATGCGAAAGATGCTTTTCAGGATGCGATCAAACTTGCGCACCAGCTTGGTGAGACGGAGATCGAAAAGCGGCTCGAGGCGCGGCTTGCACACATCAAGGCCGTCTTCAGGTCGCAGTTTTCGTGAGCAGTTTCGCTGTCAGATAAGCTTCTTAAACCGGAGGGACGTCTGCGCGAATCCGATGTCGCGATAAAAGGCGTGGGCATACGCCCTGTCGTTTGCGGATGTGAGCTCGATCGCGCCGCAACCCAGCTGGCGGGCATGAGTAACCGCGTGCTCGACGAGCGCGCGGCCGACACCGCGGCGCTGGTGCGCGTCATGAACGATCATGGCCGGAACGCGAGCGATCGGCTTTTCCCACTGGATCCATCGGCAAACAATGAGCGAAACCATCCCAACAATCTCGCCCTTGTTTGAGGCGACGAACACGGGATCGAGGTTCGGCTTCATTGCCGATAGGCTCTGCCGGATCCGCGGCGAAGTGACGTCATAGCCCAGTTCGATCAGCAGAGTGGCGACTGCATCGGCGTCATCGGGTTCAGCGAAGCGGATCTCAACACTCATTCAGCGGCCCGAAGATTTGCGCGCGCGAAGATATCTAACGACCAGGACACCGGCGAAAACCAAAAGGGCCAACGCGCCGATAGCGATTGCAGCAATGCCGGTGGTCTCGACCGGGTCGGGGGCGACGTCTGCGCGCGCGGTCGCGACCGCGAGGGCGGTGGCCGGCAATAGGACGAGCGAGCGGGCGAGCGGTCGCATGGGTTTTCCCCTTTTGGCCGGGCGATCTTAGCCCAACGGATGTCCGAAATTGAGGTATCGGCCGGTGACAAGCATCAATTCGCCTCTGGTATCAGTTGCTCTATTCTATCCCGCCATCGAGACGGAGGGTTCACATGCGCGCTTTGCTTTTGATCGTTGCTTCGATCGCTGCGACGGGAGTTGCGCGGGCCGAGTTTTCCACAGCGTCCGACCCTGGCGAGGGGACCTGGTACGACTCCATGCGCCAGGTAGATGGGGAGGGCGAGGCGCGCTATCCGATGACGCTCGTGCTTTCGGAGCAAGGCGGTACGACGGATTATCCCAAATTGAAGTGCGGCGGCGAGCTCGAGCGCCTTGGCACGGCCAGCGGCGGATACGTCATCTACAAGGAAACGATTACGCGCGGAGCGTTCGACAAGCGAAAGGGCGATGGTTGTGTCGACGGCGTAGTGATCGTTCATGCCGACGGAGACGCCTTGGTGCTCGGCTGGTTCGGCGCGTTTGACGGCGAGCCGATGTTGGCATCTGCTAAACTGACGCGTGGTCAATTTAACTCGAAGTAATGCGGGCGGCCTATTACGAAGGCATACGCCGCAACGGCAGTGGATAAGGACTATCTTTCCACCGTCACGCAACCGAAGGCTGTCTTCTCGCGTTCTCGCGCACAGTACACTGCGAATTGCGATGTGATTCGCTGAGAGACAGCATGCGCAGGAAACTCCTCGTCGCCTTTGTGCTCGCGGCGCCAATTGGCGCCTTGCTCGGCTTTGCGGCCGCACTTTTGCCGCCAACGTTGGCCGCCGCGGCGTTCGATATGTTCCTGGCTTGCGCGATCGTGGGCGCTCTCGGCCTCGTGATTGCTTTCCGCCCTTCTCAGCGCTCCGTCGCCAGGACGACGTCCTCGTCAGTGGCAGCTGGACTCATCGCGTAGTCGCAGACTTGTGACCGCCCGAACGGCAGTGAACGCTTGTCCCCTTAAGTAAGTTATGACTTACTGATCGCCTGGGAACCTTTTGGGGACGGCGATGATCAAGCTCAATGTTGGATTGGTGGCGATAGCAATGGTCGCCGGCGCGGCGGGCGGTGCACACGCGGATGTCACCGACGTTTCGCCGACGGGGTTTCAATTGCAGGTCAAAGCGCACATCGCGGCCGCCGCCGACAAGGTGTACGCGACGATCGTCGAGCCCGCGAAATGGTGGAATCCGGGGCATACGTGGTCGAAGAACGCGGCGAACCTGTCGATCGACGCGAAGGCAGGGGGCTGCTTTTGCGAAGCATTGCCCGGTGGCGGCTCGGTTGAGCATTTGAGTGTTGCCACCGCCATGCCCGGGAAATTGTTGCGCATGCGCGGCGCGCTCGGACCCTTCCAGGGATCGGGACTTGCGGGCTCGATGTCGTGGGAGATGACCGGCGCCGGACAGGAGACCGACTTGGTCGTCACCTATGATCTCGGCGGACACATGGTGGGCGGCTTCGGCGAGTGGCCACAAAAGGCCGACGCGATGGTCAGCGAGCAAGTGGCGCGGCTGAAGAAGTTCATCGAGACCGGGAGTCCCTAGTCGATCGGGACGATCTCCGCCTTTTCTTGCGCATAGGGTGTGAACCCGAGCTTTTGATAGAGCGGGAGAGCGCGTGAGTGGTCGAGCGTGTTGGTGTGAACCCACAATCGCTCGATCTCATGCGACCAAGCGACGTCGATGGCGCTTCCAAGCAAGTAGGTTCCGTATCCGCGGCCGATGAACTCCGGCAGCAAACCGAAATAGGCGAGCTCCGCTTCCCCACGTTTGCGAAAATCAAGCTCGGCGAATCCGGCGGGGCAGCCGCCGACATAGAGGACGTAGATCTCGACGTTCGTATGGCCGACGATTGCGGCGATCGCGTCGTCGCCCATGCGGCGGCGCGCTACCCAGACATAGTCCTTGCCGACGGTATCATAGAGGTAGCGATAGAAATGCACCGGCGGGCTATCAAGCTTCATGAGCATCGCGCGCGCATGATCCGGGCTGTGCGGCAGTTGCGGGCGCACGTGCGCCGGGCGCTCTTTCATTTCGAGCTTCGTAACCGTGATCGGGATCGGCGGCTTGCTCATCTCGCGATCGGCATTTCAGAGCGTGCGCCCCACTCGGACCAAGAGCCGTCGTAAATGGCACCGTCTCGCGCGCCGAGAACAGCAAGGCCGAGGAGCACGATCGCGGCGGTAACGCCGGAACCGCAGCTTGCGATCACCGGTCTGTCGACATCGACGCCAGCCTCGCGAAAAGCAGCGGACAGCGCATCTCCCTGCAGCATCGTGCCGTCGGCATTGAGCAATCGCTGGTAATGAAGGTTCTTTGAGCCCGGAATGTGTCCGCCACGGACGCCCGGGCGCGGTTCGGGTTCTTGCGCGTGAAAACGCGCGGCAGAGCGGGCGTCGACAAGTTGCTCGCGCTTGCTATCCAAGTTGGCCTTTACCTCGTCCATGTCGCGAACGAGGAGATGGTTGGGCCGGGGCGTGAAATGCCGCTCCTTTGTAACCGGCGGCATATCGTCGACAGGCCGCCGCTCGGTCTGCCACTTGGGGAAGCCGCCATCGAGGACAGAAACCTCGTCCTTGCCCATCGCGCGAAACATCCACCATACGCGCGCGGCAGAGAACAGACCGGCGGCGTCATAGACAACAATTCGATTGCCGTCGCCCAAACCCAATTTCTTCGCGCGGCTCGCGAATTTCTCGGGGCTCGGCAACATGTGCGGATAAGGAGAGTCGGTGTCGCTGATGTCGTCGATGTCGAAGAAGACGGCGCCCGGAATGTGCGCTTCACGATATTCGCGCTTCGCATTGCGGTTTGCCGTCGGCAAGTGCCAGGACGCATCGACGATGCGGATATCAGGCGACGACAAATGATCTTCGAGCCATTGTGTTGAGACAAGCGGCGCAGTGGCGTCGGCCTTCATTTCGCCTCCAACCATTCAGGGACCGGTAGACCTTTGGAGCGCAAGAACTCAGGATTGTAGAGCTTCGAGGCATAGCGCGTGCCGTAGTCACAGAGGACCGTGACAACTACGTTGCCTCGTCC
>WGNJ01000004.1 GCA_016124635.1 Alphaproteobacteria bacterium | reverse complement strand
GCCCGAGTTCAAGGCGACGATGGCGCCGGGCACCTACTTCAACCCTTATGCGCCGAACGAGACGATCGCGATGCCTCCGCCGCTGACGCAGGACGGGCAGGTGACGTACGCCGACGGGCAGCCGCCGGCGACGAAAGCGCAGATGGCAAAGGACGTGGTTGCGTTCCTCACCTGGGCGAGTGAGCCCAAGATGGAAGAGCGCAAGCGCATGGGCGTGAAGGTGATGATCTTCATGGGCGTGCTTTGCGTCTTGCTCTACCTCGCCTATCAGCGCCTATGGCGCGACGTCGACCACTGATGCGAATTGGAGAGCGGGCTTCGGTCCGCTCTCTTTCTTCATGCACCCGGAATCGGCGTCCCTTGGTGGAAAGTCATGCGCCAGCCGGCACTCTCCCGACGCCAGATCGAGCAGCGCAGTGTTTGCTCGGCGGCCCTGATGGCGCGGTAGGTCACGAGCACGATTGCCTCACTCAGAAAGCGCGCCTCGAACTCGGCGACAGCCGGTGGCGTGTCGCTGGTCTCCTGCGCCAGGAGATCAACGATCATGCGCTTGTCATAGATGCGGCCTGACCGGCCGAACTCCGTGAAATCATCGGCCAGCAATTGCTCGACGCGCTCGCGCGAGGTACGCACGTCGAGACGGTGGAGGCTCAGCTCAAGCTCCCGTATTTCAGAGATCGTCGCGTTGCGGTCCATTTCGTGCGAACTCTGCCCGATGCGTGGGCAAGCATGCACGCAGCCCGAGGGATTGCGCTAGGGGACCCAGGTGCTAAAAGGCGCCGGTTTCGCGGCAAGAGGAGCGGGTGACCCCATGTCCAATACCGTGCTCGGCGTCATCGGCGGCAGCGGCGTCTACGACATCGACGGGCTGGAGCATGCCGAATGGCGGCACGTACGGTCGCCGTGGGGCGAGCCGTCGGATGCCTTCTTGTTCGGCCGCCTCGCCGGCGTCGACATGGTGTTCCTGCCGCGGCATGGGCGCGGTCATGTGCAGTCGCCGACCAGCATCAACTACCGGGCGAATATCGACGCGCTGAAGCGCGTGGGCGTCACGGACGTGATCTCGGTTTCGGCATGCGGCTCGTTTCGCGAAGAATTGCCGCCGGGCACCTTCGTGATGGCCGATCAATTCATCGATCGTACGTTTGCGCGAGAGAAGTCTTTCTTTGGGCCTGGCTTGGTCGCGCATGTGTCGATGGCGCATCCCGTCTGTCCCAAGCTGAACAATGCGCTCTCCGAGGCCGCGGCCGAGGCTGAGATCAAATACAAGAAGGGCGGCACCTATCTGGCAATGGAAGGGCCGCAGTTCTCGACGTTTGCCGAATCCAATCTCTATCGCTCATGGGGCTGCGACGTGATCGGCATGACGGCGATGCCGGAAGCAAAACTCGCGCGCGAGGCGGAACTGCCCTACGCGATCGTCGCGATGGTGACCGACTACGATTGCTGGCATCCGGACCATGACCACGTGACAGTCGAGCAGGTCGTCAAGGTCCTGACAAGCAACGCCGATCGCGCCCGTTCGCTCTTGAAGCGGGTGGCGCCGAAACTCGGACCGAAGCGCACGCCGTCGCCCCTCGACATAGAGCATACGCTCGACACAGCTTTGATCACCGCGCCCGAGAAGCGCGATCCAGCCTTGTTTGCCAAGCTCGACGCGGTCGCGGGCCGCGTGCTCAAGAGATAGGACAGCTTCATGGACATCAAATCGGTCATTCGCACGATCCCGGACTATCCGAAGCCCGGGATCATGTTCCGCGACGTCACCACGTTGCTCGGCAATGCGCGCGCGTTTCGGACGACCGTCGATCTGCTGGTGCAGCCTTACGCGGGTACGCGGATCGACAAGGTCGCGGGGATCGAGGCGCGCGGGTTCATCCTGGCAGGCGCCGTTGCGCACCAGCTCTCGGTCGGCTTCGTGCCGGTGCGGAAGAAGGGAAAGCTGCCCTGGAAGACGATCGGGCAATCCTACGACCTTGAATACGGTACCGACACCGTCGAGATCCATGCCGACGCGGTCGGCAAAGGTGAGAACGTGCTGATCGTCGACGATCTGATCGCGACGGGTGGCACGGCCGAGGCCGCGATCAAATTGGTCGAGAAGGCCGGCGGCAACGTCGTCGGCTGCTCGTTCATTATCGACCTACCGGAGCTCGGAGGCCGCGCGCGGCTCGAGAAGCTCGGCAAGAAGGTGCTGACGCTGGTTCATTTCGAAGGGCATTGATGAAGATCCACGGCCGCCATTACCGCACGATCTGGGTGAATGATGACGGCTGGTCGGTCCAGGTGATCGATCAAACGAAGCTGCCTTTTGCGTTCGAGACCAAGCGGCTGGCGTCAGACGACGATGCAGCCGACGCAATCAAAACGATGGTCGTTCGCGGCGCACCTTTGATCGGTGCGACGGCGGCCTACGGACTGTGCATGGCGCTTCGCCAAGACGCCTCGGACGAGGCTCTCGATGCGGCGTATCGCAAGCTGCATGCGACGCGACCGACGGCGATCAATCTCAAATGGGCGCTCGACGAAATGAGCGCCGCGGTTCGCAATCGACCGCGGCAGGAGCGCGTGGCGGCGGCGTATGCGCGGGCGGCTGAGCTTTGCGATCAGGACGTTGCCACCAACGAGGCGATCGGGCGGCAGGGGCTCAAGATCATCGAAGAGATCGCGGCTCGAAAGAAGGGTAGCCAAGTCAATATTCTCACGCATTGCAACGCAGGCTGGCTTGCCTGCGTCGACTGGGGCACGGCGCTGGCGCCGATCTACATGGCGCACGACAAAGGCATCAAGCTGCATGTGTGGGCGGACGAGACACGGCCGCGCAATCAGGGCGGATCGCTGACAGCCTATGAGCTCGGTGCGCATGGCGTGCCGCACGCGGTGATCGCCGACAATGCAGGCGGACATCTGATGCAACACGGGCGAGTCGATATGTGCATCGTCGGCACGGACCGCACGACCGCGAACGGCGACGTCGCGAACAAGATCGGCACCTACCTTAAGGCGCTCGCTGCGAAGGATAACGACGTGCCGTTCTACGTGGCGCTGCCGTCGTCGACGATCGACTGGACGATCGAAGACGGATTGAAGGAAATCCCGATCGAAGAGCGCTCGCCGCGCGAGATCACGCATGTGATGGGGCGCACGGCCGAAGGCAAGGTCGTGGACGTCGAGCTGACCGCGCCGGGAAGTCCGGCCGCAAATCCGGCCTTCGACGTGACGCCGGCGCGCCTGGTGACCGGGCTGATCACCGAGCGCGGCACGGTGCCCGCGAGCCGCCAAGGTTTGCTGAAACTGTTTCCGGAGCGCGCGTGAGCAAAGCCACGAAGCCGCACCGCCGAACTCCTTCGGACATCGCGCTTCGCGCCGAAATCATCACGACCGCGCAACGGATGAATTCGAGTGGCTTGACGCCGGGCAAGAGCGGCAATGTTTCCGCGCGCACCGAAGGTGGGATGCTGATCACGCCGACGGGCATGCCCTACGGCGAGCTCAAGCCGTCCGATATCGTCACCGTGCGGATGGACGGAACGGCGATGGCCGGACAACGCGTGCCGTCGAGCGAGTGGCGCTTTCACCTTGCGATCTACCGGGCGCGCCGGGACGTCCAGGCGATCGTGCATACGCATTCGCTCAACGCGACGGCGCTCGCCTGCATTCACCGGACGATACCGGCCTTTCACTACATGGTAGCTGTGACGGGCGGCGACCGAATCCTTTGCGCGCCCTATGCGACCTACGGAACGGAGACCCTGGCGAAGAACGTGGTGCGGGCGCTCGGCCAGCGGCGCGCTTGCCTCATCGCCAACCATGGCGCGGTTGCTGTCGGCGACACCTTGAGAAAGGCGTATGATCTAGCCTGGGAGGTCGAGACGCTGGCGTCGCAATATGCGCGGGCGCGGCAACTCGGCCGTCCCCGGTTGTTGTCGGCGCGCGAGATGAATCAGGTGCTTGAGAAGTTCAAAACGTACGGCAAACAAACTCCGGTGAAGCTATGAGCGTGGCGTTGGTCACGGGATCCGCACGGCGGCTCGGACGTGCGATCGCGCTGGAGCTTGCGTCCGCGGGCTTCGACGTGGCCGTGCATTTCAATTCAAGCCGGGCGGACGCCGAACAAACGGCGGCCGAGATCCAAAAGCGAGGCCGTAAGGCGGCGTTGGTCGAAGGGGATCTATCCAGAGAAAGCGACGTCGTGAAGATCGTTCCGAGCGCGGCGAAGGCGTTGGGGCCGCTCACGGCGTTGGTCAACAATGCCTCCGTCTTCAAGGACGACCGCATCGACACCATGACGCGCGCGACGTGGGACCTGCACATCGAGACGAATCTGCGCGCGCCGCTGGTGCTGGCGCAGGCGTTCGCGCGGCAGCTGCCGGCGGGGACCGACGGCGCGATCGTCAATATGCTCGACCAGGCCGTGTGGAAGCTGACGCCGCAGTTTCTATCGTACACGGTGAGCAAGACCGGGCTTTGGACGCTCACGCGGACTCTGGCGCAGGCGCTCGCGCCGCGGATCCGCGTCAACGGCATCGGGCCGGGCCCGACGCTCAAGGCGACGCAACAGTCGGCCGAGAATTTCGCGCGGCAGGTGGACGCAACCTTGCTCAAGCGGGCACCGACCCCCGAAGACATTGCGCAGGCCGTACGCTATCTAATGTCGGCGAAAGCCGTGACCGGCCAGATGATCGCCGTCGACAGCGGTCAGCATTTGGCGTGGCAAACAGATGATCTCTTCGATTGACCCATGAGCGAGGCACCGAACGTCTTCCCACTACGCATTGCTGACGCAAAGAAGCGCATCCGGCATGTATTCGTGCGCGATTTGGAGCTTGAGGCGAACATCGGCGTCTACAAGCGGGAGAAGGGAAAGCTGCAGCCCGTGCGCATCAATGTCGACCTCACGGTCGAGGAGATGGACGGTGAGGTCGGCGACAAGCTCGACAACGTCGTCGACTACGGCGCGGTCGTGGACGGGATCAAGTCGATCCTGGCGGAGGGCCATTTGAATCTGGTCGAAACGCTAGCCGAAAAGGTGGCGGCTCATTGCCTGACGGATAGTCGCGTCAAGGTCGCCCGCGTGCGGATCGAGAAGCTGAATGTGATCGCCGAAGCGACGTCCGTCGGCGTGGAAATCGAACGCGAAGCCGAGCATTAGGCGCCCTGCTTGACGCGTCCTCGCGCGGGCACCACGAGGCGGCCCTTGCAGCGCTTGCGGTATCGCACGGCGCGTCTATGTTCCCCACGGCATGAGTAATGAAGACGAGATCCAGGTCAGCGAACCGCCGGCGCCGCTGGATGCGGGCGCGGCCGTCATCGCGGATTATTTGACGCGGTTGCCGAACGCGCCGGGCGTCTATCGCATGATCGACCGCGATGGCGACGTGCTCTATGTCGGCAAGGCCGCCAATCTCAAGAAGCGCGTTGTCGCCTACACCAAACCGTATGATCAGCCCGCGCGCATTGCGCGGATGATCGCGAATACGGCGTCGATGGAGTTCGTGCAAACGAACTCGGAAGTCGAAGCGTTGCTTCTCGAAGCCAATCTGATCAAGCGGCTGAGGCCGCGCTACAACGTTCACCTGCGCGACGACAAGTCGTTCCCATTCATACTGGTGACCGGCGATCACGTGGCGCCGCAGATCATCAAACATCGCGGGGCAAAATCACGAAAGGGCGAGTATTTCGGGCCGTTCGCGTCTGCCTATTCCGTGAACGGCACGTTGAACACGCTGCAGCGCGCCTTCCTTCTGCGCAGCTGTTCGGATTCGGTCTTCGAAGGCCGAACGCGGCCGTGTCTGCTCTATCAGATCAAGCGGTGCTCGGCGCCTTGCGTCGGCAAGATCTCGCCGGAGGATTATCAACACCTGGTCGATCAGGCGGTCGGGTTCCTGCGCGGCAAGAGCCAAGACGTGAAGGGCGAGCTCACGCACGAGATGGAAGCGGCGGCGGAAGCGCTCGACTTCGAAAAGGCCGCGCGCATGCGAGATCGCGTGCGAGCGCTGGCCCACGTTCAACTGCAGCAGGGGATCAATCCGCAGACCATCGAGGAGGCGGATCTGTTCGCGGCGCATCAAGAGGGCGGACACACGTGTATCCAGGTGTTCTTCTTCCGCTCGGGGCAGAACTGGGGTAACCGCGCGTATTTTCCGCGGCATGATCGCGCGATCGAAGCCGCCGAGGTGCTCGATAGTTTCTTGGCCCAGTTTTACGACGAGCGCGAGCCGCCAAAGCTCATTCTGATCAGCCACGATGTTCCGGGACGCGCATTGCTCGAAGAGGCGCTGTCGATCAAGGCAGACAGGCGCGTCGAGGTCCTCATGCCTCAACGTGGCGAGAAGCGCGAGGTGATGGCGCAAGCGGTGATGAACGCGCGCGAGTCGCTCGCACGGCGCATGGCCGAGAGCGCGACACAGGCGCGGCTCTTGGAGGGCGTTGCGGAAGCGTTCGATCTCGATCATCCGCCGGAACGGATCGAGGTCTACGACAACAGCCATATTCAGGGGACGAACGCGATCGGCGCCTTCATCGTTTCCGGCCCTGAGGGCTTCGTCAAAAGCCAATATCGCAAGTTCAATATCAAGAGCACGGATCTCAAGCCCGGCGACGACTACGCCATGATGCGCGAAGTGCTCATGAGGCGGTTCACGCGCCTCGTGAAGGAGAACACGCCCAAGCCGGTCGCTCCGGTCTTCGACGAAAAGGGCGGCGATGACGACGTCGACAAGGCGCGTCACGGCTATCCGGATCTGGTGCTTATCGATGGAGGCCTCGGCCAACTCAGCGTCGCGCGCGAGGTTTTAGCGCAGGTTGGCGTCACGGATGTGCCGGTGGTCTCGATCGCGAAAGGCCCGGACCGCGATGCCGGACGTGAGCATTTCTTCATGGACGGCCGGCCGCCGTTTCAGATGGAACTCAAGAGCCCCGTTCTGTTCTACCTGCAACGGCTACGCGACGAGGCGCATCGGTTCGCCATCGGGACGCACCGGGCGAAACGCGCCAAGGCGTTCACGGCCTCGCCGCTTGATGAAATCGAAGGCATAGGCCCAAACCGGAAGCGTGCGTTGCTCAATCACTTCGGTTCCGGGCGTGCGGTCACGCGGGCTGGCCTCGCCGACTTGGAGGCTGTCGGCGGGATCAGCAAGGCGATGGCCAAGAAAATCTACGATCATTTCCACGATAAGGGTTGATCGGTTCAGTAGCGTGGTAAGGTGGCGTTATGGGTGATCATCTTCCGAATTTCCTGACCTTGGCGCGCATCGCGCTTGTGCCTTTGTTCGTCATGGCGTTCTTCCTGCCGCTGCCGACTGGACGCTGGATCGCGTTGGTGCTGTTTCTAATTGCGGCGATTACAGACTATGCGGACGGGATCATTGCGCGGGCGCGCAATGCGGAGTCGCGCCTTGGTCAAATGCTCGATCCGATCGCCGACAAGCTGCTGGTTGCCGCGGCGCTGATGATGCTGGTCTACAACAGCGAGATCAAAGGGCTCGTCCTGGTGCCGGCCCTGGTTATTTTGGCGCGCGAGATTCTGGTGTCCGGGATGCGGGAATTCCTGGCCAGCATCGCCGTGCACGTTCCGGTGTCCGGAATTGCAAAATTCAAAACGACGGTGCAGGTGATCGCGCTGTCGGTGCTGATCGGCGCGCCGGCGGTCGAAGGGCAATTCGGTTATCTGAGCCTGCTCGGGATCATCGCGTTGTGGCTGGCGGCATTGCTGACGCTCTACACGGGCTACGTCTACGTGCAGGCCAATCTCGCGCACATGTCCGGACCGGAACCCAAGGTCCCGCCGGGCGCGGCGACACCGGAGCGTGCGTCGTGAAACTGCTCTACTTCGCTTGGGTACGGCAGAAGATCGGCCGGAGCGAAGAAGTCGTCGACCCGCCTGCCAACGTTCGTACAGCCGGCGATCTGGCGGCTTGGCTCGTCTTGCGCGGGGAAGGCTATGCCGACGCGTTGGCTGATTTGAAGCGGGTGCGTGTCGCGATCAATCAAGAGCACGCGAGCTTTGCGGCGCCCGTCGGAGCAGGCGACGAGGTGGCGTTCTTTCCCCCCGTGACGGGCGGCTGAGCATGATCCGCGTGCAGCGACAGGATTTTGACGTCGGCACGGAGATCGAGGCGTTGACGCGCGGGCGAACCGACGTGGGCGCCGTCGTCAGCTTCACGGGCCAGGTACGCGACGATGCAGAGGGCGACCGGCTGAAGTCGATGACGCTGGAGCATTTTCCGGGCATGACGGAGCGCGAGCTCATGCGTGTCGAGGAGGAGGCGCGCGTACGTTGGCCATTGCTCGATGTGCTGATCGTCCATCGGCACGGCGAACTTCTGCCAGGCGATCGCATCGTCCTCGTTGCGACGCTTTCGCATCATCGCAGCGACGCCTTCGAGGCCGCGCTGTTTTTGATGGATTATTTGAAAACGCGCGCGCCGTTCTGGAAGCGTGAGTTGCGCGAGAGCGGCGAGCGCTGGGTCGAAGCGCGCGGCAGCGACGATGAAGCCGCCGCGCGCTGGCGTTAAGCGATTACTGCGACGAGGAAATCTGTATCCGACGGCCGGTGTCCTGGGCTTTCGGATTCTTCGGCAAGATCACCGTCAGCAAGCCGGATTTGAACTTGGCCGCGACCTTGTCGGCGTCGATTTCGACGTCGAACGGGATCACGCGCTCGAAGCGGCCGTAGAAGTGCTCGCTCACGCGACGGGTCTTGTCGTCCTGCTGCGTGTCGCCGCGCTTCTCACCGCTGATGGTCAGGACGTTCTCCTTCAACGAGAGGTTGACGTCCTTTTCCTCCATGCCGGAGATCTCGGCGGTGACGCGATATTCGTTCTCGGTCTCATTGACCTCGATGCTGGGCCAATTCGCGCCGCTGAAGAAGGAACGGGTGGTCGGCGCCAAGAAGCGGCCGGGGCCGACGTCGCTGAAGAAGTCGTCGAACAGCCGATCCATCTGCGAGCGGAAGCTGAAGAAGGGATCGCGCATCGGGTCGGCGACTTCATTGCGCATGCGGCGTGACGGAATCAGGTCTCTAAATGCCATGGTCGTGCTCCATAAGGTTGGTCCGCGGTGGAACAAGCCTCACTAGCGACAGACTGCGATGGGCTCGAACACCCGAGGACGTGCTGGAATTCGGCTATGAGGTAGGGCGGCGTTCGCCAGATTCAATCCCACGTCTTTCGTGGAAGAGGGCGCCGCGCTCGAATCTCGCAGCCGAGAAACCAATAACAATATCGCACGGATTGGCCGGCCGGCTGTTGATGTCGATCAAAATCAGAAGCGATTTCGTTCGTGCAAACAGCAGATTTGGTCGCGCTTCCAGGCCTAGCGACGTCTGGCTATTGCTTCTTTTGCACGGTGACGTTCAGAACGCCGTTCTCGAACGTCGACACGAGCGTGCCGGGGTCGATCGGTTGCTCAAACGGGATCAGCCGCTCCAAACGCTTCACGAAATGCTCTTTGAAAAGACGCGTCGATCCGCCGCTCTGAACGTCCGATTGTTTTTCGGCGTTCACGATAAGCATGTCATCGCGAGCTTGGACCTTGACGTCCTTCTCCGCGTAGTCCGTGAGGTCGACCGAAAGCTTGTACGCCGAGGGTGTTTCTTCGATCTTCGGCGCGAAGGTGCTCACTGATTGAGAGACCTGCCGTTTGCCAAAGGCGCCGGGGTTCTTCATGACTTCATCGCGCAGCCGGTCGATCTCGCGGCGCGCGTCCGCCATGAACGCATCCGACGCGGCGTCGCCCCTCTTGCCGAACCCGGTGCTCCATTCCATCGACAGTATCTTGCCGGGTTCCGGGTCGGTATTTTCGCCGTTCATCGACGGCACTGGAAGAACCGTGCTCTTTGGAGATGCGTCACGCGAGTCGTCGCCCGCGATCCATGAAAAGATATCTTTGAGAGACATGTGAGGAGCTCGCCTTACCCGCGTCTGGCTCATCCAAACACAGGTACGGTAAAGGCTTTGGCAAAGGCTCCTCAGGTTTTCAGTTCACGCGTTTGCCACGAACGGTATTGGCATAGTCGTCGGCCAATGTCTGCGTCAGCTTGCCGACCTTAAACTTCCAGTCACCAATTCGGCCGACCGGCGACACCTCGGCGGCGGAGCCGGTGAGGAAGCACTCTTCGAAGTCGCCAACCTCAGAACTTTGAATATATTTTTCGACGACATCGATCTGTCGGTTCCGCGCGAGGCCGATCACCGTTTTGCGTGTGATGCCGTCAAGGAAGCAATCGGCATAGGGCGTAAACAGCTTGCCTTCCTTGACGAAGAAGATGTTCGCGCCGGTCGCCTCGGCGACGAGACCACGATAGTCGTACATCATCGCGTCCTGACAGCCTTTGGCTTCGGCCTCGTGTTTCGACAACGTGCAGATCATGTAGAGGCCGGCGGCCTTCGCCTTCCATGGTGTCGTATCGGGCGCCGGGCGGCGCCAGCGCGCGATATCGAGCTTGATGCCGTTCTTCTTGATCTCCGGATCGAACATCGAAGGCCATTCCCACACGCCGATGGCGACGTGAATCTTGGCGTTCTGCGCGCTCACCGACATCTGCTCGCTGCCGCGCCATGCGACGGGACGCATGTATGCGTCGGCGAAGCCCTGGGCCTCGGCAACCTGTCGGCATGCCTCGTTGATCTGTTGTTGGGTAAAGGGAATCTTGAATCCCATGACCTCGGCGGAGTTGAAGAGGCGCGCCGTGTGTTCCTCGAGCTTGAAGATCTTGCTGTTGTAGACGCGTTGCCCTTCGAAGATGCAGGAGCCGTAGTGCAGGCCATGCGTGAGCACGTGAAGCTTCGCCTCCCGCCAGGGCAGCATCTTGCCGTCCATCCAGATGAAGCCGTCGCGGTCGTCGAAGGGAATCAGCGCCATGTCGAGTAACCTTGTTCTGAAGTCGTGCGCGAAGCGATATGGCCAGTATATGGCTGCTCGCTTGCGGGGGTACAGGCTCAGAGCCTACTATGGCAGTATGTCTGCCATAACGCACGCGCATAGCTGATGAAGCCTCAACCCTCGCTTCTCTATCTGCGCGAAGAAGAACTGATGGACGGCATCGAGCTGTTCTTCTTCGCGATGCGCGATTTCAGCCGCGCCGCCGATGAGCGGCTGCAAACCATTGGTCTCGGTCGCGCGCATCATCGCGCATTACACTTCATTGCGCGACATCCGGGGATGCCCGTATCGGATCTTTTGAGTATCCTGGGCATCACGAAACAATCGCTCAGCCGGGTTATCAAACAGCTGGTCGACGACGGATTGATCGCCTTGACGACGGGCACGCGGGATCGGCGGCAGCGGCTGCTAAAATTGACAGCAAAGGGCCAGGCGTTGGAAACCGAACTCGCGACGCTGCAGCGCAACCGCTTCGCCAAGGCCTATCGCGAAGCAGGCGCGGAAGCTGTCGCCGGGTTTCGACAAGTGTTGACGGGACTGTTGGCCGAGCAAGAACGGGCAGGCGTGCTGCGCCTGATTGCCAGACGATGACGATGGAAGCCAGAAACCTGCCGGCGGACAAATCGGTGCAGCACTTGCTGGTTGTCGACGACGACACACGCATTCGCACACTGCTGCAGCGCTACCTGTCCGAGAACGGCTATCGCGTTACTGTCGCCAAGGATGCGACCGAGGCGCGGCAGTTGCTTGCGAGCTTGACCTTCGATTTCATCGTTCTCGACGTGATGATGCCTGGCGAAGACGGCTTCTCGCTGACCCAACACATTCGCGAGAATTCGAGCGTGCCGATTTTGCTTCTCACGGCGCGGGGCGAATCGGTCGATCGCATTCACGGGCTCGAGCGAGGCGCGGACGACTATCTGCCGAAGCCGTTCGAGCCGCGCGAGCTTCTGCTCCGTATTGCGACCATCTTGCGGCGCGCGGGCACGCCGGTGGAGCCACAGCGTCAGACATTGCTGCTCGGCGCTTGCCGGTTCGATCCTGAGCGCGGAGAACTGACGCGCCACGGCAATCCGGTCAAACTGACTTCGGCGGAGTTGTCGCTGATGCGGGTGATGGCGGCTGCACCCGGTACGACGTTTACGCGTTCCGACCTTTCGCAGAAGATGGGTGAGGTTTTGGAGCGCACGGTCGACGTGCAGATCACGAGACTGAGGCGCAAGATTGAAAACGATCCGAAGATGCCGCTTTATCTGCAGACGGTGCGCGGCATCGGCTATGTGCTGGTGCCAGATCGCGTCGGTTGAGAAATGAGCACACGTAGCCTGTCACGACGGTATCTTCCGCGCGGTCTTTTCGGGCGGTCGCTGCTGATTATCGTCATGCCGATGGTGCTGCTTCAGGCGGCGGTGAGCTATTTGCTGTTCGACCGGCAGTGGGAGTCGGTGACGATGCGAATGGCGCGCGGTGTTTCGGCGCAAATCGGCATGGTGATGGCGACCTATAACAGCGTTGGACCGGTGAAATTCGAAAAGGATCTTCCGGCGCTCACGGATGCATCGTTCGGCATGCATGCGGAGGTCATTCCCAATGCGCGCATTCCGGATACGGAATCGGACGCCTACGACGTGCTGAAGCAAGTGTTCGTGCGGGAACTTTCGGTGAGAATCGGACGGCCGACTTGGATCGATGCGTTCAGCTCGCCGGACGACGTCGACATTCGCGTTCAGCTCGACTCCAGCGTCGTTCGCTTCGTCGTCGAGCGTAAGCGCGTCATGTCGACAAATACGCATATCTGGGTGCTTTGGATCACGGGCGCCGGCGTGATCGTGCTGTCGGTCGCAATCCTTTTTCTTCGCAACCAGATACGACCGATCGAACGCCTGGCCGATGCGGCAGAGGCATTCGGCAAAGGCCGAGACGTACCCGACTTTCATCCCGCGGGCGCGACCGAGGTGAGGCGCGCGGCTTTGGCGTTTCTTGATATGCGCGAGCGCATCTCGCGCTTCGTGCAGCAGCGGACGGATATGCTGGCCGGCGTCAGTCATGATCTGCGGACGCCGTTGACCCGCATGAAGCTCGAGCTGGCGATGATGCCCGGCACCGAAGCAGAGGCGCTTAAGGACGACCTCTCCGAGATGGAGCACATGCTCGATGAGTACCTGGCCTTTGCGCGCGGACAGGGTGGCGAGCTGGCGGCCGAGACGGATATCGGCCAACTCTTGCGCGACATTGCGGTGAATGCCGGACGGAAAGCCGCGGCGAATGCGCCGAGCAAGGCCGTCGATGTCAATCTCGCCGGCGATCTAGTCGTGCAGGTGCGGCCGAACGCGATGCGACGCTGCCTGACCAATCTCGTCGACAATGCGTTGCGCTACGGCAGCCGTGCCGAGCTCAGCGCGGCTGAGAAAGGCAACGCGGTCGAGATCACAGTCGAAGACGACGGCCCCGGCATTCCTGTCGACAAGCGGGAAGAGGTCTTCCGTCCCTTCTATCGTCTCGAGGGTGCGCGCACCTTAGCGTCCGGCAGCGTCGGACTAGGTCTCGCGATCGCGCGGGACATCGCCCGCGGTCATGGTGGCGACGTCACGCTTTCCGACAGCCGTTTCGGCGGATTGCGGGCGGTGGTGCGCTTGCCTGTGTAGGAGACCGCCGTGATCGCATCGTTTCAACCGGATCTCTACGACTACGATTTCGAATGCGATCCGGTGCCGACGCTCAACCGGCTTCGCGCCGAAGATCCCGTTCATTGGTCGCGGCACGGATTTTGGTATTTGACGCGCTATGACGACGTTGTCGCCGTGCTTCAGGACACCAAGCGTTTCTCGAGCGCCGCAGCCGGTTTCGGCACATCTAGCCTGAGTGCGTCTGGGAGCCAGCAGTCGGGCGATGAGAAATCGTTCAGTCGGTCCCTGGCGGCGTCCTTCAATCAAATGGATCCGCCCGATCACACGCGCATTCGGATGCTGGTGAACAGTGCGTTTTCGCGACGGCAGGTCGAGGAGCGGCGCGGGCGCATTCTGGAAGTCGTCGGCGAACTGATCGACAGCATGAAGCGCAAGCCGCGCTTCGATCTCGTCACCGATTTCGCCTTCCATCTTCCGATCATCGTCGCCAGCGAAATCATCGGCATCCCGACGCAAGATCGCGAGCGCTTTCGTGTGGCATTCGAAGAATCGGCGGCGCTGCTTGCACCGAAGCGATCGGAGGAGAGCTGGGCAAAGGGGCTCGCGTCGGTCAAGTGGGTGGGCCGCTATATCAAGGACTTGATCGCGGAACGGCGAAGTGCGCCGCAAGACGATTTGCTGACCGCGCTCATCGCGGTAGAGGAAGAGGGCAGCCGGCTAAACGAAGCGGAGATGTCGTCCGCGATCAGCACGATCTATACGGCGGCGGGCACCACGACGGAGCGGATGATATCGAGCGGCCTCTTCATCTTGTTGTCTCATCGGGAGCAGTGGGAGGCCGTCAAATCCGATCGTGAGTTGATTCCTGGCGCCATCGAAGAGATCTTGCGCTTTCATCATCCGCTGCAGTCGACGACGACAAATCGCCGTGCAACCGAGGGCGTTACGATGCGCGGCAAGACGATCGGTTCGGGCGATACGGTTCGTGTCGGGCTCGGCGCCGCGAACCGCGATTCGGAGAAATTTCCCGACGGCGATCGCTTCGACATTCGCCGCCGTCCGTCCGTGCCGATCTTGTCGTTCGGAACGGGGCCGCATTTCTGCATCGGTTCTGCGCTCGCTCGGTTCGAGGGACAGCTTGCAATCGAGGCGATCGCAGACCATTTGCCCAATATCAGGCTCGTCACGACCACGCCCGTGAAGGATCCGCGCCGCACGGATCGGTATCACGAGATTCTGGCGACGGCCGCCTAGAGCAAACGCGCGCCGTTCGGGACGGACTGGTCGACATTCGCCAGCACGACGTAACCGTGCTTGTCGTGGAAGCCCAACGTCAGAACCTCGGAGATGAACGGGCCGATCTGGCGCGGGGGAAAATTGACGACGCCGCAAACCTGCCGGCCGACCAGATCGTCAGGCTTGTAGTGCTGCGTGATTTGCGCGGAGCTCTTCTTGCGGCCGATCTCGGGGCCGAAGTCGATGACGAGCTTGATCGCGGGCTTGCGCGCTTCCGGGAAGGGCATGGCTTCGACCACGGTGCCGATGCGGATGTCGACCGTCAGGAACTGGTCGTAGGTGATGGTCGGCGATTGCATCGGCTCTCCCTTCCGCCCAGCCGAGTCGCAGGTTGTCGTAAGCGCCGCACCGGCACGCGTGAGTGGCCCCGGTGCCGGTCGCGATGCGTCCGTCGAAAGCGCGGATTATTTCTTGCCGGTCGAGATGTTGTTGGTGAGGGCTTTCAGTTCTTCGATCGACTCGGTCGCCCGGTCGCGCATGATCTTGAAGGCGTCGGTGTTGGCGGTGACCGCCATCTCGGCAAGCTCGCGCATGTGGTTGAACGCCCGGCCGATCGTCTTCTCGACAAGCTCGGCCTGCTTCTTCGGCAGATCTTGACCGGCGTTGGCCTTCATCAGATCGGCGGAGGCATCTTGGATCGCCTGCATCGTTTCCGTCAGGATCTCGCCCTGACGGCGCATCATGTTTGCGTAACCTTCGGCAGCCTTACGGTTGGCATTGACGAGCGCCTCGATGTTCTTGCGCTGGCTTTCCATCAGCGCTTGCGTGTCGATCCCGGGCACCGTGAAGCGCTCGAAGAAGCTTTGGTCGAAGTTCGGCCACTTGAATTCGAATTCAGGGAAGGGCGATTTGGACATTTTTTCTTCTCCCAATTTGGTACGACATTCGCGCGCGCTTAGAGGTTTCGTCAATCTGTTGGTTGTTTTTGGTCGTTTTGCTTGTCGTCGGTGCGCTTGAAGGTGTTCACCCAGGATTCGGCCGAGCGCAGCCGACGATCGACGTGTGCCATCGTTTTCGCGAGATCTTCGCCGTCTTCCAGCCAAACACCGAAGGTTTCGAGGAGCAGCGCGGCGATCGCGCGCGTCGTCGCCAGGCCTTGCAAGCCGTTCGTCGGCAACCGCGCGTTGTCGGCGATCCACTCGGCACTGCGCAGGAAAACCGGCGCCATATCGAACCAAGCGGACGGATCGATGCGCGTTTCGCGATAGATCACCGCGAGAGCAGGTTTGTACTCGGCCATTGCCTCGAAGACGATCAGGATAGCGTCGAAAGCGCGATCGCGCGCCGGCTCGTTGTCGCCGGGTTCGGTCATGCGCTTGACGGCAGCCATCGTGATGTTCGAGCCGATGAGCTTGAGCAGCGCGTGCTTGTCGGGGCAAAGCTCGAAGACGGTTTCGATCGGGATTTTCGATTGACGCGCAAGCTGCGTGAGGCTCAAGCCTTGCCAGCCCTCGGTCTCGATCATCGAGAGCGCGGCGACGACGAGCTTTTCCTGCGGTGAGCGCTTCTTTTCGGCCATGGCCGAAAGTCTAGTCTATTTGCCGAGCTCTTGTCCGCGCGCAGTTGCTGCGCCAACGGCGGCCCGCATCAAGGGCTCGAGGCCGCGCTCGGACATCAGGATTTTGAGAGCAGCTTCGGTTGTGCCGCCAGGGCTGGTGACGGCGCGGCGGAGTTCTTCCGCCGTCTCCTTGCGAGCGCTTAGCAAGGCGCCGGCTCCCTCGACGGTTTTGCGCGCGAGCTTGAGCGCCGTCTCGGGCGGCAACCCAGCGGATACGCCAGCCTTGGCCAGTGCCTCGACGAGCAGGAAGACATAAGCAGGGCCGGAGCCCGAGACCGCCGTGACGGGATCGATCAACTCTTCGCGGTCGACCCAGATGACGTCGCCGACGGCGCGCATCAGACGTTCCGCCAAGGCGCGTTGCGACGAGTTCACTTGCGGCGTCGCGAAGAGTGCCGTGATGCCTTTGCCGATCGAGGCGGGCGTGTTCGGCATCGCGCGCACGATTGCACCGCCGCCGAGCCAACCGGCGATCTTGTCCGACGTCGTGCCGGCAGCAATCGAGATGACGAGGGCGGTGCGCGCAACAGTGGCATAGGCAGGCGCGACGTTCGGCATCATCTGCGGCTTCACCGCGAAGATGATTGCGCGCGGTCTTTTGATCTCGGCGGGCGACTTGGCGATTGATGCGCCGGCCGCGCGATAGCGGCGTGCGTCGCGTGGCGCTATCGCCGGATCGACGAGGACGAGCCCGCGGCCGAGCTTCTTCGCGATCAGGCCGCGCGCAAGAGCGCCGCCCATATTGCCGGCGCCAACGATGATGATCGAGCTCACGCTCTAGGTTTTAAGCGCTGCCTTGGCACTCGTAAACGACCGTTGCCGCCGCTTCCGTCGCCGATTTGCCCGCCCAAATCACGAACTGGAAGGCGGAGAAGTAGCGGTCGCAGGCCTCCAGCGCGGCCTGAATGAGCGCCTCGCATTGTTCAGGCGTCGCGCCTATGGCGCCGCGCAGCAATAGGCCATGGCGATAGATGATCTGACCGGAGTCCGGGTACATCTCGAAGTGGCCGAGCCAGAGTTGCTCGTTGATCATGTTGATCAGCGTCGCGATCTCGGTACGGCGGAGTTTCGGCACTTTCACTTCGAGCTGGGCGGCGAGCTGAAGTGTTTCCACATCGGCACGCCAGCTGAATGAAAGGTGGTGGTCTTCGGTGCGGCCAGGAAACGAGAGGTGCATCTCATCCTCGCCGGCGCGGTCGAACAGCCATTCGTTTTGAACGGCAATCTGTTCCATCAGGTCGATGGGATTGCCGGAGACATCGATTTCCATGGCGGTATTCATGACGGCTGGCGGCCTCTCTTTACTGCCCCGAGAGTCAGCCCGCCGCCGGTGGGGGACCGGCGGCGGACACGCGAGGGTCAAATGACGCAAGGGAACGCAGGGTGCGCTCAGGGCCGGTACAAACGCTACAGGTACTAAATCTAGTCGCCCTACGCGAAGCAGCACCCATGAATCGGAGCGTGCACCAAAGGTTGAGTCGCGCGCAAGAGTCCCCCGGTGAGAATGACAAGTCTCATGTGGACGAGTCAGCGACGACGTTTCGCCTTTGGGGATTGGCTGCGGATGGGCCGATTTAAGCCAATGCGCGACTCATGTTTGTCGATCGGAACAGGTCGCGCTTCGAGTTTTTCGATTCGAGCTTTCAGCGTTTCGATCTCGCTGCGTGCTTTTAGCGCAACGGATTTCATCGCTTCGAACTCTTCGCGCGGCACCAACTCCAAATCATTGGCGATGCGCTCGCCTTGTGTGCGCACCATCGTCGCGATTTCGTCGCGAACGCCTTTCGCCGCGCCTGCTGCGTTGGTTACGAACTTCGCCACTTGGTCGAGAAACGGGTTTTCACTTTGCATTTGCGCCACCGGACAATCTTACAAGAAAGATAGATACGGAACGTCGCGCTCACAATGCGGCCTGCTTGACTGGCCGGTGCGGTGGCTCCACACCTGGGCCGACGTAGCTCGGAGCGGCCATGCTCGTTATCCAGTTTCCACAGATCGACCCGGTGCTCATCAGCTTTGGGCCGGTCGCGATACGCTGGTACGCGCTCTCCTACGTCGCAGGGCTGCTGCTGGGCTGGTGGTACTTGGTCCGCCTACTGAAGATCGAGCGCTTGTGGGTCGGGCCGCCGTTCGATGGTAAACGGCCGCTGACGCCGGAGCAGGTCGGCGACTTCTTCGTCTGGGCCGCGGTGGGCGTCATTGTTGGTGGACGCCTCGGCTACGTCCTGTTCTATGGATTGATCTACAATACCCGGGATTTCCTCGATAATCCGCTGCTGGTGTTCGAGCCTTGGAACGGCGGCATGTCGTTCCACGGCGGCATGATCGGCGTGGTCCTCGCGATCGTCTTCTACGCGCGATGGGTCAAGCTCGACATCTTCAAGCTCGGCGATCTGGTCGCCGCCGTGACGCCGATCGGGTTGTTCTTCGGTCGTATCGCGAATTTCATCAACGGCGAGCTTTGGGGAAAACCGAGCAACGTGCCTTGGGCAATGGTTTTTCCACACGCCGGCGACTTGCCGCGGCATCCGAGCCAACTCTACGAAGCGGGTCTTGAAGGGATCGTCTTGTTCACAATCATAAGCGTGATGATCCTTCGATACGGAGCGTTGCGTAAGCCTGGATTGGTGAGCGGAGCGTTCTTCGCCGGCTACGGCCTCTTTCGCATCATCGTCGAAGCGTTCTTCCGCGATTCCGACCAACTGATCTTCGGCGGCCCCGTTACGATGGGTCAGCTGCTGTCGGTGCCCATGTGGATCGTTGCGGCCTTCTTCTTTTGGTATGCGCTCTACCGTGAGCGGTCAGCCGCGTCGAAGGCATGACGCGGCTTCGCGATCATCTGGCCTCCTTGATCGCCGCCGAAGGACCACTCAGCATCGCCGAGTTCATGCGCAGTGTCGCAGCGGCCTACTATGAGAAGGGCGATCCGTTCGGTGCCGCAGGCGATTTCACGACGGCGCCCGAGATAAGCCAAGTGTTCGGCGAGCTGCTTGGTGCATGGTCCGTTGCCGTTTGGGAATTGCTCGGCTCGCCGTCACGCTTCTCTTTCGTAGAGCTTGGGCCTGGCCGCGGGACGCTGATGCGCGACGCCCTGCGCGCGGCCCGCGTTCGGCCCGCATTTCTCGCGGCAGCGGACGTCTTGCTGGTCGAGCTTTCGCAGACCTTACGCGAGAAACAACGAGACGCGCTGAAGGATGCGCCGGTGCGCACGCTTCAATGGCTCGAGGCGTTCCATGCGCCAAGGGGCCAACCGCTCATCGTGCTTGCAAACGAGTTTTTCGATGCGCTGCCGATCCGGCAATACGTTGCGACGGAACAAGGTTGGCGCGAGCGCTGTGTCGGGTTCGACGGTGACGAGTTCGTCTTCTCGCTCTCGCCGACAGTGATGCCCCGCGATCTGACTCCGATCACGCTTGAGCAGGTGTCGGAACGGGCCGTCGTCGAGTTGTCTCCCGCGCGCGATGCCTTGGCTGAGACGATTGCGGAGCAGCTTGTCATAGAGACAGGAGGGGCGCTTGCCATCGACTACGGCTTCTTAGGGCCCGCCGTCGGCGATACGCTGCAAGCGATGCGCGGTCACAGGTTTGAATCGGTGCTTGCCGATCCCGGTCACGCGGATGTGACGAGCCACGTCGACTTTGCGGCGCTTGCGACAGGTTTTGCGAGAGGCGGCGCCGAAGTCTACGGTCCGCTCGCACAAGGTGCGTTTCTCCAACGTCTCGGTGGACGCGAGCGCATGGAAGCTCTGTCGTCGGGCGCGACAGCCGCACAACGCGAGGGGCTCGAAGCGGGTTTCGCGCGATTGACCGCGGACGATCAGATGGGCAGCCTGTTTCAGGTGCTCGCTGCTGCGTCGCCGGGTTTGTTGCCGCCAGGGTTTTCGTCGTATGAACGTTTCTGAGTGCCAAACGCTCGCGCAGATCTCAGCCGTGCGGCACGGATTCTTCGGGCGACAGGGTGGTGTGTCACACGGCATCTTTTCGTCTTTGAACTGCGGCTACGGTTCGGGCGACGATCCCGAATTGGTGCGCGAGAACCGAACGCGCGTGGGCAAGCATCTTGGCGTCGATCATGCGCATGTGCTCAGCGTGTATCAGATCCATTCGCCCGAAGCGGTCGTCGCGACGGAGACGTGGGCGCATGGCGCGCAGCCGAAGGCCGATGCCATGGCGACATCGGTTCCAGGTCTTGCGCTCAGCATTTTGACTGCCGATTGCGCGCCCATTCTTTTTGCCGACGCCGAGGCGAAGGTTATCGGCGCCGCTCACGCCGGATGGAAGGGTGCGCTCGGCGGTGTCGTGGAATCTGCGGTTGGCACCATGGAACGTCTTGGCGCGCGACGCGAGCGGATCGTCGCGACGGTCGGTCCCTGCATCACACAGCCATCCTACGAAGTGGGCGATGAGTTCCGGACGCGGTTTGTCGACGCGCGCGCCGCCAACGCAAAGTACTTTGCGCCGGGCCAGCGTGCGCAACACTGGCAGTTCGATCTACCAGGCTATGTTCGGGCCCGGCTCTCGGCGATGGGCTTGAAATCGGTGGGCGCTATCGATCGTTGCACTTATGCCGAGAGCGACGCCTATTTTTCGTTTCGCCGCACGACGCATCGCGGCGAGTCCGATTATGGCCGCAATCTTTCGGCCATTGTGTTGACGTCATGACTCATCTTCGTGCGCTCGTGTGTCTGGCAGTACTAAGCCTTGGGGCTTGCGCCGCGATCACCGAGCCCATGGGCATGCGCGATCCGTTCGCCATTCAGCAACCGTTCCAAGGTGTGGCCCGCAATGATCGGATGCTAGCCATCGTGACCCAAGCGCCGGCAATCGTGGTGCGGCCGATCTACGGTCTTGGCGGGGATAAAGCGGAAGCGTTGCGCAAGCGTGTGATGACGATCCTGCGTACGCATGACGTGCCGGCGCTTGCCGAGAGTAGTGCGTCGATCGCATGGGTGCTGCAGGGTCAAGCAGCTTTCATCCGGCGCGACGACGGACACGGCAAAGACGAGATCAGCGGGACGATCGTCTGGCAGCTGATCGACTCGAAGGGCCGGGAGCGCGCCAAGTTCGCGACGCCACTCTCGGGCTATGAAGATACCATCGCCGACTCGCTGTTCGGACCGATGGCCGATGAGATCGCAGCGCAGGTCGATGCGGTTCTCGCGGGTCCAACGCCGCAGGTCGGCGGGGCGAGGGCGGCCGGCCCGATCCTGCCGCAGGCCACCGTTGCGGGCGTGACCGGAGCGCCGGGTGACGGCAACAACGCTCTTGCAGTATCGCTTGCGGCATTGCTGCCGCTCAAAGGCATCAAGATCGCTTCCAAGAAGGCTGACGCCGCCTGGCAGATCGAGGGCAAAGTCAAAGTGAGCGTGAAGTCGGAGACCGAGGATCTGGTCGAACTCAGTTGGCGCGTGCTCGACATGCAGGGCAAGGAGCTCGGCAGCATACGGCAGCAAAATGCAGTGCCGCATAAGCGGCTGGACGGTCCGTGGAAGGAGATCGCGGCGTTCGCGGCAGAGGCCGCGGCGGAGGGCATTTCTCAATTGATCCACAGCTTCACCGACCGGCGGCGGGGTACGCCCGTCGCTTCGGAGCCGGACGCAACGCCGCAGGCATCGCCAAACTGACAGTTCCCACCCTTTTTGAAACCCGAGGATGGGGACCAGGGCGCGTTGACATGTTGCGCCGCGAAAATCGCGTTGTTACAAGCGCGCGGCGCTCGGTGAGATCGCCCGTCTTTCTTCAGGAAGCGCTCGACGCATGAAGCTCCTCTCCGGCAACAGCAACCGTCCGCTCGCCCAGCAGATCGGCGAATATCTAAATCTACCGCTGACCAAAGCGGTGGTGCGGCGGTTCGCCGATATGGAGGTGTTCGTCGAGATCCAAGAAAACGTCCGCGGCGAGGATGTGTTCGTCATCCAGTCGACCTCGTTTCCCGCGAACGACAATTTGATGGAGCTGCTGATCTGCGTGGACGCACTGCGCCGCGCGTCGGCGAAACGTATCACGGCGGTCATTCCTTATTTCGGCTACGCGCGACAGGATCGGAAGACGGCGTCGCGCGCGCCGATCTCGGCCAAGCTCGTCGCGAACCTGATCACTCAAGCAGGCGCTGGCCGCGTGCTGACGCTCGACCTTCATGCGGGTCAGATCCAAGGCTTCTTCGACATACCGACCGACAACCTCTATGGCGCGCCGATTTTCGAGACCGACATCAAGACGCAGTTCGACGGCGACAGCCTGATGGTCGTATCGCCCGACGTCGGCGGCGTCGTGCGCGCGCGCGCAATCGCGAAGCGCATCAATGCGGACCTTGCCATCGTCGATAAGCGCCGCGAGCGGGCAGGCGAATCCGAGGTGATGAACATCATCGGCGATGTCACCGGCCGCACCTGCATCCTTATCGACGACATCGTCGATTCCGCAGGGACGCTCTGCAATGCCGCCGAGGCGCTGATGAACAACGGCGCCAAAGCAACTTACGCCTACGCGACCCACGGTGTGCTTTCGGGCGGGGCGGTGGCGCGTATCAAGGGCTCGGCGCTCAAGGCCATGGTTATCACCGACTCGATCGCTCCCACCGAGGCCGTCCGCCAGGCCGGCGAAAAGATCCGCGTGCTGTCGACGGCCCCGCTGCTGGGTGAGGCAATCCGGCGCATCGCCGAGGAGCGGTCGGTCTCAAGCCTGTTCGACTGAGCAGGTTTGCGTTCGGGCGGGTCTTCCGCTAAATCCCCCGCCTTCTTCCAATTCGGATGAACAGGATAGGGAGCCTGATAGCTCCTGAAAGGGTTCAATTATGACTGACGTGACTACGATTTCCGCTGCCACGCGAGCCAAAGTCGGTACCGGCGGTGCCCGGGCGGTCCGGCGCGAAGGTATGGTTCCTGCCGTCGTTTACGGCGGTAAAGGCGAGCCGGAATACGTTTCGATCGCGCTGCGCGACTTCGAGAAGCACTATCAAACAGGCCGCATGCTTTCGACGCTGTTCGTGCTCGACATCGGCGGCAAAAAGACCCGCGTGATTCCGCGCGAGGTTCAAGTCGATCCGGTCTCCGACCGTCCGATCCACGCGGACTTCCAGCGCTTGGTTGAGGGCGCGCGCATCCGCTTGTTCATTCCGGTTCACTTCAAGAACCACGGCGACTCACCGGGCTTGAAGCGCGGCGGCGTGCTGAACGTCGTCCGTCACGAAGTCGAGTTCTTCTGCCCGTCGGATCACATTCCGCAATTCATCGAGGGTGATCTCGGCGGCATGGATATCGGCGACAGCATGCACATCTCGCACTTCAAGTTGCCTCAGGGCTTGGAGCCGGTGATCCGCAATCGCGACTTCACGATCGCAACCGTTGCGGCACCGTCGTCGTTCGCCGAAGTCGAAACGGCGCCGACAGCCGCAGCGGAAGGCGAAGCGGCGGCAGCAACCGCGGAAGGTGCGGCGGCAGCGGCCCCTGCGGCCGGTGCCCCAGCTGCTGCTGGTGCAGCAGCGCCGGCAGCTGGCGGCAAAGCGCCCGCAGCAGCGGCGCCCGCGGCGAAGGCTCCGGCCGCGAAGAAGTAGTTCTGACGCGCTCGCGTCGATCGCTGCGGCCGCCGGGGCGAAACCTTCGGCGGCCGCCGTTGCATCGGCGCAAGAGAGACGGAAGCGGTTGCGATGTTGCTCCTCGTCGGATTGGGCAATCCAGGTGCTGCCTATCAAGGCCACCGCCACAATGTCGGCTTCATGGCAGTAGATGCGATCGCGCGCGCGCACAACTTCGGTCCGGTGCGGGTTCGGTTTCGCGGTGAACTGCGCGAGGGCACGTTGAGTGGTGCCAAGGGATCTACAAAGACGCTGATCCTGAAGCCGCTGACCTATATGAACGAAAGCGGAAACGCCGTGCGCGAGGCCGTCGACTTCTACAAGCTGGAGCTCTCGGACGTCGTCGTGATCTACGACGAGATCGATCTCGCGCCCGGCAAGTTGCGCGTCAAGACGGGCGGCGGGAACGCCGGCCACAACGGTTTGCGCTCGATCAGCGCGCATGTCGGCAACGACTACCGGCGTGTTCGCATCGGCATCGGGCATCCGGGGATCAAGGAAGTCGTGCCTCTGCACGTGCTGCACGACTTTGCTAAATCCGATCGCGCGTGGCTCGATCCGCTTATCGATGCGATCGCCGATGCGGCGCCCTATCTTGCCGACGGCGACGATGCCGGGTTCATGAACAAAGTTGCGCTGCTGACCGCGCCTCCCAAGCCGCCGTCGAAGCCCAGTGATCCCAAGAACAGGGAGAAAGAGTGATGGGCTTCAAGTGCGGGATCGTCGGCCTACCAAATGTCGGCAAGTCGACGCTGTTCAATGCGCTGACGCAGACGGCGGCGGCGCAAGCCGCGAACTATCCGTTCTGTACGATCGAGCCGAACGTTGGCGAGGTGGCAGTACCCGATCCGCGACTCGAGACGCTGGCGAGAGTCGCGAAGTCGGCGGAGATCATTCCGACGCGCCTTACCTTCGTCGATATCGCGGGCTTGGTTCGCGGCGCTTCGAAGGGCGAGGGGCTCGGCAACCAATTCCTCTCGCATATCCGTGAAGTCGATGCAGTCGCTTACGTGCTGCGCTGCTTCGACGACGGCGATGTTACGCATGTCGAGAACCGGATCGATCCGCTAGCGGACGCCGAAACGGTCGAAACGGAGCTGATGCTGGCCGACCTCGAAAGCCTCGAGCGTCGTATCGTCGGTGCCGAGAAGAAGGCGAAGGGCGGCGACAAGGAAGCCGTCATTCAAGTAGCGGCGATGAAGGCCGCGCTCGCCCACCTGCAACAAGGACAGCCCGCGCGAATGACGCGCGTGAGCGACGAACATCGGCCGGTGTTCGATCAGCTTGGGCTACTGACGGCGAAGCCCGTGGTGTACGTCGCCAATGTCGATGAAGGGTCTGCGGCGACGGGAAATGCCTACTCGCGCCGCGTCGAGGAGCGCGCCAAGGCCGAGCATGCCCAGTTCGTCGTGATCTCCGCCAAGATCGAGGCGGAGATTGCTCAGCTACCATTGGCCGAGAGAAGCGAATTCCTGCAGACGCTGGGTCTCGAGGAGCCGGGGCTCAATCGGCTGATCCGCGCCGGCTATGCGTTGCTCGATCTCATCACGTTCTTCACGGCTGGACCGAAAGAGGCGCGCGCCTGGACCGTGCACAAGGGCGCTCGCGCGCCGCAAGCTGCAGGCGTCATCCATACCGACTTCGAGAAGGGGTTCATTCGCGCCGAGACCATCGCGTTCGACGACTATGTTGCCGGTAACGGCGAGGCGGGCGCGAAGGACGCGGGCAAGATGCGGCTGGAGGGTAAGGATTACGTCGTCCAGGACGGCGACGTGATGCACTTCCGCTTCGCCAATTAGCCTTACGGCCGGCCAAAGCAACATTTGATTCCGACGACATTGGCGGCCAATAATCCCCTTGGGGGTTGAGGGGATGAGCGTTCTGCCGGCCTGCGCCAACTGCAACACGGCGCTACAGGGGCCATATTGCTGGAACTGCGGACAGAAGGCGTCGGACTACCACCGGCCGTTCTGGTGGATTCTCGGCGAGTTCATGGACGCGGTCTTCAGTTTCGACTCGCGAACATTTCGGACACTTTGGCTGCTCTTCGGCGAGCCCGGCGAGTTCACGCGGCGCTACAACGCCGGACAGCGCGCATCGATGCTGCCGCCGTTTCGTTTGTTCGTCATTGCAAGCTTCCTCTTCTTCTTGGCGCTGCAGATCACAGGCCTGGCGCTCGTCGCGTTTCAAACGAAGATCGTGAACATCGATAATCTGCCGCCGGCGGCGCAGGCTGCGATCCGCAATCACAAAGGCGAAGGCGCCTTCATCACGTCGACCGACGGGAAGACCATCTCGACGGTTCAGATCGATTTCTTCGTTCCCATCAAACCGGGCGAGACGCGCGCGCTAACGCCGGAGCAAAAGGCGCAGCTCAATAAGAATGCCGCGGCGCTGCAGAAACAGGAAACCGCAACCGCCTCACCCGATGAAGCCGACATCATGAAATTGATCGGCGGCTACGGCCAACGCGTGTTGGCGGGCTTCGAGAAGGCGATGGAAGATCCGCTCAAATTGAACGGGCCGCTCGACACGTGGCTGCCGCGGGTGATGCTCTTCTTGGTGCCGGTGTTCGCCTTGCTTCTGGCGCTGGTCCACTGGCGGCCGCGCGTCTACTACGTCGAACACCTGATCTTCGCGCTGCACCTTCATACGGTTTTGTTCTTTGCGCTGACGGTCGTCGTGTTGGTCGTGGCGTATTTCGGCGGCGTCGGTTTTTTGGACGCGGCCGTGTGGCCGATCCTGTTCGTCTATTTTCTGATGGCGATGAAGCGGGTCTATAATCGCGGCTGGTTCTTAACCACGGTGAAGGCCGTGGGCGTTCTGATGGTCTATTCGACGATATTAACGATGACGCTTGGCTTAGCGTTGGTGCAGGCGCTGAGCGAACTCTAACGAAAGCGCCAACATTACAGGGCATTTAGCCTTTGAATTAAACCGAGTTCATGGTGCGGACACGGTGGGGCAATGTGCGATGTGAGATAGTCGCATCGTTGGATTGAGCCTCCAGCACCCCATTGCAGAGATCCTCGCCCGGCACGCTTATCCCCATTCGCGTGCCGGGCGAAATCTTTTCTAGGACGCCTTCTGCGGGGTCTGTCCGGCAGTCGAACCGGCCAAGCTAAATCCTTCTTCGGCCAGCCAGCGATAGAAGAAGCCCCCGACAATCGCGCCGACAAGCGGGGCCAACCAAAACAACCACAGCTGCTCCAATGCCCAACCGCCGACGAACAACGCGGGGCCGGTGCTGCGGGCGGGGTTCACCGACGTATTCGTGACTGGAATGCTGATCAGGTGGATCAACGTCAGCGTCAAACCAATCCCTATGGGTGCGAAGCCCGCCGGTGTGTGTTTGCCGGTCGCCGCGAGGATCACGATTACAAACATGAAGGTCATGACCGTCTCCGACACAATGCAAGCGGCCAAGCTGTAGCCACCCGGCGAGTGCTCGCCAAATCCGTTCGAGGCAAGTCCGGCGGCGGGATCGAAGCCGGACGCTCCGCTGGCGATGATGTACAGAATGCCGGCGCCTGAGATTGCGCCGAGGACTTGGGCCGCCCAGTACGGGGCAACATCTTTGAGCGGAAACCTGCCGCCGGCCCACAGGCCCAGCGTGACTGCCGGATTGAAGTGGCCGCCCGATATCCAACCAAGTGCGTAGCAGCCCGTCAGGACCGTTAGGCCGAACGCGAGCGCAACGCCGAGAAAACCGATGCCGACATGCGGAAAAGCGGCGGCAAGAACAGCGCTGCCGCAACCGCCCAGGACCAGCCAGAACGTTCCAAGAAATTCAGCGGCTATTTTCCGCCCCATATCCATGTTGAGCCCTCCCTCGAGCGCATTCGCTGAATCGCCCTCAGAGCCAGGGTCCTCCAAGGCTTGAGCGTTGTCGACGGTGGATTTGACTGCTGCAGTTGCACAAAGGACTGCGCGCGGCGTCCTCAGTTTGCTATGGTTTACTGACCGGAGAAGGGTGGGGACCTTGGGGCTTCGGACTTTCATTGTCGCATTGATGTTGGGCTTGGCCGCCCCCGGAGCGGCGGCCGTGTCGACGCTCGACCAAGCGGCTCTGGCTATCGATCAGGCGCGCTATCAGGACGCGTTAAAGCTCATCGATCGGGCGAGCGGCGCTATCGCAAGCGACAGCGACCGTGATTGGACAAGCTATCTCAAGGCGCGTGCTCTCGTGGGCTTGGGCCACGGCGAGGCCGGCGAGGCGGTCGTTCGGGCGCGGTTCAAGGCAAAGCCGAGCGCCTATGCGTGGGCCTCGATCGTCTCAATCGAGGCGGCGCAGGGGCATTTCGAAGACGCAGCCAACGAGATCTTGACGCTCGACGGCGACTTATTCCGATACGCCAACCGGCTGCGTCCGCGAACGATCGATGACATCGTCTCGGCGCTCGAGCACGACGGCGCCATGGATCTGCGCGATCAACTCGTGGCCCGGCTCGTCGTCGACAAATATTCGGGGCCGACGGCGACGCGCGTGCCGGACGGTCTGCGCATGCGATACGTCGGTCTGCTTTTGAAAGACGCACATGTTGAGGACGCGGCGATCCAGTCGGAATCGATCGAGGCGCCTCTGTTGCTGACGACGTTGCTCGCGGATCGCGGCTACGAGGTGCTGTGGGATCATCCTTCGATCGAGGCCTTGCTAGCGCCGGAGGCGCTGAGAGCGCGTGTCGAGCGCGGCGTGCAGCTGAGGCTCGAGCAGAAGGCAATTTCCGCGACCGATTGGTTGGAGACGATGCACGCGTTGCGCGCCATCGGCCGACCGAAGGAGACCATTCGGCTCGGGCTGCATGCGATCAAAGAAGCGCGCAGTGAATCGCGCGAAGCCGGCGCGGCGCTGCGCATAGAGCTCGGCTATGCCTACATCGAATCGGGCGAGGCGTGGGCGGCGCGGCGAACGGCGCGCGAGCTTCTGCGCGAAGAGGGACGCATGACGCCGGCAACGCAACTTGCGATCGCGCAACTTTTGATCGCCGCCGGCGACGACGAGGGCGCGTTGGCGCTCGCGAGCGCTATCCAAGAAGATTCCAATGACGATGCGCTTTCGTTGCGTGCGATTTCCGTCGAAGCGTGTGCGGCACACAATCTCGGACGCACGAATAGACGCGACGAAGCGCTCGCTCAGGTCATCAAGGCGCAAAAGGACGATCCGGAGGCGGCCTTCGGGGCATTGTTATGCACGGGGCATATGACCGAAGCCGTAGGCGCGTGGTCGGCGATGCTCGAAGATCCGGCAACGCGCTCTCAAGCCATACGGATCGTGCAACTCTATGCGGATCCGCTCGATCCTAACGTCGATCTCCGGGACCTGCGCTACCGATTGCGCGCGTTGGCGGCGAGCGACGTCGCACAGGCGGCGCTCAAGCCCTATGGGCGTACGATCGCGCTACCGTTCCTGAGTTCGACGGCCGGAATCTATTAGACCGCCTTACCCATCTTCACAAAGCCACGCGTAGCTGCGACGCGCGCTAGCCAGTCGCCGACCGCCGGATAGGACTTCAGATCGAAGCCACCCTCCTCAGCGCAATGCGTGTAGGCGTAGAGCGCGATGTCGGCGAGGGAGAAATGATCGGCGGCGAACCAATCGTTCTTCTTCAGGTGACCTTCCATCACGCCAAGCGCGGCGTTGCCCTTCGCGTGCCACTCCGGGATCAAGTGCTCCTTGGCGCGTAGCTGCTCCTTCGAGACGAAGGTCAGCCAGAAGCGCGCGACGGCTATGTAGGGCTCGTGGCTGTATTGTTCGAAGAACATCCACTGCAGCATCTGAGCACGGGCGAACCTATCGGCCGGGATGAGCGGCGAGCCCTCAGCGAGATACCAGATGATGGCGTTCGACTCGGGCAGCAGGCGGCCGTCGTCCAACTCGAACAAGGGGACGCGGCCGTTCGGATTCTTTGACAGGAACTCAGGCTTGCGCGTGAGACCGGAGGTCACGTCGATGTCGATCGTCTTGATCTGAAGGCCGAGATGCGCCGCGGTGAGTATGACCTTGTAGCAATTGCCGGAGCGGGGATCCTGATAGAGCGTCGGCATCAAGGCTTCCGGTAGAAGTTATCGATCGCCATTGGTCCCGAACCGAATCCAATGAACGCGAGGAGGCCCGCAAAGGTCGTCATGTTTTTCATGAACATGATCATTTGCACCAATTGCTCATGCTCGGAACCGGCTGGAGCAGGATGCCAGAATGCGTGCAGCGTCACCGAGACCAAGATCACGAAACCGGCAAGGAGGAACGACACGAGCCGCGTGTGCAAGCCGATCAGCAGGGCCAAGCCGCCGATGATCTCGCAGGCGCCCGCGAGCGGAAACATATACTCGGCGAACGGAATTCCGTTGGCCGTCATGTGGGCGATTTGACCGCCGTCGCTCGGACCGAAAATCTTGCCGGCACCACCGAGCAAGAAATAGGCACCAAGCAATACGCGTCCCAACGTCGCTATCAACTGAACCGGCATAAGATCCCCCAACGCAATCGCGGAACTATAGCCCGCGGCGCGACAATGCAAAGAGCGACAGATCGAACCGCGGTCGCTTGCCGGTGGCAAGATCGGCGAGAACTTCCCCCATGACGCTCGCGAATTTGAATCCATGGCCGGAGCACGGCGAGGCAACGACCACTTGCGGCGTGGCCGGGAGGACATCGACGACAAAATGCTCGTCGCGTGTGTTGGTGAAGAGACAGGTTTGCAAGTCCAATATTTTCCCGCTGGCCGCTGGGAAATAGCGCTCGACGATGCCGCGCAGCAGAGCTTCATCCTTTGCGCTGGTCTCGCGGGCAAGAGTGTCGGCGGCACCGTGCTCGTTCATGTGGTGATAGAGACCAATCTTGAAGCCCGGGACGCCCCATTCCGGAAACTGATAGGGGTGGCCTCCATCCTCAGTCTCGAGGATCGAAACGGGAAACGCCGCAGGCGTGAATAACTCGGGTCGCTTCGTTTCGAACCAGCCCAATGCTTGGCGTTCCGGGACCGCCTTCCCGCGGAGCTCCGAAACGTGTTCGCCGACCCAAGCACCGCTCGAGAGAATTAGGTTGCCGGCCTCATAGGTCTCGTGCTCGGTGCGGACACGGACGCCGTTTGCCGTGGCCGTCCACTCGATCATCGCTTCGCATTCGTGGATGTCGGCGCCGGCGCGGCGTGCGAGCTTGGCTTGAGACGTTACCGCGGCCTCGCACGCGACGAAACCGCCTTGAGGCTCGACCAGAGCCACGAAATCCGACGGGATATTGTGGGCGGGAAAGCGGCGCATCGTTTCGGCGGCGTCGAGCACTTCGTGGTCGAGATTGTGCGTGCGGCACGACTCCAACGCTCCGGAGACCAAACGGCCATCCGCGCGGCCGACGTCGAGTGCGCGCGTAATGTGGAGCAGTTGCTTGCCGGCTTCGCGTTCGGTGTCGCGCCAGAGTTCGTATGCGCGCAGGAGCAGAGGCACGTAAGCCGGGTCTTCGAAGTAGGCGAGGCGGATGATGCGATTGACGCCGTGGGACGATCCCATGCGGTTCGGAATGGTGAAGCGCTCAAGGCCAAGCACGCGGAGGCCGCGTTGTGCCAGCCGCCAACACGCGGCCGATCCCATCGCGCCGACGCCGACGACAATCACGTCATAGGTTCTTGCCACTTTAGGCGCTCGCCTCGCGTTCGGGAGTTGCCGTTTCAATCTACACGCAGGCGGGCGACCGCTGCGAGCCTTGTGCCGGCTCCAGCTCCATGAGGCTCATCGGCGCGTTTCTGGTTTGGCGACGATCTGATACGCGTCGCGGTAGAGGATCTGGCCGGGACGCCGCGTCTTCAGCATCGCCGTCGGCCGACCGGCTTCGGCGATCAGCTGCGCAAGCTCGCGGGCGCGCGCGATGTGCTCGTGCGCGTCGGATTGAAACCAACAAAGCCCGGCATAGATGCGCCTTCGCCGCGAGACCACGGTGAAGCGGCGGGGAATGGCCAAATTCTCGTTGAACCAGGCGTAGAGTTCGTCAATCGGCGCGCGCAGCCACTCGGGCAACTCGTCGTCGTAATGCGGGCGAAAGTCAGAGCGAAACAAACCGTGCGGCCACGCCTGCGGCGCGACCACGATAAATCGTAGATACATGGCGATGACCCAATAGGTTCCGCGCGCTGGCACGCGCGAAGCTCCGTGAACGGATAATTTGGAGCCCGCCTAGAGCGGCGGGATCAGCGGGTCGCCGGTGGCGGCGCGGAGCGGAATTCAAACATAGGTGCGCCTAAAGACGTCGGTTAAAAAGAGGAACGCGCGTGTACTGAAACTGCGCGGGCAATGCAAGATCGATTTGGATACGGAAAGGGCGACGGAAGCCTCCTACCTCCGTCGCCCTCCGGTCTCAATTTTTCAGATCGGCTTTAGGCCGATTGAAGATTCACCGCCTTGGGGCCGCGTGCGTCGGCTTCGGTGTCGAAGCTGACGCGTTGGCCTTCATTGAGCGTACGCATTCCCGCGCGTTCGACTGCGGAGACATGGACGAAAACGTCCTTGCCGCCGCCGTCCGGCGTGATGAAGCCAAAGCCCTTTGTGGCGTTGAAGAATTTGACCGTTCCGGTCTTCGAAGCCATGCCTGCAGTCCTTGATGCCAGTGGTTTTCGCCTTGGCGAATTTGCCAAAGCGCTGTGAAGCAGTCGTCCGGAAAGGATTGGTACAAGTTGCCCGAACGGAGTCCTTTGCCACCGTCGTCAAGCTTGGCCCGCACTTCTCAGATGTGCAGCCGTCACTGGCGATTCACTACCCCCCATCTTTATCAAAGGCAAGACAGAGGCCCCTGTGCACTGGCGTTGCTGGAGAGCCACGGCCTTGATTCCATTTAGAGATTCCAGGTTCGACATGAACAAGACTGCCGCCGGGTGTGCGTTCTCGCACAGCGGTGGGGGCTAGCGGCTGGAGACCCGGGTCGCTGGCGTCATGTGCAAGCGCTTGGTTTCGCCGCCGGAAAGCGTGACGCGCTGCATCAGGAAGCCGCCGTCCGTCGTCGCTGCGCCGGGCTTGCGCCAGACGACCGGCGCTAGGACATAATAGGTGCCGTTTGCGAGCTTGGAGAACTCAAAGCGGCCTTGTCCGTCGCACATCGTGACCTTGTGCGAGCGCGCGTAGGCGGGATCAACGGCAGCGTCGGCGCGCTGCTGAACGTGCCGTGCCTGGCTGGCGTCGACAAAGCCTTCGGTCGTCGTTCCATAGAGCATCGCGATACGATCGCGGGTGTAGGGCGCGTCCGGCACGAGACGCACTTCGAGGCCGGCACATGTTCGGCTTTCGCCGTTGCTCGTCGTCAGATCGGCCGTGCCAACAATGGCATTGCCGCCGATCTTTGTTGACCATGCAACCGCGCGCGGATCGAAACTGACGTGACCGCTTCCGGTCTCGTGCCGCGATATTCTTGTCGATGCGCACGCCGAGAGCGCGACGGCGGCCACCGCAGATACCACGACGATGTTGCAGAGTCCGTGCGGACGGTCCCGCATAACACCTACCCACCTGAATTGTTGTTCCCGTGGGAGCTAACGCGGTGCAAACGGGCGCGGTTCCAGTTTCGACGAATTTATCGCGGCGGTTAACTACGCAAGGCTTGCGTTCATTCAGGTCGGATGTGCGGCCGGCTTTGCCTCGCGACCCTCGAAGTTCGCCGTGCGCACCCCGCGGCGGGTGCGCGCTTGACTCTATGTAACCTATGGGTATCATGAAACCTATAGGTTACATAGATGGGAAGTGTCATGAGCGTGGAGCGTGACAATATCGGACCTGAAGTTGAGCGGTTGAGCCGCTGGCGGCGGCGTATCCTGTTCGTCATCGGCGTCGGCTATATCATTTGGTGGGCGGGCGTATTGGCGTCGATCACAGGTGTCGCAGATGCGTTCGCGATTGCCGGCGTCGTCAACATCATAAGGATCGTGAGCTTTGTCGCGTGGGCCGTGCCGCTCGCGTTGTTGTTCACGGTGGGGCGGCGCATCGGATTGCGCTTGCGGCCGCGTGTTCGCGCCGCACTCGAAGATGAGTTGACGCGCGCCAACCGCAGTGTGGCGTTTCAGACCGGCTATTGGGCGCTGCTTGTGACTGTTTGCGTCCTCTTCGCGATTTCGCAATTCGAAGAAGCGAGCCTAAAGGCGGCGCTGCCGATCCTGATCGCCGTCGGCGTCTCGGTGCCGCTGTTGCGTTTTGCCATGCTCGAGCGCAACGGCGACAGAGATGGCTGACGCCGGCTTGCGGAACAGATTGAAGGACGTCCGCGCGAAACTCGGCCTTACCCAGGCCGAACTTGCCGAACGTGTGTCGGTTTCGCGCAAGACGATCAACACGGTCGAAAACGGTGTGTTCGTTCCCTCGACGATCTTGGCCCTTCGTCTCGCCAAAGCGCTCGGCATGAAGGTCGAGGAACTCTTCTTTCTCGACGGCAAATGATGTCGCGCTCTCGTCGCAACTTGCGAGTGCGGATTGCACACTTGCTAGCGGTGTAATCGCATTCCACTTCAAATCTTTCGAACGCTATTGACGGCATCATCGGCAAAGCGCCGAATTGGCGACCTTGTCGGATGAGCAGGCGGCTCGGGGTGAGGCGGCGGCCTGTCGGCTGCTGTCAAAAATTGGCAGGGCCATTTGTCATGATGCCGGCCTCGCAAGAAGTTGTCCCGCGTTGGTCAGCAATTTTCGCCGATGGAGAAACATCACATGGATACGAAAGCGATCGCCAAGGCCTTCACCGACCTTTGCGCGAAGGGTGAGTTCGATCACGCCGGCCAAAAATATTGGTCGGACGACGTCGTCAGCCGTGAGCCCGGCGAAGGGGACATGGCTGTGTTGAAGGGGCGCAAGGCCGTCATGGGCAAGGGCGAGTGGTGGTACGCGAACCACACCGTTCACGGCGCCAAGGTTGAAGGGCCGTACGTGCATGGTGATCAGTTCGTCGTGCGCTTCACGATGGATCTGACGCCAAAGGGCGGCGAGCGGCACACGATGGACGAAGTCGGCATCTATACCGTCAAGAACGGCAAGATCGTCGAGGAGAGCTTCTTCTATCACAACTGATCACCAGCATTCCCAAGCCGCCGGTGCATGACGTCGCCGGCGGCTTGAGTTTTGCTCTCGGTAAAGGACCGCTTAGAGTGGTGGTCCGATAAGTCGGGGGTAAAGGATGAGCCGCGTTATTGGCGTGATAGTGGGTTTCTGCGCGTTGCTGGCATCGGTCCTGGCGGCGCCCGCGTCAGATCTCATGACGCCTTATCGCGTGCAGTGCAGCGCCGACAAGATCTATGCCGACTGCATCGATCAGCGGCCGCTGCTTTCGAGCGTCCTCGCCAAGGCCAAGGCTGAAAACAAGCGTGCGGTCGTCATCTTCGGATTCAACACCTGCGGTCCTTGCAACGCGCTCGACGCCTGGCTGCAGCTGCCGCAAGGCGCCGCATTGCTGAGCAAGTACGAGCAGGCGGACGTATCGATCTTCACACCGGTCGGCCATCAGCTCCGGACCGAAGTCTTCGACGAGATTCTTCCGCAGTTCAAATTGCACATCAACCGGGAGTCGCCTTACGGCGTGCCGCTGATGGCGGTGATCGATCCGAAGACAAACCGGGTGATCGGCGAAGCGCTGGTCGGCTTCGACGGGAACGATCCGTCGGCCACCGTCGCCTATCTCGAAGCGGGCCAACGCTAGATCGGGCGAGCCGTTCGCTCGTGTTGCCGATGTGCACGAGCAAAAGCGATCAGCCTTCGGCAGGCGCCGCCGTTCGACGCCGGCGCAGGTAACGCTCGCGGTCCACATATCGCGCGGGTTCGTGGGCGACATCGGCGGCGACGAAGGGCCGGGTGAAGGCCGCGAGCTCCATCCAGATGCCGTTCGGATCGGCGAAGTACATCGAGCGGATCCAAGTCGTCGGCTTGATGTCGGTGCTCGCGTGCTCGGGCCCGTCATTGTGATTGAGCACATGGAGACGCACGCCCTTTTTCTTCAGGCGCTCGGCATAAGCGTCGAATTTCTCCAGCGGCACCGAGATCGCGAGATGATTCATCGAGGCATGTGCCGTCACCATCGAGGCGCCCGGACGGCGATCCATCGAGGCGATGCCGGGCGCTGCCTCGGGCGCGTCGGGAAACCAGAAGAAGGCGATCGTCGAGCCGTTGCCGCAGTCGAAGAAGAAATGCTGGCCGCGCCCGTCGGGCAGGTCGAGCGTCTTGACCAGCGGCATCTCCAAGACGTCGCGATAGAACTCGACCGTTTCCTTCATGTCGCGGCATACGAGCGCCACGTGATTGATGCCACGGTATTCCATTGCTTCGTTCTTCATCACACGTCTCCGCCGGCACACGCAGCCTAGCACTTTTCATCCCCGCTTGAGCGAGGGTGCGCCAGGGACCGGGGAGGCTTCAACGCCGGCGGCCGCGGAAGGGGCGTGAGCCGGGGCGGCCGGTGGCCTTCATCTTTGGTTGCTTGGGCGGCGGTTCGATCTCGTTGCCGGCTTCGTCGAAGCGCGGGCGGCGGCGGCCGGCAGCTTCGGCTCGCGCTTCTTCGACCGCCTCTTGGCGCGCAAAGGGATCGTCGGCGATGGCGAGCTCGGTCGCCTGTAGGCGCTTGATCTCATCGCGCAAGCGCGCGGCCTCTTCGAACTCGAGGTCGGACGCCGCTTCCTTCATGCGCTTTTCCATATCTTGGATATGGGCGCGCAGATTGTGGCCGATGAGCGGCTTGCCCTCTTTGCCGGCACCGATGTCGACGATGACGTGATCGCGCTCGTAGGGGCTGTCGATGATGTCGGCGATCGACTTGCGCACGCTCTCGGGCGTGATGCCGTTCGCTTTGTTGTATTCGTCTTGCTTGGCTCGGCGGCGCGCGGTCTCGGCCATCGCGCGCTGCATCGAATTCGTTTCATGATCGGCGTAGAGGATGACGCGCCCGTCGACGTTGCGTGCGGCGCGACCGATCGTCTGTACCAGAGAAGTTTCGCTGCGCAGGAAGCCTTCCTTGTCGGCGTCCAAGATCGCGACGAGCGCGCATTCGGGAATATCGAGACCTTCGCGGAGCAAGTTGATGCCGACGAGCACATCGAAGGCGCCGAGGCGCAGATCGCGGATGATCTCGATACGCTCCAGCGTCTCGATGTCGGAGTGCATGTAACGCACGCGGATCTTCTGATCGTGCAGATACTCGGTAAGATCCTCGGCCATCTTCTTGGTGAGGACCGTAACGAGCACGCGGTAACCCTTAGCGGCAACCTCTTTGCATTCGGCGACGAGGTCGTCGACTTGGTTTTCGACGGGGCGAATGATTACCGGCGGATCGATGAGGCCGGTCGGACGAATGACCTGTTCGGTGAAGACGCCGCCGGTCCGCTCCATCTCCCACGGGCCGGGCGTCGCCGACACACAGACCGTATTGGTGCGCATCGCGTCCCACTCTTCGAATTTGAGGGGGCGATTGTCCATGCACGAGGGCAGGCGGAAGCCGTATTCCTGCAGCGTGAACTTGCGGCGGAAGTCGCCGCGATACATGCCGCCGATCTGCGGGATGGTGACGTGGCTTTCGTCGACGAAGACGATGGCGTTGTCGGGAAGATATTCGAACAAGGTCGGCGGCGGCTCGCCTTGTTTGCGGCCGGTGAGCCAGCGCGAGTAATTCTCGATGCCGGGACAGGAGCCGGTCGCTTCCATCATCTCGAGATCGAGGAGCGTGCGCTGTTCGAGTCGCTGCGCCTCGAGGAGCTTGCCTTCCTGGTTGAAGGTGTTGAGGCGGTGGCGCAGCTCTTCCTTGATGCCCTTGATCGCCTGATTCAGCGTCGGGCGCGGCGTGACGTAGTGCGAGTTGGCATAGACCTTGACCGTCTCCAGCTCGCCGGTCTTTTGCCCGGTTAGCGGATCGAACTCGTAAATCGCCTCGACGTCGTCGCCGAACAACGTCACGCGCCAGGCGCGATCTTCGTAGTGCGCCGGAAAGATCTCGATCGTGTCGCCGCGCACGCGAAAGGTGCCACGGACGAAATTGGCGTCGTTGCGGCGGTATTGCAGTGCAACGAGATTGGCGAGCAGCTCGTTGCGCGAGATACGCTTGCCGGCGGTGATCGAGAACGTCATCGCCGTGTAGGTCTCGACCGAGCCGATACCGTAGATGCAGGAGACGGAAGCCACGATCACGACGTCGTCGCGCTCGAGGATCGCCCGCGTCGCCGAGTGGCGCATGCGGTCGATCTGCTCGTTGATCGATGATTCCTTCTCGATATAAGTGTCGGTGCGCGGGACGTAAGCTTCGGGCTGATAGTAGTCGTAGTAGCTGACGAAGTACTCGACCGCGTTGTTCGGGAAGAAGCTCTTCATCTCACCGTAGAGCTGAGCCGCGAGCGTCTTGTTCGGTGCGAGGATCAGGGCAGGCCGCTGCACCCGCTCGATGACCTGCGCCATCGTAAAGGTCTTGCCCGAACCGGTAACGCCGAGCAGCACCTGATCGCGCTCGTTGTCCTTTAGGCCTTCGACCAAGTCCTTGATCGCCGTGGGCTGATCGCCTTTCGGCGTCATCGGTGAGACGATCTCGAAGCTTTTGCCGCCTTCGGATTTTTCCGGGCGCGCAGGCTTGTGCGGCACGAACATCGCGGCCGGCGCTTCGGCGAGACCTTTGGACTTTGCGGGCATGGCTGGCGAATATGGAGCGGCGGCCATTCGAAAACCAGTGGGTGGGCTGGGCCTGATCAGCTTTGGAGGCTAGAGGCTCCTGCTGCCAGGTTATGGCAGTAATGATTGCCCGCCGCCAATCCGTCTTGCGCTGGTGCTCGGCGGCTTTCAGTCACCCGCCTGAGTTGGAGACGGCAACGACCGCATATACTCGATTCGATTTGCGACTGTTGCACGCTCAAGATCGAAATTCGTCCGTATAGAGATTGTTTTGTACTGCCTTACGACGGACTCTCGTTCGGAGGCGTTGAAAGGGGCGCGCTTTGTATTACGCCGCAGCAAAGCACAGCGCTGCGGTTGTCCGCTCGGTAAGTTCCACGCAATTTGTTCCATTTGTGCGCGTGGTTTCTTGCTGATACGCAATGATACAGTTTCAATCTTCTCAGGCCATCAAGCTTTCCGCTAAAAGCCACGCCGAGACTGTGAGCCGAGAGACACAGTCGGTGAAGATCAGTCGCATTCGGGGGGAACGGTATCGCTGCGCGCCGCGTTGGTGCGCGGTCTGTTGTTCACGTACGGCGTGCCGCAGCGCGCCGGTTAGTCGGAGTCTCCTCAATGAAAAAGCTATTGCTAGGAACCGTCGGCGCGTTGGCCTTGTGTGCCGGACCGGCGCATGCCGAACATTTCAACGGCTGGTACGTGGGTCTCGAAGGCGGTGCAAACTGGACGGAAGATTGGCATCATCGTCAGCACACCACCTCATTCGGCATTGTTACCGACACGGATCCGGCGGTGTCGAGTTTCGAGACCGGGTGGGCAGGCTTGGCAAGCGTCGGGTACGCTTTTCGCGATTGGCGATTTGAGCTCGAGGGCGGATACCGCCGCAATAATCAGCATCGGCTCGTGGATTTTCGACCGACGCCCTTCCTCGACACGACGTCAGGTCATATCGGAACGTGGTCGATCATGGGCAACGTGCTCTACGATATTCCGCTGACCAACCGATTTTCATTCACGCTCGGTGCCGGCGCCGGTGCCGCGCGAACGCAATTGGACTATCAGCCGGCTCTGCCGGGCTTCCGGGATTCTGATTGGAATTTTTCCTATCAGGGTATTGCCGGGCTGAATTACGCGCTCGGCAGCCGTAGCACGCTGTTCGTCGACTACCGCTACTTCCGGGTCGCCGATCCGAGCTTCGACTTTCGGAATACCCAGCCGCAATTCCTAACCGGCGAGGACTTCGTCAATCACACGGCGACCATCGGTTTCCGCTTCGCGTTGTCGCCGCAGGAAGAAGAGGCGCCGCCACCACCTCCGCCCGCCGCGCCGCCACCGCCACCGGCGCCACCGCCTGCGGTGAAGCACTACGTGATCTTTTTTGGTTTCAACAAATGCAACATTACGGCTGAAGCGGACGGCGTTTTGAGTCAGGCCGCGTCGACGGCGAAGAGCACGGGCGCTGCGTCGATCTCGATCGTCGGTCATACCGATACGTCAGGCTCGTCGCGCTACAACCAGAAGCTCTCCGTCTGCCGGGCGAGCGCTGCGAAGAGCAACCTCGTCGGCAAGGGTATTCCCGCCGGTTCGATCTCGATCGAGGGCAAGGGTGAGACCGAACTCATGGTGCAGACGGGCGACGGCGTGAAGGAGCCGCAGAACCGGCGTGCGACCGTCGACCTGCAATAAGACTCTGCGACACTGACAACAAGGAGGGCGGCCAACAGCCGCCCTTTCTTCTTGCGCATGCGCATGACCAAGATGGAACGCCGAATCAACGGAGCGCTCGAATGCCCGCAAGCCTGACGCCGATCATCATGTTGTCGCTTTCGAACGTCTTCATGACGTTCGCGTGGTACGGGCATCTGAAGTTCAAGGATCAGCCGCTATGGCTCGTGATCGCGGTGAGTTGGAGCATTGCGCTGTTCGAGTATTGCTTCGCTGTGCCCGCCAATCGATGGGGCAGTGCGGTCTATTCAACAGCCGAGTTGAAGACGATCCAAGAGATCATCACTCTTCTCGTTTTCGCGGGATTCTCGGTGCTCTATCTCGGCGAAACAATCCGCTGGAATCACTTGGCGGGATTCGCTTGTCTCGTCGCGGCGGCGTTCTTCGTGTTTCACAAATGGTAGGCCGTCAGACGCCGGAGTCCTTGCGGATCTTGGCGATCTCCGTGCAGAACGCGCCGACATCATGGCTCTGTTCGTAAGTCTGCGCGGCGTTCATCACGCGGGCCATCGCTTCGGCGGCTTTGCCACGATCGAGCTTGCCGGACGCTTCGGCCTTCTGAATGTCGTCGGTCAGTGCGGCGCCTGCCGGATTGACGTCCGAGGCACTCGAGCAGCCCTTCGAGATCGATGAGCCGCACCCCGTTAGCGACAACGATGCGAGCAGCGCGAGCGCGATCTGACGAGAGAGCATGGGAGGTTCCCGCAATTCGGGCCATGTGAAGGCCGCGGACAATGCCCCAACTGGGCGGGGATCGCCAGCGCTTCAGCTGGCGAAGCGCTCCACGGGCAGGCAAACCACTTTTTCGGCCAATTTGCCACCGGCGTAGAAGTAGAAGGTCATCGTCCGCTTCTGTTCGTCGAAGACGAAAAGCGGCGCGACGTGATCCGTCCTGGTCAACGTGTTGCCGTGGAAGTCGATTCTGCCGCGAACCGCATTCGGCCATTGCTCGCGTATCGCGGTCTTCAGCTGGCGGGCGGCTGCAAACTTGTTCGGCAAGGTCATGCCGTCGACATTGGCGGAGAGCGCGCTGGCGCGGATGTTGTTGCCGCTTTCGACCTCAAGGCGAACGACGATGATCCAGGTCGGCGAATCGATGAAGCCTTCCCAGCGACCGGTCGGCGCATCCTGACTGCCGCAAGAGGTGATCAGCAGCAGCAACGGCGCAACGAGATATCGTGCCCACCTGCTCATGCGCATGATTCTGCGCGGTTGGCCCTTACGGAAGGCTTAAGTTGTTAACATATTGGCCAGGTTCGCCTTTTGCGATAACACCAGCGCTTGCTTCAAGACGAGGACGACTTTCATGAGCGGCGCGCATCCGCTTCCGCCGAACTTTCTCTCCCAGGCGGTCGGACGTATCAAACCATCGGCGACCATCGCCGCGACCCAGAAGGCCCGTGCGCTGAAGGCAGCCGGTCGCGATGTCATCGGCCTCGGCGCGGGTGAGCCCGACTTTCCGACGCCCGACAACATCAAGCAGGCGGCGTTCCGCGCGATCGAACGCAACGAAACGCGTTACACCGACGTCGCCGGCATTCCGGACTTGCGCAAGGCGATCTGCGAAAAATTCAAGCGCGAGAACGGGCTCGACTACAAGCCGTCGCAAACGTTGGTCGCGCCGGGCGGCAAGGCAATTATCTTCAACGCGTTCCTGGCGACGTTGAACCCGGGCGATGAGGTTGTCATCCCGGCGCCCTATTGGGTGAGCTATCCGGACATCGTGCAGCTGTGCGGCGCAACGCCCGTCATCGTGCCGACACGCGAGGCCGACGGTTTTCGTATGACAGCGGAAGCGCTCGCGAAGGCGATTACGCCGAAGACGAAGTGGCTGCTCCTCAACGCCCCGTCGAACCCGAGTGGCGCCGCCTATAGCGCCGCGCATCTGAAGGCGTTGGCCACCGTGTTGCTCGACCACCCGAACATCTGGGTGCTGACCGACGACATGTACGAGCACATTCTCTACGACGACTTCAAATTCGCGACCATCGCGCAAGTCGAGCCCAAGCTCTACCCGCGCACGGTGACGATGAACGGCTGTTCGAAGGCTTATTCGATGACAGGCTGGCGCATCGGATATTGCGGCGCGCCGGAGCCGCTGATCGTCGCGATGACCACGATCCAATCGCAGTCGACCAGCATGGCAACGTCGATCAGCCAATGGGCGGCGGTCGAAGCGTTGAACGGCCCCCAGGATTTCATCAAGGAACGGGCGGCGATTTTTCAGAAACGGCGCGATCTGATCGTGTCGATGCTCAATCAGGCGAAGGGACTCAAGTGTCCGACACCGGAAGGCGCGTTCTACGTCTATCCGTCATGCGCGGGGACGGTCGGCAAAGTGGCGCCGTCCGGCCGAACTATCAACAACGACGAGGATTTTGCTGTCGAGTTGCTGGAGGCCGAAGGGGTCGCCGTCGTGCACGGCGCCGCGTTCGGGCTCGCGCCTTACTTCCGCGTCTCATATGCGACGTCGGAAGACATCCTTGAGAAGGCGGGAGAGCGAATCCAACGCTTCTGCGCTAGCCTGAAATAGAGACGACCGTCACCTAGGGGGACATCGCGATGATACGTTGGCTTGTGCTGGGTGTTTGCTTGATCGGTTCGACAAGCGTGGCGTTTGCCGCGGACTACGATGCCGCGCTGGCGCAGCGGCTCGGCGCCGACGAATACGGCATGAAGACCTACGTTCTGGTGATCCTGAAGGCGGGACCGAACACAGACCTGTCGAAGGATGAGCGCGCGAAAGCGTTTCGCGGCCATATGGCGAACATCCATCGTCTGGCCGAGGCGGGAAAACTCATTGTGGCGGGTCCGTTCGAAGACAACGCGCAGCACTACGAAGGCATCTTCGTCTTTAATGTTCCTTCGGTGGCAGAGGCCGAGCCGTTGATCAAGAGCGATCCGGCGATCGCGGCCGGCGCGCTCGCGTATGAAGCATACGCCTGGTACGGGTCGGCGGCGCTGCAAGAGGTCGGCGACATCCACGCGCGAATTGCGAAGCGCTCGCCTTAGACGAGGAGAGTTTTGCGTACAAATGCGCCATCGCACTTCGCTGCGCTGCGGCGGAGCCGTTGACGGTTGCGCAAACGCCGAGCGCAAGGTGTGCGCGCAAAGATTTTGCTCTTGAACTTCTGCTCAAAGAAGCGAAACGATAGGCGAGCCCGGTTAGAGGGCGTAGCGTGTTGGGTTGCGCCCTTGGAACACCCGGGACCTCGGGAGCAACCTCATGGCTGAAACAAACGGAAAGGGAGGACATGGGCCACGTTGCGTGGCCCTGGTCGGACCCCAAGGCAGCGGAAAAACGACGCTGCTCGAAAGCATTCTCTGGATAGCCGGCGCTACGACGCGCAAAGGCTCTCAAGCACAAAAGAACACCGTGGGCGACGCATCGCCCGAAGCCCGTGACAGATTGATGAGTGTCGAAGTCACGGCAGCGAATGCCACCTATCTTGGCGACCAATTCTTCTTCATCGACTGCCCCGGATCCATCGAATATCTGCAAGAGACCCTGAACACCTTGACCGGCGTCGATGCCGTCGTCGTGGTGACCGAGCCTGACCCTTCCAAAGTCGCAATTCTTCAGCCGATGCTGAAGCGACTTGCCGATCTCGCCATCCCGCATTTCTTGTTCGTCAACAAGATCGATAAAGCTCCTGGGAGCATGCGAGATCTGCTGGTCGCGCTGCAGCCGGCGGCAACCAAGCCGCTGGTATTGCGGCAAGTGCCGACATGGAAGGACGGTGTCGTCACCGGTTTCGTCGACCTGGCGCTGGACCGGGCGTTTGTTTACAAGGAGCACGCGCCGTCCGAAGTGATCGCGATCCCCGAGGATTTGACCGACCGGCGAAAAGAAGCGCGCTTCCAAATGTTGGAGAAGCTCGCCGACTACGACGATCATCTCATGGAGGAGCTTCTCTCCGACATCGAGCCGCCGCGTGACGAGGTGTTCGCCGATCTGGCGCGCGAACTCGCGGAAGGGCTAATCGTGCCCGTGCTGATCGGCTCGGCGGAGCGCGACAACGGCGTGCGGCGCTTACTGAAGGCGTTGCGACACGAGTGTCCCGACGTGACGCGTGCAGCGACGCGGCAGGGCGTGGCTGCGAACGGCGACGACACGGTGCTTCAAGTCGTCAAGACGATGCATGGCGCGGGCGGAAAGCTCTCGCTGGCTCGGGTCTTCAAAGGCGTGCTCAAGGACGGCGCGGTTCTTCACAACAGCGACGGCACCGAGGAGCGTGCTTCCGGTCTGTTTTCCATGATGGGCGACAAGCAAACCAAGATACCGGCTGCGGGCGCGGGCGATCTGGTTGCGATAGGCCGTCTTGAGAAGGCGCAGACCGGCGCGACGCTCGCGGCTCCAAAGGCCGTCAAGGCGCTGAAGGCCGCCGAGGTCTTGCCCGCCGTGTACAAGCTCGCGATCAAGGCTTCGGACCGCAAGGACGATGTGAAGCTGTCGGGTGCGATCGCCAAGCTGCGCGAGGAAGACCCCGCGATCGGCTTCGATCACATCGCCGAAACCCATGAGGCTGTCCTCAGCGGGCAGGGTGACGTGCATCTGAAGACCGCGCTGGCACGAACCGAGCGCAAGTTCGGGCTGAAGCTGGACATGCAGCCGCCGCATGTCGGCTATCGCGAAACGATCCGCAAACCGGCGGAGCAGCGCGGCCGGCATAAGAAACAGTCGGGCGGCCACGGACAGTTCGGCGACGTGGTGCTGCAGATCAAGCCGGTGGCGCGCGGGGCGGGCTTCGAGTTCGTCGACAAGATCACCGGCGGCGTCGTCCCGCGGCAGTTCATACCGTCCGTCGAGAAGGGCGTTCGCGACTATCTGCACAAGGGGCCGCTCGGCTTTCCGGTCGTCGACGTCTCGGTAACGCTGATCGACGGATCGTTTCACTCCGTCGATTCGAGCGATGCCGCGTTCCAACAAGCCGCCCGCATCGGCATGAGCGAGGGCATGGAAAAGTGCAGTCCTGTTCTGCTCGAGCCGATCATGGCGGTTGACGTCTACACGCCGTCCGATTCCACGTCTCGGATCAACCAGATCATCACCGGCAAGCGCGGTCAGTTGCTCGGCTTCGATGCACGGCCTGGATGGCCGGGTTGGGATGTCGTGCAAGCTCACATCCCGGAGTCGGAGCTGCAGAACTTCATCATCGAACTGCGCTCGGCGACGCAGGGTTCGGCGAGTTTCTCCTACACCTTCGACCACCTGGCGGAGTTAACGGGGAAGCTGGCCGATCACGCCATCGCGCAGAAAGCTCAGGCCGCTCAAGCAGCGTGAGCGCGATCACAAGCTGTCGAGACGCGCCAAGTCCGGCGCGCTCTCGCGGCCGTGATTGGTTCGTGTTGAGGGCCGACGCATATTTGCGTCTGCCAGACCACGAAGACGGAGGCCATCCATGACAGACCTATCGAACCGCAAGCTCAATCGGCGTGCGCTGTTGGGCGCGACAGGTGTGGCGGGCGTGCTGGCCGTGGCCGGCGCAATGTGGCGGTCGAGCGCCAGCGCCACGACGGCGGCGGCGCCCGGCAAGTTCGAAGTGCAGAAGACGGATGCGGAGTGGCGGCGCGTCCTGACGCCCGATCAATATGCCGTGCTGCGCCAATCGGCGACCGAGCGTCCGGGATCAAGCCCGTTGGTCGACGAACACCGGAAAGGGACGTTCGTCTGCGCGGGGTGCGATCTCGCGCTGTTCTCGTCCGCGACCAAGTTCGAGAGCGGCACCGGCTGGCCGAGCTTCTGGCAGCCGCTGCCGAACGCCGTGATCGAGACCGAGGACACGTCTTATTTCATGGTGCGTACGGCGGTGTCGTGCCGCCGCTGCGGTGGGCATTTGGGCCACGTGTTCAACGATGGACCGAAGCCCACGGGTTTGCGCTATTGTATGAACGGCGTGGCGCTGAAGTTTAAGCCGGCGGTGGCTTGAACGGCGACCGGCGCCGGCAAAGGCGCCGATGTTCGCGATCGACAGACCAAGCGGCACGAAAGCCGAAATCCACGAGGAGCTGCTGCGCCAAGCGCGCGGGCTGCTCGAAGGGGAGCGCGATCCGATCGCCAATGCGGCCAATCTTGCTGCGTTGATTTGGGACGGCCTGCCGGATCTCAATTGGGCCGGCTTCTACTTCATGAAGGGCGGCGAACTCGTGCTCGGGCCGTTTCAGGGTAAGCCCGCCTGCGTCCGCATCGCGGTCGGCAAGGGCGTATGCGGGACCGCCGTCCAGCGGCGCGCGTCCGTCGTCGTCGCGAACGTGCACGAATTTCCAGGTCACATCGCCTGCGATTCCGCTTCGAACTCGGAAGTCGTGGCGCCGCTCATGCGCAATGGCAAGGTCGTCGGCGTGCTCGATCTCGACAGTCCGAAGCTGGATCGCTTCGACGCGAGCGATGCGTCGTTCTGCGAGAGCATCGCCAAGCTATGGATTGAAGGCAGCGATCGAATGGAGGGTTACGATGCTTGAGATGCGGCCGAACTGCGAATGCTGCGACCGTGATCTGTCGCCGTCGACGGGGGGCGCGATGATCTGCTCGTTCGAGTGCACGTTTTGCGCCTCGTGCGCCAAGGGGGTGCTGCAGGGAAAGTGTCCGAATTGCGGCGGCGACTTGGTGCCGCGGCCGACACGCGCGCCCATGTTGCTCGGCAAGTTTCCGGCGTCGACGATTCGCAAGGTGAAGCCGGCGGGCTGCGTTGCCGCAAGCACGTCATGAGAAGAGCCGGAACGCTCGGCGGTCGAGCGATCCGGCTCCGTCACGCGATGCGCCTGTCGCTTGAGGGTGCCGACAGACAGCCGGTTTCTACGGGGGGATAGAAACCAGCAATTCGCCAGGAGGGGACCTGGCTGCTGAAGCCGGTTGGGGAGGGCCTCAGCACTCCAGATATAAGTGCTTGAAGACGTTTCTCAAGCGGCTGAAGTCTGCGACTAGAAGCACCAATTCCGCGCTTCATCGACGAGGAAATCGCGGAACACGGCGACGCGCTTTGTTCCCTTCAAACTTTCGGGATAGCAAAGGTGAACTTCAAAGGATGGGCCCGGCGTATCGCCCATCACGCGCACAAATTGCGGTCTGCCTGCCGTGAAATAGTCAGGTAGAGCACCGAGACCGATGCCCGTTTCGATTGCGGTGCCCATGCCAATGATGTTGTTGACGCAAAGGATCGGTCTGCGCGGTTCGCCGACCTTGCGCCCGACCTCGGCTAGCCAATTGATATTGCGCAACTCCGGCGGCGCATCGCCGTAGGTGATGACATCGTGACTGTCGAGGTCGGGGATGGTTCGCGGTTGACTGCGCCGCGCGATGTACGCTTGCGAGCCGTAAACGTGGTAGCGGATGTCGAAGAGCTTGCGCTGGATCAAATCGCTTTGGACAGGCAAGCGCATGCGGAGCGCCACATCGGCTTGGCGCTGGGCGAGGTCGAGCTCGCCGTCGTCGATGATGAGGCGGATGTTTACGTCGGGGTTTTTCGCGATGAATCTATGGAGGCGTGGCGCCAGCCAATAGACGCCGATGCCGGTCGTGGCCGTCACGCGCAGTTCGCCGCGCGGGATTTCGCGGCTATCGAGCAAGGCCTCTTCGACGGTTGAGAGGTGCTCAAACACCGTCTGCGTCGTGCGGAATAGCAGCTCACCCTGCTCAGTCAGAATGAGACCTCGCGCATGACGGGTGAACAGCGGTACGCGCAAATCGTCTTCCAGCGCGCTGATCTGACGGCTAACGGCGGACTGCGACAAGGCCAGCTGCTCGCCGGCGTGGGTGAAACTGCCCGCATGGGCCACGGCATGGAAGACGCGAAGCTTGTCCAGGTCCATGACGGGCTCCCGCGCTACTCCGCCGCTTCTTTGAGGTGTTCTTGATGCGCGAGGTACTTCTCGGCCTCGAGCGCCGCCATACAACCCATGCCCGCCGCCGTTACCGCTTGGCGGAAAACGCGATCCTTGACGTCCCCCGCGGCGAAGACACCCGGAATGCTGGTCGCAGTCGAGTCGGGTTTGGTGATGATGTAGCCCTCATCGTCCATCTCGACTTGGTCCTTGAACAGCTCGGTCGCCGGCACATGGCCGATCGCAACGAACACGCCGTCGACGGGTAGGTTGGTGACTTCACCGCTGTGGACGTTCTGCAGACTGACGCTGGTTACCGATTTCGGATCTTGGTCGCCCAGCACCTCGGAAACGACGCTGTCCCATATCACCTTGATTTTGGGGTGAGTGAGCAGACGCTGCTGAAGCATCTTCTCGGCGCGTAGCGTGTCGCGACGGTGGATCAACGTTACGGACGTCGCGAAATTCGTCAGAAAGAGCGCCTCCTCGACCGCGGTGTTGCCACCGCCGACGACGGCAACGTTCTTGCCGCGATAGAAGAAGCCGTCGCATGTCGCGCAGGCCGAGACGCCGTGGCCTTTGAAGTGTTCTTCGGACGGTAGTTTCAGCCAACGCGCCTGGGCGCCGGTCGCGATGATGAGCGCATCACAGGTGTAGACCGTGCCGCTGTCGCCGGTCAGGCGGATCGGCCGCGCACTCAGATCGGCGGTGACGATCACATCGTCTTGAAGGCGTGCGCCGACATGGTCGGCTTGCTCCTTCATCTGTTCCATGAGCCACGGGCCTTGGATCGTCGAGGCGAAGCCCGGGAAATTCTCGACATCTGTCGTAATTGTAAGCTGACCACCGGGTTGAAGGCCTGCCACCACAAGCGGTTCGAGCATGGCGCGCGCCGCATAGATGGCGGCCGTGTAACCCGCCGGCCCCGTTCCCAAGATCAGCACGCGCGAATGGTTTGTTTGTGTCATGCGCCCAGCAGTTCCGCGATTCCCGTTGCCCACCTAGGTATTGAGCCCCCGTGCCGTGTGCAATCCCTTGACTTGGCGTCGTCCACGCTTTGGCTCCTGTCGCCCGCTATACGAATAAGTATGTTGAGGCCGAAAAACCGGACTTTTAGCCTTCCCTGAGACCGCGCTTATGCGGGTCAGGGACTCCATGATCGAGACACTCCAGGTCATTTCCGCGACCGCCGAGCGGCCGAGCGGCGAGGACATTTTCGACTGCTTCGCCCGCTCGCTGCGGCGGCGCCATGGCCTAATGTGGCCCTTTGCGCATGCGTTTCTAGAGCGCGTGCTGCCCCAACGAACCGTGCAGGATGTCGCCAATCTGTCATGGCCCGCGGCCGACCTTCAGGGCGTTTCGGGGCGGCGCGAACTGCACAACGAACAGCGCCGCTATTTCGATGCCGAAGCCCTATCGCACATCGATGTGGCATTCGATTTGGCTGTGACGTTCCAAGGGCGGTCGATGATTCGCCTGCTGCGCAACGAATTGGGGATCGACCTCAGCGGCACCTATCTTCGCGTCGAGTATTGCCAGGACGTCGAAGGTTTTTGGCTCGAGCCGCACACGGACATCGGCGTGAAGCGTCTCACGCTGCAGATCTATCTAAGCGGCGGACAGCAACAGCAGGATCTGGGCACGGATATCTACACGGATCAGGCGACACCCGTCGCGCGTACACCTTTCGGCCGGAATAGAGGGATGCTGTTCATTCCGAACGAGCGCAGTTGGCACGGGTTCGAACGGCGCCCGATCCATGGCGTGCGCAAGTCGCTGATCGTCAACTACGTCACGAGCGAGTGGCGGGCGAGCGAGCAACTCGCGTTTCCCGACGATCCGGTGTCCGCCCTCTAGCTCAGGTTTAGCCGGCGTCTGATCTCAGTCGCCACGGCTTCTGTTTCACGAAGCGGCGTGTAGCGCCAGCTTTCGATGCGTCCATCGAAACGCCTCGCTATGCCGCGCTTGATAAGGCTTTCGTAAAGCCGCTTGAATTTGGCGTTGCCGCCGGGAATGTCGACAATGTGGACAGGTTTGCCCGTGGTTGCGGCCTCGGTGAGCAGGTTGGTCGAATCCGAGGTCACCAAGAATGCATCGCACAGCGCGAGAATTGCGAAATATGGGTTGTCGCCGGCACCGTCCCAAACGTAAGCGCGTTCGCCTGCCAACGCTTGGCTCAAGATCTTCGTCTGCGCTTCGCCGGTACGCCGCGAGGGTGTGACGATCAAGCTTGCGTCTTTGGTCAGCGCCTTCAGCTGTGCCGCGAGCTGTACCGCGTCGGCCTCGTCGAACCGATGCGCCTTGCTCTTGCCGCCGATCAGCACGCCGATGCGCGGCGCGGGCAGGGCATCGAAACGCGACCGCCACTGGGTGGCCGCGTCGTCGAGTTTTTGCCTCGATATGCCATTGGGGCTGCCGAGCGTGGTGATGACGTTGGCGCCGGCGAGTTGATCGTGCTCCGGCGGGACGACCAAATCGAAATGGGTCGTGGCGATGCGCGGGTCCTGGAGTTGCACGGTGAATGTGCGTCCTTCCGACAGACGCTTGATCTCGAGCGCGAAGGGAATGCTGCGCCAGCCGCAGCCGATCGTGAGCCGCGGCCAGGGCGGTGCGAACCGCGGACCATCGCCGCCGAGCGACGAAAAGGGTTTTGGCCACATGGTGAGCGGCAACCAGGTCCAGGGCCAGCGTGGGTGCACGGTCTTCATCTCAATGGGCAAGCCGACGGCTTCGGCCAGGCCCAGGCACTGGTTCAGGATTCCGGCCCTCCCATCGCTGATCACCCAGCAGGTATTCACAATGAGGCCCGTGCTTTTCACAGTGTTTCGCGTTCCTGAAATTTTATTGCTGAAAACCTGCGATCAGTGCTAAAACCGACCCCGCAAACTTCTGCCTTCGCCGAGGACGCGTCATGCAGCGGATCAAGCTGGATGCCATCGACCGCCGCATTCTGCACGAATTGCAGGCCAATGGCCGCATCACCAATGTCGAACTGTCCAAGCGAGCAAAAATCTCTGCGCCGCCCTGTTTAAGGCGGGTCCGCGCGCTGGAGCAAGCGGGGTTCATCCGCGGCTATCACGCCGATCTCGACCCCAAGACGCTGGGCTACGAGGTCATGGCCTTCGCATTCGTCGGCCTCGCCAGCCAGGCGGAGCCCGACCTCAAAGCTTTCGAAGCGCAGGTGACGCAATGGCCGATCGTGCGCGAGTGCTACATGATGTCGGGCGAGGTCGACTTCATCCTCAAATGTGCGGCCCGCGATCTCAGCGAGTGGCAATCCTTCGTGACCGAGAAGCTGACGGCGGCCAAGAACGTCGCATCGGTGAAGACAACGCTGACGATAAGATCATCGAAGCGCGATCCGGGCGTGCCGATCGAGATTTGAGCTAGAAGAGACTTGCCGCTTTTTTCAGAAGTTCGGCGATCTCGACGGGTTTTGCGACGACACCGTTCGCGCCGATCTGCGCCTGCGCCTTGCCTGATTCTTCTTTGTCCGAAGCGGTGAAGATCAACATGCGGCTGTCTTTGTTCAACGACGACGCGCGCGCGGCTTTGCCGACGTCGATCCCGTCGACTTCGGGCATGAACAAGTCGAGCAGCAAAAGATCGTAGGCGTTCGTTTCGACGAGCTTGATTGCTTCGGCTCCGCTCGGAACACCCTCAACGCTTGCCCCGGTCGATTGCAGCGCCTCTACGGCGACGTCGAGATTGATCGGGTTGTCGTCGACAACGAGAATCTTTCGGCCTGCGAGTTTTTCTTGCGGCGACATCTGGTTTGCCAAGTCTCTTGGTAGATCACTTTGGAACATTGTTGGCCGATGTCGGTTGAAGCCGAGTAAAAGCCGGGAAGCCTACTGGTGCGTCAAGGTTAGTGCGTCCAATTTAGCCTTTCAATTTAGAATATTTTCGTTCCTTGGATCGATGATGGCGACAGTTTTTCGCGGTCCCGGGCCGGCGTATGCTGAGTTTCATTCACCATCTCGTGGCGATGCACGATCTGCGATTGGTCGCGCTTGCGGCCGCCGTGTGCTTGCTGTCGAGCTTCACCGCGATCAGCCTCATTACGCGTGCTCAGCATAATAGCGGCATGGTCAAGCGTGCGTGGTACGCGTTCGCGGCGATGGCGACCGGCTACGGCGTCTGGTCGACGCACTTTATCAGCATGCTCGCGATCAAGGTACCTTACGCCAACGACTACGACTTGCTGCTGACGATCGTATCGGCGCTCGTCAGTGTGGCGTTTAACTTTGCGGGCTTTGCGATCCTCATATTCGAGCCGAGCAGGCTAAAAGGCGTCGCGGCGGGAGCGCTTGTCGGTCTCGGCATAAGCGCCATGCACTACACCGGCATGGCTGGCTGGTCCGTCGAGGCGAGCGAACATTGGAGCCTTCCAACCGTTGCGCTGTCGATCTTCTTCGGTCTGGCTCTAGCGATGTCGGCGTTCCACGTGGCTTTCGTCTCGCCCTTCGTATACCGGCGCAAAGTCGGCGCTCTCTTACTGACGGCCGCCATCGTCGCGATGCACTTCACCGCCATGGGCGCGCTGACGTTGAGCCCCATCGACGGCGCGTCGCATGTCACGCTTGATGTATCCGGTGTGCACCAGATCTGGCTCGCGGCCATCATCGGCGTGGCGACACTGCTGGTTCTTGGCTTTGGATTCATTGCGGCCATCGTCGATCAGCATTTCGCGGATTATAAGCGCGCTGACGCCGAGCGTTTGCGCCGACAGATCGAGGCGACGCGAAAGAGCGAGGAAGAGGCGCGAAAACTGGCGCTCGTCGCCGAGTCGACCAGCGACGGAATCTACATCACAGACAAGAACCACCTGATCCTGTGGGCGAACCGCGCCTTCGAGGAATATACGGAGCTCAAACTCTGCGACATCGTTGGGAAGGACATCACGCAGCTCGGGTTGAAGAACAATGTAAAGGCCGGTGCCGTCGCGCAAATGCGCGAACAGACCGATCGCGACGATCGCATCTTCGCCGAAATTGAAGTTACCACAGCGTCGGGAAAGACCTACGACTTCGAAGCCGCGATGCAGGTGGTGCGCGATGCTTCCGGCGAGATCCTGCAGTACATCACGTCATGCCGCGACATCACCAAGCGCGCGGCCATGCTCGAGCGGCTGCAGGAAAGCGAAGAGCGCTATCAGCTCGTGATGCGCGGCTCTGCCGACGGCATCTGGGACTGGAACATCAAGGACAACAAAATTTACCTGTCGATGCACTTGCGCACCCTCATGGGCTATGAAGACGACGTCGAGCCGTCGATGGGGATGGAAGCATTCGCCGCACTGCTTCATTCCGAAGATGCCGATCTGGTGATGATGGGCCTTCGGCGTCATCTTGAGGAGCATGTGCCCTACGATGTGAAGTGCCGGCTGCGGCGTAAGGACGGCAGCTATCGTTGGTTCCGCGCCTGCGGTCAGGCGCAATGGGATCGTCTCGGTAGTCCGGTGCGAATGGCGGGCAGCATCAGCGATATCGACGAACTCATCCGCAGCCAGCAGCAGGCTGAGGAAGCCAACCGACTGAAGTCTGAATTCTTGGCGAATATGAGCCACGAGATTCGAACGCCCATGAACGGGGTCATGGGCATGTGCCAATTGTTGAGTCTCACGCAACTCGACCCCAAGCAGAAGAAATACGCCGACACGATCATGACATCTTCCAAGATGCTGTTGGGTCTGATCAACAACATCTTGGACCTGTCGAAGATCGAGTCCGGGATGATGAAGCTCGCGTCCGAATGGTTCGATACATCTGATTTGGTAGCGCGGGCTATCGGCTCGGTCGAAGGCGTGGCTTCGCTGAAGCGCACGCCGGTCAACATGAAGATAGCCCCTGCCTGCAAGGGGGCGTCCTTGAAAGGAGATGCCGACCGGATTGCGCAGATCCTGGTGAATCTCATCGGCAACGCGCTCAAATTCACGAAGGAGGGCGAGGTCGTCGTCGCGGTCGATTTGGCCGCCGACGGGAAGATCAAATTCTCGGTCTCGGACACTGGCCTCGGTATCGAACCCGACCAACTGAATTTGATCTTCGAACGATTCCGCCAAGTTGACGGCTCGAGTACCCGCAAATATGGCGGGACCGGTTTGGGGCTCGCAATTTGCCGCGAACTCGTTGCGCTCATGAAGGGCGAAATCGCGGTTGAAAGCGCGGTCGGGCAAGGATCCACGTTCTGGTTCGCTCTGCCTTTGGAACGGAAGCTCTCGTCGCCGGCGGCTCCAACAGAGCCCGAGGAGCGTGCGGCGGTCCAAGCGGGCGCATTTTCAAGCCGCCGAGCTTTGGTCGCCGAAGATATTCCGACGAACCAAATGGTCATGAAGGAAGCGCTGACCGCTTTGGGTTTCGACGTCACACTTGTTGGAAACGGCCGCGAGGCGCTTCGGCTGCTCGAAGCCGAGCCATTCGACATCGTGTACATGGACATACAGATGCCGGTGATGAACGGCGACGAGGCTATTCAAAAGATTCGCGATTCGAAGACCGCCTATGCCGACGTTCCGATCATCGTCGTTACCGCGAACGCAATGAAAGGCGTGGCGGAGAAGCTTATCGGATTGGGCGCCGACGCCTATGTTTCGAAGCCGATCGATTTCGAGGAATTGCGTTCGGTGACCACGGAGCTGATGGCCCGCGTGAAGGCGCGGCAGGCGGCGTAAGGCGACGACGATGTCAACTCCCACTTTGACGCGCGAACAACAACAGCGACTCAAGCACGCGTTGCTCGGGGATGAGAAGCTGGGCGTTACCGAGCTTCGCATGATCAATATGGACGCTTACAAGGAGCGTCTCGGTAGCGAGTGGTTCAAATACAAAGGAATCATCGGCGCTTACGCTACGCAAGCGATCCAGGCGAACGTCGGCCCCGATGACATCTTCGTTCCGACGAAGAACGGATTCGCCGTGTTCTTTTTCGATGCGTCGGAGGAGAAGACGGCGGCCGCCTCGAAGTTGATGGCGGAAGAGATCGAGCGGCTACTTGCCAGGGAGAAAGTCCTGCAGCAGCCGCCAATATCCTGTTCGCCGCGTCCGATGTCGCGATCGGAACTCATCGACGAGATGGACCTTGATCTGGGCTTGGGTTCGTCGCGCTCGGCGCCGCGTCCCGCTGCAGAGCCAACAACGATCGAAGCGGATGCCCGCCCGGCGTCAAAGCAAGTTTCGGGCTATCGGCCGTTTTGGCATGCGAAGGCGCAGAGGGTCGTCGGCTGCCTCAGCGAACCCGAATCCAACCCTTCGTTCGTCAGCGAGCAGAAGTATTACGACACCGCGATTCAGCACGTGCGCTACGACCTCGACACGTTCAATGCGGTGCTCCGGGACGTGTACAAGCTCTATAAGAGCGGCGAGACGGCCGCGATCGTGTTCTCGATCAATTTCAGGTGCTTTTGCGCGCCAGAGTTCAACAAAGAATATTTGCTGGCGCTGCGTCAGACGCCGGCAAACCTGTTGCCCTATCTCGTGCCGCGGCTCGTTCGAATTCCGCCGGGGGCGCCGAACACATTGATTGCGACCAAGGCGCAGGTCGTTTCTTCGATCTTCAAGAAGCTGGTGCTTCAAACGCCACTTGAGGGCAATCTGCGCCGCTTCGAATTCACGGCGTGCACAATTCTGGCGACATCGGTAAAAGAGGCCCTACGCGTCGCCCGCCTGCCGACCGTCGATCAGCAGACCATAGTTCCTCTGCTCAGCTCATTCGTCCAGATGGCGAAAAGCATGCGCTACAATGCGCTGATCACCGGCGTCGACTCGCCGGAAGCGTTTGATGCGGCGATGCAAGCGAAGGCGGACTTCATTTCCGGCGAGATGGTCGGTCCCTTGGCAAGGGTGCCCGGCTCGCAATTTCCGTTGACGGCGGATGAGATCCGGTCGACGCCAATGCACAGCGACGCGATGCTCGCAACGGCCGAAGCGCCGGCGCCGGAAATCGTCTCTATTTGAACTCGACCTTGGTGACTTCGTAGGAGCGGCCGCCCGAGGGCGTGTTCACTTCCACCGTGTCGCCGACCGTCTTTCCGATCAGGGCGCGCGCGAGCGGCGACGAGATCGAGATGCGGCCCTTTGCGAAGTCGGCTTCGAGATCGCCGACGATCTGATACTTCGCCTTCTGCTCCGTGTCTTCATCGATCAAAGTGACTGTCGCGCCGAATTTGACGACCTTTCCCGACAGCTTGGCGACGTCGATGACTTGCGCGCGCGAGAGCTTGTCCTCGAGCTCCATCACGCGGCCTTCGATAAAGCTTTGGCGCTCCTTGGCGGAATGATACTCGGCGTTTTCGGAGAGGTCGCCGTGCGCACGCGCTTCCGCAATCGCCTTGATCACGGCGGGGCGCTCGATCGCCTTCAAATGCCTGATTTCCGTTTCGAGGGCCGCGTATCCCGAGGCCGTCATTGGAATTTTTTCCATCGGCAGTCGCCTTGTCCTTGGTCGTACCACTGACAACAAATTCACAAGGCCTTGGAGGTACGACCGTCCAAGGCCCTAAATCGCTTTTCGCTCGCCAGAAGTTCGGTTGCGCGGTGTCCGTATGAAGTTGCCTAACCCCAACGACGCACTGGTTAGAATCTAGAGCGAAGAGCGCAAAAATTCAAGCCTGTCGAAAGCATCTGAAATCGTCATCAAACCTTATAAATCAATGACTTAGCGCTTGTATTCCTGGAGCGGCGCGACATCGAGCGAGATCGCCCGCAGGGCGCCAATCGCGTGAACGGAAGCTACGGAACCGGCAATCGTGGTGTAGTAGGGGATCTTCTGCGCGAGCGCCGTGCGGCGGATCGAGGCGGAGTCCTTGATCGCTTGGCTTCCCTCGGTTGTGTTGAAGACAAGCTGCACTTCACCGTTCTTCATTGCGTCGACAATGTGCGGCCGTCCTTCATAGACCTTGTTGATGGGCGTGACCGCAAGGCCGTGCTCTTTGATGAAGGCGGCCGTCCCGCCAGTGGCGATGATCTTGAAGCCCATGTCGATCAACCGGCGTACGGGATCGATGATGGCGTGCTTGTCGCTGTCGCGCACCGAGACGAACACGGCACCCGTTTGAGGCAGAGACAGGCCTGCCGCGATCTGACTCTTGGCAAATGCCCGCTCGAAGCTTTGGTCGATCCCCATGACCTCGCCGGTCGATTTCATTTCGGGACCAAGGATCGTGTCGACGCCGGGGAAGCGCGCGAACGGCATCACGGCTTCCTTGACGGCGATGTGCTCGGGGCTCGGCAATTTCAGCTTGAATGAGGCGAGCGCTTCACCGGCCATCACGCGCGCGGCGATGGCGGCGACCGGAATGCCGACTGCCTTGGCGACGAATGGAACCGTGCGGCTTGCGCGCGGATTGACCTCGAGCACGTAGATGTCGTTGTCTTGGATGGCGAACTGGACGTTCATCAACCCAACGACATCGAGCTCACGCGCCATTGCCGCCGTCTGTCGTCCGAGCTCCGCAATGATCTCGGGCTTGAGCGACCAAGGCGGTATGGAGCAGGCGCTGTCGCCCGAATGCACGCCGGCCTCTTCGATGTGCTCCATGATGCCCGCGATGAAAACGTCATTCTTGTCCGCGATGGCGTCGACATCGACTTCGATCGCGCTCTGCAGATACTGATCGATGAGAACCGGATCGTCGCCGGAGATCTTGAACACGTCGGTTTGATCGAGGGTCTCGATCATGTGCTCTTCGTCGCGCACGATCGTCATACCGCGGCCGCCGAGCACGTAGGACGGACGGATCACGACCGGATAGCCGACCTCCTGCGCCGCTTCGATCGCTTCTTGTGTCGTCAGGGCGGTGCGATTGCTCGGCTGCTTCAGCCCGATGCGATCGATCAGCGCTTGGAAGCGCTTGCGGTCTTCGGCGAGATCGATGGCATCGGGCTGCGTGCCGAGGATCGGGATATCGGCTGCGTTCAAAGCGTGGGCCAACTTCAACGGCGTTTGACCGCCGAATTGACAGATGACGCCGAGCACCTGGCCGTTCTGCTGCTCGGTGCGGATCAACTCGACCACGTCTTCGGCAGTCAGCGGCTCGAAGTAGAGACGATCCGACGTGTCGTAATCGGTCGACACGGTCTCCGGGTTGCAGTTCACCATGATCGACTCGACGCCCGCGTCGCGCAGCGCAAACGAAGCATGGCAACAGCAATAGTCGAACTCGATGCCTTGACCGATGCGGTTGGGACCGCCGCCCAGGATGATCACCTTCTTGCGCGCGCTGGGCTCGCTCTCGCATTCGACGAGGCCGTTGAGCGGCATCTCATAGGTCGAATACATGTAGGGCGTAAGCGCGGCGAACTCCGCGGCGCAGGTGTCGATGCGCTTGAACACCGGGCGGATCTTGAGCGCGCGCCTGGCGGCGGCGACTTCGCTTTCCGTCTTGCCGACAAGCTTCGCGAGCCTGGCATCCGAGAAGCCCATGGACTTCAACTCGCGGAAGCCGGCCTCGTCGCCAGGCAAGCCTTCGCGCGCGACCCGCTCTTCGACGCGGACGATGTGCTCGATCTGCTCCAGGAACCAGTGATCGTATTTTGACGCCGCGTGGATCGTATCGATGTTGGCGCCCAACCGGAAGGCTTGGGCGATGACGCGAATGCGGTCGGGCGTTGCCTTGGCGACGGCCGCGATGATCGCGTTCTCGTCGTCGTTGGAGCGCAAGCCCGGGATATCGATTTCGTCGAGGCCGGTGAGCCCCGTTTCGAGCGAGCGCAGCGCCTTTTGCAGTGACTCGGCGAAGGTGCGCCCGATGGCCATCGCTTCGCCCACCGACTTCATCGACGTCGTCAGGACCGGTTCGGCGCCCGGGAATTTCTCGAACGCGAAGCGCGGGATCTTGGTGACGACATAATCGAGCGTGGGCTCGAAGGAGGCGGGCGTCGCGCGCGTGATGTCGTTGGTCAGCTCGTCGAGGGTGTAGCCGACGGCGAGGCGCGCGGCGACCTTGGCGATCGGAAAGCCGGTCGCCTTCGATGCCAGCGCGGAGGAGCGCGACACGCGCGGGTTCATCTCGATGATGACGAGGCGCCCGTTCTCCGGATTGACGGCGAACTGGACGTTCGAGCCGCCGGTCTCGACGCCGATCTCGCGCAACACGGCGATGCTGGCGTTGCGCATGATTTGATATTCTTTGTCGGTCAGAGTGAGCGCCGGCGCGACGGTGATCGAGTCGCCGGTGTGCACGCCCATCGGATCGATGTTCTCGATCGAGCAGATGATGATGGCGTTGTCCGCCTTGTCGCGGACGACCTCCATCTCGAATTCCTTCCAGCCGAGGACGGATTCCTCGACCAGCACCGAGCTCACAGGCGAGGCGTCGATGCCGCGCTCGACGATCTCGACGAATTCCTCGCGGTTGTAGGCGATGCCACCGCCAGAGCCGCCGAGCGTGAAGGAGGGGCGGATGATCGCCGGCAAGCCGACGTAATCGAGCACCTGAAGCGCATCGTCTTTCTTGGTGACGAGCTTCGAGCGAGGGCTCTCGAGGCCAATGCGCTCCATCGCTTCGCGAAAGAGAAGGCGGTCTTCGGCCTTGTTGATCGCCTCCGGCTGCGCTCCGATCATCTCGACGTCGAATTTCTTCAAGGTGCCGTCGCGGTAGAGGTCGAGCGCGCAATTGAGCGCGGTCTGACCGCCCATGGTCGGCAACAGCGCCATGCGCTCGTTCGGATGCGCGTTGCGCTCGCGTTCGATGATCTTGGCGACGAATTCCGGCGTGATCGGCTCGACGTACGTCGCGTCGGCGACGTCCGGATCGGTCATGATCGTCGCCGGGTTCGAATTGACGAGCACGATGCGATAGCCGTCCGCGCGAAGCGCTTTGCACGCTTGGACGCCCGAATAATCGAACTCGCAGGCCTGGCCGATGACGATGGGGCCGGCGCCGATGATCAAGATCGAGTCGATGTCGGTGCGCTTAGGCATGGGCACCCCTCGCGCTCTTTCTCCGCGTCAGCGGCACCCCCTCCGTCTCGCCGCATACGCTCGTGCCGTCCGGCGACGGTGAGTTGGCTCGACACCTCCCCCGCGAAGGCGCAGGGGAGGAAAGGAAGAGGTGACCGCGGGAGGGACGAAGCTTCTTTCCTCCCCTGCCCGCGGCAGCGTGCGGGGGAGGTGCCGAGCCCGCAGGGATTTGCAAATAATCCTGTGCGTCCGTGGCGAGACGGAGGGGGTGCTGCTGAAACGCAATCTCAAACATCGCGGGCGAGCTCCAGCGTGCGGAGTTCGGCTTTGATGTTGTCGCGTGCTTGCTTGGCGTAGGCGCCCTCGAAGACACCGGTGCGGAAGACGCGCGGCGCCTCGGCGATCTTCTCGAGGAACGCGGCGCGGCCCTTCTTCCATTCTTCGTCGCTCAGATGCGCGTATTCCTCGCGCACGTCCGCGACGTATTGCTGATAGGTCTCGGGGCTCGCGCCCAAGATGCAGAAGTCGGCGTCGAGAAAGACGTCGTCGTCGTAGTCGCCGCCGCTCGCGCCCATATGGTCTTTGGTCGCGAGGATCAGCTTTGAGACGCGATCGACGAGCAGAGGATGCGCGCCGAAGGCCTTCATCTCTTTCGCGGCACGTTCGGCGCTGCGCTCTTCGTTGTCCTTGGCTTGCGGGTCGTAGACCGCGTCGTGATACCAGACGGCAAAGGCGAGACGCGAAGCGTCGCCGACTTCATCCGCATATTCTTCCAGCGTGTCGAACAGCGCCACGACGTGATCGAGCGTGTGATAGTGGCGCTGCGGCTCGGCATACGACGCGCAGAGCGCATCGAAGGCGCGGTTCGCGAGCCCGGCGTCGAACGCGCCGATCGCCGTTATGTGGGTGCGCCAGTGCGCGCGAAGCTTTGCTATGCGCTGTGTGCTCAACGCTCTGCCTCCATGGCTTTGATGAAGCGAGCGAAGAGGTAATGGCTGTCGTGCGGGCCAGGCGACGCTTCGGGGTGATATTGCACGGAGAAAACCGGCTTGCCTTCGACGGCGAGGCCGCAATTGGTGCCGTCGAACAGCGAGACGTGCGTTTCCTTGACGCCGCGCGGCAGCGTCGACGTATCGACGGTGAAGCCGTGGTTCATCGACACGATCTCGACCTTGCCGGTCGAAAGGTCTTTCACGGGATGGTTCGCGCCGTGATGGCCTTGATGCATCTTCTTCGTCTTGGCGCCGAGGGCCAGCGCCATCATCTGATGGCCGAGGCAAATCCCGAACACAGGCTTGCCGCTCGCGATCAGCTTTTGGATCACCGGTACGGCATACGCGCCTGTCGCCGCGGGATCGCCGGGGCCGTTCGAGAGCACGATGCCGTCGGGCGCATGGCGCATGATGGCGTCGTAGCTCGTGTCGGCCGGAACGACGGTGACCTTGGCGCCAACCGTGGCGAGCCCGCGCAGGATGTTGCGCTTCACGCCGTAGTCGATGACGACGACATTGAAGCGTGTTTGATCGGGCTTGGTGTAGCCCTTGCCCCACTGCCATTCGGTTTCATCGAGCGACCAGGTTTGGCGCGCGCTGACTTCCTTGGCGAGGTCCATGCCTTCGAGGCCGGGCCATTCCTTGGCTTCGCGCTTGAGCGCGCCCCAATCGAAGTTGCCGTCCGGCGCATGGACGATGACGCCGTTCGGCATGCCCTTTTCACGGATCGCACGCGTCAGACGGCGCGTGTCGATGCCGGCGAGGGCCGGGATGTTGTTGCGCTTCAGCCAGGTGTCGAGATGCTGCGCGGCGCGGTAATTCGATGGATGCGTCACGTCGGCTTTTACGATGAGTCCGCGGGCGGCGGGCGTGGTCGTTTCGATATCTTCGGCGTTGGTGCCGACGTTGCCGATATGCGGGAAGGTGAAGCAGATGATCTGCGCGGCGTAGGAGGGATCGGTCAGAACCTCCTGATAGCCGGTCATCGCGGTGTTAAAGCAGACCTCGCCGACCGCCTTGCCGGGTGCGCCGAAGCCGGTTCCCTCGAAGATGGTGCCGTCGGCCAACACAAGCGCGCCCGAGATTCTTCTCCGCGCGGGGCCGGGGCCCGTGTCGCGGGGGCTTGTGAGATCCGACATTTCCTGTAACTCGCGCGCGTCCCGCAGTGAGTGATTCGGCGCCGGCTGCGGGATCGGCGGACCATATGGGACGCACATTTGCCGCGTCAAGAAAGGCGAAAAAGCTTTTCCACACGCGGAGTTGCCGCGTTTTGCGGATTTCGGCTGTGACCCACAGTCGCGCACGCGTAATGTGCGCGCCTATTCGAGGACGGATGTGATGCGAGACCAGTTCAACACGGCGTTGAAGGAGGCGATGAAGGCTGGCGACAAGCGCCGGGTTGGCACGCTGCGCCTGATCAACGCGGCGCTCAAGGACCGCGATATCGAGGCGCGCGGGGCGGGCCGCGAGCGCGCGACCGACGACGAGATCCTCCAGCTGCTGCAGAAGATGATCAAGCAGCGCAACGAGTCGATCGAGACGTATGAGAAGGCCGGACGCGACGATCTTGCGACGCAGGAGCGCGAGGAAAAAGAGATTATCGAAGCCTATCTGCCGCAGCAGATGAGCGCGAACGAAGTGCGCGCCGCGGCGATGGCGGCGGTTCGTGCGGTCGGCGCGGCGTCGATCAAGGACATGGGCAAGGTGATGACCGAGCTCAAAGCGAATTACGCGGGGCGGATGGATTTTTCGAAGGCGAACGCCGTGGTGAAGGAGCTGCTGACGCAGTGAGGTTCACGCCGCGCTTTCTCGATGAGCTGCGCGACCGGCTTCGCGTCACCGACATTGTCGGGCGGAAGGTCAGGCTCATCCGCCGCGGCCACAATCACGTGGGCTTGTGCCCGTTTCACAACGAGAAGACGCCGTCGTTCTCGGTGAACGAGCAGAAGGGCTTTTATCACTGCTTCGGCTGCGGTGCGCACGGCGACATCATCACCTTCGTGATGGAGACCGAGGGGCTTTCGTTTCCGGAAGCCGTCGAGCAACTCGCGACGCAAGCCGGCATGCCGTTGCCGGCGCGCGACGAGCGCGAGGAAGAGCGTGAGAAGACGCGCAAATCGCTCTACGACATCTGCGAGCTGGCATGCGCGTTCTTCGAAGGTGAGCTCAAAGGCGCGAAGGGCAAGAAGGCGCGCGAGTACCTCGACGGACGCGGACTCGTCGGCCCGAGCGTGGCGCCGTTCAGACTCGGCTTCGCGCCGGACTCGCGGATAGCGCTGCGCGATCATCTGAAAGCGCGCGACGTCAGCATCGACGACATGGTCGAGGCCGGATTGCTGATCGCGCCCGACGACGGCAGCCAGCCTTACGATCGTTTCCGCGGACGCGTGATCTTTCCGATCGCCGACGGGCGCGGGCGCATCATCGCATTCGGCGGGCGTACGCTCGATCCCGAAGGGCAGCCCAAATATCTGAATTCGCCGGAGACGCCGCTCTTTCGAAAGAGCGCGGTCCTCTTCAATCTCGCGAGCGCGCGCAAGGCGGTGGCGCAAGGCGCGCAGCTCGTCGCTGTCGAAGGCTATGTCGACGTCATCGCGCTGGTTGCGGCGGGCTTCGGCGGCGCGGTGGCGCCGCTCGGCACGGCGCTGACGGAAGAGCATCTCGGCATGATGTGGCGCATGGCGCCGGAGCCGATCCTTTGCTTCGACGGCGACGCCGCCGGACAGAAGGCAGCCTATCGCTCGCTTGAACTGGCGCTGGCGTTGCTCGAGCCCGGACAGTCGCTGCGCTTCGCTATGCTCCCCGAAGGTCAGGACCCGGACGATCTGATCCGCGCCAAGGGTGCGGCCGCGATGCATGATGTGCTGAGCGCGGCGCAGCCGCTCTCCGACATGCTGTGGCGGCGCGAGACCGAGGGTCACGATCTGTCGACACCGGAGCGGCGTGCGGGTTTCGAGAGCCGCATGATGTCGCTCGTGAACCAGATCTCCGAGCAAAAGGTGCGCGAGCATTATCGCCGCCTTTACCAGGAGCGCATTCGTGAGATGTTCGGCGGGCCGGCACCTGCGGGCGAGCGCGGTGGCCGCAAGTGGCAACCGTCCGGCCCGCGCCGCCGCTGGGGGGAACCGCCCAGTCCGGCCCGCGATCACCGCGAAGCCCGCGCCTTTACGGGCGCCGTTTCGGACGCTTTGAAGCGGTCGGTGGCGGCCCGGGCCTCGGCCAATGCGGCGCTTTCGACGCTCAGAACGGCGGAAGCATTGCTGTTGGCGGTGCTGAACCACCCGTTTCTGCTGGACGAGGAGCTCGAGACGCTGGACCGGCTGACAATCGAGGATGCCTCGCTTGACAAGGTTCGACGCGAACTTCTACATGCCGCTTCTTCGGGCCAATCCCTTGACAGTCAAGGCTTACGCGACCACCTCACCGACCGGGGATTGGGGGGCGTTTACCAAGCGATGGAGCAGAGGCCGTTGCTGAGAAGCATGCCGTTCACGCAGCCCGGTACGGCGGCTCAAGTGGTACGGGAGGGCTTTACCCACGCTATCCACCGCTACCGGAAGCGCACAGACCTCGAAAATGAGCGGATTTTGGCCGCGGCCGCGCTGAAATCCGATGAATCTGAGGAAAGCCGCCTTAGATTGGCCGAGGTCGACAGGGCGCTGAAGGCGCTCGAAGGGTCGGAAGCCGGGCCACCGGATTCATCCGGCATATAGTAGGGGGACATGTGAGCCGAAAACTCCCATGGCCGTTTTCTCTTTTTATTGCTGACGACACCGCCGTGACAAAGAAACAGACTGAAGACCGAAAGCCCGCCAAAGCCGCGGCGCACGTGACGAAGACAGGGGACAAGACGGGCAAGAAGTCCGCGAAGGGGAAACCGATGGGAAAGGCCCAGGCGAGGTCAGCGCCGAAAGCCAACGGAAAGGCTGTGGCAAAAACGCCCCCGGTGAAACGCGGTGCGGCCAAGCCGTCCGCACCGACAGCTTCCGCAAAGTCCGCAGCAGTGCCGAAATCCGCAGCGACTCAGAAAACGACATCGACCGCTAAACCAGCTACTCCCGGATCGGCAAAGCACATGACGAAACAACCCGCAGCCGCGCAGAAGCTCGCCAACGGTCAGGTGCGGGCGCAGGCCGGCAAGCAAGCGGCCGCCAAGGGCCAGAAGCCCGGCGAAGAAGGCGCGAGCGAGGATCGTCACGATTCACCGTTGCTCGACCTCACGGATGCCGCGGTCAAGAAGATGATCGCGCGCGCCAAGACGCGCGGCTACGTCACCTATGACGAGCTGAACAAGGTGCTGCCGTCGGAGCAGGTGTCGTCCGAGCAGATCGAAGACGTGATGAGCCATCTCTCGGAGATGGGCATCAACGTCGTCGAGCAAGAAGACAAGGAAGAAGAGGGCGCCGAGCAGGGCGGCGCCGTCGCGATCCAGCGCGAGGAAGCGGCCGTCACCAAGGTCGAGACCGAAGAGGTCGAGCGCACGGACGATCCGGTGCGCATGTATCTGCGCGAGATGGGCTCGGTCGAGCTGTTGTCGCGCGAGGGCGAAATCGCCATCGCCAAGCGCATCGAGGCCGGACGCGAGCTGATGATCGGCGCGCTGTGCGAAAGCCCGCTGACCTTCGAAGCGATCATGGTTTGGCGCGACGAGCTCAACGAAGGCAAGATTCTGCTGCGCGACATCATCGATCTCGACGCGACCTATGGCGGCGGGCCCGAAGGCAAGCTCCTGCAGCAACAGCAGCAGGCGCTCTTGCAGCAGCAGATCGCCGACGGCCTGGTGCAGCCGACGCCCGAAGTGCTCGCGGCCGTCAACACGCCGCGTCCGTTTCAGCCGGCGCAGAACCGATCGCCGTTCGGCCAACCGATGCGACCAGGCCAGCCGGCGCAGAAGCCGTTCCTGCGCGCTGTGCCGGCGGCGCAGCCCAAGCCCGTGGTCAAGGCCGCGGACGACGACGTCACCAATGTCGAGGGCGGCACGCCCGAACCGCAGGAAGATTCGACCGACGATGACGATGGCAACGTCTCTCTCGCGGCGATGGAAGCGTCCCTGAAGCCCAAGATCCTTGAGATCTTCGAGGACATCGCCTCGCGCTACAAGAAGCTCGGCAAGCTGCAGGACGCCGAGATCGAAGCGCATATGACGGCGGAAGATCTCTCGACGAGCCAGGACCGGCGCTTCAAGAAGCTGAAGAACGAGACGATCGAGCTGGTCAAATCCTTGCGCCTCAACAACAACCGAATCGAGGCGCTGGTCGAGCACAAATACAATCTGAACAAGCGTCTCGTCGGTTTGGAGTCGCGCCTGTTGCGTCTCGCCGAAAGCCACGGCGTGCCGCGCGAGGAATTCCTCAAAGAGCACGAGAACAACGAGCTCGACCCGAACTGGGCGCGCCGCGTCGGCCGTCTGACGCGCCGCGGCTGGAAGGAATTCGCGCACGAGGAGCGCGACAAGATTCGCGACTTGCGCGCCGAGATCCAAGTGCTGGCGCAAGAGACGCGTCAGCCGATCTCCGAGTTCAAGCGCATCGTGCGCACGGTGCAGAAGGGCGAGCGCGAAGCACGCCAGGCGAAGAAGGAGATGGTCGAGGCGAACCTTCGTCTCGTGATCTCGATCGCCAAGAAGTACACGAACCGCGGCCTGCAGTTCCTCGACCTCATTCAGGAAGGCAATATCGGCCTGATGAAGGCGGTCGATAAGTTCGAGTATCGCCGCGGCTACAAGTTCTCGACCTATGCGACGTGGTGGATCCGCCAAGCGATCACGCGCTCGATCGCCGACCAGGCGCGCACCATCCGCATTCCGGTGCACATGATCGAGACGATCAACAAGCTGGTGCGGACCTCGCGCCAGATGCTGCACGAGATCGGCCGCGAGCCGACGCCCGAAGAGCTCGCCGAGAAATTGGCGATGCCGCTCGAGAAGGTGCGCAAGGTCTTGAAGATCGCGAAGGAGCCGATCAGCCTCGAGACGCCGATCGGCGACGAGGAGGACTCGCACCTCGGCGATTTCATCCCCGACACCAACGCGATCCTGCCGATCGACGCGGCGATCCAATCGAACCTGCGCGAGACGACGACGCGCGTGCTCGCCTCGCTGACGCCGCGCGAGGAGCGTGTGCTGCGCATGCGCTTCGGCATCGGCATGAACACGGACCACACGCTCGAAGAGGTGGGTCAGCAGTTCTCGGTGACGCGCGAGCGCATCCGCCAGATCGAGGCGAAGGCCCTGCGCAAGCTCAAGCACCCGAGCCGGAGCCGGAAGCTCAGGAGCTTCTTGGATAACTGATCCCTCGCTTGATTGAATGCGCGAAGCGCCGGGCTCACCGCCCGGCGTTTTTGCTTTGTGCGTCTCGACAGCGAGGGCTTGTTTTCCTACTCTTTCGAACATGAACATGAAGATGCGTTCGATCGAAGTGGATGCGGCCACCGCCAAAATCCTGAAGGCGCGCGCGGCCAAGCGGGGCACGTCGGTCGCTGAGATCGTGGCCGATCTTCTGAAGAGCGAGGAGCTTCCCAAGGACCTCGCCGAAATGAAGCGCAAGGGCCAAGGTCCTTGGTCCCCCTCGGCACTCGCCGAAGATGCTCGCCTGTATGAGGCGTTCAAGCGGACGCGCATGGGTGTGCCATGGGACGAGGTCCGCCAGTGGGTGGAGAGTTGGGGCACCGCCGATGAGTTGCCGATGCCCAAGCCGCGCAAATTGTGAGGCTGATTGTCTCTGCTGCCGCGATGGCCGATCTCCTTCGGCTACGCGCGTTCCTGTCTAAGAAAGACCCGAAGGCTGCCAGGCGAGCAATCGCCATCCTTGTCGGAGCGATCGATTCATTGGAGTTGTTTCCCGAACGCGGCCGCACGTCGACGTCAAAGGTAGGGCGCGAACTTGTCGTCCGCTTCGGCAATGGCGCCTATGTCATTCGCTATATCTACCGCCGCTCGCCGCGATCGGTGACCATCGTTCGGGTCTGGCATAGGCGCGAGCGGCGCCGTTGACGCCGCCAGACTGATTGCCGCCTGTACGTTTGAGCGGCGACGAATTCATGTATCCTCGCCCAACGCAGAGGCGGGGAGAGCATGGCGGCCGTGAGCGAGCGCAGCGCGTCATCGGCTTTCGCAGCGAAATACGGGCCGTGGGCGGTCGTGGCCGGCGCTTCCGAAGGGCTCGGCGCCGCCTTCGCCGCGGCACTCGCGGCGCGCGGCTTGAATGTGCTCCTGATCGCGCGGCGCGCCGAGATGCTGCAGGCCGTCGCCGACAGATTGCGGGCGGAGACGAAGGTCGAGGTGCGGACCGAGGTCCGCGATCTCGCGCGCGGCGACCTCGCTGCGGCGCTCGGCGCGCTGAGCGCGGACATCGAGATCGGGCTCGCCGTCTACAACGCGGCTTACGTGCCCGTCGGCGATCTCGTGAGCCGGCCGCTCGACGAATTGCTGCGCGTCGTCGACGTCAATATCCGCGGGCCGCTGATCTTCGCCCGCGCGCTCGGCGCGAAGATGGCGGCGCGGGGCCGCGGCGGCATCGTGCTGATGTCCTCGCTCGCCGGATATCAGGGCGCGCCGCGCATCGCGGCCTACGCCGCATCGAAGGCGTTCAACATCGTGCTCGGCGAGGGTCTGTGGCGCGAGCTGGCGCCGCGCGGCGTCGACGTCGTGGTCTCGACCGCCGGCGCGGTTCGCACGCCGGGCTACGCGAAGACAGCGAGCCAAGACGCGCCCGGTACGCTCGATGCCGCGACGGTCGTGGAGGCGACGCTCGATGCGCTCGGCCGCGGCCCGGTCGTCGTGCCCGGCGCCGTCAACCGGGTCGCGCGCTTCGTGCTCGGCAGGCTGCTGCCGCGGCGCACCGCCATCGGCATCTTCGCCCGCTCGACGAAGGACCTCGCGTGAGCGTCGCCGGCTTCCTCGCGCCCGCCTGCGTCTATGCGCTGATCACGCTGCTGCACCTCGTCGTGCCGGCGCGCCACGTCGAGGGCTACGTCGTCTCGCCCGAGACGCACAAGCCCTATCGCTATCGGTTGAACGGTCTCGTCGTCTATGCGCTGACGATCTCGCTTTGGGCGCTTGCGTGCTCGCAAGGGTGGCTCGCGTGGGATTTCTTCTGGACGACGCGCTTTGAGGGCCTCGCCGGCGCGTGCGCCGCCGGCCTTGCCTTCACGGCATGGGTCGTGTTGTCGGCGCCGCCGACGGAGAAGGGCCTCCTCGCCGATCTCTTCCTCGGCCGCCAAGCGAACCCGCAATGGCTCGGCGGGCGCATCGACGCGAAGATGCTGCTCTACCTCATCGGCGCGACGATGCTAGGCCTCAACCTCTATTCGTTCGCGGCGCATCACCTTCTGACGTTTGCGGACGATCCATCGCCCGGCGTCGCGCTCTATGCCGCGCTCTTCAGCTTCTTCATCTGCGAGTATCTCTTCTTCGAGCGCGTGCACCTCTACACGTACGACTTCTTCGCCGAGCGCGTCGGCTTCAAGCTCGGTTGGGGCTGCATGTGCTTCTATCCCTATTTCTATGCAGTCGGGCTGTGGGCCGTCGCGGATCTGGCGAACCCGCACGCGCCCGTCGCTTTGCAGGTCGCGGCGGCGGTGCTCTTCTTTCTCGGCTGGTCGCTCGCGCGCGGCGCCAACATGCAAAAATATCTCTTCAAGCGCGATCCGAAGGCGAAGTTTTTGGGGTTGCTCGAGCCCCAGGTGCTCAGCGACGGCAGCAACATGCTGCTCGCGAGCGGGTTTTGGGGCGTCGCGCGCCACGTGAATTATCTCGGCGAGTTCTTGATGGCGATCGGCCTCACCCTCGCGCTCGCGCGTCCCGGCCACGTCGTGCCGTGGCTCTATCCGCTCTACTACGTGGTGCTCCTCGTCCCGCGCCAGATCGACGACGACCGGCGCTGCGCGCAAAAATATCAAGGACTGTGGCGCGCCTATGTCGCGCGCGTGCCATACCGCATCATCCCGGGCGTTTATTGAGGCGGCGCGCGGTCCGCCGTTTCGGTGTGACGCGCGAACGCATCCGCCAGATCGAGGTGAAGCCGTGCGCAAGCTCAACGATCCGAGCCGGCGCCCGCAAGCCCGGGAGATTCTTGGATGATTAGGTTGGAGTCTTGTCAGGTGACGATCTTGAGCCGGTCTTTGGCGGGTAGTATCCGCTGACCAGCGGAGTAGTCGTAAACGGACGCTATCCGTTCGCTATCCCACTCGAAGGCCAAATGCCGTTCTTGCCGGCAGTTCGTAAGGACGGGTGGGCGAAAAATTACGGCGCCGGCGATCGTGGTGATGTTGCACAGCACGCCATAGGATCCTTCGTCGCGAAGGCGGCGGCCAAGATCCAGGGCGAAGTCGGATTCCGTATCGGTCAGTTGTGCCATGCCGCGAAGGTCGTGGAGGTTTGCGCGTAGATCCATGTTCAACACGCGCATCTGAATCGTCGTTGCCGGAATACTGGCATTTCGCAGAAACTTTTCCCTACGGTGAATAGAAACTCTCAGCGCCGCTTCAAATGACTCGGTGACGTGGGAAACGCCGAAGGATCCATCGGTTAGGCTGTCACCATCGGGGTTTGGGTGAGTGAAGGGCGCCATGATTAAGCTCGAGCCTTGGCCGGATATTCTGTCCTCCGGCCGCACGAGGTTCACGGCGCCCCCTTGATCACGAAGCCGATCGTTCGTCATCCCATCCAGCTCGTTCAACAACTCCCAGTCTTCCTCGGGGGCGATGCGTCGAAGAAGAGCGACCGGCGGAAATCGCGAAGGGATAATCCGCCAGCATGGACGCCACTCGACCTGGGCGATGGGAATCGGACTCAAACTTCAGCCTCCTCGCTGCGCGTCTAGCACCCGACGAACGACAAATAGGTCGGACACCCTCCCGGCCAGCATGTGTTCGAGCGCTGACTTGCCGTTGAAGGTTGGTGCGCGGTTCGGTCTGCGGATCCATTCGTCGGCGATCTTTTCATCCGGGAACAGAATCTGCAGCGCCTTGAAGATGCCGATCAGGTAGGAGATCCGCTCGAGGGTATCTTGCGGCAGCAGGCCACCATCCTTCTTCCATTTGAAGAACGTTGACCGTGCGGGCGATCCCAGCAGGATCATCTGCTCGTCTGCGGTGAGCTGCCACCTTTCTGCGATGGCGAAGAAGGCGCGAAGCGCCACTGGTGACCGACTACTTCGGTCATGCTGCGCCGATCGCGGGTCGTTCGCAGCAGGCTTTGGGTCCATGTCATCCCTCGTTTCTCCTGTTAACATATTCGGACTTGACGCACTAAAAAGTCCGAATGTAGACTTACATCAGTCCAGAATCGGACTGCAAGGGCACGATACGTCCGAGCGCGGATCTGGTCAAACACGCTAACCATAGGAGGGTGCCCATGAGCACCATTGTCGAGGCGGCTCCTGAAGCTGGAGCCAGTAAGAAGTTCGACGTGACCGTTGAGTACAACGGCATGTCGAAGACGATCGAGGTCCAGCCGAACCAGGCGATCAGCGCGGTACTTCAGCACGCGATCAACGCGTTCGGCCCCTTGCCAGGCCAGCACACGCTCGCGCTTTACAACGAGGCGGGCGACGAGCTGCCGGACACGGCACACGTCAAAGATGTCGGCATCAACCCTGGCGATCGGCTCTTGCTTCGGCCGAGCAAGGTCAAAGGCGGCTAGACGTGAAAGTCTGCACGCTCCCTGAGGCGGTCCTGCGGCGCACGTTCGAAGTCTTTCGAGCGTGCGGCTGCGGCCGTCGAGAATGCCAGACACTTTGGTTGAGCTCTTGGCAAGCCCCCGACGCAATCGTCGAATGTGTTCATCCCTTGCATTCGTCGCACGCTGGCGGATTCGCAATCGACGACGCCTGGTTGACAAAGTTTTGGCTTGAGCTAGGCCGCCGCAATTGCGGTGTGCGGGTTCAGGTACACACACACCCTGGTGCCGCCTTTCACTCTCCGACAGACGATCGGTTTCCAATCGTCCACAGCATCGGGTTCCGGTCGCTCGTCATCCCGCGCTTCGCGCTCGGCGCCGTCGGCTTTGACGGTGCCTTCCTCTGCGAGATCACGACCAGCGGCGCCTGGCGACCGTTGCCTTTAGACAGAGCGCTGCAGGTGATCTCGTGACTACAGATCGCCTTCGCTCAGCCGTTGACCGCACGCTGCTCTTGATGCGTGACGAACTCGTCGCCGAGGCTTCCGACAGCGCGCTACTTGAAGCTCTGACCGGCAACGAGATCGCCCTCGTCGCGGACAAGACAAATCTCAAATCCCATTCCGCCCAGGTGGCGTTTGTTACCTCTGCGATCGTTCTCGCGAGATCAGGGCACCGCGTAACGCTGCTCGCCCCCGATCTCGAGCTGCGCCAAAGCTCCTCGCCGCTACGTTTGGGCACGCTTGTCGGCGCTCTCGTCGAGCTTGGCACCGATCTCTTGCCCGGCGTCGAATTCGAGACTGGGGCGCCGAAGTCGAAGGTCGACTTGGAGATCCGATTTGGAGATACGCCGCCGGCGGTCGCCGCCCGAAGCTCGTTTGCAGTGCAAGCCGATGCATGGCGCGCGCGACTCGCTTCGCGAGCAGATCAATGGGGGGCGTCGATTGACGTTCCGTTCGGCGGCATGGCGGCCGGCGGCGCAGCTGCGGCAGAGGCATTCAAGATCACGATGCGGCGCCTGCGCCACTTCGCGCTCAACCCCGCGACGTTCGACACCTTTTTTGCTCCGGCGCAAACGTTGAACATGGCCATCGCACCCCCCGATGTCCCGCTGCCGCGCGACCTTGGCGAGTTTGAGCTAGTCAGTGGCGGCGCGATCGGCCATGCATCCCTATTTGCGATCAGCCGGATTTTGAACGTGTCGGCGCATGCTCGAGTGTTCGACGACGATCGGTATGCGATATCCAACTTGAATCGTTACATGCTGACGCGCCTCAGCGACCTCGGCGAATGGAAGGTTTGGCATCTTTCGCGTCAGCGTCTCGGCCGGATGCGCCTGGAGCCGGTCCCAGAGCGCTTCCAATCCGAGACCGCGCTATCGCGCGGCTTTGATTCTCGGGTCCTCGTTGGCGCCGACGATATTCCGACCAGGTGGGAGGCGCAGCGGCGCCAGCCCAAATGGCTCGGCGTAGGCGCGACGACTCATTGGTCCGCAATGGCATCAGCGCACCCGCACGGCGGCGCGTGCGCGGCTTGTCTTCATCCACAAGATGATCCAACAGTCGGCCCGATTCCCACCGTTGCGTTCGTATCTTTTTGGGCTGGCCTGATGCTTGCGACTTATTTCGTGCGCGAGCTTGTTGGCGTTCCCGCTTCTGGCCAGGAGCAGCAAACCTTCTTGACGCCCTTCAGACTTGAGCGCGTTTGGCGCTCAAGTGTCCCCCACCATCGCAATTGCCCCTTGGGTCCGCACGTCAGGAGAGTCGCATAACTTTCAATACATCGCATGCGATTTAGTTATTGCGCATGCGATGTAATTGTGCGCGGCGCGGAGCGTGCTGTTCTCATCGTTACGAATGACGGGCTTTCGCTTCGCAGGCGAAGCGACTGACTTCAGCGGGCGGCGATGCGGGCCCAGATGGGCGCGTGCTGCGAACCATAGGTGCCTTCGAGGACGCGCGCTTTGAATTTGCCCGCGGCGTCGCGAAGGGGATCGCCTTCCACTTCGATGAAGAAGGGGAAGGGCGCGCCGGAATCGAGACCGGCCTCGGCGAGGTCGATGGCAAGCTCGAACTGGCGGTCGGGCGCCATCGCGCTTTCGCCCTCGATCCGCGAGAGCACGCGCCATTCGCTGGCGCCGTAGCGTAGCTTCGCCGTGCGCACCGAGCGCAAGGCCAGCACATCGCGCCCGCGCGAGACGAAGACGCGCTCGTTTTCGAAATTGGGCGAAAGATCGACGTGGAAATAGAAGCGCAGCTGATCGAAGCCGGCGTCGGTGCGATCGTGCGGCGCTTCGGCGGCGACGTAAAGCTTGCCGCCATGCACCAGCAGCAGCGCCGTCGCGCCGCGCGCCAGCGGCATCAGCGGGATGCGCAGCGCGTCGCGCCATTCGTTCGGATCGATACGGCCGTCGATCGTGGGCGCCACGGCGCTTTGCGGGATGCCGACGATGTGCGCGCCCGCGGGCGCGGTGCGCGCAGCGGCAAGACGAGCGCGCGCGCTCTTGATCCAGCTTTCGGCGCGCGACTGGAGAAACGGATTCTCGTCGCCGGCGGCGAAATCGGGATCGGCGTGCTTGGCGTCGATGTAGCGCTCGAGGCGCGTGACTTCCGTTTCGCCAGGAAGTGCCGCGGGTTCCGCGCCGCGGCCCCAGAACAGCCACACCGCGAAGGCGACCACTGCGGCCGCTGCCGCGATGCGCGTGACCGGCGTAACGGTCGCCGCCCAGGCGTACACCATCGCTGCCGTGCACAGCCACATGAACAGAGCGCCGAGACCGAACATGGTGCGGCCGACGCTCTGGAAGTCGAGGCCGAGCGCCGACAACAGCCACATGCCGTCGCCGCCGAATTGGCGCGGGCCGGCGCCCAACGCCACCCACGATGCGATGGCGGCGAACGCGGCCCAGATCGCGATCGTGAGCAAGCCGCCGAGCGCGCGCGGCATGTGCTGGTTGCCGATGATGCCGACGCCGGCGATCGCGAAGATCAAGCCCGCGCAGAGCACGACCTCGCGCGGGGCGTTGAAGCTGCGGGCCGAGACGGGGATCCAGCCGAGGGCGGCTGCGGCGACGAAGAGTCCCAAGATGAGACAGATGCCGCCGATGATCCACGCGCTCGCGGGCGGCAGGGGCTTTGGGTTCTCGAACGAAGCCTTGAATTCCATGACTGTCCGGTTGGCACGAGAGGAGGGCGCGCACCCTCAAGTTTGCGGGCTCCGCGGTAAAAATTCCGGCAATTCTGGCAGAGTTTTCCGCCGCTGCTCGGCGGCGATACATCGTATGCGATTTAGTTATTGCGCATGCGATGTAATTGTGTTCGCATGCCGCTATGACGGCTCCCAATCGGCGGATGAATTGGCTTTTGTCGCGCGCCTATCGGCGCATGGTGGCAAGGCTCGACGCGGGCTTGGCGGATCTCGGCCTCACCGGCACGCAGTCGGGCGCGCTCTTTTCGTTCGATACGGATGAGGGGCTTCTGATCGGCGAGCTCGGCGAGAAGCTCGGCCTCGGCCAGTCGGCGACGTCCGGATTGGTGCAGCGGCTGGTGGCGGCGGGGTTCGTCGAACGCTCCGAAGACGCATCGGACGGGCGCGCGGCGCGGCTGAAGCTCACGCGGCTCGGCCTTGCACGGCGCGCGGCGGCGGCGAAACGCGCGCAGGCGTCCAACGCCGCGCTCACCAAAGGATTCAACGAAGCCGAGCTCGACGTGATCGTGCGCTGGCTGACACACGTTTCTGAACTGGAGGACTAGGCCCATGTCGAAATACGTGAAGACCGAGATCAAAGGCGGCGTGATGGAGATCGTGATCGCGCGGCCGGAAAAGAAGAACGCGCTCACATCCGAGATGTATCAGGCGTTCGTCGATGCGCTCGCGCGCGCCGAGCGCGACGCCGACGTGCACGCCGTGCTCTTCGCGGCGGAAGGCGACATGTTCACCGCCGGCAACGACATGGAGGATTTTGCGCTCGCGGCCGGCGGCACGGTGACACCCAAGGCAGTGCCGTTCATGGAGGCGATCGCGGCGTTTCCAAAGCCGGTCGTCGCCGCGGTGCACGGGCACGCGGTCGGCATCGGCACGACGATGCTCTTGCACTGCGACCTCGTCTACATCGCGGAGAGCGCGCGGTTGTCGGCGCCGTTCATGAAGCTCGGCATCGTGCCGGAGGCGGCGTCCTCTCTGCTGATCCCGATGCTGATGGGGCATCGCAAGGCGTTCGCGATGTTTGCGCTCGGCGAAAGCATGACGGGGCCTGAGGCGGTCGCGTGCGGTTTGGCGAATGCGGCGCTGCCGGCCGATGAGGTGCGGGCCGTCGCCGGGCGCGCCTGTGCGGCGTTGGCAAACGTGCCGGCGGGTGCGCTGCGCGCGGGCAAGGGCCTGATGCGCGACCGCGACGCGCTGCTGGCTCTGATCCGCAAGGAAGCAGTGGTGCTGACCGAGCGCGTGCAGTCGCCCGAAGCGCGCGAGGTCTTCGCCGCGTTCCTCGAAAAACGCGCGCCCGACTTCACCAAGCTCCGCGCCGCCGGTTAGCTCTTTCTTCCCACCCTTGAGGGGGAAGGTGGATCGCCGCGAGCCATTGCTCGCGGCGAGACGGATGGGGGGACTGCCGTCTCCGAATATTCTGTTCAATGACCGCTACTGCAGCGGCGATGTTGGATCTCGTTCTGACTGATGAGTCCCCCCATCCGGCTGCGCTCGCCTGAGGGCTCGCGCATCCACCTTCCCCCGCAAGGGCGGGAAGGCGCTCGCTTCCATCCTCCACCGCTTTAGCGGGGGAGGGGGACCGCGGAACGCGGTGGAGGGGGGGCGTCGCTGCTACCTATCGGTCGGTAAGTCGGCAGCCCCCTCCGTCTCGCCGCTGTGCGGCGAGCCACCTCCCCCGCTAAAGCGGTGGAGGATGAGCGGCGTCGGTGCGCGGAGTTTTCCCTCCCCACACGGAGCAGATTCTATCTTGCCCCCGCTAAAGCGGTGGAGGATGAGCCGTGAGGATTTGGTGACGAACTGGTGACGCCCAGAATGGGGGCTCGGACTGCGGCGGGTTCGCGATGGGGCAGCGTCTGTGCTAGCGTGCGCACGGCACGATTTGATCGCAGAAGGCGCATGCCGGACACGCCATCGGATATCGTCGCCGCACTCTATCGTGCGGCAGCCGGAAGTCTGCCGTGGGCCGAGGCGCTCAAGCGCGTCGGCGATTCGGTCGGCGGCGCCTTCACGCTGATCGGCATCGTCGACAAGGTCGCCCAGCGCACGAATTCGATCACCAGCGAGCCTTTCGACCCGGAGCGGCGCGAGCGCTACCGCGGCCGCTACTTCGCGCTCAATCCGCGCGTGGCGCATTCGGCGCGCCAGCCGGTCGGCAAAGTGTTCTACGAGGCGGCGATCGCGCCCGACAGAGAGCTCGCGCGGCATCCTTATTACGCCGAGTATCTGGCGCAGCGCGACTTCACGCATTTCATCTCCGCCAATCTCGAGAACGGGCCCACGCGGCGCGTCAATCTTTCGGTGCAGCGCACGCGGCGCTTCGGTCACGTCGACAAGCACGACGTCAAGACGATCGAAGCGATCATCCCGCACGCCATCGCCGCGTTCGAATTGTGGGAGACGCTGCAAAAAGTTTCGATGCAGACGCTGATGATGTTGGACGCGTTCGAAATGCTCGAAGCGGGCGTCTTCGTCGTCGACGATGGAGGCGCATTGATTTTCGCCAACGAAGCGGGCTCGGCGCTGCTCGCAGCCGAGGGTCCCTTTACGTCGGCGAGCGGCGTGCTCGGCGTGACGGATGCGCGCCAGCGCGACGGCTTCGCGCAGATGATCGCGGCAGCGCACAGCGAAAGCACAGCGAACGTCGGCTCCGTCGGACGCATGACACTTTCAGCGGAAGATGGTCGGCGCTTTTCCGTGGCCGCGCGGCCAATGCCGGAAATGATCGCGCTCGAGGGCGCCTCGCGAACGGGCATTCTCATAACTGCCGAACGGCTGCAGCCGATGTCGACCGCCGACGAATTGCAGCGCTTGCTCGGGCTGACGGCGGGCGAGGCGGCTTTGGCCTTGGCGCTCGCCGACGGCGCAAAGCCCAGCGACTATGCACGCGAACGCGGCATCGGCGGCGAGACGGTGCGGGTGCAGCTTGCGGCTCTGCGCTCGAAGCTCGCTACCAGCGAGCATGGACGGGCCGTGTCGACGGTGTTGCGTCACGCGCAGCGTTTGCAAAATGGGTTCACGAATCCGCGATTTCTTGCCGTGCGGACCGGCGCGCCCGCCGATGCGCCGTGGGCGGAGCAATATGGTCTCACCCCCGCGGAGGCGCGGCTCGCGGCCTTCCTCTTGGACGGCGGGACGACAGCGGGCTATGCGGCCGAGCGCGGGCTTAGCCTTCACACCGTGCGCAATCAGCTGCGCTCGATCTACGCCAAGACCAATACGAACCGGCAGGTCTCGTTGTTGCAACTTCTGCTACGGGCGCCCAGAAAAAAGCACTAGCCGATCGTTTGGTACTTTCGCGTCATGCGCGGAACGCAAGCTTGCCGCAAAAGTCAGTCTTCACGATTCGCGGAAAAACGCGTCGAACCGCGTTTTTGCGATGCTAGAGGGCTGAACGATGCGTCGCTTCTTCCACTTCATTGCGGGCGTGCTCACGATCTTCGTCAGCGTCGCGGCGATGACGCTACCGGCGGCGACGCAGCCGCTGGGCGGCGAGGTGATGCAGCCGCCGTTGCCAGTTCATCCGATGAAGCAGCTCTGGCGCGACATCGATCAGCTCAATTTCGATATCGATCAGATCACGGTCTACGATCGCTATTGCAAGCCGCCGGGCGATCCGCAAATCGCCGACACGCAATACGAAATTACGATGGCGGCCATCAAATACAGATCGCTGCAGCGTCAGTTCGACCGCATGCACGATGCTTTCGACAAAGCGATCAAGACGCGTCTGGGTCTCAGCTATCGAACCTCTTTTCCCCCGCTCGACGGTGTGCCGGCGAGCAGTCGCAACTATTGGGCAAAAATAGCAGTCATGCTCAAGCGCGCGGAGGGTCGCATCGACAAACTGCAAAAGAAGCTGGATGGCAAGAAGGAGGTGGACTGCAGCAAACATCATCATGTTACGCCGCCACCACCGCCGCCGCCGCCGGTCGATTGGATGCAGAGTCTGGAGCGTCCGGTTGCCGCGCCCATCTCGCTTCCCGAATTGCCTCCGCATTTCTGTTCGGAGCTGGAGAAGACGCGCTGGATGCTGGCGCATGTTCATCCGCTGCGTATCCAGGCAGCCGAGAATGCGCGCTTCGCGTCGTATTACGTCGTCGATGTCGGCAGACGGATGCGCGAGATCGAGGGCAAAGGTATCAATCGTGCGCTCACACCCGACGAACAACGCGGTTTGAAGGAGCTGCGTGCAGAATACGATTGGGCGCAGAGGAACCTCGCCGAACAGGATCGCGTCGCGGCAGAGGTCGAGGCGCTCTATGTCAAGGCCCAGAAGATACCGGTCATCGCTTGTGAGGAGCGCCAACAGATCCGGGATCTGTCGCAGCCGTCATACGAACCGACGGGGCCGGCCGAGTTGCCCGATCGCTTCTGCAGCGAGGCGCAGAAGGCGGCTTTCCTGAGGGAGGTCGCGGAGAAGAAGGCCGCGGCCGAGCGCAACTACGACAAGGCGAACGCGAAGGTTGCCGAGTTCGCAGACCGCATCGGCAAGGGTGACAAGTCCAAGGCGACGAGCGATGCCTTCCAAGAGGCAAGCAAGGCCGCGGGCAGCTACTTCCAACTCATCTTGAGTCTCGACGCGGTGCTCGATCAAGCGCGCGCCATGCCGGTAGTCGACTGCGCCAAGGCTGACCAGCGGGCTGAGCGGACGCAGAGCGGCCCGCACGGTCCGCACGTGCCCGACGACGGCAAAGAACCGCCGCCGCTCAATCTTCCGTCGCCGGATCAGGGCAACGGCGAGAAACCGGAGAAACCGGCTGGCTCGTACATGTATCCGTGGGAGCACAAGCCGGTCATCGCCTCGCTACCGCGCAGCTCGGACGGCGCGCTGACGGCGGACGTCGGCTACACCGAAGTCGACACGCCGCGGCAGGTCTTCGGCCGCATCGTCTTCGGCGGCAAGGATTTCGCTCTGGCGCTGTCGCCGGAGGCTCTCAAGGGCTTCCGTGGCGAGGCGGAATACGAGAAGCCGGTGTTGACCGGCAACCGGTGGACCAGCCTGGCGTTCGGACTCTCATTCACCGATGTCAGCGGCGATCAAGATCGGCACGTCGTCAACGACGGCAGCACGTCGTCTGGTTTCGTGTGGATTGATCCGCTCGATCCGGGCACGCCGGTTGCGGTCGGCCTCGCCGGAACAGGCCTAACATGGGACACGCATGTCAGTTCGAACATCACTGCGTTCTCCGCAAAGGCGATCTACCAGAGCTACTACCCGCTCTCGCCGCATCTAACGGCGTCGTACGGTGTCGGGCTGACGGCGGGGTATCAAGACACCGAGCATCGCTCGACGCTGATCAACTTGGACTACGCGGGCTTCAATGTTTACGAGAACTACGACTTCACGACCTGGTCGGTCGGGCCGCGTCTCGAAGGCGCGCTCAATTGGGAGTGCGATCCCGACAAAATCTTCAAAGGCAGCCGCTTCACGGCACAGCTGTCGGCGTTCGTTGCTCCGAGCTACGACTTCCGCGATTTCAAAGCGCGGCAACGCGCGATGAGTCCGGTGCCGTTCACCTTCGACTACATGCAGCGGATGGACCTCAACGACGACGGATTCAATCTCCGCTACGGGGTCGAAGGCACGGCGGGCTTCACGTTCGACCAGGGCACGAGTGTGTTCGTGAAAGCGGGCTGGCTCGGCGAAAGCGACGCGCCGACGATCCATCCGGCGGACGGGTCGTTCGCGCCCGGTGCGCCGATCAAGAGTGATACGCGCAGCGCCGACCAGTGGTACGTGGGGGGCGGCGTGCGCTTCGAATTCTGAGCGAGAAGGGCGCGCCGGCTACGCTTGCGCGCCCTTGAACAAACGATCGGTCGCTTCGTCCGCGGGGAAGAAGGTTTCGATGCGAAGTTCGTCCGCCGTCACGTCCTGCGCGGTGCCGAAGGTCGCGATGACGGTGAAGAACGAGACGTGCATGCCGTCCTTCTGCATCGTAAGTGGCAGGACGGGGACGAGCGCCGAATCCTCGGCCGACCACAGCGTCTCAGCATCTTGATATTGCGCGAGATCGGCGAGGACCGCTTTCATCTCGGCGCCACCCAAGGTCTCGGCTTCGCGCTGCGCGCGATGCCAGAGCAGCGGCGCAATGCTTGCCCAATTGGTGACGAAGGGCTTGACGCCGTTCGGATGGAAGAAGAGGCGCATCAGATTGCGCTCGCCGCCGCCGAGCCGCGACCAGATGTCGTCGCCCATCATCGCCCCCAAATTTTCGAACGGCTGATTGGCGAGGCGGATGTTCCAGGCGCGGTCGATCGCGAGCGCGGGAAAGGGCTCATGGTTCTTCAGCATTATGCGCACCGCATTCATGATCTGCGTCATCTGCGGGTCGTCGAGCGGGCGCGCGCGGAAGACAGGCGCGAAGCCGGCGGCGACGAGCCAATCGTTGCGCTCGCGCAGAGGCACTTCGAGCGTTTCGGAGAGCTGCATGATCATGGTCCTCGACGGTTTGGCGCGGCCGGACTCCAGAAAGCTCACGTGACGCTGCGAAACGCCGGATTGGAGCGCGAGTTCGAGCTGGGAAAGCCGGCGCTTCGAGCGCCACGCCTTCAAGATCTGCGGGAAGGCGTCGTTGGAAGCGAATGCCGAGACCGACACGTGTTGATCCCTTCTCGAAATACTCTGTCCTTGACCCAATGTGCGCGAGGCGCAAAGGGCATTCAATAACCTCCGACGTAATTGCGGCGCGTCGCGGATGAGCGCCTTCTTGGGCCGCCAAGCAGCCAAGGAGGTTTCCCATGTCGGCGCGGTTTGTCGTTCTCATCATGGTTATCGTGGCGTTCGGCGCATTGACGGCGCTGGCGCTCGCGGATGTCGGCTATTTCGGCATCCTCGAGCCGCACTTCAAAAGTTTCGGCGGGGCGCAGGTGTTCACCGATCTGGTGATCGCGCTGACGCTGGTGATGATTTGGATGGTGCGCGACGGACGCACGAGCGGCATCAATCCGTGGCCGTTCGTGGCGTTGACGCTGGTGCTGGGTTCGTTCGGACCGCTCTTCTATCTGGCGCTGCGCACGTTTAGGTCGGCATCGCGGGCTCCCGCATAGCGCACGTCGTTTCCCTCCCTCGCTATCTTTGCGGGGGAGGCGCGGCCGCGGTCTCACTCCAATCATCGAGCCGAGCAGGTCGCGTCCCTGAGGTAATCCAGATCGAGCGTTGGCGCGTACTATCAAGGATGGACTCTGCACCAAGCATCGTATGGTTTCGCCAAGATCTGCGTCTTGCGGATAACCCAGCGCTGCACGCGGCGGCCGAAACAAATCGACGGCTCGTCCTGCTCTACGTGCTCGACGATGAGACGCCCGGCCGATGGCGCATGGGCGGCGCAGCGCGTTGGTGGCTGCATCATAGCCTCGCTGCCCTCGGTGCAAGTTTGGAGCCGTTCGGTATCCAGCTGGTACTGAGGCGCGGCCGCGCCTCAACCGTTGTTCCAGAAATCGTCGCCGAATGCGGTGCCGGCGCAATCTTCTGGAACCGGTGCTACGAGCCCTTCGCAGTGGCACGCGACGCAGCACTCAAGGCTCAGTTCACGGCGCGCGATCTCGACGTTCGGACCTTCAATGGGTCGCTATTGTGCGAGCCTTGGATGGTGAAGACCAAAACCGGTGAGCCTTTCAAAGTGTTCACGCCGTTTTGGCGCGCGTGTTTGACCCAGGAGGTGCGTGCACCGATCCCGACGCCAAAGCGGCTAAGGCCTCACGCGCGGATTCGAAGCGATGATCTAGCGGCGTGGAAACTGCTTCCGTCGCGACCGAATTGGGCAAAAGCGTTTCCGTGGCAGCCTGGCGAAGCCTTCGCGCTCAACCGGCTGAGAGCTTTCGTCGACGCTCAACTCGCATCCTATCAGGAGGGGCGCGATCAGCTGGGTGTGATTGGAACGTCACAACTTTCGGCGCATCTGCGCTTCGGCGAGATAACGCCGGCCCAGATCTACAACATCATCGGCGACGGTGCCGGTTCCGAGACCTATCTCAAAGAAATCATCTGGCGTGAGTTCTCTTACAACCTGCTTTACCACTGGCCCGACATCGCCGAAGCCAATTGGAAAAAGCCGTTTGACCGGTTTCCCTGGCGTGATGATGCCGAAGGATTGCGCGCGTGGTGTGAAGGCCGCACCGGCTATCCTGTGGTCGACGCAGCCATGCGGGAGCTTTGGACGACCGGCTACATGCACAATCGCGCCCGCATGATCGCTGCCTCGTTCTTGACGAAGCATTTGCTGATCGATTGGCGCCGCGGCGAGGAATGGTTCTGGGACACTTTGGTCGATGCCGATCTCGCCAATAATGCCGCGTCCTGGCAGTGGGTTGCCGGTTCGGGCGCGGATGCCGCGCCGTACTTCCGTATCTTCAACCCCGTTGCGCAAGGGGAGCGTTTCGATGCCGACGGTGCGTACGTCCGGCGCTGGTTGCCCGAGCTCGCCAGGCTTCCCAATGAATTTGTTCACAAGCCGTGGCAAGCCGATCATGCGACAATGCGGGCGGCGAACGTTGATTTGGGCAATACGTACCCGCACCCGAGTGTCGATCACGCCGCCGCACGGGCGCGGGCGCTTTCGGCCTATGCGTCCATCGCTTCTTCGAGCGCCTAGCCAATCGTCTGAGCGCCTGCTTGCCGCGGCGACTGCGTTGATCCGAAGTGCCGCGCCCTTCGTAAATAATTACGGCACTCGCAACCGAACAGAAACACGTATGACAACCTGGTTGATCGGCTATGCGGCTGCGTCCGTCGTATTCTTGGCGCTCGATCTCTTTTGGTTGGGCTTCGTGGCACAGAGCGTCTATCGGCCGGCATTGGACACACTCTTGCGAGAACGCGTCCGCCTAGGTCCGGCGGTGCTCTTCTACCTTGTCTACGTGGGAGGCGTGCTGGCGCTAGCAGTGGCACCGGCGGTCGAACACGCCTCCTTCGTGACGGCGTGCTTGCTCGGCGCCGTTCTCGGATTGGTTGCCTACGCAACCTATGATTTCACCAACGCTGCAACGCTGAAGATGTGGCCGGCCAAGGTCGTCTTTGTCGATTTGGCGTGGGGTGTTTTCCTGACAGCGGTGACGTCGGCGACCGCTTATCTGGCGATTACGGCGATGGGGCCGCGGGCGAGTTGAGCGCGGCGGCCGGCGGCGGCGCCCGATAGGCCGCACCTTTCAACATCAACCTCAGCGCCTGCCAATGGATGAGCGCAATTATTTTCAAAGTGACAAACGGGATGCGCACGAAGCCAGCCAGCAATCGCGTGGAGGTGAGCGGGATCATGCGGCCGACCATGCTCGTGCTCAAGCGCGGGCCGTTCACGTCGGCGTAGTCGATCCATGCGCCGAAGCGGTCGGCGTGCGCGTCGAAACGGAAATGGTACTCACCCTCCGTCTCCAGAAACGGCGAGACGTAAAACTCTTTGGCGCACGTGAAGCGGTCAGCGCTTTCGATCGGCTGGCCGTCCTCGTTTGAGCAGACATAGACGTGGCGGCCGCCGAAGGTGTTGTTGACCTCCGCGATCACGGCGCGCAGTCGCGCGCGCCTGTCGTGGCAGAGCCAGAAGCTGACCGGATTGAAAACGTAGCCCAAGACGCGCGGCAAGGTGACGAGAACGATGTCGCCGTCCGCTTCGCTCAGCCCACGTTCGCGCAGGATGCCGCGCGCCCAGGCTTCCGGATCGCCGCCGTCGCCGTGGTCGCGCGCATGGAAGGCGAAGAGATTGAAACGTCCGACGGAGAAAAGAAGAACTTGTTGGCGCGCAAGCGCTTTCAGCGGTAGCGCGACGTAGAGCGCGCGGTAGGCGAAGCGGTTCGCGTGCGCGCCCTGCCTTGCATGCGCAATACCGACGTTCAGGATCTTCGCTTCGCCTATCATTGCGCTGCGACCGCCCAAGGCGGCTCGACGCCGAGGCGTGACGCGACGGCCACCGCGCTCGCCAAGCCGTCTTCGTGGAAACCGTGACGCCAATAGGCGCCGCAATACCAGGTGTTGCGGTTGCCCTGAATTTCGCTCAACCGGCCTTGGGCCCGGATAGCCGCTTCGTCGAAGATCGGGTGGCGGAAATTGTGCGTGTCGAAAGTCAGCTCAGGCGGGATTTCGACAGCCGGGTTCAGCGTGACGAACAACGGCATGCGGCGGTCGATGCCTTGCAGGCTGTTCATCCAATAGCTGACGGTGATCGCGCGCTCATCGTCAAGACCATCTGCGCGGTAGACCCAACTCGCCCAAGCGCTTTGGCGCCTCGGCATGACGGAACGGTCGCGGTGCAGCACCGCGAGATTGTCCTGAAAGCGGAAGCAGGAGAGGATTTCCATTTCCGTGGCGCTTTGATCGACGATCAACGTACGCGCAACGTCGGCCGGGCACGCGACGACGACGTGGTCGTAGATTTCGGTTCGGCCTTGGCTTTCCGTGACGTGGACGTTGCCGTTCTCGCGCACGATGCGCACGGCGCCGCAATTCGTTCTAATGCGATGCGCGAAGGGGCGCGTCAGGCGCGCAACGTATTCCTGCGAACCACCGGTCACCGTGTACCACTGCGGCTGGCCGCGCACGGACAAGAGGCCGTGGTTCGCGAAGAAGCGCGTGAAGGTGAGCGCGGGGAAGTTCAAGATACGTTGCGGCGGACAGCTCCAGATCGCACCGCCCATGGGCAGGATGTAGTACTGCTGAAACCAGCGACCGAGCCGCAAGCGGTCGATCAAGCCGCCGAGCGTCAATGTCGGCGAGGCCTCCGCCGTCGCGAGCGCGAGCGCGTTGAACCGCATGACGTCACGCAGCAGGCGGTAGAACGCGGGACGGATCAAATTGCGGCGCTGCGCGAACATGCCGGTCAGGCTTTGCGAACCCCATTCGAGCCAGCCGTTCAGGATCGTCGCGGCGAAGCCCATGTAGCTCGGCTGCACGGCCACGCCCAAATGACGGAACAGTGCCGTGAGGTGCGGGTAGTTGCGCTCGTTGAATACGATGAATCCGGTATCGACCGGGATGCGGCGGCCCCGGTAGTCTACGGTAACCGTGCGGCTGTGGCCGCCGACGCGCCCGTCGCGCTCGTAGAGAGTGATTTCATGGTGGGGATGGAGCAGGTAGGCAGCTCCGAGGCCGGAGATTCCGCTGCCGACTATTGCTATTCTTGCCATGGCACCAATACGCACACGCAGCGAAAGCGGATCACGCCTTGACCTCGTCGGTTCATTCTTCTGCCGCCGTCAGAAACGGCAGGCTTTCACAGTGATCTGGAGCCGGGACGCCAGCGTAAAAGAGGCATGGGTCAAGCAGCCGGAGCCATCAGCCGCTGGCGGACGCCGCGTTCGGCGGCTGGGGCCTGGCGCGTGAGCGCGCCTGAAGCCAGTTCCGCGGACGACGTGCATTCGAAATGCATTATCGCGATCGCGCGGGATCGCGACCGCGATGGGTTCGCGGCCCTGTTCTCTCATTTCGCACCGCGCGTGAAGGCATATTTGATGCGTACCGGCTCGGCGCCCTCACTGGCCGAGGAGTTGGCGCAGGAGACGATGCTGAGCGTTTGGCGAAAGGCGGAGCTGTTCGATCCGGCGCGGGCCAGCGCCGCGACCTGGGTGTTCACGATCGCGCGCAATCTGCGCATCGACGCGGCGCGCCGTGTGCGCGATCCCGCATCGCTTGCGGGCGAGATCGAGCCCGAGGCGCCTGAGGAACCGTTCGCAGCCGTCGCGCGGCGGCAGAGCCAAGCCTTGATCCGCGAGGCATTGAAGCAGTTGCCGGCCGAGCAGCGCGAGGTACTTGCACTCTCGTTCTTCGAAGACCGGCCGCACAGCGAGATCGCGACGAAGCTGAAAATTCCCTTGGGCACGGTGAAGTCGCGGGTGCGGCTGGCGGTGAGCAAGCTGCGCGAACTCGTCGAGGGGCGGACATGACCATCCATCATCACCCGTCCGAGGAATTGCTGATGCGCTTCGCCTCCGGCGCGCTGGAGGGGCCGTTCGACATCGCGATCGCCGCGCATCTGGACGCCTGCGTGCTCTGCCGCGAAGAGGTGGCGATGTGGGAAGGTGTCGGCGGAGCGATGCTCGACGAAATCGCGCCGGCCGAAATGACGCAGGATGCGTTCGCGCGGACGCTCGCCGCGCTTGACCGCACGGCGCCGGCGCCGCGCCGTGCGCCGAATAGATCTTCGGCGTTGCCGGCGTCGCTGCGTCGCTATCGGGTGGGACGTGAATTTCCGATCGGACCCGGCATCTACAAGCGCAATATCTGGAAGGCGAAGAACGGCACGGGCCGCGCGTTCTTGCTGCGCGCGCGACCGGGCCTCGAGCTTCCGCGTCATGGACACGGCGGAACGGAGATGACGTATGTCGTGCAGGGCGGCTATTCCGACGAGCACGGACATTACGAGCCCGGCGATTTCATGACAGCCGACACGGACCATCTGCACCAGCCGCACGTCGATCAGGACGGCGAGTGTGTGTTGTTGATCGCTTCGCACGGTCGGCCGATCGCCTCCGGCATCGCGGGGCTGATCATGCGGTTCTTTATGTAAGCTTGCGGTCGATGCCAAGCCGCCGCGCGGCGATGCGATCGACCCAGCGCTTGGGCAACAAGCCCGGCAAGATCCAGTTCATGAACTTGGCGCGCGTCAGAACATAGCGCACGCGCGGCTTTGGGACCGTCAATGCGGTGTGGATCAACTCGCCAACTTGTTCGGCCGAGAGGCCGGACCGGTTGCCGTCTTCCAACATCGCTTGGAGTTTCTGCATGGCCGGGCCGTAGTCCGTTCGCCCGTATATCGAGGTGTCGAAGGCCTGTGCCTTGTCCCAGATCGGCGTCTTGATCGCGCCGGGCGCCACGACGACGACGTCGATACCGTAGATCATGAGCTCCCGCCGAAGGCATTCGGAAAGACCTTCTAGTCCGTGCTTGGAAGAACAATATCCGGCGAGCAGCGGCGCGCCGATCGCGCCGCCCAACGTCGAAACGTTGACAATGCGGCCGGGCGGACCTTGAAGCGCGCGGTCCGCGCCGAGCAGCGGCAAGAAGGCTTGAGTTACCGTGAAGGCGCCGATCAGATTGACCTCGATGTGGCGGCGAAAAACCTCCAAGGGCTGATGCAGTAGCGGTCCCGGAATTGCAATGCCGGCATTGTTGACGAGACCCGCGAGCGTTGTGCCTTGCAATGCGTCGCGTACGGCCGTCTCGGCCGCGCGCAGTTCGGTCTCGCTGGTGACATCGAAACGAAGCGGGATGAAGCGATCGCCGAGTTCGCCAGCAATCCTATCGCCGGCGGCCCGGTCGCGGACGCTGCCGAAGACGCGATAGCCCTTGGCGACCAAGACTGCGGCAGTGGCGCGACCAATTCCGCTTGATGCCCCGGTGACGACCACCGACCACATGGATTGCTCACGCCTCTTTTTGCCAGACACTACGATTTTGTTGCGCTGTCGGATCAGCCGGCCGCTGATTTTCGGCTCCCGCGGTTTCTTGGCTTGCTTATGGCTTATGAACTGAGCATCGGCGTGGTCCAACGACGCGGCTTTACCGTACAATTGATGAAACTCGGGCAATGCAATGAGAACTGCGGACGTTCAACAGGTCGCGGTGTTCCTGCTCCTGGTGGTCGGAGTCGGTCTGGCAATCGGATATGCAACTGTGCCGGGTGCGTGGTACGCAAATCTGGCCAAACCGAGTTTCACGCCGCCTGGATGGCTCTTCGCGCCGGTTTGGACAGTTCTCTACATCTGTATAGCGATTGCCGGGTGGAGGATTTGGGCTGCCGCGCCGAGAAGCATTGCCATGCTCCTTTGGAGTGTTGCGTTGATATTGAATTTTCTCTGGTCGCCGGCATTCTTCGGCGCGCATCTCATCGGCGCCGCTCTTCTCGTTGTCGGATCTCTTTTTGTCGCGGTCGTTCTGTTCATTCCGACGGCATGGCCGCACAGTCGCACAGCTGCCGTCTTGTTCGTGCCTTACGCCGCTTGGGTCGCGTTTGCCGCGAGCTTGAACGGCGCAATATACGTGTTGAACTAATGGCCGCTGTCAACGCCAGGATCAGTTCTTTGCCGGCCGCCAAAGCGGTCCCACTGCGATCAGCAGAACCAGAACGTTGATGACGGCGTTTGACGGATTTCCAGAGGCGACCGATCCGGCGCTGTCTAGGCAGAACCAGGACAACAAGCCGATCGGCGGCGACGTTCAAGATCCCGTACCGAAGATGATGGGACATAAAATTGCTTTATTCGCAATATTGTGTTGACGCGTGAAGGGCGCCGGTGCATCGTGGGTCGATTTCGCCCGCGCGATTGCGGGTGCGCTCATTGACATTGCAAATACGAGCCGGCCGACCCGCCCGAAGTTTTGCTTCTCGCTTACGGAGCAGAAGAGGCGCGCGCCGTTTGTCTGTCCCGCCATGGCAAAAACGCAAGGCCTTGTGCATACACATGTAGCGGATTTGTAGCGGATGAAATGGCGGATATCCGCCGATGTAGCGGATAAACGGGGGGTACGTAGAGTCCGCGCGCGGGTCGCGTCGTCAGGCGTAATAGCGCTGGCGAAAGCGATCGAGAAACGCCGGCAGGTTCTTGCGTGCGAGGCCTTCGTCCTTGATCGGTGTCGGGATCGGGACCAACAGGATGTTGGCGAGCTGACCGTAGGCAATCGCATCGACCTCCGTCGGTGTGTCGCCCATGAAGAAAGGCTTGTCGCCGAGCACGTCGCTAAGGGCGGCTACGTCGCGCTTGCCGATGGTGTGGATTTCGTCGGCCGAGTGGATGCCGATGCCGTGGCCGCGAAGCTGCTGGCGGACGCTGCGCCGCGCCATCGGCGCAATCGCATAGCGCATCGGCACGGGAACGCCACCGAGCACCACGTTGCGGAAGACGCGCCAATTCGCATCGACGACCCAGCGATCGTAAACCATCGTCCAATAGAGGTTCTCTTCGATCAGGCGGCGAAGGGCGAGGGCGGTTCCGTGCTGCGCCGGCGTCAGGTTCTTATCGGGATCGACGTTAAAGCGGGTGCGCAGGTAGTCGATGATGAAGCCCGAGTCGCCGATCGCCTTGCCCTCATGCTCGATCCATGGCGCCTTGCGCTTCGGCGCTGCAAACGGCGTCGGTGCCGTGACCGCTTTGTGCGGGATGCCGGTCATACGCAGGTAAGCATCGAGCTTAAGGCAAAACGGGCTGACCGACGGGAGGCCCCAGGCGCCCGCGAGGTGATGAACCACGAGTTCTGACATGTGAGCCTCCCGAGTCGATGCGCTCTCGCTTGCGTAACAAAGCCGTGACGCAATTGTCCACGCTTTCACGTAGTTTGCAGGGGTTGCCGGAGGTGGGGCCTGGCGCTCATATCCTAACCCTACCGCAACTCGACGACATGGAGCATGACATGGCCGACGCCAACGAATATGTGCCGCCAAAGGTTTGGGTTTGGGACAAAGAAAGCGGCGGCCGCTTCTCCAAGATCAACCGACCGATCGCCGGCCCGACGCACGAAAAAGAGCTGCCGGTCGGCAAGCATCCGTTTCAGCTCTACTCGTTGGCGACGCCGAACGGCGTCAAGGTGACGACGATGTTCGAGGAGCTGCTCGCACTCGGACACAAGGGCGCCGAGTACGACGCTTGGATCATCAATATCAACGAAGGACAGCAGTTCGGCTCGGGCTTCGTCGCCATCAATCCGAACTCGAAGATTCCGGCACTGCTCGATCGCTCCGGGCCGAAGCCGATCCGCGTTTTCGAATCGGCTGCGATCCTGGTGCATCTGGCCGAGAAGTTCGGCGCGTTCCTGCCGACGGATCCGGCCAAGCGCGCCGAGACGATGTCGTGGCTCTTCTGGCAGATGGGCTCGTCGCCTTATCTCGGCGGCGGCTTCGGACACTTTTATGCCTATGCGCCGATGAAGATCGAGTATGCGATCGATCGCTTCGCGATGGAGGTGAAGCGGCAGCTCGATGTGCTTGACCGGCAGCTCGCGGAACACGAGTACGTCGCGGGCTCGGAATATACGATCGCCGACATGGCGATTTGGCCGTGGTACGGCGCGCTGTCGAAGGGCTTGCTCTATAACGGCGGCGAGTTCCTGTCGGTGCAGGATTACAAGCACGTCAATCGTTGGACGGATCAGATCGCAAAGCGTCCGGCGGTGCAGCGCGGGCGCATGGTCAACCGCGCGTGGGGCGAACCTGAGAGCCAACTCATCGAACGCCACGACGCCAGCGATTTCGACAAAGTGAAAGCGGCCGCCGCGGAATAAGGCCTGCGGCGATTGCAGCGGCTTTGGATTGAGCGCACCCTCGGGAGGCACCGCATCTCGAGGGAGCGTGTTCTCATGAAAGCCCTTCTCTTTGTCGTCGCCGCCGCGTTCGGGTTTGCCGGCACCGCCTTTGCCGACGCGCCGCTCTATCCGAAGCAGGATTGCGAGAAGGTGATCCACTCGGCGACCGCCTTTCACAAGTGCTACGCCGCCAATCTCGACGCGGCGAACAAGGCGCTCAACCGCGTGTACAAGGGGCTGCTGGCGCAAAAGGTGTTCTACGTGGGCAGCGCCGAAGGGCTGCGCGATGTCGAGCGCGCCTGGGTCGTCTACAAGGATAAGGAGTGCGCCTACGAGTACGGCGCCTTCGATTCGGGCAATGAGGACTACTGGCTCGCCTATGTCGGCTGCGAGATCCGCAAGATCGACGAGCGTATCGTCGAGCTGAAGGGGCGGCCGTCCTGCACCGGCGGCAACAGCGTCTGCACGCCGCATATACGCTGAGCCCCGGCCCTCCGAAGTGCTTCCCGTGCCGGGCGGCCACCCTTAGACTGGTCGTCAGTATCGTTGAGGCGCATGGTGCAGCGAAAGCTTACGGTCATATTTTCCGCCGACGTCGTCGGGTACAGCGGCTTGATGGAGCGCGACGAGGCCGGGACGCTGGAGCGTCTGAAAGCCAACCGGGCATCGCTCTTCGATCCCTGCGTCGACCGGCACAGCGGCCGCATTTTCAAGCTGATGGGTGACGGCGTCCTCGTCGAGTTTCCGAGCGCCGTCGCCGCGGTCACCTGCGCCATGGAGATTCAAGAGGCCATGGGCGAGGCGGAGGCCCAAGTGCCGGAAGGACGACGCCTGCGTTATCGGATCGGCATCAATCTGGGCGACGTGATGGTCGAGGGCGACGACATCTACGGCGACGGGGTTAACGTCGCGGCGAGGCTACAAGCTTTGGCGCCCGTCGGCGGTATCGCCTTATCGCGCAATGTGTGCGATCAGGTGACGGGGAAGATCGAGGGCGACCTTGAGGATCTCGGTCCCCATACGGTCAAGAACATCGAGCGACCCGTCCATGTCTTCGCAATTCGGCCGAAAGAGATGAGCGCTGATACGAGCGATATCGGCGGTTCGCGGTCGCGCGTGGCGATCTGCGTATTGCCGTTCGCAAATATGAGCGGCGACAGCGAGCAGGAATATTTCTCCGACGGGATCAGCGAAGATATCATCACCGACCTCTCGAAGGTGTCGGCGCTGTGGGTGGCAGCGCGCAATACGGCGTTCACGTTCAAGGGCAAGCATGTCGACGTCGTGCAAATCGCGCGGCAGCTGAGGGTGAGCCACGTGCTCGAAGGTAGCGTGCGCAAAGCCGGCGGACGTGTGCGGATCACCGCGCAGCTCATCGACGCGAGCGGCGGACACATCTGGGCCGAGCGCTACGACCGCGATCTCAACGACATCTTCGCGCTGCAGGACGAAATCTCTCAGGCGATCGTGTCGGCGCTGAAGTTGAAACTGTTGCCGGAAGAGAAAAAGGCGATCGAGAAACGCGGGACCACCAACCTCGAAGCCTACAATCTCTACCTGATGGCGCGGCAGTACAATGTCACCGGCACGATCGGAAACGTACACCGCAGCGAGGCGATCATCAGGCTCTGCCGCCAAGCCGTGGCGATCGATCCCAACTACGCGTTGGCGTGGGCGTTGATCGCAACAGCGCAAGTTCGTCTTCGCCATGAGCGCGCGGAAGGCGAGGGCGGACTGGAGGCGGCTGAGAGAGCGCTCAGTATCGACAATAATCTGGCTGAAGCTCACGCCGCCAAATCGGACTATCTGAAGGACAATGCGCGGTACGACGAGGCGCGCGCCGAGATCGAGACGGCTTTGCGTCTCGATCCCGAATCCTACGAGGTCAACTACGCTGCGGCACGATTCAGCTACGCCATTCGCAAAATTCCAGAGGCGATCCGTTACTTCGAGAAAGCTGCGTCGCTGATGGAGTCCGACTTCGGTTCGGTTGGCATGCTGATGTCCTGTTACGAAAGCATCCGCGACGACGACGGCGCCCGCCGCGCGGCCGAGCGTACGCTGGAGCGAGTCAACAAGGTCATCACGAGCGAACCCGACAACGGTTCGGCCATGGGATTTGCGGTGGGCGCTCATTGCGTGCTGCGGAACGTCGAGCGGGCGCGAGATTGGGCGAAACGCGCTCTCCTGCTCAATCCGGACAACAAGAACATGCGCTACAATTTCGGATGCGCGTATGCCCGTCTTGGGCTGATCGACGAGGCGCTCGATTTGCTCGAGCCGGTGACGGCTGCTTCCGGGATCGAGCATATCAACTGGACGAAACAGGATGCCGATCTCGATCCGATCCGGGACCATCCGCGCTACAAGGCAATGATCGCTGCGGCGGAAGCTCGGTTGGCAAAGGCGTGAAGCCGCGGCGCTCGAAGAGGCGAGCGCGGCTCGGCTGATGAAGATCGCGACGTTCAACATCAACAACGTTCGGGCGCGGCTCGACAACCTTCTGGGCTATCTGAAGTCGGCGAAGCCAGACGTCGTTTGCCTGCAGGAATTGAAGGCGACGGATGCCGAGTTTCCAGCCGCGGCACTGAAGAATGCGGGATACGGCGCGGTCTGGCGCGGGCAGAAGTCATGGAACGGCGTCGCCATCTTGGCGCGCGGCGCCGAGCCTGTTCTAACGCGCGATCGATTGCCGGGCGACCCTGCAGACAGGGAGGCGCGCTATATCGAGGCGGCGGTGAACGGGGTGATCGTCACATCGCTCTATGCGCCGAACGGCAATCCGCAGCCGGGGCCGAAGTTCAAATACAAGCTGGCGTGGATGGATCGCCTCTTGCGCCACGCGGCCGATCTTTGCGCGTCGGGGGTGCCGATCGTGCTCGCCGGGGACTACAACGTCGTGCCGACCGATTTCGACATCTATGTTTCGAAGTCGGGCACTTACCGCAACAATGCGCTGGTGCAGCCGCAACCGCGGCAGCGGTTTCAGGAATTACTGACCCAAGGGTGGGTCGACGCGATCCGCACGATACATCCCAAGGAGCCGATGTATACGTTCTGGGATTATCTGCGGAACGCGTGGCTTCACAATTCCGGTTTGCGCATCGATCATCTGCTACTCAGTCCTGCGGCGGCGACGATGCTGGTCGCAGCCAGTGTCGATCGCGACGTGCGCGGTAAGCCGGGAGCGAGCGATCATGCGCCGGCTTGGATAGAGCTAGAGGGAACGGGGAAGATGCCGCGAACGACTTCGAAGGCAGCGTCCAAGGCACCGCGTTCGAAACCCGCCAAGGTGGTCGCGCAGGCGAAGCCGAAGAAAGCGTCCCGCATGCGGCCGCTGCTGGTGATCGACGGCGATAACTTTGCGCATCGCTCATATCATGCGCTGCCGAAATCGATCATGCGCAAAGGCAAGAAGCCGGCGGGCGCCATCCTCGGCTTCTGCAACATGATGGTGCGGCTCTATCAAGCGGAAGAGCCGCGCGCCGTGTTCGTCGGCTGGGACACGCTCGACGCCTCGACCTACCGGCACGAAGAATATTCGGACTATCAGTCGGGCCGCGAGTTCGACGAAGCGCTGCTTGAGCAGCTTGACGTGCTGCCGCAGGTGGTTGAAGCGTTTGGGTTCGCGGCGGCGAAGCACGCTGGTTACGAAGCTGACGACTTCATCGCCTCTGCCGTTGCGGCGGAGACAAAGCGCGGCGGCAATGTGATCGTCGCAAGCGGCGACCGTGACATGTTTCAGCTCGCATCGGACCGCACGACGATCTTGTTCCCGAAGAAGGGTGGTGAGTGGGAACGGATCGATCCCGCGGGTGTGCGCGAGCGCTACGGCGTCGAGCCCGAACAAGTGCCCGACTTCATCGCGCTGCGCGGCGATCCGTCGGACAAGCTTCCGGGCGCGCGCGGCGTTGGACTGGCTGGTGCCGCCAATCTGGTGCGCAAATACGGCACGCTCGAAGCGTTGCTCAAAGCGGGGAATTTTCCGGCGCAGTCGGATGAGTTACGGCTGTTCAAACGGATCGCGACGATGGACCGAACGGCGCCGATCCCCAAACTGCCGGATCAGAAGCCGAACTGGGCCCGTGCAGCGGCGCTGATGCGCGAATGGCAGATCAATCGGCTCGCCGAGCGGCTTGAGGAGATCGCCTGCGATCAGGATTGAAGTGCCTTGCCGAGGGCCAGAAACGGGTCGCGCTGCTCGGGCGGGATCGTGGCGTCGGCCATCGGGCCGACATTGATCAGAAGATTGCCGCCTGCCGACGTGACGTCTCTATGGAGAGCAATCAGCTCGGTACCGGAGAGATAGTCCGAGGGTAGCTCTTCGCGGTTGTAGCCAAAGGCCAGGCCGAGCCCTCGGCAGGCTTCCCATTTCTTGTCTTTGGGCGGCGCGCCGATCCCATATTCGACTGTGCGGAAGTCGCAGTGCGGCGGCGGTGGATTTTCCAGCGGGCCGGTCGCCGCGAGGATGCGCGCTTTCATCGTCTCGTTGAACGATTTGCGCGCGGCTGGTTCACGCAGATAGTTGAAGAATGCGTCCTCGGCGAGCCAGCGATCGTTCACGACGCCGTCAGGCACGGCCGCATAGTAGTCGGCGAAGAGGCCTGGCACATCCTGCTTCGACGGCCAGGCGATGTCGTTCCACAGCACGCTCGGCTTGTAGCGGGCGATGAGCTCGCGCAGTTGCGCTGCTGCATAGTCGGCGTATTCGCGTTCGGTCGGCACGCAAGCAAACATGTCACCAAGATTGGCGATCGGCTCGGCGCGTGCGGTCCAATCAAGTCCGCCGGAGTAATAGAGGCCGAAGCGGATGCCGCGTCTCCGGACCGCGTCGGCAAGTTCGCCGACGAAATCGCGCTCACTGTGCCACCCGGGGCGCCACGGATTTTCGATTGCGGTCGGCCACAAGCAGTAGCCGTCATGGTGTTTGGTGACGAGGACGACGTAGCGCGCGCCGGCAGCTTTGAAGAGATCGGCCCATGCATTGGCGTCAAAGTTGCGCGCGGCGTCGTCGAATGCGGGCCGGAAGTCGGCATACGGGCGATTGCCGTATTTCTCAGCGTGGTGGCGCGCCGTTGCGCTGCCTTCGAGGCGGGCGGCGTTTTCGTACCACTCGGCATAAGGCAGGTAAGCATTCATGTCGTCGTAGTGCTCGCGCATCAACTCGTGAATGGCGCGGCCACGCGGCGCGAACGCCGGCACGGCAAAAATGCCCCAGTGGATGAAGATGCCGAACCCTGCCTCGGCAAACCAAGCGGGGCACGGGCGGTTCTTGAATTGCTCGAAGCTCATGCGCCAGGTTAGCGCGCGAGCCGCGTTGTTCTCTAGGCCTTTGCCGGGGCGCGGTCGGACGGATGGACTTGGCGTGAGCTGATTGCCAGGCGATTCCAGCCGTTGATCATGGCGATGGCGATCGACAGATCCGCCAGCTCCTTTTCTGAAAATTGACCGCGCGCCAACTCGTAGACTTCGTCCGGCGCGTGTCCGTCGCGGATGTTGGTGAGCGCCTCGGCCCAAGCCAAGGCAGCGCGCTCGCGCGGTGTGTAGAGTGCGGATTCTTCCCAGGCGTCCAGGAGATAGAGCCTGGCCTCGCTCTCGCCGATCTTGCGGGCGTCTTGACTATGCAGGTGCAGGCAATAGGTACAGCCGTTGATCTGCGAGACACGCATCTTGATGAGGTGAAGAAGGCCATGTTCCAGGCCGCAGCCGGTAAGATATGTCTCGACATTGACAAGCGCCTTCAGCCCATCAGGCGCCACCGCGTATGCGTTGATCCGTTGTTTCATGTCCCGGCTCCTCGAGTTTCACGCCGCGAGGGCGCGTCAGATGGGTTGACGAACGAGACGGGCGTCTTGTGACAGCGGCGGCCCGAGTTCTAAGTTGGCGAAACGGCAATTCCAGGTGTGGAACATGAGCGAACAGGTGATTTTGGTCGAGAAGAGCGGCGAATGTGCGGTGGTAACGCTGAACCGGCCTAAAGCGATGAACGCACTGTCGCGGGAGCTGCGCGCGGCAATCGCTGAAACCTTCGATACATTGGAGGCGGATCCGCGCGTCCGCGTGGCGATCCTGACGGGAGCGGGCAAGGCGTTTTGCGCCGGGCTCGATTTGAAAGAGTTGGGAGCGGGCGCGGACACCGTTCAGGGAACGGTCTCGACACGCGATCCCGTATCCTCGATCGGACGATTTTCCGGACCCGTCATCGGCGCGATCAATGGTGTCGCTATCACCGGCGGTTTCGAGTTGGCGCTTGCGTGCGACGTGCTGATCGCGTCGACCGACGCGCGGTTTGCCGATACACATGGGCGCGTCGGTATTTTGCCGGGCTGGGGGCTGTCGCAGAAGCTGTCGCGCGCGATCGGCATCTACCGCGCCAAGGAATTGTCGCTGACCGGCAATTTCTTGAGCGCGGCACAAGCGGCGGAGTGGGGGCTCGTCAATCGCGTGGTGGAGCCGGCGGAGCTTCTGCCCGCCTGTCGCAAGCTGGCCGACGACATGCTCTCGCTCGTGCCCGAATGCCTCAGCGGTTACAAGCGCCTGATCGACGAGGGCTATGCAGAGAGCTTCGGCGAGGCGCTCAAGACGGAGTTGCGCGTTTCGGGTGCGGCGAACAAGGCCGTAAAGTCCTCAGAGGTCGAGGCGCGGCGCGAAGCCATTCGACAGCGCGGCCAGTCGCAAAAGGGCTGACGTTCGCCAGCGACGCCGCCGCCGCCAAACGTCCTCTGATTAGGCTGCGAATTTCGCCAAGCGCTTCTGAATGATGTCCTCGGCCTGGGCCATGATGCGATCGACGAGCTCTTTGACCGTTGGGATGTCGTAGATCAGGCCGGCGACCATGCCGCAGGACCAGGCACCCGCGTCCATCTCGCCTTCCTTCATGATCCGCGGGTAGACGCCCGCGACCTCACCGAAGATGTCCTCGAACTTGAGGTTCGAGCCAAGCTCCTTTTCCTTGGCGAGGAGGCGATCGACGGCGGCGTTCTTCAGCACGCGTTCGGTGTTGCGGAGCGGGCGCATCACCAGGCGGGTATCGAGTTCGCTGGCCGCGACGAGTGCCTTCTTCACGTTCTCATGCACCGGCGCTTCCTTGGTGGCGATGAAGCGCGTGCCCATGTTCATGCCCTCGGCGCCCATGGCGAGCGCCGCGACCAAGGAGCGGCCGTCGGCCATTCCGCCCGAGGCTACGAACGGGATCTTGAGCTCATCCGCCGCGCGCGGCAGGAGGATGAAGTTAGGCACATCGTCCTCGCCCGGGTGGCCGCCGCACTCAAAGCCGTCGACCGAGACGGCATCACAGCCGATCGATTCCGCCTTCAGGGAGTGACGAACGCTCGTGCATTTGTGGATGACCTTGATCCCTGCGTCCTTCAATGCCGGCAGCCACTTCTGCGGATTGTTGCCGGCCGTTTCGACGATCTTCACACCGCCGTCGATGATGGCCTTGATGAAGCCCGGGTAGTCCGGCGGGGTGACGGAGGGCAGGAACGTCAAGTTGACGCCGAAAGGCTTCGACGTCATTTGGCGGCAGCGGGCGATTTCCTTGGCGAGGTTCGCGGGTGTTCCCTGCGTCAACCCCGTGATGATGCCAAGGCCGCCCGCATTGGAGACGGCGGCCGCCATCTCGGCAAACCCGACAAAGTGCATGCCGCCCTGGATGATGGGGTGCTCGATGCCGAACATTTCGGTGATCCGGGTCTTCATGGGCGTGGCCTCCAATGGCGTTGACCATGGACTCTTAGCGCTTGGAACAGATTTGCGAAGGGGGAAAGCCTCGGAAATCCGCCTTAGATTTGGTGTGGCCCCGGCGCACCCAGGGCGGCATTTGCGGCTGGCGCCATGGTTCGGGCCTTGGCAGGCAGCCAATTCCTTGGAAGGCTTGGAGCGCTTCCGATGAAGGGGGAATTCCGGAAGTCTGAAGAACCCCAGGCGAGGGGTCCCCTGCGTGCAAGCTGAGACCCCTCGCCCTTTTCATCTCCGACTCTTCGAGTTGATTGCTGCGTTCTTGTCGCGCAGTGCGTGCATCTGCCGCGGTCCCAAATGTGGCTACTCAATGGCGGCTGTAGCGGCGAATACAAAGCGATACGGATTTACGGCGATTTCATGCAGCAATCGTCCGTGCACGGCGTAGATAGAGCATCCGCGCGGCGTCAGGTGATTCGCGCCGGAGTTCGAGAGACCGCCATGCGCAACGATCAAGCCGCAATTTCCATTCCTGAATTCTGGCGTGTGCTCGCGTTCGTCCTGGTCGGCTTTGGCCTGGCCCTGGTGCTGTCCTGGAGCATCAACGAAGCCGTCACGCACAAGGCAGTGAGCGTCGGAACGATTACCTCGTCGCACCGCTGAGGCCACTCCGTCGCGAGCCGTTGTCGGGCTTCGCGAGCATGGGGGGCAGCGACCCGAATTGATTTGGGTCAAGGCTGCTCACCGCGAGAGGCCCGATTGTTACCACCATGAGCGCTAGTGATATTGCGCGCCGGCACTTTGCTGCGGCGCTGTCAGAAGCGAAGGAAGCGGGTTACGCGGGCGATGCCGTCGCGCGGCAAATGCTTGCACTCGTCGTTTCGACCTATCTTGAGAGCCGGTCGGTTGCCGACGTGCGGGCCGAGATACTGGGCGCTGCGGAGAATGTCGATCCGGACACGGATTACATGTTCATGCGGCCCTGAACGCTCAATCGCGCCACTTGATTGAGCAGCCCATGGCCGGCGTTTGCTCTATGGGGCCGTGGCCTGTTTCGGCGACAAGCTTCATCGCATCGTAGAGTTCCCGGCGGGCGTCTTTGGCCGGCCGCATGCCGCCCTCGAGGAGGCGGCCGCGATATTGCAGCTCGTTGTCGGCGTTGAAGCCGTAAAAATCCGGCGTGCAGACGGCATCGTAGGCTCGCGCCACCCCCTGCGTCTCGTCGATCACGTAAGGGAACGTGAAGTCGTGCTTCTTGGCGAAGAGCTTCATGTTGTCGAACGAGTCTTCGGGGTAGCTGTCGGTATCATTCGGCATGATTGCAATTACGCCGATGCCGATTGCTTGTAACGCGCGCGCCTCCTCGCTGAGGCGATCGGCGATGGCCTGCACGTACGGACAGTGATTGCAGATGAAGGCGATCAACGTGCCCTTGGGGCCGCGCGCGTTTTTCAGCGAATAGGTCTTGCCGTCGATGCCTTTGAGCGCGAAGTCGGGCGCCTTCCAACCAAAGTTGCAGACCTGTGTGCGGGTCAGAGCCATGATGTCGCTCCCTGTCGTGGCGGCGGATTAGGTTTTGCTCTTGTTCCCGGTCTTCAGCAAGGCATCGCAAAGCATCTGGGGCGCGGAATAGAACGGCGAGTGATCCGTATCGAGCGTTATGACGAGATCGCAAGGCAGCGTCTGACGCATCACGCGCTGAAGCTCGATCGGTAGGGCATTGTCCTGCAAACATTCGATATAAGCTCGTGGAACTCGGCCGAAGCGCGTCTCGCTTGTCTCCACCACGCTGGCAAAGCTCATCATCGGCTCCGGCGTCAGCAGGCTTTCCGCGCGCGCCTGCAGATCGGCCGCTGTCGTGTTGTAGAACACCGGCGCGACCTTTCCGGAGACGATCGTCGAGGAGAGGCCGTCCGCACTCATGGCAATGACGTTCTCCGCGACGGGCTTTGGCGGGACGAGCGCAAGCATGTCGGCGAGTGTTTTGCCGCTCGGCACAAGAAACGCGGCCAGGTAGACGAGCGCTTGAATGCGGTCCGGGATGCGTTCGGCCACTTCGCTGATCACAATGCCGCCGCGACTGTGACCGACGAGGACGACCGGATCGGGCGCTTTCTCGATTTCCTCGGAAACAAATTCTGTCCATGACGCGAGCGTGACGTTTGCAAGCGGCGTCCGATCGTTGCCCATGCCCGGCAAGTCGAGCGCCACGGCGCGGTGGCCGGCCCGTTCGAGAAGCGGCGTCACGCGTTCCCAGCACCAAGCCCCATGCCAGGCACCATGAATCAAGACAAATGTAGCCATAGCCGTTCTCCAGTACCGCTGCTCGCAACGCGATCTATGCACCTAACTCGGTGCCTTTGCCTCCCAAGAGATCGCCATATGATGCTGTTGGTGCGGCGCTTGTTCTTTGCGGCGACTCTGATCGCGCAGGCGTGCGAAATCTGGCATAGTGTGCACAAGTTCAAAACAATTTCGGTGGGCATAGGGAGACGAGATGTTTGCTAATCAGGTTTGGTGGATAACCGGCGCTTCCTCCGGTATTGGGGCGGCGCTTGCCGAAGCTCTGGCGCAAAAACAGGCAAAGCTCATCTTATCGGGCCGTAACGTCGCGGCGCTGAAGGACGTTGCGGGGCGCTGCAAGACGCAATCGCTGATCTTGCCGTTCGAGGCAACGGACTTTGCAAACGTGCCGGCAATGGCTGAGCAAGCATGGTCGTGGGCAGAGGCTCACGGTGGCCGCATCGACGGACTGGTCAACAATGCCGGTATCTCGCAGCGCTCGCTTGCGGTCGATACCGTGTTCGACGTTTATCAGCGCATTGTCGGGGTCGATCTGCTGGCGCCGATCGCACTGACGCAGGCCGTGCTGCCGCGCATGGTGAAGGCTGGCGGAGGGCAGATCATCGGCATTTCAAGCGTTGCAGGGATCGTCGGCGCGCCGTTGCGCAGTGCCTATAGCGCCGCCAAACACGGGCTGATCGGCTATCACGACAGCGTGCGCGCAGAAACGGCGCATCTCGGTATCAAGGTCTTGGTTGTTGCACCCGGTTCGGTGCGGACGAACGTTTCGAAGAACGCGCTCGATGCACAAGCGCAAACGCGCGGCGTCAGCGATGGGGCGATCGACAACGGCATGGACCCCATGGTCGCGGCAAACCGAATTCTCGATGCTGTCGCCGCCGGCAAGCGTGAGCTCATCCTTGCCGAAGGCATGGAGGCTGAGATCGCGCGCATGCGGCGGACCGACCCGGACACGCTCTTCGACCGGATGGAGGCGATGATCGCGGCTGGCTATGCCAAGCAAATGGGCGCGCAGAAGTAGTTCGGCCGTTCAAGCGTAGTTGAAGCTGATCGAAATGCGTTCGCCGGCCGCGCGGTTCGCCGGTACTTCATGCCGTAGCCAACTCTCCCAGAGCAGCAGCGTTCCAGCTTTCGGCTCGAGATAGACGAAGGTTTGATTGTCGCGGGCGGCGCGCGCTTTGCGCAGCGGCGCCGCCATCATGAGGCCGAGGCGCGGATCTTCAAGCTTCAGCGCGCCCGCGCCCTTGGGAACGGCGACGTAGTAGGTGCCGCTGACGACGCTTTTCGGATGGATATGCGCCGTATGAATTGCGCCCGACCGCATGACGTTGAGCCAGATCGAATCCAGCTTGAGGCGGCGTCTGCCGAGGTCGAAGTCGAGCGCGTCGGCGAACTTGGCGACGTGCGCGTCGAGCTGTGCGACGAGAGCGGCGAAGGCCGGCGCGCGCTCCGGCAAGTCGTTGAGGGACGCATACGATGTGTAGCCGCGATAGCCGTGTGCTGTAGACCAGGCGCGGCCTGCCGTATCCTCGCGAGCGATGAGCCGGCACGCTGTCGCGAGGTCGCCGTTCAAGCGGCGCGCGGCGGTACCGGTGAGGGCGGCGCGATAAACTTTGGTTGTGAACAGGCGCTCGATCGTCGGCATGGCACCGGCATTATGGGTGCTGGCGCTGGGCGTCAAAAGCGGATCTTGGAGAGGGTTAACGCGCGAGAAGGCTCGCGATGTCGTCGAGGCTTTCGATCGCGACCGCCTCGTCCGTCGATAGCTGGCGGCCGAGCTTTTCCTCAAGCGCCAGCAACAGTCTCGCGTGAGCCAAGCTGTCCCACTGCTCAATGCGACCGAGCCGAGCGTCCGGCGGCACGGCGCTCGCGTCGATCATCAAAGCGCCGGCTAATATCTGTGTTGCTGTCTGGTGCGCGTTCATTGGCTTGCTCCCTGGCTGAGCGCGCGCCATTCATCGCGAAGCATGCCGAATTGATATTGGTCGATGCGCGAACCGTCGACGACAGACAGACATTGGCTGCGCAGGATGCCTTCGAGCTTCCAGCCCTGCTGCTTGTAATTGAAGATCATCGGGAAGTTGCGAGCGAGCGGTTGACCCCACGCCTTTTCGACGCCGCGGCGTTCGAAGAATTCGGTGAGCAGCGCGGCACGCGTCTCGTTCACGACGTTCTTTCCCCAATAGTGCTTATCGCCGATGATGACGTTGAAGCCGGCATTGCGATGAAGCTTGTTGATGTCGATCTGATAGAAGCCGACGTGCTGGCCCATCGCCTTGGCGAAGATGCCGATCAGATACGTTCGATCGTTGTCTTGCTGTGACACGTATTTCGCCAGGCTCTCGCGCGTCGAGCGGCGCGGCTGCATGTTCAGTGGCGCCATGATTTCGGGATCGCCCGACCAGCCGCACCAACGTTCAGAAATGTCGTTCGGCGTGAGCGTGCGAATGATGAAGCGCTCGCTTTGCAGGGAGATGGGGCGACTTAGCGCGCTCATGATTGTTCCAACAAAGATTTGCGGACGGTTTCGCGGCTGACCTTGCCGCGCGAGGTCTTCGGAATTTCGTCCACGAAGAACCAGCGCTCGGGCGCCGCCTCACGACGCAGACGTTCAAGGCACCAACCGCGCAAGCTCTGCGCGGTCTCGCTTGCCCCGGGGGCGAGACGTATGGCGATGCCAACGGTCTCGCCGCTGATAGAGTCGGGAACGCCAAACGTGCAAGCTTCGGCGACGCCCGGGTGGCGCTCGAGAAGCATGTCGATCTCGGCGGGCTGCACCTTGAAGCCGGCGCGATTGATCTCGTCCTTGGCGCGGCCGGTGAGGCGAATCTCGCCGCGCTTGTTCACTTCGCCGAGGTCGCCCGTCCGATACCAACCGTCCTTGAGAACGGCATCAGTGAGATCGGCGCGATGTAGATATCCGCTCATCAGCGCGGGCGATTGGATTGCGACCTCACCGCTACCCATGGGCTCGATCTTGCCGTTGACCACGACGCCCGCGCGGCCGCCCCATGGTTTGCCGACGAAGCCATCGTTCGGAGGGCGTTCGGCGGTCGAGGCGCCCGCGATCCAATTCGTGGTCTCGGTAATGCCGTAGCAATTCACGACCGGACACCCGCACCATTCGGCAATGCGCTGCCACGTGGTCGCCGAGAGAGGCGCGGAGCCAACGTGAACGCGCTGCAGCGTGTGCTGTGACGGCGGCGGCGAAAGGCGCAGGGCCATTTGCCATAGCGAGGGCACGGAGCTCATGAAGGTGATGCGATGCCGATCAACGAGCGTACCCAGCTGCTGGGCTAGCGTTAGCCCGCGCGGTACCAACGCAATGTCGCCGCCGGCGGTAAGCGGCGTCAAAGCGTTGCCGATGAGACCGTGACCGAAGTGGGTTGGCAGCGTGACAAGAGCGCGGGCGAGCGTAGCGTCGCCGATGGCGCGGCGATTGAGCTCCAGCCGTGCGGCGAGGGCGCGAGACGACAGGACGACACCCTTTGGTGCGCCCGTCGTGCCCGAGGTGAACAGGATGAGGGCGGCATCCTCTGGTGCGTCGTTCCCGTTGGTACGAGGTCCGGCCGTCGCGCCGTCTTCGCCAAGGACGATCGCAGCGCCGCAGAAGCGGATGACATTATCGCGCTCGCCGGCCGTCAATGCCGGATCAAGGCACGCGGCGGCGGCGCCCGTCGACCAAACGGCGAAGAGGTCGGCGAAGAAGGCAGCTGTGCCGCCGTGGGTTATGGCGACAATGGCGCCAGGCCGTAGGTTCTTGAGGTTTGCGGCGCGGCGCTCCACCTCAGCGGCAAGGCGGGCGGCGTCCCAGGCGACGCCCGTCACCAGGTCGTGGATCGTCCCGAACCGCTCAATCGCCAGCTTCATGCCGGGGGTTTGTAGCGGGGAGGGCCGGTGCGATGCAAAGCACCGTCCTTAACGATACACGCACGCGGGTGTTCGTTGACGGCGTGCAGGCCCGGGTGTTCACTGCCGGCCGCTGACCCGAGGTCGCCTATGCGTTCGATCGTTGCCGTGCTGTTGGCCTTTGCGCTGGGCGGCTGCGCCGCTGTCGACGTCGTTGATACCGCGGTGAGCGTGACCTCGACCGTGGTCACGACAACGGTCGACGTGGCCGCAGGCGCGGTTGACACAGTCGCGGGCTCGTCGTCCTCAGACAGCGAGAAGCCGGACTGCGCCGACAAAGACAAGGACAAGGACGTCTGCAAGAAAGCAGAGAAGCCTTCCTCTTAAGGGTGTGCCAGCGCCTCTTGGAGACCCGGCACGTTGTTCTTGCCTACCGGCACCGCAATTGACGAGCCGTGGAAGTCGTCGCCGATCGGCTGGAAGCGGCCGCCCAAACACTGGGACAGAAAAGCTTCCGATACCGCATAGAACGACAATCTATTCTCTGGCCGTGCGAAGCCGTGGCCCTCGTCGGAATAGAGCACATAGGTCACGGGCAAACCTTTGGCGGTCATCGCGTGCACGATCTGATCGGATTCGGCTTGCTTGACGCGCGGATCGTTGGCGCCCTGGGCGATCAAAAGCGGGCGCTCAATGGCGTTGGCTTTGAAGAGCGGCGAGCGTTCGCGCAGTAGACGTTGACCGGCGGGCGTCGTCGGGTCGCCGACGCGTCGTTTCAGCGTGTCGAGGAACGAAGCCCAGTAGGCCGGTATACTCTTCAGCAGCGTATTCAAGTTCGAAGGGCCGACGATGTCGACGCCGCATGCGAAGGTCTTGGGTGTGAAAGTGAGGCCGACGAGCGTGGCGTAGCCTCCGTACGAGCCGCCGTAGATGGCGATCTTGTCCTTCTGCGCGATACCGTGATCAACGGCCCAATTGACCGCGTCGATCAGGTCGTTGTGCATCTTGCGCGCCCACTCCTTGTCGCCCGCATTGATGAAGGCTTTGCCGAAGCCGGTGGAGGCGCGGTAGTTGACCGAGAGGACGGCATAGCCGCGATTGGCGAGCCACTGGTGCTCGGGGTTGTAGCCGAAACTATTCCGGTACCAGGGGCCGCCATGTACGTCCAATACCATCGGCAGCGGATGGTCGGGCACGCCGTTGCCGTCGATATCGGCGCCGCGCGGCAGGGTCAGGTAGGAAACAAGGCTGAGGCCGTCGCGCGATTTGAGAACACGCGGATACATCGGCGAGAGCGGAGCGCCTTCGAGGCTGGGCCGCGTCGTGAACAGCGTCTTGAGGGACTTGGCCTTGCGGTCGTAGAGGCCGTATTTCACCGGCTCGGTGATGTTGTCGATCCGCAGCGTCCAAATGCCGTTGTCTTTCGTCTGACTGACGACTTGCCAGACGCCGGGTATCTGTTTGTTCAAGAAGTCGATGTCGTTTTTGACCGAGCTGTCGAGCGCAACCCAGTTGGTTCGGTCGTACTCTGCCGCATAAGCGAGCACCTTCATGCTTACCGGATCGGCGATCGCGGCGGCGACGTCAGCCTTGTCGGATTCCGCCAGGATGGAAGATCGTCCATCGCCCATTTCGACTTCTGTGAGCGCGGCTTTGTCGCGGCCACGGCTGTCGAGCATCACCAGCGTTGCGCCGTCATCGGTAAAGAACAGCGGTTGCGTCGTCAGCGCGTCGTCAGACGGAATCCGCGCGAACGGCTTCCACTCGCCATTGTCGAGCTGCAAAATTTCTTGCCCGCCGTCGGGCGTAGGCTTCGATGCGAGCCGGATATTCAAATTGTGGTCAGCGACGAAACCCGCAATGCCATCGTTCTTTTGCACCAACTTGGCTTCGCCGGTCGCGATGTTTATCAGCCATGCGTCGTGCCATTGCGGGTCGCGATTGTTGAGACCGACAAGAATCTCGTCTGGACGTTCATAGGATTGGGCGATGATCATCGCCCGCGTGTTCTTGTACGGCGACAGATCCTTTGTCGTGCCCTTGTCGAGATCGACGGCGAAAAGGTGGAAGTTTTCGTTTCCGCCTTCGTCTTGCATATAAAGCAGGTGCGTCCCGTCGTTTGCCCACTGAAATTCGCGAATGGGGCGCGTCTTTTCTTGCGTTACGGGCTTGGCGGAACTCAGGTCGTCGGCAGGCGCGACCCATACATTCACGACGCCGTTCAGAGGCGCCAAGAAGGCAATCCGGCTGCCATCCGGGCTGATGACCGGCATATTGCGTTCCGGATTGCCGAAGATGATCTTGCGCGGAATGACGTCGTTCGGGCCGAAGGCGGCGACCGCGGGCGTCACGGCGAGCGCGGCGCCAAGCAGGGCGGCGAACGTCGCAAGCAAGAACCAGTGCCTCATACGGACAACCTTCTTCGCATCGTCGGAGTAGGTAGGAGGAATGACGCTCGATGTGATGGCCAGCCAATCACAAATTGGTGGCCCGCGGGATGGTACTGACAAATGAACAGTAGCCAGTTGTGGCAGCGAAGCCGTCGTATTTTATGAATTTTGGAAAGACATCGCGCACGGGCGTGTTGAGTCTGCGGCAATCGGCGCACGTTGCGCTTCAACTTCGCCGCTGGTCAGGGCGAATGTTGTCGGCGGGCTGCTCGCAAAACGCGACAAGCCGTTAGGCCAACGCTTCGGCGCCCGTGACAAGCTCGAGCAACTCCGCTGTGATTTCACTTTGGCGCATCAAGCGCGCTTGTCTTTGCAAGTCATCCAGCTTCTTCGCCACGTTTTCGTGAGCGGATTCCATTGCGGCGAAACGTGCCGCGTTTTCGCTGGCGAGTGACTCCACCGCAGCTTCGGTCAGTAGCGCGACGACATATTCGGCGACAAGTTTTTCGCGCAGTTTTTCCGGTACCAGATTGAAGAGCGGAGTCTGACGACGCTTCGAGACGCCAAAGGACGATGGATCGATAGGAAAAAGCGCACGCCGCTCGATCGAAGAGGCGCCGGCTTGTCGGTAATTGGCGAACACCACGTCGACGCGACCGATCGTGCCGTCTGCGATGCGGCGGTAAAGCTCCGTCGTTAGGCGATCGACGGCCTCTGCTACGGCCGCGACCCGCGTCGCCATGGCATGGATCCAATCGGGTTTCATGCCGCGCTCTCCGGCCAGCGCCGCGCCGCGCGTCCCCAACACAAAGAGTGCGTCGGGACGTGGTTCTATCGCTGCAAGCATGCGTTCGTTGAAGCCGCCGACGAAACCATGCTCAGATGTGCAAAGAACGATCGCTTGTCCTGCGCTCGCGCGCGGCGCCGAGGCGGCTATGTGCAAAGGGACGGGCGTGTCGACGATGGCGTTCGTGAGAGTCGTGGCGTAATGGCGAACACCGGGCAGTGCGCGCTGAGCCTCTTGCATGCGCATACCGGCGAGCGAGCGCATGGCGCCCACGATGTCGAGCAGTTCGTTCATGCTCGCGATGTGAGCGGTGGTTTCGGCGAGGCGAGTCATTGAAGTTGCCCGGCACCGATTTGTTTGGCGAGCTCCGTCAGGCTCGCCATCAAGTGTGCGCGCTGTTCCTCGTCGAGCGCGGATGCTTGATCGGAAAGCGTCAATAGGTCGTGCGCATGTTCTTCGAGCCAGCCGGGCAGGGCGCTGCGGAAGGCCGCCATCTTTTCGACCGGGAGCGTGTCGAGCAGGCCTTCGGAGAGGGCGAGCAGCAGGGCAACCTGTACGCCGAGCGGCAAGGGCGCGAATTGCGGTTGCGCGAGAACCGCGCGAATGCGTTTGCCGTGTTCGATGACCTTACGCGTACGGTCGTCCACCATCGTGCCGAAGCGCGTGAACACTTCGAGCTCCAAGAACTGGGCGTATTCGAGGCGCAGACTCTCGGAGACCGCCTTCAGGATCGGCGCCTGCGTCTTGGCGCCGACGCGGCTGACGCTGATGCCGATCGACACCGCCGGCTTCTGATCTTCATAGAACAGCCGCGCGTCGAGATAGATCTGACCGTCGGTGATCGAAATCAGGTTGGTCGGAATGAAGGCCGAGACGTTGCCTGCCTGAGTTTCAGCGATCGGCAGCGCCGTCAGGGAACCTCCACCCCGTTCCGGCGACAGCTTCGCCGCACGTTCCAGCAGGCGGGAGTGAATGTAGAAGATGTCTCCCGGATAGGCTTCACGGCCAGGCGGCCGGCGCAGGAGCAGCGAGACTTGCCGATAGACAGCCGCGTGCTTGGAAAGGTCGTCGAGAACCAGCAAGACGTCGCGGCCCTGCATCATGAAATGCTCGCCCATGGTGCACGCCGCGTAGGGCGTGAGCCATTGGAGACCCGGCGCCGCGTCGGCCTCGCCGACGACAAACACGCAGCGCTCGATTGCGCCATAGCGGCGCACCGCGTCGATCACCTGCGCGACGCTCGACGTCTTTTGCCCGATCGCCGCATAGATGCAGATCACGTCGCTCGATCGTTGGTTGATTATCGTATCGACGGCGATGGCGGTCTTGCCTGTCTGGCGGTCGCCGATGATCAGCTCTCGCTGGCCTCGGCCAATGGGGATCATTGCGTCAACGGCAAGCAGTCCGGTGGCCAGTGGATGGGTGACGAGGGCACGATCGACGATAGCCGGCGCCGGCTGTTCGATCGGCGCAAAGGCCGAAGGGTTGATCGATCCCGAGCGGTCAAGCGGCTCGCCGAACGGATCGACAACACGGCCAAGCAATCCGTCGCCGACCGGTACGCGCGCAACATCGCCCGTGCCTCGTACGACCATTCCAGACGTCACTTGCGTGGTGTCGCCCATCAAGACGCAGCCGATGAGATCCTCGCCCAGATCAACGGCGAGACCGCGGACACCTGTTTCGAACACCAGAATTTCGTCGAGGCGCGCGTCCGGCAGGCCTCTGATGGTCGCAACACCGTCGGCCGCCTGCACGACGCGGCCAATGCGTTCGAGGCGCGGTTCCAGCGCCGTCTGGCCAATGCGGCGGCGCGTGCGCTCAAGATCGTCGGCGAGTTCACTGCGCAGCTTTACCACTGGTCTCAACCTTGTCGTGGAGCCGGGCTATCGCGTCTTGCAACGAGAAGCGCAATATCGCCTCAGAAAAGTGGAGCTCGACGCCCGCGATCAATCGGGGATCGACATCGAACGTGAAATTGGTTTTGGCGCCGAGGACTTTTCCGAGACGCGCGCGCCACTCATCAGCCGACTCGGCCGGCAAAGATCCCGCCGTGATGACATCGACGGCGCCGCCGTTTTTTGTTTGTGCGACAAGCGCGTTTCTCTCCTTCGCCGACAGGTTTGCAAAATAGCTCTCGATGCGTTCAAGCCAGGCTTCGGAACGCTTATCCGGCGGCAGTTCGGACACGAGCTTTCGGGCCATGTCGGAGGCTAGGCCCAAGGCGAATTCGTGCAGTTCCGCTTTGGTCTGCTCACGCTCCCGGGCCAACGCCTTGCGTGTATCGTCCATCAGTGCCTGTGCTTGCGATTCCGCTTGAACCATGCGCGCGCGGGCGGCTTGGTCCGCCTGTTGCGCCGCCGACTTGGTGATTTGTTCGCGTTCGGCGGCGATTTTGGCGCGGTCGTCCTCGATCTCTTTGAGCTTGGCCCCGGCTTTGTCGTCAGCGGTCTTGGCGTCGGTGAACTGCTTGTCGATCTGCTGGCGCCGGGCGTCAATCGCGCGCAATACCGGCTTGTAGAAAAAGCGATTCAACAACCACACAAGGACGATAAAGTTTATCGTCTGAAGTGCGAAGGTCCACCAATCGAACTGCATGGTCAGCGCAGGAAGGGGTTGGCGAAGATCAGAATCAACGCGATCACGAGGCAGTAGATCGCGGTCGTTTCAATCATAGCGAGACCGACAAACAAAGTGCGCGAGATCGTGCCCGCTGCTTCGGGCTGGCGGGCGATCGCATCGAGCGCCGAGGCGACGGCGCGCCCTTCGGCAAGCGCCGGCCCGAGCGCGCCGAACGAGACGGCGAAGGCCGCGGCTAGAATGCTGATGATTTTGGGATCCATTGGTTCTCCTTAGCTTTCGACGCTGCCCATAGCGGCGCCGATGAAGACGGTGGCTAAAACGGCGAAGATGTAAGCCTGAATGAGGCCCAAGAGAATTTCGAGGGCCATGAATGGAATCGGCACGAAAAGACCGGCGAGCGCCAGGACGAGGCCGATCATGAACTCGCCGCTCATCACGTTGCCGAACAGACGCACCATCAATGAGAAGCTGCGCGTGATCTGAGAGAGGATGTTGAGCGGAAGCATGATCAGCTTCGGCTTTGCAAAGCTGGCGAGATAGCCGAGGACACCTTGGGCTCTGACTCCGAAGTAGTGCGACGCCAAGAAGACAATCGCCGTCAGTGCCGCCGGCGTTTCCAAGCGGGCGGTGGGAGCCACCAGACCGGGCACGACGCTCGACAGGTTTGCGACAGCCAGGAAGATGAACAGTGTGCCAATCAACGGGAGCAGGAGCGCCGGCTTCCTGCGTGTCGCATCCTCAATTTGTTGTCCGATGCCAGTGACCAGCGTTTCGATAAGAGCTTGGCGCTTCGACGGGCGAATAGAAAGATTGCGCGTCAGATAGATCGCGCCCAACACCAAGACGGCCATGATCGCCCACGTTGTGAGCACCGTGCCGCTGATCGAAATCCGGCCTATGTGGAGCGCGAACTCGGCGCCCAAGGGAGACGATTGCATCAGGCGTTACCTCGTACCGATGACATGGCAATCGCACGCGCTATCAAGAAGCCGACGAAGACGGAGACAAGCACGATAGCGCCTGCCTGAGCGGCAAGAACCAGGACGGCGATAGCGCCGATCAGCCGCATCAGTGTCAGCAACAGCGCGGTGCGCCAACCATCATGTTGGAAGAGAGCATCAGCTGATCGCTTGACCGCTGCAAAATAGGCGAGCCCCATCGCTATCCCGCCGATACAGGCGGCTATTGCAGCATAGAAGTGCGTCAATTCCATATGGTTCGCCTCAATCGTGGTACATCCGTTGCCAAGCGAGCGTGCAGCCGATGGTAAGTCCAACGACCATCAGCCCGAGTGTCCAAAACACGCCCATCTTGAACATGCTGTCCAACCAACGGCCGATGAAGATGCCGACCAGGGTCGGCACGACGATCATCCAGCCAAGGGCACCGATCATCGCCAGGTTCTGTGCAATCGAGCGCTCGCCTTCACGTTCCCATCGCGCGCGGCGTTCGCGGCGCTTGCGCACGGCCTCGTTGAGATCGTTTTCAGGTTCACCGCTCACGAGGCCGCTCCGTCAAGCTGATCCGGTTCCAAGCGTGGCGGCATGCCGTGCCCACGTTCGCCGCGCACGATGTTGGAGATTTGGCGCAGCGCTGCCAGATAGAGACGCTCGGCATCGGCGCCGGCTGCCTTTTCTTCTTCGGCTTCTTGGCGAAATTTGACGAGAACATCCTCCTGGAGGCGGCGCAGATCGGTACCCAAGACGGCTTCTCGCGTCGCGATCGAGATGTCTGTTCCACCGGAAACGCGAAGCGTGCCGCCGCGCACGGCCGTGTAGTGCTCCGCGCCTTTGGTATCTCTCCAAGTGACCACGGATGTCGTCAACACAGTCAAAAAGTCAGCGTGATTTTTGAGGATGCCGAACGCGCCGGTCTCATCCTCGGCGCGCACGTGTTCGACATCGTCCGCCTCGACGACCAAAGAAAGAGGTGTCGCGATCGTTAGCCTCATGCGCGCCCCCGCATTTCCTTCTTTCGTGCCTCGTCGAGATCGCCAACCATGTAAAACGAGGCTTCGGCCCAAGTGTCGGTTTCGCCATCGAGGATTGCGCGACAACCTTTGAGCGTCGATGCCAACTCAATCGTGCGGCCGGATTTTCCGGTGAAGGCCTCGGTCACCATGAAGGGCTGCGTGAGGAAACGCATGACTCGCCGCGCGCGCGTGACGACCGTTCGATCGTTGGCGCTCAACTCCTCGATGCCAAGAAGCGCGATCACCTCGCGCAATTCGCGATAGTGAGCAATCGTCTTTCGTACGTCTTGCGCGATGCGATAGTGCTGTTCGCCGACGAGGCGGGGATCGAGCAGAGTGGAACTCGACGATAGCGGGTCGACCGCCGGGTATATGCCCTCGCTTGCCATGTCGCGCGACAGCACGATCGAGGAATCGAGGTGACTGAAGATCTCGGCGACGGCGGGGTCCGTGAAATCGTCGGCGGGGACGTAGACGGCCTGGATCGACGTGATCGCGGCACCGGCGACGGATGCGATGCGTTCTTCGAGATCCGAGATTTCGCTCGCCAGCGTCGGCTGATAGCCCACCCGAGAGGGCAGGCGGCCGAGAAGTCCTGAGATTTCGCCACCCGCTTGAACGAAGCGATAGACGTTGTCGATCAGGAGAAGGACGTTGCGTCGCGCGGTGTCGCGAAAGTATTCGGCGGCGGCAAGCGCCGTAAATCCCGCGCGCCAACGAGCGCCCGGCGGCTCGTTCATTTGACCGAAGATCATCGCGGTGCGCTTTATGACGTCGGACTTTCGGAGTTCGAGCAGCAATTCGTGACCTTCGCGCGTGCGCTCGCCGATGCCGGCAAAGACGCAGGTCCCGGCGTGGCGTTCAATGATGGTGCGGATGAGCTCCATGATCAGCAGAGTCTTGCCGACGCCGGCGCCGCCGAACATCGCCGCCTTGCCGCCGACGACCATGGGCGCCAACAGATCGATGACCTTGATGCCGGTGTGAAAAATCTGACGCTCGCGGCCGAGGCGCGCCAGGCTCGGCGGCTCGGCGTGAATCGGCCGCCGCTCGACGTCATCGGGAAGTGGCGGACCTTGATCGACCGGCTCGCCTGTTGCGTTCAACATGCGGCCCAGAATGGCGTCGCCGGCCGGCACAAGGATTGGAGCGCCGGTGCGGCGCACGCTTGTTCCCCTGCTCAGGCCCGACGTCGTGTGCAGCGCCACCGCGCGAACGGTCGTGGCGTTCAGGTGCTGTTGGACTTCAGCGATAAGCGTTTGATCTCGATCCCATTCGATGCGTAGCGCCTCGTTGATCGGCGGAAGCGAGCCGGCTGGAAACGTGACGTCGACAACGGAACCGCGCGCCGCGACAACAAGCCCGATCGGGAAATCTGAGGGTGAAGCAGATGCCGCCGACATGTGCGCACTCATATCGCATGATATCGAAGAGCCCAAGCCGATTGACCTTGAGACTCTCGTCCAATTCCCTCAGAGCCAGGAATCAAGCCATAGTCGATGCAGGACGGCGCCCATTGATCTACCTCAATACCCAGGCGTGAGAGTGACCGCATACAGGCCCCGCCGACTGCGTTTCGCGGAATGTGCTTAACTATTGGAAGGCAACAATGACTGTGGACTATCGCGCGCGTATTGCTGAAATCGACGAATATGCCGTCCAGCTGCGCGGCCTCATACCCGACACGATGAAAGCATACGGAGCGCTTGGGCATGCAGCCCATTCGTCAGGTGCTTTGGACAAAAAGTCTAAGGAGCTCATTGCCCTGGCGATCAGCGTCGCGGTGCATTGCGACGGTTGCTTGGCATATCACGCGCGCAATGTGCACAAGGCGGGCGCTTCGCGACAGGAAGTGGCGGAGGCGGTCGGCGTGGCCATCCAGATGGGCGGTGGGCCCAGCGTCAACTATGCGGCCGACGCCCTGCGCGCTTTCGACCAGTTTGCCAATTCATGAGTCACGTGCCGTGTCCAGATAGCATCCGTCATGGCGTCACGATCGGGAAGTTAGGCACCAGCGGTTCGATCAGCTGCGTCAACTGCTCGTAGAGCGAGGCATCGCCGTCGATCTTGATGTCGCCTGAGGCGATGCGTGGGGCGCACGGAGCGCCTGCGAGCAACGTCAGCAAGAAATCGGGGCGCGTCAGCTTGGCCGTTGCGCCGGCGGCTGGGTCTGCAATGCCGGCCTCGTGCACCAGCACGCCGCTTTCGACCGTGATGAGGTGGCGTTCGCCGCGGTCCGTCAGCTCGATGTTGATCTTGAACGCACGCGCGGCCGCTTTGTCAGGATTTACGCGAACCGCCGCGAAGTCGAGCAGCATCGGTGTCGTCGTTGCAGCCAACACATCCATACTCATGCTGGCCGGCGGCATTTGCGCGATGCCGGTACGCAGTTCTTGCGCGCCCGTCAGATAGATATTTCGCCAGGTGCCGGCCTCGGCTTCGTAGCCCATCTGGGTGTAGATGTCGGCCAGCTTCTTGCGCGCCGCTTCGTTGGTCTCGTCGGCGAAGACGACGTGGTTGAGCAGGGTTGCGGCCCAACGCAGTTCACCGGCTTTGACGGCTTTGTCAGCAAGCGCAATGACAGTTTCGGCACCGCCCATCGCGTCGACATAACGTTCGGCCGACGGTTGGGGCGGAAGCGGATTGAGATTTGCGGGATTGGCGTCATACCAGCCGAGGTAGCGCTGATAGATGGCCTTCGAATTGTGGCTCATCGTGCCGTAGTAGCCGCGATTGAACCATTGCTTGGCAAGGACGTCCGGCAACTTCAAAACTTCCGCGATCTCGGCCGAGGTGAAACCGGCGTTCATCAAGCGCAGCGTTTGGTCGTGCAGATATTTGTAGGCGTTGCGGTGGCTGATCAGAAACGCCTCGATCTCGTGTTGGCCAAATCTCGGAATCCCGTGCGCCGCGAACATCACATCGCTTTTGCGGGCGAATAGGCGGATCGATTCCGTCAGATAGTCGGACCAGGCCTTCGCGTCGCGAACGAGCGCGCCACGGGCCGGCAAGAGGTTGTGCATCGTCAGATTGGCGTTCTCGGCCATGAACACCGCGCGAAACTGCGGCAAATAGAAATTCATTTCCGCCGGAGCCTCGGTCCCGGGCGTGAGCTGGAAGACCATCGTGACATCGCCTACCGTCACTTCCTGTCCGGTGTGCGTAATCGTGAGGGTGGGCGCGATCAACGACAGCGAGCCGAGCGACGGCTTCGGACCGAGGCCTGACGTCGTTTCGCCTTGGGAACCCGACTTTAATGTGAGTCCGAACTGGAAGCGTGCACGTCGCGACATCGCGGGTCCGGCAATGATGTTTTCGGACACCGCATGCTCCAGAAAGCCTTCGGGTGCGATTACCTGCACGCGGCCGGACGCGACATCCGCCGCGCTCGTCACACCACCGACGCCGCCGTAGTGGTCGACATGGCTATGAGAGTAGATGACGGCGAGCACCGGTTTTTCGCCGATGTGAGCAGTCAATAGTTCAATCGCGGCGCGGGCCGCTTCCACACTCGTCAACGGATCGACGACGATCCATCCCGTGCCGGCATCGATGAACGACACCGTCGATACGTCGAAGCCGCGCACTTGGTAGATTCGCTCCGCAACTTTGAAGAGACCGTGCTTGGTGAGAATCTGCGCTTGGCGCCACAGGCTCGGGTTGACGGTCTCGGGCGCCTTTGCATCAAGGAAATCGTAAGCGGACAAATCGACGGCTGTGCGACCGTCCGGACGCTTGATTACGGGATCCTTGCGCGTCGCGATGAAGCCACGTGTCGCGAAATCGAAATCCTTTCGATCATCCGAATCCACCAGCCGACGCGCTTCTTCCAACTGATCCCTGGACATCTTCGTCTCCCGACAACCGTTGTTCTTTGCGTAGAAAAAGTGGTGGGCCCGGCAGGACTTGAACCTGCGACCAGACCGTTATGAGCGGCCCGCTCTAACCAACTGAGCTACAGGCCCCACCGTGGGCCGCGAGGCTATAGCAAAAGCAGGCTACTCAATAAAACCCCGGTGCGTCACGAAATTCGGTCCGTTCTGCGAATCTAGGCTGGGTCGCGCGGTGTGATCGCAAGCCGGCGTAGCGATATCGCGACATTCGCGGTCGAAACGGCTGTCGGGAGGCGGTCGTCGTCACAACCAAGCATTAAAGGCTCGGAACGAGCATGCGAAGAAGCCATGCTTTTCGTTGTGATTCGCAGGCGCGAAGTGATTTTCCATGGAGGCGACCATGTTGCGCACGGATTCTCTCCAACTGCCACCGGCCGCCGGGATCGCCTTGCTTTCGCTTTGCCTTGGTGCGGTTCCTGTTGCCTGCCTGGCGGCCGAGCGCGACAAGTCGGCAGACGGATGGGTCTACGGCGTGGCCGCGCGAGAGGCTGCGGATGAGGCTGCGGCGCAACAAGAGTATGTCGATATCGGTGTGCTCGGGCGGCAGCGGCGGTCGAGCAGCCCTTCGACGACGACTCCGACGCCTGCGCTGACGATTTCTGAGACCGGCGAGGGCGTCGTCGTCGCATTCATCGATACGGGTATCGATCTCGATCATCCGGAATTTTCGGGCCGGGTTTTGCCCGGGACGTGTATCGGCGATCCATCGACCAAATGCGCTGGCGATGCCGCTCTGGGCGCCGACAACAACGGACATGGCACACATGTCGCCGGCATCGTCGGCGCAGCAAATGACGGCGTTGGCGCGACCGGCGTCGCTCCCGGTGCGAGCCTCCTGCCCGTAAAAGTGTTGGACGCACGTGGCAACGGTTCGTTCGATGATGTCGCAGCTGGGATCACCTACGCGGCCACGCACGGAGCCGACGTCATCAATATGAGCATTGGCGGATCGTCGTCATCCCCGGTGCTCCTTACGGCCTTGCAGGGAGCGGCGCCGACGGCAGTTATCGTGGCTGCTGCAGGCAACGGCGGCAAACGCTTGCCTCCGGCCTATCCTGCCGCCTACGCGACCGCTGCCGACGTCGTCGGCAGCATGATCATTGTGGGGTCCGTCGACGCCAACAACCGGATCTCAAACTTTTCGCAGACCCCAGGCAATGGCGGCTGCACGTCGACAGGTGGAGGCCAGGTCTGTTTCAAAGACGTCTTCTTGGTCGCGCCAGGGCGTAACATCTATTCGACTTACCCCGACGATACGTATGCACGACTGTCGGGTACGTCGATGGCGACGCCATATGTCGCCGGTGCGGCCGCATTGGTATTGAGCGCCGCACCGTATTTGACGCCGCAGCAGGTGGTTTCGATCTTGCTCAATTCGGCGACCGATCTCGGATCTCGCGGGGTCGACAAGGTCTACGGGCATGGGCTCGTCAATCCGGGGGCGGCCTTGCAGCCACTGGGCGGCGCTTCCATTGCAACGTCAGGCGTGACCACCAACAGCTACGTTTCATCGGGTCAGCTGGGCATCAGCTCACTCAGCGGTCCGATCGGATATGGCGTACGTCACTCGAATATCGCAAAGAGTGCGGTGTTCTTCGATGCATACGGCCGCGACTTCCACACCGATGTCACGAGGTCGGTCGCCAGCGGAGATGTCAGCCTCTCAGGCGTCGTGGCGAGTGTCGGACATTCGTCGCGCGGCGTGAGTGCATTCGGCGATGGTTATGCGGTTTCGGGTTTCGTTGCGGACGACCCGGCAAGCGCGATCGAGACAGCAGGCTTTGCCGATACGCCCCAGATCGAATTGCAAGACGTCGTCGTCACTGCGCGCTTCGGTGAGGGTACTACTCTCGCAATGGGCCACAATGCGATGTTCGGGACGCATTTCGACAAGCTTGGGCTGGCGTCGAGCGAGGCTTATGATGGACTGTTCGTATCCGCCAGCGCACTGAATTCACCCTATCTCGCACTCACCAGCGAGGCGGACTACGCCGCAAGCAGTTTCGAGCTTGGCGACGGCGTCTCTCTCGCGCTCGGCCATGCGGAGCAGAGGGCCGACGCAAACTCGCCCTTCAATGACGGCGTTTTGTCCGTGCAGGAACTGGTCGACCTGGCGAACAGCGATCCGGCGCACTTGCGCTCGGCGTCGAATACCTCAGTCGCGCTGAGCTGGCAGGTCGCTCCATGGGCGATTGTCGGGCTCAATGCCGACCATACGCAGGAGCAGAACAGCATTCTGGGCTCGAGCGAGGCCGGCGCGCTCGCACTCATCGGCAATGCCGAAACGAAATCGGTCGGCGTCGGGGCGCGGGTCAATCTTGGCGACGACTGGGTGGCGTCGGCGTCGTGGAGCCAGGGCACAACGAACGCGTCGCCGAGCGTCGGCAGCCTCTTCCAAGGCGTGTCGCAGATCGACAGCTCCGCTTACGGCGTTGCGATGTCCAAGCTTGGTGTCCTTTGGGACGGCGACTCGCTTGGTTTCGCCGTGTCGCGGCCGCTTCATGTTACGCGCGGGTCGGCCTTGATGACCCTATCGACGGGCGTAACCGAGAATCGTGAGATCGTCTATTCGACGGAGCGGGTGGCTCTCGCCAGCGCAACGCCGGAGACGAACTACGAAATCGGCTACGCGACGCTCCTCGGCCAAGGCGTGACCTTGCAGGGCAGCACGTTGTATCAGCAGGATGTCGCGGGCGAAGCGGGCAGGGACGGCATCGCCGCGTTCGCAATGCTGAGGGCGAACTGGTGATTCGGCGGCCGTATCACTCGGTCTTGCTCTTCAATCCCTCACGCGCGGTTTGAATCTGCCGCCGCAAATAGATCGGGCTATCGACCATTCGGCACCTGATGTCGCCCATGCCGGTGCCGTGAACCTGCACATTGCCGTAGCCAAAAATGCGACCGAGAATTGACTGATCGACGGTGACTTCCTCGATCTTGTCGAGGCTCACTTCTTCGCTCTTGATTGCGACGAACCCGGTCTTGCGGATGAAGCGGTCCGTCGTGACGGCGATTTCCGTCGCCCACGCGCGTATCAGATTTGTCAGGCCGAACGGCAGGATGAACAGCCCGATGACCAACAGAACAATGCTGAGCATGCTGTACGGATAGCCGCCTATCGCGACAGCAGCGGACGGTACGATCAGAATTGCCGCCCAGAGCCAATAGAGCCAATGATAGCCCGTGCTGTAGAGGATCCGTTCCTTCGATCCCAAAGTCCGACTGACATAACTCATTGTGACGCCCCCGGCCTCGTGGCCGCAGAGTAAGCGCCGAGCGGGTTGCCAGCAAGGCGCACAGAGCCCCAAGTGCTTGCGATACCCCCTTGCCTCCGATAGAACCCGCGCCACTTTCGCCACATTAGCAAACGCAGCGGAGCGGGCGGTCGATGGCCTCCTATCAATATGTTTACGTGATGAAGAACCTCGCCAAGAGCTATGCGGGCGGCAAGCAGGTTCTGAAGGACATTTATCTTTCGTTCTTTCCGGGGGCGAAGATCGGCGTGATTGGCCTGAACGGCGCCGGCAAGTCGACACTCCTCAAGATCATGGCCGGAATCGACAAGGAATTCTCCGGTGAGGCCTGGGCCGCCGAGGGCGCCAAGGTCGGCTATTTGCCGCAGGAGCCGACGCTGGATCCGAGCAAAGACGTGCTTGGGAACGTGATGGAGGCGGTTGCCGACAAGAAGGCCATTGTCGATCGCTACAACGAGATCGCCGCCAATTACTCGGACGAGACCGCCGATGAGATGGCGAAGCTGCAGGATCAGATCGACGCGCAAAATCTCTGGGATCTCGAGAGCCAGATCGAGCAGGCGTTGGACGCCTTGCGGTGCCCGCCGGCGGATTCGGCGGTCGACACGCTTTCGGGTGGTGAGAGGCGTCGCGTTGCGCTTTGCCGCCTCCTGCTCGAGGCGCCGGACCTATTGCTGCTCGATGAGCCTACGAACCATCTGGACGCGGAGTCGGTTGCCTGGTTGCAAAACCATTTGCAGGACTACAAGGGCACGGTCGTGCTGGTGACGCACGATCGGTACTTTCTGGACGACGTGACGGGCTGGATCCTCGAACTCGATCGCGGGCAGGGGATTCCCTACGAAGGCAATTATTCCTCGTGGCTGGAGCAGAAAGAAAAGCGTCTGTTCGTCGAGGCGAAGGGCGAGGAAGCGCGGCTCAAGACTTTGGCGCGGGAACGCGAGTGGATTCAGGCGAGTCCGAAGGCTCGTCAAGCCAAGTCCAAGGCGCGCATCAAAGCCTATGAGGATCTGCTGAGCGCGGCGAACTCGAACAAGTACGAGGCCGGTGCGATCGTCATCCCGGCGGGTCCGCGACTTGGCTCCACAGTCGTCGAGGCAGACCATGTCAACAAGGGCTACGGCGACCGGTTGTTGATCGACGAGTTGGACTTCAAGCTGCCGCCCGGAGGCATCGTCGGCGTCATCGGACCGAACGGCGCCGGCAAGACGACGCTCTTTCGGATGATCACGGGACAGGAAAAGCCCGATGGCGGATCGCTGAAGGTCGGCGACACGGTGATGATGTCCTATGTCGATCAGTCGCGCGACAGCCTCGATCCCAAGAAGACGGTGTGGGAAGAGATTTCCGGAGGGCTCGACGTCATCGAGCTCGGCAAGCGGCAAGTTCCGAGCCGTGCCTACGTCTCAGCGTTCAACTTCAAAGGCACGGATCAGCAGAAGAAGACCTCGCAGCTCTCCGGCGGCGAGCGGAACCGGGTTCATTTGGCCAAAATGCTGAAGTCGGGCGGAAATCTGCTGTTGCTCGACGAACCCACCAACGACCTCGACGTCGAGACGCTGCGCGCCCTTGAAGACGCCCTCAACGATTTTGCCGGCTGCGCGGTCATCATCAGCCACGACCGCTGGTTCCTAGATCGTATCGCGACGCACATCTTGGCGTTCGAGGGCGACAGCCACGTCGAGTGGTTCGAAGGCAACTACGCGGACTACGAGGCGGATCGCAAGCGGCGGCTCGGCGACGACGCGCTGGTACCGCACCGCATCAAGTACAAGAAATTGGTGCGCAACTAGGCTTGGAAAATAAAAAGGGCGCCGAAGAGGCGCCCTTTCTTCGTCCGCGGATGTCGCGCGTTAGTCGTTCATGTGCTCCGTGCGATTTTCTATCTCTTGCGTGAGCTCGCCAATGTTGCCGCCGTTGCGGCCTAAGATCGAACGGAACTGCTCGAGCTGACTCTGTGAAATCCAAGCGCCTTCAATCTGGACATCCGTGAACTTGTAGCTGCCATCTGAACCGGACATGCGGAAGGAAACGCGCAGTCCCTTGTCCGTGCTGCCATTCGGGTCTTGGACAACGGTGTTGACGGTAACGTCGCCGGGCTTGTTGTCGATGGAGCCGGTCACCTTGAGCGACTTGTCCTTGTACTTCTCCAAGCTTCGCGCATAGAGGGCGAACTGGAACTCGCGATATGCGTTTACGAAGGCATCCAGGTCGGCCTTGTTCGCGCCGCGGCGGTACGGGCCCAAGGTGAACATCGCCGCCTTGCTGGCATCCGCATACTTGAAGATGAAGTCGTGGAACCGTGAGTTCTTCGAACTGCCACCGTCGCGCAAAATGGCCAGGCCTTGATTGATGACTTTCTGCGTGAACGCTTCTGCGTCTTGGCTCGCAAGAGCAACGGGCGTCGCAGAACACCAAGCGAAGGCCGAAACAAGAGCGACTAAGGTCAGGCGGCCGAACATGCGTAGGCTCATGTGAGGTCTCCCCGGCGAGTGCCGCCCGGTGCGGCACCGTTACCCGATCAGTATAGCGCAGTTATTGCGGCAGTGGATTTTGTCAATTTATTGGCGAGGTCGTCACGCCGCCGCCATTGTCAAAATCGGGCAAGTCGGTCGAGGGCTTGCCGTTGCGGATGGCATCAGCCCTGGATTGCCGATAAAGGCTACGGATCGACGCGTAATAGTCCACCGAGGTGCGCTCGATTTCGTCCAGCGTCTCAATGTTGCGTGAGCGAAGGTCGATGACGTTCACGACAGCGCGGGTTATGGGCACCCACTCATAGTCATCGCCCCAACCGACATAAGTCAGCGGGTCGAGACCGCGATCAACGACGAACCCCGTGAAATCACGTGCAGACGAGGGGCCGAGCACGAGAAAATAGAAATACGGACCGTCGTTCACGCCCCACACGGCCAGCGTCTGGCCGAAATCTTCATCGTGGTAGGGATAGCCGAGGTCGGATGCGACATCGAACAAGCCGGCGACGCCGATCGTCGTGTTGATGCCAAAACGAACCATGGTTGTGCCGGCGCGATCGCCTTCGCCTTGCAGCAGGTCGTTGGCGAAAATAACCGGCGAATTCAAGTTGTTCAGGAAGTTGCGGACGCCATCGCGCGCAAAGTCCGGAAGCACGTCGTGATAGGCGATGGCGACGGGACGCAGCAGCGCCTTGTCGAGTGCCTGGTTAACGTTGAAGAAAAAACGGTTCGATCCTTCAAAGGGATCGTTGTCGTCCACTTGCTGAACTTGATCGGTTGTGACGACAGGAGGCGCGTCAGGCGCCGATTTGTTTTCGGCCGCGTGCGCGTAACCGATGCCAAACGCAAATGCGCCGGCCGCTGCAACAGTCATCCATTTACGGAACGCGTACATATGCGCCGCCTACCTCTAACCAGAAACCAAACTTGGTTTAGACAGCGCCCTGAGACAAGGCACAGCCCCAACCCCCAAGCGGGTCAAACGTCACCGCACGCCCAACCAGGCGGTCGGCCCATCGAACCCCGCACTTATACGTGACCTGAAGATGCTCCCATAAGGTTACGAAGACGTGATGGTCGCGGTTTCGGCAACCTGAGGTATTCCCGCCACGCCATTGCGACCGGAAGTACACTATAGATTTCCTAAGATAATGATATAAAGATATCTTTATGTCCTGGGGATGCGCAAGCAAATGGCGGATCTGGAGACCATTCTGGCGGGCTTGAGGGCGGCGGGCGAAGAGACCCGCTTTCGCCTGCTCGCGCTTTTTACAAAGGCGGAGCTAACGGTCAGCGAGGTCACACAGATTTTGCGGCAGAGCCAGCCGCGCGTCAGCCGTCATCTCAAGCTGATGAGCGATGCCGGGCTCATCGAACGTATTCGCGAAGGTACCTGGGTCTTCTATCGCCTCAGCGAGAGCGGGGCGGGTCGTGCCTTGGTCGACAGGCTCAATGAGCTCATCCCTTGGAGCGACCCGATCCTCGCTCGTGATCTTGAGCGTCTCGATTCCGTGCGGCGCGCGCGTGAGGAGGAGGCGCAATCGTACTTCGCAGCGAATGCTGCCGAGTGGGACCGCCTTCGGGCGTTGCATATTCCTGAAGCCGAGGTGGAAGACGCGTTGCTGTCGTTTGTGGGCGACGGACAGGTTTCGTCTTATCTCGACCTCGGCACGGGCACCGGGCGAATCCTTGAAGTCGTTTCGCCTCGGGCACGGCGTGCGGTCGGCATCGATCTCAACAACGAGATGCTGTCTCTGGCGCGGGCACGCATCGAGAAGGCAAGGCTGAGCCAAGTTCAGGTGCGGCGCGGTGACCTGTTCGAACTCCCATATCCGGATTCGAGCTTCGATCTCGTCACAATCCATCAGGTCCTGCACTATCTCGAAGATCCCTCGGCCGCCATCCACGAAGCGGCGCGCGTCTTGATGCCGGGTGGTCGGATCGTCATCGCCGATTTCGCGCCGCACATGCTCGAGTTCTTGCGCGATCAGCACCAGCATCGCCGCCTCGGCTTTTCGGACAAGGAAGCGGCGCAATGGTTTAAGGCGGCAGGGCTTGCACTCATGCAATCGCGCGCGCTTCCGCCGCGCGGTGCGAAGGGACTCACTGTGATGTTGTGGATGGCGACTGCGCCGATCGGCTCAGCGCGCAGGCCAAAGCAGGCGCAAGCGGCATGAGCCTTTCAGTCTCCTTCGAATTCTTTCCGCCGAAGACTTCAGAAATGGAGCAGACGCTATGGCGCTCGATTGCGCGCCTTGCGCCGCTGAAGCCGCTGTTTGTCTCGGTGACTTACGGTGCGGCCGGCTCGACGCGGGAGCGCACGCACGCGACGCTGAAGCGGATCTTGGCCGAGACGGATTTGACGCCCGCGGCGCATCTGACCTGCGTCGGCGCGTCGCGCGAGGCGGTGAACGAGGTCGTAGAGGATTATTGGCGCTCCGGCATTCGGCATATCGTGGCTTTGCGCGGCGACATGCCGGATGTTGGTGCTCCCTATCAACCTCACAAAGACGGCTATGCGTCCACGCCTGATCTGATCCGCGGGATCAAGCAGATCGCACCGTTCGAGGTGAGCGTTTCGGCCTATCCGGAGAAGCATCCGGAGTCGACCTCGCTCGATGCGGATTACGCGCTTCTGAAAGCAAAGATCGACGCGGGTGCGACCCGGGCGATCACCCAGTTCGTTTACGATACCGACGTCGTGCTGCGCTTCGCCGACCGCGCGTACAAAGAAGGAATTCGTGTGCCGATCGTGCCGGGCATCATGCCTGCGACGAACTTCAAGGGCGTGCTGAGAATGGCGCAGCGGTGCGGCGCCACCATACCGGCTTGGCTCGCCGACCGTTTCGACGGCATCGACGGGGACCTAGAAACGAGGAAATTGATGGCGGCGACGGTCGCGTCCGAGCAGGTCGAACGGTTGCGCCGGCACGGCTTCGATTCTTTCCATTTCTATACGTTGAACCAAGCCGATCTGACGTTTGCGATTTGTCACTTATTGGGCGTGCGTCCGCCGCGCGAGAAGGAAACTGCATGAGCGAGACGCAGAGACAAGCCCGAGTGACTGCGTTGAAGGCGGCGGCGCGCGGGCGCATCTTGTTTCTCGACGGTGCGAAGGGCGCCTATTTGCAGCGCGTCGGTCTGACGGAAGCGGATTTTCGCGGAAACAGGTTCGGCAATCATGCGCATGACCTGAAAGGCAATTTCGACATTCTGGCGTTGACTAAGCCGTCGGCTCTGACGCAGGTGCACGACGCGTTTTTGAAGGCCGGCTCCGACATCATTCAAACGAATACGTTCAACGCCAATCGCGTTAGCCAAGCGGACTACGGAACGCAGCATCTCGTCGCCGAAATTAACTTCGAAGCGGCGAAGGTCGCGCGGGCCAGTGCGGATAAGTTCTCGACTGACAAGCGGCCTCGCTGGGTCGCCGGGTCGATCGGGCCGACGAACCGCACGGCGTCGCTGTCGCCCGACGTCAACGATCCGGGCCTGCGCAGCATCACTTTCGAAGAGCTCGCCGAAGCGTATCGCGAACAGATTCGTGGGCTGATCGACGGCGGGGTCGACGTCATTCAAGTAGAGACGATCTTCGACACGCTGAACGCGAAAGCAGCGATCTTCGCGGCCGAAACGCTGTTCGAAGAGCTCAGTTTCCGGTTGCCGATGTGGCTGTCGGGAACGATCACCGACAAGTCGGGCCGCACGCTGACCGGTCAGACGACGGAGGCGTTTTGGCATTCGATCCGCCACGCGAAGCCGTTTGCCGTTGGGCTGAATTGTGCGCTCGGCGCCGCGGACTTGCGCCAATACGTGGCCGATCTTTCGCGTGTCGCCGATACGCTTGTTTCGACGCACCCAAACGCCGGTCTGCCCAACGCTTTCGGCGATTACGACGATACGCCGGAGCACATGGCACGTACGCTCGGGGAGTTTGCGGAAGCCGGGCTGCTCAATATCGTCGGCGGTTGTTGCGGCGTGTCGCCGGATCATATCGTAGCGATCGTCGAAGCAGTGAGGCCCCACGGCCCGCGCAAGGTGCCAGAAATGCCGCGCCACATGCGGTTGTCGGGGCTCGAGCCGTTCACGCTGACGGCGGAGACGAATTTCGTCAATGTGGGCGAGCGCACGAACGTCACGGGTTCCGCCAAGTTTCGCAAGCTGATCACTGAAGACCAATACGAACAGGCGCTCGACGTTGCGCGCGGCCAGGTCGCGAACGGCGCGCAAATCATTGACGTCAACATGGACGAGGGGCTTCTCGACAGCGAAGCCGCCATGAAGCGCTTCCTCAATCTCATCGCCGCCGAGCCCGAGATCGCGCGCGTGCCGGTGATGATCGACTCGTCGAAGTGGAAAGTCATCGAAGCCGGCTTGCGGTGCGTCCAAGGCAAGCCCGTCGTGAACTCGATCTCGTTGAAGGAGGGGGAGGAGGCGTTCGTCGCCCAGGCAAAGCTCGTGCAGCGCTATGGTGCCGCGGTCGTGGTCATGGCGTTCGACGAGAAGGGGCAGGCCGACACGGCGGAGCGCAAGCTCGAGATTTGCAAGCGCTCCTACGAGATTCTTGTGAACAGAGTCGGGTTCGCGCCGGAAGATATCATCTTCGATCCCAATATTTTTGCGGTCGCGACCGGCATCGAGGAGCACAACGACTACGGCAATGCGTTTATCGCCGCGGCGAAACGTATCCGCTCCGAGTTGCCGCATGTGCATGTTTCGGGCGGCGTCTCGAACATTTCGTTCGCCTTCCGCGGTAATGAGCGCGTGCGCGAAGCGATGCACTCGGCTTTCCTCTATCACGCGATCCGCGCCGGCATGGATATGGGCATCGTCAATGCCGGCCAACTGTCGGTGTACGAGGAAATTCCGGGCGATCTGCGCGATGCGGTCGAAGACGTTCTGCTGAACCGGCGGGAAGATGCGACCGAACGACTTCTCGATATCGCGTCGAAGTACAAGAACGATCAGACGGGAAAGCCGGAAGAGACGCTGGCTTGGCGGCAGACGCCGGTCGAAGAGCGGTTGAAGCATGCGCTGGTCAACGGCATTGCCGACTTCATCGTCGACGATACAGAGGAGGCGCGACAACGTGCGACGCGGCCGCTCGACGTCATCGAGGGGCCGCTGATGGACGGGATGAACGTCGTCGGCGATCTCTTCGGCTCGGGCAAGATGTTCCTGCCACAAGTCGTGAAATCGGCGCGCGTGATGAAGAAAGCTGTCGCGCATCTGATTCCCTTCATGGAGGAGGAGCGTGCGGGCCAAGCGCGCCGGTCGAACGGCAAGATCGTCATGGCGACGGTCAAGGGCGATGTGCACGATATCGGTAAGAACATCGTCGGCGTCGTGCTCCAGTGCAACAACTACGAGGTCGTCGACCTGGGCGTGATGGTGCCGGCGGCGAAGATTCTCGATGCGGCGAGGGCCGAGAAAGCTGACATCATCGGCCTTTCCGGATTGATCACGCCGTCGTTGGACGAGATGTGCAACGTCGCGGCCGAGATGGAGCGTGAGGGATTCAATGTGCCGCTGCTTATCGGCGGCGCGACCACGTCCAAGGTCCATACGGCGGTTAAGATCGAGCCGAACTACAAGCACGGCGCGACGGTTTATGTGGCTGATGCAAGCCGAGCTGTCAGCGTCGCCTCCAGTTTGTTGTCGAAGGATAACAAGTCGGCATTCGTCGAGGCGACGCGTAACGAGTATGCGCGCATTGCAGCGGCTCACAACAAAGGCAAAGCGCCGGAGCGAAGGCTTGGCATCGCCGATGCGCGGGCAAACGCGCTCAAGCTCGACTGGTCTTCTTATCTGCCGCCGAAGCCGACCTGGCTCGGTTTGAAATCGTTCGACGCAATCGATCTGGCGGAGATTGCGCGTTACATCGACTGGACGCCGTTCTTCCGCACCTGGGAGCTCGTCGGCACTTATCCGATGATCTTGGAAGACGACAAGTTCGGCCCGGCGGCACGCGAGCTCTTCGCTGATGCCCACAAGATGCTTGGCCGGATCATCGAGGAGAAATGGCTGACTGCGCGTGCGGTCGTCGGCTTCTGGCCGGCCAATCGTCTCGGCGCGGACGATATCGAGCTCTTCGCGGACGACACCCGCGCGAAGCGTTTGAGCGTGTTGCATACGTTGCGGCAGCAGATGAAGCGCGACGATGCGCGCGCCAACCTGGCGCTGGCTGATTTTGTGGCCCCCAAAGGCGTGCCGGACTATCTGGGCGGCTTCGCGGTCACCGCGGGGCACGGTGAGAATGAGCGTTCGAAAGTCTTCAAGGCCGCGCATGACGACTACGACGGTATTCTGTTCAAAGCGCTGGCCGATCGTTTGGCTGAGGCGCTGGCGGAACGCATGCACGAACGCGTGCGCCGCGAATTTTGGGCCTATGCGCCGGACGAGAGGTTGTCGAACCAAGACCTGATCGCCGAAAAATACTGCGGCATTCGCCCGGCGCCCGGCTATCCGGCTCAGCCGGATCACACCGAGAAAGCGACGCTGTTCAACTTGTTGGATGCTGAAACACGCGCGGGGATCAAGCTCACGGAGAGTTTCGCGATGTTGCCCGCGTCGTCGGTCAGCGGGCTCTACTTCTCGCATCCCGAGGCTATGTATTTCGGGCTTGGGCGTATCGATCGCGATCAGGTCGAGGACTACGCCAAGCGCAAAGGCGTGGCTCTCACCGTTATGGAGAAGTGGCTGGCGCCGGTGCTGTCTTATCGGCCTGGCGAAGCGGCGGCGGCTTAACGTCCGACGCGGCTCGCCCAGCGTTCAGCCCAATCGTGAAGCGGTGTGATGGCATCGATTAGCGCTGTGCCCTGCCGGGTCAAGCGATAGCCACTAGGGGTATCGAGGTCGATGATGCCGGCCTCGCGCAATTCGGCGAGGCGCGTGTTGAGCACTCCCGGGCTGATGTCGCCGCAGGCCCCCTGCAGATCGCGAAATGTGAGCGCTTTCGCACGCAGCTCCCAAACGACGCGCAATGCCCAACGCCGGCCGAAGAGGTCGAGCGCGGCCATGATCGGCCGCCCGGTGGCGGAGCCGCGGACCTTGGTACCGGGTAGAGGCGGCCGTTTCCCACTCATGCGCTACTAAAATAGTAGCAACGATCCGGTCTGTCTGCTATGAAATTTGTAGCAGAGGAGAAAAGGTCATGATCGACCGCATTTCGCCGGCCCAGCAGCCCTACGCGCCGGAGATCAAAGCGGCGCTCGAGCGCGTGATGCCGCCCGGCGTGCCGCCGCTCGTTTTGTTCACGACGCTCGCCCGAAATCCGCGCGTGTTCGCGCGGTTCATGGCCGGAGGTTTGCTGGACAAAGGTTCAATTACACTGCGCGAGCGCGAGATCATGATCGATCGGACGACGGCGAGATGCGGATCCGAATACGAGTGGGGCGTCCACGCGGCGTTCTTCGCGGAGAAGGCGGCGCTCACAGCGGATCAGATCGCGGCGACTGTTGTGGGCGACAGCAACGACCGGGCATGGGGCGAGCGTGATCGGCTCATCGTGCGCCTGGCCGACGAGCTGCATGAGACCAGCGGCGTTGGCGACGCGTTGTGGTCAGCGTTGGCAGCGGAGTTCAGTGACGAACAGATGTTGGAATTGATTGCGCTGGCCGGCTTCTATCACACGGTGTCGTACCTAACGAACGCGCTACGGCTGCCGCTCGAAGATTACGGCGTGCGTTTTCCGGTGAAGTGAGAGACAGCATCGATGGCCGCGCCCAAGGCGACGCCTAGCGCGATGCCGAGTGCGAGCTGATGGAACGCGGCGCCGAGCGCCACGCCGAGGGCAATGCCGACCGCAAGCCCCGTGCCGGTCGGGGGCGCGCTTGGCTGAGGCTTTTGTTCAGGCGGGGGCATGACCGCGCTCCTTGTTTGTTGAGGCGATTGTAGCGCAACTGAAAGACGCCCCCGACTTTGTCTCGTTTGTCCTCATGTCTCGTTTGCGATCGGGCTCCGGCGACCATCGTTAACGCGCGGCGGCAAAACGAAAGGGCCGGAGGATGACGCCCTCCGGCCCTTCACGAAACTCCCCGTGTATTCCCCGATCGCGTCTCGATCCTCAGAGGATGCCAATCAGGATGGCAGCGAGAAATGCGAACACGACCCCTGTGGTAATGAGTCCAAGCTGCTCAGCCATAGGGCTCTCCTTCCTACCAGGGCGCCTTAATTATGCCTTTTTCGGCTTTGTTCGGAAACAATAATCGGCCTTGCACTGCACCATAAACCATATTCCCCGGCTGCAACTTCTTGATTCACCAGGGGATTTCACGCCCGTCAAACGCGAGGTAACGACCGGTGTCCTTGGGCGTGAGCGCCGATATCAATTTCCGTTGAGCCGCCACACTAACGTCCGGACTCAGCGAGGCGTTCCGTCCGCCCATGTCTGTTTTTACCCAGCCGGGATGGACCATCAGTACGATGATTCCATCGGGCCGCAGCGACAGAGACAGGCCGTGCATCGCGTTGTTTAGCGCGGCCTTCGACGAGCGGTAGATCAGGGCAGCGCCGTCGTGATTTGTGGTTGAGCCCATCCCGCTCGTGATCGCGATCGCCTTCTTGTCCTTTCCCTTCTTCAGGTTGGGCAACAGCGCGAGCAACACGCGGACCGGACCGATCGAATTGACGGCGAGGGTACGGTTCCAGGTTTCATAGTCCAAGTTGTGGGCTGTCTGATGATCGCCGCCGTAGACGCCCGCGTTGTTGATCAAGATGTCGATCGGTTGTCCGTCGAGTTCCTGAACCAGATGATCGATCGACGCGGCGCTTGCGACGTCGAGCGGATGAACCGTTACCTTGCCCTTCGATTTCGCCGCAATATCCAGCAGTTCCGTTGCTGCACCGGGAACGCGAGCGCATGCCAGGACGCGCGCTCCATCGGCCGCGTATTGTCGGACGAACTCGATGCCGATACCGCGATTGGCGCCGGTAACCAGAACAGTGCTCATTGGACTCTCTATCCTTTGGAGGGCGCGGGACCGAAGCCGCCGCCGCCCGGTGTTTCGATGATGAAGATGTCGCCCGCTGCCAGCTCGGTTTCGGCACAGCCGGCAAGTTCCTCGACGTTGCCGTTCAACCGCCTGACCGCATTGCGTCCGAGTTTGCCCGGTTTGCCCCCGGCGATGCCGAAAGGTGGCGTGCGGCGACGCGTCGACAATATGCCGGCCTGCATTCTCTCGCGGAATTCGACTTCGCGGATCGTGCCGTCACCACCTTTGTGCTCTCCGTCGCCGCCGGAATTCGCCCGCAGGCCGAAGCGGCGGAGCAGAACAGGGAAACGGATCTCGAGAACTTCGGGATCCGTCAGACGCGAGTTCGTCATGTGCGTGTGCACGGCACTCGCGCCGTCGAAATCGGATCCTGCGCCCGCGCCGCCGCAGATCGTCTCATAATACTGGTAGCGGTCGTTGCCGAAGGTGAAGTTGTTCATCGTGCCCTGGCTCGCGGCCATGACGCCGAGCGCGCCAAAAAGCGTGTCGGTAACCGCTTGGCTCGTCTCGACGTTGCCCGCGACAACCGCAGCAGGATACTGCGGATTCAACATGGTCCCTTCCGGTACGACGATCGTGATCGGGCGCAAGCAGCCGGCGTTGAGCGGGATGTCGCTGTCGATTAAGCAGCGAAAGACGTAGAGCACGGCGGCTGTCGTGACCGAACGCGGCGCATTGAAGTTGTTCGGACGTTGCGCGCTCGTGCCCGTAAAGTCGACGCTCGCGGAGCGCGCCTTTTGATCCAAACGCACGTCGACGCGGATGATCGCGCCGTCATCCATCTCGTGCGTGAAGCTGCCTTGCTTCAGATCGCCGATCACGCGACGCACCTGCGCCTCGGCGTTGTCCTGAACGTGGTTCATATACGCGGTGACGACATTCTCACTGTAGTGGGCGCAGAGTTTGGCGAGCTCTTCGACGCCTTTGGTGCAGGACGCGATCTGGGCTTTGAGGTCGGCGATATTTTGGTTTGGATTGCGGGCCGGGTGGTCACCGGCAAGCAGCACGCCGCGCACGGCCTTCTCGTCGAATATGCCGGCGCGCATGATGCAAAGGCCGTCGAATAGGGCGCCTTCGTCAGCAATGGTTTTCGAATCGGGTGGCATGGACCCAGGCGCGATGCCGCCGATATCGGCGTGGTGGCCGCGCGAAGCGACGAAAAACTTCGGCTGCGCCCCATCCCCGACGAAGACCGGCATGATGACCGTAATATCGGGCAGATGCGTGCCGCCGTCGTACGGCGCATTGAGTGCATACGCGTCGCCGACCTTCATCTTTCCGGCGTGCTTGCGCAGGACCGTTTGCACGCTTTCACCCATCGAACCCAAGTGGACCGGCATATGCGGCGCGTTAGCGACGAGGTTTCCTCCAGCGTCAAACACGGCGCAGGAGAAATCGAGGCGCTCCTTGATGTTCACAGACGACGCGGTCTTTTCGAGCGTCGCACCCATCTGCTCGGCCGCCGACATGAAGAGAGCGTTGAAGATCTCCAGGCGGACGGGATCGAGGTCGGCCGCCGCTTCGCGCTTCTTTGCCTTCGCTTCGCGCGTCAGAACGAGATTACCGCTCTCGGTGTAAAGCGCCTGCCATTGCGGATCGACGACGATGGTCGAATTGGGCTCAGCGATCAGTGCCGGTCCGACGATGCGATCGCCGGGCTGCAGGTTCTCGCGAGCGTAAATCGGTGCGTCCGATGATTTGCCATCCGCAAAGAGCTTCGTTGTTGCGGACGGCGACAATTGGGCTCCGTGCGGACGCGCTTGCGGCGCCGGCAGGGCAGGCGGGGGAATCTGGCCCGAGGCTTCGATGCTCAAGGACTCAGCGATGAGCTCTCGGCCTTGATCCCAGAAGCCGAAGCGTTTGCGATGGGTGTCGGCGAAGGCTTCTTCGATCTCGCCACGCGTGCCGAACAGAACCGGAAGGGCCGTGTCCGTGCCGGCGTAGCGAAGGTGAAGCCAAACCGTCGCCGCGATCGCGCTCGACGGCATGCCTTGCTCGGCTACTTCGGAGGTTGCGCTCGCGACGAGTTCTTGTGAGAGACCCTGGAGCTTGGCGACGAGGGCGTCGTCGAGTGCGGCCTCGACTGCACGTTCGCGGCGAGCTTCGACGCGGGCGTGGCCCATGCCGAAGGCCGAGAGTACGCCCGCCAGCGGATGAATAAGGATCGTGCGCATCGACAATGCGTCGGCGACGCGGCATGCAAGCTGTGCGCCCGCGCCACCGAAGCACTGCAACGTATATTCGCTGACGTCCGCGCCCTGAGCGACCGAGATCTTCTTGATCGCTTCGGCCATGTTGGCGACGGCGATCGAGAGGAAGCCGTCCGCGATTTGATGCGGGTCTCTGCCGAGGTTGCCGGCCAATTCGGCGAAGCGCTTTTGCACGATCCGTGTGTCGATCGGCTCTCGCCCCGAGGCGCCAAAGACCTTCGGGAAGAACTCGGCGTTGATGCGACCGGTCATGACGTTGGCGTCGGTGACCGTCAGTGGGCCGCCGCGGCGATAACAGGCGGGACCAGGAACGGCGCCGGCGCTTTCCGGTCCCGCACGCATGCGCAGGCCGTCGAAGGTCAAGATTGAGCCGCCACCTGCGGCGACCGTGTGCACGGCAAGCATCGGCGCGCGGATGCGCACGCCCGAGATTTCGGTTTCGAACGAACGCTCATATGTGCCGTCGAAGCGCGAGACATCGGTCGACGTGCCGCCCATGTCGAAGCCGATGACCTTGCCGAAGCCGGCGGCGCGCGCCGTTTCGGCCATGCCGACAACGCCACCGGCGGGACCAGAGAGGATCGCATCCTTGCCACTGAAGTAGCGCGAGACGGCGAGGCCTCCGCTCGAGCGCATGAAGCGTAGCCGCTGCTTTTCGGCGAGATCGCCGAGCTTGCTGGCAACTTGGTCGATGTAGTGGCGCAAGATCGGCGTCAGATAAGCATCAGCAACCGTGGTGTGACCGCGGCTTACGAATTTCATCAGTGGACTGACGTCGTGGCTGGCCGACACTTGCTTGAAGCCAATGCGCCGGGCGATATCGGCGACCTGCCTCTCGTGCGCTGGAAAGCGGTAGCTGTGCATGAAGACAATGGCGCAACTGTCGAATCCATCGGCGCGCGCTTGTTTCAATTCCCGTTCGACGGCGGCGGCCTGTGGCGCGCGCAGAACTTCGCCTTGTGCTGTTACGCGCTCATCGATTTCGATGACGCGGCTGTAGAGTGGCGGCGGTAAGTCGATGCGGCGGACAAAGAGTTTGGGCCGATGCTGGTAACCAATGCGCAGCTGATCTCGCAGCCCGCTTGTGGTGATCAGAAGCGTGCGCGCGCCTTTCCGCTCGAGCAGCGCGTTGGTCGCGACCGTCGTTCCCATGCTGACTTCAGCGATTCGCGGGGCGTCGACGGCAGCGCCGTCGGGCGTCTGCATCAGGCGGCGTATGCCTTCGATTGCAGCATCGGCGTAACGCTCAGGATTTTCCGACAGTAGCTTGTCGGTCACGATCTTGCCGTCTGGCGTCCGCGCCACGATATCGGTAAAGGTCCCGCCGCGATCAATCCAGAAATGCCAACGGCCGTTTTGCACGGTCATATCTTCGCCCGAATTCCGGTTTTCAACCGACCTTAGCGTAAGATGGTCCATCGATGTCTATCTGGGGGAAACTAGCTGGAGCAGCCGCCGGCGTCGCCTTGGGCGGCGGCCCACTCGGTGCGCTCATTGGCGCCTTTGCCGGCCACTTCATGATCGATCGCGCTGGGCACGAGCATCATGACCGCGAGCGCCACGAGAAAAACCGGACCAGCAGCGAAGATGCGGTCCGCTCACAGGACCAAATCGCCTTCACGATTGCCGTAATCGCGCTGGCGGCCAAGCTTGCCAAGGCAGACGGTACGGTCACCCGCGATGAAGTGGACATGTTCAAGCGGGTGTTCCCTATTCCTCCGGAGGAGGAGGGAAATGTCGGCCAGCTCTTCAATTTGGCCAAGCAGGACGTGGCGGGCTTCGAGGCGTATGCGAAGCAAGCTGCCTATCTGTTCCGGGCGCGTCCTGGCGTGCTTGAAGATCTGCTGGACAGCTTGTTCTTGATTGCGCGCGCCGACGGAAATTTTCATCCCGGCGAACAGGAGTATCTCCATCGCGTCGCCGAGATCTTCGGCCTCTCGGAGGACCAATATCAACGCATTCGCGCCGCCCACTTCGGGCCGGACAAGGCCGATCCTTATTTCATCCTCAGCGTCGACCGATCGATCTCGAACGACGACCTCAAGCGGGCGTACCACAAGCTGGTGAAGGAGAACCATCCCGACAGCTTGACGGCGCGCGGCGTACCCCCCGAGTTCGTGCGGACGGCGAACGAGCGCCTTGCGACCATCAACGCGGCCTACGAGCGCATCTGCCGTGAGCGCGGCATCAGCTAGCTGGACAGTGCCGTCGTTCCAGGCCACAAGCTGCGCATCCCGCTATTGCTTTTGTTCGGCCGTATGCCCGCTCGCGACCTGCTGTTTTTGTTGTTCATCAACGTTGTCTGGGGCTTGGCGCTGGTCGCAGCGGCGGCGAGCCTCAAGCACTTTCCGCCGCTCGAATTCACCTGGTTTCGCTTCACGCTGCTCAGCGCCGTGCTCGTGCCGTTCTTGCGGTGGCACGAGGGGCAGATGGGCCGCATCTTCTGGATTGCGATGACCGGCGGCACGTTCAATTTCGCGCTGCTTTTCCTCGGCATGCGGCTGGCCGGAGAGGTTTCGATCGTTGCGATCGCGGGGCAGCTCGCCGTGCCGTTCGCGACGATCCTCTCCATTTTCTTTCTCGGCGAGGTCGTGCACTGGCGGCGATGGAGCGGCATCATCTTGTCGTTCGTGGGGATCGTGGTGATAGGCTTCGATCCGCGCGTGATCGATCATGTCGACGGGTTCTTAGCCGTCGTCGGCGCCGCGGCCGTCGGTTCGGTGTCGTCGGTTCTGATGCGGCAGATCAAGCATGTGCCGGTGTTCCAGATGCAGTCGTGGATCGCGACGCTGTCATGGCCCGTGCTGATGCTGTTGTCTTTGCTGTTCGAAAGTGGCCAATGGGCGGCGGTTCAAACCGCTTCGTTCCAACATTGGGGCGGGATCGTGTACACCGCGTTGTTGTCGAGCCTCGTGGCTCACGCGGGCTTCTATTACATGTTGCAGCGATATGAGGTTTCGAAGATCACGCCCTTCACGCTGTTGTCGCCGCTCTTTACCGTTATATTCGGCGTCGTGTTGCTCGGTGAAGGACTGACGTGGCGAATTGTGGTCGGCGGTCTTGTCACGCTGGCCGGCGTCGCCATCATATCGTTGCGCGAACCCGATATCGTGAAGGAGCCCGCGGTTTGAAGATCATCGAGCGGCCATCGCCGAATTTCAACGAGCGGCAGGGCGGTGGGCCGATCGACATCTTGGTGATGCATTACACCGGCATGCCGGACGCGGAGTCGGCCATGAAGCTGCTGACGACCGTCGAAGGAAAGGTCAGCTCGCACTACACGATTGACGAAGACGGCACGATCTATCGGCACGTTGCGGAAGAGAAACGGGCTTGGCATGCGGGTGTTTCGTCATGGGGCGGTGCGGACGACATCAACTCGCGCTCGATCGGTATCGAGATCGTCAACCCGGGGCACGAATGGGGCTATCGCCCGTTTACGCAGCCGCAGATCGGGGCGGTGATCGAACTCAGCAAAGGTATTGTGAAGCGTTGGCCGATCACACCCGCACGCGTGATCGCGCACTCCGACGTGGCGCCGGAGCGCAAGATTGATCCAGGCGAGCTATTTCCGTGGGACGAGCTTGCAAGGCATGGCATTGGACGCTGGCCTGGCGCGTTGAAAGCCGCGCCGGCGGCGTCGACGCTCGGCGTCGGCGCGGACGGAGAAAAGGTGAAGCGATTGCAGAGCGATCTCGCTCGCTACGGCTATGGGATCGAGATCACCGGCCTCTATGATGAACGTACTTTGATCGTGGTCTCTGCCTTCCAACGCCATTTTCGTCGCTCCAACTTCGACGGCATCGCCGACGCCGAGACCCAAGCCATCCTTGCGGATCTGCTGAATCAACTTGACGCCGTCGCCTAGGCGCACGAACTAAGCGGCTGGGCCAGAGGATTGGATGATCGCGGGCGTCAGCTCGAGGAAAGTCCGGGCTCCACGGAAGCATGGCGCCGGATAACGTCCGGCGGGGGCGACCCCAGGGAAAGCGCCACAGAGATCAGACCGCCGCGCCTTGCGCGGTAAGGGTGAAACGGTGCGGTAAGAGCGCACCGCGTCTTCGGCGACGGAGACGGCACGGCAAGCCCCGCCAGGAGCAAGACCAAATAGGGACGGCATCTGAGCTGCTTTCGGCTCGCTGTCCGGGTCGGTCGCGTGAGGCGTTTGGCAACGAGCGTCCCAGAGGAATGGTCATCCAACCGCTTCGGCGGGGGACAGAACCCGGCTTATAGATCCTCTGGCCCTATCTCCTACTAGACCTAGTTCGATGAGTCTTTTGAATCACACCCCCGGCGTGCGTGGCGAGCCGGATTGCACGCCAGCCGATAAGAATTTGGTAGGTTTTTGTTTACGTTTGAGGACTCGAAATATCGCCTAACACATTGAATTCCATGGTATTGCTGTTGACGCCCATGGTATCCCATGTTATCCCATCAAATGTCGGGACCGGACCTCATTTTCGAGGGTCATGAGAGCGGATCAGCCGTTGCTCGCGGGCCACGCAGCCAAAGGCGGAGCTTGTGGGGATCGCGGTTTCTGAAGCGTTAGCAGGGTTCGATCGGGAGGCCAGTGCATGAGCGCGGCGCGCCCCTTCCTTGCGACCTTCACGAACAAGATCGACGCCAAAGGCCGCCTGTCGGTGCCCGCCAAGTACCGCGAGATCTTGGAGGCGCAGGGCGCGCGGATGCTCTATTGCCGCGCCTCATTCAACGATCCCGCGATCATGGCGGGCGGTGCGCCGTGGATCAGCAAGCTGACGGAGCTCGTCGAGGGGCACGATCCTTCGAGCGAGGTGCACGACGACTTTGCCTATTCGCTTCTGGGCGAAACGATCGAACTCACGATCGACCCTGAGGGGCGGGTGATGTTGCCGCCGGAGCTGATCGCTCACGCGCGGATCGGCGATGCCGCCTCGTTCGTCGGTTTGGGGGGCTATTTTGAAATCTGGGAGCCGCGCGCACTGCAAGCGCGGTTGTTGCAAGCACGGCGGGCGGCGTCCGAACGCCGCGGATTGCTGCGCGCAAAGGTGGGGAGTGGGGCATGAGCGGAAATGGGCGCCATGTCTCGGTGCTGCGAAACGAGGTCGTTCTCGCGCTGGCGCCGAGCACCGGTGAGATTTTTGTCGACGGTACGTTCGGTGCAGGTGGCTATTCGCGCGCGTTGCTGGATGCCGCGAAGTGCCACGTCTATGCCGTCGATCGCGATCCCGACGCGATCGCGCGTGCGCAGACGTTGAAGGCGAAATACGGCGATCGCCTTACCCTGCTTACTGGGCGCTTCAGCAAGATGGACGAGCTATTGCGTAGCCGACGCGTCACCGAAGTCGACGGCGTTGCGCTCGATCTCGGCGTTTCGTCGGACCAGATCGACAACCCGGAGCGTGGATTTTCCTTTCAGAGTGACGGGCCGCTCGACATGCGCATGGAGAGTGCCGGTCCTTCTGCCGCCGATGTTGTGAATACCTATAGTGAAGGTGCGCTCGATCAAATCATTTGGACGCTCGGCGAAGAGCGCAAAGCGCGCGCGATTGCGCGGGCGATCGTGCATGCCCGCGAGAAGGCGCCCTTGATGCGCACCGCCGATCTTTCGGAGATCTGCGCGCGCGTCGTCGGCGGCCATCACGACGGTTTGCATCCCGCGACGCGCACGTTTCAAGCCTTGCGCATATACGTCAACGACGAGCTCGGGGAATTGGCGCGCGGCCTTGCGGCGGCAGAGCGTTTGCTGAAGCCGGGCGGGCGGCTTGCCGTCGTTTCTTTTCACTCGCTCGAGGACCGGATCGTGAAGCGCTTCTTGGCGGAGCGCTCAGGGCATACGCCGCGTGCATCGCGCCATGCGCCGAGCGCCGGTGCTTCTGCGCCTGGATCGTTCGCCCTGAAAACGCGCAAGGCGATCACACCGAGTTCCGCCGAGATCGCGCGCAATCCGCGCGCCCGGTCGGCGAAGTTGCGCGCTGCGGTGCGGACATCCGAGCCGGCGCTGCCGTTCGACCCCGACAAATCCGGCTTAGTTCTTGAGGTTCAACCATGATGCGAGCACTCACGGCCTTTGGTATCGCGACGCTGATCCTCGTGTGCTTCGGGCTGTACAACGGCGTCTATCTCGCCAAGGCGCACGAGCGCGAACTGCAGCGTCTGAATACCGAGATCGCGAAGGAAGGCGAGGCCATTCGCGTGCTCAAGGCGGAGTGGAGCTACCTCAATCAACCGGAGCGATTGCAGGCGTTGGCGCGCAAGCACCTCGCATTGGCGCCGACCAGTCCGAAGCAGATCGTCGTATTGGCATCGCTCCCATTGCGTGGCGAGGGGTGGTCGAGCGCGCCGCCGGTCGTCGACTTCAACGATTTGCCAAGGCGAGCTGAGCCAACCGTGCCAGTGCCTCTCGCCAAGCCGCAAAGGGCAGAGCATTGAGCGAAGACGATCGCATCCTGTTAGACGGCGCAGCGAAGGCGGCACTCGCGCGTACGCGCGACCGATTGCTGATTCTGTGTCTTGGTTTCGTGCTGGCTTTTGGCGTTCTGATCGCGCGCCTGACGGAAGTCACCGTCCTCAGGGAAGAGGTGGCACGAGCACCAGCAACGCAAACCGACAGTGTTTCTGTCGCGCGCGTCGACATCACCGATCGTAACGGGGAAATACTGGCGACCGATCTGCGCGGCACATCGCTATTTGCAGACGCGCGCGTGATTTGGGATCCCAAGGAGGCTGCGCAATCGCTCGGCAAGGTCATCGACGGACTTGACGTGAAGGCGGTCGCACGAAAGCTCTCCACGCGGCAGGCTTTCGTCTGGATCAAGCGCGGTCTGACGGCGCGTGAGCACGATCAAGTGCACGATCTCGGTATTCCAGGGCTCTATTTTCGAGAGGAGCCGCGGCGCGTTTATCCCAACGGGCGGTCCGCTGCGCACGTACTCGGCTACGTGAATGTCGACAATCATGGTTTGGCCGGGATCGAGCGCGGCCTCGACGAAAAGATCACCGACCCGAGCCGCAACGGTCGTCCCGTCCCTTTGTCCTTGGATCTTCGCGTGCAACACGCGCTGCAAGACGAGCTTGCTGGCGCGATGGCGACGTTCCAGGCGATTGGCGCCGCCGGTATCGTGCTCAACGTGAACAATGGCGAAGTGCTAGCGTTGTGCTCGTTGCCGGACTTCGATCCCAACGAGCCGATCCAGCCGGACGCCGACGGATTGTTCAACCGAGCGACGCTCGGCGTGTTCGAAATGGGTTCGACCTTCAAGACGTTTACGACGGCGATGGCCCTCGATTCGGGAAAGGTGACCTTGTCGACGCGCTATGACGCGCGCAAACCGCTACAGGTCGGTCGCTTCACGATCAGCGATTTTCATCCGGAGAACCGCTGGCTGACGGTCCCAGAAATCTTCATGCATTCGTCGAATATCGGTACCGCGCAAATGGCGGTCGACGTCGGCACCGACGCCCAGAAGGCGTTTTTGGCCAAGATGGGGCTGTTGCAACCAGTGGTGACCGAGATCCACGAGGCCGGTACGCCGAAATTGCCGCGGCAGTGGCACGAGATCGAGACAATGACGATCGGCTACGGTCACGGCCTGGCAGTGACGCCGATGCAAGTGGCGATGGCGAGCGCCGCCGTCGTTAACGGCGGCAAGCTCATTCATCCGACCTTTCTTTTGCGCGAGCAAGGCGAGGCGGCGCCGTTTACCCGCGTGATCTCGGATGAGACTAGCCGCGAGATGCGGGAATTGTTGCGTCTGGTTGTGACTGGCGGCACTGGCGGCAAAGCCGATGTTCCTGGATACCCAGTAGCCGGTAAAACCGGTACCGCCGAGAAGGCGAGCAATGGCGGGTATGCTCACACGAAGCTGCTATCGTCGTTCATGGGCGTTTTTCCGGCGCAACATCCGGAGTATCTGGTGCTGATCATTCTCGATGAACCGCATGGGACGAAGCAGACGTTCGGCTACGCGACGGCCGGCTGGACTGCGGCGCCGACGGCCGGCAACGTCATCCGCCGCATTGCCCCGATGCTCAATGTCCAGGTGGCGCCGATCGAGCCCGGCCCCCACGAACCGACGACAATGGCGGCTGCATTCGAGGAGTCGCATTGAGCGATGCGTCTGAGCGCGCTGGCGGGCGAGATGTTGGCGGGCGGTGATCGCGAGATCACCGGACTGACCGCCGACAGCCGCCATGCAGCACCCGGGTTTCTGTTCGCCGCATTGCCCGGCGTGAAAGCAGACGGTGGTGCCTACGTCGCGGATGCCGTGCGCAACGGTGCAACGGCTGTCCTGGGATCCGCAAGCGTGCGCTCGCGCGTGCCCGACGGCGTCGCGGCCGTCATCGACGACAATCCACGCCAACGGCTTGCGCAGATCGCGGCGCGATTCTACGCGCGACAACCGGAGACCGTCGTGGCCGTCACGGGCACGAACGGCAAGACGTCGATCGCATCTTTCGTGCGTCAGATTTGGGCGCAGCTCGGGCATCGCGCTGCGAGCTTCGGCACCGTCGGCGTCGTCACGGATACGAAGACGCTACCGTTGACGCATACGACGCCGGATCCCATCGAGATCCATCGAATTCTTGCCGAGTTGGCGAGCGAAGGGATTGAGCACGTTGCTTTCGAAGCGTCGAGCCACGGTCTCGCTCAATACCGCGTGGACGGCGTGAAGTTGAAGGCGGCGGCCTTCACCAATCTCACGCGCGATCACCTGGACTATCACCCGAGCTTCGAAGCCTATGAACAAGCGAAGCTGCGCTTGTTCAGCGAGGTGCTGCCGCCCGGCGGCGTCGCTGTGATCAACGCCGACAGTCCATCGAGCGAGGTATTTGCAACTGTCGCGCGGGCGCGTGAACAAACGCTCATTACGGTCGGCGAGACCGGCGACGACTTGAAATTGATCGAGCGCGCGCCTCGCGGCGACGGGCAGAAACTTGCCGTGCAATGGAAGGGGCGCGTCCACAATATCGACCTGCCTCTTGCAGGCGCGTTCCAGGCATCGAACGCTCTTATCGCAGCTGGCCTCGTGATCGGTCTCGGCGGCGATGCGGCGGACGTCTTTGGCGCGCTGCAAACGATCAAGGGTGCGCCGGGCCGGCTTGAAAAGGTGGCGACGGCGCCGAGCGGCGCGCCAATCTATGTCGACTACGCGCACACACCGGATGCCATCGAAACGGTGCTGCAGGCGCTGCGACCGCATACGCCGGGCATGCTTTGGATCGTGTTCGGCTGCGGCGGCGACCGTGATCCCGGCAAGAGGCCGTTGATGGGAGCAGCCGCTGCGCGGTTTGCCGACAAGGTTATCGTGACAGACGACAATCCGCGGACTGAAGACCCGGCGTTGATCCGCAGAGCTGTGATGGCGAAGGCGAATGGCGCTGATGAAGTCGGCGACCGCGCCAATGCGATCGAAACGGCTATTGCGGCGCTTGGCGAGCGCGACGTTTTGGTGATCGCCGGCAAAGGACATGAGTCCGGGCAAATCGTCGGCAAAGAGACGCGACCGTTCAACGACGCGGACGTGGTGCGTGCCGTCGTCAAGCAAATGGCGAGGGCGTCGTGAGCGCGCTTTGGACGGCGGCCGAGCTGAGCGCTGCGACCGGCGGCAAGGTCGCGCCGAGTGTCTCTGTCACGGGGATTTCGATCGACAGCCGATCGCTTCAGCCGGGCGATCTCTTCGTGGCGCTGAAAGTCGAGCGCGACGGACACGATTTCGTCGCCAAAGCAATCGAGAAGGGAGCGGCGGCGGCGCTGGTTTCTCGCGACGTCGAGGGTGTCGATAGCAAACGGCTGATCAAAGTGAGTGATCCGCTGTTGGCGCTCGAGGCACTAGGGCGCGCGCGGCGCGCGCAAGTGAGCGCGCGCATCGCGGCCGTTACCGGCAGTGTCGGTAAGACGAGCACCAAAGAGGCGCTGCGGCATCTGCTCGGCTTACAAGGAAGAACGCACGCGTCGGCTGCGTCCTACAACAATCTTTGGGGCGTGCCGCTGTCGCTAGCGCGCATGCCCAGCGACACGCAACTTGGTGTGTTCGAGATCGGCATGAATCACGCGGGCGAAATAACGCCGCTGACGGCCCAGGTCAGGCCGCATGTTGCAATCGTGACGATGGTTGCGCCCGTACATTTGGAGCATTTCAACTCCGTGGCCGATATCGCCGATGCCAAGGGCGAGATCTTCTCCGGGCTGGAGCCGGGCGGTACCGCAGTTATCAACGGCGATCTCGAGTGGACCGAGCGGCTGCGCAAGCGTGCCAGCGACGCAGGAGCGAAGATGGTCACCTTTGGCCGTGGTGCCGATTGCGATGTGAAACTCGAGTCCCTGCAGTTGAGCGAAGATCATTCCGAGATCGGGGTGCGCTTCTTCGGTGAGCAGATTCACTATCGCCTGAGTGCCCCCGGACAACATTGGGCGATGAACAGCCTGGGCGTGCTCGCCGTCATCAAAGCGCTGGGTGGCGATCCGATCCGAGCGGCGCGCGACATGGCCGGGATCGTAGCCCTGTCGGGACGCGGCGCGCGGGAGCACGTGACGGGACCGTACGGCCGCTTTGAACTGATCGACGAGAGCTACAACGCCAACCCCGCCTCGATGGCATCGGCGATTGCCGTTCTTGGCCAGGTGAAGCCGGAGGGCGGGCGGCGCATCGCTGTGCTTGGCGATATGCTCGAGCTTGGGCCGACGGGGCCGGAACTGCATGCCGGTTTGAATGCTGCGTTGAGACAGGCGGGAATCGACCGCGTCTACGCGGCGGGTCCGTTGATGCGCAATCTTTGGGACGCGCTTGCGCCACAAATGCGCGGCGTGTACGGAGCCTCGTCGAGGGACATTGCAGAGACCGTTGCCGCGGATTTGCGTGCGGGCGATGTCGTGATGATCAAGGGCTCTTACGGCTCGAAGATGGTTGTCGTGGTCGAGGCGCTGAGACGGCTCGAACAACAAAAAGGTTAAGCGCCGCGATGCTCTATTATTATCTCGTACCACTCGCCGACACGTTCCAGCCGTTCAATGTCTTTCGCTACATAACGTTCCGCACCGGCGGGGCGATCATGACGGCGTTGGTCATCGCGTTCGTGCTCGGGCCGCGCCTCATCCAGATGCTGAAAGTGAGGCAGGGCAAAGGGCAGCCGATCCGTGAAGACGGACCGCAACGCCATCTGCTCGAGAAGAAGGGCACGCCGACGATGGGCGGGCTGCTGATCCTGCTGGCGCTCACGATATCGACGCTGCTTTGGGCCGATCTCTCCAACCTCTATGTGTGGACGGTGCTCGGCGTCACGATCGCCTTCGGTCTGCTGGGCTTCGCGGACGACTATTTGAAGGTGACGAAGCGGTCGCCCGACGGCGTTTCAGGCCGTGTCAAACTTCTGTTTCAGGCCGCTGTGTCCGTCGTCGCCGCTTACGCGATCATGGAGCTTCATTCAGTGCAAGTGATCGGGCAGACCGCGCATCTGTCCGGCACCGTCGCGTTTCCGTTCCTGAAGGACTTCTTGCTGCCCTTGGGCTGGGGGTTTCTGATTTTCGGACTGTTGGTGATCGTCGGTGCATCGAACGCTGTGAACTTGACGGACGGTCTCGACGGCCTCGCCATTGTTCCGGTGATGATTGCGGGCGCGAGCTTCGGCCTGATCGCTTACCTCGTCGGCAATTTCGTGTTCGCCAACTATCTCAATATCCTGCACGTGCCGAAGACCGGCGAGTTGGCCGTGCTTTGCGGCGCGCTTCTTGGCGCCAGTCTTGGCTTCCTTTGGTACAACGCGCCGCCCGCGATGGTGTTCATGGGCGACACCGGTTCGCTCGCGCTCGGCGGCATGCTCGGAACGATCGCCGTCGCGGTGAAGCATGAGATCGTGCTCGGCATCATCGGCGGGCTCTTCGTGCTCGAAGCCGTGTCGGTGATCGTGCAGGTCGCATCGTTCAAGCTGACCGGCAAACGCGTCTTCAAGATGGCTCCGATCCATCATCACTTCGAGCAACTCGGTTGGCGCGAGCCGACGATCGTCATTCGATTTTGGATTATCGCCGTGATTTTGGCGTTGATCGGTCTTGCCACGCTCAAACTGAGGTGAGGCGTTGATCGCGATTTCGCAATTCGCGGGCCGCACGGTCGCCGTCTACGGACTGGCGCGCTCCGGCATTTCGGCGGCGCAGGCGCTGCTGGCCGGCGGCGCGCGCGTGGTCGCGTGGGATGACAAGGAAGAGGCGCGTAGGGCCGGGGCAGAACTCGGAATTACCATCGCGGACCTCGGTTCGCACGATTGGTCCGATATCGCGGCATTGATCTTGAGCCCGGGCGTTCCGCTGACGCACCCAGCTCCCCACCTTTTCGTAACCAAGGCGAAAGCTGCCGGCGCAGAGGTGATCGGCGATATGGAGCTGTTCGCCCGCGCGCTGGCCGAAAATACTGCCGGTGCGAAGGTCGTCGCCGTTACCGGCACAAACGGAAAGTCGACAACGACTGCGTTGATTGGGCACATCCTCTCGCGCCTGGGATTCAACGCGCAAGTCGGGGGCAATATCGGCCACCCGGTGCTCGACCTGGCGCCACCGGCACCTGGGACCGTCTATGTGATCGAGCTGTCGTCGTTTCAGCTGGATCTGGCGCCCTCACTGAAGCCCGACGTCGCCGTGCTGATCAACATCACGCCGGATCATCTCGACCGGCATGGGTCGATGGAGCATTACGCCGAGGTCAAAGGTTACATCTTTCGACACCAGACGCGTAACGATGTCGCCGTTATCGGAGTCGATGACCCTTATTCGGCGGCGCTTTGCACCCAAATTTCTTCGCATAGCGGACCTTCGGTGACGCCGGTGTCCATCGGTAAGGTTTTGGGCCGCGGCATCTTTGTGCTCGACGGCAAGCTTTATGACGCATCGGGAGCGACGACGCGCGAAGTGCGCGATCTGCACGCGCTCATCAATCTTCCAGGTGCGCACAATTGGCAGAACATTGCCGCTGCGTACGCGGCGACGCGGCCTCTCGTAAAGGATCCGCGCGACATTGCGGGTGCCATCGCAACGTTTCCGGGGCTTGCACATCGCATCGAGCAAGTCGGATCGATCGGCCGTGTACGCTTTGTCAATGATTCAAAGGCAACTAATGCAGATGCAGCAGCGAAGGCGCTTGCTTGCTACGACGACGTCTATTGGATCGCAGGCGGCAAGCCGAAGGAGGGTGGCATCGAAAGTCTCGCACCATTCTTCCCGCGCATCCGCAAGGCGTATCTGATCGGCGCCGCAACGAACCGTTTCGCCGATACCCTCACGGGTCACGTGGATGTCGACCGCGCAGGCACGCTTGAGGCGGCGATGCGACACGCGTTAACGGACGCGGCGCAAGTTAGCGATCGTGACGCCGTCGTTTTGTTGTCGCCCGCGTGTGCTTCTTTCGACCAGTTCCGCGACTTCGAGCATCGTGGCGACGAATTCAAGAGACTGTATGCCGTCCTTGCCGAGGAAGCGCGCCTGCAAGGTGCGGCTTAAGCTATGGCGTTGTTGTCGCGAACCGATCGCAGTTTGCTCGCGCGTTGGTGGTGGACCGTCGATCACTGGTCGGTCGCGTGCATTGCGGCGCTCATCGCGGCCGGATTGCTTTTGGCGCTGGCGGCGAGCCCGGCCGTCGCGCATCGGATAGGTCTTGAACCGTTCTATTTCGTCTACCGTCAGCTCAGCTTCGTCGCGCCCTCCTTGGTGCTGATCTTCGCGATTTCGCTCTTGGGTCCGCGAGACGTCCGCCGATTTGCGCTGTTGTTGTTTGTCGGCTCATTCATATTATTGATGGCCACTTTGATCGTCGGTCCTGAAATCAAGGGAGCGACGCGTTGGCTGCAGATCGGCGCATTCTCGATCGAGCCGTCGGAATTCGTTAAGCCGTCCGTCGTGGTGCTGATCGCGGCGGTGCTCGCCGAACGCAATCGCAACCCGGCATTTCCGGGTACGGCACTTGCAGTCGCCTTCTATGTGGCGGTTGCGGGCGTGCTGATCTTGCAGCCCGATTTCGGACAAACGCTTTTGCTGACAGTGGTTTGCGCGGCGTTGTTTTTTCTCGCGGGCCTGCGTTGGTACTGGATGGCGGGCTTCGGCGCTGCCGCGATGGCCGGAGCCGTTGGCACCTATTTGCTGGTACCGCATGTCGCGAGCCGCATCGATCGCTTCATCAATCCGGAGCACGGCGACACGTTTCAGGTGAGCACCGCGCTCAGCGCCTTCATGCAGGGCGGCCTCACCGGCGTTGGACCAGGTGAGGGAACCGTCAAGTTTGTCCTACCCGATGCACACACCGACTTCATTTTTGCCGTTGCCGGTGAAGAGTTCGGGCTTGGCGCCTGCATGTTTCTCATTCTGCTGTTCGGCGTGATCGTTGTGCGCGCGCTCAACCGGGCCCTCGCCGAGAGAGATCATTTTGTTCAACTTGCGGCTTCAGGGCTCGCCGTGATGTTCGGACTGCAGGCGTTCATCAACATCGCCGTAAATCTCAACCTCATACCGGCGAAGGGAATGACGCTGCCGTTCGTGTCCTATGGCGGCTCGTCGATGCTGGCGTTGGCGCTGACCACGGGCATGCTGTTGGCGTTGACCAGGCGGCGGCCCCCAACGGCTCAGAAGCGCTGATGGGTACGGTCGTCATCGCGGCCGGCGGGACGGGCGGACATCTGTTTCCGGCGCAGGCGCTTGCCGACGAGTTGGCGCGGCGCAAGCATCGCGTGGTGCTGATGACCGACGATCGTGGTCACAACTACGCCCAGACGTTCCCACAGGCCGAGGTCGTAACCGTGCCGTCTGCAACCTTCGCGGACCGTGGGCGCGTGGGCAAAGCGCTGGCCGTCGCACGGCTGGCGCGCGGTGCACTGTCGGCGTTCTTTGCGCTTGGACGAATTAGACCGGCTGTTGTCGTAGGCTTCGGTGGCTACCCGGCGCTGCCTACGATGTTCGCCGCCGCACGCCGCGGATTGCCGAGCGTCGTGCACGAGCAGAACGCGATTCTTGGCCGGGTCAATCGTTGGCTGGCTCCCGCGGTGACGCGTATCGCGTCGTCGTTCGGAAAGATGAAGCATCTCGATCCTTTGCTTCAGCCGCGTGTCGAAATGACTGGTAATCCGGTGCGGCCGGCGATCCTTGCCAGTGTTCGTCCCTACGTGCCGCCCGGCGCCGATGGGCCGTTCAATCTCTTGGTCTTCGGCGGCAGCCAAGGCGCACGCGTTTTCTCCACGCTTGTTCCTGAGGCGATCGGCAAGCTGCCCGATCATTTGCGCAAGCGCATGCAGATCGTGCAGCAGTGCCGGGCCGAGGATCTTGAAGGAGCGCGAGCGCGCTATGAGCGCATCGGTGTTAGGCCCACTCTGGCGCCCTTCATCTCCGACATGGGCGAGCGATTGGCGGCGGCGCATCTGGTGATCAGCCGCGCGGGTGCCTCGACCGTCACTGAACTTGAAATTGTGGGACGGCCCGCTCTCTTAATTCCCTATCCTTACGCCATGGATGACCATCAGACGGCAAATGCCGGTGAAATCGAGACTTCCGGGGCCGGCTGGATGCTGCCGGAGGCCGGGTTAACTGCAGAAATGCTTGCGGCGAAAATTACCGAGCTTGCGAATGCCCCCGCTATGTTAAGTGACGCTGCGGCCAAGGCAGCCGGCTTGGGCCGACCCCAGGCGGCAGCAGCTTTGGCCGACCTCGTCGAAACTGTCGGTGGTCTCAAGCCGGCATCTTAGGAGAGACGTCCGCATGGCCCGCCTGCCTCTGCAAATCGGACCGTTGCACTTTATCGGGATCGGCGGCATCGGCATGAGCGGCATTGCCGAGGTGATGCACAATCTCGGCTACAAGATCCAAGGTTCGGATGCGGCGGAAAGCGCAAACGTCAAGCGCTTGCGCGGACTTGGTATCAAGATTGCGATCGGCCATTCCGCCGACAACCTCGGGGACGCTGCCGTCGTCGTCTACTCATCGGCGGTGAAGGCGGACAACCCGGAGCTCGCGGCCGCCAGAGCGCGCCTGACACCGACGGTCAAGCGCGCGGAAATGTTGGCCGAATTGATGCGCTTGAAGAGCGCGGTCGCGATCGCAGGCACGCACGGCAAGACCACGACGACAACGATGGTGGCGGCGCTGCTTGAGGCCGGCGGTTTCGATCCGACCGTGATCAATGGCGGCATCATCAACGCCTATGGGACCAACGCGCGGCTGGGGCAGGGCGAATGGATGGTCGTTGAGGCCGACGAGTCGGACGGCACGATCATCAAGCTGCCGGCGACGATCGCAGTCGTCACGAATATCGATCCCGAACACCTCGACCACTACAAGGGCTTCGAAGGGTTGAAGCGCGCGCTAGACACGTTCGTCGAGAACATTCCGTTTTATGGTTTCGCGGTGCTTTGCATCGACCATCCCGAGGTTCAGGCGATGATCGGCCGCGTGAGCGACCGGCGTCTGATCACATATGGCTTCGGTCCGCAGGCGGATGTGCGCGCCATCAATGTGCGCTTCGAGGGCGGTGTTTCGCATTACGACGTGTTGATTTCGGATCGGGTGAAGGGCGGACAACGGACACTTGCCGGTCTGACGCTGCCAATGCCGGGCGAACACAACGTGCAGGATTCGCTTGCCGCGGTCGCGGTCGCGAAGGAGTTGGGCATTCCGGACATCTCAATGCGCGAGGCGTTGGCGCAGTTCGAAGGCGTGCGGCGGCGCTTTACGCGCGTCGGCGTCTGGAAGGGTGTCACGATCATCGACGATTATGCGCACCATCCCGTCGAGATAGCGGCCGTCATGAAGGCCGCCCGGCAAGTAACGATGGGGCGGGTGATTGCGGTGCTGCAGCCGCATCGCTATTCGCGATTGCGCGACTTATTCCACGAGTTCTCGACGTGCTTGCACGGCGCCGACACCGTCATCGTGTCGGACGTTTATCCGGCCGGCGAGGCGCCTATCGAAGGCATCACGCGCGATACGCTGATCGAAAGCATGCGTGCACACGGCCATCGGCACGTGATGCCGCTCCGCTCGCCCGACGATTTGGCAAAGGTGATCGCCGAGGTCGCCAAGCCCGGCGACTATGTCGTGTGCTTGGGTGCGGGCTCGATCACAAGCTGGGCCAACGCGTTGCCCGGACAACTTGCGTCCGTGAGCGACGGTTAGAGGTAGCTCATGAGTGCAGCCGCATCAGGGGCGGATTCCGTCATCGCGCGTCTGCCAAAGGTGCGTGGCACGTATCAGCCACGCGCGATGCTGAAGGATTTGACCTGGTTTCGAGCAGGCGGTCCCGCCGACGTTCTATTTTGGCCGACGGACACCGACGACCTGGCCACGTTTCTGCGTGGCGTGCCGGATGACGTACCGATCACGATCGTTGGTGTCGGCTCGAATTTGTTGGTGCGCGACGGTGGGATAGAGGGCGTCGTTATTCGTTTGGGCCGCGGGTTTTCTCAAGTGACGCCCGAAGGTGCGAACCGCGTGCGCGCGGGCGCCGCGGCACTCGATGTTGCTGTCGCGAAGGGTGCGCTCGATGCCGGACTCTCAGGTCTCGAGTTCATGCGCGGCATCCCCGGTACCGTCGGTGGCGGTCTCAAGATGAATGCCGGCGCGTATGGCCGTGAATTCAAAGACGTTTTGGTTGAAGCGGTTGCGCTCGATCGGCGCGGCGAGCGCGTTGTGTACGGCAACGCGCAGATGGGATTCACGTATCGCCATTCGAGCGCGCCTGCCGATCTGGTCTTCGTCGAAGCCGTATTCGAAGGAGCGCCCGGCGAGAAGGCGGCGATCGAAACGCGGATGAACGAAATCACCGAAGCGCGCTCGGCGACGCAGCCGATCAAGAGCCGAACCGGCGGTTCCACGTTCAAGAATCCGCCCGGCCACAAGGCATGGCAGCTGATCGATCAGGCGGGCTGCAGGGGATTGCGGCGCGGTGATGCCGAGGTCTCAACACTTCATTGCAACTTCTTGATCAATCATGGGGCCGCGACCGGCGACGATATTGAGGCATTGGGTGAAGAAGTTCGCGCCAAAGTGAAGGCTGCAAGCGGCGTAGAGCTCGAGTGGGAAATCAAACGTATCGGTAGGTTCGGAGGCCAATCATGACCGCACAAAAGCATGTCGCCGTGTTGAAGGGCGGTTGGTCTGCGGAACGTCCAGTCAGCTTGGTCACCGGCGAGGGCTGTGCGAAAGCATTGCGTGAGGAAGGTTTCAAAGTCACCGAGGTCGATGTTGGTCGTGATCTCGCCGATGTCCTGACAACGCTGAAGCCCGATGTCTGCTTTAACGCCTTGCACGGTCAGTGGGGCGAAGACGGCTGCGTTCAGGGTTTGTTGGAAGTCTTAGGCATTCCTTACACGCATTCGGGCGTGTTGGCGTCCGCGCTCGCGATGCACAAAGAGCGCGCGAAGGCCGTGTTCCGCGCCGCGGGGCTGCCTGTCGTCGCCGACAAGATCGCGTCACGTCACGAAGCCGCCAAAGGCACCGTGATGAAGCCGCCATATGTCATCAAGCCGGTGGCACAGGGGTCGAGCGTCGGCGTGTTCATTATTCGTCCCGGCGACAACCGGCCGCCGTCGGAACTCACGAGCGCAAAATGGCATCTTGGCGAAGATGTGATGGTCGAGGAGTACGTGCCGGGAAGGGAACTCACGGTTGCCGTCATGAACGGCAAGGCACTCGGCGTCACAGATATCGTTCCGAAGACGGAATTTTATGATTTTGACGCCAAGTATGCTCCCGGAGGCTCGATGCACGTGATTCCGGCGAAGATCAGCAAACAGGCATACGAGCAGGCGCTCGATATTGCGACGCGCGCGCATGCAGCGCTGGGCTGCCGTGGCGTCAGCCGTACGGATCTTCGCTATGACGACACGAAGGGCGAGCCGGGCCGCATGATCATCCTCGAGGTGAACACGCAGCCAGGTATGACCCCAACGTCGCTCGTGCCCGAGCAGGCCGCCTACAACGGAACCAGCTACGGCGCGTTATGCCGCTGGCTGGTGGAGGATGCTTCGTGCGAGCGGTAGCCATCGCCGACGATGATTTCGATGACGATCCGCCGCCCCGTCCGCGGCGGAAGCCATCGGCGCGCCGCAAATCGAGGCGCCGATCGAAGCGTGGCCGTCGCAATTCCAGCTTCACAAGCCGTTGGGCCGGGTCGCTCAAGTCGGCGGTACGTAGCTCGTTCAAGTGGGGCTTTGTTCTGGCGGTGTTCTTCGTCGTCGTTGTGGTCGGCGGGCTTTTTGCCGGCGGGCACGTACAGGCTGCCTGGGATCGCGCTGGCGAAAGCTTTGACTCCCTCATGGCCGATGCGGGCCTGACGGTACAGAGCGTGGTCCTTGAGGGGCGGGCGGAAACGGCACGGACCGATATTATCCGGATGCTCGGCATCAAGCGCGGCACGCTGATGAAGGATGTCGACGTCGATGAGGCTCGCGCGCGTCTCGAGGCTTTGCCTTGGGTTCGCTCGGCCGAAGTGCGCCGGGTTTGGCCCGATCGCATCTATGTACGCGTGGTCGAGCGCAAGCCGGTCGCCATTTGGCAGAGCGAGGGAGAGCTCGCCGTCCTTGATCGCACGGGACATGCGATTTCGGGACAGGACGTCACCCGCTTCACGAATTTGCCTCTCGTGGTGGGCAAGGGAGCCGATCGAGCGGCGCCTGGTTTGCTCGACCTACTGGCGCGTCAGCCACAGCTCAGAGATCACGTGAAGGCCGCCGTGAGAGTTGGCGACAGACGTTGGAATTTACGACTTGATAACGGTGTTGAAGTACGCCTGCCAGAGGAAGGTGCAGAAGCAGCTTTGGCTGAGCTTGTTCGGCTTGCACGCGAACAGGACATTCTCAGCCGGGATATCAAGGCGATCGACCTAAGGTTTCCGGATCGCCTGATCGTCAAGCTGCCGCAAGCACTGCCTCTCACCCCACCGGCGCGCAAGCCGGCGGGCGGCAGGGATACTTGATGATCGGTCGGTTCGGTAAGCGCTTCGGCAGTGACAAGGGCCTATATCCGGTAAAGCCGGGGATCATCGGCGCGCTCGATGTCGGCTCGACCAAGGTCGCTTGCTTCATCGTCAAGGCCGACAATTCGCGCATCTCAGGCCAGTCCAACCTTCGCGTGCTCGGCATCGGTCATCAGGTCAGCCGCGGTGTGCGCGCCGGTACCGTCGTCGACATGGATGCCGCCGAGGAAGCGATTCGCGCCGCCGTCGAGCAAGCAGAAGACATGGCGGGCATCACGCTGCGCGATGCGATCATCGGCATCAGCTGCGGTCAGCCGACGACGAGAACGATCAGAGTCGAAGTTTCGATTGCCGGTCATGAGGTCGGCGCGCAGGATCTTCGGCAGGCACACCAGCACGGCCGCGAGCAAATCGCGTCGGGCGACCGCGAGGTCGTCTATTGCGCACCCGGAAGTTATTCGATCGACGGCAGCCGCGGCATTCGCGATCCGCGCGGGATGTACGGCGACCGCCTCGGCGTCTCCATGCACGTCGTGACGGCAGCGCAAAGCCCGATCCGAAATTTGGAGACGTGCGTTCAGCGCTGTCATCTCGATGTTGCCGGCAAAGTGGTCGTTCCCTATGCGAGCGGTCTTGCTTCGCTCGTCGCTGACGAAATGGATCTGGGCGTTACCGTGCTCGACATGGGCGGCGGCACGACCTCGATCGGCGTGTTCTTCGACGGCAATTTGATCATGGCCGATGTGCTGCCGATCGGTGGCAATCACATCACGATGGATTTGGCGCGCGGATTGTCGACGACGCTGGCGCACGCCGAGCGGATGAAGACGCTCTACGGCAGCGCGCTGTCCAGCCCGACGGATGCCCAAGAAATCATGACGATCCCGCAAGTCGGAGAGGATGACCCCGACGCGGTGAGTCATCTGCCGCGCTCTGTATTGACGGGGATCATTACGCCGAGGCTCGAGGAGACGTTCGAGCTTGTGCGGGACAGGCTGCAAGAAAGCGGCCTCGAGTCGATCGCGGGCCGCCGCGTCGTGCTTACGGGCGGCGCCAGTCAATTAAATGGCGCGCGCGAGATCGCGGCGCGCATTCTGTCGAAGCAAGTACGTCTCGGTCGTCCGGCCCGGATCGCGGGCCTGGCCGAGGCGGCGGGCGGTGCAGCGTTCTCCACTTGCGCAGGATTGGCGCAGTGGGCGGCGAGCCGCACCAACGAACTGATCGAAGACGGCGAAGTCGAAGACGTCCTGCCGGTTCGAGCTTACGGAACATATGGATTCGCGGGGATCACCCGCTGGTTCAGAGACAACTTTTAGGGCGACGCGAAAACGCGCGCCGATGGTGGCTGTGTCGAAAGAAGGGAAGGCGACGAACATGGAGAGTTAGAGATGGCCATTAATCTGAAGGCACCGGATTTCACCGAGGTCAAACCGCGGATCCTCGTGGTCGGCGTCGGCGGTGCAGGCGGCAATGCCGTCAACAACATGGTCGCCTCGCAACTCGAGGGCGTCGAATTCATCGTCGCGAACACCGACGCACAGGCGCTTGCCCACTCCAAGGCGCAACGGCGCGTGCAGATCGGCTCGAAGCTCACGTCCGGCCTTGGTGCCGGCTCGCGTCCTGAGATTGGGACAGCGGCGGCAGAGGAGAGCGTTGAAGAGATCAAGGACTGCTTGGCCGGCAGCCACATGGCTTTCATCACGGCCGGTATGGGCGGCGGCACGGGCACGGGCGGCGCGCCGATCATTGCGCGCATTGCGCGTGAACTCGGGGTGCTCACCGTCGGCGTCGTGACAAAGCCGTTCGCGTTCGAGGGGCAGCGCCGTATGCGCATTGCCGAGGACGGAATTCACAAGCTCCAAGAATTCGTCGATACGCTGATCGTCATCCCGAACCAAAACCTATTCCGTGTCGCCAACGAAAAGACGACGTTCGCCAAAGCCTTCGAGATTGCAGACGACGTGCTCTATTCCGGCGTGCGTGGCATCACCGACCTCATGGTGATGCCCGGCCTCATCAATCTCGATTTCGGCGACGTGCGCACCGTGATGAGCGAGATGGGCAAGGCGATGATGGGCACCGGCGAGGCGTCGGGTGAACGCCGGGCGATCGAAGCGGCGGAAGCCGCCATCTCCAACCCGCTGCTTGATCATTCCTCGATGAAAGGCGCCAAAGGCGTCCTGATCAACATCACCGGCGGTATGGACCTGACGTTGTTCGAGGTCGACGAAGCCGCCAACAAGATCCGAGCCGAAGTCGATCCGGAGGCCAATATCATCGTCGGCTCGACGTTCGACGAGAAGCTTGACGGCAGCATGCGGGTGTCTGTCGTCGCGACGGGCATCTCGAGCGAGGTCAAGGCTCAGGTCACGCCCAAGGCGACATCGCAGGCACAAGCCGAGGCGCCGCGCATCGTCCGCCCTGGCGCCGCTTTCTCGGCGACGGAGTCGAAGGTCGAAATTCGCCGCGCGGTTGAAGCACCGACCCCGATCATGCCTCAGGAGGCGAAGATCGAGGTCCCGAATCCCGTTCACGCGCTGCAAAGCGAGATCATGCTGGCGGGACTCGCCGCCGATCAGGAGGCGATGGCCACTCCACCAATCGATGCGGCACCGAGTGCGCCTGCGACCATGGAGGGCAAGGCCGGCGCCTACTTGAAGCCATCTCAGCTTGCCGCCGCCATGCGGGGGCATGCCGAGAGCCACGACTTCGATTCGGGCATGATCGACGCCTTGGGACCGGATCCTCGCGAAGCAGCGCGCCAGCGGATCGCGGCCCACATGCGGCCGGGATTGCGCATGGACCCCGAACGCAAACCGAAGAAGCGAGGCGGGTTCAACATCCTGGGCATCAATATCGGCGGCAGGTCGGAGCCAGCGGCCGCCGAGCGCAAGCCTCGCTCCAGTTCGGCCGCAAGCAGTCTGCGATTGCCGGTCGAATCACCTTCGTTGGAATCGAACGAGGCGCGCGTCTTACCGGCGACCGCCCGATCAAAGGTTGCTGCAGAAGAGGTTCGAACAACTCTGGCTAGCGAGGATCAGCTCGAGATCCCGGCCTTCTTACGGCGTCAGGCCAACTAAACATGCCGTGCCAAAACCCAAGCAAAGCGCCTGATTTGTTAGGGTTAATTCGCGTGCGCCTTGTCGAGCCCCAGAAAACCATGTGGCTCTCGCGTAACAAAGCGAAACAAAGAGTTATTTCGTATGATTCGGGCACACTGTTAGAAATTTCTCGGCGATGGAGCCACAGGTACGGGAACTGGGTGTTAAGGACAATTTCCCGTTGCAGTGGTGTTCAAGGGCAGCGCCCGACTGAGGGGGAAGGTGCTGTTCGGAAGCTGTGGGGGCGGCGGTCTGCACCGTTGCCTGACTATGGCGACAATTGGGTCGGCGTCGGCCGAATTGTCCGGACAGCCGGTTGTGTGTGTGAGGGGTAATGGCGCTTCAGACGACGATCAAGAACAAGATGGTTTGCCAAGGTGTGGGGGTACACACTGGCATCCTTTCCACCCTAACTCTTCTACCGGCGCCTGAGGGGACTGGCGTCGTCTTCCGCCGGACCGACCACGCTGGAATCGCAGGCGTCGTGCCGGCGCGCTACGACAGGGTTACGGATACCCGTCTCGGCACCACCATCGGCAACGTCTACGGCGTCAAAGTCCACACGGTCGAGCATCTGATGGCCGCGATCATCGGCTGCGGCGTGACCAACGTAATTTGCGAAATCGACGGACCGGAAGTGCCGATCATGGACGGCAGCTCCGCACCGTTCGTCTTCCTTCTCGAATGTGCCGGCCTCGTTCAGCAATCCGCGCCCCAGCGCGCGGTCCGTATCCGCGAAACGGTTCGCGTTGAAGACGGCGACAAGTACGCTGAACTCTCGCCCGGCATCGGCTTCTCCGCCGAACTCGAAATCGCGTTTGAAAACTGCCCGGTGATCGATCGGCAGTTCTATTCGTTCGATCTCGATCCCATGGCCTTCAAAGCCGAGCTCGCCCGGGCGCGTACCTTCGGTTTCCGCCACGAGGTCGAGTATCTGCAGAGCCAGGGCCATGCGCTCGGCGGCTCGCTGACGAATTCGATCGTCGTAGACGGCGACCGCATCATGAATGAAGGCGGTTTGCGTTATTCCGACGAGTTCGTGCGCCACAAGCTCTTGGATGTCGTCGGCGACATGTCGCTCGCCGGGGCGCCGATTTTCGGCACCTTCCGGGGCTTCAAGACGGGTCACGCCCTGAACAATCGCCTGCTGCGCGAACTCTTCGCCCGCCGGTCGGCGTGGGAAATGGTCACGCTGCATGCGCGCCGCACGGCCCCGGCAGCGGATCGCTATGCCGCCATGTTGGCCGCAGCGGAGTAGGGTCCATCGATTTTGCAAAAGCGCCGCGGTCAAGCCGCGGCGTTTTTGTTTGGTTCGCCCACTGCGGAGAACTCTGGGAGATTCCTGACTTTTGTTACACTTTCAGGGTGTGCTCGTGGCTAGCCTGCGGCGCAAGCTTACGGTAAAACCGCCGCAAATCTGGCCTCGCTCGCTTTGCCTTCGCTCCCTCGAACACACGTAAAGAGCCCGATGTCGAACGTTGCGTTTCGCTTTCCCATCCGTCGCTGTCTGGTCGCGCTGATCACGGCTTTCACTTTGTCAGCCTGCGCCGGCGACGACACCACACCGAAGGAGATGGCCGAGGCACCGCCGGAGAAACTCTATAGCGATGCACTCGTGCAGCTCGATGCCGACAATTGGCAACAATGCGCGCAGGGATTCGACGAGGTTGAGCGTCAGCATCCCTATTCGGTGTGGGCGCGCCGCGCCATCCTGATGTCCGCCTATTGCTACTACCAGGCCAACAAGTACACCGAGGCCATAACGGCGGCGGACCGCTTCATCACGCTGCATCCCGGCAACAAGGAAGCGCCCTACGCCTATTATCTGAAGGCCGTATCGCTCTATGAGCAGATCGTCGACGTCGGTCGCGATCAGCGCCGGACGGAGCAGGCGATGGCCGCGCTCAATGAACTCATCCGTCGTTTCCCGCAGACGGACTACGCGCGCGACGCGCGTCTTAAGCTCGACCTGACGCGCGACCACTTGGCCGGCAAGGAGATGGCAATCGGCCGTTACTATTTGCGTCGGGGCGAATTCGTCGCCGCGATCAACCGCTTCCGGACGGTCATCGAAAAGTACCAGACGACCAGCCACGTGCCGGAAGCACTGCATCGGCTCGTCGAATGCTACCTGTCGCTCGGCGTCAAGAAGGAGGCGCAGACGGCGGCGGCCGTGCTCGGCTACAACTACCCGGGGTCGGACTGGTACCAGGACAGCTACAATCTGCTCGTCGAGAACAAGATCGAAGTAACGCAGAAACCCGACGAAAAATCCTGGATCACCAAAGCCTGGTCGTCTGTCTTCTGATTCTGGCTTAGCCTTCGGAAACGATGCTCACATCGCTTTCGATTCGCGACTTTGTGTTGATCGAACGGCTGGACCTTGAGTTCGATAGCGAGCTCTCGGTCCTGACCGGCGAGACCGGCGCGGGCAAATCCATTCTGTTGGACGCCTTGGGCCTTGCGACCGGCGGTCGGGCGGAGCGCGGCTTCATCCGGCCAGGCGCAACCAATGCGACCGTGTCGGCGGTATTCGAGCCGCCACGTGATCACCCGGCGCGCGCGGCGCTCAAGGGCAATGGGCTCGACGGCGACGGGCCACTGATCTTCCGCCGTAGCGTGGGGACCGACGGGCGGACGCGAGCCTTCATCAATGATCAACCGATCTCGATCGGCCTGATGCGCGAGGCCGGCGGTTTGCTGCTCGAAGTGCATGGACAACATGACGACCGCGGTTTGCTGGACGCAGCGGGTCATCGGGCTTTGCTCGATGCTTTCGGCGGGTTGAGCGAAGAGGCCGCCGCAGTCGAGCAGACGTGGCGCGAGTTGAAATCCTGCGAAGACGCCGAGGCGATGGAGCGCGAGCTGCAATCGAAGACCACCGCCGAGCAGGAATACCTGCAGCATATGGTGGACGATCTAAAGGCACTGGCGCCGCGTGGTGCGGAGGAGACGGAGCTTGCCGCGCAGCGCACGCTGATGATGGCGTCTGAGAAGATCGCGGTGGATCTGAACGAGGCGACCGACGCCTTGACCGGGCACGGTGGAATCGAGTCGCGGCTGAACCTGGCGATACGGCGCCTCGCTCGGGCGCAGACGCATGCGCAAGGAAAGCTGGACGACGCGGTTGCCGCTCTCGAGCGCGCGGCGGTCGAGGCCACCGAAGCTCGGACGGCGGCAGAGAAGGCGCTTCGGACGCTCGCGTTCGACCCGCGCGCGCTGGAGCAGGCGGAGACCCGGCTGTTTGCCCTGCGAGCCTCGGCCAGAAAGTACGGTGGCACCTGTGACGGTCTGCCGGCGAAGCTTGCGGACGCTCAAGCAAGGCTCAAGGCGATCGAGAGTGCACAAACGCGGGCGCGCGAGTTGGCCCAGGCGACAGCTGCGGCCCGGATGCGATTTGACGGCGCCTGCACTGAGTTGAGCGGCGCGCGCCGGTCGGCTGCAACGCAACTCGACGCGCGCGTTGCCGGCGAGCTTGGGCCGCTGAAGCTCGATCGCGCGCAGTTCAAGACGAGCGTCGAGGCGCTGAGCAACGACGCGGCGGGGGCGCACGGGCGCGATCGCGTCGAGTTCCTGATCTCGACCAATCCCGGAGCGCCGTTCGGCGCGCTCAGCAAGATCGCCTCCGGCGGCGAGTTGGCGCGTTTCATCTTGGCGCTGAAAGTGGCTCTTGCCGCACAGGGTTCGGCGACCACACTCATTTTCGACGAGGTTGACCGAGGTGTCGGTGGTGCGGTCGCTGACGCCGTCGGCGAGCGTTTGGCGCGATTGGCGGCGAATGTGCAGGTGCTGGTCGTGACGCACTCACCGCAAGTGGCGGCACGCGGGCGGCACCATTTGCGGGTCGCCAAGGCGATGGTGAGCGGGAACATGACGACGTTCGTGGAGACGCTCGATTCCGCAAATCGGCGGGAAGAGGTCGCGCGCATGCTTGCCGGGGCCAAGGTGACCGACGAGGCGCGCGCTGCTGCCGATAAGTTGCTGGCCGTGGTCGTAGACGTGCCGGCAAAGCGGCGGCGAGCGACGTGAGCAACAAGAAACAAACGCCCGTCACCAAACTCAACGAGCTCGAAGCGGCGGCCGAGCTTGCGAAACTCGCGAAGGAGATCGCCGAACACGATCGGCGCTATCACACCGAAGACGCGCCAACGATCAGCGACGCCGAATACGACGCTCTCAAGCGTCGCAACACCGCGATCGAACAGCGCTTCCCCCAGCTTATTCGACCAGACAGTCCCTCGCGGCGCGTGGGTTTCGCGCCGGCAGAGAAGTTCGCAAAAGTCACGCATGGCGTGCCGATGCTGTCGCTCGACAACGCGTTCGATGGCGAGGATGTCACCGACTTTGTCGATCGCGTGCGCCGCTTCCTGGGGTTGAAGCCGGACGACGAGCTTGTTTTCACAGCAGAGCCCAAGATCGACGGGCTGTCCGCGAGCCTGCGCTACGAGAAGGGCAAGTTCGTATTGGGCGCGACGCGGGGCGATGGCGAGGTCGGCGAGGACATCACGGCCAATCTGCACACGCTGAAGGAAGTGCCGGCGCAATTGCACGGCAGGCATATCCCTGACGTGATCGAGGTGCGCGGAGAGGTCTATCTCACGCATGCAGCCTTCGCTCAAATCAACGAGGCGCAAGCGAAAGGCGGCGACAAAATCTTCGCCAATCCGCGCAACGCGGCGGCGGGCTCGCTGCGACAGCTCGACTCGTCGATCACGGCGAAGCGACCGTTGCATTTCTTTGCCTATGCATGGGGCGAAGCTACGGCCGTGCCGGGCAAGACGCAGACCGATGTCATCGCCGCCTTCAAGGATTGGGGGTTCGTGACGAACGCGCTGATGCGGCGGTGCTCGTCCGTCGAGGAGATGCTCTCCTACTACGAGAACATTGCGGAGAAGCGGGCGAAGCTTGGCTACGACATCGACGGTGTCGTCTACAAGGTCGATCGTCTCGATTGGCAGCAGCGGCTGGGCTTTGTCAGCAGGGCGCCGCGCTGGGCGATTGCTCACAAGTTTCCGGCCGAACAGGCGGAGACCGAGCTACTCGATATCGACATTCAGGTCGGACGAACCGGGGTTTTGACTCCGGTTGCGAAGCTCAAGCCCGTAACGGTCGGCGGCGTCGTTGTATCGAACGCGACTCTGCACAATGAAGAAGAGATCGCGCGCAAGGATGTGCGGATCGGCGATACCGTCGTCGTGCAGCGGGCCGGCGACGTCATTCCTCAGATTGTGCGGGTCGTCGAGGAAAAGCGGCCGAAGGGCTCGAAGCCCTACAAATTTCCGACGAAATGCCCTGTCTGCGGCAGCCATGCCGAGCGGGAAATGAATGAGAACACGGGCAAGCTCGATGTGGCACGCCGCTGCACGGGCGGGCTCATCTGTGCGGCCCAGGCGGCGGAGCGGATCAAACATTTCGTGTCGCGCAACGCGTTCGATATCGAAGGCTTTGGTTCGAAGCATGTCGACGCCTTTCTGATGGACAAGCTGATCGCGCATCCCTCCGATATTTTCCGGCTTGAGGAGCGTTATGGATCGGGATCGAAGGCGATCGCTGCCCGCGAAGGGTGGGGGCCGCAATCGGCCGCCAATTTGTTCGCGGCTATCAACCAGCGGCGAAAAATTGCGCTGCACCGCTTCATCTATGCGCTCGGCATTCGGCACGTCGGTGAGACGACGGCACGGCTTCTGGCACGCAACTATGGCTCCGTGAAAGCCTTTATGAAAGCGATGCTCGCGGCGAGCGATCAGGAGTCAAAGGCGTTCGCCGAGCTGGATTCGATCGAGGGGATCGGTGAGGTGGTCGCGAAAGAGATCGCCGAGTTCTTCGACGAGAAGCACAATCGCGATGAGATCGATCGGCTGCTAGCTGAGATCGACGTCGAGGACGCCGAGAAGCCGAAGTCGAACTCGCCGGTCTCCGGGAAGACCGTCGTGTTCACCGGCACGCTCGAGAAGATGACGCGGAATGAGGCTAAAGCGCGTGCCGAATCGCTGGGCGCCCACGTGGCGGGCTCGGTATCGGCGAAAACGGATCTCGTGGTCGCGGGGCCTGGCGCGGGATCCAAACTCAAAGACGCGCAGAAGCTGAGCGTGAAGGTGCTCAGCGAAGACGAGTGGCTGAAACTGGTTGGCGGTTAGTCGCTGATCGTGGTGACGGCCGGCTTCGGCCGCTCGTCGACGCGAAGCTCGAAAACGTCGGGCCGCGCGTAATGGCCGGTCACATCGAGGTCGTACTTGCCTTGCGCAATCAAGCGGCGGTCGATCTCGGCGGTGAGGATGGTCTCGCCATCGTAGTTCGGCCCGGCAAGCACATCGCCAAGCGGTGAGACGATAATACTCCCGCCGTCGATCAAGACGGCATCGTTGCTCGTATCGGGAAGGCTTGCGTCGTCGATCGGGTAGTCGCGCGGAAAATCCGAGCGGCGCGCGAATTGACAAGCGGACAAGACGAAGCAGCGGCCTTCGACGGCGATGTGGCGCATTGTCGGCGCCCAGGAGCGGCGGCAGTCGACCGTTGGTGCGCAGTAAAGCTCGATGCCCTTTGCGTACATCGCGGTGCGCAAGAGCGGCATGTAGTTTTCCCAACAAATCACAGCGCCGATCTTGCCGAGAGGCGTTTCGACGACGGGTAAGGTCGAACCGTCGCCCATTCCCCAGATCAGCCGCTCCATCGCGGTCGGCATCAGTTTGCGATGCTTTCCGAGCAGCGTTCCGTCGGCGCCGAAAAATAGCGCCGTGCAATAGAGCGTGCCGCCATCGCGCTCGATTACGCCGACGACGAGATGCGTGCCAGCCGCCTTTGCTGCTTTGCCGATGCGCTCGGTTGCTGGGCCGGGCACGTCGATTGCGCTTTCGAAATAGCGGCGGAACATGTCGCGGCCCTCTGGCGACCGCATGCCGACACGCGCGCCGAAATCGAGGCCCTTCGGATAGGCGGAGATGAACGCTTCGGGGAAGACCGCGATCTTGGCGCCGCGGCGGGCTGCGTCGGCGGCGAGGTCGGAAAGTTTGTCGAGTGTGCGCTCGACGTCGAAGCCGACGGGCGCGGCTTGCACGACGGCAGCGGTGAAGGTGGTCATGCGCAGTTCCTCCGCCGTTTAGTCTTCCGCAAATTGCAGCGCGACGCCATGTGCGGCGGAAGCCGGCACGATGACAGCGTCACCAACCTCGTTGTGCGGGACCTTGGCCATCTCCAACATGGCGGCGGTTGCGTCCGGTTCGTTGACAGTCACGGACAGCGCGACGACGCCATCGAGCGGCGCGCCGTCCAGCGCTTTGCCGAAGCGCGCCTTTAGGTCGTCTCGTTTCGATAGTGTAATCCGTACGTTCGTCAGTACGCCGCCGTAGAGCGACTCTTGCTCGGCCACACGACTTGCCGGGCTCTCGGTGGCGACGAAGATCTCAGCGATTCCCGTCGCGCCGTTCGGGTGCAATTGCCACTCATGGCGGGCGCGGGTGAGCTCCGGCGTCAGATGGGTGCAGACGAATTGCATGACGTTCGGCAGCGTCAAGCCCGGCATCATGACATTGCGGAAGCGAACCATCTCTCGCTCGCCGTCCAACTCGAGTGGGCGCGAGAGCTCATTCGGATCTTCGGCGGCGATGCCTGCGGTACGTAGCGCCGCGGCCGCTTTGTCGGCGTCGTCGGCGCCGTAGGCAATTCCCATACCGCCTTCGCCGCGAGCGTTGACACGCTCGGCGAGACGGCCTTTGGCGCCGATATCATCGACGATGCCGAGCAGCTCGATGTAGCTGTTCTTGAACATGATGCAGTGATTGCCGGTACCGCGGCCCTCATGCAGGCCGCGCGGCGTCAGCGTGAAACCGAGCCTGCGATAGGTCGCCGCCGCATCCGCAAGGTTTTTAACTGCGATGATGACGTGGTCGACGCGCGAGAGCGGGGCCATCCGATCAGATGACTCGCGTCGCCTGCTCAATCCACGCCGCCGTCTCAGCGTCGACCTTGCCATGGTGCGCTTTACGCACGCGCGCATGGTAGTCGTTCAGCCAGTCGCGTTCGTCGTTGGTCAGGAGCGACGGCTCCACGCAGGCGAGATCGATTGGCGCCAGGGTCAGCGTCTCGAACGTCATCATCTTGCGGTCGCCGCCGACATCCTTGAGTTCGTTGACTGCCACGAGGTTCTCGATGCGGATGCCGTAGTGGCCGACTTTGTAATAGCCGGGCTCGTTTGAGACGATCATGCCAGGCTTCAGCGGCACGGTAATGGGGCGCTTCGAAATGTTCTGCGGCCCTTCATGGACGCTCAGATAGGCGCCGACGCCATGTCCGGTGCCGTGATCGTAGTCGAGGCCCGCGTCCCACAACGACTGGCGCGCGAGCGTGTCGAGCTGCACGCCCATCGTGCCTTCGGGGAAGCGAGCGCGGGCGAGCGCGATATGACCCTTCAGAACACGTGTGAAGCGGTCCTTCATCTCGGCCGTTGGCGTACCAATGGCGATGGTGCGGGTCACATCGGTCGTGCCGTCGAGATACTGGCCGCCCGAGTCGATCAGATAAAGCGTTCCGGTCTCGATCTTGCGGTTCGATTTCTTGGTGACGCGATAATGCGGGAGCGCGCCGTTCGGCCCCGCGGCCGAGATCGAGCCGAAGCTCAAATCCTTCAGCGCGCTGGTCTCGGCGCGGAATGCTTCAAGCCGGCGTGCGGCGGAGATCTCATCCAGGCGACCGGTTGGCGCCTCCTTGGCCAGCCAGCACAGGAAGCGCGAGAGCGCGGCGCCGTCGCGGATGTGCGCCTGGCGGACGCCTTCGAGCTCGGTCGCGTTCTTGCAGGCCTTGGGAAGCAGGCAAGGATCGGAGGCGCGCACGATCGACGCGCCGCCCTTGTTCAGCTGATCCAGTGCCCAACCGGCAGCCGTTGCCGGATCGATCTGGACGCGCTTCTTGGCGCGACCGAGCGATTCAAGCGCCGAGCCGAATTCGTCGGGCGCGCGGACGGTGACGCCGTTGCCGAGCCAAGCCTCGATGCCCGGCGTGAATTTGCGTCGATCGACGAAGAGATCGACGTGGCCATCGCTGTGCAGTAGCGCAAAGCTGAGCGGGAAGGGCGTGTGTGGGACATCCGAGCCGCGGATGTTGAGGAGCCACGCGATCGACTCAGGCAGCGTCAGAACCGCAGCGTCGGCGGTCGCCGCGAAGGTCTTGGCGACGCGTTCGCGCTTGGCCGTCGACTCTTCGCCGGCGAAATCGAGCGTCTGGGTCGAGATCGCGCCCAACGGCGGCGCGGGCTGATCGTCCCAAACGGCATCGAGTGGATTGTCGGTGCACGGCACAAGAACGCCGCCGGCTTTAGCCACGGCGATTTGCAGGGCGTCGACACCTTGAATGGTGTGAAGCATCGGGTCGTAACCGAACTTTGCACCCTTCGGGAGATTGGCTGCGATCCAATCGGTCGGCGGCTGATCGATGAGCGACAGGTTTTCGAACTGCGCCGGATCGACTTGCTCCTTCGCTTGCACCGTATAGCGGCCGTCAATGAAGATCGCCGCCTTCGATTGCAGAACGACGGCGACACCGGCGGAACCGGTGAAGGCCGTGAGCCACGACAAGCGCTCGGCGCGGGGCGGAACATATTCGCCCTGATGCTCGTCGGCGCGTGGAACGATGAAGCCTTCAAGGCCCCTACGTTTCAACTCGGCGCGCAAAGCGGCGAGACGCGGCGCGCCTTGAGATGGGTCGGTGGTGTCGGCGAAGGATTGGAACGCGGTTTGGTGTAGCATGGCGGGAAGCTAGTGCGCCCCGTGCGGCGGCTCAAGCGCCCAGAAGCGCTACTCGGCAGCTTGGGTGGCGTGCATTTCCCGGTAAACGCCGGGGGTGACGCCGAAGCGCCGCTCGAATGCGCGGATCAGGTGATCCGACCCCGAGAAACCGGCGCGTGCCGCGACCTGCGCCAGATCAAAGGATCGTGTTTCAAGCAGACGCCGGGCTGCGTCGAGCCGCAAGCCCTCGACGAACTTCGCGGGTGAGATGCCTAGCTCCGCATGGCAATGGCGATGAAAGCTCCGAAGGCTCATGTGCGCGTGTTCCGCCAGCGTCTCGACATCGAGCCGCTTGTCGATGTTGCGCTCGGCCCAGCTGGCCAGATCGGCGAGCCGACTGTCCTTTGTCGATTGGGCGACGAGTGTGCTCGAGAACTGAGTTTGATGGCCCGGGCGGCGCATATAGACGACGAGCTGGCGCGCGACGGCCATCGCGAGATCGCGTCCGAAGTCTTCCTCGACCAGAGCCAGCGCCATGTCGATGCCGGTCGTCACGCCGGCGCTCGTCCAGCATTTGCCTTCGTGGATATAGATCGCTTCGGGATCGACATCGACGTCGGGAAAATTGCGCTGCAGGTCGTCAGTCGCGCTCCAATGTGTTGCGACGCGCTTGCCCTTCAGCATGCCCGTTGCCGCAAGCAGGAAGGCGCCCGAGCAAACGGAGCAGGCGCGGCGCGCGTGCTTTGCCGTTTCGGCGATCCACTTGCGCAGCGCCTTGTCGGCGAGCGCGTCGCGAATCCCTTGATCGTCGCCGCCCGGAACGATGAGCGTGTCTACGCTTCGTGGCGCGACTGCGCCGGTTCTTTCGGCCAGAAGCGGGAAGCCCGCGGTGGTTGCGACGGCGCCGGCCTTCGTCGCAACCAAGCGGATGCGGTAGGCCTCGCGGCCGAGCATCTGATTGGCGCTGCCGAAGACCTGGCCCGGACCGATCGCGTCGAGCGACTGGAGATGCGGGAAGATCGGGATGGCGACGAGAAGTGGTTTTGTCATCTTGGCATAAATAATCGATTACTTGTCATTTGTGCCATAGCGCGCCGGTGATAGCAATGGGTTCAACCAACCAGGAGATCGTCATGGCTCAACCGTTTCACATAGGCATGTTGCTCTATCCGGATCTGACGCAGCTCGATCTGACGGGGCCGGCGCAGTTCTTGTCGCGCGCACCCGGCGTCAAGATGCATTACGTCTGGAAGACAATTGAGCCGGTTCCGTCCGACGCCGGGATCGCGCTGATGCCGACGGACACGTTCGAGAGCTGCCCGCAACTCGACATGCTGTGCGTGCCGGGCGGCGCGGGACAGACCGTGCTGATGCAGGATCAGCCGACGCTCGACTTCCTTAAGCGGCAAGGCGAGGGGGCCAAGTATGTGACGTCGGTGTGCAGCGGTTCTTTGCTGCTCGGCGCGGCGGGGTTGCTCAAGGGCTACAAATCGGCATGTCACTGGATGTGGCGCGACTATCTGCCCGCATTCGGCGCAATCCCCGTCAATGCGCGCGTTGTGAAGGATCGCAACCGCATGTCCGGTGGCGGCGTCACGGCTGGGATCGACTTCGCGCTCACGGTGATCGCCGAGATCTGGGGTGAGGAGCAGGCGAAGATGATTCAGCTCTACCTCGAATACAATCCGCAACCACCGTTCAATTGCGGCTCGCCGGAGGCTGCGGGTCCGGAGCTGACGGCGAAGGCAAAGGAGCAGCTCAAAGCCGCCGTCGCACGGCGTGAGAGCGTGATCAACGAGGTCAGCGCGCGGCAGAAAGCGAGTGCGGCGTGATGGCTGGCCGGCTTTCGCTTCATTTCGTGCGCTTTGCGGTTTTGATCGGCGCCGTCACGGTCGTTCTGTTAGCGGCCGGTGTTGGTGCGCGATACGGCCACGCGGCAAGTCTAAGCTCGTACGGCGGGAGTAGCCTACAGAGTCGCTAGCGTTCGAGGATCAAGGTTATCCAGCCCTCGAGCGCGCTGCGGCGAACGAGACGGAGTCCGTGAGCGCGAGCCATCGCAAGGACGGCGTTGGCTTGCTCGTCGAGCAGACCTGAGAGGATCGCATTGCCTCGCGGTGCCAAATGCTTGCGGATTCCTGGCATCAGCTTCATCAAAGGACCCGCGAGAATATTGGCGAAGATCAGATCGTAAGGTGCGTTGCCGGCGATGTGCGCGGCACGGAAGCCGTTGCCGGCCGCTATGCGCAGATACGGTGCGGCGCGATTGAGCTTGGCGTTTTCGCGTGTCTTGTCGACGGCGAGGGCATCGATGTCGGTCGCAACGGCAAGCCGATGCTCCGTCCGGGAATAAGCCATCGCCAACACGCCGGTGCCGCAACCGAGATCGAGCGCGTTCTTGAAGCGACGGCGCTTCGACAGTGCGTCGTATGCAAGCAGGCAACCGCGAGTCGTGCCGTGGTGGCCGGTGCCGAAAGCGTAGGATGCCTCGATGCGAAGGGCGATCGCGTTTGCCGGAATCTCGGAGGTCGAGTGACTGCCGTGGATGAAGAACCTGCCGGCGCGCACCGGCGGCAGGCCTTCGAGTGCACGGGCGACCCAGTTCTCGTCCATCACCGGGATGATGCGCATCTCCGCGCCGACGGCGCGCACAAGCTCCGCTTCGTTTGGCTCGGTCGTAAAGAAAGCCTCGACTTCCCACAAACCTCGTTCGCCAAGCTCGAAAGAGGAAACAGCCGGCGGTGCCGGGTCGAGCGCCTCGAGCATCTCGACAAGGCGTTGTGCGTCGAGTTTCGGCAGAACGGCGCGCGCCTTCCAGCAGGAGATCATGCGCGCGTCAGGAAGCTGGCGATCACGCGCTTCTCGCCGGCCTTGTCGAAATCGACGGTCAGCTTGTTGCCGTCGATCGCGGTGACGCGGCCGTAGCCGAATTTTTGATGGAAGACGCGCTCGCCGCGGGCGTAGGTCGAGGCAGACGGATCGGACGTCGCGACAAGTTCCGCGTGCGCTTCGAGTGCAGGACGCGAGCCGAAGACCTGGCCGCGCTGCGCTTGGGCGCGCCGCCAGCCGGGCGACGTGTAGCCGCTGTCGAAGATCGGCGCGGTCGAGAGCGGCGATTGTCCGTAGGCGAGGCCGGGTTCGCTCTCGACGACGACGGCGTCGGAGGGAAGCTCGGCGATGAAGCGCGAGGGCATTGCGCTCTGCCAGAGACCGTGAACGCGGCGGTTCGCGGCATAGGAAATCTTCGCGCGTTGTTTTGCTCGCGTGATGCCGACGTAAGCGAGGCGCCGCTCTTCCTCGAGGCCCTGGATCCCGTTTTCGTCGAGCGTGCGTTGGCTCGGGAAAAGACCTTCCTCCCAACCCGGCAGGAACACGATCGGGAATTCGAGCCCCTTGGCGCCGTGCAGCGTCATGATCGAGACTTTGTCGGTGGTTTCCGACTGTTCGATCTCCATCACGAGGGAGACGTGCTCGAGGAAGCCGCCAAGCGAGTCGAAATCCTCCATCGAGCGCACGAGCTCTTTGAGGTTGTCGAGACGGCCGGGCGCTTCAGGCGAGCGATCGGCCTGCCACATGGCGGTGTAACCGCTTTCGTCGAGGACGATTTCAGCGAGCTCAGGATGTGCCAATGTCTCGGCTTGCGTGCTCCACCGCGAAAAGCTTTGCGTCAGATCGCGCAGCGCACTGCGCGTGCGGGCGGCCATTTCGTCGGTCTCGACCAAGGCGCGTGCGGCGCGCAGCAACGGAGCGTTTGTCGCGCGCGCCATTCGGTGAACGGCTTGCAAGGCGGCGTCGCCAAGGCCGCGCTTAGGCTTGTTGAAGATGCGCTCGAAGGCGAGGTCATCGTCGGGCTGCGCAATCACACGCAAATACGCCAAGGCGTCGCGGATTTCTTGGCGCTCGTAGAAGCGCGGGCCGCCGATCACGCGATAGGGAATACCCGTTTGGACAAAGCGCTCTTCGAAGCCGCGCATCTGGAACGAGGCGCGTACAAGGATCGCCATCTCGTTCAGCCTGTGCCCGGCGCGATGATATTGCTCGACGTCGTCCGCGATGACGCGTGCTTCTTCCTCCGCATCCCAAAGACCGCGCACCGAGACACGGTCACCATGCGCCGTTTCGGTCCAGAGCGTCTTACCGAGGCGCGCTTTGTTTGCGGCGATGAGGCCCGACGCCGCGGCGAGGATGTGATGCGTCGAACGGTAGTTACGCTCGAGGCGGATGATCTTGGCGCCGGGAAAGTCGCGTTCGAAGCGCAGAATGTTGTCGACTTCAGCACCGCGCCAGCCGTAGATCGACTGATCGTCGTCGCCGACGCAGCAAACGTTGCCGCGCTTGCCGGCGAGCAAACGCAGCCAGAGATACTGCGCGACGTTCGTGTCCTGATACTCGTCGACGAGGATGTATTTGAAGCGGTTTTGATAATCCGCCAATACCTCGGCGTGCTCGCGCAGCAGCGCGATCGGCTCGACGAGCAAGTCTCCGAAGTCCGTTGCGTTCAGCGTCTTCAAGCGTTGCTGATAGGCGGCGTAGAGTTCGGCGCCTTTGCCGTTGGCATAAGCGAACGCCTCGCCGGGCGGAACGTCGGCCGGACGCCAAGCGCGGTTCTTCCACGAGTCGATGTGGGACAGCAGCTGCCGCGCCGGCCAGCGCTTCTCGTCGATCTTCGCTGCTTCGATCACTTGCTTCAGCAGGCGCAGCTGATCGTCATCGTCGAGGATCGAGAAATTGGGCTTGAGGCCGGCCATCTCGGCATGGCGGCGGAGAATCTTAGCGCCGATCGAGTGGAACGTGCCGAGCCACGGCATGCCTTCGACAACGCCACCGATCAGAGCGCCAGTGCGCTCGATCATCTCGCGCGCCGCTTTGTTGGTGAACGTTACTGCCAGAACTTGGCTTGGCCAGGCGAGGCGCGTGGCCATGATGTGGGCAAGGCGCGTCGTCAGCACGCGCGTCTTGCCGGTCCCGGCGCCGGCCAGAACGAGCACCGGTCCTTCGGTCGTGAGAACGGCTTCGCGCTGGGCCTCGTTGAGGCCGGCCAAATACGGCGGCTCCGCTTGGGGCGGGGTGGGTACGGGCGCTGATTGGGTCATGACTCGGCTGAAACTAGCACGCCTGAACTGGTTTTGTTCTCGCGAAAAATCCAGTCTGCACAGCGGAGAAACGGCGCGTTACGGCGCGACCGCCTTGAAACCCCGCTCGCGAATCGCCGTTCCGGATTCATCGAGCGCGGGTACCGAGGGTCGCGTGGAGCTGTCGGAAAAGCTCGACAGTTTGATCGGATTGCCGGCGAGTTTGAGCCTGCCGACATCCGGGTCTTCGAGCGTCACGACCATATTGCGCGAGATCACGTGCCGGTCGGCGAGAACTTGCTCGACGTTGTTGATCGGGCCGCAGGGAATTCCGGCGGCCTCGATGATCTTGATCCATTCGTCCGCAGTGCGCTTGGAGAGCGCCGCTTCGAGCGCCGCCGTCAGAGCGGCGTGATTTTGGTTCCGCGCCTCATTCGATTTGAAACGCTCATCGGCGGCGAGTTCGGGAGCGCCGATCGCGTCGCACAGGCGTGCGAAGAGTTGATTGTTGCCGGCCGCGATGATCATCGGCCTGTCGCTTGCCGCGAATGCGGCGAAAGGTGTGATCGATGGATGACGCGAGCCGAGGGGTCCGGGCGCATGTCCTGTCGCGACGTACCGCGCGATCGCATTCTCGAGCAGAGCAACTTGGCAGTCGAGCATCGCGATATCGAGCTTTTGCCCCTCGCCGGTGCGTTCTCGGTGATAGAGAGCTGCTCCAAGTCCCGAAAGCGCGAACAATGCGGCGCCAAGATCGCCGATCGACGTGCCAACACGCGTCGGCGGATTGCCGGGATGACCGGTCAGGCTCATGACGCCGCCCATCCCTTGAACGACCATGTCGTAAGCAGGCTTGGTCTTATAAGGCCCGGTGTGTCCAAACCCGCTGATCGCCAAGTAGATCAATCTTGGGAACCGAGCGTGCAGCGTTGCCCAATCGTAGCCGAGCTTCTCCATCGTGCCGCCGCGATAGTTCTCGACCAAGATGTCGGCCTCGGCGAGCAAGCGTTCGAAGACATCGCGGTCGGCGGTTGCCTTCAGATCGAGAGCGATCGAATGCTTGCCGCGATTGAGCGACATGAAGTAGGCGGATTTCTTTTTGATGAAGGGGCCGATGTGGCGAGCGTCGTCACCGGTGACGGGCGGTTCGACTTTGATGACGGTCGCGCCGAGGTCGGCGAGCATCATCGTGCAATATGGGCCTGCGAGTACGCGCGTCAGGTCAACGACCTTGAGGCCCGAATAGGGGCCCGCCGTCATTTGCCCTTGCGGCCGACGAGTTTCTTTGAGTCGAGATCCTTCTTGGCCTTTTTGTTTTGGGCGGCGACTTTCTTCTTTTCCGCCTTGGTAGCGCCATGCTTGACGCGGGCTTCCTCGGCTTTTTTCTCAGCCTCGGCGCGCGCTCTAGCCTTCAGCACCTGACGCATATTCACGACTTGGGGCATGGCGAATCCTGATGTGTCCTTCCGGTTGTACCCCAATATTTCACGAGGGGTGTCGGAACGCCACTATCTGCGGGATTTTTGGCGGAAATGAGCCAATAGAAAGGACCGGATTGCGCTCGAGAGGCTGGTTTCCCGGCCGGACCGACGGTCAATCTCGGCAATTAGCGCGGCAACGGACCGATTCTGCGCTCCTGCGACTTCCGCCAGGGCCTCCCAGAAGTCGGGTTCCAGGGAAACGCTGGTCCGGTGTCCTTGGATTGTGACTGAGCGTTTGCGGAGCTTGCCGGCCGGCTTCACGCCTTCGGCCCGATCATGTCCTCAGGCCGCACGATGCGGTCGTACTCCTCGCCCGTGATGAGTCCGGTCTTCAAAGTTTCGTCGCGCAGCATCGTGCCGTTTTTGTGCGCGGCCTTGGCGATCTTAGCAGCGTTGTCGTAACCGATCTTCGGCGCGAGCGCGGTGACGAGCATCAGTGAGCGGCGCATGAGGTCGTCGATGTGCTTCTTGTTGGGCTCAATACCGACGACACAATGATCGGCAAAGCTGACCGCCGCATCCGCGATGAGGCGGATTGAGCCCAGCACGTTGTGAATGATCACCGGCTTGTAGACGTTGAGCTCCAGGTGACCCTGAGAGCCCGCGATCGTGACGGTAACGTGATTGCCCATAACTTGTGTGCAGGCCATCGTGAGCGCCTCGGCCTGTGTCGGGTTCACTTTGCCTGGCATGATCGACGATCCCGGCTCGTTTTCGGGCAGCAGCAATTCGCCGAGGCCCGAGCGCGGGCCCGAGCCCAGCAAGCGGATGTCGTTGGCGATCTTGAAGAGCGAGACCGCGATCGTATTCAAGATCCCCGAGAATTCGACCAAAGCGTCGTGCGCCGCGAGTGCCTCGAATTTGTTCGATGCGCTGACGAAGGGGTACCCCGTAATCTTCGACGTCTCTTCGGCGAAGCGCTCGGCGAAGCCGGGCAGGGCATTCAGTCCGGTTCCGACGGCGGTGCCACCTTGAGCAAGGGGATAGAGGCGCGGCAACGTCGCAACCACGCGCTCCATGCCCAATTCGACTTGTTTGGTGTAGCCGGAAAATTCCTGACCGAGCGTGATCGGCGTCGCGTCCTGCAAATGCGTGCGCCCGATCTTGATGATCGAATTGAAATCAGACGCCTTTTGCGCAAGCGCATCGCGCAGATGACGTAGGCCCGGCAACAAGCGGCGATGAATCTGCAGCACGGTGGCGATGTGCATTGCCGTCGGAAAGCTGTCGTTCGACGACTGACCGCGATTGACGTGGTCGTTCGGATGGACGGGCTTCTTCGAACCCTTTTCGCCGCCCATCAGTTCGATGGCCCGGTTCGAGATGACCTCATTGGCGTTCATATTGGATTGCGTGCCCGAGCCCGTCTGCCACACGACAAGCGGGAAGTGATCGTCGAGTTTGCCGTCGATCACTTCTTGGGCTGCAGCGGTGATCGCCTCGCCGAGCTTCGGATCAAGATCCTTGAGTTTCATGTTGGCGAGTGCGGCCGCCTTCTTGACGACGCCGAAAGCGTGAACGAGCGGGAGCGGCATTCGCTCACCGCTGATCTTGAAATTCTGCAAGCTGCGCTGCGTTTGCGCACCCCAATATTTGTCCGCCGGAACTTGGATGGGACCGAAAGTATCGGTCTCGGTGCGCATGGCGGTCATGGGTTTGCTCGTGCCGGATGACAGTGACGGGACATCAGATATCAGAACGGCACAGGTCTGCCATCCGATATCTGACGTCCGAAGTCTGGTTGCTATTTCTTGCGGAATGCGTCGAGGCTGACGACCTGGCCGGGTTCTTCGCGCGGGACCTCAGCCACCTTTTCCTCTTCCTCGATCGGCGCGGGCAACGGGGTTTCCGATTTCGTGGCGATGGCGGTTCCTGGGTGGGGCGGTGGCGATTGGAATTGGAAACCGAATTCGACCGACGGATCACGAAATCCCCTGATTGCCAGGAAGGGAACGCGAATCGTCTCAGGAATCTTGTTGAACGAGAGCGTCACCTCGAAATCGTGCTCCGTCACCTGCAGATCCCAGAACTGATGCTGCAGGACGATCGCCATCTCGAAGGGATATTGCTCACGCAACGCATCGGAGATTCGCACGCCTGGGTGACGGGTGTCGAAAGCGATGTAGAAATGGTGCGAGCCGAGTAGCCCCTTCTTGGCAACGATGAGCAGCACGTCGCGAACGACGCCGCGCAGAGCCCGGTCGGTCAATTCGGCGTAGCCGATGAAGTCTCTTCCTGCCATGGCTTCAAGACTAAAAGTCGAGCGCGACAAGTCAACTGGGCCGAAAGCGCCTACTTTTCCGCGGCGCGCTTGAATGCGGGGCGTGCCATCAGGCGATCAAGATATTCTCGAACGGGCGGCGGGAAGTCGCTGTCGATACCGATTTGCGTTGCCAGGAACAAACCGTAGCCGACCGCGATGTCGGCGGCGGTGAAGCGGTCGGCGCACAAATATTCGTGCTCGCTGACGGCAGCCGTTACGGCGCGCAGCCGGCCATAGAACCATGCACGATAATCGGTAGCCGCTTGCGGAAGGCGCCGCGCCTCGGGCTCGAGCTGCGAATAGCGCAGCACGATCGTCTGCGGAAAGGTGAGGGTCGCGTCGGAGAAATAAAGCCAATTCAGGTAGGCGCCGTAGGCGCGTTCCGACGGCGTGACGCCTAGATGCTGCTTGCCTTGAGCGGCGCCGAATTTGTCCACGAGATACTGGCAGATGGCGGACGACTCGGTCATGCGCACGTCGCCGTCGAAGAAGCACGGCACGGTGCCGAGCGGGTTGATGCCCAGATATTCCTTGGCGAAGGCTCGCGGCGGGAAGGGGAGCACGACCAACTCGTAAGGCAGCTCCAGCTCCTCCAGCATCCAGAGCGGCCGCAACGAACGTGCATTCTTGCAATGGTAGAGCTTCAGCATCGGCGGCGGTCCCTCGTTTTGGCGGTTTTACGCCGCGACGACGGGGCGCTCAAGGCAAGCTACGGCCTTTACAACATTCCTTGGCATGTATATATATTCTTTGGAATTATGATGACGGAGATGGAAATGGTCACGCGGCGCGCTTTCATCGGCATTCTTGGAACGTCGGCTGTCGTCGTCGCAGCGGGCGGCGTGGCGCTCAGCCAGGTCGATCAAATGCCGCCGCAGGCGGTCGAAGCTTGGAACGGTCCTGCGCCGAACCTCCGCGATCCACGCGTGCGGGCGCTGTCCTATGCATTGCTGGCACCGAACCCGCACAACAGGCAGCCGTGGATCGCCGATTTGCGCGAAGCGAATGCGATCACGTTCTTCTGCGATCGGACTAGGCTGCTGCCGGAAACCGATCCCTATTCGCGCCAGATCACTATCGGGTGCGGCGCATTCCTAGAGTTGTTGCGAATGGCGGCGGCCGAGCAGGGATATCGTGCCGAAATCGTTGCCTTTCCGTCCGGCGATTGGCCCGCGGGAGCGGTCGGCGATCAACCGATTTGCCGCGTCGTCTTCGTAGCGGATCCGAGTGTCGTTCGCGATCCGCTGTTCGCGCAGGTTCTGAAGCGGAGAACGAACCGGGCGACGTACGACGATCTGCCTGTCACCGCTGCGGATGCGGATGGGCTGCACGGTGCTGTCGCCGATTTGCCGGTGACATTCGGATGGACCAACGCGCCGTCGCGCATGCAGCAACTGCGTGCGATCGCCAAGAAAGCCTGGGATATCGAGATGGGAAAGGACGCGACCTATTTCGAAAGCGTTCGGGTCTATCGCATCACGGCTGACGAGATTCTGCGGCATCGCGACGGCTTGTCTTTCCATGGTCCATTCTTCTGGGCAATGAACAGACTTGGCCTGTTCACCCGCGAGAAGGCGCTCGCCGGCGATCAACTGGCGCGCCGGCAAGCTTTCGACTTCATCAATCCGGAGCTTGCACACACGCCGGCGTTCGCTTGGCTCTCGACGGCGGGAAACGACCGACGCGCACAATTGGCTGCGGGCGCGGCCTATGTGCGGACAAACCTCAAGGCGACGGCGTTGGGTCTTGCGATCCAACCGCTGAGTCAGGCGCTGCAGGAGTTTCCCGAGATGCTTCCCGTGCTGGCCGAGCATAAGCGCGCCGTCGGCGTGGCGGAGAGCGCGACCGTGCAGATGTTCTTCAGGGCCGGGCACGCGTCGCCGGCCGAGCCGTCGCCACGGCGCGCCCTTGACGACATCATTCGGGCGTGACGCATTCATCTTATGGCTCGGCTCACCGAATCGGACATCCGCCTCAGCACCAAGATCCTGACTTGGATCGGCATTATCGATCAGCTGTCGACGACGCGGATCACGCGCGCGCTTGCGCCACTAAAGCTGCCTTATCCTCAATTCGTGCTGCTGGTTCACTTCAGCCACCGGCCGGAGGAGCCACAAACCGTGATGCGTGTGGCGTCGGCGATGCAGCAGCCGCAACCTGGTATTACAAAGACCATTCAGAAGATGCTAACGAAGAAGCTGCTGCGCGCGGTGGCGGCGCCCGACGATGCTCGCTCAAAGCTCTTGTACCTGACGCCCAAGGGCGTCGAAACGCACGGTAAGGCGATATCGGCGCTTGTTCCGGTGTTTCGAGAAATGTTCGAGCCGTGGAGCGAAGCCGACATTAACGATCTGATCGAAAAGCTCGACCGGCTGAAAGTTTGGCTCGACACCAAGGGGCGCAAATAGAGTTATTGCAGCGCCTTTGCCAATTGCTCGCGCGCCCAACGATGAAGCGCGTCGTTGGTGCGCAAGGGATGCCAGGCCGAGATCACCTTGAAGCCGGGAATGTCGAAGGGCGCTTTGATCTTCGCGGGTTTGGGGTTCGATGCGTCGACTAGGCGGCGCGGCAACACGGCGACGCAATCGGTGAAGTTCAGAATCTGCTGCGCCGCGAGAAAATTTTGCACGCGATAGACGATGCGGCGCTCAGCGCCGTGTTCTTTCAAGAGTCTATCGACGACGCCCAGGCCTTGGCCGCTCGGCGAGACCAGAATGTGATCCAGCGCCGCGAATTGTTTGGCGGTCAAACGTTTGCCGGCGGCGGGGTGGCCGCGGCGGGCGACGCAGGCGAAATCTTCCTCGAGCAGCGGACGGCGAACGAATTGTTCGACGTCGAGCGTCCTCGGCAAATTGGCGATACCGACATCCGGCATCACGACCAGGTCGACGGCGCCGCTCATCAAACGCTGAAACGTGCCGGGATCGAGCGTCGAGATCTCGAGATCGAGGCCGGGGGCGATCGATCTCACCGAGCGCTGCCAAGCGCGCGCGAGAACGAGAGCCAGGTAATCGTTGCAGGCGATGCGGAACGAGCCCGTGGCCCTCACGGGCGTGAAATCGTCGCGCGGGCGCAACGTCGTCCGCAGACGCTCGATCGCGTCCGCAAGGGCCGGGCGCAAACTTTCGGCATAGGGCGTCGGCAACATGCGCCGCCCGGTTTGCACGAACAAGGCGTCGTCCAGAAGATCGCGCAAACGCGACAAGGCGCGGCTCATCGCCGGCTGTGAGAGCGAGAGCTTTGTGGCGGCCGCTGTCACGTTCTGCTCTTCGAGCAGCCAGTGGAGGGCCAGCAGCAGATTCAGGTCGATCGATTCGAGGCGTAACGCGCGCATATCAAAAACGCATACTATCAATATGAAGTATGCATTTCTATAACGCCGGCCGTCTTTCTAGTTCTTCGTACGGAAAAGACGGAGGTGAAGAGATGTTGCGGGCTCTATTCGGGTTGATCGGACTTGTCGTGGCGGCCATCGCCGCGTTTTGGATTTCGGCGCTTGGAACGATCGGCAATGTAAGCGTGTCCAACCTCGGCCCGCCTCTCGACGCGGCCCCGAGCGCTTGGACTGAGGTGTTGGCACGCGCGCCGGTCGTAAAGCTGACGGGCTTCGTGACGGGTTGGGTCGAGGCCGGGCCGGAGATCTTGATCGACCCCAACGACCCGCGAACGCCGGCGAATTTGAAGCGCAAGCTTTGGGTGCCGTCGATCTCCTATCTGCTCGAGCATCCGACGCGCGGGCGCGTGCTCCTCGACACGGGCTTGCGCAGCGGCGACTGCGCTTACGGCACGGAGCCGCTCTATTGGGTGCCGTGCCGCAATTCGGCGGGATCGGATGTGGTTTCGCGGCTCGGCGCTCGCGGACTTGGAGTTCAGGACATCTCATGGATCGTGATGTCGCATTTCCACGGCGACCATGCGAGCGGACTTGAAAACCTGTTGCGGCTTGGCGCGCCGAAGATCGCAACGACGCGCGAAGAGATCGAAGACGTGCAAAGCGTATGGCGACCGGTGCTGGGCTATGAGGCCGAGATGTTGGGCCGTGACATGACCGTCGTCACGATCAACTCGCGCCTGCAGAGTATGCCGGCCGTCGGTCAGGCTGCGGATTTCTTCGGCGACGGGTCGCTGTGGCTCATCCCGACGCCGGGACATACGCGCGGCGAAATGTCGATGCTTGTCAATACGCGTCCGCGGCCGACGCTGCTTACGTTCGACGCCGCGCACCTTGCCGCCGACTTCGAGCTCGGCATCGCGCCCGGGGCGACGGTCGATAAGTCGGCAGCGCAAGCCTCAATCGCGCGGCTGCATGCGTTGGCCGATGCGATACCGAACGTGAATGTGATCTATGGGCACGAGCCCGCGCAGTGGACGGGCGTCAGCTCGTGCGAGCTTGGTCGATGAGCGGCGGGCGCTTCGACAGCCACGGCGCGCGCTGCTCATAGGAGAGACCAAGCTCCAGGCAGGCGCGCTCGCGGTGATTGGGCGCCACGATTTGGAGCCCAATCGGAAGTCCGGTGGGGCCGAAGCCGGCGGGGACAGCGAGGGTGGGGCAGCCGGACATTGTGACCGGTAAAACCACCTTCATCCACTCGTGATAGGTGGTCATGGTGTGGCCGGCGATTTCCTTCGGCCAATCGAGATCGACGTCGAAGGGGAAGAGCTGCGCCGTCGGCAGTATCCAATAGTCGTAGCGCGTCAGGAATTGGCGGACCGCTTCGTACCATTGCGAGCGGATGGCGGAGGCCGTCGAGATGTCGAACGCGCTGAGCTTGGCGCCTTGCTCCACTTCAAATACGGCTTCGGGCTTCATGTGCTGTCGCCATGCCGGGTTGTTGTAGATCGGCAGAAGGCCACTGCCGGCTTGCCAAGCGCGCAGGACGAGCCAGGCGCGCCAGACCGTGTCGATCGGAAAGTCGGGGTTTGCTTCTTCAACGATGCAGCCGATGTCGGCGAAGACTTTCAGCGCGTTCCGGCAGGTATCGAGGACGCCGGCCTCGAACGGAAGATAGCCGCCCATGTCGCCGCTCCACGCAATGGGCGCGCCGCGCAGGTCGCGGCGATCAAGTCCCTCAAGATCGAGCGGTGCGTCGATCGACAGCGGCGCGCGATCGTCGTAGCCCGCTTGAACCGCGAACAGCAAAGCGAGGTCGGCGATATTGCGCGCCATCGGGCCGGCAACGCCCATCGACGGCAGCCAGACGTCGCCGCCGCGCGCGACGGACGGGATGCGGCCGATGCTCGGCCGAAGCGCGAAGATATTGTTCCAGCCGGCAGGATTGCGAAGGCTTCCGCCGTAGTCGCTTCCGTCGGCGACGGGCAGCAGGCGCAGCGCGAGGGCGACCGCCGCGCCGCCGCTCGATCCCCCGGCGCTCTTCGAAAGATCGTAGGCGTTGCGCGTCGCGCCGTGGAGCTTGTTGAAGGTGTGTGAGCCCAAGCCGAACTCGGGCGTGTTGGTTCGACCAATGAAGATGGCGCCGTTGTTGCGCATGCGCTCGACCATGATGCTGTCAGCGGGTGCAACGACGTTGCGGAACGGCGCGAAGCCCATGGAGGTGGGCAGATCGCGCATTGCCTCCAGGTCTTTGACCGACTGCGGGAAGCCGTGCAGCGCTCCACGATATCTGTCGTGCGCGATATCGTCGTCTCGCGCACGCGCTTCAGCTAGCAAGGCCTCACGCGGTCGCATTGCGACGATGGCATTGACCTTCGGATTCACGCGCTCGATCCGATCCAGCGTCGCCGTCATCACCTCGACGCACGAGATGCGCTTGGTTCGAATGGCCTGCGCCAGAGCAACGGCGCTATCGGGAATGTCGCCGCTCACGTCGGGACTGCGCTAGTGCAATGCTTTTGCCAGCGCCTCCGGATGATAGGGCACCAATTCCTCATGCTTCCCGGCCTTGACCATGTTGGCCCAATTCGGATTGACGATCAGCGCGCGGCCGACGGCGACGAGATCGAATTCACCCCGTTCGAACATCTCGATCAAGTGGTCGAGCGTTGCGACCTCCGACGCCTTGCCGGCGAATGTGGTGATGAAGTCTTCGTTGAGTCCGACGGAGCCGACAGTGATCGTCGGCAGGCCCGTGAGCTTCTTCGTCCAGCCCGCGAGATTGAGGGTCGAACCCTCGAACTCCGGCTCCCAGAAGCGGCGCGTCGAGCAGTGGAAGCAATCAACGCCAGCGGCGGTGAGCGGCTCGAGGAATTTTTCGAGCGCTTGCGGCGTCGGCGCCAGCTTGACGGTGAAGTCCTGCTGCTTCCACTGCGACCAACGCAGGATGACGGGAAAGTCGGGGCCGACGGCGGCGCGAACGGCGCGTATGACGTCAGTCGCGAACTTGGTCCGCTTAATCATGTCGCCGCCGTATACGTCGTCGCGTTCGTTCGTTCCGTCCCAGAAGAATTGATCGACGATGTAGCCGTGGGCGCCGTGAATCTCGACGCCGTCGAAGCCGAGTTCCTTGGCGTGACGCGAAGAGATCGCGTAGCCCTCGATAACTTCGTCGATCTCCTGGGCCGTCATCGGCTCGCCGACCTTCTTGCCCGGACGGGCAAGACCCGAGGGCCCCATGCCGGGGAGATGAGCATTCGGCCCTTGTCCGGGCTTACGCATCAAGCCGGTGTGCCAGAGTTGCGGCATGATATGGCCGCCGGCCTTCTTCACTTCTTTCAGCACCTTGGCCCAACCGGCGAGCGCCTCGTCGCCATGGAAGTTCGGCACGTTGTGATCGTTGAGGGCAACGGGGTGCGCAGGCGCCGTCCCCTCGGTGATGATGAGCCCGACGCCGCCCTCGGCGCGGCGGCGGTAGTAGGCGGCTACGTCCTCGCCCGGTATTTGCGACGGCGAGCGCGAGCGGGTCATCGGTGCCATGACGATGCGGTTTGGCAAGGTCAGACCCTTGAGCTTGAAGGGCGTGAAAAGCGGGGCGGGTGAACGGGACATCGAAAGCCTCAGATGCAATAGCGTTGGATCGGCAATTCGGAGCACTTGCGAAGGTTCGATGCAAGGCTGGGTCGATGGCCGGACCTGGCGGTGCCGGAGTATGTTGAGAGCCTCGGACCAACGATTCGCGCCTGTTCAAAGGGCATTTCAGGAGGGGCCAGGCCTATGTGGAAGGAATTTCGTGAGTTCGCGATCAAGGGAAATGTCGTCGATCTCGCCGTCGGCATCATTATTGGTGCCGCGTTTACGGCGATCGTCACCTCGCTCGTGAACGACGTGGTGATGCCGCCGATCGGATGGGCAATGGGCGGCGTCGACTTCTCGAATTATTACATCGACCTCACGCATTTGTCGGCCAAGGCGACAGAGGCTGCAGGGGGCGCCGCAGATCCGAAGGCCCTTGCGACGTTCGAAACACTGAAGGCGGCACAGGAAGGCGGCCACGCGGTCATCGGCTACGGCAAGTTCCTCAACGCCATCATCAATTTCCTGATCGTCGCCTTCTCGATCTTCCTGATCGTGCGCTGGATCAACTCGCTGAAGCGCAAGCAAGCCGCCGATCCGACGCCGCCGGCCGCGCCGCCCGCGCCGGATATCGTCTTGCTCACCGAAATTCGCGACTTGCTGGCAAAGCGCTGAGCTAGGACGATCGTTCGAAATGTGCGGCGCCGCGTCACGCGCGGCGCCCTTTTCTTGGCCGCGGCACCACCCTATTGTCGCCCGGCGTTGAACAGTACGACCAATATCGATAGCGGCGTCCCGGACGCCGAGGCTCCAGCCGCTCCAGCGCCCGTGCGCGGGTCGCTTCTCAGCGTATTTCAGCACCGCAATTACCGGCTCTATTTCTTCGGTCAGGGCATCTCGCTCATCGGTTTTTGGATGCAGGCGATCGCGCTGTCGTGGCTGGTCTATCGATTGACCGGCTCGCCGTTGTTGCTCGGCCTCGTCAGTTTCGCCCAGCAAGCGCCGGTTTTCTTCATTTCGCCTTTCGCCGGCGTCATTGCCGATCGTGCCAACCGGCGGCGCATCTTGTTCATTACACAAACGTCGATGATGTCGTTCGCCTTCGTGCTTTCGACCCTGACCCTGACGCATCAAGTGCAGATCTGGGAGATCATCGGGCTGGCGTTCTGCTTCGGAATCGCCAACTCGTTCGATATTCCGACGCGGCAGTCGTTCACGGTCGAGATGGTGGGCCGCCCGGATTTGCCACGCGCGATCGCGCTCAATTCGGTGATGTTCAACGGCGCCCGCCTTGCCGGACCCAGCATCGCGGGTATCGTCGTCGGCATCATCGGCGAGGGATGGTGCTTTGCGCTGAATGGCATTTCGTATCTTGGGGTCATCGGCGGACTGGCGTTGATGCGATTGACGGCTCCGGCTCTACGGGCGCCCAGCCATCCGCTGACCGATCTGCGCGAAGGGTTCCGCTACGCCTCGACGCACTCGTCGATCAGGCTGCTGTTGATTCTGCTGGCGGGCTCGAGCTTCTTCGGCGCACCGTATCTGACGCTGATGCCGGTCTTTGCGCGCGATATTCTGAAAGGCGGGCCCGATGCCTATGGGTTCTTGATGGCGGGTGTCGGTGCCGGCGCCCTGATTGGCGCGCTGACCTTGAGCCGCCTACCGCAAAAGTGGCTACCTTACATTCCCTTCGCGGCGGCGGCCTGGTTCGGGTTGTTTTTGATCGCCTTCTCTCAATCGACCGTCTTTGGGCTCTCGGTCGGGCTGCTGATGCCGGCCGGTTTCGGATTGATGGCGCAGGGAATTTCGACAAACACGCTGATCCAAACCCTGGTGGACGACGCGATGCGTGGGCGCGTGATGGCGTATTACGTGATGTGCTTCATGGGAATTTTGCCCTTCGGCGCGCTGACGGCGGGCTGGGTTTCCCATCAGATCGGCGTGCCCGAAACGGTCGCGCTCGGCGGCGCGCTCTGCATGGTGAGCGGGGCGACCGGTTTTCTGGTCTTCAAAAAGCTCTTGCCGGAAACCGCGTCGTTGCGCGTGTTAGCCCGGAAACATGGAGATTAGGTGGAGGGGCTTCTGTTGCCCGGCGCCCCTCCGAGCCGCGCTTACCTATTAGGCAGCGAGGGCCATTTCATTGTCGTTGGCACCTAAACAGACAGCCCGATAACGGCGGATACCATACCGAGCGAAAGCAACGTCTTTACACGTTCGTCGATCCTAGTTCGCCCCCACAGCTAAGCACCCGGCGCGATGTCCCTGGATGCTCAGTTGGTGGAGGCGCCGGGTACCGCCCCCGGGTCCGATCCGCTTATTACACGCGCGTTTATCGCCATAGCCGGCAAGCCGGCAGCTCTTATATAGGCGCTGTGGGTTAAAAGTTGTAGCGCTTTAGCGGTCCCGGCCGGAGGGTTAAGGTGCCGCGGAATCAGCGTGAGCAGAGGCCATGCGCCAGTATCTCGACTTGATGGAGCACGTGCTTCGGCACGGGGTGAAAAAGGGCGACCGGACCGGGACCGGAACGCTCTCGATCTTCGGCCATCAATTGCGCTTCGACCTCAGCGAAGGCTTCCCACTGCTGACGACGAAGAAGCTGCATCTCAAGTCCATCATTCACGAGCTGCTCTGGTTCCTGAAGGGCGACACGAACATCGGCTACCTCAAGGAGCACGGGGTCCGCATCTGGGACGAGTGGGCGGACGAGCGTGGGGACCTCGGACCTGTTTACGGCGCGCAGTGGCGGTCGTGGCCGAGCCAAGACGGCGAGGCAATCGATCAGATCGGCAAGATCATCGGCGAGATCAAGCGCAATCCGGACTCCAGGCGGTTGATCGTGTCAGCGTGGAATCCGGCTGAAATCGAGAAGATGGCACTGCCGCCGTGCCACTGCCTGTTCCAATTCTATGTCGCGAATGGGCAGCTCTCGTGCCAGCTCTATCAGCGTTCCGCGGACATCTTTCTCGGTGTGCCGTTCAACATTGCAAGCTACGCGTTGCTACTGATGATGGTGGCGCAGGTGACCGGGCTCAAAGCCGGCGACTTCGTGCACACGTTCGGAGACGCGCACCTCTATCTCAATCATCTTGAGCAAGCCGAGCTGCAGCTTTCGCGCGCGCCCTATCAGCTGCCCCGGATGCATCTCAATTCGGCCGTGAAAAATATCTTCGATTTCAAGTTCGAGGACTTCCGGCTCGAAGGCTATCAAGCACACCCGCATATCGCGGCGCCGGTGGCGGTGTGAGTGGCGGCTTTTCGACCCGCACTGCAAAGCCTTCCGACCGCGATCTGATCTTCGCCCTCATCCGGGAGCTCGCCGCGTACGAGCGGCTGCTCGATGAAGTGGATGCGACGGCCAACGATATCGAGCGCGACTTGTTCGGGCCGAGCCCGCGCGTGTTCTGCGACATCGCGGAGGCAGGCGGCAAGCCGGCCGGGTTCGCGCTTTGGTTCTACAACTATTCGACGTTTCGCGGGCGGCACGGAATCTATCTCGAGGATCTGTTTGTCCGGCCGGAATTTCGGGGACAAGGCATCGGCAAAGCGCTGTTGGTGAACTTGGCGAAGCGAGCGGTGGCCGAGAACTGTTCGCGCGTCGAGTGGTCGGTGCTCGATTGGAACGAACCGTCGATCGCGTTCTACAAGTCGCTCGGCGCCAAGCCGATGGACGAGTGGACCATCTTCAGGCTCAGCGACGCGGCGTTGCGTAATCTGGCAGCGCGCGAATGAGCGCGGCTCGGATCGCCCTTGTCGTCGCCATGGCGGAGAACCGCGTGATCGGCAAAGACGGTTCGCTGCCTTGGCGGATACCCGAAGACATGACGTGGTTTCGCGAGATCACTATGGGCAAGCCCTGCATCATGGGGCGAAAGACTTGGGAGAGCCTGCCGAAGAAACCGCTGCCGGGGCGAATCAACATCGTCGTAACGCGCAATCCTGACTACAAAGCACCTGGCGCTACCGTCGCGTCGTCGTTCGACGAGGCAATTGCTGTTGCGATGCACCAGAAACCGGATGAGATCGCAGTGCTCGGCGGTGCCCAAATTTATGCCGAGGCGATGAAACGAGCAGATCGAATCTACGTTACGCGCGTGCACAAAACGTTCGATGGCGATGTGCATTTTCCGGCTATAGATGAGCGAGAATGGCAAGCGACACAACGTGTTGCCGCTCGAACATCGCGTTCGGGTCTGACGTTCGACATCGTTGAACTCGATCGCGCGCGCTAGAAGCGATTCAGTTTTTTGACAACGAACAATCTGTGTTGCCGCAAAAGCGTGCGTGATTGCGCACGCGCCAGACGCACATGCGAGATAACACCATTGCGTGTTTGAAGAACGCGCGCATCATCGCGCGCGTTTGGTTCGACATCGCGGCGTTCATTCGCAAAAACAAACTCAAAAAAAAGAGGCTCGAGCATGGGCGATTACACAACAGTCTTCGACTTCGCGACACGGTTGCCGTTCGGATGGCAAGCATGGGTGATGATTGCGACGATCATCGGATTTGCCGTCGCTGTTCCATTGCGCTTTCGCAGGGCGGGCCGGACGCGTTGGGCTTTCATCACATTTCTAGGAATCGCGGCCGTCGTCGGTGCGCTCATCTCGAGTGCCGTCGTGCAATATGTGGAAGTTGCCCGCGCTGTGATCAACGGACGGGTCCAAGTGGCGGAGGGAACCGTTTCAAATTTCGCCGGGGCGCAGCGCGGACAGCCGGTTGAGGCGTTCCAGCTTGGCGGTCAGCAGTTCTCGTACGACTATGGCCTGCTCAAGCCGGGATACAACGCAACCCAACTCTGGGGCGGTCATCTGCGCGATGGTGAGCACGTGCGCGTCACATACTACGACTCGTCATGGAACGAGCGTGTGATCACGAAAGTCGAAGTGGCGCGCGGCGCCTAACCGATAAGACGCGCGCCCCTTTCGTATGTTCCCGAATCGCGACACCTTGCCTGCCTGCAAAAAATGGGTAGGTAGGGTGTCGCATGAGCGATGAGCGAATACTGCGAAAGCATCGGCTGAAGCATATCTCCGAATTGAGGGTGAGCGACGAACTGCTGGAGGTGCGTTTTCGCGCCGGCTGTTCGATGTCCAGCTGCCGGGCCGAGTGCTGTGGCGGCGGCGCCGATATTGATCTCGGTGAACGGGATCGCGTTCTCGAAAACGCCGATCTCGTGCGCTCGCTGATGGACCGCGACCAAGAGCACGATACCGCGCGCTGGTTCGAAGATTTTATCGACGACGCTGACTTTCCGTCGGGTCATGCGGTGACGACGCGTACGCACAACGACCGCTGCGTCTTTCTGAACGCAAAGGGTTTGTGCGTGCTGCAGATCGCCGAAGGCAAGATGGCCCAGGGCGAGACGCTGAAACCGTTCTTTTGCCGAGCCTTTCCAATCTGCCTCAACGAGGGCGAACTCACGTACGATGATCAGTTCGAAACCGAGCCGCAATGTTGCAGCCCGGTTGCAGATGGCGATCTAACCATCTTTGACGTGTGCGCCTTCGAGCTGGAATATGTGCTGGGTGCGGAGGGCGCTGCCGAACTGCGCGAAATGCTGGGTCTCTAGGTCGCCTGCACACGGGAACATATTGCCGGGGCGGTTGCTATCTCGCCAGACATGGTGTGAAGCTTCGCGCCATTAAAAAAATCCGTCTGAGGAGGACGCACCCATGACCGTTCGTGAAATCGCTTCCGGTTTGAAGTTTCCCGAAGGTCCGATCGCGATGGCGGACGGCAGCGTGATCTTGGTGGAAATTGCGGGCGGAACGCTGACGCGCGTATGGGGGCAGGGTAAGCGCGAGGTGATCGCCACGCTCGGCGGCGGTCCGAACGGTGCGGCGCTGGGACCCGATGGCGCCGTCTATGTCTGCAACAACGGCGGCTTCGAGTGGCACGACGTCGGCGGTCTGCTCTTTCCGGGCGACAAGCCGCACGATTATTCCGGCGGGCGTATCGAGCGAGTCGATCTGAATACGGGAAAGGCCGAGCGGCTCTATAGCGATTGCAACGGCATCAAGTTCAACGGGCCGAACGACATCGTCTTCGACAAACAAGGCGGTTTCTATTTCACGGATCTTGGCAAGGGATACGGCCGGCTACACGATCGCGGTGCGGTCTTCTACGCGACGCCCGACGGGAAGATGGTCAAGGAAATCGTATTTCCGATCGACATGCCGAACGGCTGCGGCCTGTCGCCCGACGAAAAGACGCTCTATGTCGCGCAAACAATGGCCGGCCGCTTGATGAAGTTCGATATCTCGGCACCTGGTGTTCTGGCGCCGCCGACCGGACCCTTGCACGGAACCTGCGTCTGCGGCCTACCCGGGCTGCAGCTCTTCGACTCCCTGGGTGTCGAAGCAAACGGGCGCATTTGCGTTGCAACAATTTCGTTCCCGGCCGGGGGCATCACGTCGATCCATCCGGACGATGGTTCCTACGAGCAGACGCAGTTCGCCGATCCGCTCGTCACGAATATTTGCTTCGGCGGCAAGGACATGAAGACCGGCTACGTCTGTCTCTCGTCGACCGGGAAACTCGTAGCAACCGATTGGCCGCGGCCGGGATTGAAGCTAAACTACGCGGCATGACGTCCGACATCATCCATACCGGACGCTGCCTTTGCGGTGCGGTGACGTTCGAAGCGCACGGCACGCCGAAGTGGACCGGCTATTGCCACTGTCAGTCTTGCCGTAAGCACACGGGCGCGCCCGTCTCCGCGTATGCGGGGTACGAGCGCGATCATGTGCGCTTCAAAGGCGCGCGGCCGCGAACGTTTGCCTCGTCGGCGGGCGTCAAGCGCGGCTTCTGCGGTGAATGCGGCTCGACATTGACGTACGAAGGCGAGCGCTGGCCGACGGAGATACATCTCCACGTCGGCGCCTTCGACAAGCCTGAAGATTTCGCGCCGACGGGGCACGCCTTCAAGGAAGAGCGCGTGCCCTGGCTGCACGTGCACGACCTCTAGGGCGGTGAATCCCTATTCCATGATGATGCGTGGCGCGGGACGGGTATCGGCCGTCTCGAGCTTGGCCAGAACTTTTTCCGCGACGGCAAGAAATGCCTTTGCTTGCGGGCTTCCGGGATCGGTTGCCGCGATCGGTGCGCCGCCGTCCGAGGTCTCCCTAATCGCCATGTGAAGCGGAATCTCGCCCAAGAAATCGGTGCCAAGTTTTGCCGCAGTCTCGCGCGCGCCGCCGTGACCGAAGATGTGCGACTCCTTTCCGCAGTGCGGACAGACGAATGTGCTCATGTTCTCGATGATGCCGAAGACGGGCACCTGCGTGCGTTGAAACATGGCAAGACCCTTGCGGGCGTCGATGAGGGCGATGTCTTGCGGGGTCGAGACGATCACGGCGCCAGCGAGAGAGGCGCGCTGCGCCAATGTCAGTTGCGCATCGCCGGTGCCCGGCGGCATGTCGACGACGAGGACGTCGAGCGGCGCCCAAGCGACATCATTGAGCAACTGCGTCAGCGCGGTCATCACCATCGGTCCGCGCCAGATCATCGGCTGGTCTTCCTCGACGAGAAAGCCGATCGAAATCGCCTTGATGCCCCAAGCTTCCATCGGTTCGAGCTTCTTGCCGTCTTTGGAAACAGGTTTGCCCTTGAGACCGAGCATGCGGGGGATCGACGGGCCGTAGATGTCGGCATCGAGCAAGCCGACACGCTTGCCGAGCGCTTTGAGGGCGATCGCGAGATTGACGGCGACAGTCGACTTGCCGACGCCGCCTTTGCCGCTGGCAACGGCGACGATGGCACCGACGCCCTCAGGGCCTTGCGGGCGCGGGCCGGCTTGCGGTGATCCGGCCGTGCGCATTTGAGCGTTGAGGCTTGCGCGCTGCGGCCGGTGATTGTGCGTGTGCGAATCGCGATGGGCTGTCAGAACCGCGGTGACCGAACGCACGCCCGGGAGCGCCAGGACGGCCCGCTCGCAAGCCATACGCAGCGGCTCCTTGGCGCGTCCTTCTTGCGGATCGACCTCCAGCGCGAAGCTGACGTGGCCGTTTTTGACAGCAAGACCCTGAATGAGGCCGCGGCTGACGACGTCGCTGTCGCCGTCATTGATGCCGCGAAGGGCCGCCAAAACGTCTTCTGTGGTCGCTATCGCCATATCCTGGGGCTCTTTTGAGGTGCATGCCTTGACCGGACCCCAGGAGGGTCCACATAGCAATGCATTGCGTGGGAAACTCGCGTGGACATATAACCGCGCCGTATCGGTACTTCCACAACGTGCTGTCGGCCAAGCCTGGCGGGTGACAGCCGAGCGCATGCGCAACGAGTCGTTAAGTTGTTTGCGCCTTTAACTTCATACAGACACGAGTCAGCGAGGGATTGATGCCCTGGAACGAAAAAGGCGGCTGGCAGCAAGGCGGCGGCGGTGGCGGTCGCGGGCCTTGGGGGCAGGGCCCTGGCGGCGGTAATCGCGGCGGCGGCGGCGGTGGTGGCGGCGGGATGCAGCCGCCCAATCTCGAAGAACTGATGAAGCGCGGGCGGGAGCGGCTCAAGGGCTGGTTTCCGAATCATTCGCCCGTGCTGATCGTCCTTGCGCTGATCATCGGCGGCATGGCGGTGATTTGGCTGCTGACCGGCGTTTATTTCATCCAGCAACAAGAGCGCGGCGTGGTGCTGCGTTTCGGCAAGTTCGTCGAGATCCTCGACCCGGGCATCCATATCCGCTTGCCGCAGCCGATCGAAATCGTGCTCAGGCCGAGCATGAAGCTGCAGCAGATCAATATCGGCTTCAAAGCCGATCCTGACGATCCGACGGCGCCGCCGACGAATGTGCCGAACGAAAGTCTGATGCTGACGGGCGACGAGAACATCATCGACATCGACTTCAGCGTGTTCTGGCGCGTGCGCGATGCCGCGCAATACGAATTCCAGGTCGACAACGTCGAAGAGACGATCCGCGCCGTCGCCGAAAGCGCCATGCGCGAGGCGGTCGGTCAGGCCAAGGTGGATATTCTGCAGACGGGCGGCCGCGGCGATCTGGAGGAAAAGGTCCACAAGATCATGCAGTCGGCGCTCGATTCCTATAAGGCGGGCGTGATCATCGCGAACGTGAACGTGCAACGCGTCGACGTGCCTGCCGAAGTTCTCGCCGCCATGCGCGATGTGAACGCGGCGAAAGCCGACCGCGAGCGCAAGCAGCAGGAAGCCAAGCGCTACCTGAATACGGTGGTGCCGAAGGCACGCGGCGAGGCAGCCAAGATCATTCAGGACGCCGAGGCCTACAAGGCGCAGCAAGTCGCGGAGGCGACGGGTGAAGCGCAGCGCTTCCTATCCGTGTACGAGCAATACCGCACCAACAAGGAAGTGACGCGCGAGCGCATGTATCTCGAGATGATGCAGCGCGTCTTGGCCGCGACCAACAAGGTCATCCTGCAAGGCGGAAATACGGCCGCGCCGGTGGTGCTGCCCTATCTTCCGCAGCTTCGAGGCACGCAGCCGCCCAACGTCACCGTCGCACCGAACGGAGGCAACCAATGAGAGCCACTTGGCTTGCGCCGGTCGCCGTCGTCGTCGTGATCGCCGCGTTCATCGGATATTTGAGCATGGCCGTCGTCACGCAGACGCAGCAGGCGATCGTGCTGCAGTTCGGCGCCTTGGTCCGCGTCGTCAAGGATCCGGGGCTGATGTTCATCATGCCGTTCACGCAAACCGTGCGCTATTTCGACAAGCGCATCTTATCGCTCGAGATGAGCGATCCGGTCGGCGTGACGACGCTGGACAAGAAGCGGATCGACGTCGACTCGTTCGCGCGCTACCGCATCGCCGATCCGGTCAGATACTATCAATCGGCGACCACCGACGAAGCCGCGCAACAGCGTTTGGCGACGCTGATGAACTCGAGCCTGCGCCGCGTGTTGGGGCGCCAGGACTTTAGCGTGTTGCTGTCGGCCGATCGCGAGAAATTGATGCGGGAGATCCGCGACGGCATGCAGGAAGGGGCCAACGACTTCGGCGTCGAAATCGTCGACGTTCGCATTCGTCGCGCCGACCTTCCGACGGAGAACCAGACCGCCGTTTTCAAGCGCATGCAGGCCGAGCGCCAGCAAGAGGCCGAAGGCTATCGCGCGCAAGGCGACGAAGACGCGCTCAAGATCACGGCGGACGCGGACAAGCAGGCGACCGTCATCAAGGCGGACGCGACGCGGAAGTCCGATATCCTGCGCGGCGAAGGCGAGGCGGAACGTAACAGAATTCTCTCCGAGGCCTTCAGCAAGGATCCTCAGTTCTTCGAGTTCTACCGCTCCCTCAAGGCGTATGAGGCATCGATGACCGGACAGAACACGACCGTCGTGATGTCGCCGGACAATCCTTTCTTCAAATATTTCCAACGCGGCCAGAGTGGGGGCCACCAGTAACTTTTTGTTAAGGACAAAATCGTTGATCTAGAGCCACTGAATTCTGTTCGGCCGGTGCGCGGGGTACCGGCCTTGAAGGGGTGGGCGTGATCCGGTTTCTCGCCGCGGTGTTGGTCGCGGCTCTCTCGTTGTCCGCCGCGCAAGCGCGCAACGCGCCCGACAGTTTCTCGGGTCTTGCGGAACGCTTGTCGCCGGCGGTCGTCAACATCGCGACGCTCTCAGCCGACAAGGCGCCCGACGGCTCGCTCGACTTCACAGCGCCGCCGGGATCGCCGCTCGAAAGGGTGCTGCGTTCCTTCGGCGGAAAGACGCCGCAGCGCGTGCAATCGCTGGGCTCCGGTTTCATCATCGATGCCTCCGGCATCATCGTCACCAACAATCACGTCATCACGGACGCGGTCGAGATCACGGTAGGCCTCGCCGATGGGTCGCGGCTTCCCGCGGAGGTGATCGGGCGCGATCCGAAGACGGACATCGCGTTGCTGCGCATCAAGCCGAGGCGGCCGTTGATCGCCGTCAGCTTCGGCGATTCAGACACGGCGAAGGTCGGCGATTGGGTGCTAGCGATCGGCAATCCGTTCGGCCTCGGCGGATCCGTGACGGCCGGCATCATCAGCGCCCGCAACCGCGAACTGGCGGCGGAAATCTACGACGACTTCATTCAAACGGACGCAGCGATCAATCGCGGAAACTCAGGCGGGCCGCTGTTCGATATGGACGGACGCGTCATCGGCGTGAACGCTGCCATCATCTCACCGTCGGGCGGCTCGATCGGCATCGGGTTCGCCATCCCCGCGAACACGGTCGCCAAAGTGGTGGCGCAGCTGCGCGAATACGGACAGACGCGGCGGGGTTGGATCGGTGTCAACGTGCAAGGCCTGACGGACGACATCGCGTCGGGCCTATTGGCGGATGGCGCGCACGGAGCGCTGGTACAGGACGTGACCGTTGGCGGCCCATCCGCCGTCGGCGGCCTCAAGCGGGGCGACATCATCGTCAAGTTCGACGGCAAGGACGTGGCCGACGATCGCCAGATACAGCGCTACGTGGTCGAGACGAAGATCGGGCGCACGGTGCCGGTAAACGTCCTCCGCCGCGGCAAGAAACTCTCGTTCAACGTAAAGGTCGCGAGCCGCGAGCAACACGAACGCACGGCCGTGGCGCAGACGCGCCCCGCGGGACCGGCGCCGAAGCCGCAGCCGACCAGCCTCGGCCTCAAGCTCTCGGCTTTGACGCCAGAAATTCGTGCCCGCTACCGCGTGCCGATGGCGACCGACGGGCTCTTGGTCGTGGCGGTCGATCGCAATACAGCAGCCTCGGAGAACGACATTCGCCCCGGCGACGTCATCGTGGAGATCGGGCAGGAGCCCATCAAAACCGCGCAAGATCTCAACGCCAAGATTGCCGGCGCGAAGAAGGCGCGACGCCGGGTCGTGCTGTTGACACTCAGCCGGGCGGGCGAACTTTCGTTTCGAGCCCTGAAATTGCCGCTAAGACAGGGTTAGTTTCGGGTTAACGAGGCGTGCCGAGTAGCGCGACCTTAACGACGCGCGCTGCATATTTCGGAGCATGAGCGGCATACTCGGTTCGAACACCTTCGACTTCTCCGTGCTGAACGGCTATTACGCCGCGAAGACGCAGTTGTCGCTCGCGCAGAATTCGACGAAATCGCAAACGGCGACGACGACACGATCGCCCGATTCCGGCCTGGCGCCGTGGGACCCGAGCAAGTCGAATGTCACCGATACGGCGCGCCTCGTGCAGGCGATGCAGACGACGTCGTTCGTCGACATCAACAACTCCGCCTTCAACAAAGCCGGCGTATCGATGGACAGCAAAAGGCTGTTCGCGCTCTACACGGGACTGATGAGTCTACAGGCGCTGGCGAAGAAGGCGGCCGAGGACGCGACGGTGTCGGGGCAGCGTGACGGGCTCGACAGGCGTTTCCAAGGCGGCCTCGACCAAATCAAGACGTTCTTGAACGACCAGAGCTTCGACAGCCTGACGCTGCTATACGGTGCGAAGGCGCAAAAGGTCGACAGCGATCTTTCGATCGCCCGCAACGGTACGGTCTACAACGGCAAAGCGATCGTTCAAGGCGCGTCGAGCAACGCGATCCAGGGCTTGACCGGCAACGAGGTCTTCACGGTCAAGGTGGCGAAGAGCGTTGGCACGTTCGACGTCACGATCGACTTGTCTCAGATCGGCGGTACGCTCAGCGTCGACAACATCGTCGACTACATGAACCAGCAGATGCAGGCCGCCGGCGTGCTGACGCGGTTCAAGCGCGACATCTTCGACGGCAAGACCGCCGATTCGCCGAAAAGCTATGGCATCGCGATGCAAAGCGTCGCGACCGAGAAGGTCACCTTCTCCGCGGCGAGCACGTCGCCGGCCGTCTATGTTGCGGGCATTTCAGGTACCGGCGCGACGCAAACGGGGCAGCTGGTCAAGCTTACCGACTCCGGTTCGTCGGTCACGACGAATTTCAGTCAGCAGATCGAACCGGAGACGGGCGTTGCGGATGTGCGTGGTTCCGCGACCGATGCGCAAGGCAACACGTATGTCGTCGGCTCCGTAACCGGCGACCTTGACCATGAGTTCGTGCAGGGCGCGAAGGATGTGTTCCTGCGCAAATACGACTCGGCCGGGCATCTGGTCTGGAGCCAGTTGCTCGGATCATCGACGACCGCCGACGCGTTTGGCGTCGCCGTCGACGCGAACGGAAATGTCGCCATCGCGGGGCGGGTGACCGATCGGCTCAACGATACGGCGACAGGCGGCAACGGCGACAGCTTTGTCGCCAAATACGACTCCTACGGCAACGAGGTCTTTACGCGTCAGATCGCGCCGGTTCTCGAAGATCAGGCGAACGCGCTCACCTTCGACGCAGACGGTTCGCTCTACGTCGCCGGTCAGACCAAAGGCGTGATGACGTCGAGCGCGACAAACGCTGGCGGCACCGACGCCTATTTGCAGAAACTGTCGTCGAGCGGCACGCTCATCTACACCCGCCAAATCGGAACGGCTGGCGACGACCGTGCGCGAGCGGTGACAGTCGACCAGGACGGAAACGTCCTTCTGGCGACGGTCGAATCCGGCGAAGCCGTCGTACACAAATACAGTCCGGACGACGGCACGAGCGCGTCAATCTGGGACCTGAACCTGGGTAGCGTCGGGACGGGCAGCGTGGGCGGTCTGACCGTCGACAACGGCTCGGTCTACGTCAGCGGCACGACATCGAACAACGATTTGACCGCCGGCGGACAGGCGACAGTCGCACAGGCATTCGGCGGCGGAACCGACGGTTTCGTCGTGAAGATCGACGATGCCGGTACGAGCGCCTCGGCGAACTTCGTCTCCTACATCGGTACGAGCGGTAGCGACAGCGCCGCCAATGTCGTGGTCAACAACGGCGAGATCTATGTTGCGGGTACGACCAACGGATCGTTGACCGGTGGGACCGCCCCCAGCGCGGCGAATGCTTATGTCGTGAAACTGGACGACACAGGCCAGCAAGTCTGGGCGCATCAATACGGGGGCGCCGCCGGCACCGGTGCCGCGCGCTCGATTTCGATCGATCCAAGCGGAGGCTCGGTCCTCGACGTTCTCGGCTTGCCGACAGCAACGTCGTTCGATCCCTCGCGCGCAATCACCGCGCGGTCGACGGTGAGGGCCGGCGATTATTTCTATCTCTCAGTCAACGGGCTGAATGTGCGCAAGATTACGGTACAAGCCGGCGAAACGTTGCGTTCGTTGGCCGTGCGCATCACCGGCGCCCTGGCGCTCAAGGGCACTGCGAAGGTCACCTACGGGTCGAGCGGCGATAAGTTGACGATCCAGGCGAATGCGGGCTCCGTGATCGAATTGAAACGCGGCGACGGCAGCTTCGATGCCTTGGCAGGGCTCGGGATCTTGCCGGGCAAGCTCTACAACACTGACGGCACACAGCCGGCGACCACGAGCGACGAGGACAAGAACGTGTTCGCCCTCGGCCTGTCGACCACGGCATCGCTGAGCAAACAGTCCGATGCCCGTCTCGCCTTGACCAACCTCAATCAGGCACTACAGGCGATCCGTTCGGCCTATCAGGCGATCACTTCGCCAGCGTCGGCGACGACGGCCAAATCGACGGTCTCGGCCGACGTCCAGCGGCAACTCGCAAGCTATCAAGCAGCGATCGCGGCGCTCGGCGGCTAGCGCCGTCATTGCAATCCCCTCCCACAGTCGGCAACACTGCGCACTCCGCTATTCAAGAGTGAGCTTGGTTCATGGCCGACATTCTGACCGATCTTGCGGCGCAAATCGGGAGCAAGATCGCTTTGATCGACGACCGGCCCGGCGGCCGGATCGTCAAGTGGACGTTCGGCGAGCTCGAAGCGACTGCGAACCGGTTGGCGCGTGTGCTGCTCGAGCTTGGCGTTCAACCGAAGGATCGCGTCGTCAGCTGTGGCCAGAACTCGTGCTGGCTCGTCGCCATGACAAATGCCGTGCGCAAGATCGGTGCGGTCGGTGTCCCGCTCAACTACCGCCTGACGGCGGAGGAGGCGACGTATGTCGTCGACAATTCGGATGCGGTGATCGTCTTCGCCGACGCCGAGTTTGCCGAATTCTTTTCCAAGATCCGCCGCGACACGCCGAAAGTGCGTGAAATTCTGATCTTCGACGGTGAGCCGGTCGCGGGCCAAACGAGGGTCGAGCCGCTGCTCGCGAAGCAATCGGCGAGCGCTGTCGAAGTCTCAGGTCCGCCGCTCGAGCCGATGACGATGATCTACACGTCAGGAACGACGGGGAAGCCTAAAGGTGCGGTGCGCTCGACGCTCGGCAATCCGGCGCAGTCGTTGGCGCTCTGGAACGAGATCGGCTATGTGCGCGATGACATCTACATCACCACTGGGCCGCTCTATCACTCCGGCCCCGGCGGATTTCTCGCGATCGCCCATCGGCTCGGCAACACGGCGGTGTTGCAGCATAAGTATGACGAAGAAGATTGGCTGCGGCTGGTTCAGACCTATCGTGTGACGACGACGTTCTCGGCGCCGACGCCGATCCGGCGCATCTGCCAATTGCCGGACGCGATCTTCAACAAATACGACGTGTCTTCGATGAAGCGCATGGTGGCCAACGCGGCGCCCTGGTCGTACGCGTTGAAGCAGCTTTATCTCTCGAAGTTTCCGAAGGACTCGCTTTTCGAGGTTTATGGCTCGACAGAACTCGGCGTGAACACCTTGCTTCGCCCTGAGCACCAGCTGGCGAAGCCAGGCTCGTGCGGGCGGCCGGCGCCGGGGGTCGAGATCATGCTGTTCGACGAGAACGGGCGGGCGGTGACGAAACCGAACGTCGAAGGCGAGCTTTACGTGCGTTCTGCCAACGTGTTCTCGACCTACCACAAGGCGCACGACAAATTCTTGGCCGATCGCCGCCAAGATCTGCAAACCGTCGGCGACATCGCCTATTTCGACGAGGACGGATTCTACTACATTTGCGACCGCAAGAAGGACATGATCATCTCGGGCGGCGTGAATATCTATCCAGCGGAGATCGAAGCGGCGCTCGAACATCATCCGGACATCAACGACGTCGCGGTGCTCGGTATTCCGGACGACGAGTGGGGCGAAGCGGTGCACGCCATCGTCGTGTTGCGGCCCGGGGCGAAGCTCACCAAGCAACAGATCGAAGCTTTCGCGCGCGAGCATCTGGCCGGCTACAAGGTGCCGCGCTCTTATTCGTTCATGAACGAAATCCCGCGCACAGGCTCAGGCAAGATATTGAAGCGCGAGTTGCGCAAGCCGTTCTGGGAAGGACGCAAGAGCCGCGTGTGAGCCGGTCAGCGGTTCGTCGAACGACGCACCGAGTTCAAGCGAGCGGTGAACGCGGTGAATTCCTTGTCCGACATCACTGCCTCACCGATCAGGCGGAGGCGAGGCGAGGGCACCTCAAAGGCGATCGATCTCAGGTTGATATCGACGCCGGCGAACTCGGGCGGGAGCTGGTCTGTAAGATCCAAGACGTGCCTCTTAAAGACCTTTCTCGACGCGAAGCTCGCAACGCCGCCGGCAGCACCGTCGATCAAGCACGGCTGACGCGATGCGCCGCGAATATCGACGGTGACATGGGTGCCGGCGCCCGACAGAACGATAATGGACTTGCAGCTGACCTCGGCCGGTAGATCGAGCGACATATTGTTGGGCGCGCAAACGCGCTTCGCGTAGTGAAAGCTCAGGTCGTAGGCGAGCGCGGTTGCGCTGATCAGCTTCGCCGAGGCGGATTTGACGCGCAGCAGGTCGCCGCACGGCTTCGATTTGTTGAGAGCAGCCGCAGAGAGCGCCTTGATGTTGCGCAGGATCGAACTCGCGTCGACCAGCAACGTGAGCGACACAAGATGACGGCCGTTGCCGTTGGCACTGGCTTGCCATGTCACTTGCGAAGGCAACGACGGCCGCGCTGCACCGATCCTAGGCCGTGCGACGAAGGCCTTCGAACCGGACGTCTCGGCGAGCGCCGCGCCGGTCGTCGCGAAGACGAGGCAAAGAGCAACGAGCGAACGTACCAACAACACGAGACGGTCCTGTGCGAGGAGGGCTTCGACGGTTGATGCGATAAGACAGCGTGCCGCTTAAGAATCCAATTAAATTGCAGTGATAATTGCAACTTAACCGCGAAAACCAAGCTACTCGCGCTCGAGCGATATTGACAATATCGCAAGACGATCGCAATGTACCCATGAAGCCCTTTAGCGAGGGTCGAGGCTTCTTTGACATCGTGTATCTGTCCACCGGCGAACCCGCCTGAGCTTTGCTCTCGCTGACGGGATCGGGACCTTATAGCCAGCGTGGCCCGTTCGAGGCTGTGCGACCTTCATCCGTCACGCGTTGGAGCTTTCGTGGCGGATTTTTTGGCGGATATCCGCCGATGTGCGAATGTGCGAACTTGATGTGCGTTTCACGCGCGGAAGGCGGCGTCGCTAGGCGGTTTGGTTGTAGGTCATGGCCGAAGCCGAACCTGCAGCCGGTTTTGCGAAGGAGCCCGCCTTTGCGTAGGTCGGCGGCGCCTGACGGGTGGCGACCTCGTCGGCGATCGCCTTGATCAGGCCTTCGCTAACGTGACGGAAGCGAGCGAGAAGGCGGGATTCTTCCTTCAGCGCTGCGCGCAGCTTGTCGGTCGCCGTGGTCAGGCGTTTCTTGGCGTCGGCATCCAACGTCGGCAGGACCTCGCGCTTGAACGAGGCGCAGCGCTTCGAATAAAGCGCAAGCGTCGTTGCGCGCTCGTCATCGTCGGCGGTGAGAGCGGATGGGCGGGCGCCTTTGAGGATGGCGAGCTCGCGCTCGACAATCTTGATCAGGCGTTCGGTCAGTTCGATCAGCTCGGCGGTTTGCGGGTTCATTGGGCGGCGCCTTCCTGCATGGCAAGCATCTCGCGCCTGACGGAGGCGGCGAGACCAATGCCGCCTTGGTCGGCAATTTGCTGGCCGACGCTCTGGATCATCAACGAGCGGAACACACGTTCGCCGCTGCCGCCGCCGAAGGTCCCGTCGGTCGACACGCCGGACCACATCTGCTCGAGCATCTGAGAGACGAAGACGGCTTCGAAGTCGCGCGCGGCCTTGTCGAGCGCGCGCGCGTCGCCTTTGGGCGCGTGCGGCGTTTGGACGGCGTTGGCGTAGCGGGCGAGATCGAGCGTCGCCGGGTTCATCTCACATCACCTGGATTTCGGCTTGAAGGGCGCCGGCTGCCTTGATCGCTTGCAAGATCGAGATCATGTCGCGCGGCCCGACGCCGAGCGCATTGAGGCCGTTGACCAGCTCCTGCAAGCTGACGCCGGAATGCATCACGGCAAGTTTGCGATCGTGGGAATCGTTGATCTGAATCTCGGTCTGCGGCGTGACGGTCGTGCGGCCTTCGCTGAACGGCTCAGGCTGCGATACCTGCGGCATCTCGGTGATGCGGATCGTCAGGTTGCCCTGGGCGATCGCGACGGTCGATACGCGGACGTCCGAGCCCATGACGATGATGCCCGAGGCCTCGTCGACGATAACCTTCGCCGGCATGTCGGGATCGACGCGCAGCTGCTCGATGTCGGTAAGGAGGCGAACGATGCCGCCCGGATAGCCTTGCGGCACGGTTAGACGAATTGTGGCCGGATCGGTTGCCGAGGCCGCCTTTGCGCCGATGAACGTGTTGATCGCCTCCACGACGCGTTGCGCGGTCGTAAGATCGGGATTGCGGAGCGCGAGGCGCAAGGACGACATCGCGGCGAGGTCGAAACGGATCTCACGCTCGACAATGGCGCCGGCCGAGATACGGCCCGACGTCGGCACGCCGCGGGTCACGGTTTGTCCCTGGCCCTGTGCCGTGAAGCCGCTGATTGCGACCTGGCCTTGAGCAACGGCGTAGATGTTGGCATCTGCGCCGAGAAGCGGCGTCACGAGCAGCGTGCCGCCTTGCAGGCTCTTGGCGTCGCCGAGCGCACTCACAGTGACGTCGATGTGCGAGCCTTGCGTCGAGAAAGGCGGAAGGCTTGCCGTGACCATGACGGCCGCGACGTTACCGGTCGAAAGATTGGCGCCGCGCGTGTTGACGCCGAGGCGCTCCAACATCGCCTGCAAGCTCTGGAGCGTGAAGGGCGCGTTGCGCAGCGAGTCGCCGGTGCCGTTCAGGCCGACAACAAGGCCGTAGCCGACGAGCATGTTTTCGCGAACGCCCTCAACGTCGGCGACATCCTTGATGCGCGAGACGGCGAAGGCGGGGGTGCTCAGCGTGGGCAAAAGGGCCAGCTGCAACGCGAGCAGTGCGGTCAACGTACGGCGCAACATGGGCCTCAACTTCTCCTTCGGGCGCACGAATTCATCGCTAGCTTAGCGAGCGGCGTGCCAAGCTTGGTCTCGCGTAAGGCGTTGAATTTGCTTGTGTTTTATCGTGGTGTGCGATCGGAAGGCCGGCAATATCTGCCTGGTGGGCAAGGCTTTCAGCCGATCTTAACCGCCACGGCGCATGTTTAAGGCCACCTTAAAGGACTTCGTCCCGCAGAGCCGCTCATGAAGATCGAAGGGCCCCGCCAAGTCGATAATGCACGCTTTACTCGCGCGCAGCGGAGCGGGCACGGCACTACGTTCGCGCCGGAAGTGCCGAGCGACGCTCGCGCCGTTGCGCAACCCGTGGCCTCATCTTCCCTGACGGCGATCGACAGCCTTATTGCACTGCAAGAAGTGCCTGATTCAGTGACTGGACGAGCGAAGGCCGCGAAACGCGGACGGGACATGCTCGATCTGCTCGAAGATATTCGCGACGGGCTGTTGCTCGGCGGTATCTCTCGCGCGACGCTGACGCGGCTGCTCCAGTTGGTGAACGTCAAGCGCGAGGAATTCGTCGATCCCGGGCTTTCAGCGCTGTTGGACGACATCGAACTGAGGGCGCGGGTCGAATTGACCAAATTCCAATTCGCAGATGCGAACGCCGCTGCCGCGAATCCTTCATAAACGCCTCTAATCCTTTGCCTTTTCCCCCGTTGACGAGGCAGGGCGGACTAATATAGTCCGCGCGCTTCGGGAGGCTTGCGTCGCTCCCGCCGGAGGTAGCAATCGGTATGGGCGTCACTCTCTCACCAGACTATCGGCCTTCTGAATCCGAACCCTTCATGAATGAGCGCCAGCGCGAATATTTCCGCCAGCGGCTGCTCAAGTGGAAGGAAGAAATCATCCGCGAGGCGAAGGAGACGCTGCAGAATCTGGCGACGGATTCCGCGCCGCATGCCGATCTCGCGGATCGCGCTTCGACCGAAGCGGAGCGTGCGATGGAGCTGAGAGCGCGCGACCGGCAGCGCAAGCTGATCTCCAAGATCGATTCGGCGCTCCGGCGGATCGAGGACGGCACCTACGGGTTTTGCGAAGAGACCGGGGATCCGATCACATTGCGCCGGCTCGAGGCGCGGCCGATCGCGACACTGTCGATCGAAGCGCAGGAGCGGCACGAGCGGCGCGAGCGTGTCTATCGCGACGACTAGCTCGCGGGAACCTCAACGGAAATGAAAAAAGGCCGGGCTCATCGCCCGGCCTTCCGTTTTCCGACGTCGTGGTGAGAACGTCAGAACGGGAAGAGGATGTCGACGGCTTGCTGGCCGTAGCGCGGCTGCTGCACGTCGGTGATCTGACCGCGGCCGCCATACGAGATGCGCGCCTCGGCGATTTGCGAGTGCTTCACTTCGTTGGTGGCGCTGATGTCTTCCGGCCGAACGATGCCAGAGACCATGAGGTCGCGGACTTCGAAGTTCACGCGCACTTCCTGGCGGCCCTGAATGACGAGGTTGCCGTTGGGCAAGACTTGCGTGACGACCGCCGCAACCGTGAGGTCGATCTTCTCCTTGCGGTTCACGGAACCGGCGCCCTGGGTCGAGCTGTCGCTGCCCAGGCCGACGGCCTTGGTCGGGTCGTAGCCGCCGGGGAGGAGGCGGCCCGCTTCTTGTTCGAAGCCGAGGAGGTTCGATACGTCGGCGGTCTCGTTGCTCTTGCGGCTGCGGTCGGTTTCGTTCGACAGCTCGGCCTTTTCATCGATCGAGATCAGCACGGTCACAATGTCGCCGACCTTCGAGGCGCGCTGATCCTTGAAGAATGAGCGCGACCCCGCAGCCCAGAGCGAGTTGGCTTGATAGATGTCCGGCTCTTGCTGCGGCATCGGCAAGCTGACCGAGCGGTCGGCCGTGTGCGCGCCGCCGCCAATGGGCGAAAGCGGCGGTGCTTCACCAATATGGTCGAGGCGTTCGAAGGCCGAACATGCGGCCAAATTCGCCGCCACGGCGATGACGAGGCCCAAGCGAAGAACAGATATACGCATCATACGGTCCTCAGTGCTTAGTGTTGTGCGAGGGCGAGCGAGGCGGTCGGCGTTTGCACCGAAACGGTGCCCGCTGCGCTGACGCGGCCCTCGATCGTGCGGCGCGAGCGCGCGTTGAGTACGGCGATAACATCGCCTTTGCCGCCGTCCGCAAGTGCTTGACCCGCTGCCGTCAGTTCGATCCCCGGGAGCGAGAAGACCAGCGTAACGAGCTCACCCTTCTTCACGATCACAGGCTTCTTGACGTCGAAGGCGAAGATCGGCTGGCGCGCACGCAGGGGCCGGCGTGCGGCTTGGCCCGCAAGATCGTCGGCGTTCGTGATGAGCGTCGTGCTCGCGCGTTCGGCAGGCAGCTCAATCGTCATCAGATCCTGCGGGCCGATCACGTCGTTGATGGCAACGTCGTGAGCGAGAGCTGGAACTTCGATTGCCGGATACGCCGTGCCGACGATACCGACGAGCTGCGGCTGCCCATTTGCACCGGCGTAACTCAAGTTGCCGGCGAAGGCTTGCCGCATGGCGTCGAAACTGAGGTTCGCGATCTGGTAGTGGCCTTGCGCCGCCGCTGGCAGCGACAGCGCGAAGGCGGGATCAGCGAAGGCAACGTGATAGTGGCCGGAGACCGGCAGACGGGCAGAGAGCGCGTCTGCAATCTTGGCGGCGATGGCGTCCGCCGAAACGATCGTCGGTGCGGCGGGAGCGGGCGGCGTCGACACGGCCACGTCGGCGCGGGCGATGCCGAGCCACGAAAGGGCCAGGGAAATTGCCAGTAGGAGTTTGCGCATGTCTTATTGCTCCTTAGCCGTGGCTCAGCCGCGCGGTCATCTGCAGCATCTCGTCCGATGCCGTGATAACTTTGGAATTCATCTCGTAGGCGCGCTGAGCGGTGATCAGCGATGTGATCTCCGCGACCGCATTGACGTTCGACGTCTCGAGGTAGCCCTGCATGATCGTGCCGAAGCCCGTCGAACCCGGCGTGCCGGTCTGGGCGGTGCCGGAGGCCGCCGTCTCGGTGAACAGGTTCGAGCCCATTCCTTCGAGGCCGGCCTCGTTCGGAAAGTTCGCAAGATCGAGCTGCCCGACGATGGTCTCGGTGGTTTGCCCAGCGAGCTTCACCGAAACCTGACCTTGGGCGTTGATCGTCACACCGGTCGCGTCGTTCGGGATGCTGATCGCAGGCTGAACGACGTAACCGTCCGACGTCACGATCTGGCCTTGAGGGCTCAGCGCAAAAGAGCCGGCGCGGGTATAAGCGGTTTCACCCGAGGGCAGGAGCACGCGGAAGAAGCCCTTGCCTTGGACGGCGAGATCGTAAGGATTTTCCGTCGAGTTCAGGTTGCCTTGCTGCATGATCCGGTAGACGGAGCCCGTCTTCACACCGGTGCCGACCTGAATGCCGGTTGGAATGATCGTGCCCTGATCCGACGACGTCGCACCCATGCGCTCGACGTTCTGATAGAGCAGGTCCTGGAATTCGGCGCGCTGGCGCTTGAATCCCGTCGTGTTCATGTTGGCGATGTTGTTCGAGATGACCTCGACGTTGAGCTGCTGAGCCAACATGCCGGTCGATGCGATGCTGAGCGATCTCATCGGTTCATTCTCCTTTAGGCTTTGACGTCGCCGAGGCGCTGAACGGCGCGGCGGATCATGTCGTCGGTTGCGTTGAGCGTTTCGGTGGAATGCTGATAGGCGCGCTGAACCTCGATCATCTTCGTGATCTCGACGACCGGTTCGACGTTTGAGCGTTCGATCATGCCCTGCATGACGCGTGCGTTTGTGGCAGGGGCGGGCGCGATGTCGGCGCTGTACAGATTGCCGCCTTCCTTCGACAGGGCTCCGGGCGGGAAGGAGACAACGCGAATCTTGCCCGCTGGGCCCTGCGGGGTCGAGATCGTGCCGTCGCGCGCAATCTTAATGTCGCTTTCGCCGGGCGGAATGACGATCTCGCCGCCGTCCGACAGCACAGGGTCACCGTCGGCGGTGACGAGCTTGCCTTGTTCGTTGAGCTTCAGGTGGCCGTCGCGCGTGTAGCGTTCGCCCGCAGCCGTATTCACGACCAGCATGCCGTCGCCATCGACGGCAACATCGAGCGTTCCGCCGGTCTGTTCGAGGGGGCCCGCTCTCATGTCGCGTACGACGCCCCAGTCGCGCACGAAAGCGACTTCGCTCGAAGCGCCGGTACCGTCGTCGTTCTCGACGGGCACGAGCAGCTCCTCGAAGAGAGGGGCTTCTCGTTTGAACCCGGCGGTGGAGCTGTTCGCGATGTTGTTCGCGATGATCTCCATATTTTGGCGCAAGGCCATTTGGGCCGACAGGCCCACTAGCAATGAAGCTTCCATAGCGGTCACCACTCCGCGCGGATGGAATTTGCCGTCCGCATCGCGTCACAAAGCAGCGCGCGTGCCAGCGCAGAAAGCGCGATTTCACTGGCGTTTGCGAAGTAACACTCGATTAAGGCGCAGGAGCTGCCGGGCAAAAGCTGCCGTGCGCGAACCTCAAATTAACCAGCGGGGCTGCATTTTCCTTGCGGTTGCTACAGCTAAAAATCTGTATACGGACGGTTCGCGATGGCCAAAGATAAAGACGACGCCAAGGTCGCAGACGAAGACAAAAAGAAGGACGGCGAGAAGACCGAAGGCGAGGCGCAGACTGAAGGAGCGCCGAAGAAGAAAGGTCTCTTGGGTTTTCTCAACTTCTCGCGCAAGACGCTGATGTTCGTGGTCGCTCCGGCCGGTCTTGGGGTCGTGGTGCTCGCGGCCGGCGCCTACTTCTTTCTGTTCTCGGGCGAAGAACCGCAACCGGCCGAAGAGGGCGGTGCGCCTGCGCAGGCGGCAGCCGCGATCGAGCACCCGACATTCGTCGACGTGCCGGAGATCCTCGTCAATTTGGCGACGACAGCGGACAAGCCCGCGTATCTCAAGCTTTCAGTCTCGCTGGAGCTCAAGGGCGGTGATGAAGCGGCCAAAGCGCTCGAGCCGGTGCTCCCGAGAGTTGTCGATCAGTTCCAGACCTATTTGCGGGAGTTGCGCGTGGAGGATCTGAGCGGTTCGGCGGCGATGTTCCGGTTGAAGGAAGAGCTGCTTCGGCGCGTCAACACCGCGGTCGAGCCTGTCGAGATCAAGGACGTTCTGTTCAAAGAAATGATTGTGCAATAGGCGCACCAATATATGGCGAACGAACCTAATCAAGAAGGCAATCAGGTCTCGATGGAGGACACCGATCAGGCGGCGAATAAGCCCGCCGATCAGGGCGGTCCGGAAGTCGAGCAACAGGGGATCGCAGAAAGCGCATCGGCGGAGGCCGAGGGGCTGCTCGCCGACAAAGGCGACGCCATCGGCTCGGAGCGCGTTCTCAATCAAGACGAAATCGACAACCTCTTGGGCTTCGATGCGTCCAGCACCGATACGCAAGATCGCACGGGCATCCAAGCGATCATCAATTCTGCGTTGGTCTCGTACGAGCGTTTGCCGTTGCTCGAAATCGTGTTCGACCGCCTTGTGCGGCTGATGACGACGAGCCTGCGCAATTTCACCTCTGACAACGTCGAAGTGAGCCTTGATAATATTTCGTCGATCCGGTTCGGCGACTACCTGAATTCGATTCCACTTCCGGCGATCTTGGCGGTGTTTCGGGCCGAAGAGCTCGACAATTACGGTCTGCTGACGGTCGAATCCAATCTCATCTACTCGATCGTGGATGTGCTGCTTGGTGGACGCCGCGGCACGGCTGCCATGCGTATCGAGGGGCGTCCCTACACGACAATCGAACGCAGCCTCGTTCAGCGCATGATCGAGGTGGTCCTTGCAGACATGAAAGCGGCGTTCGAGCCGCTCTCGCCCGTCACGTTCAATCTCGATCGGCTGGAGATCAATCCGCGCTTCGCGGCCATCGCCAGGCCGGCGAACGCCGCCGTTCTCGTGAAGCTTCGCGTCGATATGGAAGATCGGGGCGGTCGCGTCGAATTGTTGTTGCCCTACGCCACGCTGGAGCCGATCCGCGAGCTGTTGCTGCAGATGTTCATGGGCGAGAAGTTCGGGCGCGATTCCATTTGGGAAGGCCATTTGGCGACCGAATTGTGGAGCACAAAACTCGACATCGAGGCGGTGCTCGATGAACTGCCGATGACGCTCAACGAGGTGATGAACTTCGAAGTCGGGCAAACGTTGCTGCTGAATGCCAGCCCAAGCTCAACCGTCGAGATCCGTTGCGGTGGCGTCGCGCTGCTGAGCGGCAAGATGGGGCGGGTCGGCCACCAAGTCGCCGTGCGCGTCGAAAACTCGGTGCATCAAAAGGCACTCCTGCAAATCGAAGGGCCGAAATAAATGTGGTCGCTCGCGATCGATATCATCTTTGTCAGCTTGCTCGTTGCGACGATCGTGTTCGCGTTCCGGCTCGAGCGCCGCTTGGCGTCGCTTCGTGGAACCAAGGATCAACTCGCCGCGGTGATCGCCGAGCTAAACGCTGCGGCGGCGCGGGCGGAGGCGGGCATCCAAGGGCTCCGTGGTGCGGCGGAGACCGCCGGCGCGACGCTGGATGAGCGGGTGCGTCGTGCGCGGGCTCTGAACGAAGACCTGACGCTGTTGGTGCAAACGGGGCAGCGTGTTGCGCACAAGCTTGAGCTTGCGCGTCCGGTTACGCGCAGCTCCGAAGAGCCGCGGCGCGATTTGTTTCGCGCCGCGAGAACGCGCTGAGGAATCGCGATGGACAGCCAAGTACGCCTACTTCCCGCCTTGATTGGAGCAGCAGCCGTCGTGGTGGTGCTGCGCCTGGCGGCGATGTCGGTCGGTGTCGAGGCATCGCTGACGGGAAGCGGCACGGCATCGGCGGCGGACGCCGCGCCGGCCGCCGACACGAGCGCTCCAGCGGCCGCGGCGTCGCCATCGACAAATGCGACTGCATCAGAAGCCGCGTCTTCGACGGCCGCGTCCGACAAACCTGCTGAAGCTGCGCCTGCCGAGTCGAGTGCAGCTGGACAAGCGCAGAACAAGGGCGAAGCCGACGTGTTGCATGCTTTGAGCGACCGGCGCGCAGAGCTCGATGCGCGGGCGAACGACTTGGCACTGCGTGAGCAGTTGCTGGCGGCGACGCAGAAGCAAGTCGACGACAAGATCGCCGAACTCAAACAACTGCAGACGAAGCTCGATGGGATGTTGGCGCAGCGTGACGACGCGCAGAAAGCTCAGCTCAAAGCGCTCGTGAAGATGTACGAATCGATGAAACCTGCGGATGCGGCAAAGATCTTCGAGAAGCTTGATCCGCGCATTCTGGTGGATGTAGCCGGCGGAATGAAGCCGGCGAAGGTCGGTCCCGTGCTCGCAGCGATGGAAACTTCAAAGGCGCAGGAGTTGACGGCGCTATTGGCGAACCGCCTGGTATTGCCGCAGCCTCAAGCTCAATCGCAAACACAATCACAGTCACAGTCGCAACACGCCGATGCCTCTGGCACACCTGCAATGCCGGATGCCATGCCGATTGTTGGTGAACCGAGTGCGGCGCAACCCGCGCAAGCGGCGCCGCAACCCGCCGGCTGAATTCGCATTGTTTAAGATGGACTTAACCGCGCGGGACATAGTGTCCGAAACCCAAAGGCAAGTATCGATGCCCGCGCTCATCCGCGCACTGCTAGCAGCTCTGCTTCTCGCGCTCGGCCTTCCTCAGGCGGCGGGCGCGGACGCCGGCAATGCGGCCGAAGTGAGAGCTTCGACGGCCGGCGGCTACGGTCGTATTCAATTCGACTGGCGCGAGAAGGCGCAAGGCAAAGCCGTTTTGAACGACGGCATCTTGGTGATTTCGTTCAACCAGCCGTTCAATGTGGATACCGACGCGCTGCAACGAGCGCTCAATCCGCTTGTGGCGCTCGTGCGCCAGGACGCGGATGGGAAGAGCCTTCGTTTGGCGCTCAAGGGGCCGATCCGGTTGAGGACGACCGACTACGGTACGCGGTTCGCCTTCGACATCGTTCCGCCGTCGTTTCGCGGAGATCCGCCGCCGATCGCGCCGCTGGTGCAACAGGATACTCAGAACGGACCTTTTGCGGTGCCGATCCGCGTCGCGGAGCGTGAGCATACGACCACGGTGCAGTTCGATTGGCCGGTGAAGGTCGACTACACGGCCAAGATGGATGACGGAAAGCTGACGATCACGTTTGCAAAGACGGCGAACCTGGACTTGAAGCGCTTCGCAGACTCTCCGCCGGCCTGGATCAGGGCCGCGCGCGCCAATGCGGCTCACGGAAAAACGACAATCGAGTTCGATGTCGACCCTGAGGCGAATTTTGTCGATGTGAGCGAAGGGAAGCGTATCTCGTTCGAGCTACGCGAACCGGTGACCGATGCGGCCGCGGTTGCGGCGAGTTCTACCGATCAGGCCGCGCCCGCCGCGGTCGCGGACGGCTTGCCTCAGCTCACGGCGGAAATCATCAAATTCCCGATGCCTCCGCGAAAAGAGGCGCCGGCCACACCGACACCGCTCGCACCGACTCCGGCTACAGCGTCCACAGATGCTGCGGCTGTAGCAGCCGCAGCGTCTGCCGCGCCGCAGGCAACGCAAGAGCAGGTTGCCGACGGCGATCCGTTGCCGCCAGGCTTCCGGCCGGCCGAATCCGAGATCATCGATGCGCTGACGCCAGCCGCTACGCCGTCGCCAGTGACGCCCGGAAAAGCGAAAGCGGAGATCTACGGATCAATGCTGCGGCTGGAGTTGCCGTACACGAAGCTTCCGGCCGCCGCGATGTTCCGGCGCGGGATTGCCTTGTGGATCGTGGTTGAAACCAGCGAACCCATGGACTTGACGGCACTCACGACGCTGCCGAATGCGCCGGCCCGACTACTGTCGCCACCGTCGGAGGTGGCGCCGGGCATCACCGCGATCCGCTTGGAGACGTCGCCGTCGATGACGGTGAGCGCCGAGGCCGCGGGCGAGAGCTGGGTGATATCGATCGGGCCGACGGTGCCATCGATACCGGCGCAGGTGCAGCTGATCCGTGAGATTGCCGTTCACGCATCGAAGCTTCGAGCGTTGATCCCCGGCGTATCGCAAGTCGCTTGGGTCAAGGATCCGCAGGTCGGGGATCGTATCGCCGTCATCCTCGCCTATCCGCCGGCACGCGGCCTCGCCGACGGACAGCAGTTTGTCGAATTCAACGCGTTGCCTTCGATGCAAGGTCTGGCGATCGAGTCACGCGCTGACGATCTCGCAATCACGATCGCCGGCAATGACGCGGTCGTCACAAGGCCGAACGGGCTGAACCTGTCCGCCGAACAGCCGGCGACGTTGGCGGGCACCTCGATGCTCGGCAATGGCCGCAGCCCCGCTTTCGTCGATTTTGCCGCCTGGGGTCGGGCTGGCGACGAAACGCACGCTGAGGCAGCCCGCAGGCTGTTGCGGGCGTCGGCGTTGAGTCCAGGCGGTATGAGCGGGCCGAGAATGGCGCTCGCTCGCTACTATATCGCCGAGGGGTTTGGTTCCGAAGCGTTAGGTGTTTTGGGACTGATCGCGAGCGAAGACCAAACTGCGGCCGCCAATCCGCAATTCCGCGTCGCTCATGCACTCGCCAATATGTTGATGGGCCGCTATCACGAGGCGATCGACGATCTGAGCATGGATGTGCTCGGTCTCGATCCCGACGCTGCGCTATGGCGCGGTCTTGCCGCCGCCGGCGCGCGTCAATGGCGTCAGGCGCGCAGCAACCTGATGACCGCCCAGAAGATCATGGGGCATTATCCGGCGCGGTGGCGCGCGCGGGCCAAGGTCGCTCTTGCACGGGCCGCGCTGGAGCTCGGTGAGCCGTCGAGCGCGATGCAGGCCATCGCAACGCTGCCGCAAGCCGCCGTCTCGGCGGACGTCGCTGCAGAGGCACTGCTGGTCCGGGCGCGCTTAGAGTTGCTGTCCAACAAGGCAGAGGTGGCGCTTGCGCTTTATCAGCAAGTCGCGGCGTCGCCCTACAAGCCCGCGGCAATGCGTGCCGTATTGGAAGGCACTCTGCTGAAGCAGCACTTGGGAAAGATCAAACCCGAGCAGGCCATCGACGCGCTTGAACGCCTGCGCTTTCAATGGCGCGGCGACGACATCGAGCTCAAGACGTTGACCGAACTCGGCAATCTGTATGTCGCGGCCGGTCGCTACCGCGACGGTCTCGACACGATGCGCCTGGCCGTTCGGCACTTTTCGCAAGAAGATCAGGCGCGCGTGACGGCCACGAAGATGGCCAAGATTTTCGAAGACCTGTTCCTGAACGGTAAAGCGGACTCGATGAAACCGATCGAGGCGCTTGGGCTGTTCTATGATTTTCGAGAGCTCACGCCGGTGGGTGCGCAAGGCGACGAAATGATCCGCAAGCTGGCCGATCGCCTCGTCAGCGTCGACTTGCTCGGCTCGGCCGCCGAATTGCTCCAGCACCAGGTTGATCAACGCCTCGACGGCGTGGCGAAGGCCTCAGTCGCGGCGCGGCTGGCGGTGATCTATTTGATGGATCGTAAGCCGGAAAAGGCTCTCGACGTCATTCGCAGCTCAAAGCAAACCCGGTTGCCCGACGATTTGTTGGCGCAGCGATCGTTGCTGGAGGCGCGGGCGCTCGGTGACCTCAAGCAGTATGATCAAGCGCTCGAACTCATCGCAACGGACGACAGCGCAGAGGCCAAGCGTCTTCGCGCCGACTTGTCGTGGCAGGCGCAACACTGGGCCGACGCGGGAGCGCAAAGCGAGGATCTTCTCGGTACGCGATACGAAGACACCAAGCCGTTGACCGACGACGAGCGCATGGAAGTCATGCGATCGGCGGTCGCGTATTCGCTTGCCGGCGACATGTCCAGCCTTGCCCGGCTGCGGACGCGCTTCGGAACGAAGATGTCGGCCAGCGCGGATGCGCGCGGCTTCGACGTTGTTACGCAGGGCAACGACACGACCGGCGTCGACTATCGCACACTGGTCAAGCGGCTTGCCGCCGTCGACGTGCTCGAAGGGTTCATGGCCGACTTTCACGCGCGCTATGGGTCGGGCGGAATGAGCCAACCGGTCGCCAACTAGTCGCGAACGATTTCGTCGTCTCGATACCCTTGCAGGAAGAGAACGGCCTCGAGGTCGCTGTGATCGAGGCGTGCATCCGCGGCTGCAGCGACAATGGGCTTGGCCCTGTACGCGATACCTAGGCCTGCATCCGAAATCATGCCGAGATCGTTCGCGCCGTCGCCAATGGCGATGGCGTCATCAAGCGTGATTCCTTTCTCGCGCACGAGACGGTGAAGCGCGTCGCGCTTTGCGGCGCGTCCGAGGACGGGTTCGCGCACCTCGCCGGTAAGTTTGCCGTCGGCGATGAGAAGCTCGTTAGCCTGCTCGCTACCGAAGCCGACCTCGGCGGCGACGCGCGTGGTGAAGTAGGAGAAGCCACCCGAGATCAGTGTGGTCGCGGCACCGGCTTCCGCCATCGTGCGAACCAAGGCGCGAGCACCGGGATTGATCGTCACGCGCTCTTGATAGGCGCGTTCAAGCACGTTTTCCGGCGTACCTCGCAGCAACGCGACGCGCTCTCTCAGCGCCGGCTCAAACTCCAGTTCGCCGCTCATCGCGCGTTCTGTAATTGCTGCAATTTGATGCTTCAGACCGGCGAAGTCCGCGAGCTCGTCGAGGCATTCGCAGCCGATGATGGTCGAATCCATGTCGGCGAGCAGAAGCTGCTTGCGGCGCCCTTGTGCCGGTAGTGCGTTGACGTCGACCTTCTCGCCGCGAAGGAGCACGCGCGCTTGCTCGGTTACCTGCGGACCATCGACCCGGAACTCGCAAGCGGTTCCGGCGGAAAGCCAATGCGGCGGGTGGCCGATCAGTGCGGCAATTTTTTCAACGGCATTGTCGCCTAACTGACCGAGTGCAGCGGTCAGAACCAGCCTATAATCCATGTCACTCAACGCGTGATCTGCGATGAATTTCGATGCTGTTCTTATTGCAGGGCCGACCGCGAGCGGCAAGTCGTCGCTCGCGCTCAAGCTCGCGCGCGATTTTGGCGGGGCGGTCATCAACGCGGACTCGATGCAGGTCTATCGCGAGTTGCGCATACTTTCGGCACGGCCGGACGAGGCCGAGCAGGCCTTGGCACCGCATTACCTCTATGGCTTCGTTTCCGCGCTCAAGCCGTTCTCCGTCGGCAAATGGCTTGACGCTGCAGCGAACGCGCTTGCCCAGTGCCGCGAAAAAGGAAGCGTTCCGCTCATCGTCGGTGGGACCGGGCTCTATTTCGCCGCACTGACGAACGGGTTGTCGCCGATACCGGAGATACATGCGTCGATACGTGTTGAAGCGCGGCAACGATTGGCGGAGATCGGCAACGAACGCTTTCATGCGGAGCTTGCGCTGCGTGATCCGGTGATGGCGCAACGCTTGGCGCCCGGCGACAGTCAGCGGCTCGTCCGGGCGTGGGAGGTGGTCGAGGCAACCGGGCAGTCGCTCGCCGAATGGCAGCAGCTCAAGTCGCCCCCGGTGTTGACGGGATCGCTGGCGACGTTCGTTCTCAAGCCGGACCGGACGTGGCTCAATGCGCGCATTGCGTCGCGCTTCGATGGGATGATGAAGGAAGGCGCGCTTGACGAAGTTCGAGCGTTGGTGGCGAGCGGCCTCGATCCAGATTTGCCGGCGGCGAGAGCGCTCGGCGTGCCGCAGCTCACTGCGCACCTTCAAGGACGGCTATCTCTTGACGAGGCGGTGAGCCAAGCCGTTGCCGATACGCGCCGCTATGCGAAGCGGCAGATGACCTGGTTTCGGCATCAAATGCCGGACTGGACAGTGATCGAGCGCAGCGAACCGGGCGAAATCGCGGACATTGTGGCGCGGGCGCTCGAATGACCGCTTGACGCAATGCAGCAATATGGGTAGGCATTTGGTAAGAAAATTACGCGAAGCTGGCGATATGTGGAATCTTTCGCTTGTAATTATCGGCGCCGCAGATCCGAGGGCTTAGGCCCTCCGGTTCAAGGCGGCGCGTGCGAGGGCCCTTGAGGGCCCTTTTCATTTTCTCCTGCGACAGTGACGAGATGAGTGCAATGACCCAAGACCTGAGTGGCGCCGAGATGGTGATCCGAGCTTTGAAGGATCACGGCGTGCGGCACATCTTCGGCTATCCGGGCGGCGCCGTGCTGCCGATCTACGACGCGCTGTTTCAAGACGACGGCATCGAGCACGTTCTCGTTCGCCATGAGCAGGGCGCCACGCATGCCGCCGAAGGCTATGCCCGCTCGACCGGAAAGCCCGGCGTTGTTCTGGTGACCTCGGGGCCCGGCGCGACCAACGCTGTCACGGGCCTCACCGATGCGTTGATGGATTCGATTCCGCTCGTCTGCATCACGGGGCAAGTGCCAACCCACTTGATCGGCAACGACGCATTCCAAGAGGCCGACACCGTCGGCATTACGCGTCCGTGCACCAAGCACAATTGGCTCGTGCGCGACATCAAAGATCTGCCGCGCATCCTTCACGAGGCCTTTTATATTGCGACGACGGGCCGGCCCGGTCCGGTCGTGGTCGACATTCCCAAGGACGTGCAATTCAAACACGGCACGTATTTCGGTCCGTCGAACATCAAGCACAAAACCTATCAGCCGCGTATCAAAGGCGATCTGCGAAAGATCGAGCAGTCGGTCGAGCTTATCGCGCAGGCGAAGCGGCCGATCTTCTACACCGGCGGCGGTATCATCAATTCCGGGTTGCTCGGCAGCCAATTGCTGCGCGAGTTCGTGCGCATGACGGGCTTTCCGATCACGTCGACTCTGATGGGGCTCGGCGCCTATCCCGCGTCGGACAAGCAATGGCTCGGCATGCTCGGCATGCACGGGACGTATGAAGCCAATATGGCGATGCATGATTGCGATCTGATGATCGCGATCGGCTCGCGTTTCGACGACCGTGTGACGGGGCGTGTCGATGCCTTCTCGCCCAACTCGCGCAAGATCCATGTCGATATCGATGCGTCGTCGATCAACAAGAACGTGCGCGTGGATGTCGGCATCGTCGGCGACGCCGCGCACGTGCTGGAAGACATGATCAGGCTTTGGAAGGCCAAGGTGCTACGGCCGAACGGCGCAGCGCTCAAGTCTTGGTGGATGCAAATCGACGGGTGGCGCGCGCGAAATTGCCTCGCCTACAAGACTGCGAAGGACGTCATCAAGCCGCAGCAGGCGATCGAGCGGCTCTATGAGCTGACGCGCGGACGCAAGACCTACATCTCGACCGAAGTCGGTCAGCACCAAATGTGGGCGGCTCAGTTCTACAAGTTCGAAGAGCCGCACCACTGGATGACGTCAGGCGGCCTTGGCACCATGGGCTACGGTTTGCCGGCGGCTGTCGGCATTCAGGTGGCGCACCCCGATGCGCTGGTCGTCGATATCGCCGGCGAGGCCAGCGTGCAGATGACGATGCAGGAAATCTCGACCGCGGTTCAGTACGATCTGCCGATCAAGATCTTCATCCTGAACAATCGCTACATGGGCATGGTGCGCCAGTGGCAACAGCTGCTGCACGGCGGGCGCTATTCTCACTCGTATTCCGAAGCGTTGCCGGATTTTGTGAGGCTCGCCGAGGCGTACGGCGCCGTGGGTATTCGAGCGACGACGCCTGGCGAACTCGACGAGAAGATCAAGGAGATGATCGACGTGAAGCGGCCGGTCCTGTTCGATTGCGTCGTCGATCAGCACGAGAATTGCTTCCCGATGATTCCATCGGGCGCCGCGCACAATGAGATGATCTTGAGCGACGCGGCGGGCGAGCCGCAGGTGAGCGAAGCCGGGAAGGTGTTGGTGTGATGACCGAGCAACCGAAATCGGCCTATTTTCTCGTCGACAACAAAGCGGCGGTCATATCGAAGACGTTCGCCGTTCTGGTCGACAACGAAGCCGGCGTGCTGGCGCGCGTCGTGGGTCTCTTCTCAGGGCGCGGCTACAACATCGAGAGCTTGACCGTCGCCGAAGTCGATCACCTCGACCATACATCGCGCATCACGATCGTCACGTCGGGTACCTCGGACGTACTCGAGCAAATCAAGCATCAGCTCGAACGCCTGGTGCCCGTGCACAAGGTGATCGATCTTACGGAAGAGACGCCCGGTATTCAGCGCGAAATGGCGCTCGTCAAGGTTGCGGGGCAGGGCGAAAAACGAGTCGAGGCGATGCGGCTCTCGGACGTGTTTCGGGCACGGGTGGTCGACACCACGCATTCGAGCTTTGTCTTTGAGATAACCGGCAATCAGCAGAAGATCGACGCCTTCGTCGACTTGATGAGACCATTGGGTCTCGTCGAGGTATCGCGTACGGGCGTCGTCGCCATCACGCGCGGCGCGGAGGCGATGTGATCTACCCGGCTTACGCGTCGCGGTGCGGAGGGGATCGAGACCTCCGCACCGCCGCTCCCCGCAGCCGGCGGCGCGCGCGTCATGCCGCCGCCATGCTTGAGCCAAAGGCGAGCCGACCGCTTGGATTGACCGGCGCCCGTCTTGGCAACAGGCATCCCGCAAATGGCGATATAGTCGAGGAACGACAAGTGAGGCTCGTCACGGGCATGTGCCGGACAAGCCGTGAACTCAATTCAACCACTGGAGCATTCTGATGCGCGTTTATTACGACCGCGATGCGGACGTGAATTTGATCAAGGGCAAGAAGGTCGCAATCATCGGCTTTGGCAGCCAGGGTCACGCGCACGCCTTGAACCTGCGCGATTCGGGCGTGAAGGACGTTGTGGCGGCGTTGCGGCCGGGCGCATCGGCCTCGAAAGCCGAAGGGCAAGGCTTCAAGGTGTTCGACGTCGCCGAGGCGGCGAAGTGGGCCGATGTGATGATGATGGTCACACCTGACGAGCTTCAATCGGATATCTACCGCCAAGCCCTACACTCGAACATGAAGCAGGGCGCGGCGCTCTTGTTCGCGCATGGGCTCAATATCCATTTCAATCTGATCGAACCTCGCGCTGATCTCGACGTTCTCATGGTGGCGCCCAAGGGTCCGGGGCACACCGTCCGTTCTGAGTATCAGCGCGGCGGCGGCGTGCCGTGCCTGATCGCGGTGCAAAAGAATGCAACGGGGCAGGCGCAAGAGATCGGCTTGTCTTACGCGTCGGCAATCGGAGGCGGGCGCGCCGGCATCATCGAGACCACATTCCGCGAGGAATGCGAAACGGATCTGTTCGGCGAGCAGGTCGTGTTGTGCGGCGGCTTGGTCGAGCTGATCCGCAACGGGTTCGAGACGCTGGTCGAAGCAGGCTACGCGCCGGAGATGGCCTATTTCGAATGTTTGCACGAGGTGAAGCTGATTGTGGATCTCATCTACGAAGGCGGCATCGCAAACATGAACTACTCGGTTTCGAACACGGCCGAGTACGGGGAGTATGTCACGGGGCCGCGTATCGTCACCGAAGAGACGAAGAAGGAGATGCGTCGCGTGCTCGACGACATTCAGTCGGGAAAATTCGCGCGCGACTGGATGCTCGAGAACAAGGTCGGCCAGCCGAGCTTCAAAGCGATGCGAGCGCGCTCAGCCGGCCATCCGATTGAGGCAGTGGGTGAGCGACTGCGCGGCATGATGCCTTGGATCGCGAAGAACAAGCTGGTCGACAAGGCGAAGAACTAACTCTCATGGTTGCACGTCCGCCTGTTCCACCGCCGCCGCACAAAGGCGGTTGCCTCTGCGGCGCGGCGCGCTTTTCATTGAGTGCGCGACCGCTGGCGGTGAACGCGTGTCATTGCAATGCGTGCAAGAAGCTGACCGGTGCGACGAACCTGTTGATGCTGCTCGGCGAGCGTGCCGCGTTCTCGTTCACGGGCGACGTCGAGCGCTATCGCCGGCGTGCGGACTCCGGCCGTGAGATCGACGTCGTACGCTGCGCGAACTGCGGCGTGCGGATGTGGCACGAGCCTCTGTCCGCCCCGGACCTAGTGTTCATTGCGGCGGGGACGCTCGACGACACGAGTTGGGCCGTGCCGGCGTCGCATATTTGGGCCGCGAACGCGTCGGCGGGCGTCGTCTTCCAAGACGATGCTCTCGTCGTTCCGGGACAGCCAGCGCGACGCGAAGATTTAATGGAAGCCTTTGCGCGGCTTTATGCGAATTGAGCAGGAGAGCCGCTGCGAGCCGCTCCCCCATCATCGTTAGGCCGCAAGACGGGCGAGCGCTGAGATGACAGCCTCGGGTTGCTCGAGTGTCACCATGTGGCCGGCGTTCTTGATTTCGACGTAGTCGGTATTGCGAATCTTTTCGCGGAAGGCCTTGGCGTAGACTGGCTTGATCAGCTTGTCGTCGTCGCCCCAAATCAAAAGCGTCTTCGCCTTGATACGATAAAGGCGCTCGCTCAAGCCCCGATCGGGGATCGGAAAGAGCATCTTGCCGGCAAAGCCGAGCTGCCGCGACGCTTGGATCAGGAAGCCCCGAAGGAATTCATGATCGTCGAGATTGACGCCCGCGGTGATCAGCTGCTCGCCAAGTTTCACGTCATGGAATAGCAGTGCCGGATAGTCGGCAGGCAGGGCTGCAAAGACATCCGGAATCGGATGCGCGTCGAGCCAGAGGCCAGCCGGCGCGATCAACGCCAAACGCTTGATGTCGTTCGCCGCCGTCGCCGCCATCTCCGCCGCCAGCATGCCGCCCATCGAGTGGCCAACGACCAACGGGTTCTCGACCTTCAAGGCATCGAGGATGTCGAGGCCGAGAAGCGTGATGTCGAGCATCGTGCGGAAGTTGTCGCCGCCGTCGCTCTCGCCGTAGCCCGGCAGAAGCGGCGCCTTCACACGGAAGCGGCGCGAGAGCGCGTCGAGAAACGGATCCATGGCGGTGACGCCGCCGGCACCGTGGAAGAAGACAAGGTCCGGACCATGGCCGGCTTCGAGCACTTGGATCTTGGCGCGGCCGTCCGAAACTTTGAGTGTGCGGGAGTCCATCATTGTGCAGCCTCCATCGCAAGACGGGCGGGAACAGCGCGCTTTTGAATCGGCTTGATCCAGAAGCGATTGTCGTCCGCATGGTCGGGCCAGATGTTCTTGAGCTTCGGCATCACCTTTTCGGCGAACAGTTTTGTCGAGTGACGAACCTTGTCGCCCGGCATGTTGCCGATTTGGAAGAGGCAGAATAGGTGGCCCACTCTCAGGTCCTTGATCAATTCCTCAAGTTGCTGACGCACGGTCTCCGGACCGCCGGCAACGACCATGCGTTGCTCGACCAGCTCCTTCCACGGCGTCAACGGGAGTTTGGCCGCCTCCGTCGGCGTCATTTGCGAGAGCACGTTCGCCTGGATGGTCTTGATCGTGCGATAGCCGGGCGCGTCGGCGAAGCCGCCGTAGATGTGGAGGCAGCGGTTATAGAAATAACTGCAGTGCTCGGCATACAGCTTCTCGGCCTCGGCGTCCGTTTCGCCGACACAAATGATCTGCGCGAAGCCGGCGCGATAGGGTGAGTTGTCCTTGCCCTTTTGCGCGGCGCGCTCCCAATAGCCGTCGAGCAGCTTGCGGCCGCGGAGATAGCCCGAGTAGGAGAGGTACGAGTAGTTGTAGTCGTGGTCGAGGCAGAAGTCCCACGTCTCGATCGATCCGCCGCCGGGGATGAAGACTGGCGGATGCGGGTTTTGGATCGGCTTCGGCCAGCAGTTTACGTAGCGCAGCTTGTTGTAGCGGCCGTTGAAGGGGAACGGGCCGTCCTGCGTCCAGGCTTTGATGATCAGATCGTGGGCCTCGGCATATTTTTCGCGCGTGAGCGCCGGCACCGTGCCGTAGCAGTAGTTGGTGTCCATCGATGTGCCGACAGGGAAGCCGGCGCAGAGGCGGCCGCCCGAGATCACGTCGAGCATGGCGAATTCCTCGGCGACGCGGATCGGCGGGTTGTAGAGCGCGATCGAATTGCCGAGTACCATCAATGCCGACTTGCTCGAGCGGCGGGCAAGGCTTGCGGCCATGATGTTTGGCGAGGGCATCAAGCCGTAGGCGTTCTGGTGGTGCTCGTTCACGCCGATAGCATCGAAGCCTAGGCTGTCGGCGTATTCGAGCTGGTCGAGATATTCGTTGTAGACGGCGTGGCCGCGCACCGGATCGTAGATCGTCGAGGGAATGTCGACCCACACCGACCGGTGCTTTTCCCGGAAGTCATCTGGCAAGTGCGGCCATGGCATGAGGTGGAACCAAGTGAATTTCATCGCGTCCTCCTCCCGGAGATTGTTGTTGATATTGGTGGAAGAACCTTAGGCACAATCGCGCGAAGCCGTCTATTGAATTGCCTTGTGCAATTGCGAGGAAGATCCGATGCGCATCGGGACGCCGCTATCTTCGACTGCAACCAAAGTGATGCTGCTCGGTTCCGGCGAGCTCGGCAAAGAGGTCGTGATCGAGCTGCAGCGTCTCGGCGTCGAAACGATCGCCGTGGATCGCTATGCCAACGCGCCCGCGCAACAAGTGGCGCATCGCGCGCATGTCATCGACATGACCGATGCGCGCGCCGTTCGTAATCTCATTCGCGAAGAACGGCCGCACCTTGTCGTTCCGGAGATCGAAGCGATTGCCACGGAGGAGCTGCTGCGGATCGAGGCGGAGGGTTTGGCTCGCGTTATTCCCACTGCGAATGCGGTGAATACGACCATGAATCGCGAGCGTATTCGCAAGCTTGCGGCCGAGGACCTGCAGTTGCCGACGTCACCCTATGCGTTTGCCTCATCGCTCGAAGACTTGGAGGCAGGTGCGGCGCGCGTCGGATTTCCGTGCTTCGTGAAGCCTGTGATGTCGTCGTCCGGCAAAGGCCAAAGCAAGGTTCGTGATGCGGCCGGCGTCGGCAAGGCGTGGGACTATGCTTTGTCCGCGGGGCGCGTGAAGCAAACGCGGGTGATCGTCGAGGGCGAGATCAAGTTCGATTTCGAGATCACGTTGCTTACCGTACGCCACGCCGGCGGGACGGCTTTCTGTGACGCGATCGGCCATGTGCAGGTCGAAGGGGACTATGTCGAGTCGTGGCAGCCCCAGCCGATGGCGCCAACGGCGCTCGAGCGGGCGCGGGCGATCGCCAAGAAGATCACCGATGCGCTGGGCGGTGCCGGAATTTTCGGGGTCGAGCTTTTCGTCAAAGGCGATGATGTTTGGTTCTCGGAGGTCAGTCCGCGGCCTCACGATACGGGCCTCGTGACCTTGTCTTCGCAGTATCAGAGCGAGTTCGCGCTCCACGCGCGGGCGATTCTGGGGTTTGCGGTCGACACCTCGCTGCGAGGGCCGGGCGCGAGCGCCGTGATCTATGGCGGCATGGAGGCGAAGGGCATTGCGTTTGAAGGGCTTGAGCAGGCGCTTGCGATACCGGGCGTCGATCTGCGTCTGTTCGGCAAGCCGGAATCCTTCAAGAAGCGGCGCATGGGCGTCGCACTCGCGCGAGCCGGCGATATCGATACGGCGCGCGCCAATGCGAAGCGCGCCGCCTCGCTCGTGAAGCCGGTGGGCGGTGGCTAATTCTTCTTGGGTTTGATGCTGCGGCGGTGCGTGGTATGGCCGCGCGCCGATTTTTTCAATTGGTCGATCTCGGGCTCGGCGGCCTTGGCCGCGCGTTGCTCGGCGCGCCGATACAGCTCGACAACTTTCTTGCCGAGCGTGGTCAGCTGCGTGCCGCCGCCCCGTCGTCCGCCGGTCGATGCGTCCACGACAGGAGCACCAAACGTTGCGCCGATTTCCTGCAGCAGCTTCCAAGCGTGCGCGTAGCTCATGCCCATCGCGCTTGCCGCCTTTTGTATGGAGCCAGCTTCGCCGACCAATTCGAGAAGACGGATTTTGCCGGGGCCGATCGAGCCGTGCCCATCGAGGTCGATGCGTAAGGTGATGCGGGACATACCGGAGAACGTGGCCGGAAACAGCGCGTAAGCCAAGTCCCGTTTGCGTGGTGGCGGCCCGGATCGCTATATTGGCGCGGATATAACGAGGACGTTTGGACCGTGCGCGCCTTCAGGCCTCTCATCGGCATCTTGTTCTTCATGCTTATCGGTATGGCACAGGCAGAGCCGCGCGACGTCACGGTATATGCGGCGGCGTCGCTCACCAGCGCCCTGCAAGAGGTCGGCGCCAAGTTCAATGCGTCGGGCGAGACACATGTCAGGTTTTCCTTTGCCGCCTCGTCTTTGCTGGCACGCCAGATCGAAGCCGGCGCTGATGCTGATCTGTTTTTCTCCGCCGACACAAAGTGGATGAACTATCTGGCCGAGCGCGGCTTGATCCTTGGCAAGACGCGAACGGATTTGCTTGGAAATCGCCTCGTGCTGATTGCCCCGCAAACCAGCAAGGTCGAGTTGGAAATCAAATCAGGCTTTCCGCTCGCGCAGGCACTCGGCGACGGACGCCTTGCAGTAGCCGATCCGAACAGCGTGCCGGCGGGCCGATATGCGCGGCAAGCTCTGACATCGCTCGGCGTGTGGAATTCCGTCGCGGAGCACCTGTTGCCGGCTGAGAACGTTCGTGTCGCCTTAGCCTATGTCGCGCGTGGCGAGGCGCCGCTCGGGATCGTCTATGGGACCGACGCACGCGTCGAACCGAAGGTGAAAGTCGTGGCCGCGTTTCCCGACGACAGCCACGAACCGATCGTTTACCCGGTCGCACTGACAATTCATGCGACGAGCGTGCAAGCAAAGACATTTCTGGAGTTTGTGAAGGGCAAGGACGCTGCCGACGCGTTTCGGCGCTACGGATTTGTCGTCCTTCGGTAGCAGAGGTGATGTGGAGCGGGGCTGAGCAAGAAGCATTGTGGTTGAGCCTGATCGTGGCGACGCGATCGGTCGCGTTCAGCTTGCCGCTTGCCGTGGCGGTCGCCTGGGTGTTGGCGCGTGCCCGCTTCCCGGGCAAGGGGCTGCTCGACGGCCTCGTACATCTGCCGCTCGTTCTGCCGCCGGTCGTCGTCGGCTATTTGCTGCTTCTTGGGTTCGGCACACGCGGGCCTATCGGTCACGTTCTCTATCAGACCTTCGGCGTTCGCCTGGCATTCACGAGTTGGGGCGCGTCTTTGGCCACGGCCGTGATGTCGTTCCCGCTGATGGTGCGCGCGATCCGGCTTGCACTCGAGACCGTCGATCGCGGGCTGGAGGATGCGGCGCGCACCCTCGGCGCCGGCGCTCTCGACCGATTTGTGTCGATTACCTTTCCCTTGATTCTGCCCGGCGTTCTTGCAGGCGCGGTCGTTGCTTTTGCCGCGAGTCTCGGCGAGTTCGGCGCCGTCATTACTTTCGCTTCGAACATTCCGGGTGAGACCCAGACGCTGCCGCTAGCGATCTATCAGGCGATTCAGACTCCGGAAGGCGACGCGACGGCGGCGCGTTTGGCAATCCTGTCGATCGTCCTGGCGTTCTCAGGATTGCTGCTGTCCGAGTTGCTGGCGCGGCGTATTCGAGCGATGACGACAGCGCCGTGATCGAGGTCGACATCAAGAAACGGCTCGGCGCATTCTCGCTCGACGTTCAATTCGAAGGCGGCGAGGGCGTCACCGCATTGTTTGGCCGTTCCGGTGCCGGCAAGAGCAGTATCGTCAAGGCGATCGTCGGCTTGCTCCGTCCGGACGCCGGGCGGATCCGCGTCGGCGACATGGTGTTCTTCGACTCGAATGTAGGCGTCGACGTCCCCGTGAACCGCAGGCGGGTCGGCATCGTGTTTCAGGACGGCCGGCTCTTCCCGCATATGACTGTCCGTCAGAACTTGCTCTATGGGTTTGAGCGGGCGGTCGGCGAGAAACGCATTTCACTCGATGCGGTGCTCGGTGTGCTCGACATTGCCCCCTTGTTGGAGCGACGCCCCGTAACGTTGTCCGGGGGCGAGCGGCAACGCGTGGCGCTCGGCCGTGCTCTGCTGTCTCAGCCTCAGCTGCTGTTGATGGATGAACCGATGGCCTCACTGGACGAGGGGCGCAAGGCGGAGGCGTTGCCCTATTTCGAAATCCTTAACAGTGAGTTCGGAATCCCGATCCTCTATGTGAGTCACGACGTCGGCGAAGTCGTCCGCCTGGCGTCGGACATTGTGCTGATCGACGCCGGCCAAGTGGTTGCGTCGGGGGCGCTCGGCGAGGTGACCGCACGCCTTTCTCTACCCCAGGGGGCGGAAGGGTTCGGCTCGGGCGTCGTGCTCGAGTGCCGGGTGGAAGCAAGCGACCAGGAGGCGGGGCTGACCTCGCTTGGGACGCCGATCGGACGGGTTAGGGTTGCTTTGATGGATCGCAATGTCGGCTCCCGACTGTCGATCCGGATTGCGGCCAAGGACGTTGCCTTGGCTTTGGACGAACCGCGAAACATCTCCGTGCAGAATGTCTTTCGGGGAAGGGTGGTCGAGATCGGCGAGTACCCAGGTTACATCGTGCGGCTGAAACTCGCTGTCGGTGAGGGTTTCCTCCTATCGGAGGTTACTGCCGACGCGGCGCGCCGGCTGGGGCTAGCCGCCGGACTAGAAGTTGTCGCGCTGGTCAAATCGGTCGCTATTGGGCGCTAATTCCGCAAATTCTAAGAAAATGCCCGCTTTTTGGACCGATTGCTGAGCGAGGAATTTGGAACGCGTCGTCTCCCTGGCGCTGTTGCACGGGCTTCAGCAGGCGCCAAAATCAACTTCAGATGCGTTGAAAGGGTGGCTTTTCGATTGCGTGTGCAGGCCGATTCGCACTAAAGATTCTGTAAGAACGACGCGGAGTTGTCGGCCGATTTCATCGGACCTTAACGCCGCAGTCCTATGGTGAACGCCTGCCACAAGCCGGCGGCGTGAAGCGTGAGTAGGCATGGGTGAACTGCGGACCATCGATGCGACAGTACGGTCGGGTGCAAACCCGATCCGTTTGTCTGCGCGCGCCGCATCCACTCAGTCGCTGCGGACACTGAAGCTTCTACTTACTTGCCTCTAGGCACATGCGCGGTCGCGCCAGTTGGGCAACGCGGCCAGTGTCTAGAGGAGAGGATGGAAGGAAGCCCTCAGATGCAACCGCACCGCTACACCAGCGGGTCAGAAGGCGATTGAATATGCCGAGTACGAACAACGTTCTCATTTTTGACACAACATTGCGCGATGGCGAGCAGTCGCCGGGCGCGGCGATGAATCTCGACGAGAAATTGAAGATTGCCGAAATGCTCGAAGATCTCGGCGTCGATATCATCGAAGCCGGCTTTCCGATCTCATCGAACGGCGACTTCGAGGCCGTCTTCGAGATTTCGAAGCGGGCGAAACGCTCGGTCATCTGCGGCCTTGCGCGCGCCGGTTTCAAGGACATCGACCGGGCGGCAGAGGCGATCAAGCCGGCCAAACGCGGTCGCATTCACACCTTTATCTCCACCAGTCCGGTCCACATGAAGCACAAGCTTCAGATGGAGCCGCATCAGGTGCTCGAAGCAGTCATCGCCAGCGTCGGGCGTGCGCGCAATCATGTCGACGATGTCGAGTGGTCGGCCGAGGACGCGACGCGAACGGAATTCGATTTCCTGTGTCGCTGCGTGGAAGCCGCGATCAAGGCGGGGGCGACGACCATCAACATCCCCGACACGGTCGGTTACGCGATACCGTCAGAATACGGCGCTCTGATCAAAGTCCTGCGGGACAAAGTTCCGGGCGCGGACAAGGTCGTCTTCTCGACGCATTGCCACAACGATCTTGGGCTTGCGGTCGCCAACTCGCTTGCCGGGGTTATGGCCGGCGCGCGCCAGGTCGAATGCACGATCAACGGGATCGGCGAGCGAGCCGGCAACGCGGCGCTTGAAGAGATCGTCATGGCGCTCAAAGTGCGCGCCGACATCATCCCGTGCGATACCGGCATCACGACGGCGCAAATCTCGCGCGTCTCGAAGACCGTGTCCAATGTGACAGGCTTCCCGGTGCAATTTAACAAGGCCATTGTCGGCAAGAATGCGTTTGCGCACGAGTCCGGAATTCACCAGGACGGCATGCTGAAGCACACGCAGACCTATGAGATCATGACGCCTGAGTCGGTTGGTGTGTCGAAGACCTCCTTGGTGCTTGGCAAGCTGTCGGGACGCCACGCATTCCGCGACAAACTCGAGGCCATGGGTTACGAGTTGGGCGCCAACGCGCTCGAAGAGGCGTTCAAGCGCTTCAAGGATCTCGCCGACAAGAAGAAGCATGTCTTCGACGAAGATATCGCGGCGCTCGTCGATGAAGAGATCGCGAGCGGCCAAGATCGCATCAAGTTCGAGAGCCTGCGCGTCGTCTCCGGCACGTTCGGCCCGCAGAGCGCGGAACTCGAGCTGTCGATCGACGGCGAGAAGCGGCTCGGCATCGCTCGCGGCGACGGGCCCATCGACGCCATCTTCAATGCGATCAAGGTGCTTTTCCCGCATGAGGCGCGGCTTCTTATCTTCGAAGTGCACGCAGTCACCGAAGAGACCGAGGCGCAAGCAGGTGTGACGGTCCGCCTCGGCGAAGAAGGCAAGAGCGTCACGGGCCGTGGCGCCGATACGGACACCATGGTGGCGGCGGCGAAAGCCTATGTGCATGCGCTCAACAAGTTGTTGGTCAAGCGTCTCAAGACAGCGCCGGAAGCGCTGACGGCGGCGCGAAGGTAATCGAGTTGGCCGAGCGGCGCCCAGAAAGAGGCGCCGCTCATAATGGAAACGGATGGAAGCCTATGTTCTCTAGTCTGCTCGGCCTCTTGTCGTCCGACATGGCGATCGATCTCGGGACGGCAAACACGCTTGTCTATGTGAAGGGGCGGGGCATCGTGCTCAACGAGCCTTCGGTCGTCGCCATCATGAACAAAGGCGGCAAGAAGCAGGTGCTCGCCGTCGGCAACGAAGCGAAGATGATGCTGGGCCGTACGCCCGGCAACATCGAAGCGATCCGTCCGATGCGCGACGGCGTCATCGCCGACTTCGAAGTCGCCGAGGAAATGATCAAGCACTTCATCCGGAAGGTGCACAACCGCCGGTCGTTCGCCAACCCGATGATCATAATTTGCGTGCCCTCGGGCGCGACGGCGGTCGAACGGCGCGCGATCCAAGAGTCGGCGCTCTCGGCGGGTGCGCGGCGCGTCTATCTGATCGAAGAGCCAATGGCAGCTGCGATCGGTGCCGGTCTGCCGGTGACGGAGCCGACCGGGTCCATGGTCGTCGATATCGGTGGCGGCACGACGGAGGTCGCCGTGCTGTCGCTCGGCGGTATCGTCTATGCCCGCTCGGTGCGCGTCGGTGGCGACAAGATGGACGAGGCGATCATCTCCTACATCCGCCGCAACCATAACCTACTCGTGGGTGAAGCTTCGGCGGAGCGCATCAAGAAAGAGGTGGGCTCGGCCCGGACGGCAGATAAAGGCACCGAAACGCGGATCGACATCAAAGGTCGCGACCTGTTGAACGGCGTTCCGAAGGAAATCGCCATTTCGCAGCAGCAAATCGCCGACAGCTTGCAGGAGCCGGTCAGCGCCATCGTCGAAGCGGTGAAGGTTGCGCTGGAGGCCACCCCGCCGGAATTGGCCGCGGATATCGTCGATAAAGGCATCGTTTTGACCGGCGGCGGCTCGCTTTTGACGAATTTGGACTTAGTATTGCGGGAAGAGACCGGTTTGCCGGTCTCGATCGCAGACGAGCCTCTGTCATGTGTGGCGCTGGGGACCGGAAAGGTTCTTGAGCATCACGGCCACATGCGGCAGGTCCTTTCGTCCGTGTACTATTGATATGAGTGACGCGACCGCGCTTCCTGCGGTCGCAAGAGGTAACAAAGCGCGCGATGGCGTGGGACCGTAAGCAGCGCCGCAAACTGTCCGACGCAGGCAACTGGGCTTTTGTCACCAGCAACCTGTCGTTCCTGTTCTTTGTCGTGTTGGCTGTCGCCATCATGATCGCGAGCCGCGCGCAGATAGGCATCTTCGATTCGGCGCGCGAAGCGGTGAACGACGCGGCGACGCCGTTGTATGAGCTGGCCGCACAGCCCGCCGCGATGTTCAAGCGGTGGGGACAGGGCCTCGACTCGCTGCTGTCCGTTTATGAAGAAAATCAGCGGCTGCGTGAGGAGAACGCACGTCTCCTGGCTAAGCAAAATGAATTGGTCGAGCTAGAACGGAAGGTCGCGCGCTACGAAGATTTACTAAAGGCACAAACCGATGCGCCCGTTGCTTCGGTGGCGGCGCGCGTCATTGCGGACGCGAGCGGGCCTTTCGTCCATACGGTGCTTGTAAATGCCGGCCATGACCAGGGGATCGCCAAGGGTCAGGCGGTCGTCGACGAGCTCGGGCTTATCGGCCGCGTCATCGCCTCGGGAAACCGCTCGGCTCGTATTCTCCTACTGACCGATCTCAACAGCCGCATTCCGGTGATGGTCGAGGGCGTGAACTTGAAGGCCATCTTGACGGGCGACAATTCCGTGCATCCCACACTCGAGTATCTACCGGCGGGCGCACGTATACCCGCGGGAGCGCGTGTCGTGACGACGCCAGACGGGGGCGTGTTTCCGCCGGGCATTCCGGTCGGTGTGGTGGCCAGCGATTCACGTGCGCCGCGTGTCAATCTCTATACCGGAGAAGGCCGCGCCGATTTCGTTCGCATCTTGCGCTACACGGCGCAAGTCGACGTCAACTCCGCGCCCGCCGAACCTTTGCCGGGCGCGATCACTGAACAGCCCGCGCCTGGCGCCGCGGTTGCGCCGACACCGGAAGCCGTCGTACCGGCTGCAGCCGTGCCGACGGCGCAAGCCACACCGCCGGTGCACGCAACTCGGCGGCCGCCGCCAAAACCAAAGCGCACAAAACCGGCGAACTTGGACGAACCGTTCTCTCCGCCGGCGGCAACGGCGGCCGCGGCACCAAGGCCCGCGGTCGTGCAGGCCGCCTCGCCCACGACGAATTGAGGAAGGAGGCAATGTCGGATCTCCTTCAATCAGTGATCATTCTCCTCGGACGGGCGCTCTTCGTGTCGATGCCGTTCTTGGCGACGGCGCTTGCCATGGTCTTGTCGATGGTGCCGGTCAATCTCTTCGGCGGCTGGGTGCCGGGCCCCGATCTCGGAATAATTGCTGCGTTCTTTTGGGCGGTTTATGCACCAGCGCTGTTTCCACCGGCCGCTATCTTTTCGCTTGGCATCGTGCAGGATTTTTGTTCGGGCGGGCCGTTCGGCTTTTGGGCGATCATCTATCTTGCCGTGTATGGATTCACGCTGTCGCAGCGCGTCTTCTTCATCGGCCGAACGGTGATGGGCGTCTGGCTGGGGTTTGTCGCTGTCGGCGGCCTTGCGTCCATTGCGACGTGGCTATTGGCGTCGACGATCTACAATCGTTGGATTCCGCCCGGCGAAATCTTTCTACAGGCTGCGGTAACCGCGATTGTGTTTCCGCTCATTGCTCCGCTTTTCATGATCTTGCGTCGTGTCATGACCACGGCGCCCGAGCGGCTGTGAGGACGTTGCTGCCATGATGGACGGCCGCGATAGTGTCCGACATCGCGCCTTCACTAGGCGTACGCTGTTGTTGTCCGGCGGCGTGGTCGGTATCTACACGGTGCTTGCTGGGCGGATGTTCCAGCTTCAGGTTTTGCAGCAAGACCAGTTCACGATGTTGGCCGAAGACAATCGGGTCAACGTTCAGCTGATCGCGCCGCCGCGCGGGCGCGTCTACGATCGATTCGGCGTCGAACTCGCCAATACGTCGCAAAACTACCGCGTCCTGATTATCCCCGAACAAACCAAAGATCCTGAAGCGACGCTGCGCGAGTTGGCGCAGCTGGTGCCGTTGCCTGAAGCGCGTATCCAGCGAGTTCTGCGCGAAGTCAGGCACAGCAAGCCGTTCAAGCCTGTGTTGGTCACGGAAGGTCTGGATTGGGATCAATTCTCGAAGGTCAACATCAACGCGCCCGATCTTGCGGGGATCGAGCCCGACGTCGGCGAGTTACGCAACTATCCGTTCGGCCCCTGGCTGTCGCACGTTCTCGGATATGTCGCTGGGCCCACGGATGAGGACATCGACGAGGATCCTGAACTGCTGTCGCTGCCCGGCTTTCGCGTCGGCAGGTCCGGCGTCGAGAAGGCTGCAGACGTCGAGTTGCGGGGAAAACCTGGCGCGGCGCAGGTGGAAGTGAACGCCTACGGACGTGTCATTCGCGAGCTGTCGCGGCGCGAAGGCGAGCCCGGTCAAGACGTCGTCATGACGCTCGATATGGAGATCCAGAAGCTGACCGAGGAGCATCTTCGCGGCCAGTCGGGCTCGGCCGTCATGATGGACGTCAACAACGGCGAGGTGATTTCGATCGTGTCGGCCCCGGGCTTCGATCCCAATCCGTTCACGACGACCGTAACGCCACAATTGTGGAAAGAGCTCAACCAAGATCCGCTGAAGCCTTTGTTGAACAAGGCGATCACCGGCGTCTATCCGCCGGGATCGACGTTCAAGCCGATCGTGGCGCTCGCCGCGCTTGAATCAGGTGCGATGAAGCCTTCCAACCGCGTGACCTGCACCGGCGCGGTCGCGCTCGGCAACCACGTCTTCCATTGCTGGAAGAGGGGCGGCCACGGCTCGATGGATATGCATGCGGCAATCAAGAACTCCTGCGATATATATTTTTACGAGTGTGCGCGCAGAGCTGGTATCGATGCGATCGAAGCGATGGCGAAGCGGTTCGGTCTCGGTCAAGTCTATGGCCTCGAGATACCCGGCGAGAAATCCGGCCTGGTGCCCGGGCAAGATTGGAAGACGCGCCGGGGCCTCGGCAAATGGACAACGGGCGAAACCTACAATGTCGGCATCGGCCAGGGCGCCCTGTTGCTCACGCCATTGCAGCTTTGCGTGATGTGTGCGCGACTAGCGAACGGCGGCAAGACCGTCACGCCGCACGTGATTAAGAGCTTTGGTGACAAGCCGCGCGAATTGCCACCCATCCTCAATCTCAATCTCGATCCGGCGCACGTAGCGATCGTGCATGACGGAATGGATGCCGTGGTCAACGAGGGCGGAACCGCCGCGCGCTCGCGCATCAACATCGATGGGTTCGAAATGGCGGGAAAGAGCGGCACGGCTCAGATCCGCCGCATCACCGACGAACTTCGTGGAAAGTCGCCAGACCAAATTCCGTGGGAGTATCGTGACCACGCTCTGTTCATCGCGTTTGCGCCAGTGGCGAAACCCAAATACGCGGTCGCGGTTGTCGTCGAGCACGGCGGCGGCGGCTCCAAAGTGGCCGCGCCGATTGCGAAGGACATGATGATCCTGGCGCTGCAGCGCGATCCAGCGGGCAAGCCGTCGTTCGTGCCTGGCACGCGTACCGCCGGCACCGCCGCAGTTTCGGGTTAGGGGCCGCGTATGCCGCTCAACAATACCTTCGGACCGACCGGCCGCGAGCTCCGCTTCAGCGACAAGATCGCGTCGATCAATTGGATCGTGGTCGGCTTCATCACGGCGGTCTGCTGCATCGGTTTCGCGATGCTCTACTCGGTCGCGCAAGGCAGCCTCGAGCCGTGGGCCGGACGCCAAATGATCCGCTTCGGCATCGGCATCGTGATCATGTTCGTCGTCGCGCTGATCGACATCCGCGCTTGGATCTCGCTGGCGTATCCTGCCTATGCCGCGACGCTGTTGCTGCTGGGTGCGGTCGAGTTCTTTGGCCGGGCCGGCAAAGGCGCTGAGCGTTGGATCGAGATCGGGCCGTTGCAGCTGCAGCCGTCCGAGCTGATGAAGATCGCGCTGATCCTGGCGCTGTCGCGCTATCTGCACGGATTGAATCTCGAAGATGTGTCGAAGCCGCTGCGCCTCATTCCGGCGCTGTTGCTGATCATGGTGCCGGCGGGGTTGGTGCTGATGCAGCCCAATCTCGGCACGGCGACGATCCTCGTGGTCGGCGGGTGCGGGATGCTGTTCCTGTCCGGGCTGTCGTGGAAGATCATCGTGCCGGTGGTGGCGCTGGGGATCGCGGCGGTCCCGGTCGGCTGGAACTTCCTGCACGACTATCAGCGTGAGCGCGTGCTCACGTTCCTCGACCCCGATCGCGACCCTCTCGGCGCGGGCTACAACATCTTGCAGTCGAAGATCGCGCTCGGCTCCGGCGGCATCGCGGGCAAGGGCTATCTCCAGGGTACGCAGAGCCGGCTCAACTTCCTGCCCGAGAAGCAAACCGATTTCATCTTCACGGTGCTCGGCGAGGAGTTCGGCCTCCTCGGCGTCTTGACGCTGATGGGGCTCTATCTCGCCATCCTGGTGCAAGGGACGCTGATCGCGCTCGAGGCCCGAAGTCATTTCGGGCGGCTGGTGGCGATGGGCGTGTGTCTCAATTTCCTGCTCTACATCCTGATCAATACCTCGATGTCGATGGGGCTCATTCCCGTCGTCGGCATTCCGCTGCCGTTGGTGTCGTACGGAGGCACGGCGCTGATCACGGTGCTGTTCGGCTTCGGGCTCTTGCTTTCCGTGCAGATCCACAGCGGGGTCGACATTCCCCGTTCGGCCGCGAACATCTGGTAGCTCATTGCTCCTCCGGCGGGCGCACATGCCGGAACGTCCACAGCAGCGCCAAGTCGTAGGCGATCTTCAATGCGCCGCAGAGGACGAGCGGCCATGCCTGGAAGCCTGCGGCGTAGAGCGCGCCGGCGAGCACGGGGCTTAGCGCCGACGCCAGGCTGCGCGGTACGGCGGTGAAGCTTGCGGCAGCGGTGCGCTCGGGCGGCGTGACCACCGCCATCACGTAGGACGAGCGCGTCGGCACGTCCATTTGCGAGAGCGCGAAGCGGACGAGCAGCAGACCTAGCGCCGCGTACACATTGGGGACGACGGCGGCGACGATCAGGCACACGCTCGATGGGATGTGCGTGTAGACCATCGTGTTGATCAGGCCGATGCGGCGCGCGAGCCAGGCTGCGACCGGATAGGAAAAGGCCGACAGAAGGCCCGCCCAGAAGAAGAAAATACCGGCGGCGGTGAGCGACAGACCGAACTTGTCGAACAACCAGAGCGCCATCAGCGACTGCACGGCGAAGCCGCCGGCAAAGGCGTCGATGCTGAAAAGTGCGGCGAGCTTGTAGACGATCGCGCGCGAGGGGCCGAGCGCGGTCGCGGTCGTTTGAGGCAATGGCGGTTCTGGCGGGAGTTGCACATAGGCCAACGCCCCGGCGACGCCCAGTCCGGCATAGGCGACGAACATCAACTTCAGAGCCGTGAGCTGCGTGAGGCCGAGCGCGGTCATCAACTCCGGGCTGGCGGCCGCGAGTGAACCGGCCGCCGCGGCGAAGGCGCCGATCAGGCCGTAGCGCGCGAACATCGCCGTGCGCTCGGCGCTTGCCACCGAGCGCGCGAGCACCGCGTGCTCGAGCGGCACGAAGATGGAGACGTTGCCGGCGCTCGGATTGATGGTGCCGACGAAGGCGATCGGCACGATGATGAGAAGACTCCAGGATGCCGCGAAGGCAAGGCCCGTGGCGACCATCAGCGCGGAGGCTGTTATGAGGAGCACGCGCAGATCGAATTTGGCGCCGACGAGGCCGATGGCGAGCGTCGTCAGCGCTGAACCGAGGAGCGCGAGCGTCGCGACGGCGCCGATGTCGAAGGCGTCGAAACCCAATGCCGTAAGATAGACGGGCAAGAGGAGGGCGATGAAACCATCGCCGAAGTCGCGCAACGCTCGGGCGAGGTAGATGTTGGTCGTGACCGGCATCGTCATAGGTTTCCCTCCTGGGTAGCAACCCAACAGAGCAGTGCTTGGACGATAGCCGTCTGGGAGGACCGGGCGACTGCCGCGGCCCGGATTTCCAACGATAGGTTCGGCGGCGTGGGTGTCAAGCACGCGCCGCGCCGTGTAGCTTGGCCGACGCTCAAAGAGGGAGTTGCGCCGTGATCGTCAATCTGCCGCCGCCGATTTGGGCCCTCATATACGTTCTCGGTATGGGCGCGCTCAGCGCGATCTATCCGTGGAAATCGATCGCGGATCTCACGGTGCTCCCCCTTGGTATCGTGCTCATCGGCGCGGGGCTCGGCTTGTCCATTTGGGCTGTGACGCTGTTCCGGCGCGAGGGGACCGAACTCAATCCGACGTCCGAGACCAACAAAAAGCTCGTGATCGCGGGGCCGTTTCGCTACACGCGCAACCCGATGTATCTGTCGCTGGTGCTGTTTACGCTCGGCATCGCGTTTTGCGTGGGATCGCTGCCAATGTTCGCCGCGCCGATGCTGCTCTTTGCCACGGCCAGCATCGCGCACATTCCGTTCGAGGAAGAGAAAATGCGCCGACAGTTCGGGACGGCGTTCGACGACTATGCGCGCCGGACGCGGCGCTGGATCTAACGCGCGTCGATCGTCGCTTGCTCGAGCTCGAAGATCATGCGCTTCAGATTCTTGGCGTGCACGCGATCGCCGTCCTTTTTGGCCTGAGCGCGCCAGCGCCACAGAATGATGAACCGGTCGGTTTCGTCGATACCGGTTAGGCCGAGGACGTCGCGCGGATTTGAAAAGACGCCGCGCGGATCGATTTTGGCTCGGGCAATGTCGACCTCTTCCATGGGTCCTTTGTCCTTCCGCGTGTCTCAAGTCTGAGGGCCCATTAAAAACGAAATCTCTTGCCGAATGGTTCCTGACGCGGCAATTCGCGCTACGCTGCGGTTGCGAAATCATCGAGAAGACTCCGCGGGCTCTGTTTCATCTTGCGGGCGCGCTTCATGCGGCGGACTTGGCGGTCGCCATGCTCACGATTGTGAGCACTGGCGCAGCCGGTGCGGCCGCGTCGGGCGCTGGGAATGGCTCCCGTCTCGGGAAACCACCGTACCCCCCTCTAATCCGCTACATCGGCTGAATTCCGCCATTTTATCCGCTACATATCCTCCTACAGTGTATACACACACGGGCTCTCGCTCCCGCATCACTTGGTGAAATCGCAACCTCCGGCCGCTGCAACTTGGCGCTGTAGAAATCCATTCGCATGCCGTCGACGATTGTCCGATATTGCGATTTTGTCAATATCGTTCGCGGGTAGGTTTCGAGGTGCGTTCGGGCGCGCTAAGGTCGGACCGCAGTTCCCCGCAGACCGAGAAACCCCCATGAACGCCGCAATGGATACCTACCTCATCGTCCACGCGACCGCCGCCGCGACCGCGCTTTTGATCGGTGCCTTCCTTATTCTTGCCGTTGCCGAGCGTTCGCTCGGATTCGCGAATATCTTCGGCAAACTGCTCGCCTTCTGGCTGGCGCTGATCGCATTTGCAGCGGTTGCCGGAGCGGTTACGGCGCCTCAATTCGGCGGCAAGCCGTTCGGTCTCGATCTGCCGTTCTATCAAGCTCCGGCGCAGCCGGTGGCGCCTCCCGCGGAGTCCTCACCGCAGCTTCCACCGTCATTCACGCCTGGCCCTTGGGGAGGTTGATCGATGACCGGTGCCAACGAGGCGAACGGCGCGGCAATCGCGGCCGCCACCAAATGTCTCGACGACTTCATGGCGGCGTTCAACGCCCGCGATCTCAAGGCGTTCGAGGCGACATTCAATTTCCCGAGCGTTCGACTGGCGTCGAACACGCTGGCGATCATCGAGCCCGGCTATCACAAGCAGGAAATGTTTTCGCGCGGCGCATTGAAGGAGTGGGACCATTCGGCTTGGGAGCGGCGGCGGGTGATCCATTCCGGTCCTGACAAAGTGCATTTCGACACGCGCTTCACGCGTTATCGCGCCGACGGCAGCATCATCGGCGGATTCGATTCGATCTATGTGGTGACCTGCGAGAACGGGCATTGGGGCGTTAAAGCGCGCTCAAGCTACGCACCTTAGCCGACGGTGAATCGACGGGCCCAAAAGGTGACGGCACCCGAGTCCATATTCCGTTTTCGACTAGGGACTGCTTTGGCCCACACGCGGTTCGATGCCGGCCAATAGGCGCTGAATGTTGGCACGGTGGCGTACGATCACATAGATGCCGCCGGCGATCACCAGCAAGCGATAGGGCAATGGCTGCTCGAGGCCGCAAACGAGGGCGACCGCAGCGAGCGCTCCCAGTATCGAACTCAGGGAAACGATCCGAGATACAAGCAGCGCAATGCCAAAGGCAGCCGCTGCGCCCAGCCCGACCGGCCAGGACATCGCCAACAACACGCCCAGTCCGGCGGCGGCGGATTTCCCGCCGGCAAAGTTCAACCAGATCGACCGGCTATGCCCGACCAACACCGCGAGCCCAGCCAGGCAGACGGCCCAAGGCATCCAGCTTTGCAGATCGAGCGACGTCGGCGGCGCGAAGGACGGAAACGTGTTGAGCCAAAGATAGAACCAGCGGACAAAGACGATCGCGCTTGCACCTTTCAGCAGATCGGTCAGCAGCACCGCCAGCGCAGGCCACCTCCCCAAGGTCCGCAACACGTTGGTCGCCCCAGTCGATTTGGAGCCATGCTCCCGGATATCGATGCCCCTTAGCAGCTTCCCCGCCAGATAACCTGTGGGCGTCGAACCTATGAGATAGGCGATCGCCAATCCGACTGCGCTTGCAATCCAGAAAACCATGACATGCGCCTCGATGCTCAAGCTCAGCCAAGCACTGTTTCGCCTTTCGAGCAAACTCCCGTGCCGCTTGGAGGCCGCGGCGGGGTCGATCGTCCGTTGTTGTTGCGCGCCGACGAGGCTGCGTCTTAGCTTTGGGTTTGCCTGGATGCCTGTGGCATCGCAACTGGCGGAGAAGTTTCATGAGCCGGATCTTCGGCGCGGTACGGCAGAATGGATACGTGGTGCGCGATATTCGCGGCGCGATGGAGCATTGGGTCAAAGTGCTCGGCGTCGGGCCGTGGTTCTACATCGATCGCGTCAAGATGGACTACTTCCGTCACCGCGGGCAGGAATCGAACGCCGAAGTGAGTATCGCACTCGCCAATTCGGGCGATCTGCAGATCGAGCTGATCCAGCAGCGCAACGATGCGCCCTCGATGTACAAGGAATTTCTCGATGCGGGCAGCGAAGGCCTGCAACACATGTCGTATTGGACGACGGACTATCAGAAGCTTTACGACGGCGCGCTCGCACTCGGATACAAGGTCGGGCAGGAAGGTCAGATCGGCGGCGAGCAAGGCCGCTTCGCCTACTTCGACACGGAAGCTCATCCCGGTTCAGTGGTCGAGATCTCCGACATCAGCGGCAACAAGGGGCGCTTCTTCGAGCACATCCGACGCGTCGCCGCGGAATGGGGCGGCTCCCATCCCATTCGCGACGTGAAATCTTGAGGCGCAATGGGCTGGATGGGTTCAAGTTGAGTTCCATAGCCTGCACGCCATCATGCAATGACCCTGGTGCCGTGATCGAATGTCGTAGCGCTGATGACGTCGGTAAGAACGGCGGACCAAATCGTTCAGCTACTCGGATGAAGGTGTACGTTCTTGAATTGGACCGGGTAAGATTTGGTGGCCTCCACCAAAGCCGCTTCGTGTTCCGTCATCTCACGGTCGAGCATACTGACCGGCAACATTCCCTCTAGACCGACCACCAGATATCCGTGCTCACCGAACTCGTTGACGAGGTTCGCTACAGCGGTTGCAATTCGATTGGCCGCGACGGCGAAGCCCGCGAATCCACCGGCGAAACCGTCATTGCGCGCAGGGTGTTCGCCGGCAAGAACGAGCGTTGCCAGCCCGATCCAGATCATCTTTTCCTCCTGGTCGCCGTCATCGCGTGAAATAGACACTTTTCGTTCGCCTTAGCCTTGATTTGAACCTGCCTAACGATCCATCACCAACACCACTTTCACGCAGTCGCCGTTGTGCTGCGCGGCGATGGCCTCGTTGATCTGCGCGAAGGGAAAGGTTTTGACCATGCGGTCGATCGGAAGGCGGCCCGCCCGGTAGTGCTCCATGAGCTTGGGCAAGAACTCGTCGGGGTCGCTATCGCCTTCGATGATGCCCTTGACGGCGTGGCCGAACGTCATCGCCTGATTGACGTCGCCGGGGAGCGGGGTGCCTGGCGGTGTTATGCCGACGATGCCGAAGACGCCTTTTGGCGCCAGCGATTTCATCACCGCCTGCTGGATTTCCGGAAGGCCGGTGGTGTCGAATGCGAAGTCGACGCCGATCGGCAAGATTGCGCGAACGGCAGCGGCGAGGTCGGGCGAGGCCTTCGGATCGATTACGTGAGTTGCGCCGAATTCTCGCGCGAGCTCGCGGCGCCCGGGGTGAGGCTCGACGACGATGATCGTGCCGCAGCGTTGGATCTTCGCGCCCATCACCGCACTCAGGCCCACGGCACCGCCACCGGTGATCAGAAGCGATGAACCGGCGGGGCAAGCAAGGGAGCGCATGATACTGCCGGCGCCGGTTTGGATGCCGCAGCCGAGCGGCGCCATCAACTCCATCGGTAGCCCGTCGGGTACCTTCACGACGTTGCGCTCATAGGTGAGCGCATGCGTGGCGAAGGACGACTGTCCGAAGAAGTTGCTGCCGACCTGCTGGCCACCTTGTGCCAGAGCCTTCGAACCATCGGCTCGCATACCGATGTAGTTGAGCTGAGGCATGGTGTGGCAGTAGGCGGGATCGTGTGAGCGGCAGCGCGGACAGGCGCCGCACGAACGAAACGAAAGCGTCACGCGGTCGCCGGGCGCGACCTTGCGGACTTTGGCGCCCACGCGCTCGACAACGCCCGAGCCTTCGTGGCCGAGAACGGCCGGCGCCGGAATGATGCCGGCATCCTTGAAAACGAGATCGGTGTGACAGACGCCGACGGCGGCGATGCGCACAAGAATCTCGTCGTCGCGGGGATCCTCGAGATCCAGGTCTTGGATTTCGAAAGGCTTTCCGGGCGCGGTCGTGACTGCGGCTTGAATCTTCATGTCGAGTTCTCCGTTCTCGCCATGATCGTCACGCCTGGGCTGGCGGTGCAACTGCCCGGCGTAGTCATTTTCCGTTGACATCGTTCGCGGGAACAGCGCACGATGTCATTTAGAAATGACTTACACGGGAACTCTCGCGTCGGAACGATCGGCGCCACGCAAGCGGGACGCCGAGGCCACGCGCGCGGCGATCCTTGCGGCCGCCAAACATCAGTTCGCAAAGTGCGGCTTCGATGGCGCTTATTTGCGCGACATCGCGTCCGAAGCGGGCGTCGACGCTGCGTTGATCAACCGCTACTTCGGCGGCAAGGAAGGCCTGTTCCAGGCCGCGCTGAAGGATTCGATGTTTCCTTCCGTCGCGCACTGGGACCGAAAAACCTTCGGGTATGAACTCGCGAAGCTGATGGCGGGGCACGCGCACCAGAATCTCGAGCGCACGCACGCCTTCGCGTTCTTGCTCCAGGCTGCGACGAACCCGACGACGGCGCCGATGCTGAATGTCGCCGTGCAGAAGCGCTTCATGGGACCGATCCGCGAGTGGATCGGCGGGCCGCATGCGGCCGCCCGCGCGCGTGTGATGGCGTCCGTCATCATCGGCCTCTTGGTCGAACGCTTGATCCGCGACGAGGCGCTCAAAGGCGAAGAGCGCGACGTCTTCATCGAACGGGCGGCAACCGTTTTGCAGTCACTGGTGGCAAGCTAATTCTGCGAGAGCGATCCCATGAACATCAAGATCAACGTGGAAGAAAAGAAGGCGCGCGAGCATGCGTATTCGCTGCCGCTGGATCAGATCAACGTGGCACAGCCGATCCTTTTCCAGACGGATTCCATGTGGCCGTATTTCGAGCGGCTTAGGAAAGAAGATCCGGTGCACCTTTGCGCCGAGAGCGCCTTCGGGCCGTATTGGTCGATCACCAAATTCAACGACATCATGGCGGTCGACACGAACCATCAAGTGTTCTCCTCCGAGTATACGTTCGGTGGCATCACGATCGGCGGCGGCTCGGCCAATTTCGACCCGCTGCCGATGTTCATCGCAATGGACCCGCCAAAGCACGACATTCAGCGCAAGGTCGTGTCGCCGGTCGTGTCGCCGCACAATCTGGAAATCTTAGGGCCCATCATCCGCGAGCGCGCGGGCAAGATCTTGGATGAGTTGCCGGTCGGCAAGGAGTTCGACTGGGTCGACAAAGTGTCGATCGAATTGACGACGATGACACTGGCGACGTTGTTCGACTTTCCGTTCGAGGAGCGGCGGAAGTTGACGCGCTGGTCCGATGTGACGACGGCCAATCCTGGTCACGGCGTTGTCGAAACGTGGGAACAGAAGCTCGCGGAGCTGCAAGAGTTCCAGGCTTATTTCGTGCGGCTGTGGAACGAACGCGTGAACTCGACCGAGTCGAAGGGCGATCTCATTTCGATGCTGGCGCACAATCCGGCGACACGGAACATGGACGAGCGCGAGTACTTCGGTAACGTGGTCCTGCTGACCGTCGGCGGCAACGACACGACGCGCAACACGATCACGGGCAGCGTTTTGGCGCTCAATCAGAATCCCGACCAGTACCAAAGGTTGCGCGACGATCACTCGCTGATCCCGAGCATGGTGTCGGAAACCATTCGCTGGCAGACGCCGCTCGCGCATATGCGCCGCACGGCGAAGGAAGACATCGATTTCAAGGGCAAGAAGATCAAAAAAGGCGACAAGGTCGTGATGTGGTACGTCTCAGGCAATCGGGACGAAGAGGTCATCGATCGGCCGAACGACTACATCATCGATCGCAAGAATCCGCGGCATCACGTTTCGTTCGGCTTCGGCATTCACCGTTGCGTCGGCAACCGCTTGGCCGAGTTGCAATTGCAGATCATCTGGGAAGAGATTCTGAAGCGCTTCCCAGTGATCGAAGTCGTGTCGGAGCCAAAACGAACCTATTCGACCTTCGTCAAAGGTTATGAGACGATGCAAGTGGTGATCCCGAAGAGGATCTAGATTATTTACAGAAGAAAGAGCCTGCGCACCGTTTGATGCGGGCTCGCAAATGGTGGAGGAAGCCGATGTCCGCTGCTGCGGCGATGTCCGACGATCTCGATGTGTTTCGCGCCGAGGTGCGGGATTGGTTGCAAAAGACCTTTCCGCCGTCTCTGAAGGGGCGCGCGTCGATGATGCTGCCCGACGCGGGGCGGCCGACCGATCCCGACTTCCTGCGCTGGAAGAAGGCGATGGGCGAGAAGGGCTGGGGAACGCCGACGTGGCCCAAGCAATATGGCGGCGGCGGGCTTTCGCGCGAACAAGCGCGGGTGCTGGCCCAAGAGATGAACAAGATCGGGGCGTGGTCGCCGATCGGCGGCATGGGCGTGATGATGTTCGGCCCTACGCTGCTCGAATACGGCAACGAGGAACAGAAGAGCCGTCACGTGCCCGGTATTGTCACGGGCGAAGTGTGGTGGTGTCAGGGCTACTCGGAGCCCGGCGCGGGCTCGGACCTCGCGAGCTTGCGCACGCAATGTGTCGACAAGGGCGACCACTACCTCGTCAACGGACAGAAGATCTGGACGTCGGGCGCGCAATACGCCGATTGGTGCTTCTGCCTCGTGCGCACCGACAACACGAAAAAGCACGAAGGCATCAGCTTCCTTCTGATCGACATGAAGTCGCCCGGCATCGAGGTGCGACCGATCAAATTGATCTCAGGCAATTCGCCGTTCTGCGAGACCTTCTTCACCGACGTGAAGGTGCCGAAGGAGAATTTGATGGGGCCGCTCAACGGCGGCTGGACCATCGGTAAGCGCCTGCTGCAGTTCGAGCGTCAGGGGCTCGGCAGCGGCACCGGCGGGCCGATGCGCGGCGGCGAGTCGCGCTCGCTCGATCAGGTCGCCAAAGAGTATGTCGGCACCGACGACAAGGGTCGGATCGCTGACACGGATCTGCGTGCGCGGGTCGCCAGCCACATGATGGACATGCGCGCGTTCATGCTGACGATCCAGCGAGCGATGGGTGAGGCCAAGGGCAATCAAGGTCCGAGCGCGACGACGTCGATCATGAAAAATGCGGGCTCGCGCATCGGTCAGGAGCGCTCCGAGCTCTTGGTCGAGATCATGGGTCACCAGGGCCTCGGCTGGGAAGGCGAGGGCTTCACCAAAGACGAAATCAACACGGTGCGTGCCTGGCTCGGCGGCAAGGCGACGACGATCTACGGCGGCAGCGCCGAGATCCAAAACAACATCATCGCCAAGCGCATCCTTGGCTTGTTGGACCACCAGTAAAGGCGCGCGACCATGGCTGTTTTGAACGAAGAACAATCGATGATCCGCGACGGCGCCAAGTCGTGGGTGCAGGAGAGGTCCCCGGTCACGGCCTTCCGTAAGCTGCGCGATGGCGGCAGCAACGAGGGCTTCGATCGCAAGGTCTGGGCCGAGATGGCAGAGATGGGTTGGTCGGGGATTTTGATTCCCGAAGAATTCGGCGGGACGGGGCTCGGCTATTTGACGCTCGGTCTCGTGCTCGAAGAGACGGGGCGGACGCTGACGGCGTCTCCGCTGATCTCGACGGCGCTGACGGCGACGACGGCGCTTCTTCTCGGCGGCACGGCGGAGCAGAAGAAAACCTGGTTGCCGAAGATCGCCGAGGGCAAGGCGATCGGAACGCTCGCCGTCGACGAGGGCGTGCATCACGCACCGGAGAAGATCGCGCTTAAGGCTGAGAAGCGCGGTGCAGGTTATGTACTGAACGGCAAGAAGAGCTTTGTGCTCGACGGCGGTGCCGCCGACTTCTTCATCGTTGCCGCGCGCACGTCTGGGACGCCGGGTGACAAGGACGGCATTACGCTGTTCTTGGTCGACACCAAGGCGAACGGTCTGTCGCGCCAGACGGTGAAGAGCATCGACAACCGCGGCGTCGCCAATCTGACGTTCGCCAATGTCGAAGTGGGCGGAGACGCGGTGCTCGGACCCGTGGGCGGCGGGTTCGCCATTCTGGAGGCGACGCTCGACCGGGCGCGCGCTGGGCTTGCGGCCGAGATGCTCGGACAAGCGGTGCAGTCGTTCGAGACGACGCTCGACTATCTGAAAACGCGCGTGCAATTCGGGCAGCCGATCGGGACGTTTCAGGCGCTACAGCACCGTGCGGCGCGCATGTTCACCGATCTCGAGCTGGCGCGATCCTGCGTCGAGGCAGCGTTGCAGGCGATCGACCGCGGCGCGGACGACGTCGCGCAGCTCGCGTCGCTTGCGAAGGCGAAGGCGGGCGATGCCGTACATCTCATGTCGAACGAGATGGTGCAGATGCACGGCGGCATCGGCATGACCGACGCGCACGACGCGGGCCTCTATCTGAAGCGCGCGCGCGTGCAGGAGGCGACGTTCGGCAATCAGTCGTATCACCGCGACCGTTACGCGACGCTGCTCGGGTACTAGAGGTTCAGTGTCACTTCGACGACGCCGGGCGAGGGGCCGTGCGCTTCTCGCCGGAAGCCGAATTCGTCCGCCATCTTCAGCATGCGCGTATTCTCGGCGAGCACGTCGCCGAAGACTTGCTTGACGCCGAGCGAACGAGCGTAGCGAAGGATCTCGTCCATCATCGCGTAACCTAGGCCGCGGCCCTTGAGGTCGGTGCGCAGGATGATCGCGTACTCGCCGCGGACGTGATCGGGATCGAGCGACAGGCGGACGACGCCGCCGATCGAACCGTCGCCTTCCTCGAGCACAAACGCCATCTCGCGGTCGTAATCGATTTGGGTCAGGCGTTTGGCGAGCGCGTCGGGCAGCTGACGCAGGCCTGAGAAGAAGCGCATGCGCATGTCTTCCGGGGCCGTCGCCGCGACCGTCTTCTGCAGGATGTCGGCGTCTTCAGGCCGGATCGGGCGAAGGCCGTAAGTCTTGCCGCTCCGGTCGGCGATCGTATGCACGAGCTCGGTCGGATAGGGCTTGATGGCGAAGCGATCGGTGCCGGCGCGCTTGGCTGGCGCGACACGGATGCGCGCGTCGAGCGCCAAGACGCCGCTGTGGTCGGCCCATAGGGGATTGATGTCGAGCTCCTTCACCTGCGGCAGCTCGACGGCGATGTCCTGAAGCGACAGCAGCACGTCGATGACGGCATCGATATTCACCGGAAGGCGATCGCGATAGCCGGCAAGCAGACGCGAGACGCGGGTGCGCGAGATCAGATCGCGCGCCAGTGCCGCGTTGAGCGGCGGCAACGCCAGCGCGCGGTCGGCGATGACTTCGACAGCGGTGCCGCCTTGGCCGAAGAGAACGACAGGGCCGAAGAGCTCATCTTCGGAGATACCGACGATGAGCTCGTGCGCGCTCGGCCGGGTCGCCATCGGTTGGACCAGGAAGCCTTCGACCTTCGCGTTCGGCGCCTTCTCGGCGATCTCTCGCAGCATCGTCTGCGCGGCGCGTTCGACCCCGGCGGCGTCCAGGAGATGGAGCTTTACGCCGCCGACATCCGACTTGTGAAGGATGTCCGGCGATTTCACCTTGATGGCGACGGGAAAGCCGATGGCGGCCGCAGCCTCGGCGGCCTCGCGCGGCGTAGTGGCAACGCGCAGGTCACAGGTCGGGATGCGGTAGGCCTTCAGGATATCGTGGGCTTCGACCGGGGAGAGCCATGAGCGGCCCTCCTTCACAGCCTTCTCGACAATGCGGCGAGCCGCTTCGGTATCGTGGGTGCCGCGAGCGGTCGCCGGCGGGACCTCGACGAGCAAAGCCTGGGCACGTTGATAGTTGGCGAGACGCAAGACGGCTTCGACCGCGTTCTCCGGCGTCGGGAACTGCGGGATGCCGGCGGCCTCGAGCTTGTGGCGCGCCGGCGCCGCGGCTGCTTCGCCAAGCCAAGAGGCAAAGACCGGCGGGCCGCCGTCGTTCTTGGCTTCGGCAACCACATCGATCACGGCTTGGGCCGCGGCGCTCGAGTCGGCGACGGCGACCGGACAGTTCATGGCGACGATCGCATCGACGCCCGGATCACGGCGAAGAATCTCAAGGCTTGCGCGATAGCGCTCAGGTCCCGCATCGCCGACAATGTCGACAGGATTGCCGTGGCTCCAGGTTTTCGGCAGGTGGGCCGAGAGCTGCTCGAGCGTCGACGGCGTCAATTTCGCAAGGTGACCGCCGTTCTCCATCAAATAGTCGGTGGCGAGCACACCGGCGCCGCCGCCGTTCGTCAGCATCGCGAGACGATCGCCGCTGACGCGGACGTTGCGCGACGCCGTCTCAAGCGCTTCAAAGAGATCTTCGATGGTCGCGACGCGCAGCATGCCGCCGCGGCGAAACGCTGCGTCGTAGACGACATCGGAGCCCGCGAGCGCGCCGGTGTGCGAGCGGGCGGCCTTGGCGCCTTCGCTCGAGCGGCCGGACTTGATGACGATCACGGGCTTGATGCGCGAGCAGCGGCGCGCCGCCGACATGAACTTGCGCGCATGACGAACGCTCTCGATGTAGAGGATGACGGCGCGCGTCTCTGCGTCTGCGGCGAGGTAATCCAAGAAGTCGCCGAAGTCGGCGTCCGCCATGCCGCCGAACGAGACGAGATGCGAGAAGCCAATATTGCGGCTCGCGGCCCAATCGATGATGGCGGTGAGCATTGCGCCGGACTGCGAGATCAATGCAACGCCGCCTTTCTGCGGCATGCGATGCGCGAAGCTGGCGTTGAATGCGCCGGCCGGCGAGAGCACGCCAAGGCAATTCGGACCGACGATGCGCAAGGTGTAGGGCTTGGCCGCTTCGAGCATCTGCGCTTGGCGCGCGCGGCCTTCCTCGCCCGCTTCCATGAAGCCCGCAGAGAGAACGACCGCGGCCTTGGTTCCCTTCGCGCCGATTTGCGCGATGAGGCCGGGCACGGTCGAGGCGGGTGTCGCGATCACCGCGAGCTCCGGTACGGAGGGCAGGTCGGCAACGCTCGGATACAAACGCTGACCGTAGATCTCGGCGCCATGAGGATTAACCAGCCAAACCGGATTCTTGAAACCCGACGTGATCAGGTTGCGGGCGACGACGTTGCCGACGCTGTTCGCCTCGCGGCTAGCGCCGATGAGTGCGATGCTGGCGGGCTTGAAGAAGCTGTCGAGATTGCGGACGGACATGGTCGCTTTGGGTAATGGCCTGGAGGGTGAAACGGTTGACGTGGATCAAAGACAATCGCGGCTCTTTGACAAGGATGGAGGCGGTTCCTGCCGCCTCCTTATCAGGAGAGTATGATGTTTTTCTTGGTCGTCTACGCAACAACCGAAGGGCAGACACGTAAAATCGCGCAGTTCGTAGCCGATCGAATCAAGGTGCACAATCAAAACGTCGATTTGCTCGACGCTACGGACCCCTCGATCGCAGACGTGAAACTGCGGAGTTATGACGGAGTGATCATCGCCTGCTCATTACACGTCGGCAAATTTCAGACGTCGATCGAGGAATTCATCCGGGAACGGCACCAGACACTGAACGGGATGCGGACCGTGTTCCTGCCGGTGTCGTTGTCGGCAGCTAGCAAGGACGCCGACGACATCAAGGGCCTGGCCGAGTGCACGAGCAAGTTCCTGGAGGACACCGGGTGGAAGCCCGGCGAGACCCACAACGTCGCCGGAGCGTTTCGCTATACGCAATACGACTTCTTCAAGCGTTGGGGCATGAAGCTGATCGCCTATCAGAAGGGCGTGTCAACAGACACGAGCAAGGATCTCGAGCTGACCGACTGGGTTGCGTTGACGCGGGCGACCGACGATTTCGTCGCGACCGTCGAGGCCGCCGGCAAACGTACGATGGCGCAATCCTAGGCTTCGCCTTCGGCGACCTTCTTCAGCCTATCCGGATTGAGAAGGGTAATTTCACTCGGCGACGTCGTCGAGATCAATCCGTCGCTCTTGAACGCACCCAGCACGCGGCTGACCGTTTCCATCGTCATGCCGAGATAGTCGGCGATCTCCGCACGCGTCATGGGAAGGTCGAGGCACGGCGTCGCCGCATGTCCGCACTGCGCCTTGTCGACCATGAGGTTCAAGAATGTGGCTACGCGTTCGCGCGCGGTCTTGCGGCCAAGCAGCAGCAGGTGATCGCGCGCGGCCGCGACTTCGTTCGACGCCATCTGGAAGAGCCGATGCTCGAGCGTCGGATTGTCGTTCAGTAAGCGTTCGAAGGGTGGACGCGAGAAGTTGCACGTTTCGACCGGCGAAATCGCTTCGGCGCCGACGTTGTAAGCGCCGCCCGCCGGCACGCCGAGGAAATCGCCGCGCTTCAGAAAGCCGACGATTTGCACACGACCGTCGCTCAGTGTACGGAAGAGCTTGACGGTACCCGCCGTGACGTTGATGAGGAAGTCGGCGGGCTGACCCTCTTCGACAATGGTTTGATGCGGTTCAAAGCGTCGCGACAGCGACATCGCCGCCAAGCGCTGGAATTCTTGACCCTCCAGCGCATCGCAGAAACTGTAAGCCCGTGCCCCGCAATGATCGCAGGGTGACGGTCGGCCCAAGCGGTTCCGCAATTCGCGCTCGGCGTCCGACTGTGGTTGAGGGCTTTCGGGCGGTGGTCGGGTCAATTTCGCGTGCCGTAAAGAGCCTTAGCGTTTGTTCAAGGTGGCATCCGCTGTGAAGTCGAAAATTGATCCAGGTCAAGAGTCCGCCGATTTCGGGGCGTGGGCGAGTTGGCGGGAACCTGACGCCACGGATAAAGTTGGCTGATGCAACCAGATGGAGGGCATGTCGCATGAGGCTCGCAGCGATGCTTCTTGCCGTATTTGTTGCTGCTGCCGGCTCCGCCCACGCTGCGATGACGTTGACGAGTGCGGATGTGAAGGACGGCGCGGTCGTCGGCAAGGCCTATGTTCACTCTCTGTGCGGCGGAGAAAACATCTCGCCGCAGCTCGCCTGGAGCGGCGCACCAGCCGGCACGAAAAGCTTCGTGCTGACTGTCATCGATATCGACGTGAAGCCGGATGATTTCTCGCACTGGATCGTCGTGAACCTGCCGCCGTCGACCGTGTCCCTGCAACGCGGAGCGATCGGCTTGAAGGCGCCGGCGAAGGTCGTCGCGAACAATTTCGGCGAGATGGCGTACGGCGGTCCGTGTCCGCCTCGGGGCTCGGGTCAGCACCACTATCAATTTACAGTCTGGGCGCTGCCAAGTCCGACGGTCTCCATCGCACCCGACGAGCGCGCGCGGGTTGTGAGGGACGCGCTCACTCGGATCGCGATCGATAAAGCGTCATTCACCGCCACCTACGGGCGCTGAGCGCCTAGGCGTTTTTCGTCTGCGCGGCGCGGCGTGCAATGAACTCCTCGCGTGTGTTGACGAGCGGGAACGGTTCGCTCGGCACCGATACGCCGAGGAAACTGCAGAGCGGTTCCCAACCTTGACCGGCCTCGTAAACAAGTAGGCGTTTCTTCGGAATTGTCCGCTCGACTTCTTCCGTGTGCCGCTTGAAGTAGGCGATCATGAAATCGCGATCATGAATCCTATCGCCGAAGTCCCCGAGTATCGCGGCGAAGAATTCGTTCATCGGCGGTGGTGCGTTGAGGGCGGGCGATGTTTCCGAGAAGATCGTCGCCTGGGTCGAATCGAACCACCTGTTGGGGTCACGTACGGAGTGCAGCACATATGCGTCCGAATAGTACGCGGTCAGCTCACGCCAGAACTTGCAGCTCGGATAGTCGACGGCTGAGGCGTAGTCCTTGAAGATCGCATCCCAGCTGGGCCTGCCTTTGGCCGCTTCGATCCAGAGCGGCACAGATTCTGGATGCTGAAAAACCTCCATCATGTGGTGGCAGGGCCCAAACCCGAGCATCTCAAGCGCGCGCTTGAGCGACATCGTTCCGGTGCGGCCGAGGCCGGTGCCTACTATTTTGAGCGGCATTGTGTGGGATCAATCCGATGGGTGGCAGGAGAGGGCGGGACTAAGCGCGATCGTTGTCGGCTTACCGCCGGTGATCGTGGTTTGCGCCTCGAAGATGAACACGGACGGTGCATCGTTCCAGCTCTGCGCGTCGAGCTCCTTCAAGGTTTTATCCATGCAGGCTTGTGTCGGCGTTCTGTCCGCGTCGCAGCGGCCCTTCGCCATGGTGGTTTTCGCCTTGAGATAGCCGCCTGAACAATCCGGTTGCGGCGCAGCCGCAACGCCGACTTCAGCGGCGGCCTTTGTCCAACATGAGGCGCCGTCTTTTGCGACTGAGCAGCTTGCCGTGGCAACGCGTTGATATTTGATGGTCAGGGTCGAGCCGGCGAGCGCGACCTGGTGCAACGGGCCGAAGGCCGAGTCCTCGAACACCATCTTGGCGTCGGCGTCGAAGACGGCAAAGCCGAGGCCGCCGTTCACACCGTCGTCGGCGTCGAAGAAGATGAAGTCGCCTTTGACTCCTTTGAAGTAGCCGCTCCAATCGTCGGCGTTTACGACCTTTTCATCGGCTGCGTTGGCTTGCTGACATTTCGGCTTGTGCGCCGTGTTGCTCGGGACGATGGAGAGCTGCGATGCGCCGACATCACCTTCATCGATCACCTTGACCATAAAACGCGGAAAATAGTGGCAAACGATCCGCGCTTTCGGCTCGTCGCCCTTGGCGGGTACGGTGATCTTGTCGACGGCGACCGCGGCGTCGAACAATGACCGAGGAGGCGCGGGCGTTGCCGCACGTGCTTGCGTGGCCAGAACAGCACTCAGTGCGAGCAGGCCAAGAACAGCAGCCTTCATGTTGGCCTCCCCAGAATGGCGGCGAAGCCTATCCGTCTGCCGGTCTCCCGGCAAATGGGAGCTACTGGTCGCGCACCGCTGCCACAAGCGAGTCTAGGAGTGCGGCCGAACCAAGGCGTGAGCTCTCTGCGTCGCCTGACAGCGCATATTCCGGCGGCACGACCTCCGGCCCCAGCCCAGGGGCGAGCGGCGGCGTGTAATACCCGAGTGCGTAAGAGCCCATCGTATAACCGATCAATCGCTGCAGAGCGGGATCGAGCGCGCGTGCGACTTCCGGCGGACAGGCAAGGTACTGGTTTTCCTCTTGCCTGAGCCATGCCAGCGAGTAGGTGATATTCAGGCCGATGCGATCTGTGTTCGCCACGTTTGCGCCGCCGCCATGGAACACCGATCCCGTGTAGACGAGCGCGGAGCCACGCGGCATCTCGGCCCAAGTGATCTCGCGAGTTTCCGGCCTGCGGTTATCCGGCCAGTCGACGGAGCCCGGAACGACCTGCGTCGCGCCGTTCGCTTTGGTGAAGTCCGTCAACGCCCAGATGGTGTTAAGTTGCGGCTCGATACCCTTGAGGTGCGTACCCCATGCCCAGCGATCGCGGTGGATTGGCTGTGCGCCTTGGCCAGGCTGGATGCGGATGACCTGCGTCAAGTGCAGCTGATAGCGTTCGGCGGATGGCAGCAAAAGATGATCGCAAAGCTTGAGGATGCGCGGGTCAGTCACGAGCGGACGCACCCGTGGTGAGCGCGCGACCAACGCACCAGTGCGTGTGGTCTTGTCACCCGAGAAAGCGTCACGGCCGGGGGGCGTCGCCTGAATGTAGGGCATCAGCTCGGCAAGCAGCGCATCAACCTGCGGTGTCGTCAGCAAGTCGGCGAGGATCAACGCGCCGTCGCGTCTCAACACCTCCATTGCCTGCTCGGCAGATGCAGTCGCAGGCAGCGCGACAAGCTCGGGCATGCGAAGCGCTCCTTTTGGGTCTCGCGCAACAAGCCTTCAGCAAAGCGGATGTGATGTCGATTGTCGAGGCTCCTGCGTTTCGGCCGATGTTTGCGGTTCGAATGGAAAGGAAACTCGGTGCGGCTAGGGGAACGTCTTCGGGCCTTGATCTCAGTCAAGGCCTTCGCTGTTGGCTCTCGCCCATGCTTGGCGCGAACCATTGGAGGCGGCCATGAGCAAGTTGCCGGACAGCGTTTCCGATTTCCTTTCGGGCAAGCGGATCGCGGTGACGGGCGTGTCGCGCCAGGCCAACCAGGCTGCGAACGCCGTCTTTCGCAAACTGAAGAAAAGCGGGTTCGAGGTGTTCGCGGTCAATCCGAATGCGAGCGAAGTCGAGGGTGTAAAGCCGTTTCTCGACATCCGCTCGCTGCCGGATCCGATCGACGGCGTCGTCGTGGCCTCGCATCCTCGGACCGGCTTGGAAATCGTACGGCAGTGCGCGGAGAAGAAGATTCAAAATGTCTGGTTTCACCGCGCGTTTGGGGACGGAAGCGCTTCCGACGACGCCGTGAATGAATGCCAACGACTGGGCATCAAATGCATCGTCGGCGGCTGTCCGCTGATGTATTGCGCACCGGTCGATGCCGGCCACCAATGCATGCGTTGGATTCTCGGCCTCAACGGGCGCGTTCCGATACGTTGACGCGCAGCATTTTGACGCTTGTGCGACGGCGCCATTGCGTTCCAGCGCCGAATCAAAACGAACGAACATCAGATCGATTTCTCAACTCTACGCGCGCACCGATCGCCGTCTCGCGCAGAACGG
>WGNJ01000005.1 GCA_016124635.1 Alphaproteobacteria bacterium | reverse complement strand
GGCGCGGGGCGCGGTGATGCCGCCGTCGTTCTGGACCGATCCGCTGATGTATCAGGGCGGGTCGGATTCCTTCATCGGTGCGAGCGACGACATCCTCGCGGCCGACGAGGCTTGGGGCATCGACTTCGAGGGCGAGGTCGCTGCGATCACCGGCGACGTGCAAATGGGCGTCACGCCTGCGCAGGCGGCGCCGCACATTCGATTGCTGATGCTCGTCAACGACGTGTCGTTGCGCAACCTGATTCCGAAGGAGCTGGAGAAAGGCTTCGGTTTCTTCCAATCAAAGCCAGCGACGGCGTTTTCGCCGGTCGCGGTGACGCCCGACGAGCTCGGCGCGCACTGGCACGACGGCAAGGTTCACTTGCCGCTCAACGTCGAGCTGAACGGCGAGCCTTTCGGAGCGCCGAACGCCGGCGTCGACATGACGTTCTCGTTCCCGCAACTGATCGCACATGCCGCAACGACGCGCGAGCTGGAGGCCGGATCGATCATCGGTTCCGGCACCATTTCGAATGCTGATCGTAAGGCCGGATCGGCGTGCTTGGCGGAGCGGCGGATGCTCGAGACGATCGACGAGGGCAAGCCGAAGACGCCGTTCATGCGCTTCGGCGACCGGGTGCGCATCGAGATGAGGCTGGGCGACGGTCAGTCGATCTTCGGTGCGATCGACCAGAAGGTCGTGCGCTATGAGGGCCCGAGATGAAGCTCTACACCTACGCCAATTCGTCGGCCGCCTATCGCGTTCGGATCGCGCTGAACCTCAAAGGTTTGAAACCCGAGCAGGTGTTCGTCAGCCTGATCAAGAACGGTGGTGAGCAACACAAGCCCGAGTACCGCGCGATCAACCCGCAGGAGCAGGTGCCGACGCTCGACGTCAACGGCCATCTCATCGGACAATCGTTGGCGATCATCGAATATCTCGACGAGACCTATCCGACGCCGCAGTTGCTGCCGACCTATCCGCTGGCGAAGGCACGGGTGCGCCAGCTCGCATTGGCGGTCGCGTGCGACATCCACCCGGTCAACAATCTCAGCGTTCGCCAATTCCTGAAGTCCGAGATGAAGCACTCGGACGCCGAGATCAACGTTTGGTACGAGCACTTCATCCATCGCGGCTTCAAGCCGATCGAGGCGCTGCTCGCCAACTCGAACGAGACCGGCAAATACTGTCACGGCGACGAGGTTACGCTTGCGGACCTTTGTCTCGTGCCGCAGGTCTATAACGCCAGGCGCTACAAGATTTCGCTCGACGCGTATCCCACGATCGTTCGCATCGATGCGGCGTTGCGCGCGCTGAAGGCGTTCGCAGATGCCGCACCGGAGAAACAGCCCGATGCGGCCTGATGCCGTCAGATCGCCGCGCCGCGAGGGCGTGTTGGTGCTGGAGGCGTTCCTGCCGTACCGCCTCTCGATCCTGTCGAACACCGTGTCCGGCCGGATTGCGAAGTCGTATGCCGAGCGCTTTTCGCTCACGATCCCCGAGTGGCGCGTCATGGCTGTGCTCGGGCGATTTCCGGGTTTGACGGCCGGCGAGGTGACCGAGCGCACGGCCATGGACAAAGTGCAGGTGAGCCGTGCCGTCGCGCGTTTGCTCAAGACCCGGCGGATCGAGCGACGCGTCGTCGATGGCGACCGCCGTGCGCGTCATCTCTTCCTCACGAGCGAAGGTAAGGCCGTCTACAGCGAGATCGTGCCGATGGCGCTGGACTATGAGCGTCGGATGGTCGCGAGCCTGAGCGCCGGTGAGCGCGCTCAGCTCGAAAAACTCCTAGCCAAGCTTACGGCGACGGCGGAGACGCTTTAGCGGCCTGTCGTCCGTATCGAGGGCGTAGGTCTGCTCGCGCAGATATTCCATCACCTTGGTACGATCTTTGATCTGCGCCAGCTCCTCGTAGGGGATGCGCTGGCCGATACGGAATTGCAGCGCGCCGCCGATGCGGTCGTGCACTTCCTTGAACAACAGCGATAGGCGCAACGTCATCGAGAGATGGCTCGCTACCTGAAACAGGCGGCTGTTCTGGCCGGCGAAGAAGATCGGTACGACCGGCGCCTTGCCCTGCAAGATCATCTTGGCCGTGAAGTTCTTCCACTCCGGATCCTTGGCCTTGCGGGCGAGGACGGTCGGAGTGGTCGAGACCGTTCCGCCGGGGAAGATGATGAGCACGCCTTCCTTGTCGAGTAGCGCCTTGGATTCGGCGCGCGAGCGCAGGTTGGTTTCGAGTGCCTCCCTGGTCTCCTCGAAGTCAATCGGCAGGAGGTAGGGCTTGATCTCCTCGGCGCGGTTCAAGAGCGCGTTGGTCAGGACCTTGAAATCGGTTCGGATTTGGGAGACGAGCCAACAGGCGACGATGCCGTCGAGCACGCCGAAGGGATGGTTGGCGACGATGATGCACCGGCCCTCCTTCGGAATCTCGGAAATGGCGTCGCGATTGAACTCGACCTGCAGCTCGAGCTTTCGCACCGCCGCGTTCCAGAAGCTCTCGCCGGGCTCGGGATGATTCTGATGCTCGAGGTAGAGACGCTTCAGATGGGGCTGCCCAGACATACGCTCGATGACTTGTATGACCATCCGGCGGAAAGGGCTGTCATCTTCCGAGGCATAGGAGAATTCGTCGACCTTGGCCATTTGAGACCTTCGTCAAATCAGGTGCGACGTATTCTGCCTAAGAAGAAGGCGGCTGGCGATAGTCGGGCGAGGCTTGAAAACGGCCGGCTAGTGACGGGTCACCGTGCCGCTGATCTTGTCGTGCAGCGCGGCGGCGCTAAACGGCTTGATCAGGCACTCGTCGAGGCCGGCGTGCGAGGCGGCGAGCAACTGGTCGAGCTGGGCGTCGGCGGTGACGATGATAAAGGGTGTCTGGCGCAGGTTCTCGTCGGCGCGGATTTCCTTCAAGAGGTCGTAACCCGTCATCGGCTCCATGAGCCAATCCGAGATCACGAGGCCGTAGTGAACCTCGCGCAACTTGGCGAGCGCCTCGGCGCCGGTGGAGGCTTCGTCGACCTCGTCGTAGCCGATGCGGTTCAACAGATCGCGAATGATCCGCCGCATGGTTCCGTAGTCGTCGACAATCAACACTTTCATGGAAGCTGCCCCCGCACTGAACGGCAAACTACGCACCCGCCTGTTTCCGATTGGTTTATGCCACGCGACGGAGAGGAATTTTGCTCGCCGCGGAAGACGCGCTGGTGACGCACTCGCCAGCCGAGCGAACAATTCGGGCCCGCAAAAAATTTGAACTGTTACGCACGTGCCACTAAAGCGTTCGACGCGCGGTGGTTTCAAGATCGCTCGCAGGCTATATGACCTTGGATCGGCCTTTGCGAGGACTGCATGCGCCTTGACGGCAAAGAGATTGTAATCACGGGCGCTACCGACGGCATCGGCAAGGTGACGGCGCGCGAGCTCGCGAAAATGGGAGCGAGCGTGACGATCGTCGCGCGCGACTCTGTAAAGGCGCAGCAGGTGATCCAGGAATTGCGGGCGGCTGCTGGTCACGATCGCGTCGGGTTCGTGCGCGCTGATCTTTCTTCGCAGAAGGGCGTGCGGGGCGCGGCTGAGACGATCAAGGGCCGGTTGCCGCGACTCGATGTGCTGATCAACAACGCCGGCGCGATGTTCAGCCGGCGCGAGCTAACCGAGGACGGAATCGAACGCACGTTCGCCCTCAATCACCTTGCTTATTTCTTAATGACCAATCTGCTGCTCGATCTGCTGAAGGCATCAGCGCCGTCGCGCATCATCAGTGTGGCATCCGCCGCGCACAATGGGGCGCGCCTGGACATGGCCGATCTACAAGAGGCGAAGGCCTATTCCGGTTGGCGGGCCTATCAGCGCTCGAAGCTTGCCAATATCTATTTCACCTATGAGCTGGCGCGCCGGCTCGCCGGCACCAACGTCACCGTCAACTGCCTCCATCCCGGGTTCGTCGCAAGCCGGTTCGGCAACAACAACGGCGGTCTTGCGCGCGTCGTGCTCGGCGTCGCCAAGACCTTTTTCGCGATCTCCGAGGCGAACGGGGCGCGGACCAGTGTTTATTTGGCGTCGTCGCCCGACGTCGAAGGCGTCACGGGCAAATATTTCGACGCGCGCCGGGAGGTCAGATCGTCGCCGGCGTCCTACGACGAGCAAAAGTGGCGGGAGCTGTGGCGCGCGAGCGAGAAGCTCACCGGTATGGGTTAGGGCTTCAAACGTGCAGCTGCCGATCGACATTGAAACCGTCAAAGGCTTCCTCGACGCGGAAGAGGGGGCTGCGCTCTACCAATCGGCGCTGAAGGCGGCGCCGCTGGGACCGCTATTGGAAGTGGGAAGCTATTGCGGCAAGTCTGCGGTCTATGTCGGGACCGCGGCGCGCGACGCAGGCTCCGTGCTCTTCACAATCGATCATCACCGCGGCTCGGAAGAGATGCAGCCCGGCTGGGAGCACCACGATCCGTCGACTTGGGACGTGCGTGCCGGCTCAATGGATAGCTTGCCCTTCTTGCGCGATACGTTGCGGCGTGCGCGGCTGGAGGAAGTCGTCGTGCCCGTCGTCGGGCGTTCGAGCACGGTCGCGCGTGTATGGCGTACACCTCTCGCCTTCCTTTTCATCGACGGCGGTCATGCGATGGCAGAGGCCGAGGCCGACTATCGCGGTTGGACGCCGCACGTGATGCCCGGCGGGACGCTCGCTATCCACGATGTCTTTCCGGATCCAAAGGACGGCGGGCGGCCGCCGTATGAGATTTACCGGATGGCGCTGACATCGGGTGCTTTCGTCGAGACGGGCGCCAAGAAATCGCTGCGTTTGCTCCGCCGCGTCTAGCGCATCATCGACCTTGCCTGTTGTGGCCGTCACACCTGTGTCCGTTGTGATGCCGTGGGCAGATCGTAGAGGTTAATGTGTGCCCCGCGAAACCGCGTGGAGGGCACAATGTCGTTTACACGCAGAGCAATGCTGGCCAGCGCGGGTGCCGCGGCCGCAATTCCGAGTTTCATCACGTCAGCCGAAGCGGCGCCGGCCTTTGTCGCCTGGCACGGCCGCAACGGCACGCAACACAAGGCATTACTCGACGAAAACGCCGCAAAAGGATATCGCACGTCCTCGTTGTGCATCTACGGTGCACCGAATGATCCGCGCTATGCGTCGGTCATGCTGAAACGGCCTGTTGTCGTGGCCCAAGAGCAGATCTTCGGCGTCAACGGCGCCGTGGTGCAGCAGAAATTCGAAGAAATGGCCGGCAAAGGCTGGGGGCCAACGATCGTCACGGCGACCGGTCCCGTGAACAGCGCGAGGTTTGCCGCCGTGTTTCGTCCGGGCGCCAAGTTCACCGAGGCTCGTCCCGGACTCACGAAAGAGCAGTTCGATGCCAAGAACGAGCAAGCGCTCGCCAACGGCAACATTCTGCTGTGGGTCGACGCTTACGGCACGCCGCAAGACACACGTTACGTCGCAATTTGGGGGCCGAACCTCAAGAGCGAAGCCTGGAACTGCGAGGCGATCGACGAGGACCTCAACTCCCTGCAACAGCGGTTCGACGCGCTCGCATCCGTTTGGTGCCGTTCGGGGCACATCGCGGTCACGCCCTCCGGCAAGTACGTCGGCATGTTCACCGACTCGCGGATCGGCACCTGGACTGCGCGCGGCAATATGACAAGCGCGCAGTATCAAGCCGAGTTCACCACCGCCAAGTCTAAGGGCATGTTTCCTGTGCGCGTCGCCGCCAAAGGTACCGGGCCCAGCACCCGCTATGCGGCGATCTTCGCTTCTCGCGAGAACACCGATCCGCGCGTCTTCCGGGCAAGGGGGCCCGCAGCGAACGCGGCAATCGACGGCGCGATGGAAAGTTTCATCAAGGCGCACGATATGCGTGGGGCGTCGCTCGCCATCACGATGGGATCGAAGCTCGTCTACGCGCGAGGCTACACGTGGGCCGAAGCGGCGCCTATCTACCCTGACGTCTTGCCGACGACGCTGTTCCGGCAGGCCAGCGTGTCGAAAACGTTCAACGCTGTCGCGCTCTATAGGTTGATGCAGCAGAATCCGAGCATCACACTCGACAAGACGATGCAGTCGGTCCTGGGGCTGAAGAAGCCGAACGGCGGCAATCCGAGCGCCGCCTTCAACTCGGTGAAGCTCAAGCATCTCATCGAGAGCACGTCGGGGATCAATCAGGGTCTGATTTGGACCGTCAAACTTGCGGTGCAGGAGTTCGGCGCGAACCTTCCAGCAACGCAGGAGCAACTCGCACGGTATGTTTCGATGTTCGGTCTGACCGGCACGCCCGGCAACACCGCGAACGTGGTCTACGGCAACCTCGACTATTTTCTGCTGAGCCAAGTGGTGACCAAGCTCGCGGGCACCGCGACGTTCGAGCAAGCGCTGAAGCAGCTGGTGCTCGATCCGCTAGCGATGAAGCGGACCCGTGGCTCGCGCACCTTGGTCAACGCGCAACTCGGAGACGAGGCGCGATATCATCTGCGCGTCTACGAAAAAGACCGTCTTTATCCGCTGACAGTCGCTCCAAGCTTGAAAACCGCGACCCAACCGCTCGTACCGTCTCAATACGGCAACGTCGACTATGAGCTTATCGACGGCTGTGGCGGCTTATCGTCGTCCGCCGTCGATCTCGCGCGGCTCGTTGCGAGCTTCAGCGCCGGGAATTCGAACCCGGTTCTGTCGAGCGCTTCCGTTGTCACCATGCTGACCAACGCGGCGATCGCGACGGCGACCTATTCCGGCCCGGATGCGCACGGCTATCACGGCTTCGACGGCATGCTGGCGGATATCGCGACCAGCACCTTTGCCGGAAGCAAGGGCGGATGGCTTGCCAGCCACGAAGGCGGCATTTCGTTCTTCACCGGTAACGTCGGCTTTGCTGTGACCTACAACGGAAACAAGAAAGCGGCCGTCACCGCGGACTGGGCGCCGGCCGTTCTCGATACCGTCCTCAACACCAATTGGGGATCGACGGATCTCTTTCCGAGCTTCGGCATGCCGTCGTTCGGGGGCGGTCCGATCGTACAGCTACAACCGAAATTCAAGGCGGTGCTCAATCCCAATGCGGCTATCGCAAAGGTACGACGGGCGACGTTGCGCACGTTGCACTTCGATCCGCGCCGTCCGTTGCGTCAGCGCTAGAGCGATCAACGCAACGGGATCAGCATGATGCGCCAGAATTGATTCGAGCGCGGATAGGCGTCGGGCTCGGCGACACCCAGGCGCTCCGGATTGTCGCCCGGGCGATAGACGAACGTGCCGAAGATGACGTCGAGCAACGACACGGCCACGGCGTAGTTCTGGCCTTCGCCGACGTTGGCGCTGTGATGATAACGGTGAAGCTCGGCGCCGGCGAAGATGTAGTTGAACCAGCCTGCGCGCAGATCGACGTTGCAGTGGGAAATCACACCCTGCAGCGCCATGATCACCGTCGCTGCGAATAGCGCGTCCGGCGTGAAGCCCAGAACGTAAAACAAGGGAATTCGAATGAAGCCTTGAAGCAGGACGAAGTTGAACGGGTGACCTGCCGGATGCATCAGGACGTAGACTTGTTCCGGCAGATGATGCGCGGCATGCGTCTTCCATAGAAAGAGCTTCCAAGGCGTGTTCGCTTCGTGGCTCCAGCGGTGCTGCCAATATTGAAAGAAATCGAACGAGACGATCGCGGCCGGCGCGGCGATCCATAGCGGCCAGCCGGTCATGGGACCGACATGACCCGCCGCCAGGCTCAATCCGATAACACCGAAGATGTAATTCGTTGCGGCGCCTGTGAGCCCGCCAGCCAGGAAGAATTTGATGTCGCGGAAGAAGAACGTGCGCCAGGTCATGCGCCAGCGCCGGTCGAGCGGATAGAGAAACTCCAGCGTTACGAGCGTGACGATCGGGATGAGGATCGCGGCGGCGAGACTGATGCTCAGATTCCAATGAAAGACGACAGCGTGCGCGATGATGAGCAGGTTGACCGCAAATAGAAGCGGCCAGGTAAGCCACGTCACGATCCATGGCGTGTGACGCTCAAGTTCCGGCGCGGTTTCGGTCAGTGCCAGATTGCTCATTTTGCTTTCCTTTGGTTTCTGCTCGGCTCAAGGCCGGTCCACAGCGCGCGAACAACGGCGCGAATACCGGCCCTCGGCATTGCACCGCCGTGAAAGCCCATCAGTTCGAAGAGAGCGACGCTGTGTAGAGCGGCGACGAGCGTTGCGGCGACGGCGTACGGATCTTCGGTGTGTATGCGGCCGCGCTTTTGTTCGTCGCGAAGATAGCCGGTCAGCGCTTCGAGTAGCGCCGTCGCCGGACTTGTCGCGAAATTCTTCGGTAGGCTGGGCTCGATAAAGGCGGGGCTTGCCGCCATGGGCAAGATCATCGGAATGGCGGTTCGAAAATATTCGAGGACGCCTTCGGCGACTTGTTCCAGGCCTGCTTGGGCCGATTTGGTCTTCGCGGCCTTGGCCATGATCCCGTCGATCGCAGGCGCCGGCGGCACCATTGCGGCCATGAAGAGCTGAGCTTTTGTCGAGAAGCGCTTGAAGAGCGCGGCTTCCGAAATTCCGGCCTTGCGCGCGATCTCGCGCGTAGAGCCGGCGGCGCCGTACTTCATGAAGACCTCGCGCGCAGCCGCAAGCATGTCTTCGGTCGAGATCGTCCGTGGTCTTCCCATAGTAAGTGAGCAATTACTTACTAAATAGCCGCGAGTCAAGTTGCGGTCGCACGTCGCCGGACGCGTCAGAAGAAGGAGAGGGCGACGTTGATGGCGTTGTGGGCGAGGATGGGAACGAGGAGGGAGCCCGTGCGTTCGCGAATCCACAGGAGGCCAAGGCCGGTCGCGCCGGGATAGAGGATGGCGAGCGGCACTATTTGGAGCGCGCCGTCTTGAACTGCCACTCCGTGAACGACGCCGAATATGAGCGACGAAACGATGCCGGCGTAACCGAAACGCAATATGCGCGTTTGGTCGGCGGCGAAGGCCTCCGCCAGCAACAACAGCCAGAGACCGCGGAAGAAGGGTTCCTCATCGAGCCCCGGAGCGACGGCCTGAAAAAGCAGTCTCGCGGGCGATGTGTCGGTGCCGTCGTGGGCCATGTATTCGAGCGTGCAGCTAATGGCGACGAGGAGAGCCGTTGCGACGAGCGCCGGGCCGATGCTGCCCGGCGCTTGACGCAGCGTGAAGCCGGCGCGCGTCCAGGCGTCTTTCAACATGAGCGAGACCACACCGGTCATCGCCAGTGTGGTGAGGATCGAGACGATCTTGCCGCGCCAATTCCACCCCTTGCTCGGCACGAGATCGGCGAGAGGCTGCATCGCATCCAGCGTGAAGATCTTGCTGCCGTACATCAGCGCGGCCCAATAGACCGCAAAGACGACGATGGCTGCGACGGCCCATGAAAGCCGCAGCGGCTTGCGCGCGAAGAGAGACGCCAGAGCAATGAGGGCGATCAGGGCCGCAAGGTGAGCGGCCAGTGTCAGCACCGAGTCAGTCACGTGTTACCCCCCCCCATTGAGCGGCAAGCCGACCATGGCGTGCCGCGATGCGCAATCGATTCTTCCGTTTCGCGGGGCCGGCTCTAGTCGATCGCGACGTCGCAGAGGATTTGCGCGGCCGGTGTTGCATCGGCGAGCGCGTCGGCAGCGATGAGGACCGCGGCCGAGGTCCAGGCCGGCTTCTCGTGCGGCCAGGGCGAATTCTGCTCGTATTGCCAGCCCATCCAATACGCGCCGTCGGCATCGCGCCACTGATGCTGCGATTGCCAAATGTCGAGTGCGCGCTTCTTGTCGCCCGCACTGATGAGCGCAAGCGATAGCTCGCAGCTCTCCGCGATGGTGACCCACGGCTGGCCGAGGACGCAGCGGCAACCTTTACCCTCGGTGACGAATTCGTCCCAGCGGGCGGCGATGCGATTGCGGGCGGCATCATCGCGGAAAACACCTGCCAGCACCGGGTAATACCAACTCATCGAAAAGTAGTTCTTGTCTTCCCATTGGCGGTCGAAGCGATGCGGCTTCGAACGTACGGCGTCGCCGAGGCGCTCGCGCGCTTGGCGCCATGTGTTCGTCGGTTCGCCAACGAGCTCGGCGAGACGAATGGCACATTCGATGCTCTTGTAGATCGAACTTGAGCCGGCGAGCAGCGCATCCTCTTGCGGCGTCGCTTTGTCGCGAGCTGCCCAGCGGATCTCACCGTGCTCCGTTTGGAATTGCAGCGCGAAGTCGATCGAGGCGCGGACCACGGGCCACATGCGCCTCAAAAAGCTCTGGTCGCCGGTGATAAGGAAGTGGTGCAAGACACCGGTCGCGGGATAGGCGCAATAGTTCGTGTCGCGAATGCGCGGTTCGTCGCCGGTGCCTTCGTATTTGTGCGTGTCGAGCGGTACGGCCGAGCCGTATTGACCCCACCACGAGCCGTCCGGCAATTGCGACCGAGCCAGAAACTCGTAAGCACGCTCCGCTTCTTCGATGCAGCCGGCCACGGACAAGCCCATTGCGGCGTGCGTATGGTTCCAGGCGTCGATCACGCCACCGTCGTACCAAGGGATCGAACCGTCCGTGCGCTGCAGGTCGAGGATGCGGCGAACCGCGCCGTCGAAAAAATTCGGCGGCGCGAGCGCGCCAAAATCACGCCGGACCCATGTCATGCGCCGGCCCGCTCGAAATAGAAAACCGCGCTTTTACCGATCAGCGGCGAGGTGATCTTGTCCGCTACGCGGGTGATCCAGGGGGCCTGGAGGATATCCCACTCTAGGAATTTGCGGTACGCGCGCACAAGCGACGACGTCTCGCGTTTGTCCCAGAGCGCGCATTGCAGCCACCAGTAAGGCGAATGAAGACCGTGAGCATGGTGGCGGCGATAGAGCCGGAAGCCGGCCCGCTCGGCGGCTGCGATCAACGCGCGCGGCGTGAAGATGCGGATGTGGCCGCCCTCTGCTTGGTGATAGCGCGGCTCGAGCTTCCAACAGAGCCATTCGGGCAGGAAGCGCGGCACGGAGATGCCGAGCTTGCCGCCAGGCTTGATCGTGCGCGCGCACTCGTCGAGCACGGTGACGAAATCGGGCACGTGCTCGAGGACCTCGGAGCAGATGACACGGTCGATGCTCGCGTTCGGAAATGGAAGGCCCGTCGCGTCGGCGGCGGCAAGACCGAACCAGCGATGCGAGTTGGGCTCCACGTCCGGAATCGAGCCGAAGCCTTCGCGCGTGCGCTCCACGTCTTCGCGCTTGATGTCGACGCCGATCGCATCGATGCGCGCAAAATAATAGGCGGCGTGGAGATGGCGGCCGGCGCCGCATCCCAGATCGAGCAGACGCATCCCGTCCTCAAGACCGAGCGTTTTGAGGTCGACGGTTTGCATCGATGGCCTTGAGATAGACTTGGGTTACGTTCTGCGCGGTGCGCGACCACAGGAATTGATCGTGGATGCGCTGCCTGCCGGCTGCGCCGAGCGCATCTCGGCGCGCGGGATCGTCGAGCAATGCGGCGATTGCGTCCGCGAGGGCTTGCGGATTTTGCTTCGGCACGACGATGCCGGCGTCGCCGACGACCTCTGGCAAAGCGCCGCCGTCGGTCACGATCACCGGAACGCCACAGGCCATCGCCTCGCCGGGCGGGAAGCCGAAGCCCTCGTAGACCGAGGGCGCTATGGCGATCGTCGCCTCCGCATAGAGCTTCGCGATGTCGTCGCTCGAAAGGCCGGAGACGAATTTCACCTTGTCGCGGATGCCGAGTTGGTCGAGCAGCTTCGACGTCTGGCCCTCGCGCAATTTGCCGATGACGAGAAGTTCTAGATCGGGACGCTTCTGCAGCAGTAAGTGATAAGCGCGGATCAGATAGATCAGACCCTTGAGCGGCACGTCGGCGCTGGCAACCGCCATCAGGCGATTGGTCTTGCGTTCGATCTCAGGGTAAGGGCGGTAGATGTCCGCATCGATGCCGTGATAGACCGTGATCATACGGTTCGGATCGAGGCCGAAATCCTTGGCGACGTCGCGCTTGGTGCTTTCCGAGACCACGATGATCGGATTGAGCGCACGCGCGACCTTCTTCTGCATTCTGAGAAACGAGTACCAGCGGCGGATCAGGAGCTTCAGCGTCAGCTTGTCGGCGTGCGCGATGGCGATGCGTTTGTCCATCGTGATCGGATGATGGATCGTGCCGGCGACCGGCACGCCCATATCGCGGATCTTGAGCAAGCCCCAGCAGAGCGTCTGGTTGTCGTGAACGACGTCGTAATCGTTGACGTGATCCTTCATCCAGCGCGCCAACCGCTCGCCGAAGGTGTAGGGCTCTCCGAAGGCGCCGCTCACATGCAGCAGCCATTCGCGGACGTCGATTGAGTCGCGAAACTCTTCTAGTTTCGGCCACGGCAGACCGATGAAGCCCTTGGGACGCGCATAAAGATCGAGCGAGGGCAGCTTGATCAGCTTCACGCGCGGATCGAGATGCGGGTAGGGTGGGCCTGAAACGACATGCACGGTGTGGCCCATATCGGCGAGGGCCTGCGTTACGAGGCGCATGTAGACGCCCTGACCGCCGGTGTAGGGGTCGGAGCGGTAGCTCGGCATCAAAATACGCAGCGGCCGCGTCGTCGTGGGCGCGGTTTCCGCGCGCGGCCTTTCAAGAACATCACCCATCTGGAGGGATTAGCAGGTCGAAGCCGGACTGACAAATAGTCAGCGGCCGCGGCGTAAGCTCCATAGCGCCAGCACAAGCGCGCATGACGAAAGCGTTGCTGCCACACCGATATTTGCATGCCAGCCGCCGACTTCATAAGCAGCGGTCGCAAGCCAGCTGACGACGCCCGCGCCCAGAAACATCAGCACGATATAGACGGTCATCAGCCGCGTTCTGATTTCCGGCGCGCGACTGAGCACGGTCATGCGTCCGGTAACGTCGATAACGGGGCCGGCAAAAGCATTCAGCAATATCGGCCCGATCATCCACCACAGATTGTTGCCGGCCACGAAGAACAGCAGCACCGACGAGAGCTGGAGCGAGAGAAAGATGACACGCGCGCGCTTCGCGCCGATTCTGTCGGCGAACAAGCCGAGGCGCGCCGTCGTGAGCAGATTGAGTCCGGACAGCAAGGCCAGATAACTCACGACAGCGGCGCCGTAGCCCATCTCGGGGCTCGTCAAGTAGAGGCCGAGGCCCAACCAAATCGCGAGAAACACACCGAAGTTCATGGCTTGAATGACGCCAGAGACCACGGCATCCGGATTGTCTTTGACGATCGGCAGCAGCGAACGCAACAGCGCGAGATATCCGTCGCTCTCCGGCGCGGTGGTCGTTTCGCGCTTGTCCATCGCGCGTGGGAGCACGATGGCGCACCCGGCCAAGAGCGCCGACGCCATGAAGTAGACCGCGCGCCAGCCGATGAGTTCGGTGATCGGCCCTGCCAAGCCGCGTGCCATCAGGACGCCGGCGATCACGCCGCTTGTGAGCCAAGCTGTTGCGCGACCGAGCATCCGCGCCTCGACTCGCTTCGATACGTAGGCGGGCAGCAGATAAGGCGCGACCGTCGCGAAGCCAAGCATCGTCGAACCCAGAATCAGGGCTGCCGTGTTGGGCGCCAATGCCATGATAAGCGTTGCGAAGCATTGCATGGCGACGGTCACGGCAACCAACGTGCGATTGCTGATCGTATCGCCCAAGGGCAGCAACAAGAGAATGCCGAGAGCGAGTGCGATCTGGTTGAGCGCTGGGACCAGTCCGATGGTCGCGGCATCGACGTTCAGATCGCGTGCCACGACGCCGATGATGGGATGAATGTAGTATGCGTTCGCTGTAACCACGGCGCCCGCCACTGCCAAAAAGGCTAGGCGCCCTTGCGAAATCGCGCGGGCGCGCAATGGGGGCTCCCCGGCAACGGGGCTCAAAGCGGGCCATCACCATCGGACATATCGAGGGATTAGCAGGCCGCGATACGGGAGACAAAATCGAGTTGTCGCCTCAACCTTCGAATACAGGCCAGCCGCCGCGATTGAGGATCCCGCGGAGAAGCAGGTAAGCCATCAGACCGAGCGGGCCGAGCAGTAACGTCAACACCAAACAGGGGATGACGACGAGGTGCGGCACGGCGCAGCGTTGCGCGTCGCGTCCGATCCACGCGCCGACAAAGAGGTCGAAGACGAGATAGTGCACCCAGCCGGCGACGACGGCTTGCTTCATCGTGAAGAGCTTCATGACGCCGTCGAGGGTCGTGAAGTCCATCAGCGAGGCGCCATGCTCGGTGAAGGCGCCGCCGATGAACAGCCACAGATAGACCGTGCCCAACAACAATGGTGCCGCGACTGAATGCACGATGATGTCGGTGAGCTTCAACGTGGGCGCCAAGATCAGAAGCGCCCAAAACGGCAGGACGCCGTAGTTGGCGAAGAGGAAGACTTGTTCGGGCGTGAGATGGATTTCAGGCATGCGGCGACGCTCCCCGGCGGACGCTATCATAGCGACCGCCGGAGTGAGCGCCAAAGCCCGGTTTACCCTTAACCAAAGCGGCGTTTCAGCCAGGAGGTCATGACGCGGTTAAGCTCGTCGGGTTGCTCCGCCTGCGTCCAGTGGCCGCAATTCTTGATGAGATGCTTTTCCAGATCGGGGACGAGTTGCTCCATGCCCTCGGTCAACGCCGGCCGAAGGACGACATCGTTCTCGGCCATCACCATCAGCGCCGGGACCTCGATCTTCTCCTTCACGCCCTCGGTCGTCTGCCAATTCCGCGTGAAGTTGCGGTACCAGTTTATGCCGCCGGTGAATCCGCTTTGCTCGAACATTTTGACGTAGAAGTCGAGCTCCTGCGGCGTCAGGAGGTTCTCGCCCATCCAGGTGCTTTCGTCCGACTGCAACGCTTTGACGAGTGCGAGATTTTTCTCCTCGGCCGGGCGTTTGTCGAACTCTTCGATCGTCATGGTCCACTTGCGGTAGAAGAAGCGCATCGCTTTGCGGACGTCCGCACCTAGGATTCGGTCGGCTTCACCCGGCTTTTGGAAATAAACGATGTACATGTCGTCTCCCCACATCATGCGCATGAGGGCGATGGGGTCCATCGGCGCGCGCGGGCGCAACGGCGTGTTGACGCCGATGACGCCGGCGACCCGTTGCGGGTGAAGCTGGGCCGTTGCCCAAGCGACGAAGCCGCCCCAATCATGACCGACAACGATCGCCTTCTCGATCGCCGTGGCGTCCAGAAGACCGACGATGTCACCCGTCAGATGGTGGATGTCGTAGTCCTCGACCTTCTCAGGACGAGAGGTAAGTCCGTAGCCGCGTTGGTCGGGCGCGATGGCGTGGAAGCCGGCACTTGCGAGGGCCGGCATTTGGTGGCGCCACGAATAACCAAGTTCCGGGAAGCCGTGGCAGAGCACAACAGCAGGTCCTTTGCCCTCTTCGTACACGGCCATGCGGATGCCGTTGGTGTCGACATAGCGGGGTGATCCCCATGTCACGGACATGCTCAACTCCATATCGATAGCGGATGAGAGAAATGGATAGGTCCGCGTCCTTCGCGTCAATACGTCTGCGCGCGGCGGTTACGCAGGCGCGCCCTTGAGGCCGAGTTGACGGAGCATTTCGCCGCGATCGGGGCCGAGCTTGGGCGGATAGAGATGCGCCTTGCGCGACTTCGGCTGCGCCCAAACCCAGAAAACGCGCGCCATGATCCCCGGCCGAAGGAGGAAGCGGCCGGGCTTTTCGAGCATGTGAAACGCCGGCATGAGGGCACGGAACACTTTGATATCACCACGGCTTGCCGGCGTGATCGCATCGTCGGCGAAGGATTTGATGAGGCGCGCCTTGAGCCGCGGCTTGTAGTTTGGATTCTGTTCGTTCTTGGCGCGGCGAATAGCACTCAAATCTTGCTTGCGCAGCGCCTCCCAGAAGGGATGAAGCTCGCGCCAGGTGCGCTTCTCGAATTCCATTGCGCGCGCCGTGGGGTCGCTCGTCGCCGCGAGAACGTCCGCCAATATGTGGGCATGCATGACGGCCGACGAGCAACCGCGCCCATAGAGCGGGTTGGTGCGCAGCGCCGCGTCGCCGACGGCGAAAAAGCCGAGCACCTCCGGTTCGCCGTCGCGCACCCAGCGCTTCCAGATGTTCTTCAGATTGCCCATTGCAAAGACCTTCGTCACCGGTTCGGCGCGCGCGGGATTGGTCCAGCGCGCGCAACCTGGAATCTTGGCGCAAATCGCGTCGAAGGTTTCAGGGCGGACGATGGATGTGCGCAGCGCGAATTCGATCTCCGGCACGGCGAGGGTGATCGAGAAGTGGCGATTGTCGGCCGGAAAGACACCGAACTTGATGTATCCCAGATCGCCGGCGCCGGGTGTGCCGTCGCGCGGCGGCTCGTCCTGGTGATCGCGAAGGCGATAGTGGCGCGTGAAGTAGAGAATACCGGCAGGGCTTTCCTCTTCATCGATAACGCAGCCGTTTTCGCGCAACCAATCGGTACATAGCGTGTTGCGGCCTGACGCGTCGACGACGATGTCGGTGCTCAGATCTTCGCGCGCACCCGACTCGCGCTCGATGACGAGGCCGGCAACCCGCAGTGGTTCGCCATGTTCGATCAAGAGCCCTCGGACGAGCGTCTCCGAAATGAACTTCACGCCGGGCAGCGACCGGACATAGTCGCGCATCACATGTTCGAGCGTCGTGCGGCGGGAAAACAAGATCGAGAGATTCTCGTCGCCCGGGACCTTTTTGTAAGAGCCGCGCAGCGGAGCGGGGAGACCAACTTCGAAGTCGAGTTCGCGGACACCGGACGCAAGCAGCATTTGAAGCAGGCGTGGGTGGCGGTCGCGGATCAGGCTGAAAAGGCGGCCGAGGAAAACGTGGCTGTGGCGCAGTTGGGTGACACCCTTGCGGTCCCAGCTCTCGAATGTGGCTTCGAGATCGGCGGGCGGGGCGGCGTCACGTTCTATGACGAGAATTTCGCGGTCCGGCGCAGCGAGCGCCATGGCGCTGCCGAGGCCGGCAATTCCCGCTCCAATAACGGCAATCCGTTGCACGGAGTTCAGTCCAAATCGCTGGGTGGCAAAGCGTTATCCTATCCCGGCGGTCCTGGCGACAGCGCGGTCGCCGCAGCTAAAGCGTGACTACGAATTTAGTTGCTTCAGTGCGGCGCGTTTTCATCTTAAGAGGTTGGGGACGGGGGCACCATGCTTGCGCGTTTGTCGGCGACAGTAGCAGTGACGTGTGCGCTTGGCGTAGCGGCGGCCTATGCCGACGAGCCGCACCCGCCGGTCAGCTACGTGCTCTCGCCCGTAATCGAGCACGGCGTGCTACGGTCGATCGCGATCGAGATGCGCTTCAAGGGCGAAGCGGACGGCGAGACCGTATTGAAGCTGCCGAACGAGTGGGGTGGCGAGACCGAACTGTGGCGCGGGATCAGCGACCTGAAGATCACAGGCGACGGTGTTCAGGTCGAGCCTCTGCCGGCGCCGGACAGCCGGACTGTGCGGCACACACCCGGTGCCGAAATCACCGTCACCTACCGCGCGTTTCAAGATAAACCCGGCGAGCCAGAGGCCGGGCCGCATAATCCTTATCGCAACATCGTGCAGCCGACGTACTTTCACCTGCTGGGCGACGCGATATTCGTTACGCCGGAGTGGAACGACGATAGTTCCGCCACGTTTGCGGTTCGCGACCTACCGCGTGGATGGCACTTCGCTTCCGACCTCGAGCATGCGGCGATGAGCGGAAGGGTGTTGCGGCTCGACGACTTGGTCGAGAGCATTCTCGTCGGCGGCGATTTCCGGATCGTGTCACCGCCGAACACGGGCGGCCTTCTTCGCGTGGCGTTGCGCGGCACCTGGTCATTCAGCGACGATCAGCTTGCGGACAAGATTGCGGCGATCATCGCGTCGCACAACAAGTTCTGGCGCGAACCCGACGAGCCGTTCTTGGTTACGCTGCTGCCGCTAAAGGGGGCGCCGGGAAGCCAATCGCTCGGCGGCACAGGACGCGGCGATGCCTTCGCGCTCTTTGCCACCGACAACAACAAGGACAACGTCATCAACCGCATCATCGCGCACGAGCACATTCATACCTGGATCCCGGGGCGCCTAGGGCGGACGCACGCGCACGACGAGGCGCAGGACTATTGGCTGTCGGAAGGCTTCACCGACTTTTACGCCTTTCGTCTTCTTGTGCGCGACGGCATTTGGAGCGTCGAGGATTTCGTGGATGCGGCGAACGAGACCTTGGCCGCCTATTGGTCGTCGCCGGTTCGCACCGCACCCAACTCACGCATCGTCGCAGATTTCTGGAACGACCAGTATGTGGGCAAGCTTCCCTACCAGCGGGGCTTCCTGCTCGGCTTCATCTTCGATCGACAGCTTCGACGCGAAAGCGGTGGAAAGCACGATCTCGACAATGTCATGCTCGCGATGAAGAAGAAGTTCTCAAAGCTGAGCGGGACCGCCGACCCGCCGATGCTGATCGACAGCTTCATCGAGACGATGCGCGCGAACGACGTCGATCCGCGCAAGCTGATCACGCACAAAATAGAAGATGGCGAGACGATCCTGTTGTCTGCGAATACGTTTGGGCCATGCGGCACGGTCGCGACGCTCGACCTGCCGGCGTTTACGCGCGGCTTCGATGCTGAAAAAACGGCCGCAGCCGGCGGCGTCGTCACAGGAACGGATCCGGACGGTCCCGCGTACGCAGCTGGGATTCGCGACGGCATGAAGATCTTGAAGCGAGAGGCGGGCAAGATCGGCGACAGCCGCGTCGAGCTTGTTTACCGCGTCGATGATCACGGAACCGAGCGCCTCATCCGCTACAAGCCCGAGGGCAAAGAGCGGGTCACGCTGCAAGAGATTCAGCTGAAGACGAATTTCGATCGCACTGCTTGTGGGCGGCGCCTCGGCGGCCTTTAGCTAGGCTTGCGGTTTCTTGAGCGTAAGGGCGCCGAAGGCGAAGAGCGTCCAACCCACAAACAAGATGAACCCGCCGACCGGAATGACCGGCTTCAGCGCGTCGAAGCGGCCTGTGGGGTCGGCCGAGGTGTCGAGGCCGCCGCAGAACAGGATGATGCCGATGAGAAAGGCGCCGCCGGCGAGGTTCAGGAAGGGATGTTTTCCCGGCTGCATTACGAGGATGCCGACGGCGATCAAGGCGAGGGCATGAACGAACTGAACTTCGCGCGCCGTATCCAAGATCATGCGCATCATCGGCAGATAGTTGTCGCCGAGCGCGTGCTGTGTGAACGCCGCAAAAGCCAGGGCGGCGAAGGCAAGTACAGCACCTGAGACAAGCCAAATGCGATGCATCGGAAACCTCCTTCTGGACCGTTGCGTGGGACCCGGTCGCGGTCCATGCTTAGCGTCAAACGCTACCAACAAAAACGACGGAAACGCCGCATGCTCACCAAAGCCGACGACTATCCGGTGCATCAAACACCGGAGCCAATCGCCTATGCCGGCACCGACCGGAACTTCTACGACCGTTACTTTTTCAACGGTTATACGGCGGACGGTTCGGTATTTTTCGCTGCCGCGATGGGGGTCTATCCTCACTTGAACGTGATGGACGGCGCGTTCTGTGTCGTCGTCGATGGCGTGCAACACAATCTGCGCGTTTCGCGTGTGCTCGGGATGGAGCGCATGGACACGACCGTCGGGCCACTCAAGGTCGAGGTCGTCGAGCCGCTACGCTCGCTCCGCATTCGCGTGTCGCGCAACGATCATGGCGTCGCGGCCGACATCACATTCCGTCTGCGCGCACCGGCAATCGAGGAGCCGCGATTCACTTATCGCATCGGGCCGCGCACGATCATGGATTACACGCGGCTGACTCAGAACGGTACCTATGAAGGCTGGATCGACGTCAAAGGCAAACGCATCGAGCTGACGCACGATACGGTCAACGGGACGCGCGACCGATCGTGGGGCGTGCGGCCCGTCGGGGCGCCCGATAGCCAGCCCGTCGCGCCGCCGCCACCGCCACAATTTTTCTGGTTATGGGCACCAATGAACTTTGGTGACCGCATCACGCTCTTTCACGACAACTCGGATGCGAACGGCAAGCCGTGGAATACGGCGGCGGTGATGGCGGGGACGGGCGAGAGCACCCCGGTGCACATGAAGTCGTGCTCGTCTGAGCTAAAGTTCAAATCGGGCACGCGGCACGCGAAAGGCGCCGTGATCAACATGACGGATGCCGAGGGTCACGGCTACCGGATCGATCTTGAGCCGAAGTGGAATTTCTACATGAGCGGCCTCGGCTATACCCATCCCGAGTGGGGCCACGGGCGCTTCCGCGGGGAGCTTGCGGTCGGGTATGACGCGTTCGAGACGGCGAAGGTCAACGAGAACGAATTTCACTTTCTGCACGTTCAAGCATTTTCTCAGGCGCGCTTGACCGGTCCGAGCGGACTTGAGCGCAAGGGCTGCGGTGTGCTCGAACAACTCATCATCGGGGCGCACGCGCCGAGCGGTTTTACGAGCCTCTTGGATCCCGCGCCATGACCGATCAGCTGAAGGAGCAGATTGCGGCCTATCTGCGAGCGCGCATGCCAGAGGCCGGCGACGTCGAGATCGTCGCGCTGTCGCGCATTCACGGCGGTGCGAGCCGCGAGACGTTTCGCGTGCGCGCGAGTCTCGGCGGGCGCGAGCGCGGGCTGATCTTCCGACGCGATCCGATCTCCACGCTGATCGAGACCGAGCGGCAGATCGAGTTCGCCGCCTATCGCTCGTTCCACCGAACGGATGTGCCGGTCCCGGGCGCGCTGTTTCTGGAAACGGAGACTCAATGGCTCGAGCGGCCGTTCTTCGTCATGGAGGAGATCGAGGGCGGCGTTGCCGCGTCGATCTTGGCCGCAAACCCGTACGGCGAGCATGCGGAGGCAATCGGCGAGCAATTCTTCTCGATCCTCGGACAGATTGCGGCGCGCGATGTCGCCTCGTCGGAATTGGCCAAGCACCTCGAGAAACCGGCGCCGGATAAAGCATGGCAGCGCGAGCTTGCGCATTGGGAGAAGGTCATCGACGAGGACGAACTCGAGCCGCAGCCGATCGCCCGCGCCGCGATCCGTTGGATGCGGCGCAACCCGCCGCCGCCGGCGCAACGTATCTCGATCGTTCACGGCGACTATCGAACGGGCAATTTCTTGCACGACGGGAACGGACGGATCATCGCCATTCTCGATTGGGAGATGGCGCATCTGGGCGACCCGCTCGAGGATTTGGGTTGGGCGCTCGATCCGCTGTGGTCGCATCACAATCCGGCGAAGCCAGCTGGCACGATCGATCGGGCGGCCGCAATCTCGATTTGGGAGAAGACGAGCGGGCTGAAAGCCGATGCGACGGCGCTGCGTTGGTGGTCGATGTTCGCCTCGCTCAAGGGGCTCGCGATCTGGATTTCGTCGGCGAAGGAATTCCAGAACGCGACGAATACGGACCCGGTGATGGCGTTCTCCGGCCTCTATTGTTTGCCGTATCACAACAAAGTCTTGGCCGACCGCCTGGTGGAGATGCAGTCATGAAGCCGTCGCCCGAGACGATCTTGAACCAAGCGTTCGCAAAATTGGCGATGGAGATCGGTCCGGCACTGCCGCCGGGCTACAGCCAAGGCTCGGTGACCACGACCGCTGTGCTGCTGTTGATGACGGGGCAGGAGTTCAATCGCGCCGCCGACATCCGCGTGAAGGAAAACGCTGCCATGCGGACGCTGTTCGCCGAACAGGCGAAGGCGGTCAGCGGAACTCTAGGGGAGCAGTTGCGGGCGCAAAGCGCAACGACCGACACGGACTTGACCGTCGCCACGCTCGACAAGGGGAATGCGGCGCTGAAGACAACGCTCATTGCGCTTCAGACGCATGCGGAGGATGCGAAACTTCAGCCTCTTCAGAAGCGGATCGCGGCGATGCTGCAAGAGTTTGCGACGGCCCGGCAGATCTTCTTGCCAGCACTTTAGGCCCACGCGGATGGAGGGCTTAGGCTAGTCTCGAACGAAAATATGGAGGAATTGCCATGCCACGCTTGCGTCAGGTGGGACGCGATGAGGCTCACCCCTTTGCCCGTACCGTCTACAAGGCACTCTTTGGCGACCGCGATCCGGTGAAGGAGCCGGGCACCGAGACGGGCACGCCGGGCAACTGGTGGACGGTGTTCGCTGTCGTACCGGATGTCTTCGATCACGCCGTTGCGGGCTTCCAATTCTATCGCAGCCCGAACCGCAAACTCTCGCCAAAGCTGCGCGAGCTCGGGCAGATCCGCGCCGGCTGGGCGCGCGGCAGCCAGTTTGTGTTTTCGCAGCACTGCAAAGCGTCACGCGGCGTAGGCCTGAGCGAGGAGCAGATCCAGGCGATCCCAAGCTGGCAAACGGCGACGTGCTACAGCGAATTGGAGCGCGCGGTGCTTGCGTACACGGACGGCTTGGTGCTCGGCGGCGGACGCGTGCCGGACGGGACGTTTGCCGTCCTGAAAAAGCATCTGTCGGACGAGGAAATCCTGGAATTGACATACACGACAACGCTTTACGACATGCACGCGGTCATCTGCAAAGCGCTGAGATTGGAGTATGATGACGTCGACGAGCGCGTCGTCGAGATCGCAGCTCCTAAGGGAACGAGCGCCGACGTGATGCGCATGGTGGATCGCTAAAGACTGATACTGGAGGAAACGACATGGGTTACCACCACTTGGCTCTTGCCACCCGCGACATGAGGGCGATCGACCATTTCTATCGCGAAGTCATGGGCTTCGACCTGAAGAAGGTCGAGGTCGGGCCGACGCCGATCGGCGGTTGGGCGAAGCACTTCTTTTATGAGATCGAGCCGGACCGCTTCATCGCGTTCTGGGAATTGCATGGCGAGCCGTACGAGAAGCCGTTCGAGACGGGGATGTCGAAGGCGGCAGGGTTGCCCGAATGGGTCAACCACGTCTCATTCTATTCGCCGACGCTTGAGCATTTGCGCGAGAAGCGGAGCATGTGGCTCGCCGGCGGCTACGATGTGATGGAGATCGATCACAATTGGTGCACGTCGATCTACACGCGCGATCCGAACGGCACTCTGGTCGAATACTGCGTGACGACCGGGACCTTCACACAAGCCGACAAGGATCTCGCGTTGAAGGCCGTGACCTCGGATGACGTTCCGCGCTCGAAGCCGCCCAAAGAAATCATCATGCACAAGGCGGCCGACTTCAAAAAGCAGGCGGCGGAATAGCTCAACCGCCGATGCGGCGGAAGCGATACGGCGCGCGCGGGGCGGCGGTGTCCTTGGCGATTGCGGCCGCGACCGTCGCGTGATTGGGCGACAACGCACAGACCGGATCTGTAAGCGAGGCATCGCCGGCGAGGGCGAAGGCCTGGCAGCGGCAGCCGCCCCAATCGACTTCGGCGCGCTCGCATCCTTGGCACGGCTTCGGCATCCACGACGTGCCGCGATATCTTTGAAACGCGGCGTCGTCCTTCCAGATTTCGCTTAGCGATTTGTTTTTGACGTTGGCGAACGTCAAGCCCGGAAGCGATGCGGCTGCGTGGCAGGGAAGCGCTCGGCCGTCGGGCGCGACGACAATGACTTGGCGGCCCCAGCCACCCATGCAAGCCTTCGGCCTTTCGCCATAATAATCCGGAATGACATGGTCGATGACGAGGTCGCCGCTGAGCCTCTCGCGCGCTTCTTCGACGACTTGCGCGGCCGTTTGGAATTCATCCCGCGAAGGCATAAGGCCGGCACGATTGGCGAGCGCCCAACCGTGATACTGAACGTGTGCGACTTCGAGGCGGCCGGCACCCCACTCCTGCGCAAGGTCGATGATCTGCGGCAGGTCGCGAATGTTGTCGCGGTGCACGACCGCGTTGATCGTAAGCGCTAGACCTTCTTCGACAACGTGCCGCGCCGCTTCGCGTTTGGTCTTCATCGCGCCCTTGAAGTGGGCGACTGCATCCGCGCGCGCGGGGTCGGCGCCCTGGATGCTGATCTGCACGTGGTCGAGGCCGGCTGCTTTGAGCTCCGTCAGACGCTGCGGCGTGAGGCCGATCGCCGACGTAATGAGGTTGGTGTAGAGACCCGCGACGTTCGCGGCGTTGACGATCTCGGCGAGGTCGTTGCGCGTCAGCGGTTCGCCGCCGGATAGGTGCACGTGCATGGCACCGAGGTCCGCCGCTTCCTGCATAACGCGGGTCCACGCGCGGGCGTCGAGTTCGCCGCTCGCGCGCACGAGATCGATCGGATTCGAGCAATAAGGGCAGCCGAGCGGACAGCGATGCGTCAATTCCGCGAGCAATCCGATCGGCGACGGCAAGCTCACAGCTTCACGTAGCCCTTCGCTGCGAGATCGGCGATGAGAGCGTCGATATCCTTACGAATAACGGATTCACGCTCGTTGTATTCCTTGGAGAGCGCGGCCGCGATGTCCGAGACACGCTTTGTGCCGTCCATCTGACGCACGATCGACTGCGCGATTTCGTCCAGCTCCAGGATGCGTTCCGGCGCGAGCAGCTTCGAGCCGTCGCCATGCAAGCGAACGCCGGGGGCAAGTTTGGGTGTCGGATCGGTCATGGTTTGAAGGCTCCTGGCGGCACGTGGCCGGGCTCGACGTAGGCGTGGTGCAACGCGTCGAGCATCGACCAAAGTACATTGCACTTGAAAATGAGCGCGGCGATGCAGGCATCTTGCTCGGCGCGGGTCGAGGCCATTTCGAGGCAATAGTTCAGCGCGAAGTCGGCATCGCGTGGGGCCTGCGTCATACGCGCGTTGAAGTAGCTGAGCGTTTCCTTCGAGACGAAATCATAGCCGCGCAACATGCCCTCGACGCGCTCGGCGATAATCGTGGGCGAAAACATCTCGGTCAGCGACGAGGCGATCGCTTCGAGCACGGTGCGGTCGCGGACGAAATGGACATAGGCGTCGGCCGCGAAGACCGTCGCGGGCAGGGCCTGTGCTTCCGACGCGACGACCTTGCGATCGAGGCCGAGGCCGTCCGTCAGCTTCAACCAGCGCTCGAGGCCGCCCTCGCCGGGCGCGTTGCCATCGTGATCTTCGAGGCGCACGCGCCATGTGCGGCGAAGGTCAGCCGTCGGTAGGCGGGAGACGATGATCGCGTCCTTCACCGGGATGCGCGCTTGATAGATGTAGCGATTGAGCGCCCAGGCTTGCACTTGTCCCTTATTGAGTTTGCCGTCGTGCAGCAGGCGATGAAAGGGGTGCAGGCTGTGATAACGCTCGGCTCCGACCGCGCGCAGCCGCGCTTCGAACTCACCTCGCGACAGCAACGCACTCACAGCTCGATCCTCATTCCATCTTGCGCAATCTTCCAACCGGCGGCTTCGACGGCGCGGCGTTGGGCCGACGTGCGGTCGAGCACCAGGTTCGAGTTGTTGATGTGGATGAAGTAGCGTGCGCCGGCTTTGATCTCGCGCAAAGTCTCAATCGAGCCGCCGCGCCCCGACATGGGCATATGGCCCATCCGGCGGGCGGTTTTGCTGCCTTCACCCGAAGCCACCATCTCGTCATCCGTGAACATCGTGCCGTCGAAGAAGAGAAGGTCGACGCCGTCGATAGCGCGTTTGACCTCGGGCGTGATCTCAGCGCAGGACGGGACGAAGGCGATTGATTTGCCTCGGGCGTCGGTCACGCGAACGCCCAGCGTGGCGCCGACGACGGCGCCTATGCCGTGGACGTGCTCCAGGTAGAGCGGCGGCTTACCCGGTGCCGCAAATGTTTCCACTTCGAGACCGGGAACGGGATTGAACTTGCCGTGCGTACCGATGCGCTCGAGCCGTACGATGCTGCGATCTAGGACGCCAAAGATCGGATTGGCTTCGATCGCGCCCAGAATGTAATCGCTCGACCAAATCGAAAGGTGTTGGCGCTCGCGTAAGCTCAGAAGACCGGCGACGGCATCGACATCGGCATTCGTCAGCACGACGGATTTGATGGGCGATGAGCGCAGCTCCTCGTAGGGCTGCAGCTCCTTGGTGTCGATGATCTGCTGGCGGATATCCGGCGAACAGTTGAGCAGCAGCCAATCGTCGTCGTCGCCCGGTGACAGAGCGAGGCTACATTGGGTCTGACGCGGAAGGGCAGTGTCGCCGGCGAATGCGCGGCGGTTCATCGTGCTGTTGGCGTTCCATTGGGGGAAGCCGCCACCGGCGGCGGCTCCGAGCACGATGACTTTCATGATCTCAGGGCGCGGCCAGGGCCGCGCAGAAACCGGTTAGGACGCCGAAGCGTAGCAATTGATTTCCATCGCCGCGGAAATTTCGCGGATTTTCGGCTTACGCCACGTCTTCATGGGAGACCTCTATTGGTTTGACCCGGTAAATTTGAGGGACCGGCCTGCGGAAGGCAAGCCCCTTCAGCCGTTCGCCAAGGCCTCAACGGCTTGGGACAGGACCTGTTCCGATCGTTTCCAGACCATTTCCTTCCAGTCATCGAGGTCGGGGTAGAAGGCTTTGCGGATTGCCGCCTTGATGCCGCGAGCGTCAGGACCGCGCGGGTCGCCCAGCGTGTGCAGCCAATTGTCGGCGCGCAAAGCCTGGAAGACTTCCAGCGTCGGGTATGTCCCGAACTCGAGCCCGCCCGCCGTCACTTCGGCGTGGGGTAGGCCCGCGATGAGGCCCGAGTCGATGCTGCCGAGTACATGCGCGGATACGGACTCGCCTGACTGCGTGGAGCGCACGTCGCCCCACCAGCGCTTCGAACGCGCATAACGCGGGTCGCTTGCCTCGTCCTCGGTGATGATCTCGCCATGGCCGTAGGAACCGAGGCCGGTATGAATGTCGACGATGCCGACGCGCTCAGCGCGTCCGAACTCGCGGCGGACGATATGCAGGATCGTTCCAACGGACCATTGCTCGCGTGTGCCCCCGAAATACATGCCGTCGAGGTGCGCATATTGGCCCTGGCTGATTGCCTCCTGCAGCGCGAAGACGCCGTGTTCTTTGCCGTAGGAGCGAAGCGCGTGATCGGCGGCAGCAAGTGTTTCAGGCTTCATGTCAGGCGGCACGATTGCCGACTTCAGGACATCGTAGCCTTTGTTTTGCGGATAGGGCGCGGCGTGATCGACGAAGTTTCGATTGAGGTCGACGTTCTCTTCGTTCACGCGCCGGTTCCAGGCAAAACCGAATGGGTTGAGCGCGTGCACAAGCACGAGCTTCACACCCGCCGGCCAATTGGCGTTGCGGGTCGATCGCAGCCAGCCGATTTGCGCGCCTGAGCCCGCGTAGCCTTCGACACCGTGCGTGCCGGAGATGACGAGAAGTCCCGCCCTTGCATCGGCCGGCCCAAGCACGGCGACGTCGATCGTCAGATCCTCGCCCTTTGGACCCTTGGCGTGCGGGTTAAGGTAGGCCGTGTGCTCGAGGCCGCGATCGGCTGCGGCGCTGAGAAATTTCGCGCGTGCCTCGCCGTAGTCGGCGGAGAAGAATGTCCGAGCATCGAGCGTCATTTGTGTGCCTCGGCTGGGTCGTCGCCGGTCTCCTAGCCGATTTTGCCTGCGGTATCTTGCTCAGGCGTTACTTCGAGGTCGCGACCCAGGCGCCGTCCCAATCGTCCGGCGGCGGCTCGTGCTCGTAGTGGTCGATCCGCTCTTCGTACGTGTCGAAGATTTCCTGATGATCGCCGGCGATTTTCCGGCCTTCCTCAATGGCGGCCCGGGCGCCGATCCAGTCCTTGGAGCGGAACGCCGCAAATAATTTTTGGAGCGCGGCGTCGATTTCCATGAACGTCTTCGTCTCGCGGACGTGCGCATGTCCCATCAAAGCGTAGATGTGCGTCGGCGTGGCGCGGCCCTTAACAGCCAGATAGTCGAGCTCAAGGAACGCGTATTTCTCGGAGACGACCTGTTCCGTGTCTTCGCCGACGACGAGGTCGAAGCCGTAGTTGCCGGCGAAGGATTGTACGCGGGCCGCCACATTGACCGCGTCGCCGAGCGCCGAGTAGTCGAAGCGAAGCTCCGAGCCCATGTTGCCGACGACGCATGTGCCGGTGTTGATACCGAGCGAGACCTCGATGGGCTTGACCTTGTGGGTCTTGAAGAAGCCTTCGGATGTGAGCTCGCGGTTCAGGGCGTCCATCGCGTCCATCATACCAAGGGCGCAATCGCATCCGTGCGTCGCATGCTCGGGATCGTCGAGCGGCGCGTTCCAAAACGCCATCACGCAGTCGCCGATGTACTTGTCGATCGTGCCGCGATGGTTGAGCACCTCTTGGCTCAAGGGTGTGAGCACGCGGTTGATGAGATGGGTGAGCCCTTGCGGATCCTGGCGGAAGCTTTCCGCAATCGGTGTGAACCCGCGGATGTCGCAGAACATGATGGTGAGGTCGCGCGTCGCGCCGCCCAATCTCAACTTCGACGGATCGTTGGCGATGTCCTCGACGACGTCCGGCGGCAGATATTGCGCGAAGGCGCTGCGCACCATTTGGCGCTCGGTATCGGTGCGGATGAATTTGACGAGACCTGTCACGACAAAGACGACCGCGATCGTCGCCGATGGACCGATGGGATCAATCAATTGATGCCATTCGGTGAAGGCGTGGGCCGAGATGTAGAGCGCCGCGGCAATGCCGCCGACAGCAACAAAGCCGATCCAAGCGACGGGGACGCGTGCAATCGCCACCAAAATCAAAAGACCTAGGATTGCGGCATAGAAGAATTCAAAGCCACGGGCTGTGTCCGGTCTCTCAAGGCTGTAGCCAAGCAGCATCTGCTCGAGCGCCTGCACGTGGACTTCGACCCCCGGCGTCGCAGGGTTCATTGGTGTCGGACGCAAGTCGAGCAAACCTGGCGCGCTGGTGCCTACGAATACGGCCGCGTTTTCGAGCAATGATTTGTCGACCGACCCATCCAGAACCTTCCATGCGGGAATGCTGCGCGCCGGGACCGTGTTCGTGTAGTGGACCCAAAGCTCTCCGTGTTCATCCAATGGGACCGGAATATCACCGATGCGCAAGGATACGATGGCGTTGGGATCGCCTCCGGTCCAGGGATTGTCCGATGAGCCCAGCGTCTTGATCAGAAGCGATCCCTTCTGCCCCATTTTGGCGACGAGCACGCGCAACATCTCGAGCGTAAGGCTCGGGTAAAGCTGACCTTTGTAGCTCAGCAACAACGGTACGCGTCGAACCGTCAAGTCCTGTTCTCGACCGACGACCACGTTGAAGAATCCGTTGCCGGCCGCTGCTTCCTCGAGCTCAGGGAGGGCAGTGGTCACACCGCGGAGCGACGACACCGCGAGCACAGGATTTCCGTCGCCAACAACTGAAATCGATCCTTTGAACAGTGGTTTTCGCGAACTTTTGCTGTCGTTGAACGCGAAGCCGGTTACGGTCGTCACTTGCCTAAACGCGTCGGCTAGAACCGCGTCGTTGTGGGGCAAGGCGTTGAGCTGCGCGCGGGTCGCATCCCACGCGGGGTCTTTTGGCAAGCGAAGAGCAACTTGGTCTGGTGATGTGGCGTCCGGCTCCGCAAACACGACGTCGAATGCAACGGCTGCAACGCCGTCGGCTCCAAGGTTGCGTACCATCTTGGCGACGGTTGTCCGCGGCCACGGCCATTGACCAATTTTGCGGAGGCTCTCCTCATCGATGTCGATGTATCGAATTTGAAGGCCGAACTGTTCCTTCGGATCGACATAGGTTCTCGGGTATTGGCGCTGCAGGTAGTCAAAGAACTGGTTGCGCAGGCTTGCGAATACGCTGCCGGGATCGAAGGTCTGCAAAAAGACCATCAGGACCAATACGATCCACGGCAGGAAGCCCAGCCATTTGAGGAGATTGCCCTGGCCGGAGATCGCGACCGCAGATGCGCGGTCTGTAGCGTCTCGCTGTGCCATTTATCCCCTCGATCCCCCGACCGGCGCGGTCATGCGGCGGCAGTCTGCGCCGGACGCTTGAAGTCGTAAAGCTGATCCCAAAGCGAGTCGAGGCGGATCAGCGCCTCGGTGAGGGGCACAGTGCCGATCTGGCCGTTTTCGTGCGTGAGCAAGCCGAGCCGCTCGAGTTTGCCGAGCGCGTCGGAGACCTCGAAATCGATGTCAACGTCGAAGGTCTGCATCAGCCATTCCTCGATTCGCTTGTCGAGGGAATCGGCGTCGGCGAACGGTCCTTCCATGAGGAGAAAATGGAAGGCAAGGAGGGCCTCCTTGGTTTCCTGTTCTTCGGCGGCGCCGATCAGCGTCTCGAAAACGCCGGCGTCGTTGTTGACGTTCTTGAAGTAGATGTTGTCGGCAAGCTCTTTTTGATAGCGCAGCTTGCGGTGCGAATAGTTCGAGTACTGACGAAACATGAATGCGCCGGCGCCCACGAGCGCCGACATGGCGCCAACCGCTTTCGTCATTTGATCCTGGGTGACGACGCCCTTGTATCCCAGATAGGCGCCGGCGACGACGAGCAGGACCGAAAGCGCCGGGATGATGTTGAGCAAGATCGGCACGCCGCCCAACAGAGCGGGGCCGCCGAGCAAAAGCATGTCTTTCTGCTTCATCACGACGCGGACGTCTGGAAGCAACATCGGCAATTCGGGCCGCGAGATGTTGCGAAAATATTTGATCAGAACGGTGCCCGGTTTCGACAAATTCGACCGAGCGTCCGCGTTCCAAGACAGGCGAGCCTTCTTGTCATCGCCTGCTTCGGGCTTGAAGCGAACGAGAATGACAACGTCGTCGAAGACGTCGGCGATGGTCGCGACGCCCTTGCGGCCGAGCCTACCGCGACGCTCAATCGTCTGCGATGTCTGGCCGCGACAGAAGATGCGGACGGACTGATACTTGTCCATCGGCGTGCGCGTCTTGACGTCGAGCAGGGGATGCTCGCCGCCAAGCGCCTCTACCTGGTCGGGCGGGATTTCGACGAAGGCTGCCTGCGTCATCACGTTTTCGAACGTGGCGATCAATTCGAGATAGGCGGTCTCCAGATCCATCGGCTTTCGGCGGATGGGCTTTGGACCGTGAGGCGCGAACCAGGCGTGGAGGTCCTTCAGTTCGGTCAGCTCGGAATAAAAGCTGTGGTGATAATAGGACGCGAGGAACCCACAGAAGGTCCTGAAATCCTTCTGTTCCTGGCCGGTATGGCCAGTTGCGGCCAGGGCCTCGATCAGGTCCTGCTTTTGGACCGGGATGAACTGATGTCGCCCGTCCACACTCGTACCGTTTTCATCGCCGTGTGCAGCCATGAGGCTCACCCCTCCTCAAGCAAATCAGGCGGTCGAAGAAAGACCCTTAAAGCACGGCCTGGGGCCGATTTTCCACCCTGAGGATGTGAGTTGGGGGCACGAATGTGAATACCGTCACCGGCTGCGGGGCCCTCGGGGCGTTCACTATCGAGTAGACGTTGCCTTGCCGTGGTTTTTTGGCCCGGGCACACTGCCGATTCGTTGCAGATCCGGCCAGTTTGAGGGAGCGGGCCGGGAATCAGTTGGGCGGGCGGCGTAATGGCACGCGAAGGGGAGGCAGGCGCGTGGCTTGAGGCCGTGCAGGACGCTACCACTCTGGTCATAAAGGCCCGAGGCGATTGGATCGTCCGCCACGCCGACGCCGCCGATAAAGCGATTGCGCATCTCGATGCGCAGGGCCGCAGCTCCGTCATTTTCGATCTCAGCAACATCGGAAAACTCGACACCACCGGCGCCTGGCTTTTGCACAAGGCACAGCGCTTCTTCCAGAACCAGGGCGCGACGTCGACCTTTATCGGCGTGAACGGACCGCAGGCGACGCTGCTCGATGCGGTGACAAAAGCCGACAAGCCGATGGAGCATCCGCCGCACGGCAACCCTGTGCTCGTGATCGTCGAGCGGATGGGGCGGACGCTCGAGGACGTCGGGCACACGATGCGCGACGCGACAGCCTTCTTCGGGTTGGTTCTCGAGACGCTGGGCAAGACGATCTTGAACCCGCGCCGCATGCGCCTCACTTCGACCGTCTATCACATGGAACAGGCTGGATTGGACGCCGTTCCGATTGTCAGCTTGATCTCGTTTCTGATCGGCGCCGTCTTGGCGTTCCAAGGCGCCGAGCAGCTGCGCAAGTTCGGCGGCGAAGTGTTTACGGTCAATTTGGTGGCGATCTCGTTCTTGCGCGAGGTCGGCATTTTGCTGACGGCGATCATGGTCGCCGGCCGGTCGGGCAGCGCGTTCACCGCCCAGATCGGTTCGATGAAGGTGCGCGAAGAGGTCGACGCGATGCGCACGCTCGGCCTCGATCCGGCCGAAGTTCTGGTTCTGCCGCGCGTGATCGCGCTGATCGTGATGATGCCGATCCTCGGCTTTATCGCGGCGATCATGGGTCTCTCGGGCGGCGGGCTCGTCGTCCTTCTCCAGCTCGGCATGTCGCCGGAGATGTACATTCAGCGTCTCTACGACGCTCTCGACTTCTGGGACGTTTTCACCGGCGTCATCAAGGCGCCGGTGTTCGGTCTGCTGATCGCCGTCATCGGTTGTTTCGAAGGCATGAAGGTCGAGGGCAGCGCGGAATCCGTCGGTCAGCGAACGACCGCATCCGTGGTCGAGGGCATCTTCACCGTCATCGTGATCGACGCGTTCTTCTCGATCCTCTTCATTCAGCTGGGGCTCTGAGATGACGGATGACACGATCATTCGCGTTCGCGACCTCAAGACCCAGTTCGGTGACCAGGTGGTCCACGAGCATCTTGATCTCGATATCCATTCCGGCGAAGTCCTGGGCATCGTCGGTGGCTCGGGCACGGGCAAATCGGTCCTCCTGCGTACGATCCTGGGTCTCAATCACGCCGTCGAAGGGAGCATCGAGATCTTCGGCAAACTTCGCAGCGAGATGACGCCCGAGGAGGAGCACGCGGTGGAGCGGCGCTGGGGCGTCTTGTTCCAAGACGGCGCCTTGTTCTCTTCCTTGACTGTCGCTCAGAACATTCAGGTGCCGCTCAAGGAGCACTTGAAGCTTTCCCAGACGCTGATGGACGAGATTGCGGCGCTGAAGATTGCGCTCGTCGGTCTGCCGGCGGAAGCGGGGCCGAAGTTCCCCTCGGAGCTTTCCGGCGGCATGCGCAAGCGCGCGGGCCTCGCGCGGGCGCTCGCGCTTGATCCCGAAATCGTGTTCTTGGATGAGCCGACCGCCGGTCTCGACCCGATCGGGGCTTCGGCTTTCGACGATCTGATCAAAAACTTACAGGCGACGCTGGGCCTGACCGTCTTCATGGTGACCCACGACCTCGACAGCCTCTATGCCATCTGTGACAGGATCGCTGTGCTGGCGCACAAAAAGGTGCTGGTGACCGGCCCGATCTCAGAAATGCTGAAACAGGAAGAGCCGTGGATTAAAGAGTACTTCCATGGGCCGCGCGGGCGGGCAGCCATGGCTGCAAAATCGGCACCGCCGCGGTCTTGAATAGGAGTTCGGGCAAATGGAAACGCGGGCACATCATCTCGTTATCGGCAGTTTCGCTGTCGGCATCACACTCGCGCTCGTGATGTTCTTGCTGTGGATCGGCAAGGTGCAGCTGAATCGCGAGTATCAATATTACGACATGGTCTTCCAGGGATCGGTCGCCGGCCTCTCGGTCGCAGGGGATGTGCTCTACAACGGTATCAAAGTCGGCGAGGTCATCAGCATCGATCTCGATCCGGACAATCCCGATCAGGTTTTGGTGCGCGTTCGCGTGCGCAAGGACACGCCGGTCAAGCACGACTCGGTCGCAAGTCTCGACAGTCAAGGTCTGACAGGCGTGGCGAACATCCTGATCTCAGGCGGCACCGAAAAGGCGGGACCGCTGACGGCGCTCGCCGATCAACGCTACCCCGTTATCAAGACCAAGAAATCGGCGTTCCAGGAGCTCTTCGCCGGCACGCCGGAATTGATCAATCGCGGCAACAAATTGCTTGAGCGGGTCGCCGAATTCCTGAGCGAGGACAACCGAAAACTCTTCTCCGACACCTTGAGCGACGTCCACCGACTGTCGAAGAACTTGGCCGACGCTTCCAATCGGCTGGATTCGATCACCGCAAATATCGATGAGCTGGCGAAGAACACGAATAGCTTGGTCAAAACCGATGCGAAGCAAACCTTTGCCGACATCCGCTCGGTGGCCGACGACATGAAGCTGGTCGTTTCCGATGCGCGGGGACCGCTGCGCGATTTCGCGCGGTCGGGATTGCCTGAGCTCCTGCTGCTGATCAGCGACGCCCGGCAAATGATCGGGACGATCGATCGCGCCGCGCAGCGTTTCGAGAGCAGCCCGTCGTCGATCCTGTTCGGCGACAAGGCATCCGAATACAATCCGGGGGGCAGATGATGCGCGCTCTTAGATCGGTTTTCGCCGCCGCCGTCGTGGCGATTGGGCTTTCTGCCTGCAGCTTGAATCTTGGCGGCGGACCGCCTCCCGACCTCTATACGCTTTCGCCGAAGAGCACGTTCGCAAAGGACATTCCCAACGTCGACTGGCAGCTCGTCGTCGAGGAGCCCTCTGCCGCGAAAGGGATCGACACTGATCGCATCGCCATCGCGCCAACGCCGCTCGAGGTCAAATACTTCGCCAGTTCGCGTTGGGCAGATCGCGCGCCGCGCATGGTTCAGGCCCTGATGATCCAATCCTTCGAGAATTCGAAGAGGATCGTCTCCGTCGGGCGCCAATCACTAGGCTTGCGTTCGGATTATGTCCTGAAGACCGAACTGCGCGAGTTTCAGGCCGAGAAGAACCAAGACGGGAGCACAAGCGTTCGCGTTCGGCTTAATTTGAAGCTTGTGAGGCCGTCGCTGGGTCAGATCGTGGCGTCGCAGAGCTTCGAATCCTTCAAGCCTGCGGCGAGCGAAAATATCCCCGACATCGTCAATGCGTTCGACGATGCGGTGGGCGCCGTCCTCAAGCGCGCCGTGGCATGGACGTTGACCGAGGGCGAGAAATCAATGACCAAAGACCGGCGTCGGCGCGACAGCTGATCGATCAAGATGCGATCGATCAGCCCAGGCGGCCGATCGAAGACGCCAGCATGACGTAGACCTTGCCGGTTTGCGACGTGAGATAGGTTTCTGCGAGCACGTTCTCGCGATCCCGGCCCGCGGTCTCTTCCATCAGCGTTTCGAATTGCTCGACGTAACGATCCACGGTGTCTTTGAACTCGCTGTCTTCGCGATACTTGCGGCCGATGCGGTCGGCTTGATCTCGGCCGAGAACGCTGACGAGGCGGCGCGCGAAGATATTGCGTTCGCCGTTGCGATAGCGCCGCAGCAAATCAAGGGGCGGGTCGTCTTCAAGGAAGCGATCGAGATCGATGGCCATGGCCTGCAGGGTCTCGATCATGTGCCGCGACGAGGTGTGATAGCCGTCCTGCGGTTGTTGTTGCGGTTGCTGGCGCTGTTGCTGCCCGCGCTCGCGCTGCTCGGCCGCGGCAAGCAACGATTTGATATCCCAGTCGCCGTTGCCGCCTGCGCCGCCGTTGGTGCGGTCGGCGCGCATCTGAAGGTCCGGGGCGTCGGCCGGATTGATGCCGACGAATTTCTTGGCAAGGCCGAACCAGCCGCGCGGCTCCAGCGTCGGGTCGGGCGGCGTGTGGTGACCGGCACGCTGAGGCAAGTGCGCCGACGCGGGCGCGACGTTGAACTGCGATGCAGGCGGTACGTTGAAATTCGGAACGGTCTGCTGCGGCGGTTGGGTTTGCTGCTGCGGCGCCGCAGTTTGCACCGGCGTGCGCAGCGTCAGCGGCTCCTGCTGTGCCGCGGCTGTCGCCTGGCGCGCGTTGTCCAGCGACTGCAGTTTGTCGAACGCCTGAGCGACTCGCGATGAGAGGTCCGACACCGTCGTCGCCTGCTGATCGAGCATCGTGCGCAGATGCTGTGTGTGAATCGCCGCCTCGGCCGGCAATTCCTGAAGCACTTTGCCGAGGCGCGCGATCGTGCCTTCGACCTGCAACGACGCGGCCGTCGCCGTTTCGCGCAGCTGCGTCAGCACTGAACCGAGCTTGCCGGCCGCTTCGAAGGAATTGTCGCCGAGATTGCGGATCGAGTTGACCGCCTGTTCGAGGCCCGAACTCGTCATCTCTGTCGACGTGCGCAGCTTATCCGCCTCGCGTGTGAAGAGCGACGTCGTTTCCGTGATGCGCTGCGCCATGATCGCCGCAGCCTGGTCGAGACGCCGGACGCCGTCGACGGTGAACGCATCGAGGCGCTTGGCCTCTTCGCCGAGCACCATGATCAGCTTGCCCATGCCTTCGCGTTGCGATTCGACGGCGCGCGCCATGTGGTCGTTCTCGACCTTGAGACGATCGATGGTTTCCGCGAGCGCTGCGCGTTGACGCTCGTGGCGCGCAACGACTTGCTCTGAGCGTGCCGCGGCCGCTTCCGACGCGGCGTCGAGGCGCTGCGCCTGACGTTCGATTTCCTTCGCCGTCTCCGATGCTTTGCTGGCGGCCGTCACCGCAGACGTCTTCAGCGTTTCGATGAGACCGACGATTGCGCCTTGCTCCGACTCGAGGCTCTCGCTCGCGACGCGTGCGGCGGCGCGTGCTTCGTTGAGGCGCGCGGTTAGTGTGTCGGACACCGACATCACGGCGCCGTCCAACGCCGCGGAGAATTGTGCGAGTTTGTCGCGCTCGGCGCCGAGACGCTGGGCGGCGCGATCGACGCGCTCTTGCGCTGCGGTCGCCGACTTCTCAAGCGAGGCGAGGCGTTCGTTGGTCGAGACCTCAATCATGGTCATACGACTGAGCGCCGCTTCCAACGCTGCGTTGAACACGTCGACTTCGCGGCGCACGGTGCGGCCGAGACGGGTCAGACTCTTGGCCGCATGATCTTCCGGTTCGAGAAGCGAAGCCGCCGCCGTCGCGAGCGTCACCGACTGTTGGTGGAGAATGCGCGCTTCGCGAAGCAGGTAAGCAGCCAGCCAAGCAAGAGCGACCGGCATGATCGCGACGGCGCCAATCAAGCCCCACCATGGCGGCGAGATTTGTTGAAGGCCGTCGAGGCCTAAAAACCCGATGAGATAGGCTGCAAGTCCACCGGCCCAAAACACGCTGAACACGCCCGCAAGCGAGAGCGCCATCCCACTGTTCGTTTTAGCTGGCGGCGTGGATGTGCGCCGGCGCTCGGTCGGGCTCGCCTCTGTTTGGGCACGCGCTTCCGCAGCCGACGGCAGCTCTACGATGTCAGCGAGCTGTTGGGCTTGGTGGATGCGGATATTCGATGGCTCAATGCGTTCCATCGGGATTTGTTCCTGGATGCACGCCCAGACTTTCAGGCGAGATGGCGGGAATTAACCAAAATATTACCATTTCTTACAGCGCGCCGCACGCATGAAGATCAGATGACAACGCGGATGTTTGGGGATGATTCGTTCAACCGCCGAAGCTGTGTCTATGTGGTGATACAGTGAGTTATCGCATGACGCTCGCACGACTCGCGATTCGGGGGAGACCGGTTGAGCGAGTGGGTATCGGCAACTTAGGATTCATTTGGCGCGCGAATTTCGCGAGTCTGATTCGCAACACTGCGAGGACCAAAAAATGACGATGCTGATCGCTGCGGCGCTGTTCTTCTTGTTGCTTCATCTGGTGGTTGCAGGAACTCAAGCACGGGATGTCATTGTCGGTGCGATTGGCGAGCGGCCGTATCTCGGGTTGTTCTCGCTCGCGAGCCTCGGCGGCATCGTATGGCTTGTGATGGCCTACAACGCGGCCACCAAAGAAGGTCCTGCGTTGGCTTGGGACCTTGGACCCGGCGTCACGCATGTCGGCATCATCGTTGTCGGTCTGGCGTTCCTTCTCGGGGTGCCAGGGTTACTCGTTCCCAACCCCACCGCAGTCATGCAGGGCGATGCAGCGAAACGCGAGGGCGTCGTTCACGGCATCTTGCGCATCACACGCCATCCCTTCCTGTGGGGTGTCGCACTTTGGGCCGCCTTTCACCTTGCGGCGAACGGCGATCAGGCCTCGGCCGTGTTCTTTGGAACATTTCTAGTTCTGGCGGTTGCCGGCACGTTTTCGATCGACGGCAAACGTAAGCGCAAATTGGGAGCCGACTGGGACGCCTTCGCGAAGTCGACGTCCAATATCCCCTTCGGTGCAATTCTCACGGGACGCAACTCGCTCAAGTTCGGCGAGTTGGTGAGCTACCGGATGGTCGTCGCGCTTATCTTGTTCTTGGTCGTGCTTTTTGCGCACCGATGGTTGTTCGGCGTCTCGCCTTTCCCGGGTGGTTGGTCGCCCTATTAAGACGTGGTTAGCGCCTCGTTAAGGATCTGGTTGGTTTCGCGGCAGTAGACTTCGTGTACCTCTCTTTGGAGCGCGAAGCCGCGATGACCGCAATGCTAAAGCCTGTCGACTATGCGCATCTCGGCGTTCAGGCCGCTGGTGACAAGGCTGTGATGCGCGAAGTGTTGGCACTGTTCGTCACGCACGGCGAACAAGTGCTTGCCGAACTCGAGGGCGCGGGGGACGCAAAGACCTGGAAGATGTGGACCCACACATTGAAGGGGTCTGCACGCGGCGTTGGCGCGTTTGCCGTCGCGGATGCGGCTGCCGACGCCGAACGTCATTCGCTCGACAAAAGCAAACTCGAACCGCTCCGTGCAGCCTTTACCGAGGCGCGTGCGTTTATCGGTAGCCATCCGTTGTGACGGCCATCACTGTCAGTTTCGCTGGTTATTTGTGTGGCACAGCCAGCAGTTAAACTGAGCGCGGGCTGAAGGAGGCGCTGGGGCGTATGTCATTCAAGGTCAAGTTCTGGGGAACGCGGGGAACAATCGCGTGCCCGGGGCCCCATCATCTCGCCTTCGGCGGCAATACGAGCTGTGTCGAAGTATCAATGGGCGGCAAGCGCGTCATCTTCGACCTCGGTACCGGCGTGCGCAACTTGGGCAAGTGGTTCATGCGCAAGCAGGTCAAGGACGCCACCATCCTCTTGTCGCACACACATTGGGATCACATTCACGGCTTTCCGTTCTTCACACCTGCATTCGCCGAAGGCTATCGCTTTACGATCATGGCGGGTCACCTCGACAGCGGTCTCAAGATCGAAAACGTCCTGGCCGGGCAGATGACGCACCCGTTCTTTCCGGTGCCGATCGACATCATGAAGGCGCGGATCGAGTACGTCGACTTCCGCGGCGGCGACGGTTTTTCAATCGGCAACAACATCCGTGTGCGGACAACGGCGCTGAACCATCCGGACGGCGCCACGGGTTATCGCGTCGACTATCAGGGCAAGTCCCTCTGCTACATCACGGATACGGAGCACGTTCCGGGTAAGCCCGATCAGAACATATTGAGCCTCGTCGAAGGCGCGGATGTGATGATCTACGACTCCACCTACACGGATGCCGAATTTCCCGCGAAGCGCGGGTGGGGGCACTCAACGTGGCAAGAGGGCATGCGTCTTGCGCGTGCCGCCAACGTGAAGCGGCTCGCCATCTTCCATCACGATCCCGATCATGAGGATCACTTCATGGAAGAGATCGAAGCGTCCGCTTTGGCGGCTTGGGCCGGTTGCTTCGTCAGTCGCGACAATATGCGTGTGAACTTGATCTGACGTCCGCATTGGCGCGTCGCTCCAACTTCAGCGCTTCAGCAACCCGTCGGCGGTTGCCATCATGTGCGTCAGCGTCTTGTCCTCGTGCCGTTGGCGCCAGGAGATGAGTTTTTGCGCATGTTCGAGAACGAGTGGCGCGTAGACGCGGTCGTCCGCCAGATTGTGGAATTCATTCGGATCGGTCTGTAGATCGAAGAAAAGCGGCGGCAGGTTCGCGAAGTGCACGTATTTGTAGCGTGCGGAGCGGATGACACTCAGATTGCACTCGTCGAGCGTTAGACCAAGGGCGCGCTCGGCGCTGTCGTCGCTCGCGTCGCGAAAGTCGAACTCCCAGTGCGCTTCGTCTCGCCACGGCATCGCCTTGCCACGTACGAAGAACGGCGCGAGGGAATGGCCGTCACATCGGCGCGGAATGTGTCCACCTAATGCATCGAGCAATGTCGGCATGATGTCGACGTGCTCTGTGAAGGCGTCGACCGTCTTGCCTCGCGTCGCGTCCGCCGTTTGGCGCGGATCACGAATGATGCAGGGCACGGCATAGGATCCGTCGAAGTAGCCGCCTTTGCCGAGAAGCCAATGCGTGCCGAGTTCTTCGCCGTGATCGCTGGTGAAGATGATAAGCGTGTCATCCCAAAGCCGCTCGCGCTTGAGATGGGAGAAGAGGCGACCGAGATTGTCGTCGACCTCGGACATGAGCCCATAATACACGGCGCGCAGGCGAGCTAACTTTTTCGGATTGCCCGGCGCGCGAGTAATGCCGCGCGACAGCTGAAAGGCGAGCCAAGGGTGTTGTTCGCCCTCAAGGTCGGGCGTCTCGCGGCGAACCGGCGGTGGCAGACTTTCCGGATCGTAGAGCTTGTTCCAAGGTTCCGACGCGATCCAAGGCGGATGCGGACGCAGCAGCGAGAGGTGTAAGAGCCACGGATGTGCGCGATGTTCGCTGACGTAGTCGATCGCCTGATCGACATCCCATGTCGTGTCATTGTGTTCGGCGCGTATGGCGAAGGGCCGTGGATATTCGGCGCCTTCTTCGTAATCGGGGCCACCTTCGCGCATCCAGAGGATGAGCCGCTCGTCTTCAGGTAGCGCATATCCTTTTGTGCGAAGGTACTCCGCCCAAGGGCCCGGGTTCTCCATACCCGTGTGTGCGATCGGCGTAATACCGGGCAGCAGACCCTCGTAGGTGTTCAGGCGCAGATCGTTCGGCGGCAGGTCGCGCGGATCCGGGGTTTGATCCGTGTAGCCGATGAGCGCCGGATCGTAGCCGAGCTTGCGCGCTTCGATAGCCCAGTTGGTGTGACGGCGATCGAGCGGGGTCCCGTTCATGGCCACGCGATGGTTGTGCTGATAGAGCCCAGTGTGCAGCGTTGCGCGGCTTGGCGAGCACGGAGAGGTGTTGGCGAAGTGACGCGTGAACGTCACCGCTTCGCGCGCGAAAGCGTCGAGATGCGGTGTCTTCACAATCGGATGGCCGAGCGACGACAGACAGTCGCCGCGCCATTGATCGGCGGTGATGAACAGGATGTTTTTGACCGGCGCCATGCCGGTGAGCTTAACCGCCTGCGGCGGCGCGTGAAGACGGCGTGTTGATCTCGTCGAACACGTCGAACTCGTGGGCGATGCAGCCCTCCATCAGCGCGCGCCAGACCGGCTCGGCGATGGTGAAGGGAAATTCCTCGCGTTCGCAGGCGGTTCTGACCTTCCCCAGCACGTCGGCGATGCGCGCTTCGTCGCGGACCACGTCGCGGTCCTTCTTGATATGACCTGCGCGCTCGATATAGGTCAGCCGCTCTGCCAGGAGGCGAACCAGGATGCGGTCGACGCGATCGATCTCGCGACGTACCTCCGCCATGGATTGGCACTGCGGGGCGGCAACACGGGCCTGCTCCGGCCAGGATTTGGTCATTTGGGAGACTCTTTTGACCGCTCTACGGCAGTCATTTGGCGGTAGCCGGGGCGGTGGGCAACGCGGCACGGGGCCGCTACCAAATTCGTGCCCAATCGTGCAATTGAACTGGCGATCGAGAATTTCTACATGTACATATGTGGCAATCTAAAGAATAACGACGAAAGAGTGTAGAATGACAACGAATGTGGCGCCGGCGGGCGGGCAGCACAAGACGGATGTCGTGATCATCGGCGCGGGGCCAATTGCCCTGTTCGCCGTCTTCGAGCTTGGGCTGCTCGATCTCAAAGCCCATCTCGTCGACATATTGGACCGCGCGGGTGGCCAGTGTGCCGAACTCTATCCAGAGAAGCCGATCTACGACATTCCCGGGATCGTGGAGGTCACGGGGCAGGGACTGACCGATCGGTTGATGGATCAGATCAAGCCGTTCGGGCCGACATTCCACTTTTCTCAAATGGCGGAGTCACTCGAGAAAGCAGGCGACGGCTGGCGCGTCACGACTGACGCCGGAACGCAGATCGAAGCGCGCGTCGTCGTGATTGCCGCAGGCGGCGGCAGCTTTACGCCCAAGAAGCCGCCGATCCCCGGCATCGAAGCCTACGAGAACGAGTCGGTGTTCTACGCCGTGCGCAAGATGGACCGCTTCCGCGACAAGGTCGTGGTGATTGCTGGCGGTGGTGACTCAGCGCTCGACTGGACGCTTAATCTGCAGCCGATCGCTAAGAAACTTCTGCTGGTGCATCACCGCGACGGCTTCCGCGCGTCGCCCGACAGCGTCAACAAGATGCGCGCGCTCGTCGCCGACCGGAAAATGGAATTCCACATCGCCAGCATCAAAGCGCTGCACGGCGCCAATCAGAAGCTGGAAGGATTGACGCTGAGCAACAAAGAGCGCGGCGATTATCGCGTCGACGCCGAAATGCTGTTGCCGTTCTTCGGGCTGACGATGAAGCTCGGGCCGGTTGCGAATTTCGGTATCGGCTTGCACGAGAACCTAATTCCGGTCGACACGGAAAAATTCGAGACGAGCACGAAGTCGATCTTCGCGATCGGCGACATCAACACCTATCCCGGTAAGCTGAAGCTGATCCTTTCTGGCTTCCACGAAGGCGCACTGATGGCGCAGCAGGCGTTTCGCTACTGCCGTCCGGACGAGAAGCTGCGTTTCCAATACACAACCTCGTCGAGCAGCCTACAGAAGAAGCTGGGGGTGGCATGAAGCTGATTGTCACCGACCGCGAAGGCCAAGTGCACACGCTCGAAGGGCGCGAAGACTGGAGCGCGATGGAAGTCATCCGCGACGCCAATCTGCCGCTTGCAGCCGAATGCGGCGGCGCCTGCGCTTGCGCAACCTGCCACGTCTACGTCGACGACGAATGGCTCGCGAAGCTTCCCGAGCAGCAACAGCAAGAAATCGAGATGCTCGATTTCGGCGTCGCGGTGCAGGAAAACTCACGCTTGTCGTGCCAGATCAAGATGACCGATGAGCTAGACGGCCTAAAAGTGACCCTGGCGCCGGAGAGCCTTTAGGTCTCCACGTAGGACCGATTTCACGGGTGACCGGCTCGTGGACGAAATTCCATCGAAACGGACAAGCGGCGCCGGGCCACTCGACTTGTGCTCGTTCGTGCACCACAACTCCACAAACAGCAGGGCTTGGAGCTTTCGGTGGAACGCGTTGACGAAGTGCAGGTCGGATCGTGGGCCGAGATCGTCTCGGGACCAAATGCTGCGCCCGCCGCGATGTTCACACTGGGCATCGTTCTGCACGCCTTCAACGCGTTCATCGCATCGACGACGATGCCGAGCGCCGCGACTGAGCTTCATACGGTCGCGCTGCTGAGCTGGGCGACTTCGGCTTATCTCGTTGCGTCGATCGTCGGAGGCGCTTCGGCGGCCGTGCTCAAGGCTCGCCTCGGGGCACGTAGCGTTTTGCTCGCGTCGTCGCTCGCGTTCATCGCCGGCAGCTTTGCTTTCGGCTTTGCGCAGAACGCTTCGTCGGTTGTGCTCGGCCGCATATTGCAGGGCGCGGGCGAGGGGATCGTGATGGCGTGCTGCTACGCTCTGATCCCCGAGATGTTTCCGAAGTCGCTGGTGCCGCGCATTTTCGCCCTCGAGTCTGTCGCTTGGGCACTGGCGGCGCTCGGCGGCCCGGTCATCGCCGGCGCCATTACCGAAGCAACATCATGGCGGCTCGCGGCGATGGCGAGCATACCTGCGTCGATCGCATTCATGATCTTCGTGCCGCTGTGCGTTCCAGCAGGCCGCGGCAACGGCAAAGCGCTCGCGATTCCGATTGTTCAGCTCGCGCTTGTGGCTGCGGGCGTCTTTCTTCTTTCGGTCGGCGGGCGATCAAGCCTCGCCATCGCCGCTCTGATCGGCGCGCCGTTGCTGCTGTGGCTGGTCGTCGTGATCGACGGGCGAAGCGAATCTCGCATCCTGCCCTCGCGCGCCTTCGATCCGTCGACCCAGTTGGGCGCAAGCATGTTGCTCGCGCTGCTCATGGCGCTGGTCGAAGCGCCCACGGTGATCTTCATCGCGTTCGCCGGGCAGAGGATTTGGGGGCTTGGCGTTACGCTGTCAGGACTTTTGTCCGCCGTGTTGGCGATTTCCTGGAGCCTGACCGCAATCGGTGTCGCGCACATGCCGCGCTTGAGTGCGCGTTCGCACATTTGGCCCGCGCCGATGATCATGGCGCTCGGGTTGTCGCTTCACGTCGCCGCCTTCGCGCTGCAGTCGCTCGTCGCCGCAGTTGCCGCGCAGATGCTCATCGGGATCAGCTTCGGATTCAGCTGGGCGAGGCTCTGCGAGCATGTGATGGAAACGGCATCGGACGGCGAGCGCGACTTCGCGGTCGCGGCAATGCCGACGTTGCTTGTGGCGGGCAGTTCTATCGGGGCGGCGCTCGCCGGGTCCTTTGCCGCGATGCTTGGGCTCGACGCGGCGCGTTCCACGTTCGACATCGCCCGGTCGCTGGCGCCGGTCTTTGCCGTAGCCGCCGCGGCGGCGGTCGCGACGGTATGGGTGTCACGGCGGGCGGCCACATAAGCATCGCATTCGAGGCGATCTTATTTCGGCGAGCGTGACGACCAGTGAATGTGGACGATACGCCAGCCGTCGGAGAAATGGCGCAGCACCATCGTCTCAAGCGTTATCGAGTTGACAAGCTTGCCCTCGAACACGCCCGTTGTCCGGCCTTCGCTCGTTACGAAGGCAAGATCGCCTAGGAGGCTGCCGGAGCGCGACGTCAGCTGCGACTTCGTGCTCCGCGCAAATTTCAGATCTCCGGCGAGATGCGCCTTGGCGTACTCAGCCTTGGAGTTCTCGACCCAACCTTGCTCATAGATTTGCACGTTGTCGTCGAGGGTTTCCAACGCGGCGGCACGATCGCCCTTGGCCAATGCGTCGTGGAATGCGTCGACGATCTGTGCGGCTTCGCGCGGCGCGTCCTGCAGCGGGAGCTTGGATGCGGTCGTGGGCAAGATCAGCGCAATGATCATCGCGGCCAACATGAGGGCTCTCCTTTGTCAGGCAGCGGCACGTCCCTTTGTGATTTCCCACACCTTCAACGGCGTCACGGGCATGTCGATCTGGCTGACGCCGTAGGGACGTAGCGCGTCGATGACGGCATTGACGAAGGAAGGTGCCGCGCCGACCGTGCCGGCTTCGCCGCAACCCTTGACGCCGAGTGGGTTCGTGGTGCAGCGGACTTCGTTCGTCTTGAACGACATCTTCGGCATGTTGTCGGCGCGCGGCATCCAGTAGTCCATGTACGAGCCGGTCATGAGCTGGCCTGAGCTCCCATCGTATTGTGCGTGCTCACCCATCGCTTGACCGAGGCCTTGGACGACGCCGCCGTGGACCTGGCCCTCGACGAGCATGGGATTCACGATGACGCCGAAGTCGTCGACGATGGTGTAACGCACGATCTCGGTCGTACCTGTCTCCGGATCGATCTCGACTTCACAGATGTGGCAGCCGTTCGGCCAAGTGTTCGACTGGTGACGGAACTCGCCATCAGCTTCGATGCCTTCCGCTCCGGTCACGTTCGCTTGTGTTTTCGCGATGCGCGCAACCTCGAAGAGGCCGATCGTGCGGTCGGTGCCAGCGATGCGGAAATTGCCGTCCGCGTATTCGATGTCGCCCGTCGCGGCTTCTAGCTCGTTGGCGGCGAGGGCTTTGCCCTTTTCAATGATGTCGGTGACGGCAACGCCGATCGCACCGCCCGCCATCATGATCGAGCGTGAGCCCCCGGTGCCGCCCCCCGCGCGGATTGCGTCGCTATCGCCGCTGGTCACTTTGACGATGTCGATGGGTACGCCGAGCCGGTCGGCGACGAGCTGCGCATAGGCGGTTTCGTGTCCCTGACCATTCGATTGTGTGCCGGCGATGACGCGAACTTCACCGTCGGCGCGCACTTCGATGTGCGCCATCTCGAAGCCGGCTGCCGTGCGCTCCACGTAATAGGACATGCCGATGCCGGCGACTTTGCCGCGGGCGCGCGCGGCCTTGCGGCGCGCTTCGAAGTTCGACCAGTCGGCCTGCTTGGTGGCGTCTTCAAGATTCTTGGCGAAGGCGCCAGAGTCGATCGTGCCGGCAACCGGAAACTTGAACGGCATCTGATCGGGCCGGATGAAGTTCTTCAGGCGCAATTCCGCCGGTGAGATCTTCAGCTCTTGGGCGGCCTGATCCATCAGGCGCTCGATGACGTAGGCGGCTTCCGGACGCCCAGCGCCGCGATAGGCGTCGACAGGCACGGTATTGGTGAAGACGCACCTGACGTGCTGATGGATCGCCGGTATCGCATAGACGCCGACCTGCATGCCGCCCGCCGCCATCGTCGGTATGAACGGTCCGAATTGCGATAGATACGCTCCGAAATTGGCGATGGTTTCGACGCGCACGGCGGTCGCCTTGTGATCCTTGTCGAACGCGATCGAGGCGTTCGTGACGTGATCACGGCCTTGCGTGTCGGTCAGAAAGGACTCCCCGCGATCGCCGGTCCACTTGACCGGCCGCCCAAGCTGTTTCGCAGCAAAGAGGACGAGCGGGTATTCGGGATAGACGAACGACTTCATGCCGAAGCCGCCGCCAACCTCTTTCGTAATCACCCGCAGTTTCTTGTCTTCGACCTTGAGAACTTGCTTGGCGATGATGGCGCGCATGCCATGCACGCCTTGGCTGCCGGTGTGCAGCGTGTATCTGTCGCCAGCCTTGTCGTACAAGCCGACCGCGGCGCGTGGCTCCATGGCGTTGACGACGATGCGCTGGTTGATGATGCGCAGCTTGGTGACGTGGGCGGCGGAGGCAAAGGCGCTGTCGACCGCGGCTTTGTCGCCGAGTTCGTGGTCGAGGGCGACATTCGATTTGGCGCCCTCATGCAACGCCGGTGCTGTGAGCGCGGCTTCGGTGTCGACGACTGCCGGCAGCTCCTCGTAGTCCACTTGGATCAGCTCGGCGGCGTCGCGCGCTTGCGCCGCAGTCTCGGCGACGACCATCGCGACCGGGTCGCCAAGGTGACGAACGCGGCCCTTGGCGAGCGCCGGACGCGGCGGATTGAACATCGGCGTGCCGTCCTTGTTCGGAATCAGCGCCATGCAAGGCACGGGTCCGAGGCCCGCAGCTTCGATGTCCTTGTTGGTGTAGACCGCGATGACGCCGGGCGCCTCACGCGCGGCCAGCGTGTCGATGGCGCCGAGCTTTGCGTGCGCATGGGGGCTGCGAAGGATCGCGGCGTAGGTCTGCCCGGGGAACTGGAAGTCGTCTGTGTACTGACCATGACCGGTGACGAGGCGGTTGTCCTCGAGCCGGCGGACGGGTTGGCCTGCGCCAAATTTCATCTCAAGTCCTCATATCGATGGAGTGCCGCGGTCCCGCGCAGCGGGCCCACAACGACTGTTAGCGATGGCGCAGACAGACGGTTCAAGTCCGATAGCTCGGATCCTCTCGATCGAGCATGCGCAGAAGGCCAGGCCAAGCGAGATTGCCTACGCTGCCCTCGAACGCGTTGCCGCCTTGACCGGCCGTCTTTGTGTCGACGCCTTGGTTCGTCGGATTGATCTTTGCGCCGCCGGCAAGCGCCCGTATCTGGATCGTGCAGGCACGTTCCAGGTAGTACATGCGCAGGAACGCATCCGCGCAACTCTTACCGACCGCCAATGTGCCGTGATTGCGCAAGAGCATCAGGTTCTTATTGCCGATGTCCTTGACCAAACGCTCGCGCTCATCGAGGTCGAGGGCGACGCCCTCGTAGTCATGGTAGGCGAGGTCCTTCGAGATGAGCATCGCGTGCTGGCTCATCGGTAGAAGGCCTGCCTCCTGGCACGCGACAGCCACACCATCGTCCGAATGAAGGTGGATCACGCAGTGCGCGTCGTCGCGATTCATGTGCAGCGCCGAATGGATCGTAAAGCCCGCGGGGTTTACCGGGTACGGGCTGTCTTCGACCTTGTTGCCGTCGAGGTCGACTTTGACGAGGCTCGACGCGGTGATCTCGTCGAACATGAGGCCATAGGGGTTGATCAGAAAATGATGCTCAGGGCCCGGCACGCGGGCGCTGATGTGGGTGAACACCATGTCGTCCCAGCCGTAGTGCGCAACGAGGCGGTAGGTGGCGGCCAGATCGATGCGCGTCTTCCATTCCTCGGCCGACATCTTGGTTTTCGACGGCAATTTCTCTGCATGCAAAGCTGCGGACATTACGGCTCTCCAATGGCTGGCTTGCCATAAGAGTGCGTCCGCCGCTCGGGCAGTGTCAAATGACCGTTCAACGATCTCGCTTGGTCAGCACGCGGCCGACGGCCTCTTGCCAGCCGGCGTAGCGTGCGTCGCGCTCGTCGGCGCCGATTTTCGGTAGGAACCGGCGCTCGCAGCGCCATTGCTCGGATACCTCGTCAAGCGACGAATAAACGCCGGCGCCAAGTCCGGCCAAGTAGGCTGCGCCGAGCGCGGTCGTTTCCACAACCTCGGGACGTTCAATCGGGCGTCCGGTGAGATCGGCGAGCCATTGGCAAAAAAGATCGTTCACGACCATGCCGCCGTCGACGCGCAACGCGCTCGGGCTACCGAGGCCCGAGGCGCTCATGTCGGTCGCCATCGCCTCGAGGAGGTCGCGCGTCTGGAAGCAAACGGACTCCAGTCCCGCTCGCGCAATTTCCGCGTGACCGGTGTCCCGAGTTAGCCCCACGATCGCGCCCCGTGCGTCGGGGTCCCAATATGGCGCGCCCAGACCTACGAACGCGGGGACGAGATAGACGCGCGAGCGAGGATCGGCTTTGAGCGCGAGCTGCGCGCTGCCGGAGCTCTTGGCGAACAATTTGAGGCCGTCGCGCAGCCATTGGATCGTGGCGCCGGCCATAAAGATCGAGCCTTCAAGCGCATAAGTGCGCTGGCCCTTTTGTGAGTAGGCAATCGTCGTCACCAGCCGGCTGTGCGACGGTGCCATCGTCGGGCCCGTGTTGACGAGGGCGAAGCAGCCCGTGCCGTAGGTCGACTTCATCAGCCCTTGCTTCACGCAAGCTTGGCCGACGACCGCTGCCTGTTGATCGCCGGCGACGCCGGAAATTGGGATCTTCGCGCCGAGGAGGCTTGGGTCGACGCCGCCGAGAAGCTCCGCAGAGTCGTGCACGCGCGGCAAAAGGCTTTGCGGAATCTTCAGCAGGTCCAGGATTTCGCCGTCCCAACGTCCACGGCGGATGTCGTAGAGCATCGTGCGCGAAGCGTTGGTCGAGTCGGTGACGTGCACGCGACCGCCGGTCAGCCGATAGATCAACCAGGAATCAATCGTTCCGAATGCGAGTTCGCCCTGGTTCGCTTTGATCCGCGCGTAAGGCACGTTGTCGAGAATCCAGGCAAGTTTGGTACCCGAGAAGTAGGGATCGATCAGCAAACCGGTCTTCGCCGTGATCAAGGGTTCGCGCCCATCTTGCTCGAGCTTGGCGCAGAGCGGCGCGGTGCGGCGGTCCTGCCAGACGATGGCGTTGTAAATCGGCTTGCCGGTTTTGCGGTCCCAGACGAGCGTGGTCTCGCGTTGATTGGTGATTCCGACGGCCGCAAGGTGACTGTGCTGGACGCCTTGCAGCGCCGTCTTCATCACCTTGAGCGTCGCTTGCCAGATCTCTTCGGGATCGTGCTCGACCCATCCGTCCTGCGGATAGATTTGCTCGTGTTCGCGCTGCGATTGCTTCAGCGGTTTGCCGGTGCGGTCGAAGAGGATCGCGCGGGTCGAGGTCGTGCCTTGGTCGATAGCGAGGATGTGTTGTGCGGTCATTGGGGGTGTCGCTGAGGGGAGAGTCGACACAAACTACAGATCATGGGCCGGCCGCAACAGTCGCGGATAAGGCCCGCGCCTTGCCTTAGGCATACCACGTCTCCTTAGGCATAACACGTCTCCGGCGGCAGATTCATTCGTTCGCCAAGCCCCGGGGGAGTGGACGGCGAGCGCGTGCCTGCTAAGTTCCCACCTATGCTTGATCCGTTTGGCCGGACCATCACATATCTGCGCGTGTCGATGACCGATCGCTGCGACTTCCGTTGCGTCTATTGCATGGCAGAAGACATGACCTTCTTGCCGAAGAGGGATTTGCTGACGCTTGAGGAGCTGGACCGATTGTGTTCGGCCTTCGTGGCGAAGGGCGTGCGGAAGCTTCGATTGACCGGCGGCGAGCCGCTGGTGCGGCGCGATGTCATGAAGCTCGTGCGATCGCTCGGACGCCATCTGCGTTCGGGCGCGCTCGATGAGCTGACGCTGACGACGAACGGCAGCCAGTTGGCGCGGTTTGCGCCGGAACTCGCGGACACGGGTGTGAAGCGCGTGAATGTGTCACTCGATACGCTCGATCCCGATCGGTTCGCTGCGATCACCAGGTGGGGCAAGCTCGATCAGGTGCTCGGCGGCATTCAGGCGGCACAAGACGCCGGCCTCAAGATCAAGATCAATACGGTGGCGTTACGCGCCATCAACGAAGCCGAGATCGAGACGATCATGACCTGGGCGCATGGGCGCGGCATCGACTTTACGTTGATCGAAACCATGCCGATGGGCGACATCGACCAGGATCGCACAGACCAATATCTGCCGTTGTCGGTCGTGCGATCGCGGTTGGCGCAGCGCTTCACGCTGGATGAGAGCGATTATCGTACGGGCGGGCCGGCGCGATACGTCACCGTGCGTGAGACCGGCGGGCGCCTCGGATTCATTACACCGCTGACCCATAACTTCTGCGAAAGCTGCAATCGTGTTCGCCTAACCTGTACCGGGACGCTCTACATGTGCCTCGGTCAGGACGATGCCGCCGATCTCCGTGCGCCATTGCGCGAGAGCTCCGACGACGGGCTTCTGCATGCAGCCATCGACGAGGCGATCTCTCGCAAGCCCAAGGGCCACGACTTCATCATCGATCGCCGCCATCAAAAACCGGCCGTCGCGCGCCACATGTCACTCACCGGCGGCTGATGCGCTTCTCAAAACCTTGCTTTACCGCCTCGACGGCGCCGGAAGCGGTGGCCGCTCAGCGCGAACTCGCGAAGCGCTACGGCAACTTCAAGACTGACGCCGATGTGGTCGTTGCGCTCGGCGGCGATGGCTTCATGCTTCATGTGCTGCACAAATATGCGCGCAAGAACATCCCGGTCTTCGGGATGAACAGAGGCTCCGTCGGGTTTTTGATGAACGAGTATTCCTCAAACGACCTCATGGAACGGCTCGACATCACGCATGCGCAGGTTTTGCACCCGTTGCGCATGAAGGCGAAGACCGCGAGCGGTAAGGTCCAGAACGCCCAGGCGTTCAACGAAGTTTCGCTGCTGCGCGAAACGCGGCAGGCGGCGAAGCTGCGTATTTCTATCGACGGCCGGGTGCGCCTTGCCGAGCTGATCTGCGATGGCGCGCTGCTTTCCACCGCGGCCGGATCGACCGCCTACAATCTGTCTGCCCACGGCCCGATCTTGCCGATCGATGCGCCGCTTCTGGCGCTAACGCCGATCAGTGCGTTTCGGCCGCGCCGGTGGCGCGGGGCTTTGCTGCCGCGGCGCTGCGAGGTGGTGTTCGAAATTCTCGAGGCCGACAAGCGCCCGGTGAGCGCGGTCGCCGATCACACCGAAGTGCGCGAGGTCGTGTCGGTGACCGTTTCGGAGGACGTCAACACGTCGGTGACCATGTTGTTCGACCCTGACCGTTCGCTCGAAGAGCGCATCCTGGCCGAGCAGTTTGTTGTCGACGGCGTGGGTTGATTTCAGCCTCTGAAGCCCGCCATGGATTCTTCGACCTTCCCGTAGCCCGCGTTGTCGGGGATCGTGAGGTAGCGGCCATCGGCGCGCGTGACGACCTCCGGCAACACCGTCACCACAGGCGTTTTGCGCGCGGTGGCGAGTGCCTCCTCAGCCGTCTTCGCCGCGCCAAGCTTCAGCAGGTTCATCTTGGTTGGGAAAATGATGGTCCAGCGCTTGTCGCCGATGGCCTCGTTCGGATTGACCCACACTGAATCGACGGACTCCGAACCGTCGTGACGTCCAAGCTGACCGGATGGCGCGGCGGCCACATAGAAGTAGGTGTCGAAGCGTTTCGGCATGAAAACAGGGGTCACCCAATGCGCGAAGCTCACGAGCGTGTCACAGGCCAAGCGCAATTTTTCCTTGCTCAGGAATTCGACGAGGCCGATTTCGCTCGCATTCAGCTTCGGACGCCAATCGTCCAAAGACATGGCGTGTTCGGCGCTGATTAGGTCACCGCTGCCGGTGCGGCGGGCGAGAAGAATCCCCGACTCCTCGAACCCTTCACGGATGGCGCAGGCCGCTAAGCTTAACTGTAAGTCGTCGAGTTTATCGGCACCGTCGACGTGCGCGCGCAGGGCAGGGTCACGGTCGTGCGCGTCAACCTTTCCACCCGGGAAAACCAACGCCCCGGAGGCGAAGTCGATTTGATGGTGACGCTTGACCATAAAAACTTCGAGGCCCGCGCTACCATTACGGACAAGCAATATTGTCGATGCAGGCAGCGGCGCCGATGGTTTTTTCTCTTCCGACATAGGCGAACTCTCGATCCTTCAAATTGAAGATATTCAAATGCAAAAGGTCCGAACGAGCCTCCCTTAAGGGGTGCTGCGGTAAACCTTATGCCGATCGGCACTGTGCCGCCCATAGCAAAAGGTTTGCCCCAAATGAGCGACAGGACGTTCCGGCTCACGCCATCTGATATCGACCAGGCCTTCCAACGCAACGAATTCCGCGTGGTGTTTCAGCCGAAAGTCGATTTGTCGACCAGCGAGGTTACGGGCGCTGAGAGCTTCATCCGCTGGCAACATCCGAGCTACGGCCTGCTGCCGCCGGGCCTGTTTCTCGATTTCATCGAGTCTCAAGGGCGTATGAACGAATTGACGGGCCTTGTCTTCCATGAGTCGCTCAAGGCGGCGGCTCGCTGGCGTGCTGCAGGTTACGATTGGACCGTGTCGGTCAACGTCGGTCCGCGGGATCTGATGTCCGAAGGCTTTGCTAAGGGTCTCGCCGATCTAATCAAAGAATACAAGTTGAAGCCCGAGCACGTCATTGTCGAAGTGCCGGAGCGCGCGCTTGCCCAAGAACCCGAAGCGCTTGGCCCCGTTCTGCTGGCGATAAGGGAAACCGGCGTCGGCGTTGCGCTCGACGGCGGCGGCATCGTGCCGGTCGATCTCGGCCAGTTCTCGCCGATGCCGTTCACGTCGGTCAAAGTCGGCGGCACCGCCACCATTCGCTTGGCGCAGCGTCTCGGCCTCAAGGGCGCCGGCGCCGTTGCGGCTCGCCTGCGCTTCGCGCGGCAATACGGCTTGGAAGCCGTCGCCGTCGGTGCCGAAGACGAAGCGATGATGCGCGGCCTCGAATATGTGGGTTTCAGCGCAGCGCAAGGTATTTGGATTCAAAAGCCGCTGGCCCTAGACGAACTTCTGGCGTGGGACGGTACGTGGGCACGCGGCAACGTGGCGCTCGACGTCGCGCCGACACCGGTGGAGCCCGCGCTGAAGACGCCGCCGAAGCCGCTGCCGACACGTGCGCCGGCAAGCGCTGCGGTCGCTCACGCGTCCAACGTGAAGCCGCCGCATCCGGCGCCGCTCGAGCCGGCCGAAGGCAAAAACGTTTCGAAGGAAGACATGCAGCGCGCGCTCGAAGCGGTGCGGGCCCGCCGTCAGGCCGTCGGTGCGCCGACGATCGATGCCAAGCCGGCACCGTCGCTGCGTAAGGCCGCCGCGAAGCCGCAGATGCCGGAGGTCGATACCTCCGATCTGGAAGACGTGGTCGAGGACGAAGAAGTGACCGCGCCGCCGACCTTCGGTCAGCAGAAGAACGGCGAGGCCTGTCCGCCGATGAAGTCGTTGGTCGAGCGCCGCAAGAGTGCAAGTGGCGGCCCTGCGCCGACACCGCGCCGTGCTGCGCCGCGCAACGACTAGAGTTCGATTTCCTACCTCCGAGGTCTCTCCCCTCGGAGTCCCTTGAACTTGGGCCGCGTCCTCCGACGCGGCCTTCTTTTTTTGTCGCGCTCAGCGTGCTCTGATCCATGGGAAGCAGAGAGGCTTCCCATGACCATCACCAAATTCGGCTCGTTCATTACAAAGGAACAACGCGGGCGCGTGGCGCTCGTGCGCTTCGATCGCGGCGACGGCCGCAATGCCATGTCGCGCGAGGTGATGCGGCAGTTGATTGTGGTTGCAGCGTCGTTCGACGAGGACGCCGAAACCTCGGCGATCGTTCTGACCGGCGACCCGCGGTCGTTCTGTGTCGGATACGATTTGCGCGACGCGGAGGCGGCGAAGCTCTCCAGCGCCGGATTGTCCGAACGACGGCAGGGGCAAACGCTCGGAGCGCGGCTCTGCCGCGCTTGGGCCGGCCTGGCGCCGCTTACCATTGTGGCGATCGAAGGCTATTGCATCGGCGGCGGCGTGGCGTTGTCGGTGGCCTGCGACCTGCGCGTCGCCGGCAGCAACGCCAAGATATCGATTCCCGAAATCGACCGCGGCATGAACATGACGTGGGGGAGCCTGCCGCGGCTCGTGAGCCTCGTCGGTCCGGCGCGAACGAAGCGGCTGGTCATTTTGGGACAGGCAATTTCGGGCGACGAGGCGCGTGGCATCGGCCTCGTCGATGAGACCACGCAACCGGGCCTTGCGCTCGACCGCGCCTTGGCGATTGCCGCGGAGGTAGCTGCAAAGCCGCCCTTGCCGGTGCGCATGAACAAGCTCGCGATCAACGCAGCGACTGCGACAAACGAAGCGACGGCCGCTGCCGATTTCGACCAGCTGCTGCTTTGTCAGGGCTCGGAGGATTTTCGCGAAGGCGTCGCGTCGTTCCTTGAGAAACGTCCGCCGCGATTCACGGGTCGCTAACGACGTAGGCCACGTTGTGAACGCGGTCACCCGCTCATATAGTGACCGCGACACCAGGGCATGAACACATGGGATTCTACGATCGCTATTTGCTGCCGCCGCTGCTTGAATTTGCCATGGGCGCGAAGCCCATCCGCTATCAGCGCCGCAAAGTCGTGCCGCTGGCGGAGGGACGTGTTCTGGAGATTGGGCTCGGCGCGGGGCAGAACCTGCCATTCTACGACGCGACGAAAGTGACGCATCTGTGGGGGCTCGAACCCGCCGAGGAGATGCGCGCGCGAGCGGCGAAGCGGGCGCGCGAGGTCAAGTTTCCGCTCGAATTTCTGGACCTGAAGGCCGAAGAGATTCCGCTCGAGGACAAATCCGTCGATACGGTGCTCGTCACCTACACGCTTTGCACGATCCCCGACGTCAATCGTGCGCTCAAGGGCATGCGTCGGGTGTTGAAGCCGGGCGGACGTTTGATCTTCTGCGAACACGGTGAGGCGCCGGATGAAAGCGTGCGCAAGTGGCAGGATTGGATGACGCCGATGTGGAAGAAGATCGCCGGCGGATGCCACGTCGGACGACCCATTCCACAGCTGCTGCGCGAAGGTGGCTTCACCGTCGAGAAGATGGAAACGATGTATCTGCCGAGCACGCCACGGCCGCTCGGCTTCAACTATTGGGGCACGGCCCAAGCCACCTAGCCGGTGCGACATGCTGAGCCGTCCCGTTTTGGGGCATCTCAGCGGCGAAAAGTTACATCGGTGTTTACGCGCCCCGTGCCAGCCTTCACGCCTCATCGATGAGTGCGGGAAGCCATGCGCAATCAAGATGTCTTGATGATCGGTGCCGGCGTGGCCGGCTTCGCCCTCTGCGTCTACATACTGACCTACATGACGACGCGGCACGAGCCGGTCGAATGGCAGAACGGCGACCTCGTCTTTCAGACGGCGACCTCGCTTCCGAATAAGATGATCTTGGAAGCCACAGCGAGCCCGCTGACGAATGTCGGCATTGTCGCTGTGTCGGACGGCGGTGCCCCGACCGTGATCGTGGCGGGTGCCAAGCAGGTCGACGAGATATCGATGCGGGAATTCGTCTCGCAGGGCCACGACGAAGCCATTACGGCCTACCGTGTGCGCAATATGACGCCGGAGTTGGGTGCTCAGGTCGTGGCGGCGGCCCGTAAACAACTCGCCAAGCCGTACAACACGCTCTTTGAGAAGGGCACCGACAAGATCTACGCAGGCGCGCTCGTGCAGCTTGCCTACGGTGAGATCGGTGTGACCCTCGGGACGACGACAAGACTCGAGAAGTTGGCGAAAGGGCAGCCCGGCTTCGAAGCCGTCTACGATCAGCAGTGGTCGAATCTGGCGTCGTGCAAGTCGCACAATTTCGACCAGCAGCAATGCTGGGCTTATGTGCTGAAGCAACAGGTCGTCTTGCCTGCGTCAATTGCCGCCGACGAGCATGTCGCCTTGATCTACAGCGACATGCCCAGCGTTCAGGCTCTGCGGCCTGAATAAAGCGATATCGAACCAGTCGGCGTCGCGATCACGCGATCTTCGCGCACGTTATCGAAACCGATCTCTTCCATCAGAACGGGCACGATCCCGTCGGCATTAGGCTGCGTGCCTTCGCAGCCGTCGAGATGCTGGATCTGACGGAAGAGAAGGCGCATCGTGGCCGAGCGCTGCAGGCCGTAGTCTGCGATGTGGATCTCGCCGCCCGGCTTTAGGGCTGCCAGCATGTTGGCGAGGATCTCACGTTTGCCCTCGAGCGGCACCTGGTGAAGCACGAGGCTGGAGACCACCTTGGTCACGCGCAGCGGCGCGGCGCGCTCGGCGACATCAGCGCCATAGCCCTTCATGAAGTGAACCAGCGTGCCGTTGTCGCGCGCCTTGATCTCGGCCCGACCGAGGACGTCGGGATCGGGGTCGATGCCATAGACGGTCGTGTAGGGGCTCGTCCGCTTCAACATCACGGCGAGGGTGCCGGTGCCGCAGCCGACATCGAGCACGACGTCGCGTGGTGTCGCCGCGATCTGCTTGACGAGCGCTTTACGCCATGTCGTCTCGCGCGTCATCAGCGCAATCGCCGTGTCGTAAAGCGGCGTCAGGAAATGATAGCCGAGCGCCGGAACGTAACGCGGCTCGCCGGCGGTCTCTTCGGGCGTACGCATGCGGGCCCTCTCCAAAGCCTCTCTACCTAAATGGGGATCAAATTCAGCATTTCAATTCTCCGCACCGAGGTAGACCGAGTATTCGAGTCCGGACCCCGTCGATAGTGTGGTCGTCACAAACCCGTTTTGCGGATCGCGTAGGTACGCGACGTAGGGACGCAGCGTTTTCCTGAAGGTATGAATGTTGTCGGCAAACACGACCGAGCCGCGACGTAACTTCGGCGTGAGCAACTTCAGAAGGGGGATGTAGAGGTCCTTCCAACCGTCGAGTAATACGAGGTCAATCGGGGCCTCGACGTCGGTGAGCGTCTTCATTGCATTGCCTTCACGAATATCAACGAATGTTTCGAGGCCGGCCGAAGCGATGTTTTGCCGCGCCTGCACGACCTTCGTCGGTTCGAGTTCGCTGCCCACCACTTTGCCTCCGCCGTTGTCGCGCACGGCACAGGCCAGATAGATCGTCGACACGCCGAAGCTGGTTCCGAATTCGACGATGCGCTTGGCGTTGATCGCCCGCGCGGTGTTGTAAATGGCCTCGCCGGCGGCATGCGAGATTTGGATGAAGGCCTTCTTCATATGCGGTTCGAGGCCGTCGAACAGCGACTTGCCGCGTGCCTTGGCGGCGAGGGCGTCCGGCAGCCCGCGCAGGAATACCAATGCGTCGCCGCGGGCAGCGCGATGCAAACGCTCCAGCGCAGCCTTCACCTTGGGGTCGTGCAGACCGTGGTTTGTGGATGGGACGTGGATGTTCATGCGGCAACCTTCAGCGCTGACAGTATGACGGTTGATACGGACACTTTGTGACAGCAGGCTTGCATCGATCACTAATACGAGCTATTGCTCATGTTATACGAGCAAATGCTCAGGTTCACTACTCGCAATTCGGGTCGCATGGCGAAGGCAAAGAAATCGGGCGTATCGCCGCGGAAAATGCCCGCACAGGACCGTTCGCGCGCGACGGTCGAGCTCATCCTCGACGCCGCGGCTCGCATTTTGGTCAAGGGTGGGTACAACGCGTTCACCACGAACCGGGTGGCGGAGAGGGCGGGGGTCAGCGTCGGATCGCTCTACCAATACTTCCCGAACAAGGAATCGCTTCTGGGCGAGCTGATGCGCCGACACGTGGCGGAGCTCGAGCGCGGCCTAGCAGCAATCACGGCTGACGCCGCGAAACGGCCGATCGCAGACACGGTTCGGGCTCTGATCGAAGAGAGCGTCCGCGCGCACCTGATCGATCCCGAGCTGCATCGTGTGTTGTCGGAGGAAGTGCCGCATCTCGGGTCACTCGATTGGCGCCACGCGTACGAAGCGCGCTGCACGCAGCGTGTCCGCGAGTTCCTCGAAGCGCGGCGGAGCGAACTGAGCGTTACCGACCTCGATCTTGCGATCTATCTCGTGACACGGACCGTCGAAACAGCCGTCCACGACGCCGTCGGTCACCGAGCAGAGGACTTGCGTTCAGGGGCGCTGGCCGAAGAACTTTCGCGGATGATCACCGTCTATTTGACAGGCAAGGCGCCCGCCGTGCGCCGCCCGCTGAAGGTCGCGGCCGAATAGTAAATCCCGCGGGCTTTCGGCGGATCGCTCGTGCAACTGCCCGCTGCCTTGACACGTTTAGGGTGAGCGAGGAACCTGGCCCTTGGGGCTTTGCGGCAAGGGGAAGACGGCAGTGGGTAAAGGATTCGGACATTTCGCGCGTCAGACGTGGCGCAGCATCGTGTCGTTCTTCATGTCCTTCGTCGTGCTCGGCATCATGGTTTGGTTCACGCCGGAATGGGTGAACGGCTTCATTCAATTCGCCGGACAGCTCAAGGTCTACATAATGGACACGGCGACCACGTTCCTCGGCTATGGGCAGCCGTCGGCGCTGTTCGGTTTGCTGGTCGGCGATACGGCGATCGCGATGACGCTCTTTGCGCTCTTCACCCGCGTCGTCGTGCTGACGCTGATCCTTTGGATCGGCAGTCTGATCTCTCGGAGCATTTTCGGCGTCAGCGAAGACTGAGCGCCGCCGATGGGCTCGCAGCCCGATGCCGATATGATGAAAGCCGTGGCCCGCCTCGCGCACTTCATGGTCACGCGCGCAGAAGCCGATCTGCCGGACGTGTTTGCCGATCACGGCGTGGTCATCGTCGAGAACTTCGCGCCGCACGTTTTCCATGGACCGACGGCCGTCCGAGATTGGGCTGCCGGGTTTCGCGCGCACGCGGCCGACCTTTCGGAGCTCAATCCCACATTCGGCGCGCCACAGGATTTCAGTTGCGACGGCGAGCGCGCCTATCTCTCTTTGCCAACGCGCTGGACCGGCATCAGCCGCGGCCGGCGTTTCGTCGAAGACGGCGGCTGGTCCTTCGTTCTGTTGCGCGACGGAGCCGAGTGGCGCGTGCAGGCCTATGGCTGGGCAGTGACGTCCTATTCGCCCGCTCAGCAATGACGAGCTGACGCCTCTCAATATTGGCCGAAGTGCCCTTTGACCGAAGCGACGAGCTTGTCCGGGTCGTAGCCGACGCCGTCTTTGAAGACGAGTTGGACCTGCTCGATATCGGCGATCGATTGCGATGGATCGCCTTGGACGATGATGAGGTCGGCATTCTTTCCCGGAGCAATGGAGCCGATGCGGTCGGCGACGCCGAGGAAAATGGCGCCGTTGAGTGTCGCGATCTTGACCGCCTCCAGCGGCGTAAAGCCCGCTTCGACCAACAGCTCGATGCCGCGAAGATCTCCGTAGCCCGGCACGATGCCGCCGGTCGACGTCGGGTCGGGTCCCGACATGAGAAGCCCGCCGGCATCCACGAACTTACGCTCGAGAGCAAGGTCGTTACGCCAACGCTTTTCACGGGCCTTGCGGGCTTGCTCGGGGGCATTCATTAGGCGACGGCGCACCAGCAGATAGCCCTCGCGCGCTTCCCGGCTCATCGCTTCCAGAGATTTCGCATAGAGCGAAGAGTGTTCGTCGAAGAGCGGTTCGAACGCGGGCAGCGTCGATGTGACGGCAACATGGCGCGAAATCAGGTGCGCGATCAGCGCTTTTGCCGCCAGGCCGTCGGGATCCATGTTCTCGATCGTCGGCGCGCCGACCGTCGACGGGCAAACGTCCGGCTGCCTTCCGGGATCGTTCGCCGTGTTGACGAAGAAGCCGTGCTCGAGATTGTCGATACCAAGGTCGGCAGCTTCGTCGTAGGTCACCGCGCAGAGATGGCCGGTGATCTTTAGACCGCGCCGATGCGCCTCGTCGATCGCGGCTTTGAGCTCGCCGCGGGTGATGTTCATGTAGGCCTTGAATGAGGTCGCGCCCTCGTCAGCCCAGAACGCGACGGTGCGGCGTGCATCGTCAGTGTTTTGGATGCGATGCATGACGATGAAAGGACTGGTTGCGCCTTCGAGGTAAGGGCCGGTCACGTCCATATGCGGGCCTGGCAACTCGCCTTTGTCGATCGCGTGCTTGAGGTTCAGGTCGGTATAGGGCTCGACGCTGCCGGTGGTGCGGATCGTTGTGACGCCGTTTGCCAGATAAAGGCGCGGGGCAGCGAACGTCATCTGCGGCACGATCAAAGGCGAATCGAAGTGACCGTTTTCTTCGAGATTGGGCCGCGCGATATGAAAGATATGATCGTGCATTCCGACGATGCCGGGCAGCACGGTCGAACCGGCTAGGTCGAGCGTCTTGTAGCCGCTCGGGATCGGCGCGCCGTCGTCTTGGACCGCGCGAATGCGGTCTTGGACGATGAGGATTGTTCGGTCCTGCTGCGTGGCCGCGCCGGTGCCGTCGATGATGCGAACGTGGCGCAATGCAATCTGTCCGGCAGGCACCTTGATGTAGCGCTGGACTTCGTTGCTCGCCGCCACCGGCGAAGGCAGCAGGGTGGCCGCAAAATTGCCGGCGATCGCAGGTGCAGAAAGTGCAGCTGCGAGAACTGCGCTCATCGCGAACTTCGCCAGCATCTTTCCCCTCCGGTTTGATGCAATGCTATTCGGATTCTTTGGCGTTGCCTATCGGCGTCCATGGCGCGAAGGTTGCGCGCCCAGAAAGAGGACACCGCTATGGCAGACCTGCTCGCGATTTCACGCGCCGCCATCGATGAAGGGAAGGGGACGGACGAGACCGGCCCGTTGAACCGGATCAATCACCAGCTCTCCGAAATCGGCGACGGTGTCGCCATGGTCGAGGCGTTCTCACACAGCGTGTTGTTCGAGACCGACGACGGGTTGTTGGCCTTCGATACGTCGAACGAGAACGGCGGAGCGCGCGTCGTACAGGCAGTGCGCGGGTGGCGGCCGGCGCGCTTCAACACCATCGTCTACACGCATGGCCACATCGATCACGTCGGCGGCTGCGGCGCGTTCATCCACGACGCCGAGACCTGCGGTCATGCGCGGCCGCGCGTCGTAGGACATGAGAACGTGCCGGCGCGCTTCGATCGCTACAATCTGACCGAAGGCTACAACAACGTCATCAACGAGCGGCAGTTCGGACAGTTTCGCAAGCGCGGTTATGCCGTGGCCGGCGCGTCGCATTTCTTGCCGCCGTCGTCGCCCAAGCCCGACACGGTGTACCGCGATACGCTTTCGCTCAACGTCGGCGGGCTCGACGTCGAATTGCGTCACGCGAAAGGCGAGACCGACGATCACACCTGGGCTTGGATCCCGAAACACAAGGCGATCTGCGCCGGCGACTTCTTCATCTGGAATTTCCCGAACGCCGGCAATCCGCAGAAAGTGCAGCGCTATCCGCGCGAGTGGGCCGCCGCGATCCGCGATATGGCGGGGCAGGGTGCCGAGCTGTTCCTGCCAGCTCACGGATTGCCGATCGGCGGCAAGGCACGCATCGCCAAGGTCTTGAACGACGTTGCCGACGCGCTCGAATATCTGGTGCGGGAGACGCTGGCGCTCATGAACCAGGGTGCGCGCCTCAACGATATCGTGCACACGGTGAAGGTCGATCAATCGGTGCTCGAGAAGCCTTACCTTAAGCCCATGTACGACGAGCCCGAGTTCGTCGTGCGCAATATCTGGCGCATGTATGGCGGCTGGTACGACGGTAACCCGGCGAACTTGAAGCCCGCGAAGGACGCGGCGCTGGCGCAGGAAGTTGCGAAGCTGGCCGGCGGCGTGAACAAGCTCGCCGAGCGCGCTCTTGCCGTGTCGGGTAGCGACATGCGGCTTGCGTGCCACCTCATCGAGATGGCGGTGCTGGCCGAGCCGTCCAACGCGCACGCGCATGCGCTGAGGGCCGAGATCTATCAGAAGCGCCGCGACAACGAGACGTCGCTGATGGCCAAAGGCATCTTCGGTTACGCCGCGAACGAATCGAAAGCGAAAGCGGGCGGCGCATAGTTGGGGCAACTCAGGCCAAAGCGGCGCAGTTCGCCGATGACAAATCGCGCGAGCTGAAATTCGTGCCGCTGACGGCGCACTGCCGCCGTCGGAAAGTCGTCGAGGGCTGCTATCTTGGCAGCGCAGAGGGTGTGCGCCAGCGGCGGCTGTAGTCGATACCGCAGTCGGTCATTTGCAACGCGTCCATCGCTAACTTCACGCGTTTCTGAAGCGCTTTGATTGGTTCGCTTCCGAGGTAGGGGCGCATGCGGTTGTCGGGCATGAATGGGAAAGCGATCCGGCACGCGCCTTTGAGGTCGCCGTCGTTTAGCAAGAACTCGCCGACCTTGGCGGCGCGGGCCGGGTCGGAAAGAATCGGGATGGTGTTGAGGTCGAACGTCAGGCGGCAATGTTCGACCGCCGACCAGTCGTCGTTTGTTTCGACTTCGAGTAGGCACAGCTCGAGGCTTTCAAGCTCTGGGAATTGGCTGAGGGAAACGGCGTAGCGATAATCATTGCGTGCGGCCTCAGTGTTGCCGATCGCTCGATAGCTACTGCCACGAGCGCTATAGAGAACTTGCTTCATCAGCACGAGATCTTCGAAGGTGTTGGCGTCGGTCGGTGTGCAGGCAAACCCCAGGTTCATGACACTGGGCTCCGGGATCGCGTAGAGCGGCGGATACGAGCGATCCTCCAACTGCTTCAGCATCTGCTCCTTCGTCGGCGGCGGATCGAAGGCGTGGCGCAGCTCGTTGATCTTGTGCTGTACAATGGACGCTTCGGCACACGATTGCGCTAGAGCGATCGCATTCGAATACACCGTGATTGCCTCTTGCTCGCGCTTGAGCGTCGAGAGCGCGTAGCCCTTGAGCGCGAGGTATTGGAGGCGGTGGGGTTCTTGGTCAAGGAGCTTTGCCACGTCGTCGAGCGCGTCTTGGCCACGATTCATTTGCAGCGCGAGACGTGCGCGGCTAAGGCGAATCTCCCCGTCGTCCGGTGTTAACGCCAGTGCTTGCGTATAGTCGGACCAAGCCGCATCGAGTTCGCCGAGTCCGTGGTACTGCTGCGCTCGCTGCGCCAGAAGTTTGGCCTTGTCTACGTTGGCGGCGGCTGTGATGCGCTTCGACAGGTCGTCGATGCAGGCGCGCGCTTTCTGATCTTGATCCTCTCCGGGAAGCAAGGTGGTCATTCGTGCGCAGGCGCTGTCGGTGGGTTGCGCGCGCGCGGCAACGCAGACGAAACCGAGCGCTGCTGCGAGTGCAAAGGCGATGATCGCTAATCGCACAGATCATCCCCCCTAGACTTCTGCTTTAGCGATTGAGCTCGCGCATGGCTTTGTCGAGGCCCTCGAGGGTCAAAGGATACATGCGGTCCGACAGGATCTGCTTCATGATCTGGATCGAGGGCGTGTATTCCCAGTGGCGTTCGGGCACCGGGTTCAGCCAGATGACGTGCTCGTAGATGCGCGTCAGGCGTTCGAGCCAAACGGCGCCCGGCTCTTCGTTCCAATGTTCGACGGAGCCGCCCGGATAGGTGATTTCGTAGGGACTCATCGTCGCGTCGCCGACGAACACCACTTTGTAATCGTGCGGATATTTGTGCAGCACGTCCCAGGTCGGGAATTTCTCGTTGTGGCGGCGGCGATTGTCCTTCCACACGCTCTCATAGAGGCAGTTGTGGAAATAGAAGAAGTCCATGTGCTTGAATTCGGTGCGCGCCGCCGAGAACAGCTCCTCGCAAAGCTTGATGTGCGCGTCCATCGAGCCGCCGATGTCGAAGAAGATGAGAACCTTGACCTTGTTGTGGCGCTCCGGCCGCAGCACGAGGTCGAGATAGCCTTGGTGCGCCGTGTGGCGGATCGTTTCCGGCAGATCGAGTTCGGTGGGCGAGCCTTCGCGTGCCCATTTGCGCAGGCGGCGTAGCGCGATCTTGATGTTGCGGGTGCCGAGCTCGACCTGGTCGTCGAGATTCTTGTACTCGCGCTTGTCCCAGACCTTCACCGCCTTGCCGTGGCGGCTCTTGTCCTGGCCCATGCGGATGCCTTCGGGATTGTAGCCGTAGGCTCCGAAGGGCGAGGTGCCGGCGGTGCCGATCGCCTTGTTGCCGCCTTCGTGGCGCTTCTTTTGCTCCTCGATGCGCTTCTTCAGCTCCTCCATCAGCTTTTCCCAGCCGCCGAGCGCTTCGATCTGCTTCTTCTCCTCCTCGGTCAGATATTTCTCGGTTAGGGCCTTCAGCCATTCTTCCGGGATCTGGGCGAGTTCGGTCGCATCGAGCGTCTCGAGGCCTTTGAAGGCGTGAGCGAACACGCGGTCGAACTTGTCGAGATTGCGCTCGTCCTTCACCAGCGCCGTGCGCGAGAGGTAGTAGAATTCATCGACCTTCATGTCGATGACGCGCTTGTCGAGCGCCTCCATTAACGCGAGGTATTCCTTCAGCGTCACCGGAATCTTGGCGCTGCGCAGGTCGTGGAAGAAGTTCAGGAACATGGGCTCAAGTCCAATAGCGATTGCGGCCATGTTACCGAGACAGAGGGGGCTGCGCCATCGTGGATTTCCGCCAATCGGGACATGCGGGACAGGGGTCGGTGTCTCGCATGGTGTCCCGCAGACAAACGCCGTGTGAACCGCGCGGCGCAAGGCTCACAAGTGAGACGCGGGACAAACGAGACTGTCTCGTATGTCGTCCCGTTTGTCTCGTTTGACCGTGTGCGTGTCGCGCGCGGCAAAGACACGAAGACGCGGCGCTCCAGCCCATCCGAACCGCCGGATTCGCGCGTCATGTCAACGATGTCAATGAGCGAGCCTTCGGCGCAATTTGCTCGGCGCCGAGGCTAAGTCACCATCTTGCGCTAACTTGCGTTTTTGTCAATACGAATTCGGAAGCTAACAGCCACGATCGTTGCAAAAGGGGCTTCATTCCTGGTTTCCGCCGGCGTGGCCCGCGTCATCGATTTTTGGCGATCGATCGGGCGACAGGCTGCCATGTCCCGTTTGTGAAGACGAGCAGGTCCACAACTTCTTGCGGCTTACTTGCATAGGCGAACGCGTCGACGACAAGTATCCATTCGCCCACAACGTCGGCTGCGATAGCCACGGTGCCGGAACGACCGTCCCTTTCCACGTGGTAAAGGGCGGTGAATGCGTTCCCGCCGTCGGGATTGTGTGGGCTGACGTCGAGGCGGCGCGGCAGATCGATGCGGTAGGCGCCGGGATAAGCGTCCTTCACCGCTGCAATCTCGTGCTCGAAAGCGTCGTGCCCGTTTCGACCTCGTGCGCGCGTGATGGCAACCGAAATCCGGCGCCCGTCCCGATGCGCATACAGGCAGCGAACATCATCTCCTCTCGGGCTATCGCCCTCCACCACGCTCAATTGCTGTAAAGAAATTAGGCCGAGCGTCTCTTTGTGACGTGCCCCCGTCACGACACCGTAAGTGATGCTGCACAACGCGCCGCTTTGTTCGTGACGCATGTGGCCTCGCCCGTCCCATATCCAGATTCCTGGCACACTGAACTTGGCAGTGAAGTCAGGTGCGGGCGGGAGTGGCGCGGCCAGAGCCGCCGCCGTGAAAGCGGCAATCGCCGCACCAATCGTCAACGTTCGAAGCATCGCCATACGCCACACCTAGTCGGGCGCCGGCTCGCCGCGGGAAATGGAGGTGGCGAGTACCCAACGCGCTGCGGCGAGCCATTGCGTATCTACCACGGCATGCTGGAGGATAATGTTGTCGCTGATCCCCACGGCATAGATCACGACGGCCCAATGGCGGACGGGGCCGACCCATATCGTGGCAAGGTATTTCTTGCCATCCAGCCTGGCATCGTAGTGCTGATATCGAGTCTCTTTGCCGAGCTCTCCTTGCTCTAAGACAGACAGACGAATTGGAAAGTCGACGTGATGAAATCCCTCATACTTCGAAGCCAAGAGCTTGCGCATATCGTTCAGAATATCGCCCGCGTCTTCGCCTTTTCTGAGGCGGATGGCTTCGATGACAACCAGCGGGCCATTCGACGCGCCGTAGTTGCAAGCAACATCATCGCCGCGCGGGCGGTCCGAGGCGACAACCGATACGGATTGCAGCGGCAACATTGCTACCGGTCTGTCCTTCGACAATTCCGACGTGGCAAAGGAAAAGAATGCCGCCTCGCAGACAAGACCGCTCTGCAAATGATGCGCGCGGTTGTTGTCGACCAATTCCCAGACGCCGGAGGTATCGCCCGATTGGCGCAGCAGCTCGTCGACTTGCGGGGCAGCGGGCGGCGGAGCGTCGCTGGCCACGGCACGAGATGCCAGTGGCACCGTCACCATGACAGTTGCCACGACGACAGCAAGCGCGGCGCGAATGCGTGCTCGTATCACTTCGCCGTTTCCCCCTTCGCGAAGGCATGCAAACGCGACGTGATCGAACTCATCGGCCTTGCTCGCGCAGACGAGCGACGACTGAATGTGTGCGCCTGTTGCTTCGGCGTCCGCAGACCGCTTGCTTTGCCGTGCGCCAACTATCAAAGAACTGGCCTCGCTTGTCACCACGCGCTCATGGTTCAGACCTGGCATCACACACGGCTCAGGCCGACGCGAGCGGCAAGGCGCGGATATCGCTGTCGCTGGCAAGTACATGTAGTTCCCATCATTTTTCCAAAGGGGAAATATAGATGAAGCGTTGGACAAATAGCGCAAAATGCGAAGTACGAAAACTGTCGATCACGTTTTTCTCGTGCAATACTGCGGCGGCTGTCGCGTGGTTGTCCATGCCCGTCGGCGTTGGCAGGCAAATACAGGGTGCGGCTGCTACTGGAGTCTTCATAGAAGGCTGGGGTGCGAGGATCACCGATCTTCTTCCTGCCCAGGGATTCGAACGTCGATCGGAATTGGCAGCAGCAACGCAGCGTAGGCAAAGACTGGAGTGATCACGATTAGTGTCCCTGCGAAGAAGTCGAGAAAGAACAGCATCGCGTTAGGGATTACGATTTGGGGGTTGAAGAAGAATACGATTGCCGAGTACCAAACAAATCCAATTTGGAGTACCACGAAGGTCGTCGGTATCGGGGTGTAAACGCCCATGATTGCGCTCTTCCACGTCCGTGGAATTGCGACGCGCCGTTCTGGTCCGACATTTATCGCGCCGAAATCCGTCCAAAGTAACTGCGCATCCTTTGCAGCCACGAAAATTTCGCCCGAAATACCGTCTCTCCGTGCCCCCAATGTGTTGATCATGATTGTGAGGGCCATGACAGACGCAAACCGCATCCATGAATAAGCATATAGCAACGACAGCAAGATCAAGAGCAGGTCGGGTGAGGTCGCAAACTTTTCGACTTCGACCCCAAACGCAGACACCTTCAATCCCTGCCAAGAGCCAGAGACGTTTAAGACGTAAGCAGTCAGCAGCGATCCAAAATAGAAAAGGAAGTACTGTCGGAGTAGGCGCCGTCGCTCTGTCGCAAGTCCCTCGACGTATTCCCGCGTCCGATAGTGGGACGCGGGGTTTGCTTCCCCGGCGTAGAACGCTTCTAGCGCCGGAATGCCTAGCAGAGCAATCCGAACGCCTTTCCGCATCTAGTTCCGTTCGCGGCGCGCCAGGAAGGCGAGGCGCTCGAACAGATGAACGTCCTGCTCGTTCTTGAGCAGGGCGCCGTGAAGCGGCGGGATGAGCTTGGTCGGGTCGCGCTCGCGCAGCGTTTCGGCGGTGATGTCGTCGGCCATCAACAGCTTCAACCAATCGAGCAATTCGCTGGTCGACGGCTTCTTCTTGAGGCCGGGGACTTCGCGGATCTGATAGAAGATGTTCAGCGCCTCGTGCACGAGCTTGTCCATGATCTTCGGATAGTGCACGTCGATGATCTTCGTCATCGTGTCGCGGTCGGGGAATTTGATGTAGTGGAAAAAGCAGCGGCGCAGGAACGCGTCGGGCAGCTCCTTCTCGTTGTTCGACGTGATCATGACGATCGGACGGTGCTTGGCCTTGATCGTCTCGCCCGTCTCGTAGACGAAGAACTCCATGCGATCGAGCTCGAGCAAAAGGTCGTTCGGAAATTCGATGTCGGCCTTGTCGATCTCGTCGATCAGCAGCACGGGGCGGGAGTCCATCGTGAAGGCGTCCCAGAGCTTGCCCTTGGAGATGTAGTTCTTGATGTCCTTGACGCGCTCGTCGCCAAGCTGCGAGTCGCGGAGGCGGCTGACGGCGTCGTACTCGTAGAGACCTTGCTGGGCCTTGGTGGTCGACTTGATGTGCCACTGAATGATCGGCACGCCGATGGCTTGCGCGACTTCGAAGGCAAGGACGGTCTTGCCCGTTCCCGGCTCGCCCTTGATCAGCAACGGACGTTCGAGCGTGATCGCGGCGTTGACCGCAATCCGCAGGTCTTCCGTCGCCACATAGGTCTTGGTGCCCTCAAACTTCTTCATGACTTTCCCTTGCGCGTGTCGAATAGCTGTTGGCCCAAACCCTAGGGGGTGGCCTTCGCGCGTGCAAGACAAAGCCTCACTCAATCGTGAGGAGAAGCCTGGTGTTGTTTGATCCCGCGAGGCCGGATTTTCGGGTTCTATTCCGGCGGGGATTTGGACGCTTCCGCACTCTCAAGGATCGATCATGCAGTTCAAAACGATGACGGCCGTCGCACTTACGCTGGCGGTGACCGCGGGGCTTGCGACCGCGTCGAGCGCGAAGCCCGTTTACGGGACGTGGGGCCTCGACTTCGCGACGATGGATAAGAGCGTGAAGCCGGGCGACGACTTCTTCCGCTACATGGAAGGCACGTGGCTCAGGACCGCGGCGATTCCATCCGACCGCACCTACAACGGCTTCGACGTCGCGATCGATGAGACGCTCAAGCCGCGGCTGCGCAGCATCGTCGAAGCCGCGTCACAGCCGCGGGCGAACCGCTCTGCAGCCGAGCAGCGGGTCGGCGATCTCTATGCGAGCTATCTCGACGAGAAGACAATCGCGGCGAAAGGGCTCGATCCGATCAAGGGTGATCTCGCTGCCATCGACGCATTGAAATCGAATGCCGATTTGCCTGCATTGATTGCGCGGCTTGCGATCGACGGCGTCACGACGCCGATCGGCGGCTATCGCGACATCGATGCGAAGAACCCGACGCGCTATCTGTTTCGCTTCTATCAGACGGGCTTGAGCTTCTCGGATCGCGATTACTATTTGAAGGACACGGCCGAGTTCAAAGCGCTGCGCGGCAAGTTCAAGGCGCATGTCGAGAAAATTCTGAGGCTCGCAGGTTTTGCCGACGCCGGGGCCCAAGCCGACCGGGTCCTTGCATTCGAGACCAAGATCGCGCAAGCGCATTGGCCGCTCGAGAAAGCGCGCGACGACGGTTTGACCTACAATCTCTTTCGGCGCGCCGATTTCGATGCGAAGGCGCCTGGTTTTTCTTGGGCGGCGCTGCTCAAGACCGCGAAGCTCGACAAGTTCAATGAGTTCCTGGTCAGCGAGCCCGACACGATGGCCGCCGTCGCCAAGCTCATCGGCGCCGGCTCGCTCGACGATTGGAAATCCTATCTGCGTTATCACGCCGTGGTGGAATACGCGCCGTACCTATCCAAGCCCTTCGAGGACGAAGAGTTCGATTTCTACAATCGGACGATCCGCGGGCAGAAGGTGCAGGAGCCGCGCTGGAAGCGGGGGATCAATCTCGTCGACGACCTGATCGGTGAAGCGCTGGGCCAGGCCTATGTCGCGAAGTTCTTCCCGGAGTCGGCCAAGACCGCGATGCAGAAGCTGGTCGCCAACTTCAAGGTCGCGTTCGGAAAGCTGGTCGACAAAGCGACGTGGATGAGCCCGTCGACGCGCGCCGAAGCGCACAAGAAGCTCGAGGCGTTCAACGCCAAGCTCGGCTACCCGGACAAATGGCGCGACTATTCGGCTCTGAAGATCGTGCGCGACGATCTCGTCGGCAACGTGCGCCGCGCCTACGAATTCCAGTGGGCGTATGATCTCGAGAAGCTCGCGGGCCCCATCGATCGCGGCGAGTGGGGCATGACGCCTCAAACCAACAACGCCTATTACAACCCGCAGCTCAACGAGATTTGCTTCCCGGCCGGCATCTTGATGCCGCCGTATTTCGATCCGGCGGCCGACCTTGCCTCCAACTACGGCGAGATCGGCGCGACGATCGGGCATGAGATGAGTCACGGCTTCGACGACCAGGGGCGCAAGTCCGACTGGCACGGCGTGATGCGCGATTGGTGGACGAAGGAAGACGCCGCGCGCTACACGAAAGAGGCCAACAAGCTCGTGGCGCAGTATTCGACCTATTCTCCCGTGGCGGGTCTGCATCTGAACGGGCAGCAGACGCTCGGCGAGAACATCGCCGACCTTGCGGGGCTCATCATCGCCTACGACGCCTATCATCTCGCGCTTGGCGGCAAGGAAGCGCCCGTCATCGGCGGACTGACGGGCGATCAACGGTTCTTCCTCTCTTATGCGCAATCTTGGAAGACCAAGTACACGGCCGAGCGGCTGCGCGACATGACGCTGTCGAACGTGCACAGCCCCGCGGAGTTTCGCGTGAACGGCGTCGTGCGAAACGTCGACGCTTGGTACGCGGCGTTCAATGTGAAGCCGGGCGACAAGCTCTACTTGCCTCCGGAGCAGCGCGCGCGGCCGTGGTGATCATCCTCGCGGCGCTGTTCCCAGCGCTGCGATCTAAAGAAGAAGGGGAACCGGGCACCAAACTGTTCCGATGAGCGTTTGTGACCTCAGGCTGGCGGCGAACGTCGCCCAAATGAGGAGGTTCGGATGAAAACGCTCATGCTTGGAACTGTGACCTTGGTGTGTGCGACGGGGCTCGCGCTCGCGGCACAGAACACACGCTACATCCCGCATCCGGCGGCGAGTGCGACGCCGGTCGCATTCGAGAACGGCAGCGATCGGGTCTGCTCAAAGGATCGCGAGATGCTCGCCTGCGTGGTCCAATTGGGGCCGACTGCCAGCGACCGCTGGGCCTATGCAATCACCGATGCCCACGGACGTCCCAACACCGAGGTGAAGTATCGCGAACCTGTGTCGGGTGCTGCGTGCGCGGCCATGGCGTATCCGGTCGGGCACGTGGTGCTCGCCGGCGGAACCGGCGAATTTTTCAACGGCAAGATTCGCCCGGCTTGCCGCCAGTAGATTCATGGATGAGTAGCTCGCGGTTCTTCGTCGAGCCGCGAGCTCCCACTGGTCGACGTGATGTCGCTTAGGGGATGAGCCCCAATTCTCTTTGCCTCTTCTTCGGTAAGGTCGCAGCGACGATCGCGTGGGCGCGCGTCAGGTAGGCCTTCAGCTCCTTCACCGGCAATCGTTGCGGCTTGTCCAAATAGACCCACTTCGCGCGGGCCAAGTACGGCGCCGGGATGATGCCGTCGAGGCGCGTTAGGATTTCGAAACTATCGTCCGCCGCTTTGAATGAGAGCGTGCGCGCTTTGCCCTTCGGCGGGCCGCCAAGAACGGCAAACATCTTACCGCCGACTTTGTAGACGTGATCGTCTCCCCATTGGATCGACAGCGTTGCCTCGGGCAATTTCGCGAGAAACGCATGCAAGTCTTCAAACGTCATCGAGTTGCCCGTTCTTGGTGCACGTTGCCCAACAATGGGGCAAAAGATCATGAGTGATGGAATATTCGTCAATTCGCCTTGACGGCGTGTGGAACTATGCCATCCATTTCAACGATGGATCCAAGCAAATCAGCCGTTCGGCTCACAGTCGTCAGCAACCGCGCGCGGCCGGGACACGATGCACCATTCGCGGCCTATGACCTGGGGCTCGCTCACGACGAGATGTTCGGGCAGGACGGCTTGCCGCGGAGCCATGCTAAAGACCTCTACGATACGCTCTGCACGCTGCCGGTCGCCGAACTCGAACGGCGACAGCAAACATGCGAGCGGTCGTTTCTGCACCAAGGCATCACGTTCACCGTCTACGGCGACGAGCAGGCAACCGAGAAGATCATTCCGACCGATCTCTTGCCACGGATCGTGCCGGGCGCGGAGTGGGACAAGCTCGAGCGCGGCTTGAAGCAGCGCATCGTGGCGCTGAACGCCTTTCTCAAAGACGTCTACAACGACGGCAAGATCTTGAACGACGGCGTGGTGCCGCGCGATCTCGTCTACGGCTCCAAGCATTACCTGCGACAGATGCGGGGCGTCAGCGTGCCGCTCGACGCTTACGTCAACGTTTGCGGCACCGACATCATCCGGCGCGAGGACGGCACGTTCGTCGTACTCGAAGACAATCTTCGGGTGCCGTCGGGCGTGTCCTACATGCTGGCGAACCGCGAGGTGGCAAAGCGCGCCTTCCGCGATCTCTATCGCGGGTACGGCGTGCGCCCGATTGAGCACTACGGACAGGAGCTTTTGGCGACGCTCAAGGCCCTGGCAGCTGGCTTTCGCGATGAGCCGCGCATCTGCTTGCTGACACCGGGCATCTTCAACTCCGCCTATTACGAACACGCATTCTTGGCGCGGCAAATGGGCGTCGAGCTGGTCGAGGGGCGCGATCTCTTCGTGCACGACAACGTCGTCTACATGCGCACCACGGCGGGCGTGAAACGCGTCGACGTCATCTATCGCCGGATCGATGACGACTTCATCGACCCCTTGGCGTTCCGCCACGACTCTGCGTTGGGCGTGCCGGGCCTGATGAATGCCTATCGCGCCGGCAATGTGGTGGTCGCGAACGCACTCGGCACCGGCGTCGCGGACGACAAGGCCGTCTATTCGTATGTGCCCGACATCATCCGCTACTACCTGAACGAAGAGCCGCTGCTCGACATCGTCGAGACCTATCGCTGCCGCGAGCCGAAGGCGCTGTCGCACGCGCTCGAAAATCTGGACTCGTTGGTCGTCAAGGCGGTGGGCGAGAGCGGCGGCTATGGCATGCTCGTCGGACCACAGGCGAGCGCCGCGGAGCGTGAAGCGTTTCGCGCCAAGCTGAAATCCGATCCCGACAATTACATCGCGCAACCGACCATTCAGCTGTCGACGGCGCCGTGCTTCGTGCATGGCGGGGTCGAGGCGCGCCACGTGGACTTGCGGCCGTACATCTTACATGGGGCGGATACGCGCCTCGTGCCTGGTGCGCTCACGCGCGTGGCGCTTAAGCGCGGCAGCCTTGTCGTCAACTCGAGCCAGGGCGGCGGCTCGAAGGATACGTGGGTGCTGCCGTGAGATTCTGCTCAGCGAGGAAGTCGGATTGCCTCCCCCTTGTGGGGAGGCCAGCGAAAGTGAGCGGAGCGAAGCTTGAGCGGGTGGGGGTAAGCCGCGCTTCAGCGTACCCCCACCCTCTCGAACTCGCCGCGCTACGCGGCGGCTCCCTCTCGCTGGCCTCCCCACAAGGGGGAGGCAGAATTGGCATCAAATTTTTGGTTGGGAAGAGATAGTCATGCTCTCTCGGGTTGCAGACAATCTCTATTGGATGGCGCGCTATTTGGAACGCGCGGAGCATTCGGCGCGCGTGCTTGCGGTGAAGCTCGAGGCGATGCTCGAGCAGACGCCGGAGGAGGCGACGGAAGCGTGGGTGCGCGTGGTTGCCTCGCTCATGTGGCCGCTGGCGCAGCCGGTTGCCGGTGCGCCGGACGCGTTGGCCTACCGTCAGACGCTCGACCGAAACCAGCCGTCGAGCGTCTTCAACTCCATTCGCTTGGCGCGCGACAATGCACGTCAAGTGCGCGAGCTGATCTCGACCGAGATGTGGGCGCAGCTCAACACGCTGTATCTACGGATGCATGCGGTTGACGCCGACGACGAATGGCGGGCGCAGCCGGTGCAATTCCTGCAAGAGGTCGTTGAGGAGCTGCTGCTCTTCGCCGGTGTCACGGACTCGACGATGCGCCACGGCGAAGGCTGGCACTTCATCCAACTCGGCCGCTACACCGAACGCGCGCAAGCGGTGAGCCGGCTCCTCGACCTTTATTTCGGATCGCAGCCGGTAGACGTGACGCAGAAGCTGAGCAGCGCGCGGTATTTCGATTGGCTTTCGCTGCTCAAGCAATGCACGGCGTTCGAAGCGTATTGCAAGGTCTATACGGCTCATATCGAGCCGGCCAAGGTCGCCGAGTTTCTGATTTTCGATCCTGAGTTTCCACACTCCATTCGTTTTGCAACGGATCGCATTCAAGAAGAGCTCAGTCATGTGGCGCCGGGGGCGGGCGGGGCGCGGCGCGTGCAAGCAGAGCGGCTCGCCGGGCGGCTCAAGGCGCAACTCGATTACGGACAAGTGGAGGAATTGCTGGCGGGCGACATCGACGGTTTCCTGCAAGGTATCCAATCGTCCTGCAAACAGATCCACCAGTCGATGTACGATGCCTTCATCGGCTACGGCGTCGACGAACTCTTGACGGCTTGACGATGTTCTATTCGATCCGCCACGTCACCCGATACCGCTACGACGCGCCGGTGCGCGAGAGCGTGATGCAGCTTTACAAGCAGCCGAAGTCGGACGGCGCGCAAAGGCTGCAGGCGTTTCAGGTCACGACGCATCCCCGCGCCACGCTGCAGGCGTATACGGATTATCTCGGCAACGCCGTCTATCACTTCGACGTTCCGGGTGCTCACAACGAGCTTGTGGTCGAGATCGAAGCGGCGGTCGAAGTGCACGCGCAACCGGCGCCGCCGGAGTGGGTCGATTCCTCCGCATGGCAGGTGCTCGGCTCGTCGGACGTGCAAGCGGAGAACTTCGACATGTTGCGTCCGCATGGGCTGACACAACCCAGCGAAGCCTTGCGCGATTTTCTCGATGAGCGGAATCTGATCAAGGCTGACGATCCGATGACGTCGCTGCGGCGGCTGAATCGCACGATCTTCGACGCGTTCACCTATGTGCAGGACGAGACGGAGGTCGATTCGCCGATCGACGTCGCGCTGAAGAAGCGCAAGGGCGTGTGCCAAGACTTCGCGCACATCATGCTGGTGGTGGCGCGCGGATGGGGTATCCCGGCGCGCTATGTTTCAGGCTACCTCTACACGAAGCGCGACGGCGGGGATCGCTCGGCACCCGACGCCACGCACGCTTGGATCGAAGCACTGGTGCCCGGCGCCGGATGGGTCGGCTTCGATCCGACCAACAATGTGCTTGCGGGTGAGCGCCACATTCGCGTCGCGATCGGCCGTGACTACAATGACGTGCCGCCGGCGAGAGGTGTCTTCAAAGGGCCGGCAAACAGCGAATTGGCGGTGGCGGTGACGGTGACGCCGGCACAGGCGCCGCGCAGGCGCGACGACTTCTTGCGCGTTGTTCGGCCGATGCCGAAACGCGCCGAGCGGCCGGCCGCTCCCTCGGTCCATGCGCAGCAACAACAGCAGCAGTAAGGCCGTTTCCTTACTTCTTGGACTCTTTGGTGACGTCCTTCACGACGAGCTGTCTAAAGTCTGCGGTGGCGAACACGGCCAGCATTTGACGCCCGGCGACTGCGTATCGGACCGAGATGGTTTCGGCGTCGGCGACTTCGGAAGCGGGACCATCGAGATCGTCGAGCAATTTCGTCAGGGCCGATCCGTCGAGTTTGCTGACGTAGAGCTGAAACTTGGTCGCACCTTTCGGCTGCACGTCATAAAGTACCGCGTGAGCGGGCTCCTTGGGTATCACCGTCGCCGGGACGTCTGTGTTGTAGACGAAGTCTGTCGATGCGATTGTCTGTTCGTTGCCTGGGAAGAGCCAACGACTGCTGCCTGTCGCCGGATCGATGAACAGATAGTTTGTCACGCGCGAGTAGTCCGCCCCTCCTAGCCGATATGGCCCCGGCTGGTTGACGACAGGATATGTGACGACAGGTGCCAGCACGAGGACGGTCTGCTTGCGCCCTGGACGCGAGAAATCGAGGGTTAGCTCCAAAGCGTTTGCGCTGGGTGGCATTGCGCCGGCCATGGAGCCATAAGGCGGCGGTCGTACACCAAACTCCCATTGCAAAGCCTGAAAGGCGTTTGGCGCGGCTAGAACTGCTACAGTGGCCAAAGTTGCCAGCAAAAGCAGGCCGTTTAGACGCCAAATCCAGCGAAATAGAAAATTCTGATCCACAGTCGGCACTCCCCCTCGTGCCCAACAAGACTAGCTGAGAGGGGCATTACCGGCAATTGTACCGACGCGACATGAAGTCAGCTGTTTGTTATTTGGTCGGCAGTTTGGCGAGATCGCCGGCGAGCATTTCCATCAGCGCGGGCCAATCGCCAAACGCCGGTGGTATCAGCACGCGCGTCTTGGCGTACCAGGGATAGTGATCGGTGCCGAGCTGGGGCCAGACTCGGCCCGCCGTCAGAAACCAAGTTTCCGTACCGACGCCGGCGGCGATCGCCGCTGCGGCGGTCGGCGCAGAGGTGGCAAGATCGAGTGCAGCGCAAAGCGCCGCGTTGTCGTCGAGATTGTTCTTGAGATCGAGGTCCTCGAAATTGTGGATGGTCGCGCCGAGCTTGTCGCGCGCGTAAGCGAGGTCCTCGCTGCAGTCGCCGTACTGCAGGTTTATGAACTTGACATTCTTGAGCGACAGCGGCGCCCGCCACGCTTCCATCGGGGAAAAGAACTTCCGGCGTTGCGTCGTCAGCAGCATCGAACGCCAACAAATGCCGACATAAGGACCTGGGCCCAACTCCGATAGGCGCTCTCGCCAATACCCGACGCGTGCGGGCTCGGGCTTGAGAAAGGCCGCTTGCGGAAAGTCTTCGATGTTTTTGCGGATGAACTTCAGCGGCGCGCCGAGCGGGGCGTAATAGTCGGCCTTTAGATCGCCTCTCGCCCAAGGTGCCAAGCGAACAGTCTTGGCGTTGTGCTTGAGATGAGCTTCGGGGCCGAAATGCACTTGCGGAAAGGACCGCTGCATCAACGTGACGAGGCGATGATCGAAGGCGCCAAGAACGCGGCCCTTCGGGCCCACACGTTCGATCATGTCGGGAATGATGCCGGCGAACATGATCTCGTCGCCGAGACCTTGTTCACCGATGAGAAGCAAAGTTTTGCCGTCAAGGTCTTCTCCGTCCCAAAGCGGAGCATTGGCGGCGTAGATATTGGATTGGATGAAGCGAGGATTGTGGCGCTGCTCGTATTCGATCCAGCCATCCTCGAGTTGCCCCATGGCGACTTTGCAAAGGCCGCGAGCGTGCAGCATTTCGATACGGTCGGCCTCCTCGGTCACGAGCTCGAGCGCGCGATCGTAATTGGCAAGCGCCTCGTCGAGGGGGCCCGTGTGATTGAGCGCGTGCGCTAGGTTGTGATAGGCGCGCGCCATCTTCGGATCGATGCGCAGCGCTTCGCGATAGAATATTTGCGCTGTCGCAAAGTCGCTCTGTTCGCCGGTCACCGTGCCGAGCGTCACCCATAGCTGCGGCGCTTCCGGCATTAGATGAATGGCGTTGCGCAACACCTCGATGGCTTCGTCGATGTCGCCCTTGTCGCGTAGTGCGCCGGCGAGATTGTTGTATCCCTTCGGGCAATTGGGACGCAGAGCGATGTATGTACGGAAGGATTTGATGGCGCCGTCGAAGAGGCGCAGCTGCGAGGCCGCGGTGCCGATGTTCAGATAGAGTTCGGCTTCAGTCGGGTCGAGCGCGAGCGCGCGCTCGTACATCTGAAACGCCTTGTGGCGTTCGCCGAGATTGTCGAGTGAAAGCGCCAGTAAATGGAAAGCGACCGAAGACTTCGAGTCCGCATCGGCGGCTTCGGCGGCGGCGATCGCGGCGTTCTTGTAATCGCCGCGCTTGAACGCCGGCACGGCCTTGCGCAACGCCTGGATGGAGCGTGCGTTTCCTAACGACTTGCTAATTTTGTCGCGCTCGATGGTGGCGAACAGTGCATCCTTCGCGGTCTGGGGTGGCGCGTGCAGCATCGTCGCTCCGAAGGGGATTATCAGTAGACGGATGATAGAGCGGCGGAATTAATGCGACGCTAAGCTTGATATTCGGTGACGAAATTTGCGCGAATGCCGAAGATTAAAGGGGTTCCTTAAGCTTGGACGCCGTAAGCTCCCGGCCGACGACGACAAGAATTTGGAAAGGGCCGCAAAATGCCGCTCAAGCTCTCGCTGAAGCCGCACGAAAAATTCGTGCTGAACGGCGCCGTCCTAATGAATGGTGACCGCCGCGCCAGTCTCGTGATCGAAAACAAGGCATCGATCTTGCGAGAGAAAGACATTATGCAGTCGGAAGAGGCAGATACGCCGATCAAGCGGATCTATTTTCCGATCATGATGATGTACTTGGATGCGGACGCGTCGCAGGCCTACTACGAAGAGTTCGTTCTGCGGATGACCGAGTTCATGAACGCCGTCAGCAATCGTGAGGCTTTGACGCTGTGCGTCGAGATTTCGCGCGACGTGCTGCAGAGCCAGTACTACAGAGCGCTGATGAAGTGCCGGAAGCTTTTTGATTTCGAGAGTACGAGGTTGAACTATGTCCCTGCAGGCCTATCAGAAAGCGCAACGGCAGGCTGAATCTCCGCGCGAGATTGAGTATCGCCTGTTCGGTCAAGTGACGCATGCGCTTATCGAGGCCGATAAGGGCAGCCGCTCCGATTTCAAGACGCTGATCGACGCGCTCGACTGGAATCGCCGCTTGTGGTCGACGCTTGCGGTCGACTGTACGAGTGCCGCCAATCAGTTGCCGCCGAACGTTCGCGCGCAGATCATCTCGCTGTCGATTTGGGTGTCGCGGTTCTCCAGCGAGGTAGCGAAGTCGCGTGGCTCGCTCGAGCCGCTCATCGAGGTCAATCGCGCTATCATGCAGGGATTGGCGCAGCGTCCGGCCGCCTGATCAACCCGGCAAAAATTGCTCGTGTGCCTGAGAAAACGTGCCGGGCAAATTGATCTCCGTCCTCTCAACCGTCTTCGGCCCAGTGCCGAATTCCGCCGAATTTACCTTGGCACGCAGGTTGCGAACCAAGCGCCTCAAGGCCGCAAAAAGCCTTCGAGCAAAACGCTTGCAACCACCACATCCAGAACGGACGGAGAGGACCTAAATGCTAAGTGTAAACACCAACTATGGGGCGATGATTGCGCTCCAGAATCTGAACAAGACCAACTCGGACTTGACCGGCGTCCAGAACAAGATCGACACCGGTTTGCGGGTTGCGGGACCGAAAGACGACGGCGCTGTTTGGGCGATCGCCCAGGGCATGCGCATGGACGTTCTCGCGCTCTCGGCGGTCACGCAGAGTCTGGATCGTGCCCTCAGCGCTACCGACGTTGCGGTGTCGGCAGGGCAGTCCATCTCGGATCTGTTGACGGAGATGAAGGCGAAGGCGTTAGCCGCGTCGGATAAGTCTCTCGATCAGAACAGCCGAGAGGCCTACAACGCCGACTTCGTGTCGCTGCGCGATCAGATCGAAAATATCATCGAGAACGCCTCGTTCAACGGCGTCAATCTGATCGACGGCTCGACCGCGACGTTGCAGGCCTTGGCGAACGCGGCCGGTGACAAGTTCGTTACCGTTACCGCGCAGGATCTGTCGCTCGGCGGCTCGATCGTCTCGATCGCGTCGACGAGCACGATCTCGACGGCGACGAACGCGAGCTCGATGATCACGACGATCGAAAATTCGCTCAACGCCATCAACTTGGCGCTGGCAAAGCTTGGTACGGACTCCAAGAAGGTCGGCATTCACAAGACCTTCGTGGGCAAGCTTTCCGACGAGTTGACGAACGGTATCGGCAATCTTGTCGACGCCGATCTGGCAAAGGAGAGCGCCAGGTTGCAGTCGTTGCAGACGAAGCAGCAACTGGGCATCCAGGCTCTTGCGATCGCCAATCAGGCGCCGCAGGCCGTGCTTCAGCTGTTCCGTTAATACCCCATCGGCGGCGGGTTCGACGGCCCGCCGACGCTTCAAACTTCAGGCGGCTCCAATCGGATGCCGCCTTTTCTTTTTCCGGCGTGATGAGCGAGGCGCGGCAAGTCCGCGTCGTCGGCAGCTGTCTGGCGCGATGAACTCGGTGCGGGACAAAGGCGCGGGCGGTCAGATGTCCGCGGCAGCCAGAACCTCGCTGTCGGAAGGCAATGCCGAAACTGTTCTTAGACCCTTAAGTCCGATTCCGACGAGCTTCGGATCCGACCGCGTCGCGTAGACCGCATACGCCGGGTACGGGAATATCGGCGCGCCCTTCACGATATGTAGCTGGCCGCTCGCCAAATAAGGTTGTGCGGCGCTTCGACGAAAATAGCCTGAGCCGCCGGCGGCAAGAATGTATTCCAGCCCGAGCGGTCCAAGTCCGACAAGCACGCTCGACGAGGCGTGGTCCGGAAAGCTGACGCCATGCTGCACGCTGAAGTCGGGACCCCAATCCACATAGACATATCCATCGTGCGTGCCGCGGGGGGTATCCCTGTCGGTTGAAACGAGGACGAGCTCTTCATCGACCAGTTGTTCAATGATGAGGCCCGGCAGGTGTTGCGGTGCATACATGATCGCGAGGTCGAGGACGCCCTCTGCGACCTGCCGGTTGAGGCTTTCCTGAATTCCGACAACGGTTCGTAGCGCTATGTCCGGTGCTTCCTTTCGCATCCAAAGCAGCCAGTTGAGAAGCACGGGACGCCAGAGCGTGAGTTCTGCGCCCATTGCGAGCACGGCGCGGTGACCGGGCGGAACGGAGACGTCGTGAGAGGCGCGTTCCCACAGCTGCACAAGCGAGGGCGCATAGCGAAGAAACTTCTCGCCGGCCGGTGTCAGCGTTGCCCCAGCCTTGTTTCTGACGATCAGTTGGCGGCCCAGTTGCTGCTCGAGGGAGCGAATCCGGGCGCTAACAGCGGTCTGCGAGATGTGCAGTTTCTCGGCGGCGCGCAGAAAACTCCCAGTTGCAACGATTTCCAGAAACGTTCGAGCCAGTTCCGTTTCCATCTCTCACCGTTTGTCGCTGCAACAAATCGGGATTAAAGCAGCATTCAAATTCATTTGCCAGCGCCATATGGGTTCCGTAGTGACCTTCCGAAGGCCATGGTCAACGGTCGCGCGCACTGGTTGCACTCCGCGTCGGATTGCGGAGACCCGTTCGTGCGTTCTGTTCGCGTGGCGCGGTGCGTCGTCGGTGTTTCGGTGCGGCTCACCACTGCGCTGCCGAGATTTGGATTGATGGCAAAGGCAGCATGATGTTCGGGCGTCGTACGATCCTTGTTCCGTTGTTGACGATTGCACTCGCGGTCGTCGCGGTTTCGGATGCGCATGCGGAGCGCATCAGGGTGTTTGGCGCGCCCGGCTTCGGCGGGTGGAACAAAGTTCTTCTCAACAGCCAGCCGAGCTTGGGTGACGGAGAAGGATTCCGTATCGCAAGTATCCGGGTGATGAGCGGCAGTTGGTTGCTTTGCACGGATACGAACTTCATCGGCGATTGTCTGTGGACGTCGCGCGACATCCACGATTTGAGCACAGTTGGATTTGACCGGCCGATCCTTTCGGCCAGGCCCGAGCGCATCGTCGTGACGAGATATCACTGGGGCAAGCAATCGCGACCGCACAGGTCGCTGGTCATGTTCGCGGGTGAGAACTACCAGGGAGCATGGAAATCGATCTCAGCCGACGCTCCAACACTCGATCCAGAGTTCATAAGGCTGCGGCCGAACTCCATCGTCGTCCAAGAGGGTGTTTGGCGTTTGTGTTCAGACGTCAACTATGGCGGCAGATGTCTGACCGTCACGGGCGATGTTTGGAATCTGCACTCGATCTTTCAAAGCCCGATTCTTTCGTTGCGCAGGATCGATCGGCCGGAGGCGCAAGCCGCTCAGAAGTGACGGCGGAAGTCCGCAATTGATCACGCACCTCCGCGCGGTTACGGCGCAGCAATCAAGGCTCGATAGGCCGAACCGGTAGCACTCAGACGGCCTGCGCGCATGGCGTCCATCGACGCTCTGTTTTCGGCTTGTGAGCGGCTGCGCCAAGTTTCGCCGCCTTCTCCGGGCGCGATATACGCGAAGAATTGGCGGCTCCAATAGAAGGAGAGAAGGGAAACGTTCTCGCGCCGTGCCAGGGCGTTGACGACCTGCATGTACTCCGCGTCCAACGGTTGCCAATTGTCGTAGACATCCAAACCGAATGTACCCGCGGCCGCAGCCACGTTGTCGCCGCCGCCGGGCGTCGTCGTCTTGTAGAGCCAAGCCTCGTCGATGAACGCCTTCTTGCCGGCTGCGCGCGCGATGCGCGCCATCTGCGCCGCGTTTTCGAACATGCGCCCTTGAATCGGATAGATGTGGATGCAAATCGCGTCGAGCGACGTTCGCTGTGCCAAGGCTTCGGCAAAAGGAACGCCGTTCCACGATCCCGCGCCGGCGCACACTTGCGTCCTGCCACGGTCGAGACCTTCGAGGACCGCGTTGACGAGGCCGACCTGCGCGTCCGGCGTGCCGAACGACTGCAACCCCGTCAGGCGAACGAGGGTATCGGGCTCCGTAATGAGACCGAGGTAATCGGGATGCAATTCGCGCACGATCAGGTGCACCATGTCCCGGTAGTCGCGCGTGAACCGTTCGGCAGTCACGCCGGCGTAAAGATTCTTGAATTGGCTGAACGGCGTATCGCCGAACAAAACGGTGACATGCGGTAGAATCTTCAGTCCCCGGCCGCGCGCCTCCTGTGCGACCTGCTTGTAGAATGCAAGATATTCCGCTGCGTGCGGAAATTTGGGCGTGAGCAGCGGGTATTGAAGCGCGAACTTCACGCCGGTCAGCCCCATGCGCTTGAAACTGTCGAGCGACAGGCGCACCGCCTCCATCATTTGCGGCCGTAGCAGCGCTTCACCGGCGTTCGAATTGGCCGCTAGGAGATCGGTAAAGTATTCGGGCTTTGAAAGACCCGCGACGGACTCCGGATGAAATTGAGCGCGGGCGGCGGCAAGGCTTTGGGACAGTGCCTCGTATGTTTGCCGCTGATCGGGCGGCACCGCATCCGGTGCATCGGTCGGCGCCAGGTGCGTGCTTGTTTGCGCATTGCGGCTGGCGGCGATTTCTCGCTTACACGCATCGGAAAGCTCAGACTTGTGCTGGCGGAAGCAAGCGGCAATCCGTCCGCCGCCGGGCTGGACGTCGGGACAGAGGCGCCTTGCATCGGCCATGCAGGCCGGATAGTCCTGCGCCATCGCTTGGGTGGTCGGCAATAGCGAGCCAAAGACGAGTGCAGCGCAACCCAAAGCGAGACGCATGTTTCCCCATCGCGAGCAACGATCCGTGCGTCTGTTTCAACTGGGCAGCCGCGCGGTTCCGTCGCTCGCTGCGACGGGCATGGGCAAAGCTGCCGTTAGCTCACGTTTAACCGGTAGACGTGCTTTGCCGTGTCGCTGAAAAGGGCCGCCTTCTCGTCGCGGGTGTAGTTTTTTGCAAGGCGTTTGAACGCGTTCCAAAGCGCCGGGTAGGTGGCGCCGAAGCGGTCGACCGGAAAATTGCTTTCGAACATGCAGCGTTTGGCGCCGAACGCTTCGATGCAGGTCTCGACATAAGGCTTCCATTGCGCGGCCAAGGTCTCCGACGTTTCGTCCGGTCCCGCCATCCGGGCGCGCCAGCCGCCGAACGGCATCGGCAAGCCACCGACCTTCACATAGACGTTTTGGCATTGAGCCAGCGTCTTGATGTTGTCCGTCCAGGTCTTGAACCGCTCCTCGCGTTTGCCTTTGTAGCGACCGATGCCGAGCGGCGTGCCGACGTGGTCGAGCACGATCGTCGTGTCTGAGAACGCGCGCGCGAGATCGATGAGGTCAGGCAGTTGCGGCTCCACGAGCCAAGCATCAAACGAGAGACCGAGCTTGTGCAGGTGCTTGAACCCTTCGCGGAATTTGCCGTCGCTATAGAGGCCTTCCGGATAGCGGCCGGCGAGGGGCCCGAGCACGTTCGGATCTTCGTCGTAGGCGGCGGAGTGACGGATGCCACGGAAGCGACCGTGACCCGCCGCGATGTGCGAGCGCAGCACATCTTCCGCGGCGTCGCCGAGGCGCAGGTCGACATGGCCGACGATGCCGGCGCAGGCGCGCACGTCGCCGTAGAGTCCGCTGGCGGTCATCGCGGCGATGCCGTTTACGAATTCGGTCTCGCCGACGCACTTGAGCGCTTCGGGTCCGTCGGCGCGGTACATGGCGCCACACTCCATGTACACGGTTGCGCGGATGTTGTGGCCTGAGGTCACGTCCTTGAGGAGCTCGTCCAGCAGATAGCGTGGGATGTCACGAATGATATCCATGAAGCCGTGATCGGACGGCGGCAGGTCGCGGAGGATCGCGGTCGGCCGGTCCCAAAGGTGATGGTGTGGATCGACGATTGGAAGTTCCGGCTCGAGAATGGGCTCGCTCATAGGTATCTCCGTCCGGCGCTGCGGGCGCGCGGCATGAGGCGGTCTAGCGAAGCCAGTCCTAGCGCATCACACGCTGTCTTGCGAGCGAACTCCTTGGCGGATTGAGCGTGGCGGTGCTCTTGTAGCTATCCTCGATCGTTGTCGGTCGACGACTTTCTTTCACTCGGTCGACTCCTTGATCCAAGATAATATTCACGGAAACCGCTTGGATCGTGTTTGGCGCTGGTCACACATCTGTTGCTGATTTCAGGGGGTCGCACTCGGCAGGAATTGCCGCCCGGCGGCAGAATTTGCCGGGTCAACCGGTTCGGACCGGCAAGAATTTCCTCGTCGCCGTATGCTTTCGAATTGTTTGCCGGGTCGATTTTGCCGACAGGCAAGCCATGGCCATGGTTGCTCAACACTGAACGGAAAGCGGCGGATTGTCAGGTACGAGCCTTGCGACGGCAGTGGGCGAGGGCGACGTGCGCCCTTGCGGCAAAACGCCAACATACGACCAGAATGGAGGTCTCGCATGCTTTCCGTGAATACCAACTACGGCGCCTATATCGCTCTTCAAAATTTGAACGCGACCAACAAGGCGCTCACCGAAACTCAGAACAGGATCAACACCGGCCTGCGCGTTTCGGGTCCGAAGGACGACGGCGCCGTTTATGCGATCGCTCAGTCGATGCGTTCGGATGTGGCGTCCTTGACCTCGGTCCAGAACAGCCTTGATCGTGCGACCAGCGCCACGGACGTCGCCGTTGCCGCCGGTCAGTCGATCTCGGACCTTCTGACCGAGATGAAGGCGAAGGCTCTGGCCGCGTCGGACGGCTCGCTCGACCAAAACTCGCGCGACGCCTACAACGCCGACTTCGAGGCTCTTCGCGATCAGGTCGCGAACATCGTTTCGAACGCGAGCTTCAACGGCATCAACCTGATCGACGGCTCGACGAGCACGTTGCAGGCGCTGGCGAACGCCGCCGGCGACGCCTTCTTGACCGTGACGGCCCGCGACTTGTCGCTCGGCGGCTCGAACATCTCGATCGGCACGACCGATACGATTTCGACGGCGTCGGACGCGAGCGCGATGATCACGACGATCGAGGACTCGTTGAACGCGCTGAACCTGGCACTGGCCCAGCTCGGCACGGACAGCAAGAAGCTCGGCATTCACAAGGACTTCGTGACGAAGCTGTCCGACGAATTGACGAATGGTATCGGCAATCTCGTCGACGCCGACTTGGCTACCGAAAGCGCGCGATTGCAGGCTCTGCAGACGAAGCAGCAGCTTGGCATTCAGTCGCTGGCGATCGCCAACCAGGCGCCGTCCGTGGTCTTGGCACTCTTCCGGTAAAACCGGAGGGACTGGTGAAGTCGGAGCGGCTGCGTACTAGCCGCTCCGCACTTCGCTCTTAATTCGACGCCGCGAACAGTAGCGCGGTGGACTCGCTGGGTCGGAGGGCGGGTTGAATTAGGGAGATTCGGCTGAAAGGGCCGGATACTCGGAAGATGACAGACTCGATGCAAATTTCCGCTGCCAGTGCCGCCGCCGCGCCGCGGCCCGTGGCTAAGCGCGCCAACGACACGACGCAGGGCGCCACGCAAGCGCCGTCCGACGTCAAGCCGTCGAAACAAACGCATATAGAAAAGCCTGTCGAACCGGTCGTGAAGGCAGAACCGAGCACACGCTTGACCATTACGCGCGACGAGGCGGCCAATACATTCGTCTATCGCTCAATCAATGCGGAGACCGGCGAAGTCGTTTGGCAATATCCGGTCGAACAGGTGTTGCGCATGGCGCACCGTCTGCGCGAGCTTGAAGGGCTCGACAGTCACGTCGTGGACGAGACGATCTAGCCTCTGATCGCGCGTTTGAGCGCGCATACGACGCGCGTGACGTCGTCCGTACTCATCGATGGATAGAGCGGCAGCGTTAGGCAGCGCCGATAATACGCCTCCGCGCCAGGAAGCATGAGATTTGGATTCATCGCCTTGTAATAGGGCTGGCGATGGACGGGGAAATAGTGGACTTGCGTTCCGATGCCCTGTGCCGCGAGCCGGCGCATCACGTCGGCCCGACTAAGGCCCAGCGCGTCGAAGTCGATCAGCGCGACGTAGAGATGCCAAGCGGGATCGACGTTCGGCGTGCGGTGTAGCGGGGTGACGTGCGGCGCCAGCTGCTTCAGCAGCGCGTCGTAGCTCGCGACGAGCGCGCGGCGGCGCGTGACAAAGCGGCCGAGCTTGGTCAGTTGGCTGATGCCCAGCGCGCACAAGACGTCGGGGACCCGGTAGTTGAGACCGGGCTCCGCCATTTCGTAGTACCAGGGATTCACTTCACCGTTGCCGTCGAGAGCGTCCTCGGCTTGCGTGAAGGACTGCGGGTCGCGCGACATGCCGTGGCTGCGGTCACGGGCAATGAACTTCGCCAGATCGGGATCGCTCGTGGTTACGGCGCCGCCTTCACCCATGGCGATGGTCTTCACCGGGTGAAAGGAAAAGCAGGTCAGATCGGCATAGTCGTTGCCGCCGATCCGATGCGTCACATCATTGATCCGGACGTTGGTGCCGAGTGCGTGGCAGGCATCGTCGATGACACGCATGCCGGCTGATTTGGCCACGCGTTGGATACCGGCGATGTCGCCGCATTGGCCCGTGAGATGGACGTTGACGACGGCGTCGGCGCGTCCGCCCGGGCAGCGGGCAAGCGCGTCGGTCAAATCTTGCGGCCGCATTAGGCCCGTGTCGGGATCGACGTCCGCGAAAACGACGTCACCGCCGTGAAGCCGAATCGCGTTGGCGCTGGCAAGAAAGGTGATGGCGGGGACGATTGTCGTCGTGCCGGCCCCGAGGCCCAATGCGCGTGCAGCAAGATGCAACGCGGCCGTGCCATTGGAGCAGGCAATAGCGTGTCTGGCGCCGGTCGCCTCGGCAAGCGCCGCTTCGAATTCAGCGACGCGTGGACCGGTCGTCAGGTAGTCGCCTTTCAGCGTGGCGACGACGGCGGCGATGTCATCGTCTTCGATGACCTGCCGCCCGTAAGGGAGAAACGGCGGTTTGACGCCAGCGTTCATGCGAAGTTTTCAACCAGCATCGCCTGCAATCCACGAGCGTCGAGGCGCTCAGGATTGGCGTCGCTCGAATAGGCGAAACCTTCGCGCACGGGACGCGCGCCTTGCGACAGGTAGCGCTCGCGCTGGACGGCGAAGAAGCTCGGCAGGATGATGTAGCGGTCGGCGAGCTCGAGCGTTTGACGCGAGTCGTCGGCCGGAATCATGATCTCGTGCAGCTTCTCGCCGGGGCGGATGCCGATAACCTTTTGCGGCATCTTCGGGGCCATCGAGCGTGCGAGCTCGGTCGTGCTCATCGACGGGATCTTGGGAACGAAGATCTCGCCGCCTTGCATCATCTGCATCGAGGAGAGAACGAGATTGACGCCTTGGGTCAACGTGATCCAGAAGCGGGTCATGCGCGGGTCGGTGATCGGCAGCGCTTCGGCGTGCTCGTCGATCAGCTTCTGGAACAGAGGCATGACGCTGCCCCGCGAGCCGACGACATTGCCGTAGCGCACGACGCCGAAGCGGCAGCCGTCGGCACCAGCCAAATTGTTAGCGGCAACAAAGATCTTGTCAGCTGCGAGCTTGGATGCGCCGTAAAGATTGACCGGATTTGCGGCCTTGTCGGTGGAGAGCGCGATGACGCGCTTGACGCCGCGGCGGAGCGCGGCTTGCACGACGTTTTCGGCGCCGATGACGTTGGTGGCGATGCACTCAAAGGGATTGTATTCGGCGATCGGAACCTGCTTCAGCGCCGCGGCGTGGACGACGTAGTCGACGTCGCGCATCGCCATCTCGAGGCGGTCCGCACTGCGGACGTCGCCGATGAAGAAGCGCATGAAGGGGTATTTTTCCTGCGGAAAGCTCTGCGCCATTTCGTACTGCTTGAGCTCGTCGCGCGAAAAGATGATGAGCCGCTTCGGCTTGAAGCGCTGGATCACAGTCTTGACGAAATGCTTGCCGAAGGACCCAGTGCCGCCGGTGACCAGCACCGTGCGACCGTTGAGATCGATCGACGGGTGAAGGAAGTCGCGCGCGCATTGCTGAGCGATATGCGACTCCGGCATGGCTTCGTCGTCGTCGGTGGCGAAGTGCGGCAGAGGAACTGTGTTGGTCATTCGATAACTCAAGTCAGGAGTGCACCTGGCATTAAGGTTACCGACGCCCGCTTAAGACCGCGTGAAAAAGCGGTGCGTTTACAAGGCGTTAGACGGGGTTACGAAAGCGTCAACGCGAAGCGGAATCGGTGGGGCTCGGATGAGGCGGCGGGCTTGCGCGTATCGTCGAGCTCGAGTGCTGAGAGCATCAACCGGCAGAAGAGGCCGTCGCTCGAGGGCTGGCTCTGCATGAGGCCGACGAGAGGCGCTATCGACTGATCGACCTCGACGGTGAAACGGCGCTCGTTGTCGCCGATGCTGATACGGCCCTCAGTCATGCCGAGGCCGGTCTTCGCGGAGACGAGGAACGAAATTGCCTTGCCGTGATCGATCTCCTTCGAGGCCATGGGAAATTCTTCGGCATCGCGCCCGCCGTTGTGCGTGCGGAAGGTGAGGGATGCCCGGTCGAAGGCTTCAGGATTGAGTAAGAAATGTCCGAGCCGAAGGGAGCCGCGACCCCAGTCCTTCCAGGAAAACGTCAGATCGAAGTCGACGCGCGGCTCGGAGGAGCTGAAGCGCAGGGATTTGTTGATCGGCCCCAGCGGCGTGTCGACGCGGCAATCGAGCAGAACGTCGCCGGTCTCTTCATCCTGCCAAACGGCGGGCTCGGTCCATTCGAGATCGGTGACTTTGGGCATGCCGGGAGCTTCGAAAACGCAGTTGCCCGTGTACCAGTCGTATTGCAGATCGATGTCGTCGTAGTGGCCGTGCAGCAAAGAGCCCAGCATGGCCGGACGGTTGTCGCCCGCGGCTGTGATCTCGTGGATCGCGCAGACGCGGCGTCGATTCAGGACGACGCGCAGCGCCGGCGTTTCTATCTCGATCCAGCGTCCGTCGGCGAGGTTCGGCTCTCGCGATAGGTTGTGGGCCATATGGCGCGGGCCGGCGTGCTTCGCTTCGGCTGCACTTAAACGCTCTCGATACTGCGTCCAGCGTTTCTCAGTAATGTGGGTGCGAAAATCGCTCGACCAGAGATAGCAGAGCTCGCGCCATGCATCGGGTGCCTCGACGTTTTTGTCGGAGAGCGCGCGATAGATGCGATAGCAGGCGGCGTTGACGGCGAGATCATCGCGGCCGGAGACGGCCCAACGGGTGACGTTGTATTTCGGCTGCTTCTTCACCGGTATCGGATAATCCGGTGTCTGCAGCGTAAGCAGCTCGTTGGTGAAGGGAGCGCTTGTTTCGACGAAGACTTGCGAAGGGGTGGTGAAGTTGACGCCCGGAACATGGCGCAGCGTACGCCATGCGGCCGCGATGCGCGCCCACTCGTTGCCGCGGAGCTTTTCTTCCGTGTGGAAGCGACCAGGGCGGAAGTCGAAGGTTTCGGCGTCGTTGCTGTAGAGCGGCAGTATGCGAGGCAACAACCCGCGCTGGCTCGCGATCCAGCTCAGATAGTCGCCGAGTTCGATGTCGCCATGTGCAAAGCGCTGGAGTTTCTGGAACGCCATCGTGTGCGTCCACAGGAGGCCAATCTCGGTGCCACCGGTGCCGGCGGCGCGCTGCGGGTGATAGCGAAGCTCGCCGTCCCAATCCGCGTGATGGCTTGCAACATTGTCCCAATCCATCAGTACGGCTTGATAGCCAGCATCCTTGTAGATCGGAACGAGACCGGCGGCGTAGGCTTGTTCGTTGATCAATGCGACGTTGGGCGTGACGCCGATCAGCTGACGATAGACTTGATGGCCGTGATGTAGATTTGCTTCGTTGACGCGAGCGGGCACAAGCGGGCCAATGATTTGCGCGTAGCCGGAGCCGACGAATTCGACGCTGCCATTGGCGACGAGGCGCTTCAGTTCGAGGATCCAAGATCGATCGAGCTTTTCAATCGTTTCGAGCGTGTAGCCCGTCGCTTCGATCGCGATCGGTGCCCCGATCAAATCGGGAAGGCGCAGCAACGGCCAGTAGCAGCGCTCGATAACCGCCGTGCGTTGCTCCTCTTCGATCGAAGAAAAGGCCAGATTCAAGTGAAACAGGGCGAAGACGTTGAGCGTGCTCATGCGGCCAACAACTGACCGAAGCGCATGTGTGGCTTGATCCCCGCTTCGAGAGCCGAAGCCTCGGGGCGGCCATCCCACTGCACGTGTGTGATGTTGAGGAGCCCCTTGCCGGTTGAAACCAGTGCGCCGCGATGGTCGACGGCAAGCACTTCACCGGGCGCGCCTGCAAGCGGAACGGAGGCGCGTTCTGCCGACCAGATCCACAGTTTGCGGCCCGTGAGGTAGGTGAATGCGCCGGGGTAGGGGTGCGTCAGTGCCCGGATCCAGCGGCAAAGCGCACCAGCATCACGGCTCCAGTCGATAATTCCGTCTTCCGGCCGGCGGCGAGGCCAAACGGTTGCGGCGCGCTCGTCTTGCTTGATGCGGAGCGCGCGGCCGCTGGCGAGCAGCGGCAACGCTTTGCACAGAAGCTCCGCGGCTACGTCGTCCGTGCGCGCGCCAAGCGTCGCCGAGGTGTCCGTGTCGAGGACAGGCACCGCATTCTGAATCAAGATGTCGCCGGTGTCCGCGCCGGGATCGACGTAGAACCACGTCACGCCGGTTTCCTTGAGACCCAGGATGATCGCCCATGGAATCGGCGCGCGACCGCGCCCAATCGGAAGCATCGTCGGATGCATGCCGATGAAACCGAGCGAGGGGAGTGTCAGAAGATCGTCGCGGATGAGCTCGGAAACACCGCAGACGACGCCGAGGCGTGGCGCGAACGTCTTCGCCCAATCAAGGTGACCGATGCCTTCCTCGCCTTTGAGCGAGGCGAACGGACGGGCATTCAGCGCGTACTGCGCTATGACCTCGTCGAATTGCGTGTGCGCAACCGTGACGCCTGCCTTCTTGTCGTCGAGATAGAGCAGCCCAGCGACGTTCGCTCCTGCCTTCAGCGCTGCCGTTAGACATTGCTTGCCGACGATGCGTGCGCCGACGAAGAGGATCGGCATGTCGCGAAGTGCGTTCGTCATCGCACAATCTCACGCAGCAGTTCGAAGGGCTCGGCGGCGGCAAGTCCGGCATGCGTGCCCCAGGCAACGGCGCGAGCGCGGATCGCTTCGAGCGAGCGCGCGTGCGGAAATGGGCGCAGCTCTTCCTCGTAGCAGGCCATCGCCTTCAGCTTGGTGTCGAGCGTTTCGCTGGCGTCGATGAAGGTTGTCGGCGCGAATGGCGCCGCGGCCGGATTCCAATCGGTCGCCGACGGTACGTCGAACGACAGAATTCGTTTTGCGCTCGCACCCGGCTGCGGCCGGAAGGCGGTCACCACGGCGCGGGCGGCTATCTCGTGATCGACGTTCAGATCCCGTGCGCAATGCGTGTAGACGATCTCGGGATTGCTGCGCTCAGCAATGTCTTCGATCGTCTTCACCACATCGAGCAGAGCGACCGAGTCCATCCGGTTATCGGGGAAGCTTGCGAAGCGCAGCTCGTGCGTGCCGACGATGGCGGCAGCCTTGTCGGCTTGCGCGCGCAACTTCCGGTGAGCGCCGCTGTCGGCTTGACCGCGCGAGTCGAGGCCGGTCGCGAGAATGAGCGTGGTGACCTTGTCTCCGGCCTTCGCATGGCGCGCGATGGTGGCGCCGGCGCCGAGCACTTCATCGTCTGGATGAGCGGCAACGACCAGGATATTCATGCCGCCACCGTTTCGATCTTGAGCGCATCGAGCGCGCGCGTGGCGTTCGTTTTCGCAGCGACAGGGTCTGCGCCGGTCGCAAGCACCATTGCGGCGGTACAGTTCGAGTCGGTTGGCGTCCGGATCGTGTCGCCCGCTTTGACGGTTACCAGCAGTTCTTCCACGCCGGGCATCGTGCGAGCCGACTCGGCACCGGAAACGGATGTGACGCGGCCGGGCTTCGGAAATGCGTAGCGCTGGACGACCGGTGTGAACGATCTCGGCGTCAGGTCGGCTGGATCGACCCGTTCGCCGAGCGCGAGCTTGATCACCGTGCCGATGAAGTCGACACCGGTGTTGAGCGGTATCTCCCGCGTGCAGAAATAGCCACCGGAGGCGCGGGCGGCGAGTTCGATGACATGCGGTTTGCCGTCGACGACCACAACGTCGCCCTTGATGTTGCCGGTCGTTATGCCGAGCGCGCGGCCCGCGGCTTCAACGGTTTTCTTCACCGCCTCTTGCGTCGCGGGTGGCAAATGGCTCGGGAGATCGCCGCCGTTTTCGATGAAATAGGGTGCGTAGCGCTCCAAGTGTTCGTAGTTGCGGTCGGAAAACCCCGGCGTGAAGCCTTGGCCGTCGATTAGGATCGACTCCGTCGAAACTTGCGGTCCGGGCAGATAGGCTTCGACCATGACGCGGCGAGTGGGCGATTGCTCGGCGGCGCGCTCCCACGCATCGCGAAGATCGAGGCCGTCGCGCAGGCGTTGCACACCGCGGCCGCCGCGGCTGTCGACGGGCTTGACGACGAGGTTGGCGCCACGTTCGGCGACGATGCGTTCAAGCGTGGCGGCAGACGGAACAGAAGCGAACCACGGCACAGGAATCCCCGCGGCAGCGAAACGCTGCTTCATTGCAAGCTTGTCTTGTGCGAGTGCGGCGGCTTCAACGGGAATGCCTGGAATGCGCAAGCGATGCGCGATCGTTGCCACGGTCAACGGTACGTCGGCGCCGATAGTGATGACGCCGTCTATGGGGCTAACGGTCCTGTGATAGTGCTCGGCTGCTGCTGCCGTCGCGTCGGCATCGTAGGTCGACGCGATGAGATGATCGTCGGCGAAGGCAAATCCAGGCGCGGCCGGATTCATGTCGCTGACGACAACGCGATGGCCAAGCTCCTTCGCGCGGCGGACACCGTGCGTCGCCTCAATCCCGCCGGAGACGATCAAGAGCGTCTTCAAAAGTAGAGGCCCCCGTTGACGTTGATTGTCTGCGCGGTGATGTAGCGCGAGGCGTCGCTCGCCAAGAACGCCACGGCGTCGGCGACTTCCTCGGTCGTGCCCAGCCGGCCGAGCACGATGGTTTCGGCGGCTTTGGCAACAGCGGGCGAGGCCATGCCGCTCGCGGCCATCTCAGATTGGATCAGGCCGGCGGCGACGACGTTTGAGCGGATGTTCCACTTGGCGCCGAAGCGGGCGATGACTTGGCTCAGCGAAATCAACCCGGCTTTCGAGGCGGCATAATGCGCAGTGCGCGGGCCGCCGTATTGTCCGCTGACGGAGCCAATATGGACGATTGAGCCGCCGCCGGCGCGTCGAAGATGCGGAAGCGCTACCTGCGAGCAGACGAACGGGCCTTTGAGATTTACAGTAAGGATGTCGTCCCAATCTTCGTCCGTGATCTGATCGAAGTCGGTGGGCTTGTTGATGCCCGCGTTGTTGACGAGGATCGAGAGCGAGCCCAGCTTTGCGAGTCCTTGCTCCAGCGCGTTCGCGACGCTTTGCCGATCCCTCACGTCCATCTCGACCGCCAAGGCGCCCGTCGCCGCGGCGACTGCGTCAGCCTCGCCGCGTGCGGCGCGGTAGGTGAAGGCGACCTGGGCACCGTGGCTTGCGAGCTTTTTCACGATCGCCTTGCCGATGCCGCGGCTGCCGCCCGTGACGAAGGCCGTGCGGCCCTTGAGCGAGCTCATTGGCGGCTGCCGATCTTGCGCGCGATCGCGCGTTGAGCCGCGGCGGCAATGTGCGGAGCCGTGAGGCCATAGTGCTCGGCGAGTTCTTCCGGTTCGCCGGATTGACCGAACTGATCGCGCACACCGACGAATTCGATCGGGCAGGGATACGTTTGCGCGATCGCTTCGGCGACCGCGCCGCCGAGACCGCCGTGGATGTTGTGATCTTCCGCGGTAACGATGCAGCCAGTTTCAGCAGAGGCCTCGGCGAGGAGCTGCGCGTCGATGGGTTTGATCGTCGGCATGTTGACGACGCGCGCCGAAACCTTGCTGACGGCAAGCAACTCGGCCGCTTCGAGTGCTCGGGCGACTTCGACGCCGCAGGCGACGATGGTGACGTCGCGGCCGTCGCGCAGGATCTGACCTTTGCCGATCTCGAATTTGTGTGCCGGATTGAAAAGACGCGCCGATGGGCTGCGGCCCGTGCGCATGTAGACCGGGCCATCGAAATCGAGAATGGCGCGCGTGGCCTGGCGCATCTCTTCCGCGTCGGCAGGCGAGATCACCGTCATGCCCGGGATCGCGCGAAACGCCGCCATATCTTCAAGTGCCTGGGCGGAGCCGCCGTCGGGACCGGTATCGATGCCGGGATGGCTGGCGACGATCTTCACGTTGCGCTTTGCGTAGGCAATCGAAAGCCGTGCTTGCTCGACGGCGCGCAGACAAAAGACGGCGAAGGTCGTCACGACCGGAATGAGGCCTGTCGCCGCCATGCCGCCAGCTGCCGCCATCATGTTCTGTTCGGCGATGCCGAACTGGAAGAAGCGATGCGGTTGCGCCTTACGGAAATGATGTGCGCCGGTGCCGCCCGCGATATCCGCGTCGAGCACGACGACGTTGGGCCGCTCGCGCGACCACTCGACCAGCGCTTTGCCGAAGGCTTCGCGCAGCGAGTCGCCGCTGGTGCCGATCAGATGCGGCGCTGCTTTCTCAACCACGGCCATTGATGAGGCTCTCGATCTTTGAGGTTTCTGTGCCCAGCGCTGTCAACGCTTGTTGCACTTGCTCCGGCGTCAGCTTCACGCTGCCGTGCCAAAGCGGTTGATCTTCCATGTAGCCGACGCCCTTGCCCTTGGTCGTATGGGCGATGATGACGGTCGGCAGACTGAGTTCGTTCTTCGCCGTGTCGAACGCCGCCAAGATGCCCGGAATATCGTGGCCATTGATCTCGAGCGTGTTCCACCCGAAGGCGCGCCATTTTTGCGCGAGCGGCTCGAGGCCCATGATCGCCGCGTTGCGATCGTCGGATTGGAGCTTGTTGTAGTCGATGACGGCGCACAGGTTCGAGAGACCATGGTGAGCGGCGCACATCGCACCTTCCCAGACTTCGCCTTCTTGCAGTTCGCCGTCGCCAAGCAGCGCGTAGACACGAGGGCTGCGCACTTGCAGCCGCAAGCCCATCGCCATGCCGATCGCGACCGAGAAGCCTTGACCAAGCGAACCGGTGCTCGACTCGGCGAGCGGGCAGTCGAGGACGTGCGGGTGGCCTTGGGCTCTGCTGCCGAGCTTGCGCAACGTCAGCGCCTCGGCTTGCGACATCAATCCGTACGCGGCCCACGTCGCATAGAGCGCCGGTGCAGCGTGACCTTTCGACAGAACGAAGCGGTCGCGGTCGACGTCCGGATTATCGGACGTCGGGAGGTTGAGCACCGTCCCGTAAAGCACGGCGAGGATATCGGCGCACGAGAGCGAGCCGCCGGGATGGCCGGACGTCGCGTGATAGATCGCGGCGATTGCGATACGGCGAATCTCGGCGGCGACAGCTTCGAGTTGCGCGATGTGCGGCGCAGGTGAGCCGATCGTTTGCTTGAGCTGGGCGACTTGCAGTGTTGCGTTCATCTGTCTTCTCAAGCCGCTGCTTGTGTTTTGGCGCGAGCGAGGAGGTCGGCGTAAGCGATGACCTCGCAGCCGGGGACGCGTGCTTGCGCTTCCTCGCGGATTTCGTTGGCGAAGCTGCGCGACATCACGACGACGACGTCGGGCTTCACGCTCGCCAACTCGGTTGGTGCGGTAAGGCGAACGCCGTGCGCGTCGCTGGCGTAGCGCACCAAGTGTTTATCGACGACCGCTGCGAGCGATGCCGGCTTCAGGCCGCCGTTCTGGATGAGGCTGTTGAGCAGGCGGCCCGCGCCCCAGATCGCGACCTTGCGCGGCGCCATCTCATCGATCATGCGCGCGACGCGAGTGAGTGCATTCAGGTTCCGCAGGCGGACAGCGTGGTAAGACGAGATCAGCGCCGTTGCGGATTCGACTTCGCGCGGATTGGACTCGATCGGAACGACGCCGGCCTCGGCCTTCACCGCCACGATCGTTACATTGACGACGTCGCGTGGATCGGCAAGCGTGACGACGCGGAAGCCTGCTGCCAACAACAGACGCGACAGCGTCGCAACCGAATAATGATAGAGGTGCTTGTCGATGAAGAACTCTTCGACGATGTCGGACAGCCCGATCATCGCGAGGTTCGGCACTTCGATCAGCAAGTGGCCGCGCGGTTTCAGCGCTTCCCAATGGTGGCGGAGCGCGTCGCGACCGCTCTTCACATGCTCCAACGTGTGGCAGGAGTAGATCAGATCGAAGCTTTCAGGTTGGAGGCGCGTTTCTTCAAGACGCGCGTGCAGCCAGCTGAAGCCGGGCTTCTTCGCCCACGCCCCGACAACGCGCTCGTCGGGTTCGAGACCGATGATGTCGGCGTTCGGATAGACGGCCTTCATCTCAAGTGAAAACGCGCCGCGGCTCGCACCGACGTCGAGCACACGCAGCGGGCGATGCTTTGCGAGAAAAGGCTTGAGCGTGGAAAGATTCGCTTCGGCTCTGAAACCTTTGCCGTAGCGCACGTTTCCCCAGTCGGCATCGGCGGAAACCGACGCCTTGCGCCGCGGTGCATGATCGATACGTGGAAGGCTTTGGACGAGACCGCAGTGGGTGCAGAGCCACACAGTGAGGCGTCGTACGGAGCCTTGCGGCGCATAGACCTGTTCGAGCGCTGCGTTGCCGCACAAGTCGCAAGTTTCGGACATAGATAGCCCACGAGATTCGAGCGGCGTCCCGCTCTGGTTTGCGTGGGCTTAAGAGACGACCTTTGTGGTTAAGATGACTCTAACCGCGATACGCTACGCGATATTCCGGACGCTCGTGGTAGCCGAACTGACGCATCATGTCGCCGGCGAGGCGCCAGAGCTGTTCGCTCTGCATCGGGGTCAGCGGGTAGTCTTCCGGACGATTGACGTTGTGAGGCCGCGCAAGCAGGCCGGCGACGCGATCATCCCAAGGCAAGCCCAGGAAGTTAAGAAGGTCTGAACGCGCGTGCGCGCGCGTCACCAGATCTTCAAGCCGAACGAAGTGACGGCGTTCTTGCGGGATGGATTCCAGATCGCGTGCGATCGTGCGGTTGATCTCGGACCAATGCCAGGCGATGCGCTCGAACTGATCGAAGCCGCGGAAGTCGCGCGCTACAGGATCATCGTGGCGCGGAAGCGGCCACCAATATTTCTTCTCCGGAGGCGGGGCGGGAAGAACGCCGTCGGCGTCGTAGAATGCCTGCATGATCGCGGTTGACGCGTCGTCGTAGCACTCGGCGCCAAGCTTATGGAAATAAGAGCTCGCGACCTTGCGGCCGTCGCGCACCAGATGGACGTAGCGCGCTGCCGGGAAGAGCCGTTCCAGAAGCGGAATGACCCACGACAATTTGTTGGATGCGTCGCCCCAGGTCGGCGAAGCGGAATAATGCACGGCAGAACCGTGTGTCAGCCGAAGAACATCGAGCACATGATCGGCATCGAGAATGCCCATCTGGTAGGCGCAAGCCGCGGGCTGAATGTGATGCACCATGTATTCGTGGTGCATGTCGATCTGCGGGAAGAGGGCAAACAGGCGCTCCATCATCGCCGTGCCGGACCGTCCGGACGAGACGATGAAGAACGGCTGCGTGGTGCCCGACATTTCCCTTATTTCGGTTTGCGGGCGATGACCACGGCCTCGCGGCCCAGACCGGCGTTCGACAGCGCGCGATAGAACTTGCGGCGGGTTTCGCCCATGCCCACCTTTTCGAGCGCCAGGTCGAAGCGCTTGCGCTTCGAGTGAACCACGCGGCCGATCGCGTCGTTGCCTACATAATTGTCGCCCATCAGCAGAAAGAGCTCCATCGGGAAGCTCGTCATGGTGTCGACGATGCGTAGGCCCAAACGTTCCAGCAATTCTTCAAGACTCTTGAAGCTCAGATAGTTCAAATGATGCGGCGGCACGATCCACCACGGATCTTCGCCGTTGCGGCGAACCGCTTCCTGAAAGCCGTTGTAATCATTCGGGACGCCGACGCAGACGATGCCGCCCGGCCGCGTCAGCGAAATCGCATTATTCAAGAGTTCGATCGGGTCCGCGACGTGTTCGAGCATGTTGTTGAGGTGAACGACGTGCGCGGGCTGAAGGCACGAAGCGACGCCGGCGTCGAACATGACATCGGCAACATTGAGGCCGAGGCTTTGCGCATGGGCCGCAGCTTGCTTCGACGGCTCGACGCCGCGTGTCTGCCAGCCGCGTTCGCGCGCCGCACTCAGAAACCAACCCGGACCGCAACCAATGTCGAGGACGTGCAGAGGCTTTGTTTCGCTCGACAGCAACTCTTCGAACAGGGTCAGCCGGTCGTTCCACGCGAGCTTCGACCACTCGGCGTCTTCCTTGGCGCGCGCGATGTAGGTCGGCTTTTCGTCGCGGTAATAGGCCTCGCTATAGGCGGTCTCGAGAGCGTCTGGTTTCGGCAGCGGCAGCACGTGGCGAAAGCCGCACGGCTTGCAGTCGATGATCTTGTAGCCTTTGACCTCGTCGAGCAGCGGCCCCTCGTGTCCGCCCTCATGAATGGTCTGGTCGGCTAGGCGCGCGGCGGAAGCTGAGCGCATGAGAATCGGTCCCCTGTTCAGAGGTTGGTAACGGTTTGCGGCTTTAAATTTGGTTAACCGTTGTTAGTGAGTCGGGCGTGGGGGCCCAGCGCGATGGCGTGCCTTTTCATTGCCGAGGTCTCCAGCAATCACGATCGCGATCTCGATCGCGCCTTCGCCTTTATCGACAAGGCAGCTGAAATCGGCTGCGATGCCGTCAAATTCCAGCTCTTCAAGATCGACGAAATGTTCGCGCCGGAGATCCTGGCGAAGAGCGCCAAGCACCGCGCGCGCAAAGAATGGGAACTCCCCGTCTCGTTTTTGGGGCCGATCGCGCAGCGGTGCCGCGAGCGGGCGGTTCAGTTCATCTGCACGCCTTTCTATCTCAAGGCCGTCGCGGAGCTCTCGCCGCACGTCGATGCCTTCAAGGTCGCGTCCTATGAGTTGATGTGGGACGCGTTGCTCGAGGCATGCGCCAAGACCGGTAAGCCGGTGATCCTTTCGTGTGGAATGGCGACGCTGCCGGAAGTGCATCACGCAGCCGGCGTCCTTCGCCGCTCGGGAGCGAAAGACGTAACGCTGCTGCACACGGTCTCGGCCTATCCGACGCCGATCGAGGAAGCGAACCTCGCCGCGATGAAGACGATCGCGGAGGCGACGGGTTTCCCCTGCGGTTGGTCGGACCATACCGTGTCGCCGGGCGTCATCTTGCGCGCGGTCGGACGCTGGCAGGCGCCGATGGTCGAATTCCATCTCGATCTCGACCGCAACGGCGCCGAGTACGCGGCCGGCCATTGCTGGTTGCCCGAGCAGATGGCGCCGGTGATCGCGATGGTGCGTGACGGCGAACGGGCCGACGGCGACGGGCTGAAGCGTGCGCTGCCCAGCGAACTCGCGGATCGCGATTGGCGCGCCGATCCTGCGGACGGATTGCGCCCGCTCAAACACATTCGCCGGACGTATCGGGGAGAGGCTGCCTGAGATGAGCAAGAAGCTGCATATCGCCGCCGTGGTTCAGGCGCGCATGCGCTCGACGCGGCTGCCGGGGAAGGTGTTGAAGGAAGTCGTCGGGCGGCCGTTGCTTTGGCACGTCATTCATCGCTTGCGGAAATCCGAGCTGATCAAGACGATCGTTATCGCAACGACGACGGATCCGGCGGACGATCCGCTCGCCGAGTTTGCCGAAGCTCAAGGCGTGACAGTCGTGCGCGGACCGGAAGACGACGTGCTCGGGCGTTTCGCGCTTGCCGCGCATGTCGTCGACCCCGACATTGTCGTTCGCGTCAATGCGGACGCGCCGCTCGTCGATGCCGGATTTGTCGACTATCTGATCCGCGAAATGATGCGGACACATTCGGATTTCGTGACGCTGAGGCCCGGACTCTCGGCGATCCATGACGGGGCGGATCCGATGTCGCGCTGGGCACTCGACAAGCTGGTGCTGATGGCGCACAGCGATCCGGTCGCGCGCGAACACGTGTCGGCGTATTTCAAACTTCACCCAGATTTCATCAAAGTGGCGCAGATCGACCTGCCTAAGAAATGGCAGTTCAAAGGCGCGAGGCTGTCGGTCGATACACCGGCCGATGTGACCTTCATCGAAACGATCTACGAGCGGCTTCATGCACAGGCGGGCGAGGCAACGTTGACCGACTTGGTTGCGCTTCTCAATCGCGAGCCGTCCCTTCTTGAGCTTAATGCCCACGTACATCAGAAAGCCGTGACAGCGCGGAGCGGCACGGTGTTGATTCGCTGCGACGGCGGCGGTGCGACCGGACTGGGCCATGTCAAACGCTGCCTGAGCCTGGCGCGCCAGCTGCGCGACGCGCACGGCTTCGGCGTGCGGTTTGCCATGAACCCCGACAAGGTTGGCACCGACCCCGTGGTGTCGGAAGACTTTCCGGTCGAGACGATGCCGCACGGCATGGACGAGTGCGACTGGCTGCTGGAACTCGCCGAGAAACATGAGGCCCTGGCTGTCGTGCTGGATATCCGCACGAAACTTTCGGCCACGTCCGTGCTGAGGCTGCGGGGAACAGGCGCCGTCGTGGGCGTGATCGACGATGCCTCGCCGCGTCGACTGAGCGCCGATTTCGCGATCTATCCGCCGGTGCCGCAAGTTTTCGCTCTGAATTGGGAGGGCGCCGAAAACGAACCGCTGGTCGGCTGGGAGTGGGTGATCCTCGGCCAAGATGTGAGCTTACCGATGCATCCTGGTGCGGCGCGTCCGCGCATCCTTGTATCGATGGGTGGCACCGATCCGTTGGGGTTGACGTTGCCGGTCGTCGATGCGCTTTCCAAATTGCCATCGACCTTCGGCGTTACGGTTGTGCTCGGTCCCGGCGCTCCGACTTTGCTCGAGGCGGAGATCGGCAAGGTGGCGCCACGCTTTGAAATCATCCGCGCGCCCAGCGATTTGCCGCGCCTGATGGCAGAGGCGGATCTCGGGATCATTAGCTTCGGCGTCACGGCTTACGAACTCGCCGCACTCGGTGTACCGGCGCTTTATCTCTGTTTGACACCGGATCATGCGTTGTCAGCGAGCGCGTTCGAGCGAGCCGGCATGGGCGTTTCGCTGGGCGTTGCCGGTGAAGTCAGCGATATGATGATCGCTGGGGCGGTGCAGAGCCTCATAGGCGATCCCGAGCGGCGGCGTGCCATGGCGGCGGCGGGACGCATGAACCTCGACGGTCGCGGTGCGGCGCGCGTTGCCGATCGGATTGCGCGGTTGATCGAAGAGAAGCGCGCGGCGATCGAGGAAATACCAGCGCCCAAGCTGCTCGAGGCCGGTTAGCGCTCAGCGTGGCGTAGGCCCTCATCCGTCTCGCGGCGTCGCCGCGAGCCACCTTCTCCCAAGGGAGAAGGACAAGTACTAATCGTTCTTGATTTTTTCCCTTCTCCCAGCGGGAGAAGGTGGCTTGCTGCCAAAGGCAGCGAGACGGATGAGGGTCCACGCCACGCCGTGCGTTGTCGTGCTTGTCGGCGCGCTCTAAAACCCGCTTTGAGACGAAACGAAGGGGAACGCCGATGGACGATCGCAATCGGATGCACACAAGCCGCCGTCACGTGCTGCAGGGCGCGGCAGCCTTCGTGCCTCTTGCCATGATTCCCGGGCTCGCTCGGGCTGAGACGCCTGAGCGCGCGCTATTTCAGAAGGCTGTCGACGGACAGCGCGACGACACCATCGCCCTGATTCGAGATTGGATCGGCAACCCGACGATCGCGGCGGAAGGGCGCAATGTCGACAAGGGCGCGGATTACATGGCCTCGCTCCTGCGCGACGCGAGCTTTGATCATGCGGAGATCGTGAAGACCGACGGCGTGCCCGGCGTTTTTGCGACGCTGGATGCGGGCGCGCCGAAGACGGTTGCTCTTTATTTCATGTACGATGTGAAGCAGTTCGATCCGAGGGAGTGGAGTTCGCCGCCGCTCGAGGCGAAGATCGTCGACCGCGCGCCCTACGGCAAAGTGATGATCGGACGCGGCGCGGTGAATCAGAAAGGACCGGAGGGCGCGTTTCTGGGTGCGTTGCACGCCTTCCGCAAGATGGGGCGCAAGCCGCCGGTCAACCTGGTGTTCGTGGCGGAGGGCGAGGAAGAGATCGGCAGTCCGCATTTCCATCAGATCGTGCGCCGGCCGGACATCATGGCGGCGCTGAAGAAGGCTCAAGGCGTGTTCATGCCGGCCGCCTCGCAGGACCCGAAGACAGGCGCCGTCACGCCCGACTTGGGCGCCAAAGGCATCATCGAATGCGAACTCGTGTCGAGCGGTGAGACGTGGGGCAGGGGACCGGCGCGCGACATCCACTCGAGCTTCAAGGCGATGGTGGATTCGCCCGTTTGGCATCTCGTCGCCGCGTTGGAGACGCTGGTGACGAAAGACGGTAATACGCCTGCGATCGATGGCTGGTTCGAGCATGTGCGGCCGTTGAGCGATCGCGAGCGCGCACTCATCGCGCAGAACGCGGCGAACGCCAGCGGTCCCGATTGGATGAAGCGTTACGGCGTGCAGCATTTCATCGACGACTTGCCATGGGACAAAGCGATGGAGCGGCTGGTCTCGCAACCGACCGTGAACATCGAAGGTTTGGTCGCGGGCTATATCGGCCCCGGCGGAAAGACGATCCTGCCGGGCCGTGCGGCGGCGAAGCTGGATCTGCGCCTGGTGCCGAACCAGACCCGCGCGGAAGCGGAAACGAAGCTGCGCGCGCATCTCAAGAAGCGTGGTTTCGGCGACATCGAAGTCAACGTGACCGGCGGCTACGACCCGACCGAAACGCCGGAAGACGCGCGGATCGTGCAAGCGCAGCTCGAGGTCTATCGCCGTGCCGGCGTCGACATCGCGTTGAATCCGCGCCGTGCCGGCTCATGGCCGGGATCGGTGTTCACTTCACCGCCGGTCAGTCTGCCCGCTTCGCATTTCGGCTTCGGCCATGGCAGCGGAGCCCATGCGCCCGACGAGTATTACGTCATCGAGAGCAGCAATCCGAAGGTGACGGGTCTGACCGGCACGATGATGGGGCACGTCGACTTCCTCTACGAGATGGCGCGCTGATCTTCGCGCCGGTGGCGGCCCTAGAGAGACACAGATGAACGAGAGCGAAACCGAGGCCGACCCGCTGGACGACTTCGAGGCAAAACAGTTGACGTTCAACGGCAGGACCAAGCGCGTGTTCGTCGCGGGTAAGGGCCCAGCCGTCATCGTGATGGCGGAGATGCCCGGCATCTACCCGTTGGTTGCGCGCTTCGCACGCTGGGTGCGCGACGACGGCTTTACGGTGTGGATGCCGGATCTTTTCGGCCGGGCCGGTGCGCCGATCACGATCGGCTATGCCCTGGGATCGATGGCGCGCGGCTGTATCAGCCGCGAGTTCCGGGCCTTTGCCGCGAACGCGTCGAGCCCGGTGACCCAATGGCTGCGCGCGCTCGCGGCGCATGCGCATCCACTCTCGGGCGGCAAAGGCGTCGGCGCGATCGGTATGTGCTTCACCGGAAACTTCGCGCTCTCGATGATGCTCGAGCCGACGATGCTGGCGCCGGTCCTGTCGCAACCGTCGCTGCCGCTCGGGCAGAAGGGCGGCATGCACATCGCGCCGGACGAGCTTGCGCGCGTCAAGGAGCGGATGGAGCGCGAGGACCTAAACGTGCTGGCGTATCGCTTTGCCGGCGACAGCTTTTGCCGCGCGGAGCGCTTTGCGGCGTATCAGGAGGCCCTCGGCGACCGGTTCGTCGGACGCGTGCTGCCGGATTCCGCCGCCAATCCCAACGCGATGATGAAGAATCCGCACAGCGTCGTAACGGCGCATCTGATCGACGAGGCGGGGCAGCCGACGGTGAAGGCCCGCGACGAAATCCTGGCGTTCTTCCATCAGCGGCTCGACGCTTGATTCAGCGCTTGCGCTTTGCCTGGCGGGTCGCGGTCGACGTCACCGGTATCGCCATCGAGGTTTTGACGCGGTCCATGACGACACTGGTGCGGTAGCGCCGAACGCCAGCGTCGGCAGAAAACAGGCGGCGTGAGATGTCCTCGTAATCCTCGACGTCGCGGGCTGTGATAATCAGCAGCAGATCGGCGTCACCGGTAATGTTGTAGCACTGCTGAACTTCAGCGGCCTCACGCAGACGCTTCTTGATGGCGGCGGCCTCTGCCGCACGCACTTTCTCGAGCATGAGTTCGACTACGAACGTCATCTTGCGATCGACGCGCGCCGGATCGACGACGGCCACGTCGGCCACGATGACGCGATCTTCTCGCAGCTTGGAGATGCGCCGATGCACGGCGGACGGCGAAAGACCGACAACCTCGGCCAGTTCTTCGGCCGTCTGACGGTTATCGGTTTGCAGGCAAGCGAGAATTTCTCGATCGAAATGATCGATCATTTGGAGATTACCGCATTGTTCATCCGATGTACGGGAGAATTTTGCGTTCACGTAACGCAGTTTGCAAGCAACCTGCGGCCGGGACGGCTAGCATCGCGGCAAAGCGGCGGGGTGTTGCGAATGCGTCGTCTTCTCCTGGTCTTTGCGGTCGTGTTTGTTGCAGGTGCTGGGCTGCTCTTTTGGCAGTTCGACCGTGCCGTCGAATTTCTTTTCCAATACCCGCCGCCGAAAGCCGATGAAACCAAGCCGGCGAGCGAAGCCGACGGGCGGCAGCGAGACGCGCTCTATTTTTCAGCGTTTACGCGGTATGACCGCAGCTACTCAAGCGAGGCTCGGCGTCAGGCAGAGAAGCTTTCGGCCGCGTTGATCCGTGACGCGCACGGTTTGACCCGTGCGCAGTTCATATTGCGCGTCGCGCAGATCGCGGCGCTCGCGAACAACGGGCATACGCAAATCAGCAGCGCAGCTTTTGCGAAAGGTGTCGTGGCCCTGCCGTTGGAGCTCAACTGGTTTAAGGAAGGTCTCTTCATTCTTCGAACGAAGGCTGATCGAGCTGCGCTCTTGGGCGCGCGTATCGATGCGATCGATGGTCGGCCGACTGAGGAAGTTTTCGTGGCGGCCAAGAAGTATGTCGGTGGGACCGACGAACATCGCCGTATGCTGCTCACTCGATTCATGCGTTCCCCGGAGTTGCTACACGCTGCGGGGCTTGCCGATGACTCCAATGCGCTGACGTTGAGGGGCGTTCGCGCCGATGGAACGGCGTTCGAAGAACGAATTGCGGGCGAGGCTTTGGCCCTTGATGCACCATACGTGCCGAATGTCGCGCGCCTGCTCTATCCAACAGTCGTCAAGGGAGACGGAAAGCTCGGTTGGCTCTCTTTCATCAAGGCGGATCGGAACCTGCCGCTCTATCTGCAGAGCGCTCTGAGGCTCTTCGTGACAGCGCCGCTCGAGGGCAGCGGCCTTTACATCGGTATTGCCTATAACGCCGACGGCGATGAAGAAAAGATCGGCCCGTTTCTGCACGACGCGGAGCAAAAGATCAGGACACAGAAACCCGCCTATATCGTTGTCGACATGCGCATGAACGGCGGCGGCGACTATACGACGACCTACGATTTCGCATCGCGATTGCCAGCTATTGCTCCATCGGCGCGCATTTATGTGCTGACGTCGAACTACACCTTCTCGGCGGCGATTACGACCACCGCGTTCATCAAGCAGGCGGGCGGCAATCGCGTCATGATCGTCGGAGCGCCAGTCGGAGACCGCCTGACGTTTTGGGCGGAGGGTGGTCATTTCTTTCTGCCGAACGTGCAGGTGGGCGTGAACTACGCCGCCGGCATGCACGACTATGCGCATGCGTGTTGGAACCCGTTCGCGTGCTTCTGGCTAAACTACTTCTACCCGGTCCGCGTCGACACTTTGGAACCCGATATCGCAGCGCCGCTTACATTTGCCGACTACCGCGCACTTAGAGATCCCGCTCTCGAGGCCGTTCTTGCGCACGAAAAAGCCGCCGGCAATGCGGCGGCTCTCCCTTGACCCCAAGTGTTCCGATCAGCGCCGTTTTCAGGCGGACGTTTTGCGCTTGCCGCGACCGGCAGGTACGCGACCAAGGCCGATCTTCTTCGCAAATGCTGAGCGCAGCCGCGCGTAGGCCGGTGCAACCATCGGGTAGTCGCGCGGTAAGCCCCACTTCGCGCGATATTGTTCCGGCGTGAGGTTGTACTGCGTCTTCAAGTAGCGCTTCAGCGTACGCAGCTTCTTGCCGTCTTCGAGGCAGATGATGAATTCGTCGCTGACTGACTTTTTCGCCGGTATAGCGGGCGTGAGATTCGCCGTGGCGGCCGGCGTTTGACCAGACATCTCGCCAAGCGAATCGTGAATGCGGCGCAAGATCGCCGGCAGTTCGCTCGCGGGAACTTGGTTGTGGGCCAAGTAAGATGCAACGATGTCAGCGGTCAAACCCAGCAAATTCGATTTGCTCTGCGCCGTCTCTGCTTGTTGTTCGGAACTTTCAGAAGTCTTCTTGCGCGACATAAGGTCTCTCGGTTCACGATAAAATAGTTCGGAAGTGTAGACCTATATCATTCTGGCGGCTGAGTGGAATGATAAATCCGTAATTTCCCGGATAAATGACGGTATGGCTAACCATCGACGCGAGCAGCGTTGCAATTTCTGGCAACGGGTGGCCCGTCTAGGTCACGCCGTAGCTCTGCACGAGGCTGCCGGCAACGAGAGCCCAGCCATCAACGAGCACGAAAAAGATTAGTTTGAATGGAAGCGAAATGGTCACGGGCGGAAGCATCATCATGCCCATGGCCATCAGCAATGAAGCCACGACCATATCGATTATCAAAAATGGAATGAACAATAAAAATCCAATCTCGAACGCTCTGCGCAGCTCACTGATCAGGAACGCTGGAATCAAGATTCGCAACGGCGTTTCCGCGGCGGTCGCAGGCGGTGTCACCTTTGCGAGGCCGAAGAAAAGGGTCAGATCCTTTTCGCGAACCTGCTTAACCATGAACGCCTTCAGTGGATCCGTCGTCTTGGCGAAGGCCTCGTCCGGCTTGATCTGCTCGGCCATCAGCGGCGCGATGCCGTCCGAGTAAGCCTTCTCGAAGGTGGGCGCCATGATGAACGCCGTCAGGAAGAGCGCCAGCGATACCAGTACGCTGTTGGGCGGACTTTGCTGGATGCCGATGGCGGTGCGCAAAAGGGACAAGACGACGACGATGCGCACGAAGCTCGTCACCATGATCAAGATCGACGGCGCGACGCTCAAGACGGTGATGAGCGCGACGATCTGAATCAGACGATCGGTCAGCGCGGTGCCTTGGCCAAGGTCGATGTTGACCTGCTCCGCCAAAGCGGGATCGGCCGCCGCGATAAACGCGACGAGCGCAATGCCGGCGATGACAGCGATACACCGCATCAGATACGCGGCTCCGGACGAATGGTCAGAAACGTGGTGCCGGGTATCGGGTCGGTCGATATCTCCGGCGTCTTGATCGCGCGCTCGACGATCGTCTCGCCCGACAGTCCCAAGAGCAGGACGTGCTCGACGTTGTCGCGGCGTACGATCATCAAACGACGGCGCGGGTCGAGCATCAGCGACTCTATAATGTTCAACCGGCGCTCGCCCTTGTTGCGATTGCCCGGCGTCATGAAACCGAAAGCGCGCAGTGCGAACGCGGCCGCACCGATGAGTGCGAGCACGAAGATCAGTGCTGCGGCGAAACGCAAATATTCGGTGGGATCCATTGGTTCCTCGAACTCAAGTGAACATGGGGGAGGTAACCTTAAGTCCAGCTAAACGGCGCGGCAAATTTTGCCGGTCGCACGCGCTTCAGAAGTGAATGAGCCGTATACGGAGAATGAAGGCAAAGTTACGACGCAGGAATAGTGCGCTTTTCCGCGCCCGACATTTGAACGTCCGGTTGCAACTCTCGAAAAAATTCGCCGCGCGCTTAAAGCGATTTTAAGCGTGGCCGGAAAAAACTGCCGCTCGATGACGCGCCGATAGGGCGCCCATGATTAACGCGGCAGAGCAATGATCTTCGACGGCATCGACATCCTCTCTTCTCTGAAAACCAAGCTCGCTTGGCTCAACGATCGTCAAGCGATCCTCTCGCGAAACATCGCCAACGCTTCGACGCCCGGTTTCGTACCGCAAGATCTGACGCCGCCGGATTTCTCCGCGGCGCTGGCCGAAGCGTCGCGCGGCGGTTTCTTCGCGACGACGAATTCGAAGCATATGCGCGGACGCTCCCTCGCAAACGGAACGTCGCACGCGATCGACAAGCCGGACTCGCAGACTTCGCCCGACGGCAATCGCGTCGTGATCGAAGAGCAAATGATGCGCGTTGCGGAAACGCAGCTGCAGTACGCGGAAGCCACCGGTCTCTACAAGAAAGTCTTTTCGTTGTGGCGGACGGCGCTCGGCGCCGGCTCCGTCTGAACCAGAAAAAGGGTGTTGCCATGGAAATGATGAAGTCGATGTTGGTGGCGGCGTCGGGCATGCGCGCGCAAGCCGAGCGCATGCGCGTGATCGCCGAGAACCTCGCCAACGCGTCGTCGACGGCGGAAACAAAAGATCAAGATCCGTATCGCCGGCAGGTGCCCGTGTTCTCAACCGAGCTCGATCGCGAGATCGGCGCGGAGACGGTGAAGGTTTCCGGCGTCGTCGAAGACCAAACACCGTTTCGCGAAGAGTACATGCCGGGACATCCGGCGGCGGACGCGCGCGGGTATGTGCGTATGCCGAACGTCAACTCGCTGGTCGAGATGATGGATATGCGCGAGGCGCAACGGGCTTACGAGGCCAACCTCAGCGTGATCGACAATTCGCGCGCGATGATGGCGCGCACGCTCGACATCCTGAAGCGCTAAGCGAAGGACCTTAGACAATGGCCGCCATCCCGTCAGCTGCGATCAGCGCCTATCTGCAGGCCGCGAGAGTCGGCAGCGGTGCGAGCGAGGCCGCATCCGGCGTTGCGCAAACGGGCGGCGCCAACTTCGCCGACTTGCTTTCGGGCGTCATGAACGATGCGGCCACGACCGGGCGCGCGGCCGAGCTGCAAGCGAACGGTGCGTTGCAGGGAAAAGGCAATCTCGTCGACGTCGTGACGGCGGTTCAGGCGGCCGAGGTTTCACTCGAGACCGTTGTCGCCATTCGCGACAAGGTGATTGCGGCCTATCAAGAAATCATGCGGATGCCGATCTGAGCGCAGAAGCGCTCTCGTGGTGGTGGAGTTCAGAATGAACGGCGGTGAAGCCCTTGATCTCGCGCGCGAAGCGATGTGGGTGCTCGTCACGATGGCGGCGCCCGTCATGCTTGTCGGCCTCGCGGTCGGCGTCGTGATCGGCATTCTGCAGGCGTTGACGCAAATCCAGGAGACGACGCTGGTCTTCGTGCCGAAGATCCTGGCGGTGTTCACTGCGCTGATTCTGTTCATGCCGTTCATGGCGGCGTCGATGTCCGGTTTGATGACCATCATCGTCCAGAAAATCATTGCGCAATAGCGGAGGCGCGTCGTGCTGCCTGCGCTGAGCCAAGTTCTCCCTCAAGACATTCTCATCTATGCGCTGGTCTTCGCCCGCGTCGGCGCGATGGTCATGACGTTGCCTGCGCTCGGCGAAGCGATCATTCCGCCGCGCGTGCGGCTGACTTTGGCGTTGGCTCTCGTGATCCTGCTGGAGCCGCTTGTCGGCAGCACCTATCCGGCGAACGCCACGGCCACGCCACTGATGCTCGTCGGCATGCTGACGCTCGAGACGATCGTCGGTCTTGCGATCGGATTGATGCTTCGCATCTTGCTGACGGCGGTGGGTACTGCGGGAAACGTCATCGCCATGCAAAGCGGCCTCGCGTTTGCGCAAACCTTCGATCCGAGCGCTCAGACACAGAGCGCGCTGGTGTCGACGTTCCTCTCGTTGCTTGCGTTGGTTTTGATCTTCGCCGGCAATCTGCACCACCTGTTGATCGCCGGGATCGAGCAGTCGTTCACGCTGTTTCCGCCGGGCAAGATCTTTCCGACGGGGGATTTCGCGAAACTCGCCGTCGAGACCGTCTCAGAGGCCTTTACGCTCGGGGTCCAGATGGCATCGCCGTTTCTCGTGTTCGGCCTCATTCTTTACGGCGGCGCCGGCGTTATCGCGCGACTGATGCCGCAGGTGCAGATCTTCTTTCTAGCCATGCCGCTCAACATCCTGGCGGGTTTCGTCCTTCTGGCGTTGACCATCTCGACGATGATGCTTTGGTTCATCGATGCCTTCGCCACCAAGATTCAGCTGTTCGCGCCGTTGTAAGGGTCGGATGCGATGGCGGAAGATTTCGACGACAGTCAAAGAACCGAACAACCTACCCAAAAGCGGTTGCGCGACGCCGAAGAAAAAGGCGACGTCACGCAATCACCGGAAATCGCGACCTTCGCTGTGCTGGCGGCGGCGACCGGCTTCATTGCGATTTGGGGCGGTTCGACCGCGAGCCAGATCCGCGGCTTGATGACGACGTTTCTGGCTGAACCGCACCGGCTGAACGTCAGCAGCGGAGCGATGAGCGAGCTCTTCAGCTCGCTAGGCTTCCGGATGATCGGCGTCCTCGCCATACCCCTCGGCATATTGGCGCTGGCGTCCGTGGCTGCGCACTGGGCGCAACACCCGCCGACTTTCAGCACCGAGAAGTTGAAGCCCGATATTGGCCGATTGAACCCGATGAAGGGTATGGGGCGGCTGTTCGGACGGACCTCGCTGATCAACTTTGCCAAAGGACTGATCAAGGTTGCAGCCGCGGGCTTTGCAATTTACTCGATCATATGGCCGGCGCGCGGCGAAGTGGTTGCCGTCCTGACATTGCCGGTCTCTCAGATCTTACCGTTTGTTCAATCGGTTACGGTTCGTTTCTTAGGTGCAGCTTTAGGGGTGCTCGCGTTCTTCGCGGCGGCCGACTACGGCTGGCAGTACTTCGAGCGCATGCGCCGCCTGCGTATGACGCGCCAGGAGCTGAAGGAAGAATTCAAACAAAGCGAAGGCGATCCGACGGTTAAGGCTCGCCTCAAACAAATTCGTTCAGAACGTGCGCGCAAGCGCATGATGGCGGCGGTGCCGAAGGCCGCTGTGGTCATCACCAACCCGACGCACTTCGCCGTCGCGTTGGCCTACGAATCAGGCAAGATGGCGGCGCCAGTCTGCGTCGCCAAAGGTGTCGATCTGATAGCGCTCAAAATTCGCGAGATTGCGGCAGCCCACAACGTACCCGTCGTGGAAAACCCGCCGCTTGCTCGGGCGCTCTATGCCTCTGTCGATGTGGACGAGACGATCAAGCCGGAGCACTTCAAGGCGGTGGCGCAAGTCATCGGCTACGTGATGCGGCTCAAGAACAAGATCGCCACACGGACAGAGCGTCGTCGATGAACCAAGCCGCACAGCCCGAAACAGTCACCACGACCCAGACGACAGAAACGCCGCTGAAGCGGCCGTTCAAGTTCGATTTCAACCTCAACATCAACTTCAATCCAGTGTTCGTCGGGTTGGGGTTGTTCGCGATGGCGTGCCTTGCGGGTGCGGCCGTCGTGTTGTGGCCGGAGGCGGCTGGGCCGGGCGGCCTGGCTCTCCTCATCGCCATCACGGTGATCGGTGCGTTGTTGTTGTTGTCCCTGACATCGGGGCGGCTGACACCCGCCGAAGCACCGGCGCGCTTGTTCGGCGCCGCGCTCGATGCGGACCCAAAGCCTTGCTGCATAACGACCGGTGACGGCGCTGTGGCTTACGTCAATCCGGCGTGGCGGCGGATGTTCGGGCGCAGTGCCGCGGGCGGCGACGTGCTGCCGGTGGCCGGGTTTGCTGGAGATCCCGAGACGGCGCAAAGGCTCTACAAGCTCGTGCGCGCGGCCGGCATGAAAGAGACGCGCGAAGAGGAGCTCAAGCTCAAAGGCATCGCCGGCAAGTGGGTGCACGCAGCGGTGACACCGATCAGTCCTCAAGGTCACACGGCTTGGCGTATCGGCGACGTCTCGACGCGGCGGCCTTTGCAACACGGTATCGACGGACAGAAGCATTCCGTCGTCGTTCAGTTCCGTCCGCTCGAAGCGCTACGACAGGCGACGTTGCCGTTGATCGAAGGCGGTCCGCGCATCCCGCGCTTCTTTCAAGATGCACCGGTCGGCGTCGCGCTGATCGACGGCAACGGCAAGATGTTCGAGGCGAACGCCGCGTTCTCGGCGCTCACGGGAACCGATCCGAAACGGGCTTGGGAGAAAACGCTGTTCGACTTGCTGCGGGATCAATCGTCACAAGAGGCGCGCGCGCGTTTGACGTCGCTCAAGGTCGGCGAAGTTTCGCGCGCGCCCGTCGATGTTCGCTTTCGGCCGGGCAACGAGCGCACGGCGCAGCTCTATGCCGGCCGCCTCAATCCGTCCGAGGCAGGCGGCGCCGTCTACGCCGTTTATCTGATCGATACGACCGGACAAACCGCGCTCGAGACGCAGTTCGCGCAGTCTCAAAAGATGCAAGCGGTCGGGCAACTCGCCGGCGGCATCGCTCACGACTTCAACAATCTGCTCACCGTGATCAACGGCTATGCCGAGTTGCTGCTGCAACGTACGCCGGCAACCGACCCTTCGTTCCGCGATCTCAACGATATCCGCTCCAACGGCTTGCGCGCCGCGTCGCTGGTCCGTCAGCTGCTGGCATTCTCACGCCAACAGACACTCGAGCCGCAGATGCTCTCGGTGACCGATCTGGTCGCGGACTGGTCGGTGACGCTGCGTCGTCTCATCGGCGATCGCGTGAAGCTGAAGGTCGAACACGGGCGTGATCTGTGGCCAGTGATGGCCGACCCGACGCAGCTCGGCAACGTTCTGATCAATCTCGCGGTCAACGCGCGCGACGCGATGCCGAACGGCGGGACGCTGACGATCCGCACGTCGAACGTCGAGGTCGAAGAGACCAAGAGTCAGGGCCACGTGCTGATGCCGACCGGCGAATACTGCTTGATCGAGGTCGGGGACACGGGCGTCGGCATCCCCAAAGAGAACATGGGCAAGATTTTCGAGCCGTTCTTCACGACCAAAGACAAAGGGCACGGCACGGGCCTTGGCCTCGCGTCCGTTTACGGCATCGTCAAGCAAACGGGCGGCTACATCTTTCCTGAATCCGAGGTCGGCCGCGGGACGGTCTTCCGCATCTATCTGCCGAGACACCTCGCGCCGGTCGTGGCGGATGTGCCCAAGGGGGCGGAAGTCGAAAAGGCGCAGGCGCAACGCGATCTCACCGGCGTCGGCACGATCCTTCTCGTGGAAGATGAAGATGCCGTGCGCGATTTTGCGGTGCGCGCATTGACGATGCGCGGCTATCGCGTGCTCGGTGCGTCGGGCGGTGAAGAAGCGCTCGAGATCGTCCACTCTCACGAAGGCGAGATCGACCTCTTGATCTCAGACGTCGTCATGCCGTCGATGGACGGGCCGACGCTCGTCAAAGCGGTGCGCGAGATCAAGCCGGATCTGCGCATCATCTTCATCTCCGGTTATGCGGAGGAAGCGTTCCGTAATTCGCCCGATCGTCCGGAGCATTTCCACTTCCTGCCCAAGCCGTTCAGCCTCAAGCAGCTGACGACGAAGGTGAAGGATGTTCTCGAAGAAGAATGACGCGCATGAGGCAATGCGATCGTTGTTGCATTGCAAACATCAAGGCTAATTCCGCTTTACCATTGCGTAGGCGCGGGAACCTGTCTTGATCGCCGGGCGTTTTGATCTTCGCGGCTGTCGCTTGCACGCTTGAGTGTGGCGGTAGAATCGTGACGTGATCAACTTCCTGGCGCAAATCAGGGTGGATATCATGCGTGGTACGGTGTTGGCGGCTTGGCGGCGAGATCTCGGTTGGTCGCAAGAGCAACTGGCCGAGGAACTCGGAGTCGAGCGCCAGGTGATCGACGATTGGGAACAGGCGCCCGACATCTCACCGTTGATAGATATGCTGCTCTCGACGTTGCGTGCCACGCTTGCGGAACTAAAGGCAGCCAAGCCGAGTTAGCACGACCCGTTTCCGGGTTGGCGCAGTGGTCTCCAAGTCTTGTGGACATTCCTGTGCGTAAACGTGTGAGCAAGAAGAGGACAAGGTCGCCGGCTGCCCCGTTTCGCACCGGCGACTTCGAGAAGGCGAACGCGCGGTTCGACCGATTGCTGGAGGCGATGGCGAAAGAGCCGGCGTTGCCAAGGAAGCACAAGCGAGTCCGCAGTCGCGACATACCGGACGAAAAATTCGACGACTAAATTTTCGCAATTCGTGATCGGCGACTCAGCCGCGCGTGGCGCGTTCGCATCGTTCAATCTTTATCCACAAAATGGCGGGCGATCTCGCGTTTCATCCGCCATGCTGTCTTATACGTCACGCCAATTTCTCGTTGAATGACTCGCGCGTTGAGCGGCTTCGTCCGTGTACAGATCAAGAACATCAAAAAGTACCAAATTTGTAGAGAGACGCGCGTACGCGCAAAAGCTGTACCGGCCATCGGGTGGATATGGTTGCCGCACCATTGGCAGACGAACGCCGGCTCCTTCGACAAGCGATGCAGCTTCGAGCGGCGATGACATTTCGGGCAGCGCGGCGGATTGTCGAATCTAACGTGGAGCAGATGCTCCAAACACACGTCATCTGTCGGGAATCGGCGCGCAAACTTTCTGAAGATTTCGGTCTGCAGCGGCGCTGACATTCGAGTCCCGAATCGCAAATGAAGCTGTGGAGAACTCATACATAGGCGAGGGGGATAAAATTGGCAACGAACAAAGTTGGAACTTTTCGAGAATTATTTAGAAAAACCAACAACTTAACCACACGTTGAAAAATGAGAACAAATAGGGTACATTTGCCTTCAGTTGCAGCGCCGCCCGACAAACCTATAAGGAGAGACCAAAATGAGTGTTGCCCTTCGCGCCGTCGAACCGCAGGACGAAATGGACCGCAAAAAAGCTCTCGATGCCGCCCTAAGCCAGATCGACCGCGCGTTCGGTAAGGGCTCCGTCATGAAACTCGGCGCGAAGGAGAAGGTGACGGAGATCGAAGCGATCTCCACCGGCTCGCTCGGACTCGATATCGCGCTCGGTATCGGCGGTCTGCCCAAGGGCCGCGTCGTCGAGATCTACGGCCCGGAGTCGTCGGGCAAGACCACGCTGGCGCTGCAGGTGGTGGCCGAGGCGCAGAAGAAGGGCGGGGTTGCCGCCTTTATCGATGCCGAGCATGCGCTCGACGTGGGCTATGCCCGCAAATTGGGCGTCGACGTGGCGGAACTGTTGGTCTCGCAGCCCGACACCGGTGAGCAGGCATTGGAGATCGCCGACACGCTGGTGCGGTCCGGGGCGGTCGACGTCATCGTGATCGACTCCGTGGCGGCGCTGACGCCCAAGGCCGAAATCGAAGGCGAGATGGGCGATTCCTTACCGGGTCTTCAGGCGCGCTTGATGAGCCAGGCCTTGCGCAAGCTGACGGCGTCGATCTCGCGCTCGAACTCGATGATCATCTTCATCAACCAAATCCGCATGAAAATCGGCATCATGTTCGGCAATCCGGAGACGACGACGGGCGGCAACGCGCTCAAGTTCTATTCCTCGGTGCGTCTCGACATTCGTCGCATTGGGGCGATCAAGGAGCGCGACGAAGTCATCGGCAACCAAACGCGCGTCAAGGTGGTCAAGAACAAGGTGGCGCCGCCGTTCCGGCAAGTCGAGTTCGACATCATGTACGGGCAGGGCATCTCGAAGACGGGTGAATTGATCGACCTCGGCGCGAAGGCCGGGATCGTGGAGAAGTCCGGCTCTTGGTTCTCCTACGACAGCCAGCGGATCGGACAAGGCCGCGAGAACGCCAAGGCATTTCTGGCCGAGAATCCCGACGTTGCGGCCAAGATCGAAACGGCGATCCGCGCCAATGCCGGCCTCCTCGGCGCTGCTTTGGATACGTCCGGCGAGAAGGATGAGGACGACGACGAGGGAGACGAGGATTGATTTCTTTGCGTCGAACGCACCCCGCACGCCGCAGAGATGGGCCCGAACCGAAAGGTTCGGGCCTTTTTCTTTGCAGTAGGTGCGATCGTCACGCTTGGCCTGACGTCGGACGGGATACGCTCGCCACAGGTTCGGAATGCCGTTCAGGGACGAGGTCGATCATGTCCAATTGGTATGAAGGTCAGGTCTGGCGAAATTCTCCGCGCCATATCGTCAGCGCCGCGGTGGTCGCAACAGACGAAATGGGCCGCATATTGCTCGTGCGTTCTCCGTTGCGAGGCTGGGAAATGCCGGGCGGTCAAGTCGAGCTTGGCGAATCGCTCGAGGAAGCGGCGATCCGAGAGGCGAAAGAGGAGTCGGGGGTTGAAGTAACCGATCTCGTGTTCTGCGGCATTTTCCAATCGACCGATCGCAGTATCGTCAACGCGTTGTTCTTCGGTCGATGCTGCGGAGGCTCGCCCCAGACGAGCGAGGAGTCGATCGATGTCGGGTTCTTCGCTCCCGATGCCGCTCTGCAATTGGTGGCGTACGCGAATTTCAAGCAGCGTATCGAATACTGCCTCGACCCGGCGCGGCGACCATTCTTCGTCTCCTGGTGATCACGAAGCGGCGTGTTGTCGCGAACTGTTCGCGAACTCGCGTGTATTGCTATTTTCGCAATACGCTGCTAGGCTGGCCTCCGAATGTGCGCGCCGCCGAGGGAGCGATTGCTCTGCGTTGGCTGAAAGGCGCGCGGCGGTGCGCTGGCGGACGCAGGATCCCGGATCGACAGGACTTCCCCCCGACCGCCGTCGAGCACTTGAGGCCCGTGCTTTCGGCGACTGCGCGGTGTTTCTGGGTAGCGCGAAATGAGGAACGATAAGAGTGTTTGGACTTCATCCGTCACGCGTTGGAGCTTGCGTGACGGATTTTTCCGCAGAAATCAGCCGTTGTGCGAATGTGAGAACTTTGGGTGCCCACCTGCATGCGTCCGCTCGGCTGGACAGGGTGCGAGGGGGCCGATTACATCCGGTTGCAGCGCACATTCGGCAGATTCTGGCGCGCGAAGGCTCAAGGCACTGACATGGCATCCCTGAACGACATCCGGTCGACATTCCTGGACACTTTCGCCAAGGCGGGGCACGAGGTCGTGCCGTCGTCGCCGCTGGTCCCGCGCAACGACCCGACGCTCATGTTCACCAACGCGGGCATGGTGCAGTTCAAGAACGTGTTCACGGGGCAGGAGAAGCGGCCCTACGCGCGCGCAGTGTCATCACAAAAATGCGTGCGAGCCGGGGGCAAGCACAACGACCTCGACAATGTCGGCTACACGGCGCGTCACCTGACGTTCTTCGAGATGCTCGGCAATTTTTCGTTCGGCGACTATTTCAAGGAGCTCGCGATCGAACTTGCTTGGGGTCTCATCACGCGCGAGTTCAAGCTGCCGAAGGACCGGTTGCTGGTCACCGTCTATTCGGAGGATGACGAAGCCGCGGCGCTGTGGAAGAAAATTGCCGGTTTTCCCGACTCCAAAATCATCCGGATCGCGACCTCGGACAATTTTTGGTCGATGGGCGAGACCGGTCCGTGCGGGCCGTGCTCCGAAATCTTCTACGACTACGGCGACAAGGTGCAAGGCGGGCCGCCCGGATCGCCCGATCAGGACGGTGATCGCTTCGTCGAGTTTTGGAATCTGGTGTTCATGCAATTCGACCAGGTGACGAAGGAGAACCGCGTGCCGCTGCCCAGGCCGTCGATCGATACCGGCATGGGGCTCGAACGCATTTCCTCGATCCTGCAGGGCAAGACGGATGTCTTCGACATCGATCTTTTCCGTCGCTTGATCGAGGCGTCGGCCGAAGCGTCGCATACGCACGCCGACGGCTCGCACGCTGCCTCGCACCGCGTGATCTCGGATCACCTGCGATCGTCGGCTTTTCTGATCGCGGACGGTGTGCTGCCTTCGAACGAAGGGCGCGGCTACGTACTTCGCCGCATCATGCGGCGCGCGATGCGGCACGCACACATCATCGGCGCCAAGGAACCTTTGATGTGGCGGCTGGTGCCGGCGCTGGTGTCGGAGATGGGCGCGGCGTACCCGGATCTCTCTCGCGCGCAGCCGCTTATCACTGAAACGCTGAAGCTTGAGGAGAGCAAGTTCCGGCAGACTCTGGAGCGCGGGCTGAAATTGCTCGATGAAGCCGTCGAGAAAATGGGCTCGTCGAAGACGCTGCCGGGCGACGTCGCCTTCCGCCTCTACGATACATACGGCTTCCCGTTCGATCTCACTGAAGATGCGCTACGTGCGAAGGGTATCGGCGTCGATCGCGCCGGCTTCGATGCGGCGATGGCAAAGCAAAAAGCCGATGCCCGCGCAAGCTGGATGGGCTCGGGCGAAGCGGCAACCGAACATGTCTGGTTCGAGCTGCGCGAGAAGGTCGGTGCGACCGAGTTCTTGGGCTACGACACGGAGGGCGCCGAAGGCGTCGTCACGGCGATGCTGAAAGACGGCAAGCCCGTGCCGGCGCTTCGCGCGGGCGAGGAGGGGCAGGTCGTCGTCAATCAGACGCCCTTCTACGGCGAATCCGGCGGACAGGTCGGCGACCAAGGCGCAATGTTCACGAAGGACGGCGCCGAATTCTCCGTCAGCGACACACAGAAGAAGCTCGGCGACGTGCATGTTCACTTCGGTAAGGTGACGCGCGGCACGCTGAAGGTCAGCGACATCGTCGATCTGCGCGTCGACGGCTCTCGGCGCTCCGCGACGCGGGCCAATCACTCGGCAACGCACTTGCTGCACGAGGCGTTGCGCCGGGTGCTCGGGCCGCACGTGACGCAGAAGGGCTCGCTGGTCGCGCCCGACCGATTGCGCTTCGACTTCTCGCATCCCAAAGCTTTGAGCGAGGCGGAAATCGCGGAGATCGAGACGCAGGTCAACGCACTCATCTTGCGCAACGAAGACGTCGTCACGCGGCTGATGACGCCGGAGAAGGCGATCGAGTCGGGTGCCATGGCGCTCTTCGGCGAAAAGTACGGCGACGAAGTGCGCGTGTTGTCCATGGGTACGGACGACGGGAAGACGTTCTCCGTCGAGCTGTGCGGCGGCACGCATGTGCGGCGGCTTGGCGATATCGGACTCTTCAAGATCGTGGGCGAGAGCGCGGTGGCGGCGGGCGTACGGCGCATCGAGGCGCTGACGGGTGTCGGCGCGCTGGCTTATCTCAACAATTTCTATCGCTACACCAAAGACGCGGCGGCGACGCTGCGGGCAGCACCGGCGGAGTTGCCGGAGCGCGTGTCGCAGCTGATGGACGAGCGCAAGAAGCTCGAGCGTGAGCTCGGCGAGGTGCGGCGGCAACTCGCGATGGGCGGCGGCGGCGCGAAGCAATCGACGCAAGAGGTTGCCGACATCGCCGGCGTGAAGGTCATCGCGCGTGTTGTCGACGGAATCGATCCGAAGGATCTGCGTTCGATCATCGACGGCGCGAAGAAGCAGATCGGATCCGGTGTCGTTGCCTTTGCGACCTCGGCCGAGGGCAAAGCGGCGCTGGCGGTCGGCGTGACCGAAGACTTGGTCGCACGGTTCAATGCCGTGGAGTTGCTGCGTAAGGGCGTCGAGGCCGTCGGCGGCAAAGGCGGCGGAGGGCGGCCCGACATGGCGCAGGGCGGCGGTCCGGACGGCGCGCGTGCGCAAGCGGCGCTCGACGCCATCACCTCCGGCATTCGCGAGCGTGCCGCTTGAAGGCGTTGAGCCGAGATACGGCACACGGCCGCTTGCGGCGTCGCCTTTATACCGTGCTCGAAGCGGGCGGCTCGACGACCGCGGCCTACGTGTTCGACCAATTCATGGTCATACTGATCGTCTTCAACGTGCTTGCCGTGATCCTCGAGAGCGTCGCGTCAATTCACAAGGAATTCTCGCACGAGTTCTTCGTCTTCGACATCATATCGGTCGCGATTTTCACGGTCGAGTATATCGGGCGCCTTTGGGTCTCGATCGAGATTCCCGCGATCCGTCAACGCGGACCCTTTTTCGGGCGGCTGGTGTTCGCGTCGCGCTTCTCGATGATCGTGGACTTCTTCGCGTTCGCGCCGTCGTATCTCTCGGTTTTCATGCTGGCCGGCCTGGATTTACGCGTGCTGCGCGTCTTCCGGCTGCTGCGGTTCTTGAAGCTCGTTCGGTATTCACCGGCGATGGTGACGCTTGGGCGTGCGCTCTACGAAGAGCGGCGGGCGTTGCTTGGCGCCTTCGTGTTGATGATCGGCACAGCGATCTTTTCCGGGGCGATCATGCACACGATCGAGCCGCAAACCTTCGAGTCGATCCCGGCGGCCATGTGGTGGGCGCTCGAGACGCTGACGACGGTCGGGTACGGCGACGTGGTTCCGGTCACGCCGCCCGGAAAGATGTTCGGCGCCGTGATCATGATCTGCGGCCTCGGCCTCTTTGCGCTGCCGATCGGCATTGTGGCGACCGCATTCGTCAACGAGATTCATCGCCGAGACTTCGTCGTGACGTGGGGCATGGTGGCGCGTGTGCCCTTGTTCTCGACGCTCGACGCCGCGTCGATTGCCGAAGTGATGAAGATCATGCGTACGCGGATGCTGGCGCCCGGAACCGTGCTTGCGGCGCGCGGCGACGACGCGGAGGGCATGTACTTTATCGCGGACGGTGAAATGCGAGTTGATCTGCCGCGACGCCAAATCAATCTCGGCGCCGGCGAATTCTTCGGTGAGGTGGCCCTGCTCAAGAAAGTGCGCCGCATCGGGACGGTGACGGCTTTGACCCGCTGTCACGTGATGATCATCGACGCAGCGGATTTCGAGAGCTTGATCCGCCGCGACGAAAATTTGCGAACGCAGATTCTCTCGGTCGCCGAGGAGCGGCTTGCAGGCGATTGGGCGGAGGTCACCAGCGATGTGACCCCAGAGGATCTCGAGCAAAAGCCTTCGGTGCGGCCGGAAGGCGATCCGGTGGTCTAGATGATCGCCTGTTACACCGATCGCCTAAGCGTGGCGCCTGGCGAAACCTTTCAGCTTCATGCTTCGGCCCCTGGTCCTTGCCGACTGGAAATTGCGCGCGTCGGTGCCGAGCGCCAGACGGTCTATCAGCGCGAGGCGTTGCAGATTGGATCGCATGCTTTGCCGCGCCAACCGGATCGCGACGGCTGTGGCTGGCCTGCTGCACTTGAGGTGACTGTCGGTGGCGATTGGACGTCCGGGTACTACGACATCGTGCTCGAAGATGCCGGCGGCGAACGGGCGCACCACTTCGTCGTCGTTCGTGCTAAGCCTGCGAAGGCCAAGGCGGTCTTGGTGCTCTCAACGAACACCTACCATGCCTACAATTGGTGGGGTGGGGCGAATGCCTATTGCGACGTCACCAGCTTGATGACCGCCGGCATGCCGTTGCCGCAGGCGATGGAAGGCGCGATCGGCGTGCTCTCGACGCATCGACCGTTTGCGCCGCTGCTCGTCGCCGCGCCGGAGGACGTGCCGCGGCTCGTCAACGCGCGGAAGCGCGGATACGAGGAACGGCCCTGGGCCAGCGACACCGATTGGGCGCGAAAGCATCGCGTGTCGCCCTACGATCGTTCGGCAGGGTTCTTGAACAAATGGGAACACGTCTTTGTTCGGTGGGCCGAGTGCGAAGGGCTCATGATCGACTATCTGACCGACTACGACCTGGGTGCGGACGCCGGCGCGCTGGCGCCGTATGACGTCGTCATTCTTGTCGGACACAGCGAGTATTGGTCGGCGGGAGAACGTGACGCCATCGAGCGCTTCGTCGATCGCGGCGGAAGGCTCGCCATCTTCTCCGGCAACACTGCGTTCTGGAAGGTGCGGCATGAGAACGACGGCCGCAGCTTCGTGTGTCACAAGTGGCGCGGTTTCGACGCAGAGCCGAATGCCGGCAGAGACGCGACTCACTTGTGGTCGCATCCGGTCTTCGCGAGGCCCGAGGCTGAGATCACCGGGCTCAGCTTCCTCTTCGCCGGCTATCACCGCCTAGGCCTATGCGCGGCACGAGGGCAGGGCGGATACACTGTTTATCGCAACGAGCATTGGGCGCTCGAAGGGTGCGATCTCTTCTACGGCGACGTGATCGGCGATGAGCTTCCGCTGATCGGCTATGAGAACGATGGATGCCGCTTCACCTTCGGTAACGACGGATTACCGCAAGCGATCGCGCACCTAGGCGTGCCGGAAAATCTCGAGATCATCGCGCTGGCGCCCTGCGCATTCGGCGAACCGCCGAGCGGCTATCGGCCTTTGATTCCGCCTGAGAAACTCGATGCCGTCGCCGAAATCATGTTCGGCGATGCCAGTGCTGCATCCCAGGTACGCGTCTTGCGCGGCCATGCGGCGATGGCCTCATTCAAGCGCGGGAAGGGCGAGGTCTTCAACGGCGGTACGACCGAGTGGGCGCACGCCTTGGCGGCGCGCGATCCCTTTATTGAGCGCATCACACGAAACGTGTTGCGCCGGTTCGGTGCCCTATGAGGCTAGAGCTTCATGGCCTTCTTGAGGTTCTCATCGACCTTGTCGAGGAAGCTCTCAGTCGTGAGCCAGCGTTGGTCGGGACCGACGAGCAGTGCCAAGTCTTTGGTCATGTCGCCAGCTTCGACGGTTGCAACGCAGACCTTCTCCAGTGTCTCGGCGAAGTGCGCGAGCTCGGGCGTCGAGTCGAGCTTGGCGCGATGCGCAAGGCCACGCGTCCAGGCGAAGATCGAAGCGATCGAATTGGTCGACGTGGACTCGCCGCGCTGCCATTGACGGTAGTGACGCGTCACCGTGCCGTGCGCTGCTTCCGCTTCCATGATCTTTCCGTCGGGCGTCATCAGCACGCTGGTCATCAGGCCCAGCGAGCCGAAGCCTTGGGCGACGGTATCGGATTGAACGTCGCCGTCGTAGTTCTTGCAGGCCCAGATGAACTTGCCGCTCCACTTGAGCGCCGAAGCCACCATGTCGTCGATCAGGCGGTGCTCGTAGGTGATCTTCTTGGCGTCGAATTGCGGCTTAAATTCACTATTGAAGACCTCTTCGAAGAGATCCTTGAAGCGGCCGTCGTAGGCTTTGAGGATCGTGTTCTTTGTCGAGAGGTAGACCGGCCAGCCGCGCTGCAGACCGTAGTTGAAGCTGGCGCGCGCGAAGTTGCGGATGGATTCGTCGACGTTGTACATCGCCATGGCGACGCCACCGCCGGGAAATTTGTAGACCTCGTGCGTCTGTGGAGCACCGCCGTCGGGCGTGAAGGTAATCGTCAGCGTACCTTTGCCCGGAACGACGAAGTCGGTCGCGCGATATTGATCGCCGAAAGCGTGGCGGCCAATGACAATCGGATCGGTCCAGCCGGGCACCAGGCGCGGCACGTTCTTGCAGATGATGGGCTCGCGAAAAACGGTGCCGTCGAGGATGTTGCGGATGGTGCCGTTCGGCGACTTCCACATCTTCTTCAGCTTGAACTCTTTGACGCGCGCTTCGTCCGGCGTGATCGTCGCGCACTTGATGCCGACGCCGTAGCGCTTGATCGCGTTGGCCGCCTCTTCGGTGATCTTGTCGTCGGTCTTGTCGCGGCTCTCGATGCCGAGGTCGTAGTATTTGATGTCGATGTCGAGGTAGGGGAGGATCAGCTTCTCTTTGATGAGAGCCCAGATGATGCGGGTCATCTCGTCGCCGTCGAGGTCGACGACGGGGTTCTTCACCTTGATTTTCGCCATGGAAACTGTCTCTCGCTGTCGGATTTTCGCGGCGGTTGTTTAGCGGCGGCTCCGCGGTCGCGCAAGGCAGCGGCATGAAAGGACCGGCATTCATACTGTCGCATCCGCAACTCGGCGAGAATATCGGCGCTGCCGCACGCGCCATGTTGAATTTCGGGCTGACGGATCTGCGCCTTATCCGCCCACGCGAGGCCTGGCCCAACAAAAAGGCCGAGGCAATGGCCGTTGGTGCCGTGAGCGTGCTTGAAGGTGCGCGGGTCTTTCAATCCATCGAAGAGGCCGTGGCCGACCTCGGCTTGGTGTTTGCGACCACGGGCCGCGATCGGTTGATGTCCAAGCGCGTTGCAACACCCGACGAGGCCGTTCCAGAACTCGCTGCTGAGATCGCGCAGGATCGTAAATGTGGCGTACTTTTCGGCGCGGAGCGCATGGGACTCACGAACGAAGAGGTCGTTCTCGCCGATGCCATTTTGACCGTTCCGACCAACCCAAAGTTTGCGTCGCTGAATCTCGCCCAATCCGTGGCGGTCGTGGCCTACGAGTGGTGGAAGGGCACGCACGACAGGCCGGAGTTCAAAGTGCCGGCCAAATTCCGCCGTGCGAAGCCCGCGAACAAGGAAGATCTCATTGGCTTCTTCGAGCACATCGAAGGTGAACTCGATCGCACCGAATTCTTGTTTCCGCCCGACAAGCGCGCAGCAATGGTGCAGAATATGCGCAACATGTGGCAGCGCGCCGGCCTGACGTATCAAGAAGTGCAGACGCTGCGCGGCATGGTTCGCGCACTGACGGGTGGGAAGAAGCGGCGCAAGAAGGGCGAGACATGATCAGGCATGGTTTTGCCAGCGCGAACGAATTGAAGCTGCACTACGCGGCGGCGGGCCCGAGCGACGCGCATGTGCTGCTGTTTCTGCATGGCTTTCCGGAGTTCTGGTACGCGTGGCGGCGCCAGCTTGAAGATTTGAGCGACAAGTATCTCTGCGTCGCGCCTGATTTGCCCGGCTACAATTTGTCTTCAAAGCCGCCAGAGGTTGCGCGCTATCGCACCAAATACCTGATCGACGACGTCGCTGCCTTTGCGAAGCATTTCTCCGGCAAACGCAAGTTCACATTGATCGCGCATGACTGGGGCGGCGCGCTGGCTTGGGCTTTTGCCATCAAGCGGCCGGAGCTCATCGACCGATTGATCATCGTCAACGCGGTGCATCCCGGCGCCTTCCAACGCGAGCTTGCGAAGAACCCTGCGCAAGGCGCGGCTTCTCAATACATCCACGAGATCCGCGCGGCAGGCTCAGAAGAGCGGTACGCCGCGAACAACTATGCGATGCTTTGGCGGTCGCTCGAGAAAACGGCGGCGGCCGGATATCTCGACGCAAACGATCATGCGGCCTTTGTCAGAGCGTGGTCTGAGCCCGGCGCTTTGACCGGCATGTTCAACTGGTATCGCGCGATGCGCTTTGATCCCCCGAAAGCAGGCGTGGCGCCTGCCGCCAACATCTACGACGACGAGGCATTGAGGGTTAAAGTTCCGACCCTGGTGATTTGGGGTTTGCAGGACACATCGTTGCTGCCCGGATGTGCCGAAGGACTCGAGCGGTGGGTTCCGGAGGTCGACGTCAGGCGCGTCGATGACGGCACTCATTGGATCGTCTATGAAAAGCCGCAGCTGGTGAGCGATGCCATTCGTGGGTGGCTTGGCCAACCGCCCGTGCGTCAGGCGTAGGCGGCCACGCTTTCCTTCACGAGCCCTGCGTCGTCAAAGACAAACGTTTCGACCACGTGCTGGGCGCGCTGATTGCGGTAGGAGATCGAGAGGCTATCGCTCCCGACATAGACGCGTTCCAGATTGAAGCGCAGGTTCTTCCCTTGGAGTGCCTTGGACCAATAGCGTGCCAGAGCCTCTTTGCCGGCGACAGACGCAGCGCGCTCGCCCGTTACGACGGCAATGCGTGGCGAATGAAAGACGACGTTGTCGGCGTAGTGGGCAAGGATGGCGTTGAGGTCGAAGTTGTTCCAAGCTTCGATCCACTCTTTTGCGAAGTTTTCGGCCCAAACCCTGTCGATCATCGGTTGCTCCGTTGCCGCCAGTTTAGCCGCGGGTTTGAGGTTTGACAGGGCCGCCACACCTCTCTAAAACCCGCGCCTTCGCCGGGAAACCCGGCAACATAGGAAGCACCCGCGGCGGGGAAGCCCCCGCCTGTCGGCCCAGAATACCGGGCAGAGGAGGGCGCGTTTCCCTTAACTTCGCAAGGAAACCGCGATGACGAAGCGCCTGCAATCCAAGTACAAAATCGATCGCCGCATCGGCGACAATCTCTGGGGCCGTCCGAAGAGCCCGCAGAACACCCGCGAATATGGCCCGGGTCAGCACGGCCAGCGCCGCAAATCCAAGATCTCCGACTACGGTGTGCAGCTCAAGGCGAAGCAAACGCTGAAGGGCTACTACGGCAACATCACCGAACGCCAGTTCCGCGGGATCTACGCGGAAGCTTCGCGCCGCCGTGGCGACACCGGTGAGAACATGATCGGCTTGCTCGAGCGCCGCCTCGACGCCGTCGTCTATCGCGCGAAGTTCGTGCCGACGGTCTTCGCCGCGCGCCAATTCGTCAATCACGGGCACGTATCGGTCAACGGCCGGCGCGTGACGATCCCGAGCTACCGCGTCAAGGAAAACGACGTCATCGAGGTGCGTGGCAAAGCGAAGGAGTTGGCGATCGTGTTGGCGGCCGGCGAGTCGCCGGAACGCGATACGCCGGATTACGTCGAGGTCGACCGCTCGAAGCTGCAAGCGAAGTTCACGCGCGTGCCGAAGCTCAGCGATGTGCCGTATCCGGTGCGCATGGAGCCCAATCTGGTTGTCGAGTTCTACTCACGCTAAAGCACTGATATTTGCCGCATTGACGGCTGCCGCGGTTCGTCTATCGGCGGCTGCGGTAGCTGACGACGCGCAGGTGGCCGATGCGTGCTACTTGCTCGAGTCGGCACGAACGCGCGCCCTCATCGGCACGGAGATGAAGGCGGTCGAATCGCCGATGCCTTCCGTGGCCGACATGCCGGCATGCACCAGATTCAACAGGACCAAGGACCGCTACATTTCCGTCCTCGTGCGCATGCCGCCGCGCGTCGATGCGAAGGCCTCGTTCGAGGCCGGTAAGAGCCAGTTGGCTGCGGACGAGAATTTTGCCGAGCTCCCGGGGGTCGGTGACGGGGCCTACCGCACCAAAACGGCTCTTGGCACAAAGACGCTCACTTACGTGTACATACTGAAAGGCGATAAGTTCGTGTCGCTCACGTTGACGGGATTTCGCGACTCTGAACTCGCCGCTCTGGCCAAGTCGATCGCGGACCAGCTCTAGATCGGTTGCCAGGAGTTGGCGGCCGCGGCAGTGAGTCAGCGCCTATCTTCAACGCAGGAAGAACCACATGGACCTGCATCTGCGCGGGAAGCACGTTTTGATCACCGGAGCCTCGAAGGGCATCGGCGCTGCTGCGGCTGAAGTCTTCGCCGAAGAAGGCGCGCATTTGCATCTTGCCGCGCGCAACGAGCAGGCGCTCAACGAACTCGGACATCGACTGAGGTCCACCTATCAGATCGACTGCAAGGTGCATGCGGTCGATCTGAGGAAGAGCGAGGACGTCGTGCGTCTCGCGCGTGAAGCGGCCGAGATCGACGTCTTGATCAACAACGCCGGTGACATTCCAGGCGGCACGCTGCAGAACGTGGACGAAGCGACGTGGCGGCACGCTTGGCAACTCAAGGTGTTCGGCTACATAGACCTAACGCGGCTCGTTTATGCGCAGATGAAGGCGCGCGGCGGCGGCGTCATCATCAACGACATTGGGGCTGCAGGTGAACGGTTCGACGCCGGCTATATTGCGGGCTCAGCCGGCAATGCGGCACTGATGGCGTTCACGCGCGCGCTCGGCGGTAAGAGCCTCGACGATAAGATCCGCGTTGTCGGGATCAATCCGGGGCCGGTTGAAACCGATCGCATCGTCGGTCTGATGAAGGCCGGCGCCAAAGCACGTTTTGGCGACGAAGGACGTTACCGTGAGCTGATGGCGCGGTTTCCGCTCGGCCGCCCGGCAAAGCCGCGCGAGATCGCCGATATGATGGCGTTCCTGGCGTCCGACCGCTCGGGCTATACGAGCGGCGTGATCGTCACGATCGACGGCGGCCTTTGCGCGCGGCCGTCCTAGTCCGCGGTTTTCAGCGCGCGGATGAACATCTCGGCGTCGACGTTGCCGCCGGAGAGAACGACAGCGACTGTTTTTCCTTTGACGTCGAGCTTCTGCGAGAGGAGCGCGGCGAGGGCGACTGCGCCGCCCGGCTCGGTTACCAGCTTCAGCTCGCGGAATGCGGTCGCCATTGCTGCGAGCACCTCGTCGTCGCTCACGGTCAGAACATCGGACAGGAGACGTCTGTTGATCGGGAAGGTGAGTTCGCCGGGCATTTGCACCTGCAGCGCGTCGCAAATCGACTTTGCATCGGGTGCGTTGGATACTCGCTCGCCGGCCGCGATCGAGCGCTTGGTGTCGTCGAAGGCTTGCGGCTCCACGCCGTAGATCTTCGTGCGAGGCGACAGTGCGGATATCGCCGTCGCGATGCCAGACGCGAGGCCACCACCGCCGAGCGGCATGATCGTTACGTCGAGCGTTTCGCCCAAAGCCGCGATGTCGGCGGCGATTTCGAGGCCGATCGTCCCCTGACCGGCCATGATGTTTTGATCGTCGTAGGGCGGAACGAGAGTGAGCTTCCGCTCCTCCGCAAGCTTCCGGCCGATGACGGCACGGTCTTCCTTGTAACGGTCGTAGAGCACGACTTCCGCGCCGAGCGCGCGCGTGTTCTCGAGCTTCAAGCGCGGCGCGTCTATCGGCATGACGATGACAGCCGTGGTGCCGAGATCGCGAGCGGCGGCCGCCACCCCTTGCGCATGGTTTCCGGAGGAGAACGCGATGACGCCGCGCCGGCGCTCCTCTGCCGTGAGGAGCGTCATGCGGCTCATGGCGCCGCGGTATTTGAAGGAACCGGTGCGTTGCAGGACTTCGGGTTTGACGAAGACCTTGCCGCCGGTGAGGGCGCTCAGAGTGCGCGATTCAAGGAGCGGCGTGCGAACAGCGCGGCCATGAATGCGATCGGCTGCGGCGCGGACCGCCTCGAGCGAGAGGCTCACGCCGCTTCGAGCGCAATGCCCTGTTCGGCGAAGAACGGCCTCAATTCGCCATTCTCAAACATCTCGCGCACGATGTCGCAACCGCCGACGAACTCGCCCTTTACGTAGAGCTGCGGGATCGTGGGCCAGTTCGAGAAGTGCTTGATGCCTTCGCGAACCTCTGGATCGGCAAGGACGTTCACGCCTTTGTACTTCACGCCAAGATGATCGAGCACGTGCACGACAGTCGCGGAGAAGCCGCATTGCGGCATCGCCGGCGTGCCCTTCATGAAGAGGACGACGTCGTTGGAGTCGACTTCCGACTTGATGCGATCATGCACGCTGGTCATGTGAAATTCCCAAATCTCGGCAGCGCCAGATGGCGCGAGTTGAGAAATATGCTTCGGCCGCAAAAGCGTCAAGCAGGCCGCGAATTTCAGCCTTGCGGGACCGACGTTTGCAGTGACAGCGCGTGCAACTCGCCGCCCATCCGGCCTTTCAGCGCGTCGTAAACCATTTTGTGTTGCTGGACGCGCGTCTTGCCTTTGAATGCTGCGGAAATCACTTCGGCCGCGTAATGATCGCCATCGCCTGCAAGGTCGCGGATTGTGACCTGGGCGTCCGGCAGCGCCTCTTTGATCAAGCGCTCGATATCGGCGGCGGGCATAGGCATGTGATGAATCTAGGCGGCGTCCATCAGTTTGGGAAGCCACCCCTCATATGCGTCTTGCAGCCGCGACAGCGGAATTTGGCTGCCGGCAACCACGATTGCCGCACCGCCGGTGGCGCCGACCTTCAGCGCCGGGACTTGCTCCTTTGCCGCCTCCGCGACAATCCGGTCGGCCATCGTGCTGGATACCGTCAACACGTAACGCGCTTGGTCTTCGCCGAAGAGGAAGGCGTGCGGAGTTGCCTCCGCCGGGAGATGCAGCTCCGCGCCGATATTGCCGGCCAGCGCCATTTCAGCGACCGCAACTAGAAGGCCGCCGTCGGAGATGTCGTGCACTGCTGTCGTGTGACCAGCCGCGATGAGTGAGCGCACGAACTCACCGTTGCGGCGCTCGGCCTTGAGATCGATCGGTGGCGGCGAGCCTTCCTCGCGGCCATGCATTTCACGCAGGTAGAGCGATTGGCCGAGGTGACCTTTGGTCTGACCGATGACCAGGATAGTCTCACTCGGCGCCTTGAACGCGACCGAGGCATGGCGCGAAACATCCGCCATGAGGCCAACGCCGCCGATGGTTGGTGTCGGCAGGATCGCCTGGCCGTTGGTCTCATTGTAGAGCGAGACGTTGCCTGAGACGACGGGGAAGTCGAGCGCACGGCAGGCATCGCCTATGCCGCGAACGGCGAGCACGAACTGACCCATGATCTCGGGCCGCTGCGGATTGCCGAAATTGAGGTTGTCCGTGATGGCGAGCGGCGTTGCGCCTACCGCGGTGATGTTACGCCAGGTCTCCACGACGGCCTGCATCGCACCCACATACGGATCGGCTTCGACGTAGCGGGGCGTCACATCGCACTTGAGCGCGATGCCTTTGTTCGTGCCGTCGATGCGGATGACGGCCGCGTCGCCGCCTGGGCGCTGCACCGTGTTGCCCATGATGGTCGTGTCGTACTGCTCGTAAATCCAGCGGCGGCTTGCGAGGTCGGGCGAGCCGATCAGCTTGATCAGCGCGTCGCCGACGTCCTTTGGCGCGGGCGCCGCGCCGAGAGAGGCTGGATGTTTCGGTTCTTCCCACGGCCGTTCGTAGAGCGGCGCTTCATCCGCGAGCGCCGTCACCGGGATGTCGGCGACGGTTTCGCCTTTGTGCTTGAGCACCAAGCGCTTGGTGTCGGTCGTGACGCCGATGACGGCGAAGTCGAGCTCCCACTTTTGAAAGATGCGCTCGGCCTCGGGCTCGCGGCCGGGCTTGAGCACCATGAGCATGCGCTCTTGGCTTTCGGAGAGCATCATCTCATAGGCCGTCATGCCGGTTTCGCGACACGGCACTTTGTCGAGATCGAGCTCGATGCCGGACCCACCCTTGTCCGCCATTTCGCACGACGACGACGTTAGGCCCGCGGCGCCCATGTCTTGGATCGCGATGATGGCGTCGGTCGCCATCAGCTCAAGGCACGCTTCAAGCAGCAGCTTTTCGGTGAAAGGATCGCCGACTTGCACGGTCGGACGCTTTTCTTCCGAGGCGTCGTCGAATTCGGCCGAAGCCATCGTCGCGCCGTGAATGCCGTCGCGCCCGGTCTTCGAGCCGACGTAGACGACGGGATTGCCTGCGCCTTCTGCCGCCGACTTGAAGATCTTGTCGGTATGCGCGAGGCCGACGCACATCGCGTTGACGAGAATGTTGCCGTTGTAGGAGCGATGAAAGTTCACCTCGCCCGCGACCGTCGGCACGCCCATGCAATTTCCGTAACCGCCGATGCCGGCGACGACGCCCGAGACCAGATGCTGGGTCTTGGGATGGTCGGGCTCGCCGAAACGCAATGCGTTCAACATCGCGATGGGGCGTGCACCCATCGTGAAGACGTCGCGCATGATCCCGCCGACACCGGTCGCCGCACCTTGGTACGGCTCGATGTAGGACGGGTGATTGTGGCTTTCCATCTTGAAGACGATCGCCTGTCCGTCGCCGATGTCGATGACGCCGGCGTTTTCACCCGGACCTTGTATGACCCACGGTGCTTTGGTCGGCAGCGTACGCAGGTGAACGCGCGACGACTTATAGGAGCAGTGCTCGCTCCACATCACCGAGAAGATACCAAGCTCGGTAAAGTTCGGCGTTCGGTTCAGGACGCGCAGAATGCGCTTCCACTCGTCTTCGCTGAGGCCGTGCTCCAGCGCTTGATCCAGTGTGGCTTCGGTCATGCGGGGCCCAGAAGGAGGGTTCAGGCGCGCTTTGTATTGCCGAGGGAGATGGGCGTTGCAATGTCCATTTCCACGGTCTTGGCGATTGAGATGTCGAAACCCGCGATGCCGACATAGGACACCGAGCTGTGGGTCAGGAGTTCGATCGAGGAAACGCCCAGGTCTCTCAGGATTTGCGCGCCGACGCCGATGTCTCGCCATTGGTCTTGGCGCGCTTGCTCGGAGCTGGTGGCGTTTTCCACAGGCGGTTCGACCACCGGTACGCCCGCGGCACCGTCGCGCAGGTAGACGAGCACACCCTTGCCGGCCTTTTGGAAGTAGCGCAATGCCCAAGCGATGTCCGGGGCGCCGCCGAAGACGTCCGAAACGATATTGGCGCGATGGAGGCGCACCGGCGTGGGCGACGCCTTGTCGAGCGTTCCGTAGACCGTCGCCACGTGAAACACGGTGTCGAACGGCGTGCGATAGGCGACGGCCTTGAGCTCGCCGACAGTCGAGGTAATCGGGAATTCGGCGATGCGCTCGACCAACGTCTCGCGCATCTGCCGGTAGGCGATGAGCTCCGCGACGGAGATGATGTGCAGGTTGTGCTGCTCGGCGAAGGCCTTCACTTGCGGTCCGCGCTGCACCGTTCCGTCGTCGTTGACGAGCTCGGCGAGCACGCCGACGGGGGCAAGGTTCGCGAGGCGGCAAAGATCGACGCAGGCCTCAGTGTGACCCGAGCGGACAAGCACGCCGCCGTCTTTCGCGATCAATGGAAAGACGTGGCCGGGACGGACGAAGTCCGCAGCGCCGGTGTTATCGTTGGCAAGGCCGCGCACCGTGTTGACGCGCTCGTCGGCAGAGATGCCGGTTCGAAGGCCGTGGCGGAAGTCGACGGATACGGTGAAAGCCGTGCCGAGCGGCGCGTCGTTCACGGAGACCATGGGATCGAGGCGCAGGCGGCGCGCTTCAGCTGCCGCCATCGGCGCACAAACGATGCCGGAGGTGTGACGGATGATGAACGCCATCTTTTCCGGCGTGCAGAGTGACGCGGCGACGAACAGGTCTCCCTCGTTCTCGCGATCGTCGTCATCGGTGACGACGACCATCTCGCCATGGCGGAAGGCCTCAACCGCGGCTGAGACGCGATCTACGATCAATTTCATGTCGGCAGTCCTGAGTTAGGAAATAGCGGATGCCAAACTGTCGAACAGAGCCTTGCCGTCTGTCGAGCCCAAAAGTGGGTCGGTGGCATTCTCAGGATGGGGCATCAGACCAAGCACATTGCGCTTGGCGTTCAGGATTCCTGCGATGTCGCGGGAGGCGCCGTTGGGATTTTGCCCTTTGACGTAGCGGAAGGCGACGCGGCCCTCATCCTCGAGCCGGTCCAGCGTTTCGTCGTCGGCAAAGTAGTTACCGTCGCCATGGGCGACCGGAACGGAGAGCTCTTGGCCGGCCTTATAGCGCGAGGTGAACATGGTGTTGGTAGCTTCAACACGCATCGTCACGTAGCGGGACGCGAATTTCAGGCTTGCGTTGCGCATAAGCGCGCCCGGGAGCAATCCCGTTTCGGTCAGAATCTGGAAGCCGTTGCAGATGCCCAGAACCGGAGTGCCGCTGCTGGCCTGCCGAATGATGTCGCGGGTGATCGGCGAATGCGCGGCCATCGCGCCGCAGCGCAAGTAATCGCCGTAGGAGAAACCGCCTGGAAGAACGATCAGATCGTACTTGTCGTCGAGGCCGGCGTCGCCATGCCAGATCAGCTTCGGCGCTGAGCCGCTTGCCCGTTCAAGTGCCTTCGCAACGTCGTGTTCGCGGTTCGACCCGGGGAAGACAACAACGGCGGCTTTCATTCCTGCTCCGTTAGCTGGTCAGCGGCGGCGGCTTGTGCATCTGCTCCTGCAAGCGTTCGCCTACGCGCTTGGCGATCTCCTCGCCCCATTTCTGCGAGATCTCGCGCAGCTCGCGCTGCAAATCATCCGATTGCTCGCGCAGCTTACGCCCGGCCTCCGAACGATTGAAGCGCGCCATTGCGCGCAGTTCCTCGGTCGTGAAGCGGTGCGCATAGCTTGCGGCGATCCGACCAAGAAGCAAGTCCACCCCGCTCATAAACTCTTGGCGCAGGGAGTTCTCGATGAGACGGCGCGATTCGGCGCTCATCGTCGGGAACTGCTTCTGCAGGGACATCATCTGCAATGGAATGACGCGGTTGATCTGATCGACGACGGACTCGCGCCCGCCCATTGCGTCGACCAAATCGGCTGCTGCTACCAGGCGCGCATTCATCTCGCGCCTGGACATCGGATCGGCGAACGCGGTTGCAATCATCAAAGGTACGAGCAGCATCGCAACGACTGCGGTTCGAATGCTGTATCCGCTCGACAGCCTCATGGCTTCCCCCAACTCAACGGTACTAAGACGGTCTAATTTCTATAGCGTAGTTTTCAATGACCGTGTTGGCGAGAAGCTTTTCACACATTTCCGCAAGTTGTGAGTGAAGCTTTTTTTGATCAGTTTCTGCGCAGTCGAGTTCGATTACTTTCCCCTGCCGCACGTCGCTGACTCCGGAAAACCCCAGGCGGTTGAGCGCATGCTCGATCGCTTTCCCCTGTGGATCGAGGACTCCCGACTTCAGCATCACTGTTACGCGAGCTTTCATTTAACGAGCACCGGTCCTTTGCGTTCCATGTTTGCTAGTTCAGTCAAGATTCCGAGACGCTTTGCGACTTCGCTGTACGCTTCCGTGACACCGCCGAGGTCGCGCCGGAAGCGATCTTTGTCGAGTTTTTCGTTCGTCCGAAGGTCCCAGAGTCTTGTCGAGTCCGGGCTGATTTCGTCGGCGAGAATGATGCGCATCATTTCGCCTTCCCAGAGACGACCAAACTCGACCTTGAAGTCGACCAAGCGAATGCCGACGCCCAAGAACAACCCCGAGAGGAAGTCGTTGATGCGGATGGCGAGAGCGGTCATGTCGTCGAGTTCTTGAGGTGTCGCCCAACCGAAGGCTGTGATGTGCTCTTCGGTGACCATCGGGTCCTTGAGCTTATCGTCCTTGTAGTAGAACTCGATGATTGAGCGCGGTAGCGGTGTCCCTTCGTCGAGACCGAGGCGTGTCGCGAAAGATCCCGCCGCTACATTGCGGACCGCGACTTCGAGCGGAATGATCTCAACCTCTCGGATCAATTGCTCGCGCATGTTCAGACGGCGCAAGAAATGATTCGGCACCCCGATCTGGCCGAGCTGCGTCATCAGGTATTCGGAGATGCGGTTGTTCAGAACGCCTTTGCCTTCGAGGACCACCTTCTTCTTGCCGTCGAGGGCTGTGGTGTCGTCCTTGAAATACTGTACGAGCGTGCCCGGCTCCGGCCCCTCATAAAGAACCTTCGCCTTGCCCTCGTAGACGAGCTTTCGGCTTTTCATCTCAGTAGATCCTGGTCCTAGAACCGTGTGCGGCGTCCGGCACACGTTCCGGCCAAAAAAGGCTTAGCGCCCGAGGGGGATTGGACAGGTGACCCGCGAGCGCTACGGGACCCTAGCCCAAGCTTGTGCTCCCGCACAACGTGCCGGAATTCGTGTTCCACAACACCATCCCCTGGTGTAGATGGGTGCGGCTACCCACATTCCCAGGGGCCTAGGAGGTTTGCCTGATGTCCGGCTTCGACAAGCGCCGCGAAGGTTACGAAAGCAAGTTTGCCCACGACCAGGACCTCAAATTCCGGGCGACGGCGCGGCGCGACAAACTGCTTGGATTATGGGCTGCCGAGAAGCTGGGTCTGAGCGGCGAAGCGGCGGAGGCCTACGCCAAGGACGTGATCAAGGCCGACTTCGAGGAGCCGGGGGACGAGGACGTCTTTCGGAAGATCCGCAAGGACTTCGACGCCAAGAGCATCGCGATCTCCGATCATCAAATTCGCCGCGAAATGGAAGATCTGATGCATGTCGCGATCGAGCAGGTCGGCGGCAACAAGACCTAGGGCCATTTCGTCGACTAGACGAATTGAACGAATTGTGTATAGTTTGTCTGGTCGGGATGGCCATGACCGAACACTATTCGTCGCGTCAACGTCAGGTGATCGAAGCTGCCGGGCGGCTTTTTCGCGCCAACGGTTTTCGTGCCGTGACGATGGAAATGATCGCGGCCAAAGCGGGCGTCGCGAAAGCTACTCTCTACAGCTATTTCCCGGACAAGACAGCAGTCTTCACCGCGGTTGCCGATTACGTGACGCGGCAGATTGCCGACGCGCTGCAAGCCGAACTATCGCGCAGCGGCGATGTTGACGAACGGCTCGCGCGCGGGCTGATCGCGCGCCATCGAATGATCTTCGAACTCGTCGACGGCTCGCCGCACGTGCGCGAGCTAATGCGAGCACGCGACAACGTCGCGCGGGCGCCTGTCGATCGGATTGATTCGCAAATGGTTCAGGCGTTGATCGCTGTGCTGCGCGAAGATCGTGTCTTCGCGAAGTCAGCGGAGTCTATCGCAAGCACCCTGTTTAGGGCGTGCGTCGGCGTGAGCGGGCTCGTACGTGATGTCGACGATGTCGACAAAGAAATCGGGAATTTCGTCCGGCCGTATTTGATGGGATTGCGGGCGATGAATGCCGGTGGGGCGGCGGACGTGAAGGCACTTCGCCGCGTCGCCAGAGCGGGGAGGGGATGATGCAACGTCTATCGATGATTGCGGTTGTGATGCTGTTGCTTGGGAGCGGTGTCGCATACGCCGACGCGGGCTGGTCGGTCTACGGTGGCGACGACGGCGGCATGCGCTACAGCTCGGCGGCCCAGATCACGCCGAAGAACGTCGACGACCTCATCCGTGTGTGGACCTATCACACCGGTGACATCGAGAAGCGTGATCGGCAAACGATGCGCCGTACCAAGCTCGAGGGCACGCCGATCCTCGTTGGCGACAAGCTGCTGCTGTGCTCGCCGTTCAATGAGGTTATTGCGCTCAATCCGGGTACGGGCAAAGAACTCTGGCGGTTCGATCCGAAAATTCCGATCGAAGACGTGCACCCGGCGAACAAGTTCACGTGCCGAGGGGTTGCGATTTGGAGCGATCAATCGCAATTCAGCTCGACAGGCGCCTGCAGCAAGCGGGTCATCGCGGCAACCAACGATGCGCGCGTCATCGCTCTCGATCTCGACACGGGCAAGCCCTGCGATGATTTCGGCACCAACGGCGAGGTGAAGATCGATCCGGGCATGCCATTGCGCTGGCCGGGGGAATTTCAGATCACGTCGGCGCCGCTCGTTGTCGGCGATGTCATCATTGTTGGGTCGTCGATCGGCGACAATGCGCGCGTCGCGGCACCGCACGGGACCGTGCGTGCGTTCGATGTGCGTACGGGACAGATGAAGTGGACGTGGGATCCGGTGCCGCGCGATCCGAATGATCCGGCGCGCGCGACATGGGGCGATGGCTGGCAGGCTGTGGGACACACCAATGTGTGGGCTCCGATGTCGGCCGACCCGGCGCGCGGCCTGATCTTTCTGCCGACGACATCGCCGAGCCCCGACTTCTTCGGCGGTCTGCGCCCCGGCAACGACGAACGCGCCAACAGCGTCGTCGCTCTCAAAGCGGCGACGGGGCAACTCGTGTGGTCTTTCCAGATCGTGCACCACGACGTTTGGGACTACGACACGCCGACGCAGCCAACTCTAGCGACGCTCAACCTCGACGACGGCAAGCATGATGTCGTCATCCAGGGTACGAAGCAGGGCTTCGTGTTCGTGCTCGATCGGGATACGGGCAAGCCGATCTGGCCGGTCGAGGAGCGGCCCGTGCCGCAAGACGGTGCACCCGGCGAGGCCCTGTCGCCGACGCAACCGTTTCCGACGCACGTGCCGGCCTTGGTGCCGCAGAAGATCACCGCGGACGACGCCTTCGGCATGACGCCATGGGATCGCGCCGCCTGCCACGACCTCATGGCGAAGGCGCGCAGCGAAGGGCTCTACACGCCGCCATCCGAGCAGGGCACGATCCTGTTTCCGTTCACCGGCGGTGGGATCAATTGGGGCGGCGTTACGTTCGATCCGGTCAACCAAATCCTCTACGCCAACACCAACCGCGCGATGCATCTGATCACGCTGTTCCCGGCGGCGCGTTATGAGGCGCTGCACGACATGTATCCGGACAAGGAGGTGTCGCCGCAGCGTGGGGCGCCGTTCGGGATGATCCGCGAGACGCTGATCGGTCCGCTCGGCGTGCCGTGCAATCCGCCGCCTTGGGGCGTGCTCGCTGCAATCGATCTGAAGGCGGGCAAGATCCTGTGGGAAATGCCGCTCGGAACGACGGAAGAGATCGCGCCGCTGCATCTCGCTTTGCCGTGGGGCGTGCCTGCGCTCGGCGGATCCGTCGTTACGGCTGGCGGCGTCCTCTTCATCGGCGCGGCTATGGACGACTATCTCCGCGCGTTCGATGCAAAGACGGGCGAGGAGCTGTGGCAGGGACGGTTGCCGACCGCGGCGCACGCGACGCCGATGACCTATGAGTGGCAAGGGCGTCAGTACGTCGTGGTCGCGGCGGGCGGGCACGGCGATCTCGGCAACACGACGAGCGACAGCTTCGTCGCCTTCGCATTGCCAAAGGAAGGCGAGAGCGGGCCCAGCTTGTGGTCGCGTACCTACGATCGGCCCGGCGGACGGTTCGCCGTCAACGTGCTCATCTTCTTGGCCGGACTGACGCTCGTCGTCTGGGGCGTACGCCGCGGTTGGCGCGCTTGGCGGTCAAAGTCCTGAGGTCTTGGCGAGGAGGCCGAGCGCGGCGCTGATTGCCAGCAGCATCAGCATCGGCACCTTGAAGCGCAGGAGCGCGATCAGCGACAGCACTGCGAGCACGAGCGCGGTGATGTCGAGAGACGACAGCTGCGGCACGTGCAAGCGCAGCGGACCTGCGTCGACGTCGTCGACCGTGGCAAAGATGACGTGGAGCGCGAACCAGATTGCAAGGTTCAGCATCACGCCGACGACGGCGGCGGTGATCGCGGCGAGCGCGGCCGAAAGGGATCTGTTTTGGCGCACGCGCTCCGCATAAGGCGCGCCAGCGAAGATCCAGAGAAACGAAGGTACGAACGTCACCCAAAGAGTGAGCATCGCGCCGAGCACGCCGGCCAAGAGTGGCGCCATTCCGGCGTTGCGGAAAGCGGCGATATAGCCGACATGCTGAAGAACCAGAACCAGTGGGCCTGGCGTGGTCTCGGCGAGCGCCAATCCTTCGAGCATCTCGGGCGCGGTCAGCCAGTGATAGGTCGCGACTGCCTCCTGGGCGACGTAAGCCAGCGCCGCGTAGGCGCCGCCGAAGGTCACGACGGACATTTGGGTGAAGAAGATCGCGATCTTGGCGAAGACGCTTGCCGGTGCAAATCCCACCAGGATCGCTGCGGGGGCGAGCCAGAGCACGACCCACAGAACCGCGGTCGAAAGCGCCCGCGGCGCCGACGCTCGCGCATGCGCCAACGCGTCGGCGTCGAGCAACCGGTCAACGGCGGCCGGCTCCATCGCCGTCTCGCCGGCGTCGCCGTGATTGGCGGCGCGAAACCGCGGCGGATCGAAGCGCGCGCCGAGAAGGCCAATGATACCCGCTGCGATCACAACGATCGGGAAAGGCACAGCGAAGAAGAACAGGGCGACAAACGCCGCTGCTGCAATCAACAACATCACGTTGCTCGTGAAAGCGCGCCGCGAGATGCGCAGGATCGCTTCAACGACGATGGCGAGCACTGCGGCCTTGATGCCGAAGAAGATGGCCGTCACGAAGCTGATGTCGGCGAAGGTGGCGTAGAGCGTGCTGAGCACGAGCATCACCAGAGCGCCGGGAACGATGAAGAGTAGGCCTGCCGCGAGCCCGCCCTTCGTTCCGTGCATCAGCCAGCCGATGTAGGTTGCGAGCTGCTGCGCCTCCGGCCCGGGCAGCAGCATGCAGTAGTTCAGCGCATGCAGGAAGCGCGCCTCGCCGATCCATTTTTTGTCGTTGACGAGAAGCTTGTGCATCAGCGCAATCTGACCTGCGGGCCCGCCGAAGCTAAGGCAGCCGATGTAGGCCCAGATTTTCAAGGCCTCACGAAACGACGGCAGCTCGTTCGTTCGATTGCCTTCGCCGTGATCGGCGCGGTCAGGCGTAGCGATTGCGAATGACCTCGTAGAGCGCGCGCATGCCCGTGGCGTCGCCGCCTTCCGGACGCCCGGGCCGGGCCTTTTCGTTCGAGGCGTAGATATCGAGATGTGCCCACGGCGTCGTCGGCTTCACGAACTCGGCCAGATAGATCGCAGCTATGATCGCGCCGCCGAAGGCGCCGCCCGATACGTTGTTGAAGTCGGCGACCTTGCTGTCGATCATGCGACGGTACGGCTTCCAAAGCGGAAGGCGCCATATCGGATCCGCGACGCTTTCGCCGGCTTTGACGATGTCGTTCGCCAGTTTGTCGTTGGTCGAGAAAAGCGCTTGTACCTCCGGCCCGAGGGCGACGCGCGCGGCGCCCGTCAGGGTGGCGCAATCGATCAAGATTTCCGGATTCTCACTGTCGGCTTCAAAGAGCGCGTCGCAGAGGATGAGGCGGCCCTCGGCGTCTGTGTTGCCGACCTCGACCGTCTTGCCGGCACGAGTCTTGATGATATCGCGCGGATGGTACGCATTGCCGGCGACGGAGTTCTCGACAGCCGGGATCAACACGCGCAACCGGATCGGCGTTTTGGCGGCCATCAAAGCGGAAGCGAGCGCCAAGACGGTCGCGGCGCCGCCCATGTCCTTCTTCATGTGCAGCATGTTCGCTGCGCCCTTTAGGTCCAGACCGCCGGTGTCGAAGCACACGCCCTTGCCGACGAGCGTCACCTTGGGCGCCTTTTCGTCGCCCCAGCGCAGATCGATGAGACATGGCGCCTTGGCGGCTGCGCGGCCGACGGCGTGGATCGTCGGGTAGTTGTGCTTCAGCAGGTCGTCGCCGATGGTGACCGTGTGCTTGGCGTCAACTTCCTTCGCGAGATCGATCGCGGCTTTCGCCAGCTCGGGCGGTCCCATGTCGTCGGCCGGCGTGTTGATCAAGTCGCGGGCCAAGAAGATGGCGCGCGTGAGATGCTCGACCTCTTTCTTGTCGGCGTGCTCGGGCCAGACGAGTGTCGCGAACTCGCGCTTGGGCTTCTTGTAGCGCGTGAAGTTGTAGGCGCTGAGCGACCAGCCAAGCGCGACGTTGGTCGCGGCCGCGGCGTCCAGCTTGAGGTCGAGCTTGTAGTGACCTTCGGGCAGCGCGTCCGCGAGCGCGAGCGCCCACACAGGATCCGACTCGAGGTCCGCACCGACCGCGACCCTGGTGGGGCGGCCGCTGGAGCTCGGCAGGAACACAAATTTGCCGGCCTCTCCTTTGAAGCCGTTCGCCTTTAGCCATTCACGTTCGGCTTCGGGCTGATCTTCGAGCCAGGACTTGAAGTGATCCTTGGCAACAGGCGTGATCGCGATGGCGTCGGCGGCATTGGTGGTCAGCGATTTCGACATGATTTGCTCCTAAACGACAGGTGAGACCGGCGACCATCCGCAAGCTGAAGCGATCATCGCGCGCCTTCACATGATCGAGCGCCGCGCGGCGATCACTTCCATCGAAGCGATGTAGACCAGCAAAAGCCCCAAGACCACTTGCGCCGAAAACGACGGGAAATCGAGCGCGGCGAGGGCGAACCCGATGGCGACGCCGATATAAGCGACGATCAGCCGAGCCCGTGCTCGGGCAATGAAGACCGACAGAATGGCGCGAAGAATGGACCCGCCGTCGAGCGGATAGCCCGGCAAAAGATTCAAAAGGCCGAGAATGAGATTGATGTACTGAAAGCTGTCTAGCAAAGGGACTGCCGGATAAAGCGACGTGTGGCCGCCGTCGATGATGAACTGAATGAAAAGATAGAATGTGCCGGCAAGGGCCAGATTGGTCGCCGGTCCCGCGGCCGACATGACGCCCTCCTGGAAGGGCGTGCGCGGTATGCTTTCGTAGCGCGTGTAGCCGCCGAAGAAGTGCAGTACGACTTCGACCGTGCCGATGCCGAAGATGCTGCCGGCGACGGCATGGCCATATTCATGAAGAAATACGGCGATCAAGACGAGCGCGGCGAAGGTCAGGCCGTGAAGTATCCCCACCGGCCCGGCTGAGGCGCCGCGCATCGCGTAAAGCAGCAGCATGATCAGGAGCGTGCCGTCGACCCGAACGTGCAGCCCGAAGAAATTCCCGAGTGAAATGGGTTCGCCGAACATCCCGGGTTTATTTCGCGTTGCCGAAGACGCGATTGAAGATCGTGTCGACGTTCTGGAAATGGGGTTTCAGATCAAACAGCTGTTCGAGCTGTTGGGACGGAATGTGCTTTGTCACTTCGGCGTCGGCCTTGAGATTGTCAAGGAACGAGGTGCCGGGACGGCCGACCTGCATGTTCTCCCAAACCGGCATGGCGTTGCGCTGGACCGCGCGATAGGCGTCTTCTCTCGCAAGGCCCGCTTGCGTCAACTGAAGCATCACACGCTGCGAATGTACGAGGCCGCCCAAGAGATCGAGGTTGCGCTGCATGCGCTCGGGATAGACGACGAGCTTGTCGACGATGTCGGCCAAGCGCACGAGCGCGAAGTCGAGCGTTACCGTGGCATCGGGGCCGATCATGCGTTCCACGGACGAGTGCGAAATATCGCGCTCATGCCACAACGCCACGTTCTCCAGCGCCGGCGTCACATAAGCCCGCACCATGCGTGAAAGGCCGGTCAGGTTCTCGGTCAGCACCGGGTTGCGCTTGTGCGGCATTGCCGACGAACCCTTTTGGCCGGCGGAAAAATGCTCCTCGGCCTCCAGTACCTCAGTGCGCTGCAAGTGACGGATTTCGGTTGCGAGGCGCTCGACGGACGCGGCGACCACACCGAGAGCGGCGAAGTAGGCGGCGTGCCGGTCGCGCGGAATGACTTGTGTGGAGACCGGCTCGGGCTTCAGGCCCATCGCTTTCGCGACATGTTCTTCGACGCGCGGATCGATTTGCCCGAACGTACCTACCGCGCCGGAGATCGCAGCGGTGGCGACTTCTTCGCGCGCCGTGACGAGCCTGGCGCGCGCGCGCTGAAATTCGGCGTGGAATCCTGCGAGCTTGACGCCAAACGTTGTCGGCTCGGCATGGATGCCGTGGCTGCGGCCGATCGTGGGCGTCAGCTTGTGCTCGAAGGCGCGCTTCTTGAGCGCCGCGAGAATCTGGTCGACGTCGGCGATCAAAAGGTCCGCGGCGCGGCTGAGCTGAACGGCGAGACACGTATCGAGCACGTCGGACGACGTCATGCCCTGGTGCACGAAGCGTGCGTCCGGGCCGACGATTTCGGCGAGGTGCGTGAGGAAGGCGATGACGTCGTGCTTGACCTCACGTTCGATCGCATCGATGCGGGCGACGTCGAAGGTGGCGTTCTTTCCTTTTTCCCAGACCGTCTTGGCTGCCGATTTGGGGATGACGCCAAGCTCCGCCAGAGCATCGGCGGCATAGGCTTCAATCTCGAACCAGATGCGAAACTTGGTCTCCGGCGACCAGATCGCCGTCATGTCGGGGCGGGAGTAGCGAGGAATCATGGTGCCGTAGTTATGCCTTTAAGAACGATGCAGCGCATGCGCGGCTCTCAATCGCAGAATTCCGCCATTTCGCCCTCGGGCCGCCGGAATTCCACCATGCCCCCCTCCATCCGCTACATCGGCGGAATTGAGCCATTTCATCCGCTACATATCCGCTACAGCGTGTGACTACAAATGGCGCGGACGGGTTGGCCGAAAAGGGGGCTGGTTGGTCCATCTGGATAGTTTCCACTCGTGAAGACTCTTTGCGATTTTCGCAATATCTACGACCCCCGTCAAGGGCCGGGTGAAGCGGGGCGGGAACCGGTATTATGTCGAGCGGAGCAGGCCGTGATGGAGCGGGATCGACGGAAGTGAGCGACGCCACGTCTTTCGACGTCTTCATCAGCTATTCGCACAAGGACAAGATCAGCGCTGACGCCGTTTGCGCCGGACTTGAAGGTTCCAGTGTCCGCTGTTGGATCGCGCCGCGCGATATCGATGCGGGGAGCGAATGGGCGGAGGGCATCATCCACGGTCTCAATCGCTGCCGCATAATGGTGCTGATCTTCTCGGCGAACGCCAACCAGTCGCATCAAGTTCGCCGCGAGGTGGAGCGTGCGGTCAGCCGAGAAATGCCGATCTTGCCGTTTCGAATCGAGAACGTCACGCCCGGCAGCAAACTCGAGTATTTTCTGAGCAACCTGCATTGGCTCGATGCGCTGACGCCGCCACTGGCGGCACATATCGAGCGGCTCGCTGGGACCATCAAGGGTCTGTTGAGTTCTCCGCCAGGCGACCACGTGGCATCGCCGTCTTTGAAGCCTGTGCACGCTGTCGATGTGAACAAGGTGTGGCGGGAGTCCAAGTGGCTGCTCGGCGCTGGTGTCGCTCTCATCGTTTTGGCTGCGGGCTTGTTTGTCTGGTGGTTCAACCAACCCACCTTGTCGAACCACGACCAGACCGTCGTTACGCTCGCTGAAACCGTCCGCAACGACATCAATACCGGCGACTTGGCCGATGCCGACAAGACGTTGGCCTCACTGCTGAGCTTGGCGCCGTCGAATGGCCACACCTATTATTTCGAGGGCGAGTTGCAGCGGGTCCAAGGTCTCCATCGGGACATCTACAAGGCGATCGACTGGTTCGTTCGCTACATGGACGATCCGCGAAGCCAGCAGGTTCTGGCTTCCAATCGGCTCGATGAGAAAGTCTGCTACGAGACCGGCGACGGATTTTGCCGACAACGGACAGCGTGGATCGGGCACCTCCTCGCCAACATGTTCTATCGCTTGAGTATGGACGCTTCGACAGATGCCGAAAAACGAAAGACATTTCTTCAGCGGGCGGAGAAATATCTTCACATCAGCTTGAAATTCTATCCGACGGGATTCGAGGCGACGGTGGCGTCGCCGACGCAACTCGTCGACAACGCATGGAGCAGCCGTCAGTTGACGACCCTCATCGCAGATCGCCTTCACAAGCAGTGACGCCTGAAGCGGGGGGTGCATTCAACAGCGGACCCCGAGCGCGTTGTCTCATACCGTCTTCCCACACGGTCGGGGACGAAATATGAGTGGCGGATGCTCGAAGTCTTCCTGACCGCCCTCGTCACCTTCTTCGTCGTCATCGATCCGCCCGGCGTCACGCCGATGTTCGCGACACTGACTCAGGACATGCCGCCGGCATGGCGCACCCTGATGGCGTGGAAGAGCGTGGCGATCGCGGCGGCAATTTTGCTCGGCTTCGCGTTCGGCGGGGAATGGGTGCTCGGCAAACTGCACGTCAGCCTGGACTCGTTTCGGATCGCCGGCGGCCTGCTGTTGTTCCTGATTGCACTCGATATGCTGTTCGAGACGCGCTCGCAGCGGCGCCAGGCGCGCAACGCGCGGGTGATCGAAGAGCGCCGCGCGCATCCCGGAGAGCACGAGGATATCTCGGTCTTCCCGCTGGCGATTCCGCTGATTGCCGGACCCGGATCGATAGCGTCGATCATGCTCCTGTTCGCACAGCATGCGGATTGGGCCGCGCGCGGCGCGATCCTGGCGGGTGTGGCGGCCAATCTGGCGGTGACGCTGATCGTGTTCCTGATTGCGGCGCGCGTCAGCCAGCTGATGAGCGCGACGCTCGCGGCAATCGTGACAAAAGTATTCGGAATCTTACTCGCGGCGCTCGCATCCCAATTTGTTGTCGACGGGGTTAAGGGCGCGTTCGGATTGACCTAAAAGAAAACGCAAGGGAGCAAACATGAAGATCGACAAGACGACGGCCGCCGTTGTGACCGGTGGCGCATCAGGTTTGGGCAAGGCGAGCGCGCAGGCGCTGGCGGCGGCCGGTGCGCGCGTCGCCATCTTCGACGTCAACGTGGCGGGCGGGGAGGCTGTTGCGAAGGAAGTCGGCGGGACGTTCTGCAAGGTCGACATCACGAGTGAAGAGAGTGTCGTGGCCGGCTTCGAGAAAGCGCGCGCCGCTCATGGGCAAGAGCGTGTGCTCGTTCACTGCGCGATGACCTCGAAGCGCGGCAAGACGCTCTCGTTCGACAAGGAGACGCGGGGTTACAAGCGCACGTCGACCGAAGACTATGCGTACGGGGTCAACGGTATCCTAATCGCCAGCTATCGGATGGCATCGCTCTCGGCGCTCGGGATGGCGGGGTTGCAGCCGCTCGAGGACGGTGAGCGCGGTGTGATCACGTTGACCGCCTCGGTCGCGGCGCAAGATGCGCAGATCGGACAGGTGATCTACGGCTCGGCGAAGGCGGGCGTGAACGGGCTCGTATTGCCGATGGCGCGCGACCTGATGGATCTCGGCATTCGTGTGAATTCGATCATGCCAGGCATTTTTGCGACACCTTTGATGCTCGGCGCGCCGCAAAGTGTGCTCGATTCACTTGCAGCGTCCGTGCCGTTCCCGAAACGGCTCGGCAAGCCGGAAGAGTTCGGGAGCCTCGTGCTCGAGCTGACGCGCAACACCTATTTCAACGGTCAGTGTTTGCGTCTCGATGGTGCGATCCGCATGGCGCCGCGATAGCTTGAACGGCCGCGGTTTAGGGAAGCGCGCCACCCGCCGCGATCCATTGCGCACAGGCCGCGCCGAGCTCCTTCTCGGCGCGCGCTTCGTAGGCTGCGATATCGCCTTTCGTCAGCGTGTCGCGCCAACGGCCGTTGACGCCCTTGTTGATGAAGACTTGCGCGCCGGCGTCCCAGAACGCGCCGCCCAGCGGCACGCTTTTGGTCGCGTTCGCTTTCATCCAGTCGAACGAGCAATATTCGAGGATGCGCGGCCACTTCGCCTCGTCGACCGGGATGTCGAGAAATCTGGCCATGGCACGCATTTGCCCGGGCATGTCGCGCTTCAGGTCCGTGTAGTGCACGAACATGAGATTCGGCAGATGCCGGATCGCCCACCAGCTGCGAACGTTATCCCAAAACGGCCAGAACGGGTGCCCGTCGCGCTCGAGCCAGTCGAGGAAGTATCGACGAATGTCCGCCGGCGGCTTCTCGATCGGCGGTCCGACGCGACCAGGCGTGTCGTTCAGCGCTTGATACCAAAGCGCATTGGCGTTGACGTGATGGTTGTACATGCTCCACACGACGTCGCGCCCGTCGCGACCGATGTAGATGTATTTCGCGCGCGGCGAATAGACGAGCGCATCGACGGGTAGATGCGTCTTCAGGAACCGGCGGTGCGTTTGCGCCTCTATAACCGGCAGCTTCACCGCTTTCGGCGGCACGCGCAGATCGACCCATGGCGACATCTCGGCGACGGACAGATCCGGATCCGGGCCGAACAGCATCTGCGCGATCATCTGCTGCATCCAGGTCGTGCCGGATTTCGCGTAGGTCGAGATGATGATGTCGTCGTCGCGGAATTTGAGTTCGTTCCAAATCGTCGAGTCGAAGTGGTGATTTTGGAATTCGCGCGTTTTCTTCGGCCAGGCGGGTGCGGTCGGCATCGGCGTTCCTCCCTTCGGAACGATATGTCTTCTGGTTTTGCTTTACGCGACGGCCTTGAGCGAGTCCTCAAGAAGATTGAGGCCCTCGTCGAGGACCCGCGGTTCCACGGTTATCGGCACGAGTATGCGCACGCCATTGCCGTAGAGGCCGCAGGTCAGCAGAATCAACCCTCGGCTCAACGCTTCGCCCATCAGCTTCTTGGTGCGATCGGGATCGGGATCCTGCCGGCCGCGCGACTTCACGATGTCGAAGGCGACCATGGCGCCCAACCCCCGGATGTCGTCCATCGGCGGCAAGTCGTTGCGCATCGACATTTCCTTCAAGCGCTTCTTCAGCTTGTCGCCGAGCTCGATCGATTTGTCGAGGATGCGCTCCTCCTTGATGACGTCGATGACGGCGAGCGCGGCCGAGCAGGCGACGGGATTGCCGGAGTAGGTTCCGCCAAGGCCGCCGGGCTCGGGCGCGTCCATGACCGCCGCGCGGCCGACGACGCCCGAGAGCGGCATGCCGCCGGCAAGGCTTTTCGCCGTCGTGATGAGGTCCGGCTTCACGCCGGAGTGCTCGATGGCGAAGAATTTGCCGGTGCGCGCGAAGCCCGATTGGATCTCGTCGGCGATGAGCATGATGCCGTGCTGGTCGCAGATGGCGCGTAGACGCTTCAAGAAGTCGAACGGCGCAACGTAGAAACCGCCTTCGCCTTGCACCGGTTCGATGATGATCGCGGCGACGCGCGCGGGCTCGATGTCGGTCTTGAAGATCCAGTCGAGAGCTTCGAGCGCGTCTGCGCCGGTCGCGCCATGGCTTTCGACCGGGAAGGGCAGGCGATAGACCTCGCCGGGCATGCTTCCAAAGCCCGCTTTGTAGGGCACGACTTTGCCGGTGAGCGCCATTCCCATGAATGTGCGGCCGTGGAAGGCGCCGGTGAAGGAGATCACCGCGCTGCGCCGCGTTGCATAGCGCGCGATCTTGACCGCGTTCTCGACGGCCTCGGCGCCGGTGGTGAAGAGCAACGTCTTCGCGGGGCCTTCGATCGGCGCAAGCGCGTTCAGCTTCTCCGCGAGCGCAATGTAACTTTCGTACGCGTTCACCTGGTAAGCCGTGTGGAGCACGTTCGCTGCCTGCGACGCGATCGCCTTCATCACCTTGGGATGACGATGACCGGTGTTCTGCGTGCCGATGCCGCCGACGAAATCGATGTAGCGCTTGCCCTCGACATCCCAGAGCTCCGCGTTCTCCGCTCGCGCGGCGAAAACGGGATGAGCTGTGTTGACGCCGCGACCGACGGCTTTGGCTCTGCGTTCCCAAAGCTCGGCATTGGTGGGCATGGGCAAACCTCTTCTTGTCGGCGCGTAGAAATATAGGAACTCGCGCGCCGCTGCTATGCCGGGCGCACGGGGCTGCCCTTCCGCCGACACATTCGTGCTATTGGCTGAGCGTGGAGTGCGGGGAGCGACGCATGCGAATCGTGTTGTGGCTAGGAATTGCGGCAGCGCTGTTGTCGCCGTCGGCGCATGCGGCGGACCACGGGTTCCGGCGGCTCGAGGGGACACAACTGCCGCCGGCGAAGATCGATGAGACGGTCGGCGAGCTGATGGCCGCGGCGCATGTGCCGGGGCTGGCGCTCGCGCTGATCAACGACGGGCAGGTCGTCTATCTGAAGGCTTACGGCTATCGCAACGTCGAGCGCAAGCTGCCGCTCGAGACCGATACGGTGATGTACGGTGCGTCGCTGACGAAGGCGGCGTTCGCCTACATGGTGATGCAGCTCGTGGACGAGGGCGTCATCGATCTCGACAAATCGATCGCGGATTACTTGCCGAAGCCGCTGCCGGCCTACGAGAAATATGCCGACCTCGCGAACGACGAACGCTGGCGCAAGTTCACGCCGCGCATTCTGCTTTCGCACACGACGGGGATGCCGAACTTCCGCTTCTTGAACGACGACGGGAAGCTCGACATCGAGCACGAACCGGGCACGCGCTACGGCTATTCGGGCGAAGGCATCAATCTCTTGCAGTTCGTGATCGAGCAGGGATTGGGGAAGGACGTCGGCGAGCTGATACAGAGGCGGGTTTTCGACCGCTTCGACATGACGCGGACGAGCATGATGTGGCGCGACGATTTCCTGCCCAATCTCGCCGTCGGATACGACGAGAACGGCAAGGCGCTCGGGCACAACAAACGCAGCCATGTGCGGGCTGCGGGGTCGATGGACACGACCGTTGCCGACTACGCGAAATTCCTGGCGGGGCTGTTGCGCGGGGAGGGTTTGAGCGCAAAGGCGCGTGGCGAATTGCTGCGGCCGCAGATCGCGATCCACTCCGTCCAGCAATTTCCGACGATGCTCACCCAGACGACGCACGACAACGATGGGATCGAATTGTCGTATGGGCTCGGCTGGGGGGTGTTCAAAACGCCGAAATTCGGCTGGGCCTACTTCAAGGAAGGCCACGACGACGGCACGAACAATTATGCGATCAGCTTCGACCGCGGGCGGACGGCGATGCTCGTGCTGACGAACAGCTCGAACGGCGAAAGCATGTTCAAGTATCTGGCCGACCGCTTGCTCGGCGAGACGTGTCTGCCGTGGTTTTGGGAAGGCTACATTCCCTACGATCACCCGGAGCTGCGGGAGCCCGAGGCGCGCGAGCAATCCCATCCGCCATGCGGGCCGGTGAAATAGTCGCCCAACAGTGTCATCCCGGGCGATCGAAGCCGGAGGATAGTCCGGCGAAATGAGACCCGGGACCCAGGAGTCGTAAAGAACGGCGCCTGTGATCTCTAGGTCCCGGACAGCAGATGCGTTGCCGAACGCAGATTGCGTTCGACGCATCTGGCTTCCGGGATGACAACCGCGGTTACTTCTTTGCCGCTTCGCGGGCTTCGATTTCGGTGGCGCGTTTGAAGGAAGGGCGGGCCGCGCAGCGCTCGGCGAACTCGACGAAGCCAGGGCGCTTGTCGACCATGCCGAAGCGCATGCCGAAGCCGAGCGACGAGCCGATGAAGAGGTCGGCGGCCGTAAAGTCGTTGCCGAAGAGATAGGGGCCGGGCTTCAGCGCCTGCTCGAGCGCCGCCATCGCGCGTTCGTAATCGCCCCAGCCGGCCGAGAAACTGTTGGGCGCAGCGCCGGTGCGCTTTTCCATCATCACCGGCTCGATCGTCGAGGGTGAGAACATCAGCCACTGCAAGAAGCGGCCGCGGCGCGGATCGGCCGGCGGCGGGGACAGCTTCGTCTGTGGGAACTTGTCGGCGACATAGAGAAGGATCGCGGCGGTCTCGCCAAATCCGATGCCGTCGCCATCCTTGAAACCCGCGACTTTGCCCATCGGATTGATCTTCTTGTAGTCATCCGACGGATGACCTGGCGCGCGAATGTCGACGCGCACGAGCTCGTACGGCTGGCCGGCTTCCTCCATCATCCAGAGCGAGGTGAAGGCGCGCGTCTGCGGGCAGTAGTAGAGCTTCATGGTCATGGCTGTCTCCTCGAATGGGTGAGGTGAGCGTATTCGTTCCGGCTGTCACTTTTTGTCAGTATTTAGCCAGCTCACGGCGCCGTAAGCGCGCGTGATTTGCTCACGAAGGCGCTGGTAGGTCTCGTCCAGTGCGGCTCGCGATTGTGGGCCAGGCTGTGCGCCCCGTCGCAAGGCCGTTCGCAACGATGCGTCGAGCGTTCGCCAGTACTTAATACTCTTGAGGCTTTCCTTCTGGCCGAGCACTCCGTCTCCATCGAAGAAATAATCGAACTTTGATCGCTGAAATCGAAGCTCGATCAGGCGTTGGAATGCCTTAAGCTGCCGTGAAGCGAGCGGCCAACTTCCGAGGATGACTTCGCGCGGTTTCGCCCCGAGAAGTCGCCTGAGCTTCTTTTCGGTCAGCGGCGGTAGGTGGATCGTATGATCCAAGCGTTCGTCGCTGCGACGGAAAGCTTCGATTTGTAGATTGAGAATCAAGCCGCCCCGACTCGACGCGCGTATCGCTGAGTCTGCCTCTCTGTAGTTCGGCTTTTTCCAAAGAGAAATCACGACGCGAGGCCGCCGAGGGCGAGGTATTTGACCTCGAGGAAATCCTCGATGCCGTATTTGGAGCCTTCGCGGCCGATGCCGGACTCCTTCATACCGCCGAAGGGGGCAACTTCGGTCGAGATGATGCCCTCGTTGATGCCGACGATGCCGTATTCGAGCGCCTCGGCGACGCGCCAAACGCGGCCAACGTCGCGCGCGTAGAAATAGGCGGCGAGACCGTATTCGGTGTCGTTGGCGAGGCGGATCGCGTCTGCCTCCGTCTTGAAGCGGAAGAGCGTCGCCACGGGGCCGAAGATCTCCTCCTGCGCGATCGCCATCTGCGTGTTGACGCCGGTCATGACCGTCGGTTCGAAGAAGGTGCCGCCGAGCGCGTGGCGTTTGCCGCCGATCGCGACCTTCGCGCCCTTCGCCGTTGCATCTTTGATTAGGCGCTCGACCTTCTCGACCGCCTCCATGTTGATGAGCGGGCCTTGCACCACGCCTTCGGTCAGGCCGTCGCCGACTTTCATCTTGCTCACCGCCGTCGATAGCTTGTCGGCGAAGGCATCGTACACGTTGTCCTGCACGAAGAGCCGGTTGGCGCAGACGCAGGTCTGTCCCATGTTGCGGTACTTCGACAGCATGGCGCCCGCGACCGCTGCGTCGAGGTCGGCGTCGTCGAAGACGATGAAAGGCGCGTTGCCGCCAAGCTCGAGCGAAACCTTCTTCACCGTGGAGGCGCATTGGCGCATCAAGAGCTTGCCGATCTCGGTCGAGCCGGTGAACGAGAATTTGCGCACGAGGGCGTTTGCCGTCAGCTCCTGGCCGACGCGCGACGAATGCTTCGTCGTGACGATGTTGAAGATGCCCTTGGGGACGCCGGCGCGGTGCGCGAGCTCGCCCATCGCCAGCGCCGAGAGCGGCGTCTCGGCGGGCGGCTTGATCACGATCGGGCAGCCTGCCGCCAGCGCTGGGCCGCATTTGCGCGTGATCATCGCGTTCGGGAAGTTCCAAGGGGTGATCGCGGCGACGACGCCGATCGGTTGCTTCAAGACGACAATGCGCGCGCCGTTCTTGATGTGCGGAATGACGTCGCCGTAGATGCGTTTGCCTTCCTCGGCAAACCACTCGATGAACGAGGCGCCGTAGGCGACCTCGCCGCGGCTTTCGGCGAGCGGCTTTCCTTGTTCGCTGGTCATAATGACGGCGAGATCTTCCTGGTTTGCCATCATGAGCTCGAACCATTTGCGCAAGATCGCCGCGCGCTCCTTCGCGGTCTTGGCGGCCCACGCCGGCCACGCAGCGTTCGCAGCTTCGATCGCGCGGCGGGTTTCGGCTTCGAGCAGGTCCGGCAGTTTTGCCAGGACCTTGCCGTTCGCAGGATTCGTCACCTCGAAGGTGGCGCCGGAATCGGCGGCGATCCACGCGCCATCGACATAGGCCTTGTCCTTCACGAGGGAGGGATCTTTGAGTTGCATGATGTTCTCCTTGCGTGAGCGCTCGAGGTCCGCTGTTTTGGCGGTGTTTTAGACCTGGCTCGCGCGGCGCGAAAGGCCAGCCAAAAGGGGTGACAAGGCTGGAACTTGCGGGCATTGTCCGCCCCTCACTCAACGCCCCGCACAGTCTCAAAGTTCAAGGAACGTTCATGCGCCGTGTCGCCTTGTCGGTTGCTCTCGCGTTGTCACTCGGTGGGTGTTCCTCGCTGAACGATTTGCCGTTGCTCGGGATCGGCGACCAACCCGCGCAAGCCGTGCAGCCGACGGAATCCAAGACGCCGGGTCTTGCGATCGACCGGCGCGAAGGGCAGCCGCCATATGCCGCGATGAAGGGCACGGTGCTGGTGGCGCCGAACGGGGCGAAGCGCGTCGACTATTTCTATTGGCTGAACGAGAAGAACACGCAGAAGGTTTTCAACTATCTGCAGGCGGAGAACAAATACGCCTCCGAGATGATGGCGCACACGGCCGATCTGCAGGAGAAATTGCGCGCCGAAATCAAACAACGCGCAGCGGCTAATCAGGGAACGCCGCCCTTCAAGGTCGACGGCTACTATTATTACGAGCGCTATGCGCCGAATGCGGACTATCCCGTGATCGCGCGGCGCAAGGGCTCGCTCTCGGCGCCGGAAGAGATCGTGTTCGACGAACAGCCCGAGGGCTCGAACCATCAGCAGTTTCACGTGGGCGACTACGCGGCCTCGCCGGACGGGCGCATTTTCGCCTATGCCGCCGACTATGAGGGCGACCGTTGGTACACGATCCTGTTCAAGGATCTGGCCACCGGACAGATGCTGCCCGACAAGTTCGACCACGTGGCGAGCGACATCGCGTTCGCGAGCGACAACAAGACCGTCTTCTATCTGAAACTGCAGCCGGGAACGGCGCGCTCGTATCGCCTGATGCGTCATGTGCTGGGCAGCGATCCGAAAAGCGACAAGGTCGTGTTCGAGGAGAAGGACGAGCAATTCAATCTGTCGCTGAAACGGTCGAAAGGCGGGCGCTATCTGTTGCTCACATCGTCGCAGACGAAAACGAGCGACGTGCGGTTTGTCGACGCCGCGAAGCCCACCGCCGCGTGGACGATCGTGCGCGCGCGCGCGACCGGCGTGCGCTATTTCGCCGAGGAAATCGGCGGGACGTTCTACATTCGCACCAACCTCGATGCGCCGGACTATCGTATCGTTTCGGCTAAACCGTCTGCGCCCAGCACATGGAGCGATGTCGTACCTCAGCGTCCGGGCTCGTTCATCGACGCCTTCGTGCCGACGGCGACCTTCATCGCGCTCGACGAGCACGAGCAGGGTAGCGGTCACGTGCGCATCCACGACCTGAAGTCCGGCCGCGAGACCGTGCTGCCGCTCGACGATCCGGCGGGCTATATGGCGGCGGCCGACGATTGGCGTTTCCCCGAGGTGCGCAACACCGATCCTGCGGCGACCTCGGTGCGTGTCGGTTACATGACGATGGCAGTGCCGAAGACGATCATGGAGTTCGAACCTGCGACCGGCCGCCGGGCGGTGATCCAGCGCGCCGATATCCCGGGCTATAGCCCATCGGCCTACGCCGTCGAACGGCAGTTCGCGACGGCGAGCGACGGCGCGCGCATTCCGGTGACGATCGCCTATCGCCGCGACAAGGTGGCGAAGGACGGCAAGGCGCCATTGTTAGTCATGGCCTATGGCGCTTATGGATTGAGTTACGATCCGATCTACCGCGACACGTTCCCGAGCCTTCTGGATCGCGGCTTCGTGCTCGCCTATGCGCATGTGCGCGGCGGGCGCGAGATGGGCGAGGCTTGGTATGAGGCCGGCAAGCTCAACAACAAGAAGAACACGTTCACCGACTTCATCGCCGCGACCGAATATCTGGTGAAGGCCGGCTACGGCGATCCAAAACGCGTGTTTGCCACGGGACGGAGCGCCGGCGGATTGACGGTAGGCGCTGTGGTGAACATGCGGCCGGACCTCTATCGCGGCGTCGTCGCCGATGTGCCCTTCGTCGATGTCGTCACGACGATGCTCGACGACAGCATTCCGCTCACGACCTTCGAGTACGACGAGTGGGGCAATCCGGCGGAGCTCGTCGACTACTCGACGATGTTGGCCTACTCGCCCTACGACAATGTCGGCGCCAAAGCCTATCCAGCCATGCTGGTCACCGCGGGCTATAACGACAGCCAGGTCGGCTATTTCGAGCCGGCGAAATGGGTGGCGAAGCTCAGACGCAACAAGACGGATCAGAATCTGTTGTTGTTGCGGACGAATATGGGCGCGGGTCACGCCGGCGACTCAGGACGGTTCGGGCGGGTGGAGCAAGAAGCCTTTACGCTTGCGTTCCTGCTCGACCAAGCCGGCATGGGGCCGCCGAAACTGACGCCGACGGCGTCAAAGTAGGCGCATGAAACTCCGGCTGCTCAACACCGCAAACAGCAGCCCGTCGCATCGCGTGCGCATCGCCTTGGCGCTCAAAGGTCTCGACTACGAGTACGTCGCCGTCGACCTGAGGAAACAGGCGCACAAGGCGGCGGACTACGTTGCACTCAACCCGCAGGGTTTGTTGCCGACGCTCGAGGTCGACGGCGTACCCTTGGCGCAGACGATCGCGATCGTCGAATGGCTCGAGGAGACGTTTCCTAACCTCCCGTTGCTGCCGTCCGAAGCGCTTGCGCGGGCCAAAGTGCGCCGCGTGGCGGCGATGATCGCGACCGATATCACGCCTTTGCACTCGATGCGCGTGTCGAAGGCGATCCTGAAGGACCTCGGTCAGACGCCTGACGTATTACGCGCTTGGGCGCAACGCTGGATGAGCGAAGGGTTTGCCGCCGTCGAACGCGTCATCGATCCGCACGGTGCATTCTGCTTCGGAGACGAACCAACGATGGCAGATGTGTTTCTGGTTCCCGCCGTGCACATCGCGAAAGTCACCGGCGTGGATATCACCGCCTTTCCGCGGATCGCTGCGATCGACGCGCGCGCGGCCGAACATCGGGCCTTTGTGGCTGCGCATCCATCGCGCCAACCGGACGCCTAAGCGCCTATGTCTTCCGAGGGTGCGTTGGCACCGCGAAGCCGCGTGGCGTCGCGCGCGGGCGGTGCGCCGAAGAGACGTGCGTATTCGCGGCTGAATTGTGAGGCGCTTTCGTAGCCGACGGCATAAGCAGCGCGCGATGCATCTTCGTCGGCGATCAAGAGCATGCGTGCCTGTTGCAAGCGCAAGCTCTTTTGATATTGCAGCGGGCTCATCGCCGTCGTTGCCTTAAAGTGGCGATGGAATGAGGCCGTGCTCATGCCAGCGATCTCGGCGAGCGACTCGACGCGTAGCGCCTGATCGTAGTGTTCGCGAATCCACGCAATGGCGCGGCGCACTTGGCTCAAACGGCTGTCGGCACGCGCGATTTGACGAAGCAGCGCGCCGTGCGGGCCTTGCAGCAGGCGATAGAGGATCTCGCGTTCGACGAGCGGTGCGAGAACGCGAATGTCCTGCGGCGTGTCGAGCAGTCGCAGCAGGCGGAGCCAGGCATCGAGCAACTCCGGCGTTACGGGGCTGACGCCGAACCCTGCTGCTTCACCGTTGCCGTTCGAAGGCGCATCGCTGATCAGCGCGGCGAGCACCTCGCGGTCGAGCGCCATACTGACCCCGACATACGGCTTTTCGGCGGAGGCATCGACGACGCAGCCGGTCGCCGGCAACTCCAGCGAGGCGATGAAGTAGTTTGCGGGGTCATAGCGCACGCGCTGATCGCCGATCGTCACCTCCTTGGCGCCCTGCAGGATCAGGCAAAGCATCGGCTGGTAGACGCCGGGCATCGGCTGCGTGGTCTGGCGCATCATGTTGAGATTAACGCGCGGAATTGCCGTAGGGGTTCGCAGCCCTTTCACATGGCGAAGGGCCAGGTCGAGCATGGTGCCGAGCTTTTGTTGCATGGGCTCGAACATCGGTCGTTCACGGTGCCGGCGCAAGAGTGCGTCGGGCGGATTTGAGAGGATTGGGCAAGAATTGGAGGCGATCGGGCGCGCGGGCCGGCGCGCTCGCGCACACATTAGCCGCCAACACGGCTATGAGCCCTCATCCCGCAAAGGAGAACATCATGACAAAGACATTTGGCGCGAAATCGACCACCGACGAGGTTCTCGAGGGCGTGAATCTGTCCGGCAAGCGCGTGCTGGTGACCGGCGTTTCCGCGGGCCTTGGCGTCGAGACGGCGCGGGCGCTGGCGGCGCACGGGGCGAAGGTTGTGGGTGCCGCCCGCGACCTCACGAAAGCGCGCCGCGCGACGGAAGTCGTCCATCAGGATGCGAAGAACGGCGGTGGGTTGGAACTCATCGAACTCGATCTCGCTTCGCTCAAGAGCGTCCGTGCGGCGGCCGACAAGCTCGTCAAGGCCGGCGACAAGTTCGATCTCGTCATCGCCAATGCCGGCGTTATGGCGACGCCGAAAGGTAAAACTTCCGATGGGTTTGAGACGCAGTTCGGTACGAACCATCTCGGCCATTTCGTGTTCGTGAATCGCATCGCGTCGCTTTTCAAGCCGGGTTCACGCCTCGTCAATCTGTCGTCGGCCGGACATCGCTTTTCCGACGTCAATCTCGACGACCCGAATTTCGAGCGTACCGAGTACACGCCGTTCGGCGCGTATGGCCGTTCGAAGACGGCGAACATCTTGTTCGCGGTCGAGTTCGACCGGCGTCACAAGGCACAAGATATCCGCGCGACGGCCGTGCATCCGGGCGGCATCCAGACCGAGCTCAGCCGGCACATGACGCCGGAGGCGATGGAGCGGCTGCGCGCGTCGATAACTGCTGCGGCGCAGAAGGCGGGCACCACGTTCGAGTTCAAGACCGTGCCGCAAGGTGCTGCCACGAGTGTGTGGGCCGGCGTCGTCGCATCGGCCGATGCGGTCGGCGGGCGTTACTGCGAAGATTGCCACGTCGCAGAACTCAACACCGATCCTGACGTTCGCGAAGGCGTGCGCGCCTACGCGCTGAATGCCGATCATGCGAAGGCGCTATGGGCCAAGAGCGAAGAGATGGTCGGCGAGAAGTTCTGATTGTCGTCTAAGACGGGCCGGGGGAGTAACGCACGGGTATCGCGCGGAAGACCTCCGGCTCCATCATGCGGGCGTTGATCCCCATGCGGTCGTAGCTTTTGTCGACCGCCGTCCAGTGCGTTGTGCAGGCGCAGACCTTGCAGGAGCGATTCTCGAGCATCTTGTCGCCCCACATATAGATGTGGGTGTCGCCGGTGATACGCACCTGCTTCGGCGCGTAGTACGCCCACAGTCCCCCTTTGCGCCGGCAAATCGAGCAGCCGCAATCGAGAAGCTCCTTCGGCAACGGTCCGTCGATCTCGATCTGCACGGCGCCGCAATGGCATGAGGCTTTGATCATAATTTTTGCTTTCGTCCGATGCGTGTTACTCGATGAATTGATGAGGAAGCCTGGATACATGCGGGCGCGCCAGCCTCTTGAACTGTTCGATCAACGGCTCCGCGCTCTCGAACATCTCGCCCCCGCAATTGCGATTGACGCCGCGATACTTTCCGTTGCTTTGCGCTTCGATCAATACTGAGGTTCCGTCCCCACAGATGGGAACGACAATCAGCTTGCCGTGCTCATCGTAACCGCCTTGGTAGACCGGCATTTGCCAAAACTTGGCGTTGACGAAAGCTGTTCTCAGCGCGTCGACATCATCCGGCCGCACGTCAAATTTACGCTCATATCCAAATTGCCATTCTGAGGTTGCACTGAGATCGATCGAGCGCAGCGTTCCGATTGCATGTCCGTCGGCTTGCACTTCAATGCGGACTGTGGCCGGCAGCTTTCCACGCGACGCGCCGACCATACGATAGATTTCGGCTTTGCTGTTCGCGGCGGGATTTCGCAAGTCCGGCTCCTTTAAGACACTAAGAATGTCGTAGAACCACGGGCTATAGAATACGTCGTCGGCATGTTGGTCCGCTGCAATCGCAAATTGTGCCGCGACAATCGTCGCGGCGATCATCGACAAAACAGTCGTCGGCGACACGAATGTCTTCATCTACATCAATCCCAGTTGCTTGAGGCTCGTGTGGCGCCCTTTGCCGATGATGAGGTGGTCGTGCACGGTAATCCCAAGCAGGCGGGCGGCGTCAACGATTTCCTTGGTCATCTCGACGTCGGCTGTCGACGGTGTCGGATCGCCACTCGGGTGGTTGTGAACCAGGATCAGTGCCGAGGCGCCGAGATCGAGGGCGCGCTTGACGACTTCGCGCGTGTAGACGGGCGTGTGGTCCACGGTTCCACGGCCCTGCACCTCGTCCTTCAGAAGCTTGTTCTTGCGGTCGAGAAAGAGCACGCGGAATTGCTCGTTGATCTCGTTTGCCATCCTTTGGGTGCAGTAGTCGACCAGGGCACTCCAGGACGAGAGCGTCTCGCGCACGATTGCCTTTTGTTTGGCGGTGCGTGCGACGATGCCGCGAACGAGGGCGAGGTGATCGGCGATGGCATCGCCGACACCGCCGATATTCTTCAGGCGCTCGCGGGGCGCGGCGAGAAGAGCGGCAAAATTGCCGTCGAACTCATCGAGCAGGGATTTGGCGAGCGGTTTCGTGTCCATGCGCGGAACGATTGCGAAGAGCAACAATTCCAGCAACTCGTAGTCGGGCAGGGAGTCTTCGCCCGTTTCGCGCAGACGCGCGCGCAGGCGATCGCGGTGGCCGATGAAGTGGGGCTCGCTTATGGTCCGGGCAAAGATGCCGGACGCATCCGAGAGTTCGCGTTTGCGCACGTGATCCTCCGATCCTTTGGAGATAGCGGATCAGCGTTCGTCAGGTGCAATCGGCGAGGTAACGAGCGGAGGCAAGTGCCGCTCGCGGAGACAGCTTGTTACAGGTGCGTCGTGGCCGGGTGTTACGCGTAAGGCGGCTTGTTCAGGCCTGCGGGCGACGTCGTGAAGATGTCGACGCCTGTCGCCGTCACGCCGACCGTGTGCTCGAACTGAGCCGAGAGCGAGCGATCCTTGGTGACCGCCGTCCAGCCGTCCGACTTCAACTTCACGCCGTGCTTGCCCGCATTGATCATGGGCTCGACGGTGAAGATCATCCCCTCGCGCAAGACGACGCCGCTGCTCGGGCGGCCGTAGTGGAGGATGTTCGGCGCGTCGTGAAAGATGCGGCCGACGCCGTGACCGCAGAAATCGCGCACGACCGAATAGGAGTGCGCTTCCGCGTAGGCTTGAATGGCGTGGCCGATGTCGCCCGTCGTCGCGCCCGGCTTCACGGCAGCGATTCCACGCATCATCGCTTCATAGGTGACGTCGACGAGGCGGCGCGCCTTCAGCGGTGGATCGCCGATGAGATACATGCGGCTGGTGTCGCCGTGCCAGCCATCGACGATGGCCGTGACGTCCACATTCATGATGTCGCCGTCGCGCAGCGGTTTGTCATTGGGGATGCCGTGACACACGACTTCATTGAGCGACGTGCAGCTCGAATGGCGATAGCCGCGGTAGTAGATCGTGGCGGGGATGCCGCCGGAGGCGATGACGAAATCGTAGATCTTGCGATCGAGTTCGGCCGTGGTGACGCCAGGCGCCGCTTCCTTGGCGACCATGTCGAGGCAGGCGGCGGCCACGCGGCCAGCCTTGCGCATGCCCTCGAAAGCCTCAGGTCCGTGCAACTTGATCGTGCCGGCGGTGCGGGTCGTCAATGTGCCGGCTGGGACGTAGTTCATGCGGCTTTCTCTTACATGGCAGTGATCTTAGGCCATGATATAGGACACTAGGCCAGCGATGGCTAATGGTTGATTGAGGCTGCGGAAATGGCTGAGGTTTCCGATCTTTTTCTGTGCCGGAGGGGACGCTGAATGCGCACTCGCGGTGCGGCCATCCTGGTTATCGGCGACGAGATCCTATCCGGGCGAACGCAAGACACGAACACCGGGTACATCGCCCGCTGGCTCGGGCAACTCGGCATCTCGGTGCGTGAGGCGCGGACCGTCAGCGACATCGAGGCGGAGATCGTCGCGGCGGTCAGAACGCTCAGTGCGCGCTACGACTACGTGTTCACCACGGGCGGCATCGGGCCGACGCACGACGACATCACCGCCGACAGCATGGCGCGGGCTTTCAATGTCGGCATTCACTATCACCCGACGGCGTTTGCGGAACTCATCGCGCGCTACGCCAGCGGCAACATCGGTACCTTCAACGAAGCGCGGCAGCGCATGGCGCGGGTGCCCTTCGGGGCGGCGCTGATCCGCAACTCGCTCTCGGTGGCGCCGGGCTTTCAGATCGAAAACGTATTCGTGATGGCCGGCATTCCAGCGGTGATGCAGGCGATGCTCGAGGACGTGCGGCCAAGGCTGGTGGCCGGGGCGAAATTGAGCTCGAGGACGGTCAGCGTCTTTCTCGGCGAGGGGCGCATCGCCAAGGGGTTGGCGGCGCTACAGAAGCAGTTCCCCGACGTGCCGCTCGGCAGCTACCCCTTTTCGCGCGACGGACGCTTCGGAACGAGCTTGGTTGCTCGCGGCAACGATGAGAATCGGCTGGACGCTGCGGCGGAGGCCCTTCGGTTAATGATCCGCGAGGTGGGTGGTGAACCTCTCGATGAGGAAGCGACTGTGACGTAAATGCCCCGTTTTTCGGTTGGCTGTCGCAAAAATGTTGATGATTTTCGCTCCGGCTTGGGTACAGTCGGTCCTCGGGGATATCGTGGGAAGGGACCGCCCGAAATCGCGTCCCGAGAAGCCTCACGAAGGGCATCGGTTCTTAGGGAGTGAAAAGACTATGAGACTGCTTACAGTTCTCGGACTTAGCGCGGCGGCGGTGATTGCGGCGACCAGCGTTGCGTCGGCGGCGCTCAACTACGATCGCGCGAATTACATGAAGGCGGGTAAGCACCAAATCTATGTGTGGTGCACGGGCGGTACGCCGGACAGCTCAGTGTCGGTCGACGCGGCCAACGCCCCTGAGGCGATCCGCAAAGCGGTCGCCGGCAAGTCGAACTGCTGGGGCGTTTGGCAGGGCCTGAACGTCGGCGGCTAAGACCTTCGCAGTTTTTGCGAACAAGATTCGCGGCGGCTGGAAACGGCCGCCGCTTTTGCTGTTGCCCTGAACTCATCTGACTTGGGTATTTCGAGGCCGCTGCGGCTTGCCTCGGCCTAGCGCCTCCCCCAATTTGCGCCTGGCGTTCTCGCGTTGCCCTCTTGGCGGAACTGGTAGACGCAACGGACTTAAAATCCGTTGTTCGAAAGGACGTGCCGGTTCGAGTCCGGCAGAGGGCACCAGCGCCAAGCGCGCGGAATGCACTCGGCTCATATGAGGCATGAGCAGGCGCAATCAGTGGTTCGCTGCAATTTGCGAGCGTTGTTTGCCGTCGTATTCCAAGCGACGATGTTGCGGCGGACGATATTCCATCGCGGAAATCGGCCGCTTATGGCCGGACGTCACGATGATGTGGGGAGCCGCGAGCAGGATTGGCGGCAACGCGAATTGTGTCCATAGTTACAAAAAGTGGGCCGTTTCAGGCTCCGCAAAGTCGCTTCGGAGGAACGGTCGCATGGCTAACGACACCGCGTCCCGGGACCGCGTCAAGGGTTCTTGGCTCTTAGCTTATTCGTTGCCGGGGCTGCCGATCGCGGCCCTTGGTTTGCCGCTAGCGGTGCACGTGCCGAATTTCTACGCGGTCGAAGTTGGGCTCGGCTATGGGCTGGCGGGTGCAGTCTTCGGCATGGCGCGGTTCCTCGACATCTTCATGGATCCCGCTATGGGCGTGATCACCGATCGCACGCGCACGCGATGGGGTCGACGGCGAATCTGGATGGTGATCTCCGTGCCCATCATGATCGCTGCATCGTTCTTTCTGTTCATGCCGGCCAAAGGAACGGGTTGGGAAACGACGACCGCCGCTCTGATCGCCGTGTTCATCGGCTGGACCATGCTCACGATCTCGCATCTCGCTTGGGGCGGCGAGCTGACCTCCGACTATCACGAGCGATCGCGGGTCACTGCGTCGCGTGAGGCGGCGTATGTCATTGGCATGCTCACGGTTCTGCTACTGCCGGTGATCATCGAGCGGCAGGGCGGCGACCGATGGGAGCAGATCGCCGCCTTCGGTTGGTACGTCATCATCACTTTGCCGATCGCGGTGCTGGTTGCAGTGACCGTGATCCCGGAACGCAAGGTACCGCCGTCGCCGCATCTCTCATTGAGCGTCGCGCTGAAAGCGATCGCCGGCAACGTGCCGCTTCGCTTCATATTGTTTTGCGATCTCGTGGCCGGATTTTCGACAGGAACCGTCGCGACACTGTTTCTGGCAATGTCAAGAGTCGGTCTGCAACTCGGCGACAAAGCGAACGTGATGTTGCTCATCTACTTTGCGATGGGCGTCTTGTTCATTCCGCCGATGGTGCGTGTGAGCCGGTGGCTGGGTAAGCACAGGACGCTTGCACTCTCTTCGTTCATCAATTTCCTGCTGCTGCCTTGCTTCTTCCTGATACCTCCCGGCGCGTTCCTGCCGGCAGCGATTTTGTTCACCTTCCTCGGTATGAACATGTCGGTCGGTCCGTTTCTATATCGTGCGATCATGGCCGATGTTGCCGATCATGATCACGTCGAGACCGGCCAGGCTCGAGCGGGCATCTATTTCTCGTTGCTCGCTTTGACCAACAAGCTGGGCTACACGGCCGCGATCTTCGTCGCCTTCGGCGTGTTGCAGTTCATCGGTTTCCACGAGAAGTCCGCCAATGCGCCGTTCGTCGTCGACGAAATGATGATGCTGTACGTCATCCCGCCGACGATCGTCAGCTTGATCGTCGCGATCGTGATGTGGCGTTTCCCGCTCGACGAAGCGAAGCAAAAGGAGCTGCGGCGCGTGATCGAGGAGCGCGGCATTGCTGGCTCAGCGATTGGTGCGCGAACCGGACTTGACCTTGAAGGGTCGAGCGAGGAAGAAGCAGAAGAGGAAAGCGGCACGCCCGCGCCCAGGCCCGCGGAGTAAACGACGGAGTTCGATGCACGAAAGCGCGCTGATCACAACAGTCGTCCTTGGCATCACGCTGGCTTTCGCCTTCGGGCTCGCCGCACAACGTTTGAAGATCCCACCAATCGCAGGTTATTTGCTCGCCGGCGTCGCCGTCGGGCCGTTTACGCCGGGTTTCGTCGCAGATCAGGCTCTGGCGGCGCAGCTTGCCGACATCGGCGTCATTCTTCTCATGTTCGGCGTGGGTCTGCAGTTCTCATTCGAAGAGCTTGTCTCGTTGCGCACGATCGCCGTGCCCGGTGCGCTCCTGGAAATGGCGATCGTGGGTTCGATGGGTACGGCGCTCGGCCTGACCCTAGGCTGGCCGATCGGCGGCGCGATTGTGTTCGGACTATCGTTTTCGGTTGCGAGCACCGTCGTTCTGCTTCGCGCGTTGCAGGACCGGCGTCTGATGGATACCGACCGAGGGCGGATCGCAGTCGGCTGGCTCATCGTCGAGGACCTGCTGATGGCCTTGACGCTGGTCTTCATGCCGGCGATCGCAACGTTGTCGGAAGCCACGTCGGCCGGCAGTATTGGGGTTCTCGTAGGGCTCACGCTCGCCAAGGTCGTGGCCTTTGGTGCCCTGATGCTGATTGTCGGGCGGCGCGTCATTCCGATGTTGCTGCACTACGTCGCGCACACCGGGTCGCGTGAGCTGTTCCGGCTTGCCGTTCTCGCGATCGCTCTTGGCGTCGCGTTCGGGGCGGCGTGGCTTTTCGGCGTGTCGTTCGCGCTCGGGGCGTTCTTTGCAGGTATGGTGCTGTCGGAGTCTCAGCTGAGTCAGCAGGCCGCTCAGGAATCTCTGCCTCTGCGCGATGCTTTCGCTGTTCTGTTCTTCGTGTCGGTCGGTATGCTGTTCAATCCGGCCGTGATCGTGGGTGCTCCCCTTGCGATCGCCGCTGCCGTCGCGATCGTTCTGCTCGGCAAATCGGCCGTTGCTTTCGGCCTTCTGCGGTTGTTGCGGCAGCCGACCGAAACTGCGCTCACGATGGGCGCGAGCCTTTCCCAAATCGGCGAGTTCTCGTTCATTCTGATCGGCCTCGCGCTCACGCTCGGGATCGTCAAACAGGACGCGCGAGACCTTGTCGTCGCAACGTCGATCATTTGCATTCTGATCAATCCGATCATCTTCAACGCGGCCGAGGTGCTGGCGCGGCGATTGAGAGGGCGGGTGCCAGAGCCAACTCCTGGAACGGTCCAAGCGGCGATCGCGCAGCCGTTGGTGCCGACCAGTTTGACGGCGCACGTCGTCGTCGTCGGGTACGGCCGCGTCGGGGGCACGATCGGCGAGTCGCTCAAACGACGGCCGTTCCTGGTGATCGAGGACCGCGACGAGCCGGCAGCCCGCGCCAAGCGGGATGGTGCGGAAGTCATCATCGGAAATGCGGCGGACCCTGCGGTGTTGAAGGCTGCCAATCTGGCCGGGGCGCGCACCTTGTTGATTACGATTCCGCAAGCCTTCGAGGCTGGCCAAATCCTGGAGCAAGCGCGGGCACAGAATCCGTTGCTCAAGATTCTGGCGCGGGCGCACTCGGATGCCGAGGTCGACTATTTGACCAAGCTCGGCGCGACCCGCACAGTCATGGGCGAGCGCGAGATCGCGCGCGTCATGACGGCGGACTTGGTGCAGCAGGAAAGATCATGAAAACGCTCGAGATCGGCGGCGCGCCGATTGCCTATGAAGATCAGGGCGAGGGCGACGCCGTCGTTCTTGTGCACGGCTTCGCTGCCAGCGTGAAGGAGAATTGGGAGCGGAGCGGCTGGATCTCGATGCTGGTGCGCGCGCGGCGGCGTGTCGTCGCGTTGGATCTGCGCGGTCACGGGCAGTCGGCGAAGTTCTATGAGCCGGAGGCCTATTCATTCGACGTGTTCGCGAGCGACGTGGTGACGCTCGTCGAACATTTGCAGCTCAAGAAGCCCGATCTGATCGGCTTTTCGCTTGGGGCGCGGGTCGTGCTGCAGTGTCTGCTGTCGCGGCCGGAGAAGTTCCTGCTCGGCGTGCTGTGCGGTGTCGGCGAACTGTTGCTCGATCCGAAGAGTGACCGCGATCCGGAAGGGTTCGCAAAGGCGATGGAAGCTTCAAGCGCTGACGCAATCAGCGATGACATGGCGCGGCGATTTCGTTTGTTCGCCGAAGGGCAAGGACAGGATCTGCGGGCCCTTGCCGCCGTCTCACGCGGATTGAACGCTCATCCTCGTCTGTGGACCGCCGCCGACCTCTCCGCCATCAAGCACGAGACGTTGGTCGTTGCCGGTGCTGGCGACGATCTAGCCGGTGCGCCGGAGCCTCTGGCAAAGGCGTTTCCAAACGCGAAAGGCCTTCGCGTGCCCGGTTGCGGTCACATGGATTGCCTGATCCAGCCGATGTTCAAGGGCGCGGTGATGGATTTCTTGGCCGGAATGCCAGCTTAGCCACTTCAAAACGGTAAACGCAGCGCTCTACCAGATTACCGATTCTCCTCACCAGTGTGCTGGTCAGCAGCAGCCGCAGGCGCCGGCCATCAGAAAGCCGTCCTTGTGGTAGGCCGAGGCGACGGCGGCACGCGAGAGGTCTTTGCTCTTGGCGAATTCGGCCTTGGCTTGGGCACGAAGCTCGCCGCTCGAGAAGAAGTCGAGCGTCGTCATCGCCATGCTCTTGGCGCCATCGATGATGGCTTGATCGCCTTTGGCCGACTTGGCATAGGCGGCGAAGTCAGGGTGATGAATCACGACGTTCGGCGGCGAAACCTGAACCATCGGATGGATCGACGGGACGCGATGGCTGACATTGCCCATGTCGGTGGAGCCCGCGAGTCCGGGCGGCAGGGTCGAGGGATCGAGCAGCTCGCGGCCGAGCGACTTGGCGTTGGCCTCGTAGGCGTCGGCGAGCGGCCAGCTGGTCTTGAGATCCAGGCAATCGCATTTGCCCCAGCGCGCTTCGAGACGCGTCCCGGTCGCCAACGCGCCCGCCTCAAAGCAGGCGGCGACCCGCTTCTTCAGTGCTGCGAGTTCGACGCCGTCGCGGGCACGGATGTAGAAGCGACCGCTGGCGCGCTCCGGCACGATGTTCGGGGCGAGACCGCCTTCGACGATGATGCCGTGGATGCGCTCCGTTTGCTGAATGTGCTGGCGCAACTGAGCGATCGATTGGTAGGCCGTGACGAGCGCATCGAGCGCGTTCAGGCCGCGAAACGGCATGGCTGAGGCGTGTGCCGCACGGCCGTGATAAATGACTTCGACTTCGGAAAGCGCGATGCAAGGCATGGTCACCATGTCGAAGCCGGCAGGGTGGACCATCATCGACGCATCGACGCCTTCGAAGGCACCGTGCTGCGCCATGATTTCCTTGCCGCTGCCGCGCTCCTCGGCCGGCGTGCCCATATAGCGAACGCGGCCTTTCAGCTTCGAGCCCAGCTTCGAGAGACCGAGAGCAGCGCCGAGGCCGGCGGCGGCAATGATGTTGTGACCGCAGGAATGACCGATGCCGGGGAGCGCGTCGTATTCCGACAGGATGCTCATGATGCCGGAGCCGTCATGGCCGAACTCGGTCGCGTATGCGGTTTCGACGCCGTAAGCGCCGCGATGGACGGTGAGGTCGTACTTTTCGACGGTGCGGGTCAGGAGGTCGGCAGCGAACTTTTCTTCAAATGCCAATTCCGGATGAGCATGGATGGCATGGCTGACGCCGATGAGTTCGTCGCGCATTTCGTCAATGGCACCGCAGACGTCGCGCTTTAGGGTCTCAAGGGTCATCGGGCTTCTCTCGGGTCGCTGTTCCGCCGGCAATGGTCTAGCCTGGACCGGAACCGCTCTTCTTCTCAAGGGTCGCGAATGCCGTTCTTTGAAGTTCCGGGGCCTCAATCCACGGGATTGCGCCTGGCATACGATATCGAAGGCGAGGGTCCACCAATCGTCCTGATACACGGGTTCGCGTCCAGCCGCGCCACCAACTGGCGATCGACGAGCTGGTATCGCGCGTTGACCGAAGCGGGGCGGCAAGTGATCGGTCTGGACGTTCGCGGCCACGGCGAAAGCGACAAGCCGCACGATCCCGCCGCATACGACGAAGGCGAGCTTGAGCGTGACGTCGTGCGGCTGCTCGATCATCTGAGGATCGAGCGCGCCGACGTGATGGGCTATTCGATGGGCGGGTTTATTGCGCTGCGCCTGCTGGCCGAGCAGCCGCAGCGCTTGAACAAGTTGGTCATCGCCGGCGTCGGCGAGAACTACTACCGGCGAACCTCCGCGAGCGGAGACAAGATTGCCGCCGGCCTACGGGCGCCCTCGTCGCGTGACGTCAACGACGCGGTGGCGCGTCAGTTTCGTGTTTTCGCGGAGCACGGCAAGAACGACCTGGAGGCGCTGGCGCTCTGTATGCTGAGGCCTCGCGTGACGATCACGTCGTTTCCCGACGCCGGGGTGCCGGTGCTGATCGTGGTCGGTAGCACGGACAGCATCGCCGGCGATCCCAAGGTGCTGGGCGAGCATGTGCCGAATGCGCATGTCGTCATCGTGCCGAACCGGGATCATATGCTGACGGTCGGCGATAAGGCCTACAAGGAGGCTGTGATCGCTTTCCTCTACGCCCACAAATGAAAACCCCGCGCTTGCGGCGCGGGGCTCATAAGACGTTTGAACTTCTGATCAGCCGTTAGCCGGGCAGGGCCACCGTCACGGTGCCGACAAAGCCCGCGCCGCACCAGTCGGCGAAGGGACCGCCGCCGAAGCACTCAGACTTGCTGAGGTCCGTGTCGACGTAGCGTGCATCGAACGAAAAGATGCCGGCGGTCGCCGTCAAACCGATATCCCAGGTCAGATAGTCCGGTGTGCCGAAGGTCGCGTTGTCGTCGATCCACATGTAGGCGACACGAGCCGATGCCGAGAGGCCGCCGTCGAAGAACCAGAACTCCTTCAAGAGTGGAACGCTGGCGGTGCCTGCGAGATAGACGGAGTCGCCAGATTCGAAGAAGTAATCCGGGCTCCAGTAGAGTTCGCCGAGCACCGAAAACTTATCGAAGCTGTGGCTGATATGGCCACCCAGCTCGAAGTAGTCGTATTGATTGGTGCCCGGGAAATCGGAGTCCGGGTACCAATAATAGATCGCCTTGATGCCGATCTCGGTCGCGTCGCTGATGGCGTAGTTGTAACCACCGTAGAGATCGACTTCGGCCGGCGCGTCCTTGGTCGCGCTGTCGAGGAAGTCGATGGAAGACGCCCAAACGCCCGCAAACCAGCCGTCCTTCGCGAAGTCGATGCCGCCTTGGACCGCTGCACCATTGTCGGATTGGCTGATGCCGCGGAAACGATAGTCCGACGTCAGCGCGATGTTGGCGGTGAAGGGACCCCACGCGCCCTCGTCATCGGCAAGCGCTACCGATGTCGTGACGGTCATTCCCATCAGCGCCGTGGCCGTAAACAGTCCGGCCTTCCAAAATGCACTTCTCATTGCCCTACCTCGCTCAGTGACTCGCAGCCTTCGATTCATCACCGCGAGCGCTTCGATTCGCTTGCGGGAGTCGCGTTCGATGCAATGCACAACGACGCGCCTTCATCGCAGTAATGTCTTGCTCCTTGTTGGTTGACAACATGTTAATGAGCCGAACCCGGTGACGAAATCGCAACAGCGCGAGTCAAAATCCGGCCTGAAACTTTTCCGTGCAGAGCGGTTCGAAATTCCGCTTATTTGCAGAGCAACGTGCTGCTTTTTCACGCTGCGAATCGATCAAAAATTGAGCGACGAAAAACGCGCGAGTCGTATCGCGCGCAGGTTGCTCGCGGTGATCGAAAATACGGAGGCTAGCGGCGAGTTACGCCTGCAATCGTGAGATGGTGTCCGGCGTCGCTGAGCAGTGTTTCGCCGGTGATGTGCTGTGCGCCTTCGGCACATAGAAACACGACCGCGTCAGCGACGTCTTCGGGCGTTCCGGCGCGATGCAGGGGCGTCGAGTCCTTTGCGTGTTCCACAATCTTCGCGTAGCCCGCTTCGCCAAACCGGTCGGAGAACCAGCGCGTGCCGATGAAGCCCGGACAAACGGCGTTGACTCGGATCTCCGGCGCGAGTGAGCGCGCGAGCGACTTCGTCATCGTGTTGAGCGCGCCTTTCGACGCGGCATAGGCGATGGAGGAGCCGATGCCGGTGACGCCTGCGATCGAGGAGACGTTCACGACGGCGCCGTAACCCTGCTTCTTCATATGCGGCAAGCAGGCCCGGATCATTTGGTATGCGCCGACGACGTTGACTTTGTAGATGTTGAGGAAATCGTCGGCGGTCAACGCATCGAGATCCGCGTGGTCGGCAAACTTGGTCGTGCCGGCGTTGTTCACCAGAATGTCGATGCGGCCCCACTTCGCGATGGTGTCCTTGACGATGCGGTGGCAATCGGCGTCGACCGAGACGTCGCCTTGGCAGAGCAGTGTTTCGACATCTTTTGCTTTCGCCTCGGCGGCCGTCGCTTCCGCCTCCTTTTGGCTCTTGGTGTAGTTGATCACGATCTTCGAGCCGCGCCCTCCGAGTTTGAGCGCCACGGCGGCGCCGAGGCCCGTGGCCGATCCGGTGACGATTGCGACTTGTCCCTTGAGATTCATGATGGCGCGTCTCCCATTTTTTGATTGCGCTGAGAATAGCGTAGCTGGCGCTGGCCGCGCCATCGGCGGCTTGGCGCCAACTACCTGCCCTGAAATTGCGGCTTGCGCTTGGCGGCGAAGGCTTTGCGCCCCTCCTTGTAGTCCTCGCTTCGCATGCACGCGGCCGCGGCACGTTCGGCTTCACCGCGTGCCGCGTCGTCATCATCGACGGAGGCTCGGATCGCGACCTTTGCAGCGGCCAGCGAGAGCGGTGCGTTCTCGCTCAACATGGCAATGTAGTCTTCCAAGAGCGCGTCAAAGCGATCGGGCGACGTCACGCGTTGAACGATGCCGCGCGCCAGCGCTTCGCTCGCCGAATAGATTTGGGCCGTCAAAAGAATATCGGCGGCGGTGCCGGGCCCAAGACGCTGCACAAGTGCCTCGGTCAGACTTTGACCGTAGCCGATGCCCAGTTTGCCAGCCGGGATGCAGAAGCGGGCATCGTCGCTCGCGAGACGAAGATCGCAGGCAAGGGCGAGCGCGAATCCACCGCCAAAGCAGATTCCTCGAACGGCGCCGATGACCGGCTTTGGACATCGCTTGAGGCTGTCGAACGCTGCTTCCGTTACGCGCTCATAGCTTTGTCCCGACTCGCCGGTTGCACGGTTGCGATCGAATTCGCTGATGTCGGCGCCGGCCGAAAAGGCGCTTGTGCCCTGGCCGGTAAGCACAACCACACGGACCTTTGGCTCTTGCGCAAAGCCCTCTATTATGGGCGGTATCCCCGCCCACATGTCGTAGCTGAGGGCATTGCGTCTGTCTGGTGCGTTCAGAATCAGATAGCCAGCGGAGTCACGGATTTCGGCAATGAGCTTTGAGGTCATGGACAGTCAGACGTCCCGGTTGCCACGGCGCCGTAGGAAGAAAGCGCCTGCACCGCATACTCAGCGCTCGCCTATCTCAATCGTTTTGATCCGGCACGGCAAGCCCGCCATCGACAAGGGGCGTCTGCTCGGCCACCGCACGTTTCAAGATTATATCGAAGCCTATGAGAAGGCGGGGCTCGATCCGAACGATCCGCCGCCCGCGTGGGTTGCCGACCTCGTCCGCAATGCCCGGCAAGTCTATGCCTCCGATCGGCCGCGCGCGCATGAGAGCGCCAAGGTCCTGGCGCCGCATGCCGACGTGACGACAGACTCTCTTTTCATGGAAGCGCAGCTCAAGTCACCGAAGGTGCCGCTCGTTCGTATGAATGCGCCGTTCTGGGCCGTGCTCGCGCGACTTGCCTGGCATGCGGGCCATCACGGCGGCATCGAGGACTATCGCGACGCGAAGGTGCGCGCGCAGAAGGCCGTCGAAATCCTTCAGGCGACGGCGGCGAAGGACGGCATCGCCGTGCTCGTCGCGCATGGCTATTTCAACGTGATGGTCGGGCGCATGCTGTCGCGCCAAGGTTGGCGCAAGCATGGCCGTCACCGCGCCAAGTTCTGGAACGCGGTGACCTACGAGCAGATCTAAGGCTTCCAGGTTTCGATATTGCCGTCGGTGCTGACGCCGACGAGGAGCAGTTGCGCGCGCCAATCGACGAGCATCACGCCGTCCGATTTGTGAAGCTTCATGAAGGCGCTGGCGAGCCTCATGTTGTCGGCTTTCGCTCCGACAGACGCGGCAAGCACCGGAATGCCGTCGTCCGCAGCGTATCCGTAAAGTTGAATGTTGCCACCGAGATCGAAGGTGAAGCCGCGCCGCACGCGGCCTGCGATCGTGTTCGACGACGTAATGTAGGCGGGCCCTCCCGCCGGCACGCCGACGATGGCTTCGAGATGCTTCAGGGGATTGGCTATGGTGATTATCGGTTGGCGTTCGATCTTGCGGACGAAAACATTCTTCCAGCCTACCGACTTTCGATTTGCGGCTTCAAATGCCTTGAGCTTGGTCAGCTGATCTTGAATGGCGGGTTGGGCGTTACGCGGATAGAACTCGAGCTGCGCCCAATCGTCTTCACCGAGAACGACGTCGCTGCGTCCCGGCGGCTTGTCGATAGGATCGAGCGCCGCCAAATCGTTGGCGATCGTCGGGACGCTGAACAGCATCTTCTTCGGATCGATCTTGGTGACGCGCGATGAAGGTGGTGATCCCGCGTCATCGCGCTTGCCGAACAGCCTTGAGAGCCAACTCATTGGGGCGTCCACTCGCTCGCAATATCTTCATAGCGCGGGCGCGGCCGGTCGACGAGAGGCTCGACCGGATGACCAAGGTAAACGAACCCAGCTATGCGCTCGTTCGCGTGGAGGCCCAATGCTTCTCGCACCCTCGAATTGTAGGCCGGCCACTCGGTAATCCAGTTGGCGACGAAACCCATAGAGTGGGCAGCGATGCACAGCGTCTGGCAGGAGGCCCCGGCTGAAAGGATTTGCTCCCACTCCGGGATCTTGATGCCCGTGACGACCCGGCTGACGACCGCGATGACAACCGGCGCACGCAGGAAGCGACGCTCCTCGATCGCAAGGCGTTCATCGGATGCGTCCGGTTCGTTCGTCTTCAGCGCGTGCGCAAGAATGTCTCCGAAGGCCGCGCGTGCATCATCCTTGATAATGACAAATCGCCAAGGTGTGAGCTTGCCGTGATCGGGAACGCGGCTCGCCGCGGTGATGAGCATGCGAATTTGTTCGGCGTTCGGCCCCGGTCCTTGCATCGCTTTGGCAGAACCCGAGCGGCGGCTCAGCAACAGATCAAGCGTCTCCGGGGCGGAAACATTCAGCGGTTTTTGCTGTGTCATGCGGGATTCCAACGCGGTTGCTTTAAGGAATTTCACACCAGGTTTCGTATTAACCGGCCCGAGCTTTGCTTGAAAGGCTAACGCCGAAACCCAATTTCCTCTATTGTGGGGATGAAGGGTTTGCACGGGGTCTCATGGAACGGTCGCTACCTACCATTGCCGAGAAGTTTGCGGTTTGTGACCCGGTTTGGTCGCAGATGCGCGAGGAAGCGTTGCGCATCTCGCGTGCGGAGCCGGCGATCGCCAGCTTTGTTTATGCGACTGTTTTGAATCACGAACGGCTCGAGGATGCGCTGACGTTCCACTTGGCGCAGAAGCTCGGCAACAACAATGTCGGCCCAATGGTCGTTCGCGAGGTTTTTCAAGCGGCCCTCAGCGACGAGCCGTCGATCGGCGATTCAGTGCGCGCCGACCTCTCGGCCGTGTTCGAGCGCGATCCGGCGGTCAACACATATGTCGAGCCGTTCCTGTTCTTCAAAGGGTTCTTGGCGCTGCAGGCCTATCGCATGGCGCATTGGCTGTGGTCGAAGGGGCGTACGACCTTTGCGCTGCATTTCCAAAGCCGCGTGTCGGAGGTTTTCGGGGTCGACATTCATCCTGCGGCGCATGTTGGACGCGGGATCATGATGGATCACGGCACGGCGATCGTGATCGGCGAGACGGCCGTTGTCGAAGACGATGTGTCGATGCTGCATGGCGTGACGCTCGGCGGCACCGGAAAAGAGCAGGGCGACCGCCACCCCAAGATCCGCCGCGGCGTGATGCTTGGCGCCGGGGCAAAAGTGCTCGGCAATATCGAAGTCGGTGCTTACAGCCGCGTCGGCGCGGGTTCCGTCGTGCTTGCACCGGTGCCTGAGCGCTGCACCGTCGCCGGTGTCCCGGCAAAGGTGGTGGGCTGTGCCGGCTGTACGCAGCCAGCACACGAGATGAACCAGATCATCGAAGAGCCCGAATACGACTATCAGATCTGATTGCGGCTCTTAGACCGCCAGGGACGGCAAGAAACGAAGAAGGCCGCCCCAGAGGGGCGGCCTTCCGTGAGACTGGCTGTCGAGCAGCCGAGATATCAAGATCTCAGGCTCTACGCCGACACCAGAGGCTGCTCCAGTGTCCGCAAGAAGTGCCCGAGGCTCCTCGACAGCACAATGATCTCACTCGACATTGGATCACCTCCTTTCTGAAGTTGACGACGGGATAGATATTTGCACGCGCGTGGCCGCGACTTCAAGGCAAGCGGTCGCGTAGCGCGTACCACGTCATACCCAAGGTTAAGAGCGGGCGGCGAAGCAGCGATCCGCCTGGCAATTTCGGCACGTTGAGGTGCTCGTAGACCGCGAAGTTTTCGTCATTACCGGCAATCGCGTCGGCCAATAATTTGCCCATGTGTGTGGCGATCGCGACACCGTGGCCGGAGTAACCCTGCGCGAAGAAAAGATTCGGTGCGATGCGCCCGACGTGCGGCAATCGAGGCAACGTAATCGCCAGCGTGCCTTGCCATGCGTGGTCGATGCCGACGCCTTTCAGTTGTGGAAAGACACGCTCGACATAAGGCCGGACGAATTCGCCGATGTCGGCGGGTGCGTTTCCGTAGGTCTCTCCACCGCCGAAAATCAGCCGGTTGTCCGGCGACAGACGGTAGTAGTCGAGCACGAACTTGGTGTCGGCAACGGCGGCTCGTGACGGAATAAGGGCCTTTGCGCGCGCGTCATCCAATGGTTCGGTCGCGATGACATAGTTGCTGATCGGAAGGATATGTCCCGCCACATCAGGCACCAAGTCGTCGAGATAGCCGTTGCAAGCGACCACGGCGAAGTCGCAATCGATGCTGCCGCCGCCGGTCGCAATCCTCAGCCTTTTTCCGCGATCAATTCCGATGACACGGCTGTTCTCGTAAATGGTCGACCCTGCGGCTTCCGCGGCTGCCGCAAGGCCGTATGCATACGCCAAGGGATTTATGTGAAATGCGTCGGCGTCATGGTAACCGCCGAAACAGCCATCGCAAGCAACGAGCGAGCGCATCTCGTCTTGTGAAACAAAGCGCCCCGACGAATAGGCATAGCGGTTGGTCAGAAATTCCGCGTAGGCTGCGAGGTGGCGCGCATGGCTGCGCTTTGCGGCAGCGGTGACGTGGCCCGGTGTCAGGTCGCACGCGATCGCATGATCCGCGATGAGGCTGCGCACCAACGATTTTGCGTCCTGCGCCAGATTCCAGAGGGTTCGCGCGCGATCTTCGCCGAATTTCTGCTCGAGCACATCTTGATCGACGCGCTGACCAGTGATCACCTGTCCACCGTTGCGTCCCGATGCGCCGGCGCCGATCCGTTTTCGTTCGAGAACGGCGACGCGGAGTCCGCGTGCGCGAAGATGCAACGCCGTCGACAGTCCAGTGTATCCGCCGCCAATGACACTGACGTCAAAGCGCTGATCGCCCTTGAGCGGCGCCCGCTCACGCTCGCGCCGCACCGTTGCCTCGTAATATGAACCTTCAAACTGCGCCGGCATCGAATCCCATCAGACCCAGTCAGACGAAAATCGCAAGGGGGTAGGCGCCTCTTGTCAAACGCGTCGCAACCGTGCCTAGTCGTGCCCATGATGGAGAAAGCCGGCGCCGTTCTCGACTCACACGCCGCGCATTGGGCCTCGATATACCCCGATGCACCGGAGGCGATACGCGCGCGCATCAAATCGGCGGCGGAGAAGTCTTCGATCATCGCGCAAGTCGAACTCGACGAAGAGCGCGCGATGCCGAACGGCAGCAATGCCGACATGCTGACCGCGATGGCGGAGGCCGACGGCGACGTGCGCCATATGGTTCTGCTGTTGACGGAGTCGAAATCGTCCTCGGGCTGTTTTTTGTCCGCCTTTCCGTTCGCCGCCGGCGCGATCGCGCACGAAGTGACGATCGAAGACCTGCAATGCGACGGAAGCGGCACCGAGGGCTTGATACGCGGACGCACCGAAGACGGCGCAGAGCTCTCGTTCTTCGACGCGTTGTTCTTCAAGAACGGCGGCGAGTACGAAGTCGGCGAGAGCTATCAGTTTGCGCTATCGGCCTTCGCCTATTCGTTGAGGCCGCAAGGTTTGAAGCTGGTACATGGCGGCGATCATACGACTGCCCATCCACTGGACATGTTGAGGCCGGCGCGCAACGGCAGCCCCGATGATTACGAGTATCGCGCGACGGTGCAGCACGCTTATCCGATGCGCTTCTGCGGCGGCACGCTGTGGCGCATGCGGGTGACGGTCGCGCGCAGCGGCCAAAGCATGGTGGATGTGGCGCTGTACGCCGCAGAGCACGTTCTTCCCCAAGGATATCGGCCGAAACCCGGCGATGAGATTACTGGGCGCTTGTGGCTGCAGGGTTATTTGGTGGAAGATTAAGCCACAACGGAAAAAGGCCATTTCAGTGGATAAGATCGAACTCCTTCGTGTCGAGAAATATTTGCGTTCGCTTTTTCGGCTCGACACCATTCGGATCGAAGCGCGCCCGACAAAGAAAGATTCAGCCGAGGTGATGGTCGGTGACGAGTTTATCGGCGTGATCTTCAAAGACACCGAGGACGGCGAGACGACGTATCACTTCGAGATGGCGATCCTCGATATCGATCTGCCACCGGTGTCCGCAGTCACGAAGTCCTAAAGGCGCTATTTCGGCGCGGCCGCCCTGAAATCAGCGACCAGTTTTGTTATTCCGCTATCGATCGCCTTCCATTCGGCAAGGTGAGCCCGCTTGAAGCGGTACGTCAGGCCTATGCCGTCGGGCGTGCGGGTCTGGCGAATGCAGCTTGGGCCGAACTCTTTGTCGCCGACCTTGTCGCAGCGCAGGATCAGCAAGGTTTTGGCGTCGATCGGCGCGGTGAAGATCTGAACGTCGTCGTAGCCGAGCCCTTGCGGGAAATCGAATTGGGTTAGGCCATAAGGACCCGGCGTGCCGTCCGGGTTGATGGTTTGCGGGCGCAACGCGCGCTCGAAACGCTGATCGTCGGTCAGCGCCTGGTGATCCGGCTTCAACGTGAAGTGCACGACCCGCGCGTCCGGGGAGTTGCTTTCGAACGCCGCTTTGTCGGTCAAAGTCCAGGGGTGCAGGTCCGGCAACAGGACGTGCAGATCAACCTCATCCTGATCGCCCCCGGCACGCGCGGCACGGAATTCCGTGTAGTAGGCTGGGATCCGAAAAGGGATGCCGTCGACGCGCAGGTCGACCGGCTCCGCTGACGCAGTCGGCGACGGGGCAGTCCCCTGAATGTCTTGAACCGTCGGCCCCGCCAGGTAGATGAAGACGCCAACACCGATGGCCGCCGTAATCAGGATCAGTGCGGCCGGCATCATCCAGCTCGAGCGCTGATGAACGTCACTGTCTAGGGCCGCATCGGCGTCGCGTTGGTCGATCTTCATTTGGTGTGTCGTTGCCGGGGGTGGCGGACCATCCCGCGCCCGCCATGCGGGTTAACCTGCCTTGCGCTGCGCTGCGTCGCAATAGGGTGTGGCCCTAGATCGCATCAAAGCGGCGCAAACGACACGATTCGCTTGTTCCTGATTGGAACAACAGGTGAGTGGAGCTTTTCGCCGCCGCCGGTTTTCTGCGGTTGCAAAGCTGGCATGGGCGGTGCTGCCGGAAATTGAACAAGCGCCTTCATCCAATCAGTTAATTCGAGCTCCGACACCACACATGAACAGTCCAATCATCTGGTTTGCCTTTGCACTTGCGATCGGCTTCGTCATCTCGGCTGTCGCGAACAACACGTTCGGCATCGTCACGAAGAGTGCGTCGCCTCTGACGGTGACCGTGAGGTCGGACATCGAGCGCTTGATGATGGTCGGCGTTCTTCTGGTCTGTGGCCCGCACATTCTTTTTCGGGCGGCGAATCGGTCGCGCGAGATGGGCGACTGGCCGGCGGTGTACGTGTGGGCCAGCTATGGCTTGGGGGCGATCTGGGCCTTTGTGGTCGGCTTTGCCGTTCTCGCCGTCTTTACCCTCTAGTCCGTTCCCGTTGCTCGTTAGCAACTTAGTGACGCTGGCGTCATCCAAGGGTTGAAACAAGCGTTTGAAGTGGTTATTTGCTCGCGTGCAGCGCAGCATTTTTGCGCTGCAGTAGCGAGAGAGCTTGATGTTTTCGACCCTCTGGAACCTATTTCTGGTCACGGCAGCCATCTGCGTGGCGGCCGCCTTTCAGGTCGGCGCGCTGGCGCCGGGCGACGCATTCTTTGCCGCGATCGCCATCGTGCTCGTCTTCACCGGCCAGCAGATCATGGTGCGCGAGCATATGGGGCTCTACGGGGCGGCTCGTTCTCTGCTCACGCGGCCCGACAGCTATCGCAGCCGCGTAGGCTATCTGTCCTACTTCGCGTGTCTCGCCGTCGGCGTTTTGGTCACGCTTCAGGTCGCGGCCCTGGCCGTCGCCTAAAGTACCGTCAACATCGCCGCCACTAACGGATGGCGGACGATGTCGCGATCGTCGAGACGAACAACTGCGATATCGTCCAGGGATGAGAGGCGCTCGGCCACCTGACCGAGCCCCGACATACCCGGCAGCAGGTCCGTCTGATCGGGATCGCCCGTCATTACCATTGTCGAGTGCCAGCCGAGCCGCGTGAGCAGCATCTTCAGTTGCCCGTAGGTGCAGTTCTGGGCTTCGTCGATGACGATGAACGCGTTGTTGAGCGTGCGGCCGCGCATGTAGGCGACCGGCGCGATCTCTATCGTTCCCTCGGCGAGCAGTGCCTTCAGTCGTTTGCCGCCGAGCCGATCAGAGAGCGCGTCGTAAAGCGGTCGGAGATACGGCGCGAGCTTTTCTTCGAGTGCGCCCGGCAGGTAGCCAAGGCTTTCACCAGCCTCGACCGCCGGTCTCGAGAGGACAATGCGGCTGACCTTGCCGTCATCAAGCGCTTCGACTGCCTTGGCGATGGCGAGGAAGGTTTTGCCGGTCCCCGCTGGGCCCGCCGCCACGACTAGATTCCGTTTGTCGATCGCTTCGAGAAGCTGGCGCTGATTGTCGGAGCAAGGGCGGACATGGCGTGTATAGGACCGCTCGCGATTCTCGCGCTCGTGAGGGGACCAACTGCCGCCGTTGGAAAACAAGGCCCTGACTTTAGACGATTCTTGGATGTCCTCCCGCGAACGCCGGCGTGTGGACCTTTTTGCCATTGCCTTTCCCCTCGCTAAAGGCGGCGCGCGCGATCCCAACGCGGGACTGCGGCCGCGTACAAAACTCTGGCATGTGGGCTGCTGTGGCGAATTGAAGTGTCGTCTTGGTGCCGGTCATTGCGCGGAACTTCGCGCAGACCTTCCGATGCCCCGTTACCCCGAAATCATCAGGCACTGACGCAGCGACTCCTTCGAATCACTTGGCTGCAACCAAGGTACGCCGAAAGACCGCCGCATGTGTGTGCAGACTTCGTGACAATCCCCGACTGTTGCGGGGGCGCACCAAATCGTTAAGCGGGCGTCGTCTGTGAAACGCGTGTGACTCTCATGAGCAGCGGCACGAACGCTGTCGTGTAGATGCCGATGATCGCGGTTTGAATCCATTGCGCGGCTACCTTGGCGACGCCGAGTCCCATCAGCAATTGCCCAAGCGGTTTGAAGCTGAGAACGAGTGCTGCAACGGCGACAACGGCGATGCCAACGCCGACGATCCAGTTCGACGGGCGTGCGAAGTGTATCCACTTGCGCTCGATCACAACGCCGAGCCACCAGCCGAAGAGAAAGCCGAAGAGCGCGAAGTTTCCTCCCGGCCCCTTCGTTCCTGGCCAAATGAACCAAACCAGCGGCTGGATGGCGAGTATGACCGCAAGCTGCAGCAGCGGATTGGCATTGTGCCAAAACTTGAACTCGTCCGAGACGAGTGTGCGATAGGCGAAGATCGTGGCGAGACCGAGCAGGCTTCCGCCGATGATGTCTTCGAGATCATGTACGCCGAGATAAACGCGACTGGCGCAAACGCCGACCGCGATGAGGATGGCGGCGATCCACGCCCAAGTGCGCCGAATTTCATATGCCAGCCACAGCCACATCGCGAAAGCGACTTGCGCGTGACCGCTCGGGAAGCCGTAGCTTTCAGCCGTGCGCGGATCGAGCGCGAATTGCACGGGCGGGCGCGGGTCGTGGAAAAGATCTTTGACGAAGCCGTTGATCAGACCCGTGATGATGATCAGCACCGCAAGCCGCGTGAACATGTGCTTGTCCCACAGCCAATAACCGAGAGGCAGAAAGATGAGAAAGAAGGTCGTGTAGCCTAGCCAGGTGAGCCCGTTGAAGAAGACCGTGAGTTCGGGCGTACGCAGCGGCACGACCCAACTGATATCGTGAAGAAATTGCTCCATGACGGTTTTATAACACAGAAAACGTCCGTATACGCCCTATCGGAAAACAAAAAATGCCGGAGCCAAAGCCCCGGCACCATCACGATAGTCGAAACGTCTTTGGCGCTTAGCTCTCGCGGCTCGGCCGGCGGAAGAGCGAAACGATGGCGGCGGCGAGGTGATGTACGCCGGGGGCGATCGAGTGGCCGCAGTGGTCACACTTGGTGTGATGCTTGTCGGTCTCGTGGCCGCAGTGCGGGCACTTGATCGTGTCGTGATGGTCGTCGTGCTTGCTCATTGGGGGTCCTTTTGCGTTTGAAGCGCGGCGCGACGTGACCATGCAGCCTTGAGAGAGTCAAAGGGGAACACGAAGAATTTCCCCGACGATCGGCGACGATCGAGTCGAGGTCGCTTGCCGTGCGAGCAGCAATTCGTACTGCCCGAAACGGTTGTGGAAAATGCGCGCGCTGAAGTTGAGAGGCGGGGCCAGTTTCTTCCGTTGACGGGCCTGGTACTGATAGGCCTTCGCAAGGACGAATCCGTTCCCGGCAGGGCTGTACGGTCCAGGTCCTTCATTGCGACTCAGTGTTGGCACGTGCTTCCTTCGGCGCAACAAACGCGGGCGTAAATCATGTCGGTTCTGCAGAGCAATATCTCGACACGCGACGAGCGCTTCAAAGCGAATGCGGCCGCGATGGGGCGGCTGACCGCCGAGTTGCGCGAGCGATTGGCGGTGGCGGAGAAGGGCGGGGACGAGCGCTCGCGCCAGCGGCATATCGAGCGCAAGAAGCTCTTACCGCGCGAGCGGGTCAATCGGTTGCTCGATCCCGGCGCGCCATTTCTCGAGCTCTCGCCGCTCGCCGCCTTCGGGATGTACGACGACGATATCCACGCGGCCTCGATCATCACAGGGATCGGCCGCGTCGAGGGGCAAGAGTGCGTGATCGTCTGCAACGACGCGACGATCAAGGGCGGCACCTATTATCCGCTCACCGTCAAGAAGCACCTGCGCGCCCAAGAGGTGGCGCGCGAGAACCGGCTGCCGTGCATCTACCTCGTCGACTCGGGCGGCGCAAACTTGCCCAATCAGGCGGAGATCTTTCCGGATCGCGATCACTTCGGGCGCATCTTCTTCAATCAAGCCAACATGTCGGCGATGGGCATTCCGCAGATCGCCGTGGTGATGGGGTCGTGCACAGCGGGCGGCGCCTATGTGCCGGCGATGTCGGACGAGACGATCATCGTGCGCAATCAGGGCACAATCTTTCTCGGCGGGCCGCCATTGGTGAAAGCGGCGACAGGCGAGGTTGTCACGGCCGAGGATCTCGGTGGCGCCGACGTGCATTCGCGCAAGTCCGGTGTGACGGATCACTACGCCAACAACGACGACCATGCGCTCGCTATCGCACGGCGGATCGTGACGACACTGAACCGTCAGAAGCGACCCGAGGCCGTGCTTCGTGATCCGGCCGAGCCGCTCTACGACATTGCCGAGCTCGACGGGATCGTGCCGGCGTCGCTAGCGACGCAATACGACGTACGCGAGGTGATTGCGCGGCTCGTCGACGGTTCGGTGTTCGACGAATTCAAGAAGCTCTACGGCACCACTCTGGTCTGCGGCTTCGCGCATCTGTGGGGCATGCCGGTCGGCATCTTGGCAAACAACGGGATTCTGTTTTCAGAGTCGGCGTTGAAGGCCGCGCACTTCATCGAACTGTGCTGTCAGCGCGGCGTGCCGCTGCTCTTCTTGCAGAACATTTCAGGCTTCATGGTCGGCGCGAAGTACGAAGCGGGCGGCATCGCCAAGGACGGCGCCAAGATGGTGACGGCCGTCGCGTGCGCGCAGGTGCCGAAGCTGACGCTGGTGATCGGCGGTTCGTATGGTGCCGGGAACTACGGCATGTGCGGACGCGCCTACGGCCCGCGCTTTATGTTCTCGTGGCCGAATTCGCGAATCTCGGTAATGGGTGGCGAGCAGGCGGCGAGCGTGCTCGCGCAGGTGCGCCGCGACGGCATGGAAGCGCGCGGCGAAAAGTGGTCGAAGGATGAGGAAGAAAAATTCAAGGCGCCCATCCGCGCGCGATACGAAGAGGAGGGTAACCCCTATTTCGCAACTGCGCGCCTTTGGGACGACGGCATCATCGCGCCCTCCGACACGCGGCGGGTTCTGGCGCTGGCGTTGTCGGCGACGCTGAACGCGCCCATTCCGCGGACGCAATTCGGCGTGTTCAGGATGTAGGCGAGTAACACTCGAATCTTATGAGATGCGATGCCTGAAAGCGAGCACCATCGTCGACCCTCGTTCTGGACAGTGATGGCCTACGACGTGCTGTTGAGCGGATCGCTAGGTGCGGTTATGGCGATTGCTGCCGTCCCCTATGAGGAAGTCATGGTGCTTGGTTGGCACTGGCATTGGCAGGTCGCTGCCATTGCGGCGGGGTTTGGTTTTATTCTTGTGCTTGCATGGTCGAGGGATACCGATTTTGGAAGCAAATTCGCAAGGCGCGTCAAAGACTTTTACGAGACTGCTGAGCTTGATCGGGCATTTCAAATGGGGAATGAGAAACTCAACAATCGCGAGGCCATCGTACACACCAATGTGTTTCTCGTTTGGTCTTTTCTGACCATGGGCCCCGTCGTCGCCGGAGCGTTCGCCGCCGTAACAGAGGTTTCATGGGCTAGGGAGCATTGGCCTTTAATAGTTTCGATCACTATCGTCCTTGTTGCAGTCTCGATAGTGTTGACGCGCCGCGTTTCGATGTACGTAGCCGTGCGTACCGAGGAGTGGCTCGTCGGGCGGCAAGCGCGGTAATGCTCTAACGCCAAACGAGGTGAGCATGGAGCGCGACCGCGTTGCGCTGATTACCGGTGCAGGCTCTGGAATCGGTGCGGCGACTGCGCAGGCGCTTGTCGCGCGCGGCGTCGGCGGACTGGTTCTCGTCGACCGCGATGCCGCTCATTAGGCAAGGCCGGCGCGGCGGCGCGATCGTCGTCGTGTCGTCTGCGTCGGGCGTGAAGGCGGAGCCCGGCGTCAGTGCCTACGGCGCGTCGAAGGCTGCGGCCATCCAGCTGGCCAAAGTCGCCGCCAAGGAGGCGCGCCCGACAACATCCGCGTCAACGCGATCCTACCCGGTGGCGTCGAGACGCCGATGTGGCGCGACATGCCGTTCTTCAAAGACCTGGTGTCCGAGCACGGCTCGGACACGGCGGCGTTCGAAGCGATGGCCAAGGTAGCGGTGCCGTTCGGCCGTTATGCACGCGCCGAGGAAGTTGCCGCCCAGATCATGCATCTTTTGTCCGATGACAGCGCGATGATTACCGGTGCGGCCCTTGTCATGGACGGGGGCTATTCGCTTTAACCTCTGTGCTCGGAGGTTGCTCATGAAATTCGATCGACGGACGATTGTGCGGCTCGGCGCAGCGGTCGTGGTTGCGATCGTGCTTGGGTTGGCCCGCCTGCTGAGCGGCGCGTTTGACTCGGGCGGTGAGCCGACATCTTCGCCGCGCGACGCGTCGACGGCGGCTGTTGCTCAAGAGCAGCCAAATTCGTCCGGCGTCGCCTCGGAGGCGGCTTCAGCGCGCGCGTCCGCAGACGCACTGCCGGTGAGTCAGGGCGATTTCGATTACTACGTGCTCGTGCTGTCGTGGTCGCCGACGCATTGCGCGAGCGACGCGGGGCGGGGACCGGACGACGATATGCAATGCCGATCCGGGCGGCCGTACGGTTTCGTCTTGCATGGGCTGTGGCCGCAAAACGAGCGCGGCTATCCCGAGCGTTGCGAAAGCGACGAGCCGCTCCGTGTGTCGCGAGCGAATATAGATCGCATCTTGAAGGTTTCGCCGTCCGAGGATTTGGTGCAGCACGAGTGGCAGAAGCACGGGACCTGCTCAGGTCTATCGCAAGACGATTTCGTGAGCAGCGCTGTCGCCGCTTATTCGGCAGTGACCGTGCCGTCGAATTACAAGTTGCCGGACGATCAAATCCAAACAACGCCCGACGACGTCCGCGACGCTTTCCTCAGCGTCAACCCGTCGCTCGAGGCCGACGACGTAGCGGCAACATGCAGCCGCAACGACCTCGCCGAGGTGTGGGTGTGTCTCGACAAGAGCCTCAGACCGCGGGCTTGCTCGGCCGACGTGCGCAAGCGCCATTGCGGCGCACGCCACGTGCGCATGCGCGCGGTGCGCGGCAATTGGCCATAACTTTGGCGCGTGGAGGAATTCACATGGCGCACGCGTTGTCCTCCAGTGTGATTGCGACGTTGCTCATCGCTACGCTCGCCGGATCGTCACCGACGAGTGCTGGCGACGCGATGCGGTTCGGCGATTGTGCAAGAACAGTTGAGCCACCTGCATGCCTTCTCGACATTGGAGAGCCGCTCGACGACTTCGCTCCCGCGCGCATCTTGAGCGACGTTGTTGTCGCTGGAGCACTGTCGCTTCTGCAAAGCAAACGAGAGATGCTGCTTGCCGCGGCGCAAGGACACCTAGCGGATGGCGGCCACCTGATGGATCGCGAGAGTTTTGAGCGATACAACGCGGTGCGGGCGGAAATGAAAGCGGCGCCGCCGGAAGTCATGCTCGCCGCCATCGCAGTCGCAAGTGTGGCGCAGTTCTCGGATGACCCATTCGAGGACGTACGCGTTCAATCATTGGTCGCACCAGTCAGGCACAGCCCCGAGGTTGCACAAATCGCTGCCGCACTTTGGTCGGATATGCAGATTCATGGCCGGTGGCACTATGCGCTGGTCAGGCCGCGCGGGTTGAAGTCCATCTGGCATGCGGTGGCAGCGGTGCCGCCGCAAGATACACGCGTGCTCGAAGAGCTGGCGATGTTTGCCGATTACTGGGGAGCGCGCCAAGAGACCTTGGTCTTGGAACGTGCGCTGCTCGCGCGTACGGACCTCTCGCCCGACAACCGCGCACGTGTCCAGGACGATATCGCACGATCGGAACACAAACCAAAGCCGATCACAGATCGAGACCTTGATGCCGAGTTCGAGCGAATCCTAGCGGGGTGCCAGACGGCACTGAGAGGGAACGGATATCAAAGTGAATATCAATGTCAGATACCTCTCGAGTTCCTTGAACGAAAGGAGGTCGGTGGCATCGACAAAGCGCGCATTCGGGCGTTGCTAGCGCGTCAGCGCGTTGGTCTGAGGGCGGTCGCGGCCGCGTATCTTCAGCATGCGCGGACGAGCAACGATCTGGCGGAGTACAGAGCGATATGGTTCGCGGTCGCGAGCGAAGCGTATCGTCTTGCAGATGACAAAGACGCTGCAATTGGAGCCGCGCGCGAGGGAGTGCCGTTTGTCGAGCCAGGAATTCTCTCTCACTTTCACGGGGTCCCCGCGCCGTCGATGCGCGATCCTGAGGAAAGAAGGCGCACTGTTGCGACCTTTGGAGCGCCGGCGACCGCTCCGGTTGTGGCCCTGTATCGAGCTGGAGCGCGTGACGAAGCGCTGCGGACCGGATTTCTTAGCGGATTTGACCGGTTTCAAAATGCCGACGTCGCAGGTGAGGAGCGGGACATCCAATGGATCGTCGACGATCACGCTCCATCCGTTGTGGACCGGGCCATCGATGTGCTGCTCGACAATCCCGACACCAAGCTTTCGGACCGGTTCTTTGCTGGGCTGAGGTGCGCGGGGCCGACGTTCTACGAGCCGCGCGAGTTGCATCATCTGCATGCGAATTTGGCGACGCTTGCCGCGATCTCAGGCCGGCGAACGTCGATGCTTCAACAGTTGACGTCGGCACTGTTCGCAGGCGATGCGGCAGCGGCATCAGGGCCGAACAGTTTCAAAGCCCAGGTGGCACGCGATGTTGCGGAGCATTGGCGGCGAAGCTTGATCATTGCGGATCGCCGGGCAGCACGCGGCGACGTGCCGTTGCCGGCGTGCGAACATTAGGTTGCACATGTAGCCGTTTGGCCGTGACGCTGCGGCTGCGCTTGGGCAGCACGACATTTATGGCTTGCCGGGTCGGCGTTGCCTGAACCATGCTCGCGCCCGCTCAACAATTGCCGACTTCCAGGAGGACAATGAATGTCGACATCACTTTATGATTTGAGCGTCGCGAATTATCAGCAGACGCTGGGCGCGGTCGCCGCGTTCATGGACAAAGCGGCGGGGCATTTCGCAACACAGAAGACCAATCTCGACGAGATCGTCGATACGCGGCTCTTTCCCGACATGCTGCCGTTCCGATTTCAGATCCAATCGGTCGCGCATCACTCGCTTGGGACGATCGAGGCGGTGAAGAGCGGGACGTTTCTTCCGCCGTCGAATTTGCCGCCGCACGATTTTTCGGCGCTTCAAAAGCTCGTCAGCGATACGCGCGAGGCGCTTTCGAAGGTGAAGCCGGAAGAGGTCAACGCGCGCGCCGGGAAGGACGTCATCTTCGAGATCGGCGGTCGCAAGCTGCCGTTCACCGCCGAGGGATTCGTGTTGTCGTTCTCACTGCCGAACTTCTATTTCCATGCGACGACGGCCTACGACATCTTGCGGCAAAAGGGTGTGCCGCTCGGTAAGCGCGATTTCATGGGCACCATGCGTATGAAGACCTAGCTGAGCCTCGCGACGGCGACACTGTCCCGCGAGCGCAACCAGATGGGAGGACTGACATGTTTCGATCCTTGATCGCGTTCGGTCTTTTTGTTGCGCTCGCGGGAAGCGCTTCCGCGGCGCCGGGGCTGTGGCAGGCCTATGACAAGTATTTCGCCAAGGCGAAGTACATCGACTTGACTCATACGGTCGCGCCGGACGTACCCGTTTGGCACGGGTTCGGGCCTTCAAAATTCGAGCCGACGATCAATCCGGAGACGGGCAAGCCCTACACCTACCAAGCGGACGGGTTCGAGGCAACACACTATGATCTGTCCACGGATCAATTGGGAACGCAGCTCGATCCGCCGGCGCACTGGGATCCGAATTATCCGGCGATTGACGAGTTGCCGGCGACCTACGCAGTGCGGCCGTTGGTGGTGATTTCGATCGTACCGCAGCTCGAGCGCGATCCCGGCTATCACCTGCAGGTCGCCGATGTTCGGGCATGGGAAAAAGTGCACGGGCGTGTCCCCGCCGGCTCGGTCGTGTTCGTGCGCTCCGACTGGTCGAAGCGTTGGCCCGATCCGGCACTTGCGAAGGAAGACACGTTTCCCGGCGTTTCGCTCGATGCGCTCAAGTTCTTGCACGAGCAGCGCCACATCCTCATGCACGGGCACGAGCCGCTCGACACGGATACGACGCCGACCCTCGAAGGCGAGGCGTGGCTGATGCATCACGGCTATACGCAAGCCGAGGGCGTCGCCAATCTCGATCGGGTGGCGGAGACCGGCTGTCTCGTCGCCATCGGATACCCGAAGTTCAAAGGCGGCACCGGAGGTTACGCGCGCTACATCGCGATCTGTCCGCCGAGCTGGAAATACGGCACGACGATCGGTCCCGATGACGCGCCATTACCGCGGTCCGACAAGGCGCTTCATTGGGACGCGAAGGCGGGAACGCGCGTGCGCTAGAGGCGTCTCGCCAAGACTAGGTCATGGCTTGAGAAAAGCGATGATTTCGGGAAACGCGTTTCGATCTTGCAGAAGGAAGAGATGGCCGCCTTCGTAGAAGCGCAAATGTGCGTCCGGAATGCGCGAAGCCATCTTCTCCTGCGTCGCAGGTGTCGCGATGCCGTCATAGCGGCCGGCGGCGATCATGGTGGGGCAGGTGATGTCTTTCAGGCGATTCCACGTGTCGTGATGGGCGCGGGCTTCGAGCTGTCGATGTTGACCCGTGACGTGACCGGGTTCATCGGCAAACGGATCGGCTGAAGCCATCGCGAACAGCTTCTCATACGCGTCGGGATTGGCTTTCGCCCACGCCGCATCGTGGCGCGTGTCGGAAATCGGGATCATGCGGCGTGCGCGGTCGGCGCGCGACAGATGCTCGATCGTGTGCAGCGGGTAGGACGCGCCGCCTGCGCCGCCCGGTGACGTGCAGCACAGGACGAGACGGCGAACGCGCCGAGCGTGACGCAGCGCGAATTCCTGCGCGACCATTCCGCCAAACGAGACACCGACGACAAGCGCTTCGTTCCAGCCGATCGCATCCATCAGATGGGCCGCGTCGTCGGCGTAGTCGGCCATCGTGTATGGGCGATCGGGTTTGGCCGAACGTCCGAGGCCGCGCTGGTCGTAGGCAAGCGTGTCGAACTGCTTCGGCAGCGGTCCGTCGAAGACGTTCGGGGTATTGCGAAGATCTCCGCCCGTTCCCGATATGAACAGGAGGCGAGGCCCGGCGCCGCTGCGCTCGTAACAGATCTCGATGTCTGCGGCGTACGTCGTGGGCATTCGCGCGAAGAACTCCAAAAGAACTGACAATAGGTCAGCGCACCCGTAGCGTGAAATCGAGATGCAGATCGAACTTTAGGGTGATGCGCCGGAACTCACTCTAATGTTCGTGGAACCGTATTTCACGTCACAGTTCCTCGAAAATACACGCATTGACTGCCGCAAGAGTCATCGCGGCGATCGTATTTTCCTTTGCAAACCATCGGCTGGTTCGTAGCGTTGGCGCCGGGTTCGCCTCGGGGATTCCGGCCGGTAGTGGTTTCTTCATTTCCCCGCGTCTGGCGAACGAATGCTCGCTGTACATTCGTAACTACCGGCCACCTACTTCCAAATATTGGAGGTCTTCAGATGAAGAAGATTCTTCTCGCGGCGGCGACTGCTGCCGTCTTGGCGCTTGGCTTTGGAGCGGCTCCCGCGAGCGCAGCTCCAAACTGGAGCGAGTTCTGCAAAGCCAACGGCGATCTCGGTGTTAGCCACGGCGAGTGCACGAGCGCGTTCAATGGCTACTTCAACAAGGGGCAGGGCAACAACGACGCCGCTGCCGTTTGCAAGGCGTACAAGGCATCGAATCCCGCCGGATTCGATGCGGCCTTTGGCAACGTGGGGAAGTGCATCAAGGCGGTCGCACCTTTCCTTCCCGGCTAATCCAATGACTGGGGCGCGGGCGATCGCCCGCGCTCCCTTGCCGATTTGCACTGGAACTAGCCACAGCAGGCCGGCGCCGAAAGACTCTAGCCAACCCAATGGCCCGCGCCGCGATCTAAAGTAACTGACAATAAATCATTTCGCCTTAGGCGCGAATTTGATGTCAAAGCTGGCATCTATACTGATTCGAGTGAACTCAACGTAATATATCTGGAATCGTATTGGCCATCACAGTTCCCTGCAAATGCACGCAGTGCGTGCGTGAGATTGCGCTACCTCAACCTTGTTTGGCTTTGCAAACAGCCGGTCTGTCCGTAGCGTCCCTGGCAAATTCGCCTAGGGGGACAACCGAATCAATCGAACGTCCTTAACACCCGTGTCGGGCGGATGAATACTGTCTGTGCATTGTGTGCAGGCAGCCATTTACTTTACAATAGTGGGAGGCCTTCAATGAAGAAGATTCTCTTTGCCACGGCGACTGCAGCCGTTTTGGCGCTTGGCTTTGGCGCCGCTCCAGCAAGCGCAGCTCCGAATTGGAGCCAGTTCTGCACAGCCAATGGCGATCTCGGCGTGAGCCACGGCGAATGCACGAGCATCCTCAACGGCTACTACAACAAGGGCCAAGGCAACAACGACGCAGCGGCGTTCTGCAAGTCGATCAAAGTTACCGACCCCGCCTTCTTCGATTCTGCTTTCGGTAACGTGGGTCATTGCGTCAAGGCTATCGCGCCCTTGCTTCCCGGCTAATCAAATGAAGGGGGCGCGGATGAAGGTCCGTGCTCCCGATTCAATTCGTACGTTGGTTCAGACCGGCGTGACGACCGAATCAGTCAAACGTTTCAAGACTCACCTTGGGCGAACGAGTACTGGCCGTGCATCGGGCACGATCAGAACTTGATCAGTTTCGCACACTCTCGGAGACCTTCGAATGAAGAAGATTCTTTTTGCGACTGCGACCGCAGCAGCTTTGACCCTTGGCTTTGCCGGTGCGCCGGTTTCGGCGGCGCCAGGGTTCAATGCCAGCCAATACTGCAAGAGCATCGGCGACGCCGGATACAGCCACGGCGATTGCACGAGCATCGTCACGAAAGTTGTCAACAAGTCGGGTTCCGACGATGCGGCAGCTTTTTGTCAGGATCTGAAGCTCGAATTCCCTGACTTCTTTGACGCTACGTACAAGAATTTGGGGGATTGCGTCTCCAGCTTCCATAAGTCGTAACGCTTGGTACGCGCGGGGTGAGCGTCAGACTCACCCTGCGTAATTTGCGTTGTCGACGGCTTGGCAGCATGTTTGACCGCAAGCACGGCGTGTTGCAGTTCGATTGCGTAGAGTTGCGCCAGTAGCGATTCTGTCTAGGGGAGCACTTCTTCTTTATGAGGCCGGGGGGCCGCGTTGAACTTTCATGGCTTTTCATTGCTGCGGCGAGCTCATGCCTTTTGGCGACGAGCGCGTCGGCTGGCGAGGTACCTTTCTGCGTCCAAGAAAGACCTCAGATCCTTTCGTTGGACACGGGCGTGTCGTCCGACACGAACGGCTGCTTTGCGCCCGCCCAACCGGCGAACGCCGGAAGCTATGAACTCAAAGCGGAGGCGAGCGACGGCGGCGCCTATTGGTTCGAAGCCGACGATCCGGGTGCTCGCAGACGCATTTCGTTGACGACGGATGCCGAACTCAATCGCGCCATTACTTTCCGCGCGCAACATTTGACGGGTGCCTTTGGCGAGTTCGAGTCGCATGGGGGCGTTGGCCGCATCGAGACCTCGGATGCGGTAACCTTCGAGCGTCTTCAGTGGGCCGACGGCTATCGCGAGGACAGCACGGCCGTTGGCGTCGGCGCGACCGAGAAGCTGTTCGATGGGCGCTTGACGGTCGGCACCGACCTCTCGTGGAGCACCAGCACGTCGCGGTGGGCCGACGGTGGGGGCCCCGGCGTTGCCGAGATTCTTTCGCGTGCCGGCGCCGCGCGTTGGCACAAACTCGAAGCCAAGATCTTCGACGGCCCGGATTTCAAATGGTCGATCGCGGGTGAAGTGAGTACGGTCGATAAGGACTATCGGGGCAATGCGGCCGCACGCCCTTTGGGCTTGCTGTCACTTTCCGGTGAGCGAAACGATTGGCGTTCGGCGCTGAGCGCCTTTGGCGCCGATGCGGTAGTTTCGATTCAGCACTTTGCGGGGCAGTTTTTCGGGCGCGACGCCAAGCAGGCTCAGATCGATTTCAAAGGGATCAGCGCGACGATCTACGACAAGGACCTGCAGCGGCGATCGTTTCTTGACGCGACCCAATGGACAAGCCGAAAGCAGATCGACGGGGCGACGCTCGAGTTGACACCCACGCAGCTGGCACCCGGATTGGCGTCAAGCACGGCGCTCATACCGCAGCTTGTGTCGGCGACATTCGAAACAGGGCACGTCGACTACCCGACAGGGCCTGACGCACGGGAGGGCGTTTCAACGTTTGAAGCACTCGCTCAATGGAAGACGATGCTGGGTGATACCACGGCGACGTACACGCGCGAGCGGCAAGGACGGAATGCGCCCGGCGTTGGATTCTCCGGTGAGCTGGATCAGCTCATGGACGTTTCGCATGCGATCAAGTTCGGCGACTGGCGGTTCAGCGCCGGCGCTGATTTGGTCCTGCTTGGCAATACATCCGTGGAGGACCAGTTCGCCGATAGCGCGGTGTCGGGCACGTTTTCGATCCGCTATGCGCCGACGCGTGGGCCGAAATTCAGCGCCAGCCTCGGGCGCAGTCAAGACGAGTTCGCATTCGACGCCCTCAGCCTGTCGTCGCGTTCGAAGGCCACAACGCTTGCCGTCTCGCTCGACCTGACCGATTTCGTCCAAGACCGGCTGAACCGGCGCGACACGCATCTGACCCTGCAATATCGCCATCAGCTGCATGAGAGTGCGGTGTCCTATGACGCGCTGACGCCCGAGGAGGCGACACGCAACACCGATGCGCTTTTGGTATCGTTCCGCACGCCGCTAAATTGAGGGCGCAATCGGGATCGACGGTGGCGCTGCAAGATCAGCTACGCGCTGGAAACTCCCACCAAGGTTGTGCGTTACCAAGCTTCGACGGTTCCAGAGGGGCCGTTTCAGCCCTTTCTCTTCGCGCCTGCAGCGTGAAAACGTCACGGAGTTGGTCTAGGCTGGCGCTCTGCGCCGCGGGGGCGGTTCGACCGTGAGAGGAATTTGGTCATGATGGCAACAGTGCAGCCTTGGCTCGACACGATTTGGGAATATTTTCGCAGCGGTTTCCACGACGTCAATCAGCTGCTCGGCCTGCTGATCGCGATCGGCGCAGCATTCTTCTTGAGCCGCTACAGCCGGATATTCGTCATCGCCCTCGGCGCGTTGGTCTTTTACATCGTGGCGGAGATTATTCTGCCGGTTGTGGTCAACCACGCCGAATTCCATCTGCCGAACATGGTCGATGAAGGCTATTGGCAGCGCGTGATCGCGCTTTACGCCGGTTTCCTCATCATCATCACCGTGTTCTATATTTTCAAGCGGTTGATCCTGCGCAGCGGGCACTAGCGGAGCCTTATTTGTTCACAGCTTGGCTCTCGCCGCGCGCGCGGCGAGAGGCTAGGGTGCGCCCGATTTTCCTATCTCCCAAGGCGCGGAGGCACCCATGGCCGACGAAGGCGAAGACCTCGTACTGCTGAACACCACACGCGAAGGCGTGGCCGTCATCACCTTGAACCGGCCGCGCGTGCACAACGCGTTCAATCCGGATGTCATCGCCCGGCTCAACGAGATTTGCGAGGACATGGAACACGACGCGGACCGTATCCGCGTGGTGATGATCGAGGGTGCCGGTCCGAGTTTTTCGGCCGGCGCCGACCTTGCGTGGATGCGGGCTGCGGCCGATTACACGGCGCATGACAACCGCGAAGATGCGGGCGGTATGGCCGAGATGCTGCGCCGGCTTTCGACCTTGCCTCAAGTCACGATCGCGCTGGTACACGGCGCGGCGATGGCAGGGGGCTGCGGGCTGGTGTCCGCTTGCGATATCGCGATCGCGACCAAGACAGCGAGCTTCGCCCTGAGCGAAGTACGGCTCGGGATCATCCCCGCGGTCATCTCGCCTTACGTCATCCGCGCGATCGGTGCGCGGGCTGCGCACCGTTATTTCCTGACCGCTGAACGCTTCGACGGCGCGACGGCGCACGCGCTCGGGCTCGTGCACATACTCGTGGACGACCAACCCGCACTTGCGCAGGAGTCAGAGCGCCTCGTGCAGCAGGTGTTCTCCTGTGCGCCTGGCGCGATTGCGGCGGCAAAGGACTTGATCAGGTCCGTTGCCGGGCGCCCCATCGACTCTCACCTGATCGCCGATACCGCGCGGCGCATTGCCGAGCGGCGATCGAGCGACGAGGCGAAGGAAGGTCTCGCCGCCTTCCTGGAGAAGCGTAAGCCGAAGTGGGCGACGTAACGCACTGATGTTTTCGTCGCTGCTGGTCGCCAACCGTGGTGAGATCGCCTGCCGCGTGATGCGCACCGCGCATCGCATGGGCCTGCGCACGATCGCGGTCTATTCGGACGTCGATGCTCATGCGCCGCACGTGGCGATGGCGGACCACGCGGTGCGCATCGGACCTGCTGCTCCACGCGAGAGTTACCTCAACATCGAGGCCGTGATTGCAGCGGCCAAGGCGAGCGGCGCGGAAGCCGTGCACCCGGGCTACGGGTTCTTGTCGGAGAACGCCGCGTTCGCCGACGCCTGCGCCAAGGCGGGTCTCGTGTTCGTCGGGCCGCCCGCGAGCGCGATACGGGCGATGGGTCTGAAAGATGCGGCGAAAGCTCTGATGGCGAAGGCCAAGGTGCCGATCGTGCCCGGCTATCACGGTGACAACCAGCAGGACGATCATCTCGCACGGGAGGCTGAGCGGATCGGCTATCCCGTATTGATCAAGGCTGTTGCCGGCGGCGGCGGCAAGGGAATGCGTCGCGTCGACGATGCCGGAGAGTTCGCCGCGGCGCTCCAGGGTGCGAAGCGCGAGGCGCAGTCCGCGTTCGGCGATGCGCGGGTGCTGGTGGAGAAGTATGTCGAGCGGCCGCGTCATATCGAGATCCAAGTGTTTGCGGATTCGCACGGCAATGCCGTCTACCTGTTCGAACGCGATTGTTCGCTGCAACGGCGGCATCAGAAGGTCATTGAAGAAGCGCCGGCGCCTGGGATGCCGGCGAACATGCGCCGCGCGATGGGCGAAGCAGCGGTCGCTTGCGCCAAGGCGATCGGCTATCAGGGTGCTGGCACCGTCGAGTTCATCGTCGACGCGTCGCGCGGCCTGAAGAGCGATGCATTCTACTTCATGGAGATGAATACCCGGCTGCAAGTCGAGCATCCCGTGACCGAGATGATCACCGGGCTCGATCTCGTCGAGTGGCAATTGCGTGTGGCTGCGGGTGAGAAGTTGCCGCTCAAGCAGAGCGAGCTGAAGATTCACGGGCATGCGGTCGAGGCGCGGCTTTATGCCGAGGATCCGGCGAATGGATTCTTGCCCTCGAGCGGGCGGCTCGTGCGGTTGAAGCTGCCCGAAAGCGCTCCGCATATCCGGGTCGACGCCGGTGTGGTCGAAGGTGGTGAGGTTTCGACGTTCTACGACCCGATGATCGCAAAGGTGATCGGCTGGGATGAAACGCGGGCGGGCGCGCTGTCCCTTTTGGCGGACGCGCTAGAAACGGCTGAAGTCGCGGGCCTCAGGAGCAATCTCGCGTTCCTGATCGCGACATTGCGGCACAAGAGTTTTGGCGACGCCGAGATCGATACGAACTTCATCGCGCGACACAAGTCGGAACTCATTCCTGGTCCCGGCGAGGTTCCAGAGGACGCGTTGCTTTTGGCGGCGCTGTTTACGCTCAGCGAACGGCGAGTGAGAGCGCGCACGCACTCGCCGTGGGATATCGTCGACGGTTGGCGTGTCGGCACATCGCAGGAAGAGGTCATGCGATTTGATGCGGCGGACGGTGAACGTACGGTTCTCGTCAAATATCTGGCGCACGGCTTTCGCCTGTCCGTTGGATCGCGTGCGGTCGAGGCGGATGTCTTACGCGAACCGGACGGCTCGTTGACGGCGACGATCGATGGCCGAGAGATCCGCGCCCGTGTTCTGCACATCGGGGGCGATCTGGCGGTTCTGCTCAAAGGGCACACTTACACGCTGTCGCCGTTCGATCCGCTGGAGGCGGCTGAGCACAGCGACGCGAGTGCGCAAGATCTGGTGGCGCCGATGCCCGGCAAAATTATCCAGGTCCTGGTGAAGGCGGGCGATGCCGTGAAGCGCGGACAAGCTGTCGCTATTCTTGAGGCAATGAAGATGGAACATACGTTGGCGGCACAGAATGACGGCGTCATTAGCGAGCTGCCGTGGTCGGCGGGCGATCAGGTGAGTGAGGGCGCGGTCATTGCAAAGTTTACGGAGGCCGCGGCCTGATGACGTTGCATTTGATCAAGCTCTGTGTTGGTTGCGACTCGATCGAGCACCTGGCGGATTGGCAGAAGGGGCGTGTTGCCGCACTCAAGAAGCGCGGCGCCAAGATCGAGCTGACGCATACGACGCGGATGGTGCCGAAGCGTATTGATGAGATCTTGGACGGCGGGTCGCTCTATTGGGTGATCAAGGGAATTGTTTCGGTACGGCAGAAAATGATCGACATTCGGCCGTTTCGCGACAAAGAGGGCATAGCGCGCTGTCACCTTGTCTATTCGCCCGAACTCGTCGTCGTCGCACCGCGGCCGCGGCGGGCTTTCCAGGGCTGGCGCTATCTTCCCGCCAAGGAAGCGCCCCCAGACATCGGCAAATTCAATAAAAAGATGCCGAGCAAGCTGCAAAGGGAGTTGGCTGAATTGGGGTTGCTCTGATAGCCGAGCGGCGCCGCGTTCACCGTTCCACAAGGTTCCCGGCTTAACGTCGCCTCGCGTGCGTTGCGGGGTTCTTACTTTGTTGGATGGCATCTATCCGTTGGATGCGGAGCATCAACCGACCTTCGCCAAGGCTCGGGCTTTTGCGGAGCATTGCGCGTCGCTGAGCGACGAGAACGGCCGCGTACCGCTGGCTCGCTTCCATTTGGCAAAGATTCCGAAGCTGGCGCCGAACGTCGTGCTGCTGGGCGTGACCGAACGCATGAATCCTGTCGTGCGGCTCGCCGGGACACGCGTCGTCGAATTCCTGGGTCGAGATCCCACCGGAATGACGATGTCTCAGTTGCCGGCGGACAGCGAGTTCGGGGCGCGCACGCGCCACATCGTTCAAGAGGTGTTGCGGACCAAAGGGCCGATTTTGAATCAACCCGGCCGCACGCGCCTGAAGGAAAAGAACTACCTGCACCTCGAGACGCTCACCGTTCCGCTTACCGATGATGCGGGCGAGATCGCGAAGCTTGCGTCGCTTTACGACTATCGATTCGAAGACGAAAGCGTCGCGGATTAGACCGCCATATTGTCGATGAGGCGTGTCTTGCCGATCCGGACAGCTGCAAGGATGCGCATCTTGCGGCTGCGATCTGTAACCGGCTTGAGCGTCGCGGCGTCACGAACCTCAAGGTAGTCGACGGTTTCGAATCCGGCCTTACGCAACTCGTCGTGACCGACCTTCACGGACAGGCCGATATCGTGTCCTTGGGCGACGGAGGCGGCGGTTGAACGCATGATAACGTTCAGCCTTCCCGCGATCGCGCGCGCACGGGGATCAAGGTAGGCATTGCGCGACGACAGCGCGAGGCCGTCCGGCTCTCTTAGCGTTTCGCCGGCGACAATCGCGATCGGAAGATCGAGATCGCGGACCAGCTGCTTGATAACCTGCAATTGCTGATAGTCCTTTTCGCCGAACACGGCGACGTCCGGCGCGACTTGGGTGAAGAGCTTGGCCACGACGGTGGCGACGCCGGCGAAGAAGTGCGGGCGGAAATCGGTCTCGAGACCCTCCGCGACACCCTTGGGCATGATGCTGGTGGCGAAGCCTTCAGGGTACATGGCCGCCGGCGTCGGTGCGTAAACGAGTTTGACTGCACCGGTGGCGGCGAGCTTGGCCACGTCGGCTGCCTCATCGCGCGGGTAGGTCGCCAGGTCCTCATGCGGCGCGAATTGGGTCGGGTTGACAAAGATGGAGACGACGACGAAGGGCGTGTGCTGCGCCGCAAGCCGGCAGAGCGACAAGTGGCCCTCATGCAGGGAGCCCATTGTGGGGACGAGGCCGACGCCCAGGCCGTCGCCGCGGGCCTTGGCGACTGCCGCTCGCAATTCGGCGACTGTGCGGACGATGGGTGGCGCGGCTGTCATGCGATATCCCGGAGCTTGGCGCGGCGCAGCATAGCGCGGTTTGCGGTCTTGCAGCGAGCGCCGGCAATCACCATTCTCCGCGCCCATGTATCAATCCTCCGCGCGTGCCCGAATGGCGCAGCTCTATCTCGCCGACGAGGCAGAGGTGGTCGAGAAGCTGCTGCCTAAGGCGCGGCTCGATCCGACAGAGCGTACGCACACCGAAGCCGTGGCGCGCGATCTTGTGCAGAAGGTGCGTGCCAATCGGCGGCGCGGCGGCCTCGACGCATTCTTGCATCAGTACGCATTGACGACCGAGGAAGGCGTCGTGCTGATGTGCCTTGCCGAGGCGCTGCTGCGCATTCCCGACGCCGAGACCGCCGATAAGCTGATCAAAGACAAAATCGGTACCGCCCACTGGGAGAGGCATCTCGGTCAGTCGTCGTCGCTGTTCGTCAATGCCTCGACGTGGGGGCTGATGCTGACGGGCCGCGTCGTAAACCTCGGCGAGGGTCCGCGCGATTGGAGCTCGATCTTCGGGCGCATTGTCGCGCGCTCGGGCGAACCGGTGATCCGTCAGGCGATGAACTTCGCGATGCGCATCATGGGCGGTCAGTTCGTGCTCGGGCGCACGATCGAGGAAGCGCTCTCGCGTGGTGATGAGTGGGCCAAACGCGGCTTTCGTTTCTCGTTCGATATGCTGGGCGAAGCGGCGATAACGGCGCACGACGCCGAGCGCTATTTCACAGCCTATAACTCCGCGATTGCGTCGATCGGGAAGCGCGCCGATCCGCGCCATAACATCTTTGAACGTAATTCGATTTCGGTGAAGCTATCAGCGTTGCATCCGCGCTTTGAGTTTCTGCAACGCGAACGCGTGTTTGCCGAGATGCTGCCCAAAGTCGTGGCCCTCGGGCGTGCGGCGCGCAACGCCGGTATCGGCTTTACGATCGACGCCGAAGAGGCGGACCGGCTCGACTTGCAACTCGATGTTTTCGAGGCCGCGGGTGCCCATAGCGACCTCAAAGGTTGGGAAGGGCTGGGGCTCGCGATCCAGGCCTACGGCAAGCGCTGCACGGCGGTTATCGACGCGCTCGCAGAGATGGCGAAGGCGCAGCAGCGGCGGATACCGACCCGCCTCGTCAAAGGCGCCTACTGGGATAGCGAGATCAAGCGTGCGCAGGAACTCGGCCTCGACGGCTATCCGGTGTTCACGCGAAAGGCGTCGACCGACGTCTCCTACCTCGCTTGCGCGCGGGCGCTATTGGCGCAGCCCGACGTGTTCTTTCCGATGTTTGCGACGCACAACGCCCACACGTTGTCCGCCGTCAAAGCGATTGCCGGCGAGCGCACGGACTACGAGTTCCAGCGTCTGCATGGGATGGGTGAGGCGCTGTACGACGAAGCAGTCGGCGCAGATAAGCTCGGCGTCGCCTGCCGCATCTATGCGCCGGTGGGGCCGCACGAAGATCTGCTTGCGTATCTTGTACGCCGGCTGCTCGAGAACGGCGCCAACACGTCTTTTGTCAATCGCCTCGCGGACGATGAGGCGCCCATCGCCGACATCATCGCCGATCCCGTCGAACAGGTCGAAGCCATGACAGTCAAGCCGCACCCGAAGATCCCGCTGCCCGGCGATCTCTACAGCGACCGTAAGAACTCTCACGGTATCGTACTATCGGATCCTGCGCGCGCCGAGCCTTTCCTGAAAGACATCACGCGTGCACTTGGCAACGGCGTTGCGGCGATGCCGATCATCGGCGGCGAATTGCAGAAGGGAAAGGCTGAGCCCGTATTCGATCCCGCCAATCGGCAGCGGCAGGCCGGCAGTGTGGTAACGGCGACGCCGCAGCAGGCGCTAAAGGCGCTCGACCGCGCGACCGCAGCGCAGTGGTCCTGGGATGCAATGGGCGGTGCCAAGCGTGCGGCGATCCTTGAACGCGCAGCGGACTACTTTGAGCGCGACACGGCGTTGCTCGTCGGCTTGTGCGTACGGGAAGCCGGAAAGACAGTGGCCAATGGCCTGTCAGATGTCCGCGAGGCGATCGACTTCCTGCGCTACTACGCGATGCTTGCGCGCTCCGAATTCGAAGGCACGACAATGCTTCCGGGGCCGACGGGCGAGCGCAACGAGTTGGCGCTGCACGGGCGTGGCGTCTTTGCTTGCATCAGCCCGTGGAATTTTCCGGTCGCGATCTTTACGGGGCAGATTGCCGGGGCCTTGGCCGCCGGCAATTCGGTGATCGCGAAGCCGGCCGAACAGACGCCGCTGACGGCTTTCGCCGCAACGCGGCTGCTGCACGAAGCCGGCGTGCCCGGTGACGTGCTGCATCTGTTGCCAGGCGACGGCGCCACCATCGGCGGCGCGTTGACGCGTGATCCGCGCGTGGTGGGCGTCGCCTTCACCGGTTCGACCGAAGTCGCCCAACTGATCAATCGCACACTGGCCGGCCGCGACGGGCCCATCGCGACGCTCATCGCCGAGACCGGCGGTTTGAATGCGATGATCGCGGATTCGACGGCGCTACCCGAGCAACTGGTCAAAGATGCGGTCACTTCGGCCTTCGACAGTGCCGGGCAACGTTGCTCGGCGCTGCGGGTGCTGTTCCTACAAGACGATATCGCACCGCGCGTCTTGAAATTGCTTGCCGGCGCGATGGCTGAGATCAAGCTCGGCGATCCGATGAGGCTCGACACCGATGTCGGTCCCGTCATCGACGACGAGGCGCTGAAGAATCTCGAAAGTCACGCTCAGCGAATGGCGCGCGAGGGCAAGCTGATCGCTGAGACGCCCCTCGGGCCGGAGACGGCGAACGGAACGTTCTTTGCGCCGCGCGCATTCGAGATCGACAGTATCAGCCGACTACCGCGCGAAGTGTTTGGGCCAATTCTCCACGTCGTTCGCTATGAAGCAGCGCGTCTCCAACAGGTGTGCGACGCGATCAATGCAACGGGATACGGTCTTACGCTCGGGATTCACACGCGGATCGAGGATACTGCCCAGTTCATTCAGGAGCGTGTGCGGGTGGGCAACATGTACGTCAACCGGAATCAGATCGGTGCAGTGGTCGGCGTGCAGCCGTTCGGCGGCGAAGGGCTTTCCGGCACGGGACCAAAGGCCGGCGGGCCGCACTATTTGCATCGATTTGCTGTCGAACGGGTTTCCGCGACGAACACGACGGCGGCGGGCGGCAATGCTAGCCTGCTGTCCTTGGACGAATCAGGAACCTGAGGGCGCATGGCGGCGGGGGTGCCTGTCATCGTAATCGGCAACGAGAAGGGCGGGTCGGGGAAGACGACCGTCGCCATACATCTTGTTGTCGACTTGCTCTATTCGAGCGCGCGGGTCGGCGTGATCGATCTCGACGCGCGCCAGCAGAGCCTGACGAGGTTCTTCGTCAATCGGGCGGCATGGGCTGAGCGACGGAATGGCGCCGTGCTGCTGCCGCGTGTGGTGACGCTGACACCCGGCGCTGGCGACGATGCGGAAGAGCGTGCGCGCTTCGACAGTGCCGTCGAAGAGCTTGGCGCCGAATGCGACGTCGTCCTGGTGGATTGCCCGGGCGCCGACACGGCGCTCGCGCGCGCGGCTCATACGCGCGCGCAGGTCTTGGTGACGCCGCTCAACGACAGCTTTGTGGACTTCGACCTACTTGCCAGCGTCGACCCGGAGACGAACGAGGTGAAGGCACCCAGCGTCTATGCGGAACGCGTGTGGGACAGCCGTAAGCGACATGTGATGGAAACGCGGCGCAATATCGATTGGCTTGTCGTTCGTAACAGGGTGTCGCCGCTCGACACGCGAAACCAGCGTAAAGTCAACGACGCGTTGGCAAAGTTGGGCGCACGCATCGGCTTCCGTTTGGCGCTTGGGCTCACCGAGCGTGTGGTCTTCCGTGAGTTGTTTCCGAAGGGGCTGACAATCCTCGATCTGGTCGACGGCAAGTCAAAGGGCATCACAATGTCCCAGCTGGCCGCACGCCAAGAAGTGCGCGCGCTGGTCGCGGCGCTGCGTTTGCCGTTGCCGGTCAAGCAAGCGGCGAACGGCTGAGTCGGTGTCTAGCGTAGGGCGACAGGCAGAACCGCGCGGCTCGAGGTTTGATTCCAAGGACCGGCGGTTACCGTCAAGCAGCTGATGCCGCGGTTCTGCAATTTCTTGCAGAGCTCTTCAGCCTTTGCCGGCGTGAATGCACCGAAGCGAACGCGGTAGAACGCCTCGCCTCTGACGTCTAGAGCGACGATGGCGCCCTTCGCGTTTCCGATAAGATCGGCGGCCTTGGTGCGCACGTTTTTGAGTTGGACCTCGGCCTGGCTCTTGTCCGAGTAAGCGCCGACCTGAATCCCCCATGTGTTGGCGGCGAGCGAAAGTGCGCTGCGATCACTTCCGGCCGCAGACGGGAGGGCGCTGGCAAGAACCGGCTTGTGCCTCGGCGTGATTTGCGGCGTATCGGGGATTGGCGTCGATGAGACGATCCTCTCGCCACCTGCGGCAGCCGGCGGCGCGGCGGTCGCGACCTGAGATGTCGGCTCGGGCTTGGAGTCAAGCGCACTATCGGCATTCTGCACCGCCGCGACTTCGTCGTCGTCGGGAACGATCGGCGACATCGCGACTAGGGTGGGCGATTGTTTTCCGAGGCCGAGTTTTGTGAATTGCTCCTCAAGCATTTGAGCCATGGCCACGTCGCGATAGTGGGCCGTCTGGCCGCCCATTACGACGGCAATCAAGCGTGTGCCGCGGCGAACTGCGGACGTCGCGAGGTTGTAACCTGACATGCGCGTGTAGCCGGTCTTGATGCCGTCGGCGCCGTCGAAGAATTTGAGCAGCGAATTGTGGCCGTCATATTGGCGGCCATTCCAATAGAAGCTCAGCGTGTCGAAGTATGGATAATATTGCGGGAAATCGCTGATGAGGTGGCGGCTCAACATTGCCAAGTCGCGCGCCGTCGTCAGCTGGCCCTCGTCGGGCAGGCCCGACGCGTTGACGAATTGGGTATGGGCCATGCCGAGCTGACGTGCCTTGGCTGTCATGCGCTGCGCAAATGTGAACTCGGATCCGCCGAGCTGCTCGGCAATGACGACGGCCACATCGTTGGCGGAGCGAACGACGATCGCCTTGATTGCCTGCTCGACGGAGAGCGTGTCACCGGCGTCGAGACCGAGCTTCGTGGGATCTTGATCTGAGGCGTAAGCCGAAACGGTCATTTGGGTGGAGAGCGAGACCTGGCCCTTCTGCAGGGCCTCAAACAGCATGTAGAGCGTCATCATTTTGGTGAGTGACGCAGGAAAGCGCTGCTCGTCGGCGTAACGCTCGTAGAGAACGCTGCCGGTCGAAGCGTCCAAGACAATCGCGGCGTCGCGATCCCGGCGTGGCGTCGGGTCGATGTAGACGACACGATGATGTCGATGATGGCGATGGTGATGTCGGTGGTGCTTCTTCCGCGCATCCGCGGGCTCCGTTATGGCGATGAGCGCCGCCACAAGGATCAACAAGAGCTTCACTGGCTGTACGCGCCAAGCCATACATCAAGCCTGTGAGTTTTAAGGATGGCTCACCGCCATCGGCCTATCAGCAAAAAGCACACCACGGCCTTCGCTGTCGCCCCCCGTTGGCACCGCCAACAGAATCAGCAGTCTCTCACAAATTAACCGGTTGAAAAGCTGTAAGATCATTCTCTTCCGGGGTTCGTTCGCAGATTTGATACGTCGGCCTCCGCCAAATCCTCCCTTGACCGCCAAACAAATCCGCCCCGGCAAGAATGGGAGCCTCTTTGTTGCTTGATGGTTAACGGGCCACGCAGTCGCCCGACCGAGATTTTTGTGCGTCGCACAATTTTCACTTGACGATTCCGTAGTGCTTCCTCATATAGGCTATGTTGCGCTGCAGCATAACGGAGCCAGCGGGCTGGCGGCTTGGTTAAGTGCTGCAGACATTTCCTCCACGAGGAATTGGACCAAGGGACTGAAGGTTATGGCACCTAAGACGAAAACAAACGGCGGAGAGGCCGTCGAGCAGGCGATGAAGACAGGAGCAGACGCTATGAAGAACGGGCTTGAGCAAGCGGCGAAGGGTTACGAGCGCATCGCCGGCTTCGGTAAGGAAAACATGGAGGCCTACATGAAGGCCGCCACGACGCTGACCAAGGCATTCGAGCAGATGAACGGCGAAGTGATGTCGTTCTCCAAGCAGCACATGGAAGACAGCATGTCGGCCTTCAAGGCCGTCCTCGGTGCGCGCAGCTTGCAGGAAGCCTGGGAAGTCCAGTCGGATTTCGCGAAAACAGCGCTTGATTCCTACATTTCGCAGGCGTCGAAGCTGAACGAGATGTGGCTGACGAGCGCCAAGCAAGCGGCTGAGCCGCTCAATGCGCGCTTTGCGGAACTTGCGGAAGCTGCGCAGAATTTGCGCACCAGCAACCCGTGGTCGCAGGCCGCCGAATAAGCGCGATCAACGCAATTTCAAGTACCAGAGGGTCCGGCGGGTAACTGCCGGACCCTTTGTTTTCCGCGACGCATTAGGACTGTCGATAGCGAATTATGGCGCTTTTCATTCTGCCCCCGCATCATATCTAATGTCCTCGTTTGAGACATTCGATCGAAGCAGGAATGAGTAAGCAGAACGGCAGCGACAATGGCGGCGGACAGGGTGGCGGTCCCTCGACCGGCTTGGTCACCAAGACCCGGCCGAAGACGAAACGCCCGAGCCTCTACAAGGTGTTGATGCTGAACGACGATTACACGCCGATGGAGTTCGTCGTGCATGTGCTTGAGCGCTACTTCAATAAGGCGCGCTCGGATGCCGAGCGGATCATGTTGCAGGTGCATCGGCAGGGTGTCGGCGTGTGCGGCGTCTATACGTACGAAGTGGCGGAAACAAAGGTGGCACAGGTCATCGATTTCGCCAGGCGGCATCAGCACCCGTTGCAGTGTACACTGGAGAAAGAGTGAGCCGGCGTTCGAGCCGGGGAGAGAGAGTTTAGGTGGCGAGTTTTTCGAAGGCTCTACAGAACACGCTGCATCGCGCCATGGCTTACGCCAACGAGCGTAACCATGAGTACGCGACGCTCGAACATCTGCTGTTGGCACTGATCGACGATCAGGACGCCGCGGCAGTGATGCGCGCTTGCAACGTCGACGTCGACGTACTGCGCCGCAATCTGATGGCCTATGTGGAGAATGATCTCGCCACGCTCGCCGTGAACGACGGCGAGGACGCAAAGCCGACCGCGGGTTTCCAACGCGTCGTGCAGCGGGCCGTCATTCACGTGCAGTCGTCGGGCCGTGAGGAAGTCACCGGCGCAAATATCTTGGTCGCGATCTTTGCCGAGCGCGAGAGCCACGCTGCCTACTTCCTGCAAGAACAGAACATGAGCCGCTACGACGCCGTGAGCTACATCAGCCACGGCATCGCGAAGCGTCCGGGCGCGGCGGAATCGCGGCCCGTGCGCGGCGCCGATGAAGAGGGCGAAGACGGCGAGAAGGTCGTCAAGCAAGGCACGGAGGCACTCGAGGCCTACTGTGTCAACCTCAACAACAAGGCGAAGCAGGGCAAGATCGATCCGCTTATCGGGCGCGATCTCGAGATCGAGCGCACGGTGCAGATTCTTTGCCGCCGGCAGAAGAACAATCCGCTCTTCGTGGGCGATCCGGGCGTTGGCAAGACGGCCATTGCCGAGGGTCTTGCGCGCAAGATCGTCAACGGCGAAGTGCCGGAAGTGCTGAAGGAATGCACGATTTTCGCGCTCGACATGGGTGCGCTGATCGCGGGCACGCGCTATCGCGGCGACTTCGAGGAGCGGCTGAAGAACGTCGTGAAGGAGCTTGAGCACTTCAAGGGCGCGATCCTGTTCATCGACGAGATTCATACCGTTGTCGGCGCTGGCGCTACGAGCGGTGGCGCAATGGACGCCTCCAATCTCTTGAAGCCAGCGCTGCAGTCAGGCGGCCTGCGCTGCATCGGTTCGACGACGTACAAAGAGTACAGGCAGCACTTCGAGAAGGACCGTGCCCTGGTGCGTCGCTTCCAGCGGATCGACGTCGAGGAGCCGACAATCCCCGACGCGATCAAGATCCTGAAGGGGCTGAAGCCGTACTTCGAGAGCTATCACAAGGTCCGTTATACGGGTGACGCGATCAAAGCCGCGGTCGAGCTGTCCTCGAAATACATCCATGATCGCAAACTTCCGGACAAGGCGATCGATGTGATCGACGAGACCGGCGCGTCCCAAATGTTGGTGCCGGAGGCGCGGCGCAAGAAGACGATCGGCGTCAAGGAAATCGAAGACGTCATCTCCAAGATGGCGCGTATCCCGTCGAAGACCGTGTCGAAGAACGATCAGGAAGCGTTGCGCGATCTCGACGCCAATCTGAAGCACGTCGTGTACGGACAGGACCACGCGATTGCGGCACTAGCGGCGGCGGTGAAGATGTCGCGCGCCGGTCTTCGCGATCCCGAAAAGCCGATCGGCTGCTACTTGTTCTCGGGTCCGACGGGCGTCGGCAAGACCGAGGTCGCGCGTCAGCTCGCGAAGATCATGGGCGTCGAGCTCTTGCGGTTCGACATGTCGGAATACATGGAGCGCCACTCGGTCAGCCGCCTGATCGGCGCGCCGCCGGGATATGTCGGATTCGACCAAGGCGGGTTGCTGACGGACGCCGTCGACAAGACGCCGCATTGCGTCGTGTTGCTCGACGAAATCGAGAAGGCGCATGTCGATCTCTTCAACATTTTGTTGCAGGTGATGGATCACGGCAAACTCACCGACAACAACGGAAAGAAAGTCGATTTCCGGAACGTGATCTTGATCATGACGACGAATGCGGGCGCGGCGGAAGGTGCTCGCGAGTCGATCGGCTTCGGCCGCGGCAAGCGCGAGGGCGAGGATACGGAAGCGATCAAGCGCATGTTCACGCCGGAATTCCGCAATCGCCTCGACGCCGTCATTCCGTTCTCCGCACTCTCGCCCGAGATCATCGAACGGGTGGTCGAAAAGTTCGTGCTGCAGCTCGAAGCGCAGCTTGCCGACCGCAACGTTACGTTCGAGCTATCGCCTGAGGCCACGAAGTGGCTCGCCGAGCACGGCTATGATGAGATGTTCGGCGCGCGGCCTTTGGCGCGGGTTATCCAAGAGAACATCAAGAAGCCGCTGGCGGATGAGATCCTGTTCGGGCGCCTCGCGCGCGGTGGCACGGTGCGCGTGCTCTTGAAGCCGGATAAGTCCGGGCTGACCTTCGAGTTGATCGAAGCGCCGCAGCTCCCGGCGCGGACGCGGCCGAAGGACGACCTCGACGGCGAGGAAGACGCCGAGCCGAACGAGCCGGAGCTGGTGAAGTGAAGATTGCGCTGACCGTCGCCGCGCTCATTGCGGCGACCGTCGCGGCTGCCTTCGCGGACGAGGAGGACGTCCGCGTCCGGGGCGACCTGCCGCATATGCTGGCTCAAGGTGAAACCAGCGTTCAGCTGGCTCAGCGGATCGCGCAGACCATAGGTGTGCTCGACCGGCGTATCGCGCCGCCTTGCGGCATGCAGCGCATCTTTGAGATCGCGGGCGCTGAGCACTTCGACATGAACGACATGACGAAGCGCGTCGACCCGAACAAACCGGGGGTTTGGCGCATTTCGGTCTACGGCAAGGGCTGCTGGGCGACGCGGCTGCATAACGTCTATCTGTTTCCGCGAGGCAGTTCTCCGGCCGAACTACGTGCAGGCGTGCCGGGTCGTACACTCGCTAGCGTGAAGTATCAGCAGAGCGCGACACAGTTGGTGCTGCGGCAGGCAAACGGGATTGCGCAGCGCTTGAACTGCGGCTCTCCGGCATTTCTGACGGATTCGCAGCTCGAGGGGCCCAAGGTGCCTGGCAAAGCGTGGAGAGAGAAGTGGTCGGCGCAGGCGTGCGGCATCACGCGCACGTTCGACGTCACGTTCACGCCCGATGGCACAAAGATGCGCATCATGGCCGTGCTGGCCGACTGATGCGCCTTCCGATTGTCGTCTCAACGCTGTTGACGTCAGTCTCAGTCGCGCCCGGCATTGCGGCGGACGTGGCGGGGCTTCCGACGCCACTCGTGTGCGCCGGCGGAGAGCCGTTTTGGGGTCTCTCGATCAAGGACGGCAGAGACGCCGTCTACACCTGGGACAATCAACCGGTGCCTTGGACGGTCCGTAGCATTAGCCGAGCGGCAGGCCGAATCACGACATGGCGCGTGATGTTCGAGGGGGTGAACCGGCAAGCGCTGATCTTCGATGAGGGTCAGCAGTCGTGCAGCGATACGGACGGAGACGAGCCTCTCGCCTACGGAATCCTGCTTGAAGACGGGGAGGGTCTGCTGCGCGGTTGCTGCAATCCCGTCGGAAAGTAGCTACTGCGGTAGATAATCGTTCGGCTCAACGAGCTGATAGTTGCTGAGGCCGCCAAAGCAGTGACGCAGCAGATATGCGTGGCCGCTGCCGAAGATCACCAGCACGCGATCTCCCGGTTTTGCCGTTTGGACTACACGCGCGCAGATGTTGAAGTTGCGTGTGTACCAGCTTGAGACGACGGCGACGCCTGGTTGCTCATCCAGCATGCCGTAACTCAGAAGGTCGACATAGAATTTGTTGCCCATCGCGATCTTCAGCGGATCGTTATGGATGCGGAGAAGGGCGGCCAGGCTGTGCGTCTTGAGAAATTCGGACTGCCGAGCGATCTCGCTTTGTATGGACTGGATCTGCCCATTGATCGCGGACTCGCTGCCGTTTTTCTTGGCGAATTCCATGACGGCCTCGAACGGAAAATCGCCCTCGACATCGACCGCGTACACATTCGGGAGATGCAGGCGTTGCGCTAATCGATAGCCGAACTGAACGACCTCGCTTTTGTTCGGCGGCAGAGCTCCCGCAAGGAATTGCGCGTAGCTCTCACTGAGCAACGATCCGGGCTGGCGGCGCCGGCTCTCGACGGCGATGACTGTCGGGTTGTAGTGGGCGAGGCCGTCAAGAATGGTGCCGATCTCGGCCTGGCGTTTCGGCGTCATGACGTCGTCGACCTGAAGATTGGCGATGTCTTGGCCCGGATTGTCCAGGTAGAAGGTGCCGAGCACCATCACTTGCACCGGTGTGTCTGTAGCGACTGCTTGCGATGCAGCAAAGAATAGCGCGGCAAGCGCGCTGACAAGCACCTTCAACATTGCCTCCCCTTTTATACGATAGCTGCTGCGATTTTTGCGGCCAGCGCCTTCAGTTGTTCGAAATCCGCTTTCTCTCGCGCGTGAAGTTTGAGATCGATGCCGCCCGAGCGCGGGATGATATGGAAGTGGACGTGGAAGACCGTTTGGCCGGCGGCGGATCCGTTCAGTTGCGCCAGCATGACGCCCGGCGCGTCGACGACCTTTTTCACGGCGGCCGCAACTTTCTTTGTCGTTTTGACCAGCGCTGCCGCCGCATCGTCGGAGATGTCGAAGATCGTCTCGCCGCCTTCCTTTGGGATCACCAGCACGTGCCCTTCGACTTGAGGCATGATGTCCATGAAGGCGATGGTGTGATCGTCTTCGTAGACTTTGAAGGCGGGCGCTTCGCCGCGAACGATCTTCGCGAAGATGTTGTTGCTGTCGTAGGCCATCACTTCCTCTTTCGACGTTCAGTCGGTTCCTTCGTTGCGGAAAGGACCGTGTTCGCTCAAGGCTTCAATCTCCTCGGCGACGGCCCTGCGTTCTTCGCGCAGATAGCGTTCGACCGCGGAGCGCAGGCCGGCATGCGCGATCCAATGTAAAGAATGAGTTTCGACCGGCATGTAGCCGCGCGCAAGCTTATGCGCGCCTTGAGCGCCCGCTTCGACACGCGGCAGCTTGTGTGCGATCGCGTAATCGATGGCTTGGTAGTAGCAAAGCTCGAAGTGCAGGAATCGGTGGTGCTCGATGGCGCCCCAATTGCGGCCATAGAGCGCGTGCGAACCGATGAAGTTCAGCGCGCCGGCGATGTACCTGCCATTGCGCTTGGCCATGACAAGCAGAATGCGGTCCGGCATGGCGGCGCCGACCAGGCTGAAGAACTCGCGCGTGAGATACGGCGAGCCCCACTTGCGCGAACCCGTCTCGATGTAGAAATCGAAGAAGGCGTCCCAGTGGCGCTCCTTGATGTCGCTGCCCGTGATCCATTCAACGGTGATGTCGGCGCTCAGAGCCTCCGCGCGCTCCCGGCGCAGATTCTTGCGCTTGATCGACGATAGGGCGCCAAGGAAATCGACAAACGTCGCGTAGCCTTCGTTCTGCCAATGGAACTGCTGGTCCGTCCGTTGCAGAAAACCGAGGCGTGCGAGCGCATTGTATTCCTCACGCTCTGCGAAGGTGATGTGCAGCGAGGATAGGCGCAGGCGCTCGGCGAATTGCATGAGTGCGGTTGCCAGCGGAATACGGGCGTCTTTGTTTTGTCCTACGAGGAGACGACGGCCCGTCGCCGGCGTGAACGGAACGGCGACCTGGAGTTTCGGATAGTACCGGCCGCCGGCGCGGTGAAAGGCGTCAGCCCAATGGTGGTCGAAGACATATTCGCCGTAAGAGTGGGACTTCACGTACATCGGTGCGGCGGCAACGATGTTCTTGCCGTCTTCGAGCAGCGCGTGTGCCGGCCGCCAACCGGCTTCCGTGCCGACGGAGTCACTGTCTTCGAGCGCCTTCAAAAAGGCGTGCGTGATGAACGGGTTGAATTCCTCACCTGACGGATTGGCGAGCAGATCCCAATCCGCGGCGGAAACGTCGGCAATGCGATCGACAAGGCGTGCTCGCGGACCTTGGGCTTTCATCGCGAGCCAGAACTCGTGTTAGGCGATCTCAAAGATCGCATCGACTTCAACTGCCACGTTGCGTGGTAAGGAACCCGCGCCAACCGCGGCGCGCGCGTGCTTTCCGGCATCGCCGAAAACCTGAACCATGAAATCCGATGCGCCATTGATCACTTCAGGATGGTGGGCGAACCCCGGCACGGCGTTGACGAAGCCCGTCAGTTTCACACAGCGCTTCACGCGATCGAGATCGCCGCCGCAGGCCTCGCGCAGTTGCGCCACGAGGTTCATGGCGCAAAGGCGTGCCGCGGCTTGGCCTTGCTCGACGGTGAAGTCTTTGCCGACGTGGCCGACGTATTCGAGACCGCTCGGGCCGACGGTGACTTGGCCCGAAATGAACACCAGATTTCCGCTCACGACGTAAGGCACGTAGTTCGCCACAGGGGCCGCAGCTTTCGGCAGGGTGATGCCAAGGTCTTTGAGCTTCGCGTCGATGCGTCCGGCCATTTTTGTTCCCTTTGAAAAGCCTTCAGGTCGTGCGAGAAGGGCCAAGCAAATTCGCAAATTGGCCGCGGTCGCGCAACCATATCACATGTCGTTCAAACGTCTTGACGCCGACGATGCATGCCCGGTGCGCGATGGTTTCGCGATGCCGCCGGAGTGGTCGGTGCATGCGCGCACGTGGATGGCATGGCCGTGCCGGCTCGAGCCGTGGGGCTCGCACGAGGGTTTGCTGCGCGCCCGTGTCGCGTTTGCTCGGGTGGCGCGCGCGATCTCCGGCTTCGAGAAGATCACCATGGCGGTGCGGCCTCAAGACCGCGAAGAGGCGCAGCTTGCGTGCGGCAAGGGCATCGACTTTTTCGAGGCGCCGCTCGACGACTCTTGGGCGCGGGATATCGGCCCCTTGTTCGTCGTCAACGAGGCCGATGAAGTCGCCGGAGTCCATTGGCGCTTCAATGCATGGGGGAACAAATATCTCGGCTTCGATGGGGACGCCGCATTCGGAGCGCGGGTGCTGGAAGCGCTTGACATGCGGATGTACGAGGGGCCCATGGTGCTGGAGGGCGGCTCCGTTTGCGTGGATGGGCAAGGGACCCTGCTGACGACGGAGCAGTGTCTGCTCAATCCGAACCGCAATCCCGGGTTGACGCAGCAGCAGATCGAGGAGCGGTTGGCGCTTTACCTCGGCGTGCGCAAGGTCGTGTGGCTCGGCGAAGGGCTCGCCGACGATGAAACGGATGGGCATGTCGATAACATTGCCTGTTTCGCCGGTGCGAACCGGATCCTGCTGCACATGCCGCGGTCGGGTGAGAATCTGCGCGCGATGCAGGACAATCGCGCGCGCCTGGACGCCGCACGCGACGGGATCGGCCGGCCGTTCGAGGTGATCGAATTTCCCGAACCGGCGCCGCAAGAGCGTCACGACGGGCGCCGGCTCGAGATGAGCTACATCAATTTCTATTATACCAACTACGGCATCGTGATGCCTTCGTTCGACGATCCGGCCGATGCGGATGCCGCGATGATCATGTCGAAGGTCTTTCCGGATCGGCGCATCGTGCAGTTGGCGGCCGATGACATTGTGCAAGGTGGCGGCGGCATTCACTGCATCACTCAACAGCAACCTGCGGGCCGGATCGCGTCGCCGCCTCGCGGTTGGCGCTGATGCCGGATCGCCTGTTTTCGGACGTTGAACTGGCCGCGCTCTATGACCTCTTCAATCCGCCGGGCGCGCGCGATGATTTCGCGTTCTATCTGCCGATGATCGCGCCGGCTCGCGCTGTCCTCGATGTCGGCTGCGGCACCGGGGCCATGCTGCATATGGCTCGTGATGCGGGTCACAAGGGGCGGTTGGTGGGCCTCGATCCGGCGAGGGGGATGATCGAGCAAGCGCGTCGACGGCCGGACATCGAGTGGGTCGAGGGCGATCTCCGGTCGGTTTCTTTCGCCCGTGCGTTCGATCTCATTGTTATGACAGGGCACGCGTTTCAGGTCCTCGTCGGGGACGATGACATTCGCGATACACTTGCCGCCATTCGAGCGGCGCTGACCGAGGACGGCTGTTTCGCTTTCGAGACCCGCAATCCGTTAGCGCGCGCGTGGGAACACTGGGCGCGTGGTTACTCCAGAGAGATCACCGATGACGCCGGCGTGCTCGTACGCATGAGCACCAGCGTCGACGAGCCATTCGACGGGCGCGTCGTCAGCTTTTCGCATACGTTCACGAGCCCACGGTGGGCGAGCGCGCAGATTAGTCACAGCACATTGCGCTTTCTCGGACGTAACGAGTTGGCTGTTTTCCTCGACGGTGCGGGCTTTGCGATCGAGGCGCAGTTCGGTGATTGGGATCGCAGTCCCGTGAGCGCTGCGTCGCCGGAGATCATTACGCTCGCGCGGCCAAGGGAACGCTAGCTCAGCGCACGTCCTTTGCGGATAGCGCCTTTGCCGAATTTTTCGCGCAATGTGTCCATCGCGCGCTCAGCCGCGTCCTCACGTGCGCCTTTCTTGTCGAACATATCGGCCTCGTCACAACGCTCGGCGGCGACCAGATCGGCGAGACCGATGCCGATCAGGCGGTAGCGCGGACCGTTGAGCTCCGGTTGGAGAAGTGCGAGGCCTGCGTCGAAGATGCGATGGGCAAGCTGGGTCGGCGGGTGAAGGGCCTGTCGCCTGGTAACCGTCTTGAAGTTCGCTGTCTTGAGCTTGAGCTGAACCGTGCGGCCGCCGATGTCGGCCGCTTTGGCTCGTGCCGACACTTTTTCGCATAGGCTCCAAAGGATGCGGCTCAGCTCGGCCTCCGTCGAGAGATCGCTTTCGAACGTTGTCTCGGCGGACATGCCTTTGGCTTCGCGCGAGGCTTTGATCTCGCGCGTATCTTCGGCGTGCGCCAGGTTCCACAGCCACAATCCCGGAGCGCCGAAGCGGGCCGCGAAGGTTTTGGGATTCTGCTTTCGGATATCGGCGATGGTGACGATCCCCTCGCGAGCAAGCGAGGCCGCAAAGACTTTGCCGACACCCGGCAGAACCGTCACCGGACGTGGACTTAGGAAGTCCATCGCATCGGCGCGGCCGACAACGGCGAAGCCACGTGGTTTGTCGATCTCCGATGCGACCTTGGCTAGGAACTTGTTGAAGCTGAGGCCGACGGAGATCGTAATGCCGATCTCCCGCTCGATCCGCCGCGCGAGGCGCGCCAGCGTCTGTGCCGGCTTCATCTTGTGCAGGCGCTCGGTACCGGTGAGATCGAGGAAGGCTTCGTCGAGAGACAGAGGTTCGACCAGCGGCGTCGTTTCCAGCATCAGCTGCTTCACTTCGCGGCTGACGCGGGCGTATTTCTGCATGTCGGGATGGAGGACGGTCGCGTGCGGGCAGGCCTTCAACGCCTTGAACATCGGCATGGCTGATTTGATGCCGTAGGTACGGGCGATGTAGCAGGCGGTGGTTACGACGCCGCGTTTGCCGCCGCCCACGATCAGTGGCTTGTCGGCGAGCTCCGGATGGTCACGTTTCTCAACCGTGGCGTAGAACGCGTCGCAATCGATATGTGAAATGGAGAGAGTGCCGAGTTCCCGGTGGTGAACCAGCCGCGGGCTATTGCACGCCTTGCAGCGCGCTACGTCGTCCGCGTCGCCCAAGGAAAAGCAATCGCGGCAGAGCGTCGTCATGCCGTCGGCTCCGGCCACAACCAGGCCGCGCCGCGAACGCCGCTCGAGTCGCCCCAGCGATTGCGCACGATCGGCGTCTCGACGGTGTCGGAAAACGCATACCGCGCGAGCTTTGGCGCGACGTTTTTGTAAAGGCGATCCATGTTCGATAGGCCGCCGCCAAGGACAATGACGTCGGGATCAAGGACGTTGACGAGATGCGCGAGCGCTTTTGCCAGGCGCTCTTCATAGCGCATGAGCAGCGCGTTCGCGTCAGCATCACCTTGCTGTGCGAGGGCGGCGACTTCCGCTCCCGTGAGGCGACGGCCGGAGGCCGCAGCGAACTCGGACGAAAGCCCCGGTCCGCTCAACCAGGTTTCGATGCAACCGTGCTTGCCGCAAAAGCATGCCCGGCCTGGGATCTCATCCGGATCGGGCCAGGGCAGGGGATTGTGGCCCCATTCGCCGGCGATGGCATTCGGGCCCATGAGAATGCGGGCATCGACAGCGATACCTCCGCCGACGCCGGTTCCTAGGATGACGCCGAAGACCACACGTTTGCCGTTGCCCGCGCCGTCGACGGCTTCCGAGAGCGCGAAGCAATTTGCATCGTTTGCGACGCGCACGGGACGCTGCAGCGCTTCCGCCATATCGACGTCGAACGGCTTGCCGTTGAGCCAAGTCGAATTCGCGTTCTTTACGACGCCGGTTGCCGGAGAGACCGTGCCCGGAATACCGAGGCCGACGCTGCAGCGAACACCGATTTCGGCTTCGGCCTTCAAGACGCCGTCGCGGACCGCTGAGACCGTGCCCGGGTAGTCGGCGGGCAGACTTGGGAAGCGCTCGCGCAGCACGACCTGACCGTGGGCGTCGAGCGCGGCGATTTCGATCTTGGTGCCCCCGAGGTCAACGCCGATGCGCATGGGGCTACGAGATCACGGATTCGATCCAAGTGCGAGCGCTGGGCCAGTCGTCGATGCGCCGATGCGCGTCCTGGGCGGGCTCGATCATTCGCGCCAAGCGCCGATCCGCCACGAAATGAAGGCGATGAACATGCGGCGTTGCCTGGGCGACGGAGGTTAAATGCGGCGGTAGGTCGTCGATAAAGACAACCGGCGCTTTGATTGCCTGCACGATGTCGCGAACGATCGGGCCTTTCGGACCGCTGCCAGCGATGACGGGGTAGTCCATTCCATGAGAAGCGAGGTGAGCACGCCGTATCTCTCGGGCGGTCTCCGGGAGGTTCGAGAGGACGATGATTTGAGCTTGCGCGCGCAAGGCATTGAGTGCGTCGGCCGCGCCGGGCACGGGATCAAGCTGATGCGTGTCATGCTGGAAGAAGTCCTTGAGGAGGCGCGTGACCTCGTCGTGCGTGATCGTTTCGCCGGTAGCTGCGTCGACCACGTTTCCATGGATGGCGAACGACTTGAGCACCAGCTTACGGTTGTTCCGCAGCAGGAAGCGCTCGAGACCGACCAGGAATTGCACCAATACTTCGTCTGCGTCGCAGATCACCAGCGGCCGGTCGGGCTTGAGTTCCAGGCTGGCGACTACCATGACGTGGAGCCGTGCGGGTCCAAAACCGCACAAATCTGCAGCAACTGGCCTGGCTTCAGGTCTGTCTCCTCGGAGAATTCTTTGGCAAGTGATTCGTCGCCGGCGACGAAGCCTAGGACAGCGCTGCGGATGTCGGCGTCGTCAGCTCTGGCGATGAGTTCGCTTGCGTCAAGTCCGGACGCAGTTAAGAATTGCTGAAGGACTGGCGGGCGGTTGGCGAGAAAAGTTAAAGCGCGTTCAGCAATTTGCTCAGCTTGCTGTCGTTTCATGTTGGAATCTCAAATAAATTCGGGCGGCGAAGCAGGCAATTGAGGCCACAAAGTCGTCACTTGGGCAAAGGATTATTTAACGATATTCGGTTGAAGTAGTGCACGACAACGGGGCGATTCCGCGCGCTCATCGGCAACCGAATCGACGAGAGAATTTCCGCCCATGACGACGCTGGCCACGGAAACGAAGATGGACGCGAAGGCGACGACGAAAACCGTCCTCATCGTGGAGGACAACGAGCTCAATATGAAGCTCTTCCACGATCTCTTGGACGCGCACGGCTACAAGACGATCCAAACGCGCGACGGCCTCGAGGCGCTCGACCTCGCGCGCAAGCATCGTCCCGATCTCATCCTGATGGACATCCAGCTGCCCGAAGTCAGCGGTCTCGAAGTCACGAAGTGGCTCAAGGAAGACGACACGCTGAAGTCGATTCCCGTCATCGCCGTTACGGCGTTCGCGATGAAGGGCGATGAGGAAAAGATCCGCGAAGGCGGATGTGAAGCCTATATCTCGAAACCCATTTCGGTCGTGAATTTCCTCGAGACCGTTCGCCGCTTCTTGTCTTGAGTCTCCAATGACAGCGCGCGTTCTCGTCGTCGACGACATCCCAGCCAACGTCAAGCTTCTCGAAGCCAAACTCGGCGCCGAGTATTTCGACGTTGTGACGGCGGGTTCGGGCCCCGAGGCACTGCGCAAGGTCGAAGAAGAGAAGCCGGATATCATTCTTCTCGACGTCATGATGCCCGGCATGGACGGCTTCGAAGTCTGCCAGCGCATCAAGCAAAATCCGGCGACGGCACATCTGCCGGTCATCATGGTCACGGCGCTCGATCAAGTCTCCGATCGCGTTCAGGGGCTCGAGTCCGGTGCCGACGACTTCCTGACCAAGCCGGTGAACGACGTCGCGCTGTTCGCGCGTGTTCGCAGCCTTGTCCGTCTGAAAACGATGGTCGACGAGCTGCGTTTGCGCCAGGCGACCGGCGAGAGCATGGGCCTTGCCGAGGAGAACGAGAACGCGTTCATCGAGAACCCGGGTCGCGGTCGCATTTTGGTCGTCGAGGATCGCGAACAAAGCGCGCTGCGCATTGCGGAGACGCTGTCGCGCGATCACGACGTCGAAGTCGTGGGCGATGTGAACGAGGCGTTGGTCCGGGCCAAAGGCGGCGACTACGATCTCGTCATCCCGAGCCTTTCGCTCGACCGCCAGGACGGCCTGCGGTTCTGTGCCACGCTGCGCAGCCTCGATGCCACGCGCCAAACGCCGCTGCTCGTCATCGTCGATGAAGGCGATATGAAGCGCCTGGTGCGCGCACTCGATATCGGCGTGAACGACTATCTGATGCGTCCCGTGGAGCGCAGCGAGCTGGTGGCGCGCGTCCGCACGCAGCTGCGCCGCAAACGCTACGCCGATCGCCTGCGCCATTCGCTGCAGCTCAGCCTGGAGATGGCGATCACCGACCAGCTGACCGGCCTCTTCAATCGCCGGTACATGTCGCGCCATCTGAACACGCTGATTTCAAATGCCGGTTCGACCGGCAAGCCGGTGTCGTTCCTGATCCTCGACATCGATTTCTTCAAGAAGATCAACGACACCTACGGTCACGACGTGGGTGACGACGTGCTGCGTGAATTCGCAAATCGCGTATCGCACAATGTCCGGGGCATCGATCTCGCTTGCCGCTACGGCGGCGAAGAGTTCGTTGTCGTCATGCCGGATACCGACATGACGTTCGCCTATATGGTGGCCGAGCGTCTACGTCAGTCGGTTGCCGATATTCCGTTCAACATTTCGGTCCCGCCCGGCCAGATCGCCGTTACGATTTCGATCGGCGTGACGGCGAGCGAAGGGGCGGCGGATACCGCCGAGGCCCTGCTTCGCCGCGCGGACCAGGCGCTCTATCGCGCCAAACGCGACGGCCGCAATCGCGTCGTCGCCGACGCCGCCTAGAACAAAAAAGGGCGCCCAAGGCGCCCCGACTCCGTCACGCTTTGCGCGTGCTTACTTGATCTTACCTTCGGTGTATTCGACGTGTTTGCGCACGACCGGGTCGTACTTCTTGACCTTGAACTTCTCGGTCATCGTGCGGGTGTTCTTCTTGGTCACGTAGAAGTGCCCCGTGCCGGCCGAGCTGTTGAGCCGGATCTTGACTGTGGTTGGTTTGGCCATCGGGGACCTCTTCTCGATTGGGCCTTGAAGGCCTGCCTGTTTGGAGCCGCGGAAACTACTGATCGGGGCTCTGAAGTCAAGCTGTCGGGCGGGAACGCAAAGGCTTGGGAAAGGCCAAAATCCGCCCGGCCACAACGGTGATTAGGATTACGCCGATGCTTCCGACGGCGACCAGCAGCCCATAGGGTCTCCACAGATCGATCGCCAGGCCGCCTATCCCTGGCCCCGACATTGAGCCCAGAGCGTAAAGGATGGCGAATGCCGCGTTGGCAGCGGCGAGATCCGACCCCTTGTAGTTCGAGCCGAGGTGGGCGAGGCCGACGGTGTAAATCCCGGCGATGAAACCGCCCCAGACGAACACGAGAACGAGAGCGGGCCAGCCGATCGGCGGCATGAAATAGAACGCGAGTGTGCCGATCACGACGACGCTTCCGCAGACCAGCAGGACAAGCCGGCGATCGACGTGATCGGAGAGCCAACCGACGAACGGCTGCAGGATCATATTTCCCAGTCCCCAGGCAGCCAGCAGCAGCGTTGCATCGGGCTCGGGGGAACCGAGGCGGACGGCGTAGACAGGCAGAAAACTTGCCAAGCAGATTTCGATCGCGCCATAGCACAAACCGGCCGCGGCGGCGGATGGCGAACGCAACACAAAGCCGAACATGGCCCTCGCGCCGGCATGGGCTACGGGTGGAACGAGGTTGCGCGCGATCAGCAGCGGAATCATCGCGGCGGTGATCATCGATGCGCCTGCGACGAATGGGAGCCATCCGGTCGTACCAAGACCCTGGATGATCACCGGACCGATCGCGAAGCCCGCCGACACAAGCGCGGCATAGATTGCGACCACGCGACCTCGAACGGCATCGGTCGCGATTTGATTGATCCAGAGCTCGCTTACAAGGAACAGGCCCTGAAGGGCACAATTCAAGGTGAAGCGAAAGACGAACCAGAGCACCAAGTGGTCCGTGGCGCGAAAGCTAAGCAGAGAGAGCGCCGCGCCTACGTAGCACCCGATCAAGAATCTCACTGGGCCAATACGTGAGGCGAGTGCCGGGATGACCGGCGTGAAGGCGACCAGTGCGATCGCGCCGAACGCGGCGTTGAGTCCGATGACTGTGCCGGAGACGCCATGCCGGTTGAGGATCAATGAAAGCAGAGGTAGCGACAGGCCCATACCGATACCGGTCGCGAAGATGCAGGAATAGACGGCAGCCAGACTGAGCCGCCGCTGGCGGTCGCTCAGCTTGCTCACATCCCACTCAGGCATCTGCGGTCTTGGCGAGAACGCGATTGCGGCGATAGCGGAAGAACGGCGCGACGCGCGTTTGACCGCGTTCATTGGCTGCGATCTCGGCGAGCACGAATTGCGTTACGTCGATCGCCGGAAGCCGGCGTGCTTCTTCGAGCGCATACCAGCGGATGTCTGACAGCTCGCCGTTGCCGACAATGGTGCCGCTCACTTGCTCGCCATCGGCAACGAAGAAACGCGCATGGAAGCGCACCGGCGCCGAGGTCGGCGTGATCGCACGACCAAGAAAGCGCAGACGATCGTGCGCGGGTGCAATGCCTTGCGATCTGAATGAGGCCCATAGGCCGTGCTCAACGCCTGGATCTCCCGGTGCCGCAAGGAGCAATCCGGTTTCCTCAAACGTCTCGCGGATGGCGGCATTCGCCAAGGCGCGCGCCAATTGCGCCGTGCAGGCACCGTGCGTGCGCAATTCTTCCAATACCGCTGGCGGCAGATGCGTTGCGGGGGCGACCGCCGCGTCGGCGGCGTCGAGGCGACCGCCCGGAAAGACGTAAGCCTCCGGGAATACGGCTTTCGGAGGCCTGCGGCCCATGAGGACTTCCGGCCCGCGGTTGCTTCGGCGCACGAGCACGAGGCTCGCGGCGTGGCGCGGGCGAACAGGACGAGATAGCGACATGACGGCGCTTCTAGGCCGGGGTCATTCGAAAGGCAATGTGGGCTAGCTCGCAGAAGCCGTCGGAATGACCGGCTGGGCGCCTTCGTCGCTCAACAGCACCATCATCATGTTGGAAATGAGCTGGGCGCGACTAGTCGGGCTCAGGTCCGTCACGCCTTCGGCTTGGAAACGATCGAGCGCCATCTTCACCATGCCGATCGCGCCCTCGACCATCTTCTCACGCGCTTGGATCAACGCTTCGGCCTGCTGGCGGCGCAGCATGATCGAGGCAATCTCGGCCGCATAAGCAAGGTGGGTGATACGCATGTCGCGCACTTCGATGCCGGCGAGTTCGACTGCGGTTTGCAACGAACTCTTCAACAGATCCGAGACGGCGACCGCGTTGCCGCGCAGCGAAACGGCTTCATCGCGACGCTCGTCGTAAGGATGCGTCGAGACTACGTCGCGTAGCGCGATCTCGCATTGCGTTTTGATGTAGGTCTCGAAGTCGTCGACATCGAAGACAGCCTGCGCGGTGTCCTTGACGACCCATACAACCACCGCCGCGACGTCGATCGGATTGCCGACCTTGTCGTTCACCTTCAGCGTCGGTGTCGTGAAGTTGCGGACGCGCAGCGAGACCTTTTGTTTGGCGTAGAAGGGATTGACCCAATGAAATCCGTCGCGGCGGATCGTGCCGACATAGCGGCCGAACAACGTCAAGACAGCGGCTTCGTTCGGCTTCAGCACCAGGAAGCCGATGCACATCACCGCTGCGACGATGAGGATCGGTACACCGATGACCAACTCGACGGTCACGGCACCGACGACGAAGAGGCCGATGACGACCACGGCCATCAGCCATCCGCTTGCTGTTTGGTTCAACGGGTTCTCGCGCGAAGGGGTGTGCGGGTTGGTCACAGTCATGGGCTTCCTCTCTTAGGTCCCTCATCGGGTCGATTTTGAGTCCGCCCAAGATATTGGAATTGCCGACCTTTCCGTCAGGCCTTGACGCCGGCGAGATGGTGAACTACCGCGCGAATTCGTGAAACGCGTGGGACAACGCGGCGCATCGGCGCTCTTGGGACCGGGGGCGTAGTTTGTCGCCATGAGTCGCCTAGATTCGTTCATCGAGCAGCGCGATCCAGTTCGAGCGGTCTTCCTAACTCTTGTCGTGCTGGCGCAGTTGATACTGGCTTCCACCTGCGCGGTCGTGCGCGCGGCGGACGCCAATAGCTGTGCTTCGATCACCGGTTTTTCAGAGGCCGGCAAGAGCAAACAGTCCGCGCAGCTGCACGGGCAACAGTGCGCACATTGCCGTCCGCAGCTTGCGGTTTTGGCGGCGCCCATAGAGCATCCGGAACTTGCAGTTGCCGCCGCATTCAAAGCGCATATCGCGCTCGACGATGTGGAGGCCGTTGCCGTCGCGCTGGAGCCGCTGCCGCCGCCGACGGGGCCGCCGGCTTCTCGGCTTTGATCTGATCACCGCTCCCCGTTGGGTGGGCGAAACGCGCGAATTGTTTGCGCGCCTCCTCATGTTGGAAGAACAACGTATGAAGTTTGGTTTTGGACTGGTGCTGACGCTTGTTGCGCTCATTGGCGCTTCCGGCGTGTTGTTTGCGCGCGACTACTCAGCACCCGGGGTCAAAGTTGCGAATCCTTGGACGCGTGCGACGCCGGCCGGCGCGACCACTGCGGTCGCGTACCTGAAGATCACGAACACCGGTTCGACTCCCCTGCGATTGGTCGGCGGATCGACGCCGGTCGCGCAGCGGGTCGAGATTCACTCGATGTCGATGGAAGGTGGCGTCATGCGTATGCGCCCCGTGCCGGGTCTTGATATTGCGCCAGGCGCGACCGTCGAGCTCAAAGCTGGGGGCCTGCATTTGATGCTCATCGGATTGAACCGTCAGCTGACGCAACAAGAGCAGGTGCCGCTGACGCTGATTTTTGCCGGCGGCAGACAGCTGGCGATCGAACTTCACGTGGAAGGGATGGGAGGCGGAATGGGCTCTCACGGCGAGCCATGACGACGCCAATGCGCACAGTCAGAATTATCGCGCTGACGGCCGTTAGCGTTCTCATTGCGCTCGCGCTCGTCGCTCGGCTCGGTGTATGGGACGCGATGTTTCCGTCGCCGCCGCCGAGCTACGGCGCCGTGATGGTGAAGCCCTTCACGCTCGTCGATCAGCGGGGGCAAAAGGTGACCGAGCACGACATGTTGGGACGGCCGGCTGTCGTGTTCTTCGGCTTTACCTATTGTCCGGAAGTTTGCCCAACGACGCTGGCCGACATCACGAGTTGGATCGGCGAACTTGGTCCTGAGGCCAATCGGCTCGGCTTCTACTTCGTAACCGTCGATCCCGGACGCGATACGCCGGAGGAATTGAACAAATACCTGTCTTCGTTCGATCCACGTATTCGCGGGCTGACGGGGACTGCGGCCGATATCGATGCCGTGGCGAAGGCGTTCGGGATCTACTACAAGCGAATTGAGATCGAAGGTGGTGGCTATACGATGGACCACACGTCGTCGATCTTGTTGCTCGATGCGTCCGGCCGCTTTGCCGGCACGATCACCTATCAGGAAGCCAAGGACGTTGCCGTCGCGAAGTTGAAGCGATTGGCAGAGCAGGGTGCGCCAGCGGCGTAGCCGTCACCGCGAATTGCAGTTCACGCTGCTGTCGACCCACGAGCAGGATTTATCCGCTCTTGGCACGGATGGCTTCGCGGCATCGGCCAGTCCCCGGCCGATCGATCGCCACGTCTCGTCTTCTCGCTCCTCGGCGTTCGCCAAGTCTTGCTTGGCCTGCTCGGTCAGCTTGTTGGACGCTTCGAGCGCTGCTTGGCGATAAAGGCGATTGGCGTTGCCGTAGCTCATCTTCTTCTGCAGCAGCTGGGCGGTTACCAGATCCAGCTTCATGTTCAGCTCGTCTTGCGTGGCGATCAGTGTGGGCTCGTGTTCCTTCACCACTGCGCGAATGCGGCGACGACACTGTTGTTGGTCTTTCGCGAGCGCGTTGATGGCGCCGAGTTCCGCATCGGTCGGCGTCGCATCGATCGCCAGCATTTCGGGCGTGATTTCGTCGGGGCTGATCAGCGGCAGCTTGGAGGCTACAGGACGGATGGCCGGGTCCGACCTGAGTGTTTCGCAAAAGGCCTTGGCCTCCGCCATGTCGGATTCGGCGAAGTACGAATGCACGTAGGTGCAGCCGCCTAGTGCGATGGCGAGCGCCGACGCCGCGAGAATCCTGTCGATCATGGGGCCCCCAATATCTTCCTACCCCGCCCAGAACCTTATGAAACGCCAAGTTGTTGTACACTTCAAGCAGCCGATCCTGCGTCGTCGGCGTTGTGCCTGAAAATGGATGCAACTGCCGGTTGGCGCGCTTCTACATGGTGGATTTCGATCGCGTGCGGGGACATATGCTTGTTCGATGCTGAGAGCGGCGACATGGGATGCAGTTGTTGTCGGTGGCGGTCCCGCGGGGAGTGCGTTCGCGCTTGAATTGGCTCGGCACGGTCGCCGCGTCGCCTTGCTGGAACGGACGCATCGCGCGCAACACAAGGTGTGCGGTGAATTTCTGAGCCGTGAGACGGTCGAACTGCTTTCTTATCTCAACATCGATGTCGACAAGCTGGGCGCTTCGAGCATCGATCAATTCAGGCTGACAACGGGAAGTCGCCGCGCCGAGGTTCCGTTGCCGTTTCGTGCGCGCGCGTTGTCGCGCTTGCGAATGGACGAGGCGCTGCTTGCGGCGGCTGCACAGCGTGGCGTCCACGTCGCGCGGGGTGCGCGCGTCAGCGGCGTCGAGAGCATCGGCAGCGATGGCGCGGCCACGACGGAGGGCATCAAGTGGCGCGGAGGTGTGGTCGGTCTTGCGACTGGCAAACATTCGCTGCGCGGGCTGACGCGGCCAATGGGCGCGATGGTCGGCTTCAAGATGCACCTAGAGGCCGTCAACGCGGCGCGTTTGTTGGCGAATACCGTGCAGCTTGCGTTCTTTGACGGCGGCTACGCCGGCGCGTGCCTGGTGGAGGAGGGTGTACTCAGCATGGGCTGGGTGATGCGCTCAAACATGTTGAGCGAAGTTGGTGCTGCTTGGAATCAACAAGCCGAATTCTTGGCACGTCAGTCGCCAATCGTTGCCGAGTTTCTGGAAGGTGCCACGCCGCTATTCGAGAAGCCTGTATCGACGGCCGGAATCCCATACGGGTTTTTGCGTAGCGAGCCGATCGCGCCCATGATCTATCCGCTCGGCGATCAGCTTGCCGTCGTGCCGTCGTTCACCGGCGACGGGTTGGCCATCGCGCTTGCGTCAGGCGTCGCGGCCGCACGAGCGGTCGTCGCAAGTGTGCCGGCGTCGCGCTTTCAACGAACGATGGTTCGAAAGCTGCGGCTGCAATTTCGACTGGCCGGGGCACTCGGCGCATTGCTCGAGACGTCTGCGTTGAGCGGCGTGACGGTATCCGCCGCACGTTTGTTGCCGAGCGTCGCAAGGCAAATGATTCGCGCAACGCGGCTCAGGGGAATGGGCGACTTTGGGAGGCCAATTGCATCGGCGCTGGGCGTGCAGCAATCGGAAGCAATCGAGTGAGGCCCTACTGAATCGGTGGACGCGTCGGCCAACTGCGGATGGATAAGCGTAGCGACTCGAGCATCTGGGCAAACTCCGGGTCGGCATCGCGCCGCTTCTCGACCTGCTTGAGCGCGTGAATGACGGTCGTGTGGTCGCGGCGCTTGAAACGGCGCGCGATATCCGGATACGAGCGCTGCGTCATGTGACGCGCGAGATACATTGCCGTCTGGCGAGGCCGGACAACCTCCCTCGCACGACTTTCAGATTCCAAGTCGGCGACCTTGCAGCCGAAAAAAGTCGCGGTCTTGGCCTTGATCTCTTCGATCGTGACGCGGCGGTCGTGCATCTTGAGGAAATCCGCAAGCCAGATTTGAAGATTTGGTATGGTGACTGGGTGCTCGCCGTTGTTCGAGTGACTGGCGACGCGATGGAGCGCGCCCTCGAGTTGCCGCGTATTGGCGTTGATACGTTGGGCGATGAAACGCAGGGCGTCGCTGCCGATGACCAGGCGAGGATTGTCACGCGCTAGGCGCGCCGACTTTGCCTCGAGGATGCCTAGGCGGAGATCGAAATCACCCTGTTTGATTTCAACCGTCACGCCCTTGAGCAAGCGAGAGCGCATGCGTTCGCTCAAACCTTCGAGCAAGGCTGGCGAACGGTCGGCGGAGAGGATCAGCTGCTTGCCGGCATCTATCACGGCGTCCATCGTGTGCTGTAGCTCTTCGGCCGTCTTGTCTTTCCCCGCGATGACGTGGAGGTCGTCAATCGCGAGCAGATCGACGTCGCGCATGAGCGCCTTGAAGTCGGCGGTGTCTCCGTTGCGAATGGCTGCGACAAATTTTCCCAAGAACCACTCAGCGGTAACATAGAGGACGCGGGACGCGGGCGCGCGTTTGAGCGTGCGCAAGGCGATCGCGTGCAAAAGGTGCGTCTTGCCGAGGCCGGTTTCACCGAAAAGGAGTAGCGGGTTCGAAACCACACCTTCGGCGGCTTGGCGCGCCTGGTTGACTGCGATCTGGTTTGCGGCGCCGACAACGAAATTCTCGAACGTATGCATATGGTTGAGGGGAATCGAGCCCGGAACAAGCTCTGGCACAGGCTCGGCTTCGCTGCGGACGGCGAGGGCGGTGTTCCCAACGGTTGCCGCGGGCCGTGACAGCGGCACTACCGTGAATTCGACGGGGCCGTATGCCGGCGCGACTTCGGCGACGAGACGCGTGATGAGATCGCCGTACATCTGAACAACGCGATCCCGTTCAAAGCGTGTCGATGAAGCAAGAACGACACGCCCGGCATCGGCTGCGATCGGCCGGAGATTTTGCACCCAGTAGGTGAAGCGCGTGGCGCCGAGCGTCGATTTCAATTGCTGCCTAATTGCCTGCCAAGGCTTCGAGAAGTCTTCCATGTCGGTTCTTTCGCTGAAATGACACGAGCGAGCATGCACGTTGGCTTTTCCGACGTTCGTTCGAACGACGGCGCGCGGTTACTTCTTCCTGTGAAGGATTAGAACGCGACGCAAATCTTCGTCGCGCTTACGCCCTAGAAATTACTCGAATACATCGGCGGAAGTTTGAAAGGGTTCGGCGCCGGCTGCTACGTTGCGACGCGCCCATCGCACGGGGAGGCTCTAGACTCACGATTCGAACGCACGATTGTTTGTAGCGCGGTCATTTGTTTTCGTGCCCGTCAATTGGAGTGCACGAACGATAAGCCGCTACTTGCTAGATCGCAAGTCGGAACATTTCGAGAAGAGCACGAGGTGCGCATTCTCTCTTGCCAGAGAATCAGTCGTGCGTTGGAGTCAATAGAGAAAATGATGATGTCAGTGTACGGAATATATCCGTCGCCGGGAATCGCTGAAAGGTGCGACGCGCACTTCGTGCACCAACGGGGTTCCATCGAAAGTACGTGCGACGACAAACGGTTTCGTTCGGCTTGAAGCCGAATGCGGCGGTGAGTAGCTCTTAGAAAAAGAAAATGGTGCGGCGATTCGCGCGACGCACCATCCAATTCTTCGACTGTTGGACGAACTTACCTGTGTCGCTGCGCGGGTTGCATGACCGGTGCGGCTGGGGGAGGCGGTGCCTCAGGGCCGCTGGGCCACGTGCAATCCAGGAACTTTGGTTCGAAGATATCGCCGATGAGCAGGCGCTTGCCCAATGCAGCGCCGACACTCGCACCGGAGATTTCCTGACCCAAATTCACGTAGACGTCAGCGACGTTGTATCCGCCGCGGCCATCGGGTGTTAGGCGCATAATGCGGCTCGGCGAAAGGTGCGTCGGATCGCCGACGTTTTGGAGTAGGTCCAGAACCTTCGAGTGGATTCCAAGGAGGAAACTGCCGTCGGGCAGCAACTCGATGTTGTCCGCATATCCGGGTACATCGACGGCAGCCCGCTGCGAAATCACGCCTGTTTGAAGGTTGCGGTCATACACGTAGACCTTTTGCTCCGAGCCGGCCGACAGAAAGAGGGTGTCGCCGTTCGGCGTGGCGTTGATCCCGTTCGCACCACCGATGTCGTGCAGTGCGGGGTAGAACTTCGCCCCGTCGTAGTAGCCGACGTTCGATTGTTTAAGCCGCATGTAGTCTTCGACCTGGCGGAGGAAGCCCTCGCGATGAGCGTGATCGTTGGTGAAGAAGAATTGATCGGGACCGACGCCGACGACGTCGTTCGGCGAAATCAGCTCCGGCCCGGTTACCGTACGGCGATGTGTGAGCTTGCCGGGCTCGACGTCGAAGATTTCGACTGCTTGCCGGTTGGCGCCGTGATTGACGACGAACAGCGTCTTTCTGCCGTCGGACGCGCGAAAGAGGCTGATGCCGTGGGGAAGGAACGATGCGTCCGCTTCCGGCGTGAGATTCACGAGTTGGGCATTCGGATCTGCGAGATTGTAGGCCCAGATGCCACCAGCCGTCGGGTGGCCCGCCATCGCGGCGCGGCGGTCATAGCCTGAGAGGTAGGCCGTGTTCGTCTCGGCATCGATGGTGATGTCTTCGGGCCCGGCGAATCCGGCGGTGGTAACCGGCTTGCACGTTCCGTCGAACTTGGCTTCGAGCGTGCGGAAATAGCCGGCGGCTTGGAGGAAGAAATAGACCCAGACTCCGGCTGCGATGAGCAGCACCAAAATGATGAAGCGGACCATGACGGCGTCTCCCCACGTTATTCTTGGTGAGGTGGAGATTACTGCTGCAGGATCGCAGAATTACAGATCGGATTTGGGTGCAGTGACCCTTCGAAATCGCTTCACAGGAGAATCGTCATCAGCAGAAAACGGCGCCCCGCGTTGTGGGTGCGCCGTTTTGTCATCCATCCTCGATCTACTGCTTCGCGTCCGCCTTCACGCTCGTGTCGGTCGCGGCGACGACCGACGCGGGGTCGATCGACACAAGATTTGACGGGGTCTGAACCTGATCTTCGAAAACGAAGCCGGAATATGAGTAGCCGTCGAACTGCTGCTCGTGATCGCCTTTCATGTAGATGTGCTTGTCGGCAAAATCGTCCGCATTGACGTTCACCGACGACGAGTCTTGATCGGGGTCGGCAAGCAAGAATGCCGGGCTGGCGAAGCCGTTGTTCGTGTCGACGATCTCAAAAGCAGCTGCCGCCGAAATTCCGAAACTGAGCGCGAGCGCGACGACGCCAAATTTGAGCCAGGTCATGCAACCACTCCTCTCGGAAACACCAGCACCGTGATTTGATTTCAGCCTATCAGAATCGGGCCCCTGCGTCTCATTGCAGATCTGTAACGTTGTAAGGTGGTGTATCAAGCGGCTGAATCCTGCGCTTTTACTGACACTTGGCCCGGGAAGAGGATGGCCGTTAGAAGGAAAACGCCCACCAGGGAGACGACGATCATCGCACCCGTGGGTAGGTCCAACAGGGACGACGCAAGCAGTCCAATGACGTAGCCCGCAATGCCCACGATGTAGGCGACAAGTAAGCGCCGGCCTGGACCGAAGCGTCGTGCCGCCAACGCGGGGACGATCAAGCTGGCGAAGACGAGATAGATGCCGACCAGCTGTACCGACTGCGTCACGAGCAGCGCGAACAGACCGTAGAAGCCGATCCGTCCGAGCCATCTTCTTGCGCCGAACCAGACGATCAGGGCCGCCGCATAGAGCAGCGCCACTGGGATCAGCGCCTTCGGCGACACCCAGAGAATCTGGCCGACGAGCAGGTCCTTGAGATGCTCGCCGCCATGCGGATTGTTGGCCAACACCAGAAGCTCGACGCAGGCCGCGAAGACGAAGAGAACACCGATCAGCGCCTCTTGAACGTCCGGCCATTTGCGCTCGCTCCATGTCAGCAGCAAAGCGCCAACCAACGCCGCCGCCACCGCTGCCGCCTGCACACGCCAGCCTTCTGGTTCGAAGCCGACGGCATCGGCGATGGTCACGCCGAGACCCGCGACCTGGGCAACGGCAAGGTCGATGAAGACGATGCCTCGCGCCAAGACCTGCTGACCGAGCGGCACGTGCGTCGAGAGAACGAGCAGGCCCGCAAGGAATGCGGGCCATAGAATGCTGAGCTCCAAATTGCCGATGGTCATGACTTGGCCGCCGCGAGCAAGCGCTTGATCGTATCGTCGAACAGAGAGAAGAGATCCTTCGCCTCGTCGGTGCCGCCGACCGTGAACGGCAGAGTGACGGCCGGAACTTTCGCGCGCTCCGAGACAAATTCGGATGGACGGCCGTCTTGGTAAGCGGCGCGAACGACCATCTTCACGGGCTGCTTCTCGATGGTCGCCAAAACGAGCGCGAGATAGCCGCTTGACGGCGGCACGCCGGGTTTCGGCTCGAGCACGACGATCTGGTGCAAGCCCAGCCAATCGAACAGGTAAATCCAGCCAGCGTGTTGAGCTGCGACCGGCAAGCCTTTCAGCGGTGCTGCTTCCGCTTCCCATTTGGCGATCGCCGCAGTCCAACGTTGCGCAAAGTCAGCGTAGCGCTGCGCGTAGTACGCCGCGTTCGCCGGGTCCAGCTCGGCGAAGCGATCGGCGAGGGGCTTGGCGACCGTCAAGATATTTCGCGGATCTGTTTGGATATGCGGATTGCCCGATGCGTGGACGTCGCCTTCGGCGCGATCGAGCCGGGCGGGAATTTCCTTCAGGCGAACGAAGCTTGCCGCTTCGAATAGCCCCGGCTGTCCGGCAGCGAGTTTCGAGTTTGCCGATTGCTCGACGATCTTCGGCATCCAACCGATCTCGAGCTCGGCGCCCGTGCAAACGGCGATGTCGGCTCCACGAGCCTTGGCGATGAGGCTAGGCCGCGCCTGGATTTGGTGCGGATCCTGGGCGCCCGTCGTTGCCGTGTAGATCGAGACCTTGTCGCCGCCGATTTCCTTCGACAGCGCGCCCCATTCGGGCTCGCAAGCGAAGACGTTGAGGTCGGCGCGCGCGGGCGCGGTGAATGCCGCGGTCAAGATGGCGGCAAGGAAGATCAATTTACGCATGAGCTTTGTCCTTCAGAACGTGTGGGCGCCGTGCGGGCCGATTGCGATCGTGTATTGGAAGACGACCTCGTTGTTGGGTTGGAGGTCGGATTGGTCGTAGGTGTATTGCAGCCGCAACCGCCCGAACTCGCTCGTGTCGTATTCGAGCATCGCGCTTGTCGCTTGCGGCGAGTGACCGAAGTCGTCGAGCGTCGAGCCTGCGAGCGCGAGCGGCAGATCGATGTCGCTTTGCACCTGCGCGTAGCGCAGTGCGATGCGCCAACGCGGCATGAACTGATATGCGCCTTGGACGTAGAAGCCGGTGCGGTTGTAGTTCACCGGCACGCCGTTGAACTGGCCGTCTTCGTGTCCGAGGAAGTATTCGCCGTTCAGGACGAGGTTCGTGTTGACCGGGTTGCCGTTCGGCGCCCACTTGTAAACGAGGCTGGCGATGCCCAGATCGTCGGTGCCGCTGAACATGTCGCCGCCGGTGTTGCGGCCGTCCGCCTTTGTGCGCAGATAGGACAAGCCGGCCAGGAAGCTGCTTTCCTCGTCGATATCGCCGCCCGAGTGAACGTAGGCGGTGACGGTTCCCATGCCGTTGTCGTCGGCGTTGCCGGCGGGAAAGGCGTCGCCGCGGAACCATTCCGCACCGAATTCGAGGAAGAAGTCCGTCGGCGCGAGCCACTTCACCTGCACGCCGTCGTCGCCGTATTGATTGTTCAGGAAGACGCGATAGGGCAGGGGTGCGTCTTCGAAGTCCCAGGCGTGCGCGTGTTTCTCGTTGAGATATCCGATGCTCGAAAAGAAGCGACCGCCACGAACGGTGAAGCCGTTCCCGAGCGCCGTTGTTTGGATGTAAGCCTCTTCAACCGACAGCTGGTTGTCGCCGTCGATCGACACGATGAGGTTGGCAAGCAACTCGGGGTCGACGTTCGCGGAGATTGCGACCTCGGACTCGTTCAACGAGAATCCGCGATCGGGCAGGCCGGCTTCGTCGCCAAGGGCAAAGCCGTGAACGGCGGCAAGCGCGGGGTCGTGCTCGATCGATGAGACCGAACCGTTCAAGATCGCCGAAATCGCAGGGTTGAAGGAGGCTGCCGAGGCCGGTGGACGTGGCGCCGGTGTCTCAGCCGGGGGCGGCGGTGGCGCTGATGCCAGCACGACCGGAGCGGATGCCGACGTGGTCGTCGTTGCAGCGAGCGCTCCGGTCTTGGCTTTAGCCGCGACGGCTGCAGCCTTTGCGGCCTTGGCTTCCGCTTCCGCGGCGCGTAGTCGCTTTTCGAGGCTATCGATCTTGTGTTCGTAGTCCCGGCGCATCTCCTTGATCTCTGCGCGAATTGCACTGAGATCGTCGCCGGACGCGGCGAGGGCTGGTGCCGATGCACTTGCCAGCAGGCTGGCCGTGATCGCGCATAGGGCTGTCTTGGTTGCACTCATTAGGATTCTCCAAGCATGGGTCACAGTTGCCGCAGGCGGACGCATTTCGCGTCGCCATGCGAGCCGCACGTAGAGCCGAGCGCTTCGAGCGCACGACTTCGTGCCGATCAACTCGTGCTGCTTAGAGTGGTGGTGCGCGGCTTTGCCAACTGAGGGCGATCAGCGGGACAGGCGCCCGCTCGTCAAAAACATCGAATGTGTGCGTGCCGACGAGACTGGGCAGCGAAAGCGAGATGATCGCCTGCGCAAGGAAACTGTGCGCGCTGGCCAGTTGCTGGCAGATCGGGCAGTCATCGCCCGCCGGCAACTGCTTGTGGCCGTTTGGCGATGAGTTATTGCCTGAGTCGGCGAGTGCGACGCCGGAGCCAATATTCAAGAAGTGAATATGGCTGGCCGCTAGTTGGGCTTGGAAGACAAAGGCCAGCAGCAGCGCGACAACGAAGGAGCGGTGCAGCGCGCCGCGCCGCTTCGCCTTCATCCTTCTACGCAACAGCTGAAACACCCCTAGGAACCCGCCGCACTCAGTCGATGCACTGCAAAGATTAGGCACACGGCTTCGGTATACGCAACGTTAACGGCGACGCAGGCGGGCCGTTACCGAGCGCCTTCACGCGCGTGTGATGGGCGCGTTGCCAGACAAGGCCCGACGGGATGGGGCCTATGAGCTCCGATGACGATTGTCGAACCGGCACGCTGGAAAGATTGTCGCTGAGTCCGTCAAATTCTTGATTGTCTACGATTGCTCGTCATTGCCGGCTCTATTGGCGTTCGCTCGCAACCGCGCGCCCGCTTGCCTTCAGCACGGATATGGTAACGTCGGCGCATGGACGATCCCTACAAGACACTCGGCGTTGAGAAGACGGCCAGCGACGATGAGATTCGCAAGGCCTATCGACAGCTCGCCAAGACCCATCACCCCGACCTCAACCCGGGCAAAAAAGACGCGGAAGAGAAGTTCAAGGCGATCAGCTCGGCCTACGCACTCCTCTCCGATCCGGAGAAACGGGCGAAGTTCGATCGCGGCGAGATCGACGCCAGCGGTGCGGAGGTGCATCCGGAACGCCAATATTACCGCGATTTCGGCGAGGATTTCGGACGTTCGAAGTATCGCCCGGGCTTTGAAGGTGGCGCGGGCGGATTTGAGGCTGACGATCTATCGTCTCTTTTCGAAGAGTTGCTGCGCCAACGCGGTGGCCCAGGCGGCGCTCGCGAATTTGCGATGCGCGGGCAGGATGCACGCTATCAGCTCAGCGTCGATTTTCTGGATGCAGCGAAGGGCGCTGTTCGGCGTATTACGTTGCCAGATGGCAATTCTCTGGACGTGACTATTCCAGCAGGTCTGCGTGATGGTCAGACGCTGCGGCTCAAAGGGAAGGGGATGCCGGGCATCGGCAAGGCGCCGCCCGGCGACGCGCTGATCGAAGTGACCGTGCGACCGCATCCGTTTTTCAAACGCGACGGCAACGACATCGTCATCGAGCTGCCTGTGACGCTCAAGGAGGCGGTCCTGGGCGCGAAGGTCGAAACGCCGACGCTTGAAGGAACAGTGTCGCTTACGATCCCGCCGCATTCGTCGACCGGGACGCGGCTGCGCCTCAAGGAGCGCGGTATCGCCGGCGGCCATCAATATGTGAACCTGAAAGTCGTGTTGCCCAAATCCGACGAACCGCAGCTCGAGACGTTTCTGAAAGACTGGACGCCGCAGCACGAGTTCAATCCGCGCAAGGATCTGGTGTCATGATGCGGATTCAAGCCGTCGTCGCTCTCTTTCCCGACCTTGGAGAAGACGAATTGCTCGCCTGGGTGGAACAGCACTGGGTGCAGCCCGAGCAATCGCTGGACGACGGCGTGGTGTTTCGGGACATCGACGTCGCTCGTGTGCACATGATCTACGATTTGCGGCACCGGCTCGATGTGCACGAGGAGACGATGCCGCTCGTGTTGTCGCTCGTCGATCAGGTTTACGAACTACGCCGGAATCTCAAGGCGGTGACGCGCGCACTCGATCAACAGTCGGAGGATGTGCGCGCGGCGGTTTTGAAGGCGCTCGGCGAGGGGCCGCCGAAATGAGCTTGTTCGGCGACCCCGCGCGCATCGACACGTCGCTCGATTGCCGGTCGATCAGCTTTGAAAATCCGACCGGCGCGCGCGGTGCCGGCGGGACAGCGGCAAGCGGACGAAAGGGCGAGCCGAACCGGCGCATCGCCGCTGGCGAGAAAGTGGTTCTTGCCGACATCGATGGTCCGGGCCGCGTTCGCCACATCTGGATGACGTTTCGCAGAGCGCCGCCCGAAGAGATGCGGGCGGTGACGCTAGAAGTTTTCTACGACGGCCGCAGCGAACCAAGTATTTCTGTGCCGTGTCTCGACTTCTTCGGGCTGCCGCACGGGCGCATGACGCACTGCGTGACGGCGCTGACGGCGGTTCAAGAAGGGCGCGGTCTCAACGCCTACTTTCCGATGCCGTTTGCAAAATATCTGCGCGTCGAGCTGACCAATGCCGGGAAGCGGCCGATCCTCTTCTACTATCAGATCGACTACACGCTGCAGCCAATGGCGGCCGATGCCGGCTACTTGCACGTATCGTTCGCGCGCGAAAATCCCACGACGTCGAAGCGCGACTTCACGATCGCCCACGGTATTAAAGGGCCGGGACGCTTTCTCGGCTGCGTCGTCGGCGTGCGCATCTTGCCGGACGACATGGTCTGGTACGGCGAGGGCGAGTTCAAGTTCTACCGGGACGGCG
>WGNJ01000023.1 GCA_016124635.1 Alphaproteobacteria bacterium | reverse complement strand
TCCTTCGCCGGTCTGGTGGCTCAAGTGCGGAGCGCATACACCCGATCCCATCCCGAACTCGGCCGTGAAACGCTCCAGCGCCCATGATACTCAGGCTTAAGCCTCGGAAAAGTAGGCCGCCGCCAGACCTGCAAACGACAGCAAAAACCCAACCAGCGCAAACAAATTCCTCCAAAACAATGTGAGTTTTGATATCTGAAGTTTGAAAATTGATATCTGAAATCTGAATTGCCGCAGGGTGGAGCAGCCCGGTAGCTCGTCAGGCTCATAACCTGAAGGTCATAGGTTCAAATCCTATCCCTGCACCCAATCGAAACGCCCCTGGAACCAACTCCAGGGGCGTTTTTCGTCGGTCAGCCGCGACGCTACGCGACGACGCTCGCGCAACGATGTCGCCTGAAAATATCTACCGTCGTGACAACCTTTTGGACGGCGCGATACTTCGGTAGTCTTAGCGACAACTAAGTGCCTTTATTGAATATGCCAAGATTGACAGAAACTCTCATGCGCAACGCCTCGCTATTATTGTTCCGTCAATATGAGTCGGGCGTGTGCCGATGGAATGAACATGATCAAGATTCTGGTCATTGACGACAACGATCTCGTCCGCGCGTCGACCCGCGCAATTTTGGAAGCCGAAGGCTACGCGGTCGACGAAGCGAGCGACGGAGACGTCGGCATTGCTCGCACGAAGTCGAACGCTCCCGATCTCATCCTCACCGACATCGTGATGCCCAACAAAGAAGGCATCGAGATGATCCGTGATCTGCGCGCCAGCGGTTACGAGGGCCCGATCATCGCCATGTCGGGCGGCGGGCGCCTGGATGCGACCGAGGTTCTCGATCTTGCGGGCAAGCTGGGCGCCGACGCGTGCGTGGCCAAGCCGTTCAAAAAGGCCGAGCTGCTCGCCAAAGTGAAAGCCTGCCTCGACAACGCAGCGCGCTGACGCTACGCCGTGATCCGATGCACGGCGGCCGAAAACCAGCGCGCACGCGCGCAAGCTTGAGCAAAGATGAAGCGCGTCGCATCTCGATCGCAGCGCAAGGCTTCGCGCCGCGTGCGAAGTCGCCGCCGGGCCGTAAGCGGTTGCTGGCGACGATCCGGCAGATCGGTCTGCTGCAACTCGATTCCGTCAATGTGTTGATCCGTTCGCACTACCTGCCGCTTTTTTCGCGGCTCGGACCCTATTCGACGAAGGTGCTCGACGATCTCGGTCGTGGAAGAGGCCGAGCGCTATTCGAATATTGGGGCCACGAGGCGTCTCTTATCCCACTGGACTACTACCCGCTCTTTCGTTGGCGCATGCAGGAGGCGAAGAAGTGGGAAGGCATGACCCGTCTCGCGCGCGAAAAGCCGGAATACATCGCGGCGGTGTTGAAGCAGGTATCCGAGCGCGGACCGCTTCGCACGTCCGACCTATCGGAAGGCGGCAAGTCGCTCGGCGGTTGGTGGGGGTGGGGCGAGGGCAAGCGCGCGCTCGAATATCTCTTTTTGAGCGGTCAAATTGCGGCTGCGGAGCGGCGCGGCTTCGAGCGCATTTACGACGTCGCGCTGCGCGTGATCCCGAAGCATGCGTTGGAGCGGCCCGCCGTCGGCGTCGCTGACGCCCATCGCCAATTGCTCGAACTCGCGGCGCGCGCCTACGGTGTCGCGACGGAGATGGATCTGCGCGACTACTTCCGCCTGCCCGTCGCGGAAACGAAGCTGCGCCTCGCCGAGCTGGTCGAATCCCGCATCCTTGAGCCCGTAAGTGTCGAGGGATGGAAGCATCAGGCCTACCTCCATGCGAAAGCGAAGGCGCCGCGCTCTCTTTCTCTGCGAGCCTTGCTGGCGCCTTTCGATTCGCTGATCTGGATGCGCCAACGCACCGAGCGCCTCTTCGACTTTCACTATCGCCTTGCCTTCTACACGCCGAAGGCCAAGCGCGCGCATGGCTACTACGTGATGCCGTTCCTGCTCGGCGATCGTCTGGTCGCGCGGGTCGACCTGAAATCCGATCGCAAGCGTAGCCGTCTGCAGGTGCTTGGCGGACACGCCGAGCCCAATGCCGATGCGCATGAAATCCTGCCCGCGCTCCGCGAAGAGCTCGAGTTGATGCGCGGATGGCTCGGTCTGGACAGCACGGAGATCAAATTGCGCGGCGACTTTCTCCGAGCCCTCCGGCGCGTCAATGCGCCAACAAATCCTGGCGGATCGCCTCGTCGGTAAACGGGAATACGATCGCTCGATCGTATTTGAGGAGCTTCTTGTCCTTGTGCTTGTAGTCGCAGAGCGTCAGAAAGTGGCGGATCACATTTATCCGTGCTTTCTTCTTGCTGTTTGCCTGCACGACGTGCCACGGCGCCACGCGGTGGCTTGTCTTTTGGAACATCAGGTCGCGCGCCTCGGAGTAACCGTCCCACTTCTTGATGGCCACGGCGTCGATCGGTGAAATCTTCCATTGCTTCAGCGGGTCTTCACGCCGCGCCTCGAGCCGTTCCTTCTGCTCGTCTTTTGAGATATCGAGATAGTATTTGATGAGCTGGATACCGGCTCGAACCAGCATCGCTTCGAATTCCGGCGCCTCTTTCAGGAATTGTTGATGCTCGTCCTTCGAGCAGAAGCCCATGACGGGCTCGACGCCGGCCCGGTTGTACCAAGAGCGATTGAACAGCACGAACTCGCCGCCCGATGGCAGGTGCGGCACGAAGCGCTGGAAATACCAGGAGGACTGGTCGCGATCTGATGGCTTGCCGAGCGCGACCACGCGCGTGTCGCGAGGGCTCAGATGCTCGACGATCCGCTTGATCGTACCGTCTTTGCCCGCGCCGTCTCTGCCTTCGATGACGACGCAGATCTTCTGCTGGTGCTTGATGAGGTCGCGTTGGAATTTCACCAACTCGACCTGCAGCTCATAGAGTACGTTCTCGTAGCTCTCGTCGCGCTCTTCGGGCTGATCGTGGCGCGATTTGTGTTTGCCCATGAATTCGGCCTCGCTGTTGTCCGTACCTTTCATCCGTAGGCGGAAAAAGGAAAGCCCTGCATCCGGCGCCGAGGCGAAAAAGTAGGGGCCGCGTGTTGCGCGGCCCCGGGGGTTGTCCTTGCCTGATTGGGATGGGTGAGACCGGCTCCGCTTCCCGCCTCGCCGCGCCAAGCATCAAGCCTGGCGCATCGAGGCTGTCGGCATCGTCGGGTTCAAGCTCGGACAAGAAGAGCTTCAGCAATGCGCCCGTGGATGTAGCCGATGACCCGCGCAATGTGCAGCGTCAAGATGATCCCGAGGAAGCCGGCGACGACGAGCAAGGCGAGTCCCGGCACCGTGTTGAACAGCGCGTCGAGTTCCGGATAACCCTGAACCTGCACGGCATTCTTGCCGGTCGCGAGCTCATAGGCGGCCGACGACATCACGCCGAGCGAAACCGCGCCGCAGGTGACCGCGATCGTGAAATAGATCGTGCCGAGCACGAGGTGCAGTACCATGTAGATGAGCGACGTCCACGTGCGCGCGTCCTTCAGCACGGCTTTGATATTGCCCCAGAGCGTTCCCGTTTCGCCTGTTGACGGCAGTCGGCGCGGCATGCGCACCCCAAGGAGCGCCTCGACGATGCGGCCCTCGATCCAGCCGATAACGCGTACCGAACCGATGAAGAGCAGCGCGAAGGGCACGCCGATGATCAGAATTGCAAGTCCGAGTGAGAGGCTGACGCCGGTCACGGCCCAGGTGAAGTAGAAGATGCCCGTTGCGAGCGACAACAGCATGTAGATCAGCGCGCCGTAGGCCTGCGGATCAACGAGAACACCGAAAAATCCTGGGCCCCGATCGACTTCGCGTTCGTCGACCGCAGTGCTGGAGGCGAACGGCCCTTTGATTGTTTGTTCCATGGCGACGTACTCCTCTGCCACTTCCTGTGGCGTTCCATAGGTTTCAATGATCTCGGCGAGGACGTCCGCTTCGCTCTTGCTGCCCGCATCCGCGCGCGCCGCCCGCAAGTGCTCCTCGCAGTCCGACAATGCGTCCTGCACCAGCGCCGGCGGATGACCTTTGAGGCGGCTCCTGAGCTCAGCGAGATATGCTTTGATCGTTGTCGGCGCCGCGCCGTTACCGTTAGCCATGGGCTTCGTCTCCACCCACGACGCCGTCGACGAATTCACGCAGGTCGCCCCACACGCCGCGCCATGCGGCAAGCGCTTCACGCCCTGCGTCTGAAATCGCGTAGTAGCGGCGTGGAGGCCCAGACATGGAGACTTCGACCCGGCTGGACAACAGTCCGGTGGCATGCAGTGAGCGCAAAACGGGGTAGATTGCGCCTTGCTTCAGAAACGAGGCGCCACCAGCCTTGGCGCCGATTTCCTTGGCAATTTGATAGCCGTACATTTCACCCCCCGTTCGCTCCAGCAGCGCCAAAAGCACCATCGCCGCAATGCCGCTATGCAGCTCTTTGCGGAACTTCTTCAGATGGGCTTCGACGTCGGTCACGCGAACAAACTTCCCCCAGGCACGGCCCAGAACTGCGCTGACAGGTAGTATCCTGTATCATGGAACAGCATATAGTGCGAAGATGATACTAGTCAATCGTTGCCCGTGAGCTAATTGACCAATTCGCACAGGCCCGTAGGCTTCCCTCTGAGGTGCAGGCGGGGAGGGGAAGCGTGCGCCATTGGGGAAAATACCTGGCTCTTTGGGGCTGGGTCGGCGGCGCTCTTTGGCTGATGGCCATGGTTAGCGCGCCGTTAGCGCGCGCGGACGATCCGACCTATCGCATCCTGCATGACAGCTGGACCGATGCGGACGAGCGCGGCTACAGCGAGTTCATCACCGCCATCGGCGAGAACGGCTGCAATTCGATCAACAAGTGCCTTCACAGCACGGCGAACCCGTTCGCCAAAACCGATCCGCCGGGCACAGTCTTCTTCTCCGACTGCGCCGACCTTCCCTACTATTTGCGGGCCTACTACGCGTGGAAGCGCGGCTTACCATTTTCCTACATCTCGTCCGTTAGCCCGCTGGGTCGTACGAACGACATTCGCTACACAGCGCGCGGCAACACGATCGCGACGCGCCACGATGTTTTGACGGGCTCCGTCACCGGCATGACGCTCCTGTCGACGCTGCGCGACACGATTTCATCGGCCACCTACCGGCTCCATCCCGACATGGAGGGCACCGACCTCTACCCGGTTCACATCGATCGCAAGGCGATCAGGCCTGGCAGCGTGCTCTACGATCCGAACGGACACCTCGCCGTCGTTTACAAGGTCGAAGACGACGGGCGGATCCTCTACATCGACGCGCATCCGGATAACTCGATGACGCACGGTACCTATGGCCGCAAATTTGTGCGGTCCTCGCCGGGTATGGGTGCAGGATTCAAGGACTGGCGCCCCGTGACCCTCGTGGGCGCGACGCGCGCGCCGGATGGCACTTATACCGGCGGCCACATGGAGTTCGCCAAGAACGCCGATCTCCCGGATTATTCGACCGAACAATTCTTCGGCAATGGCGAGCGCCCGGCCGACCGCCAGTGGGCCAGCGGCGGTTTCACGCTCGACGGTCAGCTTGTCGATTACTACGACTACATGCGCGCGATGATGGGCGGCGGTTCGCTGGCCTACGATCCGATCGTCGAGGTGCGTAACATGGTCCGCGCCAATTGCGACGATCTGAAATATCGCGGTGAGGCGGTCGATCTTGCGATCGCGGCGAAGATACAGCTGAAACCGCAACCCGATCGCCTGCCGCAAAACATCTACGGTACGGACGGCGAGTGGGAAGAGTTCTCGACGCCGTCTCGCGACGCGCGCTTGAAGACCTCGTTCAAGGAGCTTCGCGATCAAGTACAGCGCTTCGTCGAGTGGCACGCCGCCGGCGACAAACGCATCGTCTATCAAGGCGCCAACTTGCAGCGGGATCTTCTGCAGACCTACGACACCGAAGCGGCCGCATGCTCGATTACCTACGCGCGCAGCGACGGTTCGCAGATGCAGCTCGGTTATGAAGAGGCGCGCCGCCGCATGTGGGCGCTCTCGTTCGATCCCTATCACTGCATCGAACGCCGTTGGGGCGCGAGTGGGCCGGAAGCTGCGACCTGCCGCGACGGTCAAGTCAAGACGGCCTGGTACCAAGCAGAGCAGAATCTGCGCAACCAAATCGACCGCACTTACGACGCGCGCATGAATTTCAATCTGGCCGAACTGAAACAGGGGCCGGGACCGGGCAAAGGCGTCGCCGCACCACCGGATATCGACGTGCGGGCATATCTGATCGCGGTGATCGCGCATCCGCCGGTGATTGCACCGGCACAGCCGCCCGCGCCTGTCCCGCCAAAAGGAAGTCCGGCACCGCTGCCTTCCACGAGCAAGCCGCGGACCGCGCCGCCGGCCCCAGCTGTCGTTCCGAAAGCGCCGCCAGCTCCACCGGCTCGTGAAGAGCCGAAAAAACCGTCTTCCGAGCCTCCGCCGACGGCATCAGCGGTGCCTTCGACAGCGGCCGTCGCCACGACGCAAGGCGCCGCGCCGGCGCAAACGCCGGCGGCGAAATAAGAGAAACCCGCTCTCTAGGGGAGTCAGCGCTCCGGCGCCGCCATGGCTGTTTGAGTACCGCGCAAGCCCGCGACGGGCACTTCCGTCGCCGGTGGTGTGCGATACGGATCAAGGCCCGGAACTTGATCGAGCGTGACGAACTTGAAGTCCTGTTCGATAAGCTTCGGCAACATCGACTGAAGCAGCCAGACTGAACGCTCGCGAATATCGTGCATCAGAACGATACCGCCGTTCTTCGCGTGAATCTCGCGCAGATAGCCTGCCTGGCATTGCTCCGTCGACCAATCCCGCGACCAGCAGTCCCAATCTGCGGCTGAGCGTACGTTGCCGGCACCGTCATACTCGATGCTGCCGCCGATCTCCCAATAGATCGGTCCCACGTAGTTACGCAGCACCGGATCTTGGTTCAGGTACTCGGCGTGCACCTTGCGCCAAATGCCGTACGGTGCCCGAAAGTAGAGACCTTGGTCGGGGCGCAAGTAGGGAGCGATCGTGTCGTGCGTCCCGCCGATCTGTGCAATCAGATATTCCGGATGCAGGGCGTAGCGCCGACCCATCTTCGGATGCGTGAGCGAGTGATTGGCTATGACGTGGCCCTCGCGCGACATGCGCTCGAGCAAATCGGTATGATGGCTTGCGCGCGAACCGAGTACGAAGAAGGTCGCCTTCACGTCGTAGCGCGCCAGCTCGTCGAGCACTTGCGCCGTATAGGCGGATGGACCGTCATCGAAGGTCAGTGCGAGCGTGTGCGTATGGATGAGGTGGGACGAATAGATGTTCTTCTTCTGGAAATAGGCATTGGCAGGCTCGACCGGACCACCGGGGAGGACCGCAGCAAACGCAATGACAGCAATCGTTATGATTGCTGCAGCGCACAATGATAAGAGACGCAGCATATCCCAGTCCCCCGAAGGCATGCTTTGAATAGTTCAGCGGAATTTGCCTGCGGGCACAAGGGGAAGGAGGCAACGGCCCCCAGCGCATTTGAGCGAATGTGGGCCGCGTGCCGCAACTTTCTGGCGCCTTTTGTTATAAACCAACAACAACGGAGGATTTGACGTCATGAAGTGGGAGGGCCGCCGGGAGAGTGACAATGTCGAAGACCGGCGAGGCATGGGTGGCCGCCGCATCGCAGCAGGTGGTGGCGCAGGCATTCTCGTCGTGATCGTGCTCGCGCTTCTCTTCGGCGTCGACCCGCAACAGATCCTCGATCAAGTCGGCGACCAACAATCCGGTCAGATATCCTCCGACCAGCCGTATCAGGAGACGCCTGAAGAAGCACAGCGCGCCAAGTTCGCACGCGTTGTGCTCGCCGACACGGAAGACACGTGGAGCAGCATCTTCCGCCAATCGGGCAAACAATACGAAGCACCGATATTGGTGCTCTACAGCGGCTCCGTCGACTCGGCTTGCGGCTTCGCACAGAGTGCGATGGGGCCGTTCTATTGCCCGAGCGATCGGAAGGTATATCTCGATCTTTCCTTCTTTGATGATATGGACGGCAAGCTTCAAGCTGGCGGTGATTTCGCCCGGGCCTACGTCATCGCGCACGAGGTCGGCCATCACATCCAAACGCTTCTCGGCACGACCCAGGCCGTCGCGGCTCAACGCGGAGCTGGCGACGGAGAGGGCGCGGGCGGGTTGTCCGTGCGCACCGAATTGCAGGCCGATTGCTACGCCGGCGTATGGGCCAAGAATACGGAAACCCAAAAGCAGATTCTCGAGGATGGCGACATCGACGAGGCGCTCAACGCCGCGGCAGCAGTGGGCGACGATCGCTTGCAGCAGCGCTCGCGCGGCTACGTCGTACCCGAGTCCTTCACGCACGGTACATCGGCTCAACGCTCTCGCTGGTTTCGCAGGGGATTCGACTCGGGCGACGCGAACCAATGCGACACCTTCAGCGCGGGCAGCCTGTAGCTTGCCCAAGATACTGCGCGCGACGGGCGCGCCACTGAAGCTCCGTTTCGGCGACGTCGTTTGGTGCAGGAAATGGCCGCTCCAGTCGTAAAGTGCTTCATCTCTCACACATCGAAAGATATTGCTGCGGTTCGCGAGCTCTGCGCCGCGCTTTCACGCGGCGATGACGAGGGCAGCGTCAAGCTCTGGTACTACGAAGATGATCTGAATCCCGGCCGCGATCTGGAGAGACTGAAGTCCGAAATTGCCGAAAGCGACTTCTTCATCATCGCGCTGAGCGAGGATGCGATGCGATCCGGCTGGGTCCAGCGTGAGCTCGGATTCGCGAATGGCCTTCACAAGAAAAGCGGCGGTACGAAGCCGATAATACTCGGTGTTTGTGTTTCGAAGGATCCGCCCGACGCTTACCTCGTCCCGATGAAGGACTTCGACACGGGCGAGCAGGTTGGCTCTTACGATTTCTCCAAATCGCGATATTGGAAATTGTATCGCCCCGAAACGGACGCTATCGAGACGCTGGCCAAATTCATACGTCCCAGAGTGAGATTTTGGGGCATCGACATTCATGAGGATGAAGAGCTCTTCCGCTTGGGAACCTTCGACGTCTACGAGCAACTATTCCCCAATGAGGAAGAGCGGGACCACCCGGCCGACATCGTGGACTGGCTGAAGTCGGAGCACTCGACTGTCTCACCTGAATTCAAACCCGGTACCGACAAGCGAACGCCGATGCGCCGGATTCTCAATCCCGTTCACGAGGATTGGGGCAGCGTATTTGCGGTTCTTGAGATTGCCGGGCGCGCGGTCGGTTTCGCGTATCTCACCGTGCACGTTCGCTCCGGCTGGGCGTTCGGAAACTATTTCGGTGTTCTCGAAGCTTGGCGGGTTCATGGCCGCGCCGCCTTCTTCATCGACGAAGTGAAGCGCGTCACCGAGCGAAGCTTCGGAAAGCTGAAGGGCGTCGTGTTCGAAGTTGAGTGCTACACCGAACCCGGATTACGGAAGGCGCGCGCTGCCTTGCAAGCTGAGACCGCCGTTCCCGACGGCGCAAGTTTGGAAACGATCCGTGCGGTTCTGCGCATCATGCTCTACCAGCACAATGGCGCAGTCCTGCTCACCGATCGACGCATGCATCCGCTGTCTTACAGACAGCCCGCCATGAACGATCTGGGGGCGGGCGAACGCCTCACCAAGACCTGGCTCAGCCGCAAAGAATGGCCTTTGTGGCTGATGATATTGCCGCTGTCGCTTACGAAAACCGATTCCTACGATTTGGTCGACCTGTCCGATTTCATCTACTTTGGAATTTTCGGAAGTTACGCGCCTGCACGCGAACAGTTGTTTCGCGCGCATGGGCTGTCGTACTGGCGATACCTCGTGAGGCTTCGGTCGGAATTTCTGAAACAGAACGGCAAAAAGGCGTTGGGCGTGCGGCAGTTGAAAAGCGATGATAGAAGCATCTGGATGCTCGCCAGAAAACGCGAGTTTCCTATCAAACTCTAGCCGCGAGCACGCGACCGCCGGGGCGCTAGTAGAGCTTGCCGTTGCGGTGCGTGTAGCCGCCGCCTCTCTTGGCCTTGGGATCGAAGCGCAGATCGATGCCGGGATATTCCGTGGCATCGTCGGTACTTCGCGTGCCGACTTCCAATACGACGGCCTCGCGCTTCGATCGATTCTGAAGGTGATGTCCGTTCTTTTTGCCGGCCTTGAAGCCCGCGCAGTCTCCTGCACGTAGAGTCTGTTCGCCGGTGTCGGTCACCAGCACAACCTCGCCCTTCACGATGAAGATGAACTCGTCTTCCTTCGTGTGCCAGTGCCGTTGCGCGGACCACACGCCGGGCTTGAGCGTCAACAGATTGACGCCGAATTGCGTCAGCTTCGCCGCATCGCCGAGGCGTTTTCGCGACCGCTTGAGGCACGGTTTGTCGTAGGGCTTGGGATAGCCCGTGCCGACAACCTTCTTGACCCTCGCGACATCGATCTTTGTCATCAGCCTTGCGCCTTTGTTTCGGCAATCCAATCGTTCACCCGCCGCTCGAGCACGGTCAGTGGCATCGCGCCGCCGTCCAAGACGACGTCGTGGAATGCCTTCAAATCGAAGCGCGCGCCGAGTTCGTTCTTTGCCCGCTCACGCAGTTCCAGAATCTTCAGCATGCCGATCTTGTAGGCGCACGCTTGTCCCGGCGAGACGATGTACCGCTCGACCTCCGAAGTGACGTCAGTCTCGACCATGCCCGTCTTCTCGCGCATGTACGCGATCGCCTGCGCGCGGGTCCAATGTTTGGCGTGGATGCCCGTATCGACGACAAGCCGGACCGCTCGGAACATCTCGGCTTGCAGGCGGCCCAGATCGCCGTACGGGTCGTTGTCATACATGCCCATCTCTTTGGCGAGACGTTCGGCATAGAGCGCCCACCCCTCGACATAGGCCGTGAACGGCAGAACCTTGCGCGCGAACGGCACGCCTTTGATGTTCTGCGCCCATGAGATTTGCAGGTGATGTCCCGGAATTCCTTCGTGATAAGCGAGAGTCGGCATCGACCAACGCTGCGTCTCGTGCGGATCGCGCAGGTTGGCGAAGAACGTGCCGGGGCGGCGTCCGTCGAATGAGGCGCGATTGTAGTAGGCACCGGCTGACGCGGCCTCGGCATAGGTCGGCACGCGTTGCACCTCGAGCGGTTGCGGCGGTACGTGAGAAAACACCGTCGGCAGCTTCTCACGCATCTTGTCCAGAATCTGGCGGTAGCCGGCCAGGATCTGTTCGCGCCCAGCGTCGTCGCGCGAGAACGTGAAGCGTGGGTCGTTTGACAGTTGATCGAAGCGCTGCACGATTGTTCCAGACGTCAGGCCGACCGCCTTCATGCCCGCGTCGATTTCCCGCTCGATGCGTGCCACTTCCTGCAAGCCGATATTGTGCACTTCGTCCGGCGTCAGATCCGTTGTCGTCATCTGATGCAGGCGTGCCGCGTAATAGGCATCGCCGTCGGGCAGCTTCCAGACGCCGTCGTCGTCGGTGGCGTGCGGCGCGAAACCTTCGAACGTGGCTTGAATTCGCTCGTAGGCAGGATAGACGACGTCTTTCACGGCTTTGGCGGCGTCGGCGGCCAGTTGATCGGCCATCGCCTTGTCGAAGCCGTCGATCTTGGCGAGCTTTTCCTTGAATGTCGTCACCAGCGGGTGATCCGGCGGCGCCGGCTCGCGAAACTTGGCGACATCCTTGATCACGTGATCGATGACGAAGCGCGGCGGCAAGACGCCGGCCGCCGCTTGGCGCTTGGTCTCGGCAAGCACCTGGTCGATGCGTGTCCCGAAAGCATTCAAGCGCGCGACGTAGTTCTTCGCGGTCTTCTCGTTGTAGACGCTATGAGAGAATTGCATGAACCGCGGCAAACTCGTGTGCTCGCCGAAGAGTTGGTCGAACGGATAGAGCCCGCCTGACGTCAACCAGTCGAATCGGTCGAAACGCGATTGCGCGTCCAGCGTCCACAGCATGATGTCGTAGGTCGTTTGTTGCTGCGGCGTCAGCGAGGAGCGATCGTATTCCTTGATCTGCTCGGCGAATCTATGGATGCGTTCGCGATTGGCATTTCGCCGCGCCAAGCTGAACTCGGTCAGCTTGTCGCTGTGGAAGTCGAGCCACGTGCCGTCGATGATCCCCAACCCGGTCAGAAGCTGCGGGTCGTCCATCAAGGTCTCGATACCTTGACGGTCGATCAGGTGATCGAAGTTGAACGGCTTTCCCCAAACGAGCCGGTACGTCCAGTAGCCTCCGGCAACAACCGCCAGAAGAAAGATGACACCAACGACGCGAATTGATGTGCGCAACACGGAAGCCCCCTTGTGTCTCGCTCAGAATTGAAGTTCGCCCCGATGGAAAAACGTCACAAGACCACCTCACGCGCCCGTGAGGAACCAGCACTAACCTGATGAAAACTGTTGCTTTTTTGTGGCACCGCAGCGTGTCCGGCGCCTCACTTGCATAGTGCCTTAAGGACAACCCATTTATAGTCGACGGCTCAATTCCTCGGTGGGGTTTTCCGACATGTGGTCTTGGTTTCTGACGCGGCTGAAGAACATCTTCAACCGCATTGCATCGATCATCATTTTCCTTGTTCTGCTCACGCTGACATTCAGCGTCATCGGTGTGTTCACCCAGGCGCGTCTGCCCAGCGACATGGTGCTGACGCTCGATATGCGCCAAGCACTTCCGGATCAACATATCACCAACCCGTTCGCCGTGGCCGCAGGCAGCATGTCGGTGATCGACGTCGTCGCAGCCTTAGCGCGCGCCGAGAGCGATGATCGCGTCAAGGGTCTCTACCTCCGCGTCGGCGGCGAGGGCATATCCTCAGCTCAGGCGGAGGAGTTGCGCGACGCCATCAAGTCGTTCCGTGCCAAAGGTAAATTTGTCATCGCGCACGCGCAGGCTTTCTATACGAACGGCCTCGGCGACTATTATCTCGCCAGCGCTGCAGATCAGATTTGGATGCAGCCGGTGAGTGAGATGAACACGGCCGGCGTTGCCGCGACGGCGGTCTTCCTCAAAGGCCTCCTTGATAAGGTCGACGCTGTTCCGCAATTCACGCAGCGCTATGAATACAAGAACGCCGCCAACATGTTCACGCAGACGGACTACACGGCTGCACACCGTGAGGCCAGTCAGCGGCTGATCGAGTCGGTATTCGAAAGCGATACCGCCGGCATGGCGGCAGAGCGTAAGATGACCCGCGACCAGGTCGTGGCGCTTATCAACGGTGCGCCGTATCTCACGCAAGACGCCATCGACAAGAAGCTGATCGACAAGCAGGGCTACGACGACGAGGCGGAAAATGCCGCGATCGCGCGCGCTGGCGGTAAGGCGGAGCTCAAGAAGCTGTCCGAATACTTCCAGGCTGTCGGCAGCCCCTGGGAAGGCGCTGGTCGCCCGACCATCGCGCTCATCCAAGGCGAAGGCACAATCAACGACGGCGAGTCCCAATCGTCGGCCTTCGGCGGTGACACCTCGATGGGCGGCGACACGATTGCCAAGGCTTTTCGCGACGCGACCGAGGACAAAGACATCAAGGCGATCCTGTTCCGCGTAAACTCGCCGGGCGGTTCAGCGCTTGCCTCCGACCAAATCCTCGACGCGATCAAGAATGCGCAGAAGGCCGGCAAGAAGGTCATTGTCAGCATGGCCGATGTTGCGGCTTCGGGCGGTTACTACGTCTCGCTCGCGGCGGACAAGATCTTTGCCCATGAGACCACGATCACCGGATCGATCGGCGTGCTCTCAGGCAAGATCGTAACGTCGGGCTCCTGGGCGCTTCTCGGCATCAATATGAAGCCGCTCGGCGTCGGTGAAAATGCGTTGATGCAGTCGTCCACGCAGCCCTTCACCCAAGCCCAATGGGATTCGTTCAACCGCTCGGTCGACCAAATCTATGCCGACTTCACCGCGAAGGTCGCGGCCGGCCGTAAGCTGCCGATCGAGAAGGTGCGCGACATCGCCAAGGGGCGGGTTTGGACGGGTGCCGATGCCAAACCGCGCGGTCTTGTCGACGAGTTCGGCGGCTTCCGCGCCGCGCTTGGCGCCGCAAAGGCGTTGGCGGGAATACCGCCCGACACGGAGATCAACCTGAAGACCTTCCCCAAGGCCAAAGAGCCGTTCGAGGTGATTGCCGACGCGTTCGGAACGTCGACCGAAATGGTGCGTACCGTCGCGATGCTCGGCAAGATCATGGACTCACGGCCCGTCGCCGAGTTGATGGAAATGCTTGGGACGGATGCGAAGGAAAATGAGGGGCCGCAGCTGCGCATGCAGCGTCAGGGCGTGAACTGAGCCGCAATTCCGGCTCGAATTGAGGAGGCGCGGGCTGCAGAGGTCCGCGCCTCTTTTCGCAAACGCACACCGTCAGTGCTCCACCGAAGCGCCCTGAGGCGATATAAGGGAGCCATGTCCGGATCTGCGCCGACAACCGCCCAACATCACTCGTGTGACGGCTGCACGATGTGCTGCAAGATCATGGGCATCGCCGAGCTCAGCAAGCCGCGCAATCAGTGGTGCCCCAACTGCGACGTCGGCAAGGCCTGCAAGATTTACGCGGAGCGTCCGCAATCCTGTCGCGACTTCGATTGCATCTATCTTTTGGACGATACGTTGGCGGAGCATTGGAAACCCTCGCGCTCGCGCATGGTCTTGACGCGCTATCAGGCGGCTAGGCTTTGTGTGCATGTCGACCCGGATAGGCCGGATGCGTGGCGCAAGGAACCCTATTACTCAGACCTCAAGGCATGGTCGCGAATTGCCGCCCAATCGCGCAGCATGATCGCCGTTTACGTTGGTGAAAATCTCACCATCGTATTGCCCGATCGCGACAAATTCCTGGGCAACGTAAATGCCGACAAGCAGATGCGATTCGTGACGCGTTCGACGCCCAAAGGTGTCGAGTACGACGTCGAGCTGGTCGATAACCCGGTCACGAGCTGAGCGCCTCGTTTCAGCATTGTTCGACGGGATTGAGCCGAGATCGTGTCCGCTAGCTCCAATACGGGCGCTCGCGAAACCATTTGGATGCCAGCCACTTGACGCCTTGCTCGACCGGCAGCCCGGCGTGCTTGGTCGTCCAGTCCGGACGGCCGTTCTCGAGCACGTTATAGAACAGAATCGCATCGCCGACTTTGCCGCGGTACTTGAGACCGGAGGACAGAAAATGCGTCTGCCCGGCGATGAAATCGTCGCTGAGATAGGTGAGAAGGGTGCGGATGCGTTGGCCGCTCTTTGCGAAGTCGGGTACGCCCTGAACATTTCCAGAGAAGAAGTCGAAGTGCGGGCGATATTCCTCCCCTTGGCGGTACATCAGCACATTCAGCGTTTCGCCGCACTCAAGAGGCAAACCGGCAGCCTTTGCCATTCGCACGTTGAGGGCGTGCACAGCGAGGTTCTGATCGCTGAGCCAGAACGGCGCCTCACTGGCGGTTCGCACTGAATTGAGCTGCACCTTGCCGGTGAGCGGGTTGAAGACTTTGGTATATCTTATCAACGGGCCCGCCAGGCCGACCAAGTAGTCGCATTCCTCTTCGGAAAGTAGGTTCTTGAATTCGAAGACCGTTGGCCCGTCGGACAATTGATTGGCGGCCGCTGCCGTGTCCGAGCCCGGCATGCGCGACAGAAGTTCGGCAATTTCCTTCCAAGCCTGTTCGGTGAGGGCGCTCATGGCGACAGGCTGGCGCGGTCCAGCCGGCGCTTCGAGTTTGGGCAGCTGGCCGGCGCGCGGATGCCTTATCCGCTGCAGAGCCTGTGTCCAGAAAGCGATCTCAGCAGCCGGCACTTGGCAAAGGCCCGCATGCGCGCGTTTGATGATCGCGAAAATCGCCGGCACATCGTCGGCGCGCGCCGCGCGCAGAAGCAACTCCGACGCCAACGCGTGGCTCGGCGCCGCCATTTCGATCAGAAACGCGAGATCGCGCATTGCTCCAAAATCGCCCGCCCGAGCGGATTCGATCGTGAGGCGAACGGCCGCCGCCCAATCCGCGTCGCAACCGATGCCAAGCGCCCGCATCATTGCGAGGGTCTGGCGCGCTTGGCCGTGCCCCTGTTTGGCGGCTGCTCTCAGCTTGGCCGTTGCGGATTTGACGAAACGTTCGCCTTCGACGCCGCGCAACTCCATGCTCGCCAAACTGAACAGCGCACCGGGATGCGACGCCTCTCCGGCGAGCGTCAAGGAGGCCATGCCCTCCGCTTCGCGCCCCGCGCGTGCGAGCGCGATGTAGTTCATGTAGTGCTGATGTGCTTCAGCCAGGGTGAGATTTGGTTTCGCTTGGGCCATGGATCAACGGTCCGAGAACCAGCCGGTGATGCTGTAGCGGCTTTCGTTCGCATAGGGTGCCACATAGGTCACGGCGTGCGGCTTGGGTACGGCGAAGAGGCTGAGCGAATTGTATCGCGGCAGTAGGCCTGCCTCGACGTCGCCTCGCTCCGTGTAGAACTCGAGGACGCCGCCCCAGTCGGCTTGCCAGTTCTTCGTGAAGCCGAGGACGTAAGCGACGCGACGATCGCGTCTGCCATCGAAATCCGTATGAAACTTCAGGAAATGACCCGGCCGATAGAGCGTGGCTTGTCCGTCGGCTTTGGTGATGCTCGCGATGCCGGTGACTTTGCGGATGAACTCGAGGAAGTACGGCGAGTTTATTTCCTCAAGCACGGTGTGCAGCAGGTGCCCTTGATCCTTTTTGTTCACGATCGCTTCGACGATCGGATAGCAGCCGTAGATATATTGGTACTGACTCTTCGCGTTCTGGAGACATTCCTGGACGAGCTTCTGCGCGCCTTCGGAACCCATCGCGTTAAGCTCTTCCTGCGTGACCGTGAGGTATTGATCTCTCCGATTGTAGGCCATGCGCCATGGTGTGCCGCGCCTGAGCGTTTGATCGATCATGTCGGCTGCCGGCCCGTCGAGAACGTCCTGGATCTGGATGCGCTTGTTGACGGAAAATTCTGCGGCCAAGAGGTCGGCATTGAGCTTGGAATTGAGGATCGACACTGCACTCTCCGAGCAGCCGCTACGGCCCCAAGTCTATCCGAAGGCTCTAGGTGTGGCACCGAAAAACCCCAACACCGTTACCGGATCCGCCAGGTAATCGGCGGCGCGGATTGCGGGCCTTCAGGATTGAGCGCCGACGGAGAAGCCTTGCGGCGCCTCGCCTTTTCGGTGCTTTTCCCACATGGTTTGGTAGGCCGTTTCGATATTCCTGCAGATGCGCTTCGTGTCGAAGAGGGCAGCGCTCGTGCGCCGTTCGGCGAGCTTTTGCCGCAGCGATTGCAGCGCCTCAGGTTTTTGCGCCAATTCAATCGCCATCGCTTCGTACGCCGCTATGTTCGGGGCAATTAGCTCCGGTAGATCAAGGGCCGTTAGAAGGCTTCCGCTTACGCGCGAGATGAACGAATGACCGGGAAGTGAAATCAATGGCAGGCCGGTCCACAACGCGTCGCTCGCAGTCGTATGTGCGCACACCGGCCAGGTATCGAGGAAAAGATCAGCGAGCCGGTGTCGCGCCAAATGTTCCGGCGCCGGCATTTGCGGCGCAAAGATCAGCCGAGTCGGATCGATACCACGCGATTGAGCCTCCTGGCGCAAATTGCGCTCGCTGCGCTCGTTCTCGGATACGAACCACAGCACGCCATTCGGAACCGCACGCAATATGCGCATCCAAACATCGAAGACTTGAGGCGTGATCTTGTACGGCCGGTTGAACGCGCAAAAGACAAACGCCTCGTCCGGCAATCCGGCGGCTGACCGGGTCTGAGTCGTCGCCGCAACCGAACGCTTGTCGTCGTTCGCTTGATAAGAGTCCGGCAATCGCACGACCGCCTCGCTGAAGTAGCGCTCTTCTTGCGGCCGGACCAGAAAAGGATCTGCAACGATATAGTCGACAACCGGCGATCCGGTGCTGCCGGGATATCCCAGATAGTGCACGCAAATCGGCGCGGGCCGATACGCCAAGATCCCGCTGCGCTGCCCGCGCGTATAGCCCTTCAGATCGACAAGGATATCGACACCGTCGTCGGCGATGCGCTGCGCGAATTCACTATCGCTGAGGGTTCGCCCGTCGACGAAACGCTCGAACGCTTTCGCAAGTCGCGCTCTCATCGCGCTTCGATCATCGGGACTGTATGAATAGCCGATCACCTCGAAGCGCGCGCGATCGTGCGCCTCGAGCATTCCTGCGATAAGGAACGAAGTGGCGTGATCGCCGAAGTCGCCGGAAATATAGCCGACGCGGATCCGATCATGTTTTTGCGGGGCGGGCGTGTGCAACGGGGCGGCGCTTCGACCAAGCTCACGCCAATACCTTCTCGTGTACGAAAGCTGAGCCTCCGGGTCGTCGAGCAGGCACAGCGCCAGAAATGGACTGCTGGTGGCCTTTCCAAGTTCGAGCGCCCGGCGTGCTGTTGCCTCAGCCTCGCCGAGCCCGCTCCACGAGCACGTTCTGCGCTGACACCACACGAGCTCGACAGCGGCGCGCTCGTTGAGGGCTTGGTCCTCCTCCCGCGCAGGGGGCTGCGACAGCAAGGTCCGATAGGCGCCCATAGCCTCGTCCAGGCGATTCAAGTCTTGCAGGATGTCCGCACGCCCCAGGAGCGCTTCCTTGAACTGAGGAACAATCTGCAGGGCCTTTTCGAAGTTCGCGAGGGCTTCCAATTTTTGACCCTGTTCGGCCAAGAGATTGGCCCGATTGTAAAGCGCTTGCGCGTTGTTGGGCTCAAGCGCAACCAGCCGGTCGAAGTGCTCAAGCGCTTCCTTTGTGCGCCCTAATGCCTGCAACGCTCCGCCGCGATTGCCGAGCGCCACCGGAAAATCTGGAGCTATGGCAAGCGCCTGATCATATGCCGCGAGGGCCTCTTCGAAGTGGCGGAGCGCTTGCAAGGCATTGCCGCGGTTGTTGTGGATTTGCGGATTTCGCGCGTCGCCCAACAACGCATTGTCGTACCTGTGGAGCGCCTCGTCGTAGCGCCCAAGCGAGTGCAGCACGACGCCAAGGTTGAACTCGGCCCCGGGATATCCAGGCATCAAGTCGCTGGCTTGACTGAAGCTTGCGAGCGCTTCTTCAAAACGTTGCAGCGACTGCAAGATGACGCCGCGTGTGTTGAGGAAGTTGGCATTCGCGGGTGCCTGCGCGATTGCCTCATTGACCAAAGCAAGTCCCCGCACCGGATTTCCCTGCTGCGCCTCCATAATCGCAAGCACATGCAAGGCAACCGCATGGTTTGGAAATTGGCTCAGCACGTCTTCGCAGATTTGTTTTGCCCGCGCGCCGTGGCCCTGTCCCTGAAGGGCGATCGCCTCTTGCAGGCGCCGCTCGGGCGAGTTCGGTTCCATTACGGCGCCCTGTCCGGCGTTTGTCCCGCCGCGAACAACGAGAGCTTCTGACGAGCGGCTTCGATAGGCATACTCCAATCTCCGATTGTCTTTTGGCGAAAGAGATGCGCGCTCGGATACCATGGGCTATCGCTCCGCTCGAGCATCCAGCGCCAATCAGACGCGAACGGCACGAGAATCCAGGTTTCCTTGCCCAGCGCTCCAGCAAGGTGTGCGACAGCTGTATCGGCCGAGATTACGATGTCGAGACTTTCGATCAACCCCGCGGTATCAGCGAAATCCCCGAGCTCGCTACTTTGATCCAAGATTCCTACGCTTCGGACGGCCGCGGCTTCGGCGTCTCTCAAACCTTTCTGGAGGCTGACGAACGCCACGCCGGGGACCTTCAGCAGTGGCATGAGTTGTTCGAAATTGAGAGAGCGATTGTAGTCGTTCATGTGTTGCGGATTGCCGGCCCATGCGAGCCCCACCTTCAACTTGTCACCGTGGGCAGAAGCAAGTTTTTGCCGCCAACGGTCCGAATCCTCTGCAGGCGCCTTCAAATAGGGAACCTGCGTGGGAATGGTGTCGAGCTGTACGTCGAGTACCGTGCCGAGGGAGACAAGCGGGCAATGCAGATTGAACGAAGTGCTCTGGGTTCCCGCCGCGACGACCTCACAAGGCAACATCTTTAGGAGGCGTACAAGCGAGAGCTGTACCTCGAGGGTGACGTGAGCAGCGCGTGCCGCTACTTGTGGCACGAAGCGTACGAACTGAATGACGTCGCCCACGCCTTGCTCCGCATAGAGCAAAATGCGTTTCCCTTCGATCGCATTGCCCTTGCGCCAGCGCTGTTGTCTATAGGTGCGCAGCTCCCGGATCCCGGGCTCGATCATGAAACGCGCTTCGAACTGGGCAAACCCCTCGCGATAGTAGCCAAGCCGCAACAGCGCCATGGCACGATTGACGAGCGCGGCGCCGGAGTCAGGTGCGAATTCCAGTGCTTTGTCGAAGTCTGCGATGGCATCATCCAATCGGTTCAGATGTGCATGGGCAAAGCCACGATTGTACCAGCCGGCGTAGGCTTCTGGCGCGAGCTTCGTGCCTTTGTCGAAGGCGGCGAGTGCCTCCTCAACCCGCTGCAGACGCATTAGCGCGGCGCCCTTGTGCGCCAATATCCGCGCGTCGGTCGGGTCGAGGTGGTGCGATTGCTCGAACGTTTTGAGTGCATCTTCGAAACGATGCAGCTGCATCAGCGCCTCGCCGCGCAGCAACTGCACGTCCATCCCGCCATCACCTTCTGAAATCACCTTGTCGACCAAGCTAAGAGCTTCGTCAGCTTGATTCTGGTGCATGAGGTAATGCACCTGGCGTTCTAGCTTGGCAACTTTGATCGCGTCGTCGGATCGTCTGCTCATTGGCCGCTTTCGCCGGACGAGCCTGGGCTCAATGTCTCGCCTCGGCCAGTGCGGTCGCATTGACGACAACGCAATCCGCAAACATATCGTGGAGTGCTTGACGTCGCCGGGTCCAAAGAACCATCAAAAGGCCGATCAACAGCGTTCCCACCGACAGCAGCTTTGCGATGTTGCGCACGAACGCGCGTGTCAGTGTTACGGGCTCTCCGGCAGCGCCACGAACGCGCAAGCCGAACAATGATTTGCCCAGCGAAGATCCGCGCAGAAGCATGCCTTCGCTGAGGGTCATCAGCAAGAAATATGCGAATATAGTAAGCACCGTCAGACGCGGTCGCGTCAGTTCCGCCCCGCTCGCCGGATCGATTAGGACATCGCCATTCTGAGCGCGGGCCTCGAGCTGCGCGATATCGTTGGCGTCGCTGGCGCGCTTGGATGTGGCGGCACTTGGATCGATCGACAGTTCGACATGCGTCCGGCGCACAGTTTGCGTAGCGATCCCAAAGAAGCTCCGCTCCACCGTCGAGCGCTGAGTCGTTTTGACCACGAGGCCGCCCGCCGCAATCTCGGTCGAGGGCAGATCGCTTTGAATTGTTCGTTCGGTAGCGATCGGGATGATCGGATCGTCGATCTCGATGATGTCACCGAACTCGGCGACAACGACGACGCCAACGGCAATGGAAAAGATGGTTATGGCGATGGCGTCGATCAGGCCGGCGCCGATGCGATTGACCAAGCTGGCATAGACGGTTCGGGCGTCGGGCGCGGCGGATGCAGCGCTGCCGATAGATGGAGGCGCAAGAGAACCGGCACCAGCGGCGGCCGCCAAGGCGGGCAAGCCATCGTGCATGATGCCGAAAACCGGCACCTGGTCGGCGATATTTTTGACCGTTTGGTGCCCCATGAAATTGAAGCCAAGAGACAACTTGTTCTTCACTTGGTCGTGGACTGAGCCTGAAATCAAAATGCCGCCCGGCGCCGCCAAGGATTGCAGGCGTGCGGCGATATTGACGCCCTCACCGAAGATGTCGTGGTCTTCGATCATGACGTCGCCGAGATTGATGCCGATGCGGAACTCCATACGCTCGCCTTCGGCTTTGCCGTCATTGCGCGCCTTGAGGTCGCGCTGAATCTCGACGGCGCACTGCACAGCCTCGACCACGCTGGCGAAGTCAGCGAGCACCGCGTCGCCGGACCAGCTCACCACGCGACCGCGATGGCGATCGATGAACGCCGCGATCAGCTCCCGGCATTCCTTCAGGCGTTTGAGCGTGCCCGTCTCGTCGATCCCCATCATGCGGCTGTAGCCGACGACATCGGCGCAAAAGATGGTGGTGAGCTTGCGTCGGACGGCGTGATGCAAGGAGCGCTCTCGGAACAGTAGGGGTGGGGCGTTGCCAAATGGGCCTTGAGTTCCGGGCGATCATAGGGACGAACGGTGGTTGAGCCAACCAGCCCCCAGCCCAAACAAAAACGGCGGGGTTTCCCCCGCCGCTTGCAATTTTCTAGGCGTATCTTCGATCAGTACCGGATTGTGGCACCGAGGAAGTAGGCCCGGCCGATGATGTCGTACCGGCCGGAGTCGGTGTTCGAGTTGCCGCCCAGCAAGAGGCCCGGCTGCTCGTCGAACACATTGTTCACGCCGCCGTAGAACTGGACGTGGTCGCTGACGTTCCACTCCGCGGCGATGTCGTTGTACTGCTTCGACTTGATGTCGACGGGCACCAGCTGAACCATATGGTCGACATACCGCCACGACCAGTAGAACCGCCAGTCGTCGACCGCGTAGGCGATACCTGCCGTCGCCACATACTCTGGCACCGAACCGGTTTCGGTGATCGTACCGACCACGTCGCCGCCGCTGATGTCGTAATAGTCGACCCAAGTACCGGCGACACGCAGGTTGACGCTACCCCAGCTCGGATCGAGACCGAAGTCGTCGGCGTTGAACTTGGCGTCGATCTGCATATCCACGCCGGACGTCTCGAGCGAGCCGAGGTTGGCAAACTGGATGTGCGTGACGACAAGGTCGCCCGATGCCGTACGGCTGATGCCCGAACAAGCGCCGCCCGTGCCCACGGTATTCAAGAAGCACTGGTTGATCTTGTTCTGCGTGCCGCCGTACTCACGCGTGATGGCGCCGTTGACCGAGATATTGTACCAGTCGACCGAGGCCTTGAAGTTCTTCCACGCCGACGGCTGGAACACGAGACCGATCGTGTACGTGTCGGTCTTCTCGTCCTTCAGGCTGCTGTTGCCGAAGAACGCCGTGTCCACCTGCGAGTTGGTCTGTGTGAACGGAGCCGTGAACGGCGTGCTGGTCCAAGCCAGATAGGTCGCCGAGCATTGCGCCAGCAGGGCGCCCGCCGGCGAACCGCGGCAAGGATCCGTATACGGCGGGAACCCTTGGTCGCCATTCTCGAACAGTTCGAGCAAGTCAGGCGCGCGGTCGGCTCTCTGATATGACCCGCGGAAGCGCATGCTCTCGATCGGCATCCAGCTCAGGTCCACGTGGTACGTATCGGTCTCGCCCACCGACGAATAGTCGGACAGACGATACGCGAGGTTGGTCGTCAGCTCGTGGACGAGCGGAACGTCCTTGACCAGTGGAATCTCGACCTCGGCGAACACTTCCGAAGCGTCGTACGAACCCGAAACAGCACCGGCGCGGTTGAAGCCGAGGATGTTGCCGGCCTGCTTGACTTGGTCCGGACGCAGATCGATCGAGTCTTCGCGATACTCGAAGCCGAACGCGGTCTGCACCTCGCCGGCCGGCACTGAGAACGGCGAACCGGTGACCGAAGCGCTGAACACAGTACGCTCGATCTCGGTGATGTCCGTCATGACCGGGATGCGGATGTAGGCTGCATCGGCCGCAGTCATATCGCCCTTGCCGAAGTAGTCGATGCTGTGGCAGCCGGCGCCAAACAGCGCGACGTCGACGACGCAGTTTTTCAACGAGTCTGTCATCCTGTCTTTGAAGACGTCGTTGAACACCGAGTCCGTCGTGTGGTTACGGCTGAAGTTGATGTAGGTCTCATACGACCAGCCGTCGCCGAGATCGCCTTGCAATCCTGACAGGAACTGGAATTGGTCGACCGTGAACGTTTCCTGACGCGCGCCGACCGGGGTCATGCGCTTGCGGAACACGGCGAAGTCGAGCGCCGAGCCCGGCGTGACCGACCCGCCGAGGTTGACGCGCGAGCAAAGGATGCCCTGCACCGAGGTCGGCGATACGCCGGCGCACGCCGCATTGTCGTCGAGCAGGAAGGTGTTGGCCGTCGATGTGCCGCCATTGACGAAGTTCGGATCTTGGATGACGAGACCCGTCGCCGGCGTCGGCGCCAGCTGCGACTTCGGATTGTTGTTCGTGTAGAAGAGGTTGATGAACC
>WGNJ01000016.1 GCA_016124635.1 Alphaproteobacteria bacterium | reverse complement strand
CGAGGGCTTAGCGGCTCAAGGCCGTGCAGCGGAAGGTCTTGCTGCGCAAGGTCGCGCTGCTGAAGGGCTAGCGGCTCAAGGTCGTGCAGCTGAAGGTCTCGCCGCGCAGGGTCGTGCGGCTGAGGGCTTGGCAGCCCAGGGTCGCGCTGCTGAGGGCCTGGCGGCTCAAGGTCGTGCAGCTGAAGGTCTCGCCGCGCAGGGTCGTGCGGCTGAGGGCTTGGCAGCCCAGGGTCGCGCTGCTGAGGGCCTGGCGGCTCAAGGGCGCGCTGCGGAAATGATGACGGCGCAGGGTCGTATGGCCGAAGGTATGGCCGCACAGAGCGCGGTTGCCGAGGCGATCGCTCGCTATCCGCAAGCGTTTGAAGCCTTGTCGCGTCAACCTGCGGCTCTCGACGCGATGGCGCGCAATGCGTCGGCGTTCGAGGCCCTGGCGCGGAACGCCGAGGCTATGAGCGCCCTTGCGCACAATGCTCAGGCCTTCGCGGCTCTGGCGCGCGAGCCTGCGTTCTTGGCGCTGGCCAGGGATCCGAACTTCTCGGCTGCCTTGCGTGGCGGCGACGTTGCAAATGCGATCTCGCGCGCCGAGTAACACTTTCTAAAGAATTGGAAATTCGCCGCCCGCCGACAAAGCGGGCGGCTTTTTTTTTGCCGCCTGAGCACGCATTGTGGCGGTGTGATTTGATTCGACGGAGCGGGGGCCTCGTCTTGATTCCTGTACGCGTCGTGTTGTTGGCGCTGGTCTTGTGTCTCGGCAGCGGCATTGCCGCGTTCGCCGACGAATTCGAGATGGACCGGCTGCAGACCGATGACCTGGATCTGCTTTATTTCGACCCGCCGCAAACCTACCTCACGCCTTGGGTTGCTCGAAACTTTCTGAACTCGATCGAGTTTCAGAAGAAGATCTTCCAATGGAAGCCGTGGGAGAAGACCACGGTCCTGCTCAAGGATCTGTCGGACTACGGCAATGCGGCGGCGCGCGCTTCACCAAACAACGCCGCCATCTTCGATATCGCGCCACTCAACCAATCGTTCGAAACGTTTTCGTCCGGCGAGCGCATCTTCACGCTGATGAACCATGAGCCGGTTCACATTGCCACGATGGATGCGTGGAATTCCGAGGACGCGTGGTGGCGCAACTTTTTCCACGGCAAGCCGACGCCGATCGAGGAACACCCGGAATCAATCATCTACAACTACCTAGCGACGCCGCGCGTGAACGTTCCGCGTTGGCTGCTCGAAGGGTCGGCCGTGTTCTTTGAAACATGGATGGGCGGCGGGCTCGGACGCGCGCAAGGCGCTTACGACGAGATGGTCTTTCGCGCCATGGTGCGCGACGACGCACATTTCTTCGACCCGCTCGGGATCGAATCCGAAGGCGTGTTCGTCGACTTTCAGGGTGGCGTGAACGCCTACCTCTACGGCACGCGGTTCATTTCCTATCTCGCGCTGTCGCGTTCCCCAGAGAAACTGATTCAGTGGCTGCGGCGGCCGGAGGGGAGCTATCGCTATTACGCCGACGATTTTGAGCGCGTCTACGGCCAACCGCTCGACGACGTTTGGGCCGAATGGATCAAGTGGGAGCACGATTTTCAGCGCGCCAATCTGGAGCAAGTGCAACGCTACCCGATGACGCCAACCAAACCGTTGGCCGCAACGGGTCTCGGCTCGGTGTCACGCGCGTTCGTCAATCCGCGGAACGGTGACCTCGTCGGTGGATTCCGCTATCCCGGCGTCATTGCGCATATCGGCGAAATGGACGTGCGCAACGGGCACATCCGTAAGCTCACGGACATCAAAGGCCCGATGCTCTACCGCGTGACCTCGTTCGCCTACGATCCGAAGGGCAATACGGCGTGGTACACGACCGACAACTATGCCTATCGCGACGTCGTTCAGATCGACATGGCGACGGGCGAGAAGAAGATGGTGCTCGAAGACGCCCGCATCGGCGATCTGGTGTTCGATGCCGCCGACCGGTCGCTTTACGGACTGCGCCACCTCAACGGTTTCGTCACGCTGGTGCAGATACCTGCGCCGTACACGGAATGGCATCAGGTCTATACCTGGAAATACGGCGAGGTGCCGTTCGATCTCGACATCTCTCCGGACGGCGAGATGCTTTCCGCTTCGTTCGGGCGCGTCAACGGCGACCAATCCGTGCGTGTGTGGCGGCTTGCCGATCTAAAGGCCAATAACCCGAAGGAGATGTCACAGTTCAGCTTCGGCACATCGGTGCCTGAGGGTTTCGTGTTTTCTCCGGACGGTCGCTATCTCTACGGCAGCTGCTATTACACCGGCGTTTCCAACATCTATCGCTACGAAATTGCGACCGGCAAAGCTGACGCGGTATCAAACGCGGTCACCGGCTTCTTTCATCCTATTCCGCAGCCGGACGGTTCGCTGATCGTGTTCGAGTACACCGGGCAGGGGTTCAAACCGGTCGTGATCGATCCCAAGGTCGTGACCGATCTCGGCACGGTCAAATTTCTCGGCAACGAGATCGTGCGCGCGCATCCAGTCGTAAAAACCTATGCCGTCGGCTCGCCGTCGCATATCCCGCTCGAGTCGATGATAACGGGGCGTGGCAAGTACGTGCCGTCGGCCGAGATGAAGCTCGCGTCGATCTATCCGATCGTGGAGGGTTACAAGAGCCATCCTTCGTTCGGCGGGCATGTGATCATCGAAGACCCGATGCAGTTCTCGCGGCTGTACGGCACGCTGTCATACTCGCCGAGCGAGCGGCTGCGGCCTGGCGAGCGCTGGCATCTCGATGTCAGTTACAATACGCTCGATTGGAACGTGCGGTATTGGCATAACGACGGCGACTTCTACGATCTGTTCGGACCGACCGAGCGTAGCCGGAAGGGCGACGCGTTCATCGCCGGCTACAAGAGAGCGCTGATCTACGACCGGCCGCGCCAGCTCGATTTCGAGGCCAAGGCCACTTATTACATCGGGCTCGACACGCTACCCGGCGAGCAGAACGTGCAAGCCAGTGCGAAGAACATCGTCTCGACGCTCGCCGGCTTGCATTACACCAACACGGACAAAAGTCAGGGCTCGGTCGACCATGAGACCGGCTGGCAATGGGATCTCGAGGCGAGCGACGACTACGCGAAAGCCGAGAACCACGTCCAGGTGCATGGCGACATCAATTTCGGTTTTCCGCTCGATTGGGCGCACTCGTCGCTATGGTTCTATACGGCCGGAGGCGCTGCGGCAGGCGATCGCAACGACGCGCTGACCTACTATTATTTCGGCGGTTTCAAGAACAACTACGTTGACGACAAAGAGGTCAAGCGCTATCGGGAATTCGACACTTTCCCCGGATTCAATATCGACGAAATCTCCGCGCGCAACTTCGTGCGTGAGATTGTCGAGTACAATTTGCCGCCAATCCGCTTCGAAGACGTCGGCACGCCGACGTTCTACTTGCAGTCGCTCAGACCGGCAGTGTTCGGCGGTGTCCTGTGGGTGGATCCGGGCAGCACTATGACAGAGCGTGTGCTGGGTACGGTCGGCACTCAGGTCGATCTCAACTTCACGCTGGCGCACCGGCTGCCGATGGTGTTTTCGATCGGCTATGCTGCAGGCATTGAAGACAAGTCGCTGCACAGCGACGGGTGGATGATCTCGCTGAAGATTCTCTAATGTCGTGGTCGTTCCTCCTCGAGGCGCCGATCGGGCTTGGGCCCGTCGTCGTGCTGCTGATCGTCCTGCAAAATCTGGATAGTTTCCGGCTGGTCAGCCTGTACACGATCGGCATGACGATCGCCGCCGGCGGCGTACTCGCGATTGCCTGCTATCTCATCAACGGCTGGACGATCGACGCGCTGCATTTCGAAATCGGACCTTATTCGCGCTACGTGTCGCCGGTGATCGAGGAGACGCTGAAGGCCGCGGTTCTCGTTTACCTGTTCTCTCGAAACCACGTCGGCTTCATGGTCGATGCGGCGATCATCGGCTTTGCGGTCGGAACCGGCTTTGCGCTGGTCGAGAACATCTATTTCCTTCATGCGTTTCCGGGCGCGAACATCGGCGTTTGGATCATCCGCGGCTTCGGCACGGCGCTCATGCACGGCGGCGCGACCGCCATCTTCGGCGTGCTTGCGCAATCGCTGACGGAACGGCATTCGCGTTTCCAGTGGTTCTGGTATTTGCCGGGGCTCGGCGCCGCGATCGTGCTGCACTCGGCATTCAACCATTTTCCGAACGCGCCGTTGGTGGCGACGCTGGCGACGATGGTCGTGGTGCCGGTCGCGCTCTTTCTGGTGTTCGCCAAGAGCGAGCACGCCATTCACAAGTGGCTGCTTACCGACTACGAGACCCATGAACAGTTGCTCGCGGATATGCGTTCTGGCGAATACGCGCACAGCGAAGCCGGACGGTTCGTCTACGATTTGGCGCAGAAATTCGAAAAGGCGCAGGTGACGGACATGTTCGCCTTCATTCAGCTCCACACGGAGCTGGTGCTGCGTGCCGAACAAATGCTGCTGGAACGAGAGAGGGGCGAAAAGCCGAAGGCAACCGCCGAAGATAAAGCGCACTTTGCGGAGCTCCATGCGCTCGAGCGCAGGATCGGGCGAACCGCGCTACTCACGTTGTGGCCGCATCTGCATTTCAGCCGGCAGGAATTGGCCGAGCTCTACGAGCTCGAGCACCAGCGCTAAGCGTGCGGATTATCCAGGAGCGTCGTCGAACGATGGCGCTCGTGCTTGGTCAGGACGAGCGGCGGGAAGCTCACGAGCGCGATCATCTGCGGGTAGAGGTGGCTCATGACGACATCGATACCGGTGTTCGGCATGTTCTTGTTGAGGCCGGGGAAGTAGACCTCCATTGGCCGGAGCGGCAAGGCGCGCAGAAGCGTTTCTGCGCCTCTGGGCGAGAGCGTGTAACAGAGGCAGCCGTAAGCGCGCTGGAGGGCGTAGAGCGTCGGCGTCATGCTGATCGACTTGAAGCGCTCGACGCTGTTCAGCATCTGGCTCGCGTCGAAAATCGCGGCGCAGGAGGAGATGCCCCAGAGGTCGAAGCACAGCACGGAGTCGAAATTCCAACCCCAGAGGATGAGATCGAATCTGCCGGAGAGCTTGGCGACGGCGTCGCCGGCGAAGCGCATGAAATCCTTGTTGAAATGCGCGTCGTCCTCGCAGATCGTCAGCGTCTTGCCCGAGGCGGCGACGTGCTTCCACAGCGTGATGTGTGAAAGGGCGCAGCCGATGGCGCCTGGCGTGTATTGCAGATCCGGGTGGAACGTTCCGTTGGCGACGAACGCTTCCTTCGACACCTTGAGGCCGTCGATGGCCGGGAAGCGCTCATAGGCGATGAGGCCGCGGTTGGCGGCGTCGAACTCCTGCAGCTTGCGCGGGGCGCGATCGAGATTGATGACGACGATGTCCATGCCGGCGAAGGTAACGGTTTTGCGACGGCGATGGCAAAGCACTCGTCTGCGGAACGCGCCTTCGCTACAAACGAGGACCATTACGGGAGGCCAACATGATCGGTTATGTCACGCTCGGGACCAACGATTTGAAGCGTGCCGCGGAATTCTACGACGCGATCGCCAAGGAGATGGGCGTCGGGCGGATGATGGAGTCGGACACGTTTATCGCTTGGGGCGTGCCTGGCGGCGGCGCCGGCATCGGGCTGACCAAGCCGTTCGACGGAAAGGCGGCGAGCGTCGGCAACGGGGTGATGGTGGCGCTCGAAGCGAAGGACACGGCGCAAGTCGACCGCATCTACAACCTCGCGATGTCGATGGGCGCGAAGGACGAAGGCAAACCGGGCGCGCGTAGCGACAACTTCTACGCCGCCTATTTCCGCGACCCGGACGGCAACAAACTCAATGCGTTCGTGATGACCTAGCTAATCGGGCGGCAGCTCGATGATGGCGCGGAGGCCAGGGTGCGCGTCCTCGAGGACGAAACGGCCGCCGTGGAGCTTGGCGCAGGCCGCGACGAGCGCGAGGCCGAGGCCCTTGCCGTCGGTCGGACGGTCACGCGACAGGCGGCCGAATGGCTGCAGGGCGGTTTCGCGTTCGTTCTCCGGGATGCCGGGGCCGTTGTCCTCGACGATGATGCGCGCGTTGCCGCCGCGGTCGTCGAGGCGCGCGACGATCGTCGCGCCTTGCGGCGAGAATTTGATCGCGTTGTGCACGAGATTGCCGACGGATTGGCGCAGCAGCGTGCTCTGCCCGCGAACTTCCATCGCCATCAACTGCGCCGTCAACTTTTGACGCTTCTCTTCGGCAAGGGGCCCGAAGACCTCGACCACATCTTCGACCAAATTCGCCAGGTCGACTTGGTCGAAGGTCTCTTGGCCGATGCCGGCTTCGGCGCGCGCGATATCGAGAAGGGCATTGAAGGTCGACAGCGCCTCATCGATCTCGCCGACAGCCCTGGCGACGGCGGCTTCGCGCGGCGCCTTGCCCTCTGCGAGCAGCACGCGCTCGAGGTCGGCCTTGATGTGCTGCAAAGGCCCGCGCAGGTCGTGAGCGATGGCGTCGGTGACCAGGCGCATCTGATCGAAGTGCGCTTCGTTGCGCTCCAGCATCGAATTGAGAACGCCGGTCAAACGATCGAATTCGCTGTCTTGGCCACGCGCCGGTATGCGCTCGTGAAGATCGCCGCTGATGATCCGCCGGGCCGTGGTGGCGATCGTGTCGATGCGGCCGAGCACCAGGCGATTGAGGAAGATGCCGAGCGCCAGAGCGACTGCCAGCAATATTCCGAGCGCGGTGAGCAGGGCCTCGGCGAGCGCCGATTGAACCGCGCGCTGGGCCGAGCGATCGCGGCCGACGAGGATCTTGGCGCCGTCGGGCAGCACGATGGCGCGGCCGTAGCCGATCACGGGGACGCCTTTGCGCGCGTAGGTTTGGATCGGGCGCCAAGCGCCGTCCACAATAAGGTCCGACGGCCAATCGACGTCGCCGGCCAGATATTTGCCATTGCGGTCGATCAAGGCTTGGATTTGGAAGTCGTCGTTCGGGACCGAGACGCGGCGCGCGATCGAGCGGACGAGACCGTCGCGGCCCTCTTCGCGATCGACGAGCTCAAGCAACTTCAGCTCGGAATCGACGATGGCCGCTTGTCGCTGCAAGAGGATCCGTTCGACGCGATCGTCGATGAACAAGAAAGCAGCGACCGAACTGGCGACGATGAACGCAAGGCCGAGCGCGGCATAGATGAGCGCGTCGCGCGAAAGAAATACGCGGCGTGACCAATGTCCGCTCACGGCTGCAGCGACAGGCGGTAACCGACGCCGCGCACGGTGTGCAGGATGGGCTTGTCGAAGCCGTCTTCGATCTTCTTGCGCAATCGTGAGATGTGCGTGTCGATGATGTTGGTATGCGGGTCGTAGCGATAGTCCCAGACGCCTTCGAGCAGCATCGTTCGCGTGACGACTTGCTCTTTGTGGCGCAGGAAGAATTCGAGCAGCTTGAATTCGCGTGGAAGCAGCGCGATCTCGCGCCCGGCCCGCATGACGCGGCGCGCGAGCAGCTCCATCTGCAGATCGCCGCAGACGAGCACGGTTTGCGCGGCGGCCGGCGCCTTGCGTTTGAGCAGGACGTCGGCACGGGCATGCAGCTCGGAAAAATGAAACGGCTTAGTCACGTAATCGTCGCCGCCGGCGCGCAGACCCTTCACGCGCTCGTCGACATGCGAAATGGCTGAGAGGATGATGACGGGTGTCTCGAGGCCGCTGGCGCGGATGGCTTTCAGCACCGAGAGGCCGTCCATGCCGGGTAGGTTGCGATCGAGAATGATGAGGTCGAACTCGGAGGAGGTCGCAAGGTGAAGGCCGTCGCGTCCGTCCGCGTGGCGTTCGACGACCCAGCCCAACTCCTCAAAGCCCTTTGCCACGTACTCAAGCGTGCTGGTGTCGTCCTCGACGACCAAAAGACGGCGGGTCATACGTTACTCACAGTCGACTCTCTGCGCCCTTCGAAAGGGGATCGTGCCTATTTTACTAGCCGCCGGAACATGGCGCGACGCGACAGGACGACCAGGAGCGTCAGCCAGGCGAAAAGGATGGGAACAGCCCACCACTGGAACGGCAGACCCAGTGTCAGTGTGCGGACGAGGGAGTTAACGGCGGTCAGAGGAAAGACCCAGGCAACGACTTGCAGCGCCTGGGGCAGGGCTTCGATCGGGTAGAAGACGCCGCAGAACAAGAACATCGGCATGACAAGCAGATATTGCGGGTAAGAGAGCTGATCGATGTCGCGGGCATAGGCCGCCGACATCAAACCCATGCCGGCGAACAAGAAAGAGCCGAAGAAGCACACTGGCACGAGCGTTAGAAGGGACCATGGCGAGAAGTCGCCGGTGAGGACGCCGATGAGAGCGACGCCCTCGGCCGCGACGGCCGCTTTGGTGGCGTCCCACAAGAGTTCGCCCCAAAGCACCTCCGACAAGGTGATCGGCGTTATCGCTATCGCCTGAAAGACGCGCTGGTAATACATGCGCACGAAGGCGCCGTAGGCTCCCTCGAAGAAGCCGGAGAAGAGCGCCGTCTGCCCGATGACGCCGGAGAAGACGAAGCTTCGGTAGGTCACCGGCGTCCCGTTGGCGTTCAAGATGCCGACGAGGGCGCCGACGCCGACGCCGAATGCAAGGAGATAAAGCACCGGCTGGACGAATGTCGTGACGACGTAGAACACAACGCTCTTGGTGAAGACGTCGTAATAGCGCAGCCAGACGCGGGACACGCCCCAAAGCCAATCGGACATCTAGAGGCCCTCCACGCCGAGCCGGCTGCCGGTCAGCTTGAGGTAGACGTCCTCAAGATTGGGCTTGCGCTTCCAAAGGACGCCGGGGCGGACCTCTTCTTCGACCTCGTCGCGCGCAATGTGTTTTTTGATCAGGCGCTCGGGCGAGTCGATGTCGAGAATTCTACCTTTGTAGATGATGGCAATGCGGTCGCAGAGACGCTCCGCCTCATCCATGTAATGCGTCGAAAGCAAGATCGCCGTACCTTTTTCTCGGGCTTCGGTCAGGACTTCCCAGAGTTCGCGGCGCGCGTCGGGGTCGAGCCCGGTCGTCGGCTCGTCCAGAACGAGGACCTTCGGTTCCGAGATCAAGGCGCGGGCGACCTGTAGGCGGCGACGTAGCCCGCCCGACAAGCTTTCAATCATCTGCGTCGCCTTGTCGGTTAGACCGAAGCGTTCAAGCAGCTTCTGTGCGCGATCGCGTGCCGTATGGCGGTCGATGTAGAAATAGGCGGCGTGACGGATCAGCTGATTGGTGACGTTGAAGTCGCTGTCGAGCGTGTCTTCTTGATTGCAAACGCCAAGCCCTTGGCGCGCCTGCTTCGGCTTGGTGTGGACGTCGATACCGGAAATGAAGACATTTCCCGTCGTCGGCGGGTAGAAGCCGCAAATGCACTGAATGGTCGTCGATTTGCCGGCGCCGTTCGGTCCCAGCAAGCCGAAGCATTGCTTGGCCGTAACCTCAAACGAGACATCATGCACGGCTTCGAACGCGCCGCCGCCAGGCAGGCGATAGGATTTGCTGAGATTGGCGACGCGAAGCGGGGGCGGGGATTGGTCCGACATGAAGCGGCGATGTGTCCGTGGATCGAGCGCGCCGTCAAGCGTCGGGCGAAGGCCCCGCGCTCATAGTATTACGAACGGTGGAACTTAGCGGCCGATCGTCTTGCTTCTTCCGTGCAAGATGTCGGGCGCCACAGGGCTGGCGTGCGAGCTTTACTCGTTCGCTGCGATCTGTCCGCGCTGAAGCATGCGGTTGATCGGCTTCTTGTAGCCAAGGTATGGACGGCCGTCGAGTTTCTCCTCCGCGTACGGACCGTTTTCATCGACGTAGTGAAGAAACGTTTGGGCCTGCCAGGTTCCGGACGTGAACTTGTCGCGCCAATGATCACATTCACAACCGCGGTAGACGAGCGCATCGCCGGGCTCGAGCAAAACCTCGACCTCGCGGCCTTGTTTGTCCTGGAGCCACAAAGACCAGGGCGCTTCGCCATCATAGCCGAGCATCAGGCTGACGCTGTTTTCGCAGGCCGCGCGATCCCGGTGACGCGCAAGCGTGGCCCCACGATCGTAGATGCGGGCATAGGAATAGGTCGGCGACAGCTGGAGGCCGGTCAGTGCGCTGAACTGCGGAGCCAATTCGTCAAGCAGCGTCTCGAACGGAATAGCACCGTAGATCGAGTAGCTCGTCGGCACTTGATCATCGCCTTGGCCCTGCTTGTCGACTTGGCGAATGAGCTGCAATTGCCGTGTGAGGAATTTCGCCAGCGATGGCGGGATCGCTTGGCGCTGGATTACGTATCCGCGGCTCATGAAGTCGTCGCTCACAGATCGGGCCGCAAATGCGCCTCCCTGTCGGCGTAATGTCTTTCTTGGAGACGTCTGAGCGGCTCGAAGTGCGCGAGCGACCGCGCACACGCGTCGAGCAGCGGTTTCGCGCCGGCGGTCACGAACGGCGCCAGCATCTGCGGCGACGCACTGTGGAGCCGCAACGGCGACACGGCCTTTAGGGAACGCAGCGAAAGGCAGTCTGCTGCTTCCGGTATGGCGCCGAGGGAGACGGCGAGCTGTGATCTTTCCAGCGCCTGAGCAAAGGATGCGGTGGCGAAGATTCCTTGCTCGAACTCCGCTGCCGCACTGACCGCGTCTTGCGCCAGCGCGCTTACGCCGTCGCCATCAATAATCTTGTCGCGTGAGTTCTGGTCAATCAGCGCGGAATCGAGATCGACGCAAAGGGCCGGTTGTGCAGGCGCGATGCCAGACCGAATTCGTACAATTTGAAACGGCATCTGGCGCAGATAGAGAGGTAGGTATCCGCCGGTCCAACGACCAAGCCGGTCGATGAAGAGCGATTGGCGCCGATGCAATCCAACGACGACGGCAAGCATCGGGGTCTGCGTGTCGGCCAAGACGATCGGGAAGTGTCGCGAAGCTTCAGGTACTTCCGCAGTCGTGATCGGGAGCCAGTGGAAATGGTACTCGGAGAATGAGCGGTGCGAACTTAGTCCTGCATCCTCGTGGCGCTCGCGGTCCAGAGGGACGAGCCGCTTGAACAGGAAGGCATCTATCCTTGCCTGATCCGTTGTTACTGGCGCGCGGCCGCTCATTGGTGCTCATATTTTGGGCGGCACTGTTTATGCGGAAATCCGTCGACTTGCGAGATGCCGGGCGGCGTCCCACGCGAATGTGATTGGTGGCACCCGATGTCGCGCCCGGTGAACGGTAAAAGGCTAGATGTTTTCGATAGTTAGCTTGTCGTCAGCCTCGGAATCGGCGTGGCGAACTTGCGCCTTGCATCGACTCACCAATGGGGGGACAGTAATAAATCTTACGCGCCTGTAAGGGGGACAATGAGGCTCGTCGTCGTAACGGGTGCAAGCCGTAGCGGCACCACCTTCCTGGGTGGGCTGTTGGACCGTGCGGAAAACGCGACGAGCCGCCATGAGTACCTCACCTCCCGCGAGTTTTCGTACGTCAGCTACTACAACCCGCGTCACCCAGCGCTGCGCCGCGACATCGAGGAACGCGCCGTCGGCGGAGAACGGCTCGCTGCCGGCTCGGAGCGATTCGTCGACGTTAACTGCAACCTTGCCTTTGGCCTTCAAGCGCTACGCGAGGCGAGGCCGGACGCGCAAATATTTCATCTGGTTCGGGACGGTCGAGCGGTGGTCACGTCCAACTGGTCGCGGAAGATGTACACGCCCTACTCGAAGGGCATTTCGCTCGTGCCAAATACCGAGGAGGAGCTGAAGGCCTGGGAGGGCTACGATCGATTTCAGCGTCTTGCGTGGCAATGGAATCATATCGTTTCGCATCTCCTCGCGGAGCGCTTGCCGATCATCAAGCTCGAGCACGCGCTCGAGGACTACGGTTATCTCAAGGCGCGGCTGCTCGATCCGGCCGGAATTGTCCTGTCACAAACCGAGTGGGAGAACCGCCGCAAGACCAAGGCGAACGGCTCGCGCTTCAAGATCAAAGACTTGCTTCGCGGCCGGCCATCGGAACTTGAGTGGACTGCCGAACGCCGGCGGCAGTTCGACGAGATCTGCGGCGGTACGATGCACATGCTCGGCTACAGCAACAACAGCGCCCCTGTGGCGGCCCCGAAGACCGACGCAATGGCGGCCCGTGTGCCGCAACAGGCCGCCGAGTGAGCGTTTAGGCGCGGGAACCGCCGTCGCCACCCGACTCTAGGGTTCTTCGAACTCGCTCAAGTCAGCGGTGGTAAGGCTATATTTTTCGGTCGTCGATCTCTTGTCGGCGTCAGTCTTGCGCCATTTTGAAATCATGGCGGCCAATTGGGTTGCGTCGGCGCTTCGCGCCAACCATTCGCTACGGCGCCGATCTATTGCCGAAAGGTCAGCGTCCAGTTTTGTTGCCGTCAGCCGGACGCCGAAGTCTTGAGCTTTGAATGGAATTGCGTAGTCAAGGCCCAACATACGCCTGACCAACGCGGTGCCGACTGACGTGTGAAAGTGCGACGTCTCACGATAGTAGGGCTGAAGCGCAGTTGCCGACGAGGCCGGAATCGGCACTTCCGACAGCGGCTGAAATCCGCCGAAATCCCAGAGCACGGCGCCGCCGCCTGCCACGCAAGGCGCCCGCGGTGTGCGCGTCGATGCGTGGTCGAAGATTTGGACGAGGTCCCGCCGAAATCTCTTGGCGTTGTCCGCGTTGCCGGCGCGAATGAACGCTTCTTCGTTCCATGCGTGGATAGGCGGTATGAAGCCGACGACTTGAATGCCGGCGCGCGTCAACCGTTCGACGACAATGCCGATCAAGCGCAGCCGTTGCGGATCGTAGACGAAGCTTCTGGATTTCGCGAAGTAGTCTCGTGTTATGGCGACGAAGCGTGCTCGCTGTCCCTTGATGCCGAAAACGCGTTTGCCGCTCGCCATGCCAAATGCATCTACGCTCAAGGTGTCGAGCGAACGGTGGAACGTGGTGATGGAAAGGGCGGTGCGAAGGCGCGACATGGCCGGGGACGCGCCGGACAGCGGCGAAAGCCAGTACGTACCTTTGGTTTTTGCGCTGCTGTCGGCCATCTCGTAATCCAGGCCGATGAATACACAGCGAAGAGATTTGTGCCGGCTCGCGAGCGCGGTTGCACGAGCAATCTCGATGACGTCGGCGCTCGGCATCCCGGCGTTTTCGATCGGCGAAGGCAGCCCGTCGATTTGATCCGGAATGCCATTCTGAACACGCGACGTGCCGAGAAAGAGAACCGCGTACTTGCCGCGGACAAGATCGAATCCGATCGCGACCCGTGCTCCGTCTGAACCGCGTTCAGGTTTCGGCTCGTTGAAGCCTTTAATCGCCGCGATTCTATAAATATCGAACGGGTCGACGAGCACGTTGATCGCCGCCATTGCGAAGGTCAGGGCGAGCGGGATTCCCAGCAAAAGGCGTAGATAGCGAGTCATCTTCTGCGGCTGTTCATCTTGATGAAGCTTATTCGCCGGATGTGGCCGTCGTCATAACCCACTTTACATGAGCTTACGGAATGGTAAGTCCTTCGTAACAATTTTGGGTGGCATCAAGTTTGGCGCTGTGGTGCAAGGAGTAATGACCGTAGAAAGCGCGGGTGTCGCGCCCGTGTACCGGCCGTGTCCGCTCAGCGGGCGCGACTGGCGCTTCGTGGCGCGAACGCTGAACAACGATCTCACCAACTTCGCGATGCTGGCGAATCGCGACTTTCTCGGCTTCATCGTTACCGCAAAGAATTCGGGGACTCATTGGGTCAACTACGCATTGAACGTCGCTTTGGCAAAGCAATACGAGGTGCCCGAACCACGCTACTCGGACAATCCCAGCACTGACGACATTATCGGTCATCCGAAACACAAGCGCCTTTATGAGCACGTGCCAAGGGTCGCTGCTTCGCATTCGATTCCGCATGTTGCGATGAATTGGCGCTGGCTGCGCAGCGTCGCGCCGTTTCCAAAGTACGTCGTGATCATTCGAGACTTGCGCGACGCTCTGGCGTCTTTCTATGTGAAGTGGCGCGGGGAATACGGTGTGTCATTCGACGAATTCCTTCGCGGCGATCCGCTTGGCCGCCGTTTTCGCGCCGATATCTGGTGGTACATCCATTTCCTCAATCGATGGGGAGACGTCGGCGTGCGCTTTCCGGGCGACGTGCTCTTCGTCAAGTATGAGGATCTTCTCGAGGCGCCTCAATCCGGGCTGTTGGCAATATCGGACCATCTGCGAATGGGCCTATCCAAGGATTCGATCGAGTTCGCCGTGCAATCTTCGTCGAAGGAAGTCATGATGAAGCGGCGCGATCCGAACAACCCGCAGACCGTGATCCGTTTGGATGGCGAGAGCGACAGGCCGAGCTTCGGACCGAATGAGCTGGCAGAGTTCCGGCGCATCATCGGGCCGCACCTCAAATACGATTTCGGATACGACTATTGGGCGGATCTTGAAGATGCGCCGCGCGCGAGCGTACGCGCGCCAAGCCATGCGAACTAGAACTGATAGTAGATGAACTCCGACGTCTTGGAGAGATTGACGATTACCGTAAAGGCAAGAAGTCCGATCGCCACCGCGTATGCCGCGGTGGGTGCCCAGCGCAAGCGAATGAGAGATACATGCGCCGTGCGCTCGATTTGCGCTTCCTTCAGGACGTCGTCGCGAAGGACCGGCGCAAACAGTTGCGGCGTGTCGGGTAACAGGTAGACCAGGCTCAAGCCCAATAGAATTATGGATGCTGTCGCGGGATCGATGCCGAACCCTATGCGCTGCAGCCCAATCATGGCTTCAAGCAAGTGAGCCGCACCGGCGAATGTCGCGGCGCGAAAGAATACCCAGGCCACGAGCACGGCCAGAAAGGTTGCGATCGTGTTGGCAACTACGGACGTGGGCGTCCGGGCGCGCACGCCGCGCCAGCCGCGCCAAAGGTGATTTGCCGTCAGATAGAGGCCATGCAGGCCGCCCCAAGCGACAAAAGTCCATGAAGCGCCATGCCAAAGACCGCCAACCAACATGACGATCATTAGATT